>CAWKHU010000001.1:0-23766 GCA_963849625.1 uncultured Actinomycetota bacterium
CCGTTGTCGTGGTCGTTCAGCTGCTGATCGCGCTGGCCCCCGCGCCCGTCGACGAAGACCGGGTCGATGTGCCGATGGTCGCCTCCGTTGCCGGTGCCGGTCTTGTCGCGACGGCCTTGTCGATGTGGCCCGCCACGCTGGAGGGAGCCGACGGCCCTTCGGACAAGGTGTTCGGACACGCCGACAACGGGATGCTCGCCGCGATCATGCCGGCGATCGTCGTAGGCGTGTTCATCACCCTGACGACGCAGATGCTTCGTACGGACGGTCGCGCCAGGCTCGTGTCGACGGCCTCGTACTCAGTCGCTCTCGGCGTGCTCGCCGCCTTGTCGGTCGGCTGGATCGGCGCGGTCAAGTCGTTCGGTGATGCCGAGGTCGTTGCCGTTGGCGCCGCCGGCGTCGCGGTCGGCGTGCTGGTCTGGCTGCTGCCCATCGACGGGTGGGTGTCCGGTTCGCTGGCGATGGTGCTCGGTGCCGTGGCGGGGGCTGTGGTCGTGGCCAACGTCGACAGGGTGATGACCTGGGTGCTCGGTGTGGCGCTGGGGTCGACGGCTGCGCTGTTCGCCGTGTTCGGGCAGATCTCGGGTCAGTCCTCGGCCGAAGGCCACACCCATCCGGCCGCCAGATGGGCCTGCCCGGCGCGCTGCCGGTCGCGTTCGCGGCAACTGTCGTCTGGATCGCGGGTCAGCCGGTCGGTGCCTCTGGGTTCTGAGACAGCGTCGTACGTATTGCGCAGCCGCGTATCGTTGAAATGTGAACGGAATCATCATCCTCGTGATCGCCGTCGTGCTGACGGCGGCGCTGGCCTGGCGTTCTCGATCAAGAAAGGCCGGTTCAGCACCACGGACGACGCGGAGCGCCTCGGGCTCGGACGAGCTCGTTCGGCGTTCGGTGAGCGGGCCACGTTGGTGCAGTTCTCGATGCGTTCTGTGCGCCGTGCCGCGCCACGGGTGCTCCTGACTGACATCGCCGCCAAGACTCCGGGTGTCGTGACGATCGAGATCGACGCCGAGGACGGCTTGAGCTCACCCGCAAGCTCAACATCCTGCGTAACCGACCGTGCTGGTCCTCGACTCCAAGGGTCGGGTGACGTGCCGACCTCGGGCCTCCCGCGCCGCGAGCAGGTGCAGGCGGCGCTCGACTTCGCTGTGGCCTGAGCCACATCTCAGGGACGATCCCGAGATATGAGACGGGTGTCCACATTTCGGGACATTCGATGGATTGCGGGGATCCGTTCCCTACTGTTGTCCACATTTCCAGACGACACATCTGACTCGGCGCAGGGCAGTGGACAACTGCTGCATGTGCTCGTCGCTGTGTCGCATGCGCTGACCCTTCTCATTTCGTCAGCCCGTCACCTCCCGGATCTCCGGCCGTGACGCCCAATGCGCAGGAGCACACATGTCCGTGAAGGACCGGGAACAATCAGGCCGCACCGGCCTCGGTCGACCCGCGCGGTCTGCGCGTCGCCGCCGGCATCACCTCCGTGGTGGTGGCACTCGTACTCGTACTGCCGTCGCCCGCACGTGAGATCCTGCTTGCGGCCCAGGTCGCGGTGTTCGCCATCGCGGCATTCGCCGGGCTCAACCGTTCGCCGTACTCGGTCTTCTTCAAGAAGTTCGTTCGTCCCCGGATCGGCGCTCCTGCCGAGCTCGAGGACTCCCGCCCTCCGCGTTTTGCGCAGCTCGTGGGCTTCTCGTTCACCGCTGTCGCCCTGGTCGCCTTCTTGGCCGGTGCGTCGACGGTCGGACTGCTCGCCACGGCTTTCGCGCTGATCGCGGCCCTGCTCAACGCATCCATCGGCCTGTGCCTGGGATGCGAGCTCTACCTGGTGCTGCGCCGGTTCACCCCGGTCAGCGCCTGATCGTCCACATCACCCACCGCACCACACACCAACCGGAGGAACCGTATGAGCCGCGAATCCGCGCTCGTCAGCGCTGACTGGGTCGAGGAGCACCTCTCTGACCCCAACGTCGTACTCGTCGAGGTCGACGAGGACGCCGACGCCTACGACAAGGGCCACATCGCCGGCGCCGTCAAGATCGACTGGCGCAAGGACCTGCAGGACGGCGTCCGCCACGACTTCATCGACAAGACCCGCCTCGAGGCGCTCCTGTCGGAGAAGGGCATCGGCAACGACGACACCGTCGTGTTCTACGGCGGCAACAACAACTGGTTCGCCGCGTACGCGTACTGGTACCTCAAGTACTACGGCCACGACAACCTTCGCCTGCTCGACGGTGGCCGCAAGAAGTGGGAGCTCGACAGCCGCGAGCTCACCACCGACGTGACCGAGCGTCCCGCGACGACGTACGTGGCCAAGGAGCCCGACACCTCGATCCGCGCGTTCCGCGACGAGGTGGTCGACTCGATCGGCACCAAGAACTTCATCGACGTCCGCAGCCCTGACGAGTACGCGGGTCGCCTGCTGGCTCCCGCGCACCTGCCGCAGGAGCAGGCCCAGATCGGCGGTCACATCCCGACCGCGGGCAACGTGCCGTGGAGCAAGGCCGCCAACGACGACGGCACCTTCCGCAGCGACGAGGAGCTCAAGGCGCTCTACGCCGAGGCCGGCCTCGACGACGGCAAGGACACCATCGCCTACTGCCGCATCGGTGAGCGCAGCTCGCACACGTGGTTCGTGCTCAAGGAGATCCTGGGTCACGACAACGTGAAGAACTATGACGGTTCGTGGACCGAGTACGGCGCTCTCCGAGCCGTTCCTGTCGCCCTCGGCGACGAGCCGGGCGCTGCCTGATGTGCGGCGCGATCAAGGGTGGGCCCAGCCTCGAGGGCGTCGACGTCGCCAACGAAGCCGTCATCCAAGGTGTCGTGACGCGTGACGGTCAGCCCGTCGGCAACGCGTACGTACGTCTGCTCGACCGTACGGGAGAGTTCACCGCCGAGGTCCCGACCTCGGCGACGGGCCAGTTCCGGTTCTTCGCCGGCCCGGGTGACTGGACGCTCCGCACGCTCGCCCCCAAGTCGGTGTCGGTCGACAACGCCGTGACCGCCGCCAAGGGCTCGGTCGCCGAGGTCCTCGTCGCCGTCTGAGGCTGTGTTCGCTCGTCCAGCTGGCCCCTCACAATTGATCGTGGGGGGCCTTCGCGGTGGCGTCAGACTTGGAATTGAACCAGTTGATCGTGCTTGCAGGCCTTCTTCGAGTTCAACAGGTTCAATATCTGGGAAGGGTCCTCAGAGCGATGTGTTGTCTGCCTTTGAGTGAGGCACATCGCCTGCTCGGGGTTCGCGGTACTCGATTGTTGCTGATTTGCCGGTACTGTTTCGAATTTCGAGAGCCCGAATGACTGTTGGTACCGGGCAGGTACTGCTCGGTGGCCAGCTTGCTGACGGCACAGGGGCTCATTGGCGCACCCACTGACGCTCGTCCTTGGGCAGTTCGGGTTCAGCCCGTACACCGAGCCCGAGGACGAACAGATCACTTGATTCACGCCGGCCGCACGACATCCTTCGAGCAACATCAATGTGCCCGTGGCGTCGGCATGGTGGGTTGCGACGGGGTTCGCGATCGAGCGGGGATGCTCGGAATGGCTGCGAGACGCACAACCGCGTCGACGCCCTTCAACGCAGAGGCCGGAACGGGGGCACCGAGGTGTGGCGATTTGCTGTCGCCGTCAGCACCCTTTGTTTCAGCAGAAGCGGCTTTCTAGGCTAGAGTTTTCCCATAACGAACGGCCTCGGTGGTTCGTTGGCCAATATGTAGCGTGATTGTGCAGGGAGTTCGGGCGGCAGTCAGCCGCGCTGACTCAACAAACTCGGACCTTTTTGGAGTACGGATGACGAAGTTCAGGCTGATTGCCGCCGCGGCGATTGCGGGAGTGTTCACGATGCTCTCTTCCGGCACGGCCCACGCGGGCTACCCAGACCCGGCCATCACGATCACGGTCGACGACGCAGACATCATCGGCGGCACCACGTTCTCCTACAAGGCGACGTCCGGCTCCGTCGACTGCGACTGGACGATCACCTACGCCGATGGCCACGCGCCCGGCGTCCCTCCGACCCAGACCGGCAGCGGCACGTCGATCTCCGGCAGCTACAAGACCAAGGTCGTCACCTCCGTGTTCCGCTCGCCGATCACCGCCAAGTGCGTGTACGACGACGGTCAGGTTGCTTCCACCAGCGACGGGTCGACCGGTCCCGCGTTCTTCTCCACGTCGAGCGGCGCCAAGACTGTCCAGGCGATCGACCAGACCGCCAGCGCATCCGCGACCATCACGCTTCGCCCGAAGGGCAGCGACGGCGACGACAACGGAGCGCTGCCTGACACCGGCGGCTCCAACCTCTCGCTGTTCCTGCATGGCCGGCGGACTGGTTCTCGTCGGCGGAGGAGTCACCTACTTGGCTCGCCGTCGTCAGTCGAGCCACTAAGACTGGTACGTAAAGTCGTGCACGTCCCGAATTTCGGGGCGTGCACGACTTTGTATGTAGACACCTGCGACCACCCGTTCGGAGTGCAATGAGTCAGTCGGCCCATCGATCACGCAGACATCGGCCTTGGTACCGCAAGATCAGGCGTTCACACGTCGGCTGGACGATCGCCGGTCTTCTGATCGCCGTGGTGCTCGTGTTCGGATGGCAGGCAGCGCGCGCCAGCTCAGCGTTGAGGCTGGCCGCCAACCAGGCGCAGGTGCTTCAGAACCAGATCGTGGCAGGCGATGATGTCGCTGCCAAGACGAGCATGAACGAGCTGCGCGAGTCGGCTGCCCGTGCCAAGAATGCGACCGACGGATTCCTCTGGGACGTATGGGGCCAAGGTTCCGCTCGTGGGCAAGAACCTGTCGGCGGTGCAAGACGTCTCGGTGGCGATCGACACCATCGCACGAGAGGCGCTGCCGCCCGTCGTCAATCTTTCCGCAAAGATCAACCTCAACACCTTCAGCCCGCGTGACGGCAAGATGGACATCGCGGCCATCGAAGAGATCGGTCCCTCGGTCTCCACCGCTTCGGCCGCCATCGCCAAGGCCGACGCGACGATCCGCGACATCAACGCCGCTTCGCTGCTGGTCCCGCTCCGCGTCCCGGTCTCCTCGATCCAGGCCAAGGTCGAGGATGCGCGCGCAGCTTCACGATCGGCGGACCTCGGCGCACGACTTCTTCCCGAGATGCTCGGCAAGGAGGGCAAGCGCAAGTACCTCATGCTGGTCCAGAGCAACGCCGAGATCCGCTCGACGGGCGGCATCTCCGGCTCGTACGCGATCCTCAGCGCCGACAAGGGCAAGCTCAAGATGGGATTCCAGGGATCGATCCAAGATCTTCCGCGCTTCCCGTCTCCAGTCGTCCCGATGACCAAGGAGGAGAAGAGTGTTCTGCCGTCGACGATGGTCACCGACGTGCGCAACGCGAACTTCACTCCTGACTTCCCGCGCACCGGCCAGATAACCCGCGCCATGGTCAAGAAGGGGCTCAACGAGGATGTCGACGGGGTGATCTCGGTCGACCCTGTGGCGATGAGCTTCATTCTCCAAGGAACAGGTCCGGTCAAGATCGCCGACGGTGTCGTCCTGCGTCCCGACAACGCGGTCGAGGTGCTCCTCAACGCGGTCTACCGATTCTTCCCGGACGCAGCTCGACAGGACGCGACGTTCGAAACAGCTGCTCGCAAGATCTTCAACGTCGTGAGATCAGGCAAGGGCGACTCGCGGATGGTGATCTCGGGACTGGTACGCGCCGCCAGTGAGAACCGTCTGATGGTCTGGTCCGCCGACAAGGACGAGCAACGCCAGATCGAAGACTCGGCCCTGTCGGGCGCCCTCACCGGCGACGACGGGAAGACGCCGCACGTCGGCCTGTACTTCAACGACGCGGCGGCGACCAAGATGGAGTACTACCTCGACTACTCGAGCAGGGTCACCAGCGGCCGCTGCCTCCACGGTGATGTCCAGGAGCTGACGACCACGACACAGGTCACCTCAAATGCGCCGGACAATGCCGAGGACCTCCCTGAGTCCGTCACCGGAAGCGGTGAAGCCACGCCCAAGGGAACGATCAACGTCGTGCTTCGCTTCTACTCCCCGTTCGGCGGCGGATTCACCGACGTCAAGGTCAACAACCAGGCGCAGACGGTTTACGGCGACAAGCACCTGGGACGCAATGTCACCCGTGTCGTCCTGCGCCTCGAGCCGGGGCAGACCTACACCGTGACGACCTCGATGATCTCCGGGCGTGGGCAGACGGGTGACGTGGTCTTCTCCACCACGCCAGGGATCAAGAGCACACCCAATGACGTGGTGACACCCTCCGCGTGCAGCTGACCGCCTGAGTCAGCCGACCGTGCCTACCTGATCTCGTCGGGTGGCGGGAGGACGTCGTCAGGATGCTCGGCCAGATATCTGGTCATCGAGTCCTTCTTGAGCGAGTCCCACAGCGACATCGCCTTGAGCTCGTCGAGGCGGACGATGCTGCCGTAGACCGGAATGGTCTCGGTGCCGGCGATGGGGGCCGTCAGGAAGTTCACGTCCTCAGCCTTGGTCCCGCGCAGCGACAGGGCCAGCCCGCGCATGTCACCGGACGACCAGCCGGCGTCGACCGTGAGGTTCTCGGTCAGTGCACTCACGGTGTTGATGAGCTTGACCGGGTTGCGCATGGTGCCCTTGTCGAGGATCTTCTTCATCAGCGAGCGCAGGAAGTTCTGCTGCCTGGCGATGCGGTCGAAGTCGCCGCGGAGGAGGCCATAGCGCGTGCGTACGTAGGCAAGCGCCTGCTTGCCCTCGAGCAGCTGAGGCCCAGCCTCCCACCGAATCTTCTGCTTGGGATCGTAGAACGCCCGCGGGATGGTCACAGGCACGCCGCCGACGGCGCTCGACAGGGCCCTGAAGCCGGCCCAGTCGATGATCGCAAGGTGTTCCATGCGCAGGTTGGTGAGGTGCTCCACGGTCGAGATCGCACCGAGCGGACCGTACTCCGAGAACGCCGCGTTGATCTTCTCGTTGTGCTGAGGGCGCCCCTCTTCGTCATAGATCATCGTGAACGTGTCACGCGGGATGGACGTCAGGTAGACGTGCTTCCGGTCTGCCGAGATGTGGACGATCATGAGCGTGTCGCTGCGGTACTTGCCGCTCGGCCACTCGTCGGCCTTCGCGTCCTCGCTGATCGACGTGCCGACCGGCTGCCCCTTGATCTTCTTGCCCTTGTCGGAGCCCAGGAGCAGCACGTTGAGTGCCCTGCCCTTGTCCGGGTCCGGGCGGTCGGTGTCCTTGACCTTGGGGACCTTCTCCACGTTGTTGAGCTTGGAGTTGAGCATGTAGGCGTACGACGCGCCGCCGACGACCGGGATCACGATCAAGAACGTGAAAAGGGCGATCAGCAGCTTTCGGTGTCGCCTGTGGAACGGTTCACCACCGGCGCGGCGCTTGCCGCCACTGCGGTAGCGGCGCTCTCGCCTGCTCGCTGCCATCGTGCTCCGTTCGAGGGGGTATCCCGACCATTCTGCCGGGTCTTGGCAACTCCGACCAAACGGGCCCAGACGCCTGGCCGATAGAATCGGGTCATGCCGTTCGAGATCCCGTCTGACCTCCACCCCGACCTCATGCCTCTGGCATGGCTGCTCGGGCCGTGGCACGGCAACGGGCAGGGTGATTACCCCACGATCGAGCCGTTCACGTTCGAGCACGATATCGTCTTTGCCCACGACACCAGGCCTTTTCTGCACTACTTCAGCCGGGCCTGGATCACCGACGACACCGGCGAGCGCGTACGTCCGGGCGCGCTGGAAACAGGCTTCCTTCGGCCGGTGGGCGACGGCCAGGTGGAGCTCGTCCTGGCGCACGCAACCGGCTACGCCGAGGTCTGGTACGGCAAGGTCGACGGCCCGCGACTCACGCTGGCGACAGACGTCGTCGCCCGCACCTCCAGCGCCAAGGACTACACCGCCGGTCAGCGCATGTACGGACTCGTCGAAGGTGACCTGATGTACGCGTACGACATGGCCGCCGCAGGTCAAGAGATGCAATCCCACCTCTGGGGAAGGCTCCGACGTGACTGACAGCAGCCCGCTCCTCGCGCGCCACGGCGCCGTCGGAGGCGATGCTCCGGACCACCTGGTCGCGGCGCACTACGGCTCGATCGTCGGCGAGCAACGCCGACTGGTCGAGGGCGGTACGTTCGTCGACCTCTCGCACCGCGATGTCGTCACGGTCTCGGGTCCCGATCGGCTGACCTGGCTCCACTCGTTGACGACGCAGTTCCTCGAAGGGCTGCCGCCGGGCGTACCGACGGAGGTCCTCCTGCTCTCGCCCCAAGGGCGCATCGAGCACGGCTTCTCCGGCGTCGACGACGGCGAGACGTTCTGGGCGCACACCGAGCCCGGCGCTGGTGCGCCGCTGGTCGCGTTCCTCGACCGGATGCGGTTCATGATGCGTTGCGAAGTTTCCCTGGCAAGCACGAAGTGGGCGGTCATCGGACTTCCCTTGGCGAGCGGAGGCCGAGGGTCGCCACCGGAGTCGTCTCACCCCCTTCCAGGACTTCCCTGGAAGATTGTGCCCCGGGCCGATCTCGCCTCGCTCCCGGACGAGCTCGGTGAGCCGGTCGGCCTGTGGGCCTGGGAGGCGCTGCGCATCGAGGCGGGCCTGCCCCGCATCGGCATCGACACCGACGAGCGCACGATCCCCAACGAGGCCGGGCTGCTCGACATCGCGGTGCACCTCGACAAGGGTTGCTACCGCGGCCAGGAGACCGTGGCCCGCGTCCACACCCTTGGCCGACCGCCCCGGCGCCTGGTCAGGTTGCATCTGGACGGTTCGGTCAACCACCTGCCCGCACGCGGATCCGACGTGACGCTGGACGGCGTACGGGTTGGCTCGTTCGGCTCGGCCGCGCGCCACCACGAGCTCGGCCCCATCGCGCTGGCTCTCGTCAAGCGCAACGTCGATCCCGGCGCCGACCTGCTCGTCGACGGGGTCGCCGCCAGCCAGGAGCTCATCGTCGACCCGGAGGCCGGGCTGCACGTGCGCCCGGTGCTGCGGTGACGGGGCACCGGCGTTTCGCGATCCTCGCAATCTGCACCGCCAACATCTGCCGATCCCCCATGATGGAGGTGCTGCTGCGCGCCGAGGTCGACCCCAAGCTGTTCGAGGTCGCGAGCGCCGGCGTACAAGGCTGGGACCGTCAACCGATGGACACCATGGCCGCGATGGAGCTCATGCGGTTCGGCCACAGCCCCGGCAAGTTCCTGTCGCACGCGATCGACTCCTACCTCGTCGACTCCGCCGATCTGATCCTGACGGCGACCAAGGCGCACCGTTCAGATGTCCTGGCACTCAACCCGCGCGCACTCAGGCGCACGTTCACGCTGCTGGAGTTCGCAGCATCTGTGCGAAGAGGTCGACGGCGCCTACCCGACCGACCTGGTCGCTGAGGCAGCGCGTCAGCGCAGCCTCGCTCCGACCGAGATCGACATCGGCGACCCCTATCGTCGGAGCCCCGAGATTCACCGCAAGACGGCAGACCAAATCGACGAAGCGGTGCATACGATCGGCTCACGCCTCAACGCGCTCGCCCACGTCTAGCGCCCGGCCTCGCTGCGGCGTTCGCCCTTGCGCTTGCCCTCGGTCGCCTTGGCGAAGTACTCCGGGCCGTAGCCATATCCATAGCCGTAGCCGTAGCGGCTCAGCTCGCGCTGCGGACTCATGCTCAGCACCGTGCCGAGCAGTCGGGCGCCGACGGCCTGCAATCGCTCGGTCGCCGTACGCACCTGGTCGCGTCCGGTGGAGCCGTGCTTGACCACGAGGATCGCGCCGTCGGAGATCGACGCGAGCAACGATGCATCGGTGACGGGCAGCAGTGGCGGAGCATCGATGAGGACGACCTCGTAGCGGTGGCGAAGCTCGGCGACCAGCGCTGTCATGGCCTTGGTCTGCAGGATCTCGGACGGGTTGGGAGGCAGGGCGCCGCTGGTGAGCACGTCGAGGTCCAGGGGTGCCGCCCTGCTGCAAGGCAGCGTCGAGTGCGACCCGGCCCACCAGCACCGTGGTGAGACCGACCGACTTCTCGATGCTGAGGTATTCACTGACGCGCGGACGGCGCAGGTCACCCTCGACGAGCACGACCCGCGTACCGGTCTGGGCCAGTGCGATGGCCAGGTTGCAGGCGGTGGTCGACTTGCCCTCACCGGCGAGCGAGCTGGTGATCGTGATGACCTTGTGGTCGCGGTCGACGTCGAGGAACTGCAGGTTGGTGCGCAGGATGCGCACCGCCTCGAAGCGCGGGTGGTGTGTGCCGAGCGACGTGATGAGGGGAGTGTTCGCCGCAGCCCTGTCGTAGGCCATGGCGCCGAGCACAGGTGCGCCAGCGAGCTTCTCGAGCTCGTCCGGTGTACGTACGCTGCGGTCGGCAAGCTGACGCAAGGCGGCGAACAGGAGACCCACGAGCAGACCCAGGACCGCGCCGATCGCCAACCACAGCGTGCGTGACGGATAGGACGCGGAGGACGGTGTGGCGGCTTCTTCGACGACGCGTGCCGTCAAAGCGTTGTCGGTGTCGGGTTGGTCCTTGTCGCCCTTGACGATGTTGTCGGCCTGCTCGTCCTCGAGCCAGCTCACGAACTGCTCTGCCGACTCCTGGGCGAGGCGGGCGGCGGTCTGCGAGTTGCCGCTCTCGGCCGTCACCCGCAGCACCGAGGTGCCGGCCAACACCTTGGCGTCGATGCGCCGGTCGGTCGCGGAGACGCTGCTGCTGAGGCCGAGGCTCTTGACGACGCGAGCGGCGATCGTACGACCGCCGAGAACGTGTGCATAGGACGCAACCGTGCGGGGGGCAACGGCGTGGGTGCTCTCAGCGGGTGGCGTATCGATGAGGACATCAGCATGTGCCGAGTAGCGCTGCGACGCGGTGGTCAGCAGGCCTGCGGCGACGGCGATCCCGACAAGGGTGAGCGCGACGATGGAGGGCCACCGTCGCGCGAGCTGGCGTGGCGACACCTGCAACTCCTTCGTTCTTCGACGTCTCCGATTCGGCACGAGCATGCCACACAAGCGCCCCTGAAATCGCGTGTCGTCAGGCAGAGATCGCGCAAGTCGAGTCGATGGGGCTGTGTTTCGCGCCACTGACGGAGGTTTCGCCCGCTGGGGACGACCGTCGGAGCACTTTCGGGATTCGTGGCATTCCCGCTTGCACCGATAGCCTAGTGGGATGAGCGACGAGTCGTCGGGCAACCATCTCGGGCGTGAGACCGAGAGTGGGTACGACCACTCCGGACCGGCTGGAGAAGGACGTATCGGTGGGTTCCACATCACGCGAGACCGGTGTCGAGTGGCAGCGCCGATATGGCCGCATCTTGGTGCTGTCAGACTTCGTCGTCCTGCTGTGGGTGTTCGTCGTGGCACATCTGGTGTGGGCGTCTCAGTCAGATTGGGAGAATCCAGGCCCGCCGGATTCGGTGAAATGGCTGCTCGCGTCAGCCGTCACCCTCACGCTGTGGCACTTGGTCCTCACGTTCGCTGGCACGCGCGACCCTCGGGTGCTCGGGGCTGGGCCCGACGAATACAAGCGGGTCCTGAACTCAACTCTTGTCATCTTCGCTGTGTTCGCATTCGTGGGCTATCTCGCTAGGTACACACCCCCTCGCGCGTACGTCATCGTCGCTCTCCCCTTCGGTTTGGTGATGCTGGCGATCAGTCGTTGGTCGTGGCGCCAGTGGCTGCTCATCCAACGCCAAGCCGGCAAGATGACCCATCGCGCGATCGTGGTGGGCAACCGGGAGTCGGTCGAACACCTTGCGGCGGTCTTCTCCCGGAACGAGGCGTACGGCTACCAGCTTGTGGGCGCGTGTCTCACCGGTGCCGATTCGACCACGAGCGTGGCTGGACTTCCCGCCGTTGGCACCGTGGATGCCCTGAAAGCAGCGGCGATGTCTGTCGACGCAGACGCAGTGATCGTCACCTCCTCCGACGCCACGCACCCCGACATGGTTCGGCGTCTGGGATGGGATCTCGAAGGCCACAACGTGGAGATCATCATCGCCCCGTCCTTGGCCAATATCGCCGGGCCCCGGGTCCACATCCGCCCAGTCGCTGGTCTCCCGTTGCTGCACGTGGAGAAGCCCGCGTACCGCGGTGCCTCTCGCTGGGCAAAGGGCACACTCGACCGATGCGGGTCCCTGGCCCTGCTGCTGGTCGGCTCGCCGATATTCGTCTTCGTAGCGATAGCCATCAAGCTGACCAGCCGCGGCCGCGTCTTTTTCATCCAAGAACGCGTCGGGCGTGACGGCGAGACGTTCGGCATGATCAAGTTCCGGACCATGGTCGACGGCGCCGACCAGATGCTTGACCAGCTCACACCTGACAGCGGGAACGTCATGATGTTCAAGATGCGCGATGACCCGCGAGTCACGTCGATCGGCAAGGTTCTGCGCCGTTACTCCCTCGACGAGCTGCCCCAGCTGATCAACGTCCTCAAGGGCGACATGAGCCTGGTGGGACCTCGGCCACCACTGGTGTCGGAGGTCTCCGTGTACGCCGCCGACGCCCGCCGACGACTTTTGGTTCGCCCCGGCATCACAGGTCCATGGCAGATCTCCGGCCGATCGGATCTCAACTGGGACGAGACGATGCGCCTCGACCTCTACTACGTCGAGAACTGGTCGATCATCGGCGACCTGCTGATCCTGTGGAAGACTCTACGGGCGGTGATTCGGTCCACCGGTGCCTACTAGTCGGGATTCGTGGGATTCCCGGGTGCACCGATAGCCTAGGGGCATGACTGCTGAGCTTCGCGAATCCTCGACATTCGCCGATCTCGGCCTGATCGAGCCACTCGTACGCGTGTTGTCCTCGTTGGGCTACGAGACGCCGACACCGATCCAGGAACGGGCCATCCCGTCGTTGCTCGAGGGCAAGGACGTCGTCGGCCTCGCCCAGACCGGCACCGGCAAGACTGCCGCGTTCGCCCTGCCGATCCTGCAGCGGATCGATCCGACCAACCGCAAGACCCAGGCGATCGTGCTGGCGCCGACCCGTGAGCTCGCCCTGCAGGTGTGCGAGGCGATCGCCGCATACGCAACCAACCTCCCGGGCATCCGGGTGCTCCCCGTCTATGGCGGCCAGGGCTACGGATTCCAGCTCCAGGGTCTCCAGAAGGGCGCCCACATCGTCGTCGGCACCCCGGGGCGCGTCATCGACCACCTCGAGCGCGGCAGCCTCGACCTGACGTCGCTCGAGTACCTCGTGCTCGACGAGGCCGACGAGATGCTCAACATGGGCTTCGCCGAAGACGTGGAGCGCATCCTCGCCGACACCCCTGAGTACAAGCAGGTCGCGTTGTTCTCGGCGACGATGCCCAAGCAGATCCGGTCGCTGGCCAAGAAGTACCTCCACGACCCCGTCGACATCGCGACGCCCAAGGCGACGACGTCGACGACCACGGTGCGCCAGCGGTGGATCCAGGTCTCGCACCACCACAAGTTCGACGCCATGACCCGCCTGCTCGAGGTCGAGACCGGTGACGGCATGCTCGTGTTCGTCCGCACCAAGTCCGCCACCGAGGAGATCGCCGACAAGCTCCGCGGCCGGGGCTACTCCGCAGCGGCACTCAACGGCGACCTCGTGCAGGCGCAGCGCGAGCGCACCGTGTCACAGCTCAAGTCCGGCGCGATCGACATCATCGTCGCCACCGACGTCGCCGCACGTGGACTCGACGTCGAGCGGATCACGCACGTCATCAACTACGACATCCCGCACGACACCGAGGCCTACGTCCACCGCATCGGACGCACGGGGCGTGCGGGGCGTACCGGTGAGGCGATCCTGTTCGTCACCCCGCGGGAGCGCCGGATGCTGTCGGCGATCGAGAAGGTGTCGGGCCGACCGGTCGAGGAGATGTCGGTGCCGTCGGCCGAAGAGGTCAACGAGAGCCGTACAGGCCGGTTCGCCCAGGCGATCACGTCCAGCATGGGCTCTCCGCAGTTCCACGCCTACCGCACGCTCGTCGAGCAGTACGTCGCCGAGAACGACGTCTCGATGACCGATGCCGCAGCAGCCCTTGCGGTCATGAGCCAGTCGGACAAGGACTTCTTCCTGCGGCCTGATCCGCCCAAGGCGGCACCTCGCGAGCGCACCAATCGACATGACGATGGCGAACGGCGCCGCAAGCCAGCCGGCTTCGATCGCAGCGACCGGCTGCCGGCTGAGGGTTCCGCGGTCTATCGCGTGTCCGTCGGCAAGCGCCACAAGATCGGTCCGTCGGCGATCGTCGGCGCACTCGCCAACGAGGGCAGCCTCAAGAGGTCGGACTTCGGCAAGATCACCCTCCTCACGGATCACTCGCTCGTCGAGCTCCCGGCCGATCTGCCTGATGCGGTGTTCGAGGCCCTGGCCAACACCCGCATCTCCGGCAAGCTCATCGAGCTCCAGCTCGACAATGGCGCACCGCCGCGCGCTCGCACCAGCGAGTCGCACGGCAGCAAGCGCCCGTACGAGAAGCCTTCAACGAGGTCCAAGCAGCCTGCCAAGAGCACCAAGAGCTCGTACGTGAAGAAGTCTGGTGAAAAGCCAGCGGGCAAGGCGCAGGACGCCAAGAACCCGTACGAGAAGAAGCTGGCCGAGAAGTCTCGCAAGCCGCGCCACAAGTAGTCGTCGCCCTCTCTAGACTGGCGTGATGCTGCGCCTCATCAACACGTCCCGCGGGTACGACTGGGGATCGAAGGCGGACATCCCACAGTTCCTCGGGCAGGAGCCTTCCGACGTACCGGTCGCCGAGGTCTGGATCGGCACGCATTCGCTCGCCCCGTCGACGTCGACAGTGGCGCCTCGCTGGCCGAGATGGCGGGCGACCTGCCGTTCCTGGTCAAGCTCCTCGCCGCAGACCGGCCACTGTCGCTGCAGGTGCACCCCAACCGGGCGATGGCGCTCGCAGGATTCGAGGCGGAGGAGTCAGCCGGTACACCGCTCGACTCCCCGCAGCGGACCTACAAGGACCCGCACCACAAGCCCGAGATGGCGTACGCGCTGACGACCTTCGACACCCTGGTCGGCTTCCGTCCGACGGCGGAGATCCTGCGCGTCATGAGCGGCCTCGACACGCCCCTGATCCGACGCTGGCCAAACAGCTGGGTGCTGCTCCGGGCTTCGCCGGCATCGTCGGCCTGGTCGAGCAGCTGCTCGAAGAACCACCCACCGCTGACGAAATCGCCGAAGTGCTCGCTGCCTGCCAGGTGGCGACCGAACAGGGCATCGACATCAAGCGCGCCTACCTGACAGCGCTTGAGATCGCCGAGCACTTCCCCGAGGACGTCGGGGTGATCATCTCGATGATGCTCAATCGCCTGACCTTGCAGCCGGGCGAAGCCGCCTTCCTGGACACCGGGATCATCCACTCGCATCTGCGCGGACTGTGCCTCGAGGTGATGGCGTCGTCTGACAACGTGCTGCGCGCGGGTTTGACCAACAAGGCGCTCGACCCTGCAGGGCTGGTGCAATGCCTCGCCACCGGTATGTCCAAGGTTGCCCGGGTGACTCCTGAGCCGTTCGGCTTCTCGACCGACGTCTTCAGCCCTGACGTCGAGGAGTTCGCCCTGGCGGTCAGTCAGTGCTCAGCGGGCCATCCCGCCACGCCCCTCCCCGAGGCCGACGTGCGGATACTGGTGTGTACGGGTGGCGAGGTCGAGCTGGTCAACGCCTCAGGAGAGCGCCTCTCGATGAAGCGCGGCGACAGCGCCTACGCGGGTCCGGACGACGGTGCGCTCACCATCGTGGGCACGGGTGAGGTGGCGCAGATCTACACGCCTACCCCGGAGACCGTGATCGGCGAGCTCATCGACCTTGGTCCCGCCATTCACCGAGCGCGAGCTCAGACGAGATCGTCGCGGCCGCGGTCCTTCAGCGCGCTGACGACGTCCTTGACCCGCTGAGCGTGCTCGCGGGTCGTCACGAGGGTGGCGTCGACGGTACGTACGACGATCACGTCCTTGAGGCCGACGACGGCGATCGTCGTGCCGTCCTCGGCGATCGTGAGACCGTCGGCGTCGACCCAGACGGTGCCGGGAGCCGATGCGGCACCCACGTCCTGGAGGGCAGCGAAGTCTCCCAGGTCGTCCCAGCTGAACGAGCCCGGGATCATCGCCATCCCGCCCTCGAGCGAAACCGGCTCGGCGATGGCGTGGTCGATCGCGATACGGGTGAGCCCCGGCCAGACATCGTCGAGGACCTCTTGGCGGTCAGGCTGCTGCCATGCGGCGGCGATCCGGGTGAGACCGTCGTGCAGGCCGGGCTGCAGGCGGGCGAGATGCCCGAGCAGCACCTGGGTGCGGGTGACGAACATGCCGCCGTTCCAGCTGTGGTCGCCGTCGGCCACGTACGCGATGGCGGTCGCCTCATCGGGCTTCTCGACGAACCGGGTGATGGCCCGTGCGGAGCTCGCGGCCTCGATGTCGAGCAGAGCGCCGGCCTCGATGTAGCCGAAGGCGGTCGAGGGTCCGGTCGGCGTGATGCCGATCGTGCTGATCAGTCCCTGGTCGGCAACCGCTACAGCCTGTCGAATCGCCTCGGCGAATGCGATCTGGTCATCGATCACGTGATCGGCGGCGAAGGAACCGATCACCGCATCAGGATCTGTCGCGCCGATGACGGCAGCTGCGAGACCGATGGCCGGCATCGAGTCGCGCGGTGACGGCTCGACGATCAGCGAGGTGAGCTCGGGAAGTTGTTCGACGATCGCGCCGGCGTGGGCCGCGCCCGTCACGACATGGATGCGCTCGGCGGGAATCAGATCGACCAGTCGGTCCCAGGTCTGCTGCAGCAGCGAGCGGCCGGAGCCGTCGAGGTCCAGGAGGAACTTGGGCCGCGATGCCCGGGACAGCGGCCAGAGGCGGGTGCCGGCTCCGCCAGCTGGTATCACCGCGTGGAACGAGGTCAGCGCAGAGTCGTTGGTTGCCGGCACGTCGTCACTGTAGCGACTGGCGCAGACCACTCACAGTGGTGACTGGCGTCGGTTCGCCAATCCCGTCCAGGTCGGACGTGATCGACACATTGGCCGCGAGGGCGTTGTGGTCGGAGATGAATCGATTGGTGTCGACCAGGAGCTGCTTCCACCCCGAGACTCTTGAACGCCTTGCTGACCCAGATGTGATCGACGTGCGCGCCAGAAGCGGGTCGGCCACCGTCGGGGAAGCTGGTGTTGAACTGACCGTTGATCGGTTTTTTGGCCAGCACGAACGAGTCGGCGAAGCCCGCAGCCCGCAGCTTCACGCCAGGGGAGTCCGAGCCGCGATGGCGCCCGGAGTTGAAGTCTCCGGCGTAGAGCATCGGGAGACCCTTGTCGTTGATCTGCGCCATGCGCGAAAGCAGCACATCCATCTCGCTCGAACGCTTGCCGTCGTTGCCCTTGCCGTTCTCGAGGTGGACGTCGACAAAGTAAAAGATGCGCCCGGTCTTCTTGATCTGGAACTTCGCCCACGTCG
This sequence comes from uncultured Actinomycetota bacterium, assembly GCA_963849625.1. Classification (GTDB taxonomy): domain Bacteria; phylum Actinomycetota; class Actinomycetes; order Propionibacteriales; family Nocardioidaceae; genus Aeromicrobium. The sequence continues at coordinate 17,411 of CAWKHU010000001.1, forward strand.
CGTGGCGGCCGTGCCCGACCGCGAAATAGCTGCCACTGAGTTGTCGGAACAACTCTGGCCGATAAAAAATGTAACGCGCCTCGGCTCCACCACTCGCTCGCTGGAACTTCTGGGAATGGCCGCTGAAGACGGCATTCGTCGTCCGGCCGACCCGCTTCCCACCGGACTCCTGCAGACCAAAGATGTCTACCTTGTTGGCGTCGAGGAAGCTCGACATGACACGCGCACGCGATGCGTAGCCCCCGCACTTCTCGGAACAGACGTTCCACGTTGCGACCCGGAACCCGAACTCCGTGGCCCGGGTGGTGAACGTGGCGGCAGTGCTGAACACGCCGGCGTGAGCAGCATTGAGCGGCCGGACCCTGATCCAGTATCTGGTCGAGGCATCGAGGTTGGCAGTCACGAACCGGCTGGCACCGCCGAGCGTGCGGACGCGCTGCTCGACATCCTTGAAGCTCTTGTCTCGCGCAACCTCGACGTCGTACTGGCGCGAGTTGGCGACCGCAGGCCAGGTGATCTTCACGCCGTCGGCCGCCACCTTGTCGACCTTCACCGCGCCCACCTTGCCCGGCAGCAACGAGAACCGGGACGTGCGCGACGACGTGGTCTTGCCGTCGCGGACTGCGTCGACACGGTAGAACAGGTCGGCGCCGGGGGTTGCCGACTTCAGGTCGTCGATCCTGAGCGTGGTCTTGTCCTTGGTGGAGGCCTTGATCGCCTTGGTCCCGGTGCCGGTCAGGGCGCGATCCGAACCGACCTTCACGACGTACGAGTCGGCCCCGTCGGAGCCCTTCCAGCCGAGGACGACGGCCGACGGAGAGATCGCCTTGGCAGACAGCTCAGACGGTGCACCAGACCCGCTCGAGAGTGCCCTTGTGGCCCACAGCCCTGCGCCGAGCGCGGCGACCAGGGAAAGCATCGATGCGGCCACTACGAAGCGCCGGCGTCGGTCGGTCGGTCTGCGTCGGCCCGCCGTGCGTGTTGCGCTCGACGGCCGCTTCGCGGCGACGGCGCGGCGGCGGGGCGGGGTGGTGCGACGGGTGACTACGGGGATCTCCGAGGCTGTGCGTTTTGCGGTTGCCAAATTCTAGGGCGACACCGGAAATCGGGAGCGAATGTGTCGCGAACTCAGCATCTGGGAGTTCGGGAGGGACCGGCTAAGGCTCGGGTGTTTCGCCGGGCCTTGGCGTCAGTGTCCTGGTACCAGCACCGTGGCGCGCACAGGGTTGTGGTCGGTCGCGAACGGGGTCCGGTAAACGGTCTTCTCGCCAGACGTCGTCACACTCACGATGACCTTGAACTCGATCACCCTGATCGACTTGTCCAGATAGATGTGGTCGACATGGTGGGAATGCCTGATCGGCGGGTTGACTGCCTGATTTGCGCTGTTCCAAGTCGAGTTGATCTTGGTCTCGGCGATGTCGAAGGCGTCCGGGATGCCAGCTTGCGTGAACACTTCGTGCGGCGCGTCGAACCCGCCTGGGTAAATGCTCTGAGTGTTGCTCGAGTTCGAGTTGTAGTCGCCCGCGTAAATCACAGGGAACCCGTTAGGGTTGATCAGGGCAACGTCCCGGATCAGCTTGCGGGTCTGTGCCTCACGCATGAGGTCTCGCGTCTTGCCCTTGTACGGTTGAAGGTGCGCGTCCACGACGATGAACATGGTGCGGGTGCTTCGATCCCGCAGCTGCACCCAGACTGCATATTTGCGCTCGGTGCTGTTGAGCGTGATGACACCGGAACGTTGCTTCGCATACTTTGAGGTGTTGTAGAAGAGTGACTTGGCGCTGTAGTACGCGCCAAGGGCGTATCCCGGGTAGCTGCTGTCCCGAATTGAGTGTCGCGGTCGTGGGATTCCTGCGTTGCGATGACGTCGGCCCCTGTGCCCCGCGCCAAGCGTCCAGCGTAGAGCCTTGCGACTGGTGACCATTTCGCCATGCCATTGCTCTTGTTGACGCATTTGTCCTGGCCGCACAGGTTGTAGGTGATGACGACGACATCGGTGGGGTCCGAGGCCATGCGGAACTTGGTGTTCGGTGTCCGACGCACCCTTCACAGCGCCATTGATGCCACGAACGCGATAGTGGTAGGTCGTGCCGAGTGTCAGGCGTGTAAACGTCACTGAAGGTCGGTCGACCATGTAGCTGCTTCAACCCTGTGGTCATCGAGGGATTGGTTCCGAACTGCACCTCGTAGTGCTCGGCGTTGGTGGCAGCGGTCCAGCGGGTCGGGACGCGGCTAGTCCCTTCCTGACGTGTCATGGACACGTTTGAAACCGTGCCGACCGGGAGGTTGAACCAGTAGCGAACGGACGCTGTCGAAGCGTTGGCGTTGTGGGAGTAGATGCGGAAGTAGTAGTCAGTGCCGGGGTGGGTGACGAGGTTGTCGAAGGTGGCAGTCCTTGCCTTCGACGCCGCGGGGAGCGCAGCACGCACGACGTGGAGTCGTCGCCAGTGAGAGAGGCAGACGTCGTAGCTTCCGCGCCGGTTGAAGCCGTCCAAGTCACGGTGATAGATGATGCTGGAGATCGACCGCTGTGACAAGTTGGGAGGCTCCGGGCGGTGGCGGCGCCGCGAGGTTGAAGCCCTTGCCGATAGGTCCCCGCTCGCTCTTTACCGCGCAAGCTGTACACGACGACGTAGTAGTCGGTACCCGAGGTGGGTTTGAGGCTGCGGAATGTCACCCTTGTGGATGTGGAGGCCTGCTGATCCTCGCGCAGGGAGACTGGTGCGGCATGACTCCTGAAGGCAGACTTGGTAGGACTGCGCGCCGCTGGCAGGGTTCCAGGAGATTGTGGCGGTGGACGTGGTCGTGGAGACCTTCAGCCCTGTCGCCGGGAGAGGCTTGCTGGCTGCGTCGGCAGCGCCGATGGCCGAGAGGCAAAGGGCGCAGGCCGAGGAAAAGGGCCGCGAGGAGGCGGAAGGGTGAGTGAAGTCATGCGATCATCCTTGCTGGTGGGGAAGCGGCCCGGTTGAGCCGACCAGTAGTGATACGAGGGTAGACGAAATTCACTCGAACTGCACTGACCTTCCTGCCAAAAGGGTCATGCCGTTTACAGTGACCGATATGGAGGTGCTTGCCGAAGTAGTCAGGTCAGGTCTGGTCGAGAGCCGTCATCGCGGTGTGGCGGTACGTGTCGACGCCGCCGGCGAGGTCGTGTGGTCGATCGACGACCCGGGGACCGTGGTCTTCCCACGCTCTGCCAACAAGCCGATCCAGGCTCTGGGCATGCTCCGTGCCGGGTTGCCCCTGGAGGGTGAGCTGCTGGCGATCGCGTCGGCCAGCCACTCCGGCGAGCCGTTCCACCTCGAAGCCGTGCGCGAGATCCTGTCCTTGGCTGGCCTCGACGAGTCCGCGCTCCAGACGCCTCCTTCGTACCCGCTCGACCCCAAGGTGCACGCCGACTACATCCGCGCGGGAGGCGTGCGGGCGCCGATCTGCATGGACTGCTCCGGCAAGCATGCGGCGATGCTCCTCACCTGCGTGACGAATGACTGGCCGACAGACTCCTACCTTGACCCTGAGCATCCGCTGCAGGTGCTGATCACCGAGACGTTCACCGAGCTGACCCAGGGCGTGCCCTCGGTCATCGGCACGGATGGCTGCGGAGCGCCATTGCTGGCTACGCCGCTCGTGCAGCTGGCCCGAGCCGTCGGCCGGATCGCCGCCGGTGCACCCGGCACTCCAGAGGGCAAGCTGGCGGATGCGATGCGCGCGCATCCGGAGTTCGTCAGTGGCAGCAACCGCGCAGAGCTGGCGCTTGTACGGGCGTTTCCCAACCTGTTGGCCAAGTCGGGTGCGGAGAGCGTCTACGTCGTCGCCCAGCCCGACGGTGAGGCATTCGCCCTCAAGATCGAGGACGGCGGAGAACGGCCCCTCTATTCGGTGATGGCGCGGGTTCTCGAGCTCGCCGGGCTCAGCGCGGCGATCCTGACGGAGCGGCCCCAGGTCCTCGGCGGCGGGAAGCCCGTAGGAGAGGTACGTACGGTTTTCTGACCTGTGGCGCTGGTCGGAAATTACCCGTTGACCTGCGGCGATGCATGTGAGCCATGTCGCAAGCCGTTCTGCTTGCATTTGCTAACTTTTGCAAGCACACTGGAGTCATGGCCAAGTTGAGCATGCAGAAGACCGTCGAAGGACTCGGCGACTACCTGCGTGAGCAGCGGGGTCAGGCACAGATGTCACTTCGACAGCTGGCCGAGCTCACGGATGTTTCCAATCCCTATCTCAGCCAGATCGAACGAGGTCTGCGCCGACCGTCGGCAGAAGTTCTGCAGCAGATTGCCAAGGCGCTGCGTATTTCGGCTGAGTCGCTCTACGTTCGAGCCGGCATCCTCGATGCCGATGAGAGCGGAGCGCGGATGGTCGAGGACGCCATAGCCCTCGACACCCGTCTCACCGAGCGCCAGAAGACGGCACTGCTCGACATCTACCGATCCTTTGTCGGAACCGATGAAGCCACTGACACCGAACTGGTCACGACCGTGACCGAAGCAAACCAGGAGACAACATGACCATCAACGACACGATCAACGCTCAGGTCAAGTCCATCGTCGACGACTTCAAGGCGCTCCCCGAGACGCTGAAGAAGATTGACGTCGCGGACCTGCAGAAGCAGGCCCAGGACCTGGCGCAGGTTGCGCTCGGAACTGCGACCGCCGCCTACGCCGACTTCGTCAAGAAGAGCGACGAGCTCGTCAACAAGGCCAAGGGCATCAAGGTCGACGACCTGACCAAGACCGCCAAGGGTTTCGCTGACGACGCCAGCAAGACCGCCAAGGGTTTCGCTGACGACGCCAGCAAGCGCGCTGAGGGCTTCGTCGACGACGCCAAGGCCACCGTCACCAAGGTGACCGGCAAGAAGGCTCCGGCGAAGAAGGCTCCGGCGAAGAAGACCGCTCCGGCTGCAAAGAAGACTGCCGCCAAGAAGGCGCCGGCCAAGAAGACCGCCGCCAAGAAGGCTCCGGCCGCCAAGAAGGCCCCGGCCAAGAAGGCCTGAATCACCGCACCACATGAGAACGGGCTCCCCTTCCGGGGGAGCCCGTTTTTGCGCTGCCCGGACCGGTAGCCTGCTCTGGTGCCTGACTTCTTCGCATCCACCCAGAACAACGTGGCGCTGGTCATCGGCGTCGTGCTGTTCGCGGTCAAGGCGTTCGCGCTGGTCGACTGCGTCGCCCGCCCAGCGGCCCAGTTCACCTACATCGAGACCCTGCCCAAACGCAGCTGGCTGATCATCCTGGTGTTGTCCGTGGCAGGCCACATCGTCAGCGGGTTCAACCCGCTCGGCCTGCTCAGCCTGCTGGGTACGGTCGCCGCCCTGGTCTATCTCGCTCAGGTGCGCGGCTCGCGCTGATCCAGCCGGTGCGGGTGGAGCCACCTGGTCACGATGAGTCGCAGGACGGCAAGGTCGTGGTCGGCCGCGACATCGGGGTGCGCCGCGCGCGCTGACCTGTGCGCGGAGAGCATCGCCGTCAGCCATCGAGCCGTGTCATCGACATGCAGCTCGGCATCGACGTCGCCCATCGTGATCGCCTCGGTGATGAGCGACGCAAATGTCCGCTCGACCGACTCGTCATGCACCAGCTCCCCATCGCCGGCGAGGTGGTCGATCAAGTCGAGCAGCTGGTCCCACGGTTCCATCGGCATACGGTGACTCTAAGCGAGGAGAAGACTAGAACATGCGTTCGAACAGGCGTACGCTGGCGCCATGGATGCGTACTTCCAGGGTTCGCTGCTCGACTCAGGGGTGACGCCGGAGATCGGCCCACTCCATCCATCGCGCACCGTGCTGACGCGGGGTGCGTGGGTCGACGTCCTGCCCGGCTGGATCGCCGGCTCCGACGACGTGTTCCTCCGCCTGCAGGAGGAGGTTCCGTGGCGGGCTGAGCGGCGCGAGATGTACGACAGCGTCGTCGACGTCCCGCGCCTCGTGTGTGCGTACGGTCGTGGTGCCACCTTGCCTGACGCACTGCTGACGGACGCACGAGAGCTGCTCAGCGATCATTACGAGCAGGAGCTCGGTGAACGCTTCGAGACGGCCGGGCTCTGCTACTACCGCGACGGGAGCGACAGCGTTGCCTGGCACGGTGATCGCATCGGGCGCGGTCGCAGCGAGGACACCATGGTCGCGATCGTCTCGTTCGGTGCAGCCCGCCGGCTGTCGCTGCGGCCGCGGGGCGGTGGTGAAGCGATCGGCTTCGCCCTCGGACACGGCGACCTCGTCGTGATGGGCGGCTCGTGCCAGCGCACCTGGGAGCACGCGATCCTCAAGACCGCGCGTCCCGTCGGACCACGCATCAGCGTCCAGTTCCGCCCCCGCGGTGTCCTCTGAAGGTGAGCGGTGACTTGGCCGCCGCTCT
>CAWKHU010000002.1:0-10074 GCA_963849625.1 uncultured Actinomycetota bacterium
CCAATTGGCCCTTGCGGCCCGACTGGCTCAGCTGACCGTCAGAGACGGGTGACTGACGTGCTGTCGGTCGCGCCCTTGGTGTCGAACAGCTTCTTGGCGGTTGACGCGATGGAGTCCAGGTCGTAGTCCTTGTGGTTCTGCAACAACACCGAGACGTCGGCTGAGGCGAGCGCCGCGTCGAGATCGTCGGCCCTGGTGACCTGGACACCGTTGGGTGTCCAGACGTCGACGTGTGGATCGTGGAACACCAGGTTGGCGCCCTTGTCGATGAGGATCTCGGCGAGCGGGGTGGCAGGCGACTCACGCTGGTCGGCGATGTTGGGCTTGTAGGTGACGCCGAGCAACAGGATGGTCGAGCCGCGCAGTGCCTTGCCCTCGTCGTTGAGCAGGTCGGTGATGCGTTCGACGACGTATGCCGGCATCTGCAGGTTGATCGACTGGGCGAGCTCGACGAACTGGAACGGCCTGCCCAGCGTCGCGCGCACCTTGTAGGAGAGGTAGTTGGGGTCGATCGGGATGCAGTGGCCGCCGACGCCCGGCCCGGGGAAGAACGCCTGGAAGCCGAACGGCTTGGTCGCCGCGTTGCGGATGACCTCCCACAGGTCGATGTCCATCTCGTGGCAGAACTGCGCCATCTCGTTGACCAGCGCGATGTTGATGTGCCGGTAGGTGTTTTCGAGCAGCTTGGTCATCTCGGCCTCGCGTGTCCCCTTGGACGGGACGACGGTCTCGATGAAGCGGCCGTAGAACGCCGTCGCGACCTCGGTGCACGGGGGCGTGTGGCCACCGACGACCTTGGGCGTGTTGGCGATGCCGTACGTCGGGTTGCCCGGATCGACCCGCTCGGGGCTGAAGGCGAGATGGAAGTCCTTGCCGGCGACCAAGCCACCCTTTTCTAGGATCGGGCGAACAACCTCGTCGGTCGTGCCGGGGTAGGTCGTCGACTCCAGGACCACGAGGTGGCCCGCACGCAGCTGGCGGGAGATCGTCGTCGTCGCGGCGATCACGGCGCCGAGGTCCGGCTCGCCGTCCACCGACAGCGGGGTCGGGACGCAGATGACGATCGCATCGGCCTCGGCGAGGGTGTTCTCGTCGGTGGAGGCGGTGAACCCGAGCTTGATCATCTCGGCGATGTCGTCATCGGTGAGGTCGTCGATGTGGCTCTTGCCACTGTTGAGCGAGTCGACCATCGCACCGTTGACGTCGAAGCCAGCAACGCGGAGTCCTGATCGAGAAGCCTGCTGGGCCAGTGGGAGGCCGACGTAACCGAGGCCGATGATTGCCATGTCGATGGACAACGGAGATTCCTTAGTCTGGGTTGCTGGACAGCATGGCGAGATTACCGTAATGACCTCTCAACTCGCGAAACTGGACCGTGGCGTGCGGACAGGATCGCCCCACGGTGTACGCCGTGAGTCGGCCGGTCCGGGCGCCTCCGGTAGCCTGAACCTTGGCCCTTTTGGTGCCGAAGTGCTGCCGATCCGCACGACGGTTTCCGTGCCTGGCCCCGACGTTCTCCGAGATTGGACCGCTGCGCATGCCGACTGCCGTGCACCGTGCCGACTCGAGCGGCGGCGCACCGCACCTCACGAAGGCCGACCATGGCCGTACGTTGCGCCTCGACATCGAGGGCATGCGCACGATCGCCGTGGGTTCGGTGCTGGCCGCCCACGCTGGCATACCGTTCCTCGCCGGCGGCTTTGTCGGCGTCGACGTGTTCTTCGTCCTCTCGGGATTTCTGATCACCGGGCTGTTGACCCGCGAGGTGTCCCGAACCGGTCGGGTCTCCCTGGGCAACTTCTGGGCCCGGCGCATCAAACGACTGCTGCCGGCCAGTGCGACGGTGCTGCTGTTCTCGGCGCTGATCACGTACCTCTATCTTCCGATCACGCAGCGTCAGGTGTTCAGCGGCGACATCACCTCGGCCGCGCTGTACGTCGTCAACTGGCGACTGGCCGATCGAGGTGTCGACTATCTGGCTGAGGACATCGGTCAGTCCCCGGTTCAGCACTACTGGTCGCTCGCCGTCGAGGAGCAGTTCTATCTCGTCTGGCCGATCCTGATGCTCGTCATCGGAGTGCTGGCGGCACGCCGCTGGAAGCGTGTCGCGTTCATCGTGCTCGGGATCCTGACCGTCGCCTCACTCGCCTACTCGGTCACCCAGACGAGCAGCAGCCCGCAGACCGCGTACTTCGTGTCGACGACTCGCATCTGGGAGCTCGGCATCGGCGCCCTGCTCGCCCTGTCGGCGGGAGCTGTGGCGCGCCTCCCGGGCCTCCTGCGCGCCGCAGGTGGTTGGCTGGGCATCCTGTTGATTGCGTACGCCGTGCTGGTCTTCGACACGTCCACGTCGTGGCCGGGAGCCAACGCCCTGGTCCCAACCGTCGGCGCGGCCCTCATGATCGCCAGCGGACTGGTTGCCACCCCGGGCTCCCCGCAACGTCTGCTGAGCCTGGCGCCGATGGTGTGGATCGGCGGCTTGTCGTACTCGATCTACCTGTGGCACTGGCCGATGCTGATAGCCGCTGAGGCAGAGAACCCCGACCTGCGGCTCCGCTGGACGGTCCTGCTGATGATCCTGTCGGTCATCCCCGCCTGGTTGAGCCACCGCTTCATCGAGAACCCGATCCGCTTCGGCACCACGTTCAAGCCCACGGGCCGCGCCATCGCGATGGGCGCCACCCTGACGGCGGCGGGGGTCGCCGTGGCGCTGGCGCTTGGCGCGTCGGCCTCCATCGGCACCCCCGACGAGGCCTCCAGAGCGCGAGCCGTGGGCGCCGCAGCGCTGGACGAACCGGACAACAAGGGCGTCGTGTGGAGTGACATCGACTCGGTGGAGGCGATGCGCCCCCTGCCCGCCGACGCCCCTGAAGACCGGCCGTCGTTCTATGACGACGGATCAGGCTGCCAGGTCGCCCAAGGTGATCCCAAGCCCAAGCTCTGCATTGCGGGGGACACCAAGGCGGCTCGCACCCTGCTCATCGTCGGCGACTCCAAGATGGCGCAGTGGCAGACCGTGCTCGACCGGCTGGGGCTTGAGCAGAGCTGGCGGGTGGCGCAGCTGACCAAGTCGGCCTGCCCGCTGGCCGACGCCATGATCACCAAGGAGAACGAGCCAGTACCCGACTGTCGAGCGTGGGGCCGGACCGTGCTCGCCGAGATCCTCAAGCTGCGACCCGATCTCGTCCTCACCTCGCAGGGCTCATCGTTGGCCCTTCCAGGTGAGACCGGCGGCGACGCAGACCGTACACGGGAGGCGATGGTCGACGGGCTGGCTTCCGACTGGAAGACCTTGGTCGACGCCGACATCCCGGTGGTGGCGCTGCTCGACAACCCCGCCCCCAACGCCGTGATCTATGAGTGCGTCGCCCAGAATCCGACGTCGCTGCAGGACTGCGCATTCGACAAGGCGGCCGGCGTCAAGGCGTCGGCGGCACAGACCCAGCGGGCCGCGGCGGCCAAGGTCCCGGGCGTCGACATTCTCGACCTCACCGACGTCGTCTGCCCCGACGACGACCGTTGTGCTCCCGTGATCGGCGACGTGCTGGTCTACCGTCAGGGCACGCACCTCACCCGCACCTACATCAACAGCATGGCGTCGCAGATGTCGCGCGCGCTGTTCCGCGTCAGCGAAGGGCGCTTCGGCGCGAGCGGCTAACCTTGCCGGGCACCCATCGAAGGAGAGTCATGACCGAGATGACCGCACCACACGTCGTGCACGTCACCGGCGCACGCCCGAACTTCCCGAAGGCCGCTCCGGTCATCCGGGCACTTGAGGCGCGCGGGGTCCGACAGGTGTTGGTCCACACCGGGCAGCACTACGACCCGGTCATGTCAGAGGTCTTCTTCCAGCAGCTCGGCCTGCCGGAGCCGGACGTCAATCTCGGTGTCGGGTCGGGAACGCACGCCCACCAGACCGCCAAGGTCATGACGGCGCTCGAGGACATGTTCATCGAGTCGCGCCCTGCCCTCGTCATCGTGTACGGCGACGTCAACTCGACCGTCGCGGCATCCCTCGTCTGCGCCAAGCTCGGCATCAAGGTGGCCCACGTCGAGGCGGGACTGCGCAGCTTCGACCGGACCATGCCCGAGGAGGTCAACCGCGTCGTGACCGACTCGTTGGCCGACCTCCACTTCACGACCAGCGCAGACGCCAATGTCCACCTCGGCGCCGAAGGCATCGACGAGCATCGCATCCACTTCGTCGGCAACCCGATGATCGACACGTTGCTCGCCAATCTGTCGCTGTTCGATGCCGAAGCTGCACGAGCGTCGCTCGGCCTCGAGAGCAGCCCGTACGTGGTCGCCACCTTGCACCGCCCCGGCAACGTCGACGACCCTGAGCAGGCGAGCGCGATCGTCAAGGCTCTGCATGGAGTTGCCGAGCAGGTGCGAGTGGTCATCCCGCTCCACCCGCGTGGCCGTGCAGCGTTCGAGAAGGCGGGCCTGTTCGACCATGAAGCGGTGACCGTCATCGAGCCACTCGGCTACGTCGAGTTCATCGGACTGGTACGTGGAAGCTCGGCCGTGATCACCGACTCGGGGGGCGTGCAGGAGGAGACCACGATGCTCGGCGTGCCATGCCTGACTCTGCGTCCCAACACCGAGCGGCCCGTCACGATCAGCCACGGCACCAACCAGCTGGTCGACCACACCACGTTGGTGGCAGCGCTCGTCAGCGCGCTCGACACCGAGCGCGAGGCAGATGCCGTGACGCCGCCGTTGTGGGACGGCAAGGCGGGCGAGCGCATCGCCGCAGTGATCAGCGCCGTGCTCTCCGACTGACCGAACGCGTCAGTCGACGCCGAGCTCGGCGTACAGGCGGGTGACTCGCGCTGCCAGTGCACGCCAGTCGCGCTCGGCGACCACCCACGATCGTCCACTCGCGCCGAGCTGGGCACGTAGTCCTTCGTCCAGCAGCACGCGGTCCAGCACGCTCTCGAGCGAGTCGGCATCATCCTTGGCGTACAGCAAGCCGTTGTCGCCGTTGATGACGTCCTTCATGACGGCGACGTCTGACGAGATGACGGTCTTGCCCATGGCCATCGCCTCGAAGGGCTTGAGCGGCGAGACCGACTCGGTCAGTGGCGACGATGCCCGGGTGATGGGTGCGATGTCGATCAGTGAGTAGTAGGACTCGACCTGCTCGAACGGGATGCGCCCCGTCATCACCACGGTGTCGTCCAGACCGAGCTCATGTCGACGTGCAACAAGGTTCTTGTACTCCAGACCGTCGCCCACCAGCAGGACGCGCATCTCAGGGTGTCGCGGCTTGAGGCGTCGTACGGCTTCGAAGAGCAGGTCGTGGCCCTCGTACCAGTTGAGGGTGCCCACGTAGCCGATGACGAGCTTGCCCTGCAGGCCGAGCTCCTCGGCGAGAGTGTTGTCCCGCTCGAGTGGGCGGAAACGCTCGGTGTCGACGCCGTTCGGGATCACCGTGATCTTGTTCGCGTCCACCCCGCGCTCGACCAGGACCGTCCGCAGTCCCTCCGTGATCGCGATGACCCGATCGGCTTCGTGCGCGGCGAGGTTCTCGATGTGACGGGCGAGGGCGTACTGGCGGGTGTGACCGAAGTGCTCGTCGAGGGATCGCCGTCCCTCCTCGTTGAGGCCGCGCACCTCGTAGATGCTGGGGACGCCGATCTGCCGAGCAGCCGCGATGCCGGCGAGACCGGTCTGACCGTTGCTCGCGGCATGGATGAGCGCAGCCTTCTCGCGCTCGGCCCGCTCGACGATTCCTGGTGTGTAGGTCTCGAGGAATGCGCCGACGCGGGACCGGGCGATGACCTCTCCACCGTTGAGCAGGTTGTGATAGCGCACCGGCCCGACCTCGTGCTGCTCCTTGATCGAGCCTGCCTGGTCGGCCGGGACGTCCTCGTACGGGAATCCGGGCGGGTTGATGCCCACGCTGAGGTAGCCGTTCGCAGCGAGTCCGGCGAGGAGTCCTTGCGTACGGTTGGCCGAGCCCCTCGTGCGATAGGGCAGGGAGTTGTGCAGCACGTGGAGGATCGAGCGCGGAGTCGGGGTGTAGAGCGGCGTCTCGCGCCGCGGCCCGGGTCGCCATCCGCTGTCGATGAAGTCGAACGACTCGTACTCGTCGAGGATGGCGCGCATCGTGTCGCCCATCCGGCCCTCGGGGCCGACAGACCGCGCGAACGGGATCGCCGCCTCCTCGGTGCCGCCCTTCCACAGGACCAGGGCCACCCGCCCACGCTGGAGTCGCGTCAGGTCCTCCATGGCGATGGTCGGCGTGAGGTGCTCGATCATCGCCGCGTCTCGCAACGTGATCGCCGTGCGGAATGCGAAGAGCTGCTCCTCGGGCGTCTGCGCCCAGGCCCCGATCTCGGCTGCACGCGCGGCGGACGCGGATCTGAACAGCTCCACCAGCTGGGTCGCGCGCGCGGGCTCTGGTCGGACCGGGACCACGCTTCGGTCACCGTTGTCGCGGAGGAAGTCCAGCACGAGCGTGAGGTGCTCGGCATCGAGCGAGCCGAAGACGCCTTGGTAGAGAAGGTTGAGGTCGGCGTCCGCCAGGTCGTCGCAGGTGACGGCGGCGACCACCGCCTTGCCGACGCGATGACCCATGGCGATGTCCTGGAGGTGCGGGTAGATCAGACCTGGCTGCGCCGCCTTGACCTTGGCCCCGAGTCGGGCGATCGCGGACGTCGCGTCGAGCGGGGTGAGGATGGAAACAGCTCGCTGGAAGGTCGGCAGGTCGCTGGCTCGGGCGGCGTGTGCCTCGACCTCGCGGACGAGCACCTTGCGGTGACCTGCGCTGGCTCGGGCACGGTCGACGAGACCGGCGATCGGGGCCCTGCCGTCGAACACTGCGGCGATGTCGCGCCGGAGCCGTATGAGCCCGATGCGAGAGCGAAGTGTCACCGGACGCTCCCCTCCTTGGCCATGGCGGATCGAGCGAGGGTGGTGAGCACCTCGACCGCGCCGGCGACGTCGCCGAGAGACGACCGGAAGTCGGTGTCGAGCTGGCTCATCGTGCTGCCGTCCTCGACGATCGCCCAGATGGGGCGACCGGATCCGCGGTAGTCGCTGATCTTCGACGGCAAGTAGGGGTTGACCGCGTGATGGTCCGCGGTCAGCGCGTCGTTGACGACGAGACAGTCGAACATCGTCGTGAGGTTGAGGAAGTCCAGGTAAGGCACGTACTCGTTGGCCACCACGACATCGTTCAGGCCAGCCTTCTTGAGGTCGCGACGCAGCTTGGCGGGGTCCTTGGTGAAGACGTGCAGCTGCACCCGGCGACGCACGTCTTTGGGGAGGGCGTGGAGCGCGTCGGTCACCTCGGTGAGGCCGCGCGTGGCGTAGAACGCGCCAAAGTAGGCGAGGTGTGCCCGGTAGGGATCAAGGTCGTACGTCACGTCTCCGAGCTGATAGAACGAGGCCGGCAACGAGGGATGGGGCGACACGATGGCGTGGTCGATCACGCGTTGCCTGAGCTTGTCGTCCTCGACGTGCTCGAGCATCGTGGACATCTGGTGCTGGTTGGTGAACACGATCTCGTCGGCCAGGGCGTACGCGAGGTGCTCGATCCACGGCATGATCAGCTCGCCGTCCGGCGGGGCGTGGCCGGCAGCCGTGGTGGCTTCGTCGAGCTCTTTCGTCAGCTCGTCGTCGCCACGCTTGCCCTTGCGGGGACGGCCCTTGATGTCGATCGACAACGGGTCAGAGAACTCCGCGATCCACTTGACCTCGGGGTTGCGCACCTTGTGCAGCGCAGCGAGGACGTGGGAGGCCGGCCACATCGCCCGGCTGTAGACCGAGCGGTAGGCGCCTCGCGTCTGCTCCCAGGTCGCGATGCGATCGACACCTTCGGTGCAGAACTGGACGATCCCGGCCCACTGGGCGAATTTCGGACGGCCCTGCATGATCAGGTGGTTGCCGACGTACGGATCGGTGATCTTCTCCGCGGCGTGGTCCTTGCCGAAGACGCCGGTCATCACGTGGCTGATGACGTCGACGCACACCCCACGGTCACGGATGCGCCGCGCGGCCACCAGCGCGCTGGTGTTGTTGCTCGGCACGAAGCAGTAGCAGGTGACCAGGTCGCGGGCGCGACCCCGGTTGAGGACACGGATCGTGAAGTCGGGCAGCTTGCGCCTGGAGATGGACTCCAGTACCTGCCCGTGCTCGTCCGGGCGCTCCTTCAGGTAGCGACCGATCGCCCGGGTCTGGGAGACGAACGAGTGCCGGGCGACCGTGAACACATAGTTTTCGGGGTTCGTCGCCAGCGGCGCCAGCGCCTCCATCGTGTCGAGCCGTGCCTCGACGCCGAGATCGTAGCCAAGGTCTGACGGTCGGGAGTGGGAGTCGGAGCGCAGGGAGCGGTAGTAGACCGCGTGCGCGCTGCTCGGTAGGACGCGGATCGGGAGGTGGAACGTGTTGACCAGCTCGTGCCAATAGAGGACATCGGTGCCGAAACGGAGGTTCTCGCGCGCCCGGATCGCTCGCGCGTACGGCGTCCAGACCGACTTGGCGACGTTGAACATCAGCGACGCGTTTGCCGCTGACGGGTGAGTCGTCTGGCCGATGGCCTGACCGAGCGAACGGTTGACGTAGGTGTCGAAGTCGGCCGCGCCCGTGCCGTCGGGGCCGACGTTCGCGAGGTAGCCGTGGGCGATGACTCCCGGTTCCGAGTGGGCCAGCAGCTGCTCGAGGTACTCCGCCGACACCTGGTCGTCGTCGTCCACGACCGTGTAGAACTCGCGCCGGGCTGCGGCGGTGCCGACGTTGATGCTGACCCCGTTGCCCGCAACCGGCGAGCGCACGATCCGCAGATCGAGACCCGGATGATCGGCCGCGAACGTCCGGACGAGCTCGATCGTGCCGTCATCCGGTCCGTTGGGGACGACGAGGATCTCGTACGAAGCTGGGTCGAGTGACTGCGCGGCGAGAGATCGCAGGGCCAGCTCGACTCGATCCACACCGTTGTGCGTACGCACGAGAGCGGTGATGCCCGGGCGGAGGTCCGCGGGCAGTGAATCAGTCACGAGCGCTCCCAGGTTTGCAGGCATGCCGGTGTCAGAGTCTAGATGAAGGGCACGGGTATCCTGAGCGAGCCCGTTGACCGTCGACCGAACAGGATCTCGACCCATGCCCGAGCTGCCCGACGCGTCGAGCTCACCGTCAACGGATCGGTGCCTGGTCATCGCGGAGACCATCGAGGCGGCCTACCGTTATGCCGCTGCCGATTCGCGCGAGACCGAGATCGTGCTGGCAGCCGCCGACGGCACGTTCGAGCAGGTGGCGGGCACCTTCGGGCGGGTCATCGTCGTCGGATTCGCAAACGACCCAGCTGTCCTCGGCGCCCTCGTCGAACAGGCATTCGCCCATGCGCAGGTGGTTTCCGTGGGAGCGTCCTCGCAGACCGTCGCGGGGTCGTCCGACGCCTGGAGCGCGGCGTTCGCGTCAGTCCGAGCCGTCGGCGTCGCCGAGGGGCCGTTTCCGGCGGTCGAGATCGTGCAGGAGCCGGGCACCGGAACGGGCGAGTTCGTCCGGGGGGCGCTGTCGGTACTGGCGCAGTGGGAGCCGCGCCCTGACCTGCGACCGGTGCTCACGACTCCTCCCACCTCCGACAAGGCCCCACCGAAGCTCGATGAGACACCGGCATCGATCACCGATCGTGCGCGGCGCCTGGTCACGGGCTTCGTGAAGTCGCATCGGCGCCTGGTGGTGGCCGCCGCTGGGGGCGCCCTGGTGGCCGTCGCCGTGACGGTGGGCCTCATCGCGTTGCTCGACCAGTACGCGGTCGGAGTCCTCGTCCTCGTGGTGCTGTTGCTCCTGGTCCTGTCCGTCCTGCTCCAGGAGCTTCGGGGACATCGCCTCCAGGCTGCGATCAACCGGATCGATACGCGCAGCGCGGCGCTACGAGATCTCGCGCCACCCGCAAAGCCCGCAACGCTGGCCCAGCGGCTGGAAAGCAATGCCGACGACCTCAACGCGCTGATCCGGTCGTTGTCCGTCGTGGAGCTCGCGTCGGTCGACGCGGCAAAGACCCTCGCGCGACTCGAGTCAGCCGTCGACGCGGAGCGCGGCGGCCGCGCCTAGCTGATGTCGATC
>CAWKHU010000003.1:0-35417 GCA_963849625.1 uncultured Actinomycetota bacterium
CAGTTGATATGAGCGAGCGCCAGCGAGCGAACGATCAGGCACTCATTTCGCTGCCTCCTTACCCTTGCTTCTTCGAGGAGGCTGCGAGATGAGCCGGGTCGAGGTGCGCAAGACGCACAAGCTCTACATCGGTGGCGCCTTCCCGCGCTCGGAGTCTGGTCGCACGTTCGAGGCCACAGGCGCCAAGGGTGAGTTCCTCGCCAACATGGCCAAGGCATCGCGCAAGGACGCGCGGGACGCGGTCGCAGCAGCCCGCAAGGCGTTCGGCGGTTGGTCGACGCGCACGCCCTACAACCGCGGTCAGGTCATCTATCGCATCGCCGAGGTCATGGAGGGCCGTCGCGACCAGTTCATCGACGAGCTGCGCACGTCCGAGGGTGTGACCGAGAAAAAGGCCATCACGTTCGTAGACGCCGCAATCGACCGGTGGTATGGTACGCCGGCTGGGCCGACAAGTACGTCCAGGTCCTCGGCAACGCCAATGCCGTGTCGGGTCCGTTCTTCAACCTGTCGACGCCCGAACCGACCGGCGTCGTCGCGATCGTTGCGCCGGCCGGTCCCCTGCTCGGCCTCGTGTCGGTGATCGCGCCCGCGATCGCCACCGGCAACACCGTCGTCGTGGTCGCCAGCGAGCAATACCCCGTCCCTGCCGTGACGCTGTCGGAGGTCATGGCGGCTTCGGACGTACCCGGTGGAGTCGTCAACATCCTCACCGGATCGCCGGCCGAGATCGCTCCTTGGCTGGCATCGCACATGGACGTGAACGCGCTTGACCTGGCCGGCGTTGACGATCCTGCGCTGGCGGCCGAGCTCGAGGTCGCCTCAGCCGAAAACCTCAAGCGGGTGCTCCGTGCACCGGACGAGAAGGTCGACTGGCTCGCCGAGCCCTCGCTGGCGCGCCTCGAGGCGTTCGTCGAGACCAAGACGGTCTGGCACCCGATCGGCGTCTAGTGGGGGTCGTGATCCTGGCCGGGCCCTCAGGGTCCGGGAAGTCGCATCTTGCTGCACGCCTGGGCTGGACCGTCGTACGCCTCGACGACTTCTATCGCGACGCCGACGAGCCCGACATGCCGCGCTCCAGCCTCGGCATCGTCGACTGGGACGACGTCGGCTCGTGGAACGCGGCCGATGCGGTCGACGCGATCCGGTCGCTCTGCGACACCGGTCTCGCTGACGTACCCGTCTACGACCTCGCTGCCAGCGCTCGCACGGGATCGCACATCCTGACCCTCCAGGGTGAGCACTTCATCGCCGAGGGACTGTTCGCATCAGCGATCGTTGACGCGTGCCGCGACGCCGGGATGCTCGAAGCGGCGATCTGCCTGCGCCGCAATCGCGTGGTGACCTTCGGGCTGCGGCTGGTGCGTGATCTGCGGGAGGGGCGCAAGTCGCCGTGGCTCCTCGTACGACGTGGCTGGCGGCTCATGAAGGACGAGCCGCGCATCGTCGCCGACGCCGTCGCCCACGGCTGCGAGCCGATGACTCCCCGCAGAGCTCGCAAGCTGCTCGCACCGGGTGCTTGACGCGTCGGTGCGCCGTCTGGGTCAATGCTCCATGAGCTTCGATGCCTCGCGCGGCTCCTACGACCGTTACATGGGCCGTTACTCAAATCAGCTCGCCCACGCGTTCGCTGACTTCGCCGTCGCGTCTGCGGGTGACGCCACGCTCGATGTTGGGTGCGGGCCAGGTGCGCTGACCGAGGTGCTGGCCGCTCGGACGTCCAGCGTTGCGGCAGCCGATCCCTCCGAGCAGTTCGTGGCCGCCTGCGCCGAGCGCGTGCCGACGGCGGACGTGCGGGTGGCTCCGGCCGCACAACTACCTTGGCCAGACGACTCATTCGATCTGGTGGCCTCCCAGCTCGTGCTGAACTTCCTGCCCGACGCCGATGCCGGAATGCGCGAGATGTCCCGAGTCGCGAGGACCGGTGCAACGATCGCGGCATGCACGTGGGACTACCGCGGCCGCATGCAGATGCTGCGTACGTTCTGGGATGCCGCTCTGACCCTCAACCCGGCCGCACCCGGGGAGCAGACCACGATGTCGTTCTGCGACCAGGACGAACTGGTTGAGGCGTGGCAGGCGCACGGCCTGCGAGACATCACGTCGGCCGACCTCGAGGTCACCACGACGTACCAGCGCTTCGAGGACTACTGGCTGCCCTTCACCCTCGGGGTCGGACCCGGCGGCGCCTATGCCACGTCGCTGTCAGCTGACGACCTGGAACTGCTCCGCGATGCCTGCTTCAGACAGCTGGGCTCCCCCGCTGGCTCATTCGACCTCACCGCAGTGGCGGTGGCGGTCAGAGGCCGTCAGCCCTGATCTCTCGTCACGCTCGAACAGGAAATTGCGGCGACTTGTTCGCCCAACACCTCGGCCAGCGGTGCGCCACTCGCCCGTCAACCAGCCGGAAGAGCGATCGACCCACCGCTCACCGGGTGGCTAGAACGCCATGAAGAGGATCATCTCGCGGTCGTACTCCCGACCGTTGTGATCTGCGGCGAGGTGCTCCTGCACCTTGGCCACCAGGTCGTCCTCGTCGGTGCCGACGATCTGCAACGAGCAGGGGCAGTTCAAGCGTGTCTTCATGCCACTCCCCCGACAACGGCGGCAGCGGCGTGCTTGCCGGCTCGCCGTCCGAAGAACGAGCCCTCACCCAGCTGGGTGCCGGAGCAGTAGCCGTTGCCGTCCTGGGCGATGTTCGAGGCACACGCCCCAGCTGCGTACAAGCCGTCGATGACGGAGCCGTCCTCGCGCTTGGCCTGACCATCAACCGTCGTCGCGATGCCGCCGATCGTGAAGCCGGCATAGAGGGCCACGCCGAGAGTGAGGTCGAGGACCGCCCACGGCGCGGTGGTCTGCGGCGCCAACCAGTCGGGGTGCTTGTGGAAGTCGGGATCCTCGCCGTCAGCCGCATGGCTGTTGTAGCGATCGAGCGTCTCGCGCAGGACGGCCACCGGGATGTCCAGCCCTTCGGCCATCTCCTCGACTGTCTCGTAGCCGTCCTTGAGCGGGACCAGCGGCATCAGCTGCTCGGCATAGTGCTCGGCATCGACGATGAGGTACGCAGCCGAGTCGGGCTGGCGCATCACGTGATAGCTGCTGCGGGCGTGATAGCTGTCCTCGGCGACGAACCTCTTGCCGAGCTTGTTGATCGCCAGACCCTTGACGAGCTGCGACGGCGGGTAGAACGGCGCCGTGATGAACGGTTCATCCATGTGCTCCAGAGCCGCCCCGACCGACTGCCCCAGCCGGATGCCGAGGCCGTCGTCGTAGGTCGAGCCGAGCGTGAACAGCTTCTCACCGAGCGCCGGCGTGTACGTCGCGACCATGTCCGGGTTCATCACGAAACCACCAGCAGCCAGGACGACGGAGGAGGCCCGGACGACACCGGTCCTGTCGAACGACTTCCAGGCGACGCCGACGACCGCGTCATCCTCGACGACCAGGTTGCTCACGCCGGTCTCGTACCGGACGTCGACACCGGCCTTCTCGATCTGGGTGCGCAGCAGGTCCATCACGATCTTGGTTCCCTCGGTGTCACCGGGCACGGGCACCTTGTGACCGCGGGGTGCGGGCTTGATCTGGTCCCGGAAGGGCCAGACCTTCTCGTTGCCGGTGAACATGAGGCCCTGCGTACCGGGCTGGATGACGGCCTTGTCGGCAAAGAACGACCGCTCGAACTCGAAGCCGAGCGCCTCGAGCCAGTTGAACAGCTCGACCGAACCCTCGCAGTAGGCGCGGATCTTTTCCTCGTCGGGCTCCTTCGTGCTCGCCAGGAGGTACGCGGTCATCGCCTCGACCGAGTCCTCGTGGCCCGTGGCCTGCTGCACGGCTGTGCCGCCGCCGAGGTAGAAGTGGCCTCCGGACATCGACGACGTACCGCCGTGGACGGCTGACTTCTCGAGCAGGAGAACTCGTGCGCCGGCCCGGGCGGCCTCGAGCGCGGCACAGCCACCGGCGATGCCGAAGCCTGCGACGACGACGTCGAATGTCTCGTCAGATGGTGTGCCTGATGCAGGTACGACGTCGGGAACGGCGAGCCCAGCAGGAGTGGTCGATGACATGGGATTCCTAGAGCTTGGTCGGGATGAGGGAGACGGTGCCGCCGTCCATGACGAACTCGGCACCGGTCGAGAACGATGACTCGTCGCTGGCGAGGAACAGCACGAACGTCGCAACTTCCTCGGGCAGTCCGGGTCGGCCGAGCGGAATGGGGATCATGTCGGCGGGCATGGCGTCGGTCGCCGGGGTGCTGATGCGCCCCGGATGGATGGAGTTGGCCCGGATCCCATGTGGCGCCAGCTCGAGGGCGACAGACTTGGTCAGGCCACGAAGGCCCCACTTCGAGGCGACGTAGCCGTGGGCCCACGGCGTACCGCGAAGCCCCTCGATCGACGAGGTGTTGATGATCGACCCGCCGCCGGCGGCGATCATGGCGTCGGTCGCGGCGCGGATGCCGAGGAATGCGCCAGTGAGGTTGACGTCGAGCATCTCGTGCCACTGATCGGCCTTGTAGCGGTTGATCGGGCCGCCGTTGAAGATGCCGGCGTTGTTGAACAGCACGTCCAGCCTGCCGAACTCCGCCACCGTGTGCGCGACCGCAGCACGCCAGTCGTCGTCGCTCGTCACGTCGAGGTGTACATAGCGGGCCGCGTCACCCAGCTCCTCGGCGAGTGCCTGGCCTTCTTCGTCGAGCAGGTCGCCAATGACGACCTTGGCTCCCTCGGCGACCAGCAGCCGGGCACTGGCACCACCGATGTTGCGCGCGCCCCCACTGATCAGGGCGACCTTGCCGTCAACACGTCCCATGGTGGTTCCTTCCACGTTCTTGAAAGTCGGTTGGTCGTCTGAGCTAGTTGGCGAGCGTTGTCGCGAAGACCCCGCGAGCCGTGTTGAAGGGCAGGTCGAGCATGGTCTTGAAGCCCGGATCGGCGGCGACGACATCAGGGATGGCATTGATCATGCGCCCAGCCGCGGTGGCGATCGCCGCGTAGTTGTGGTCACCGCGCTCACTCGTCGGGCAGACGTCGACGACGTACGAGGGCTCCCCGACGATCTCGACGCGGTAGGAGCCCCCCTCCTGGGCCGGCTGCGGCCAATCGGGGCGAATGCCCTCCATGATGCGCGTGGTGTGGTCGATGACCAGGACTTCCTTGCCGTTGACGAGACCCGCGATCTGGAAGTTGACCGCCGCGACCGTGCCCTTCTTGATGTGACCGACGGCGATGTCGAGCGCTTCCGGCGCGGGCTCCTGCTCGAAGCGTTCGACGATCTCGTCGAGCTCGAAACCGAATCCCTTGGCCATCAGGCGCAGGCTGACACCCCAGGCAGCGGTGAGCGTCCCCGGTTGGAACAGCATCGGAAGGTCGCCGATCTCCTTGCCGAACCCCATGACATCGAACATCACGGGTGCGCCGTCGTACGTGGCGTAGTCGGCGATCTCCGAACAGATGATCTTCTCGACCTTCTGGCAGGTCGACGCGATGGCGAACGGCAGCAGGTCATTGGCCCAGCCCGGGTCGACACCTGTGACGAACAGACTGACCTTGCCGGCCTGGCAGGAGTCCTCCATCGGGTCGATCATGCTGTCCGGCAGGAGTCCGTACGGGTAGACCAGTGTCGCCGGGGATGAGCTGACCACGTTGATGCCGGCAGCCAAGATCTTCTGGAGGTCGGCGAGCGCCTCGAAGAAGCGCACCTCCGCGAGTGCGCAGTAGACCGCGCAGTCGGGCTGCAGGTCGATAGCGGCGTCCAGATCGTCGATGGCGGTGACGCCGGTGACGACGTCGAGGTGAGCCAGCTTGCCGGCATCCTCACCGATCTTCGCGGGATCGGAGACGACCAGTCCCACCAGCTCGAAGCGCGGGTCCTCGATCAGCTGGCTCAGCGCGATGCTGCCGACGTTGCCCGTCGCGATGTGGATGACGCGGATCGGCACAGCGCTCCCTTCGGTGGAGGAGGTCACTGCTCACTACCGAGCCCGAGTCGGATCTGCTCGTCGCGGTCGGAGATCTTGATCCTCGGCCGCCCGCTGGCCTTGCCCTCCGCGCGCTCGTGGCTGTCGAGCCGCTTCCAGCCGACCAGATCGACGATGGCGACACCGTTGTTGGCGAGCAGCGTGTCGAACGCCTCCTTGCCACCACTCGGATCCGGCAGCAGCCCTTCGTAGTAGTCGTCGAGCAGCGCGGTCGCGGTCTCGACCGCACACGTGCGGTTGGTGCCGATCACGCCCGACGGACCGCGCTTGGCCCACCCGGTGGTGTAGGTCCCGACCACCGCCACGCCGGTGGCGGGGTCGTGCACCCTGCCGACCTCGTGGGCGAAACGACCCGACTGCTCATCAAATGGCACACCCTCGACCGCGGTCGACGTGTAACCGGTGGCGCGAAGCACCAGGCCCGCATCGATGGTCTCGACGTCGTCCGGATCGCTCGTACGAGCCAGCGTGATGCCGCTGACCCGCTCCTCCCCCAACACTTCCTGCGGGGTGTAGCCGAACTTGAGCACCAGCCGCTTGGCGGCACCCTGCGGTGACGACTCAGCAGCTCGTCGCATCACCGCCGCCTTCTGCATGGCTGCGTACGTACCGGCCGTCCGCTCCTCATCACTCACATCGACGAGGGTCGAGAGCTCATCTGGATCGATGATGACGTCGATGTCGGGGTGATTGACCAGGGCCAGAAGCTCCGGAGTCGTGAACGCCGCGTGCTCGGGCCCGCGACGGCCGACCACGACGACCTCGCGGATGGCGTCGCCGGCCAGGGCCTCGATGGCGTACGGCGCCATGTCCGATCCAGCGCGGAGCTCATCGGCGCTGATCAGCAGGAGGCGCGCCATGTCGAGTGCGACGTTGCCGTTGCCGATGATGACTGCGCGCTCATGATCCAGAGCGGGCTCGAGGTCGACGTGGTCCGGCTCGCCGTTGTACCAAGTCACGAACTCGGCAGCCGAATAGCTGCCCGGCAGGTCTTCCCCCGGGATGCCGAGCGATCGACCGAGGTGCGCGCCGGTGGCGTAGACCACGGCATGGTGGTGCTCGAGAAGCTCGTCGTGGGTGACATCGCGGCCGACCTCGACGTTGAGCCGCACGGTGGTGCTCTTGTGGCGCGCGATGGTGTCGAACATCGTGCTCGTTTCCTTGGTGCCGAGGTGATCGGGCGCGACACCGTGACGTACGAGTCCATGAGGCGTCACCAGGCGATCGATGACGGTGATCTCGACATCGGCACGCCGGGTGGCCTGCAGCTCCTCGGCCACGAACCAGCCCGAGGGGCCCGACCCGACCACGGCAACCCGCAGGGGCGCACCCTGGTCCTGCACCTTGGGACCGGCCGGCGGCGGTGCCTGGGGAAACGGGATGTCGCCGACCCAGGAGAAGTAGTCGGCGTTGATCGCCGTGTAGTCGCTGAGGTGCTCCGGCAGCTCGTTGTCGGCATGAACGGCCTTGACGGGACAAGCGGGTACGCAGGCGCCGCAGTCGATGCACTCGTCCGGATTGATGTAGAGCATCTCCGCCGTGGCGAAGTCAGGATCGTCGGGGGCCGGGTGGATGCAGTCGACGGGGCAGACGGCGACGCAGGACGCGTCGTTGCAGCACGACTGAGTGATGATGAAGGTCATCGGCCAGCGTCCTTCGTGGCAAGGGCCGGCACGACGTCGGCCGGCAGGTTGGTGAAGTCAGGAGCGCGGCCCTCGGCGAACGCCGACAGTGCCTCGCGGTTGGCCGGTCCACCCATGAGGTCGACGAAGCACTGGTTCTCGCGGAGCCGAGCCTGTTCGATGCCCTCGCGGAGCGGCTCGATCATGGTGCGCTTGATGGCGCGCAGGCTGGAGATCGGGAGCGCCGCGAGGGTGGTTGCGTGTTCGCGCGCGGAAGCCTGGAGCGAGTCGGGTTCGCACGTACGCCAGACCAGACCCATCTCGAGCGCCTCGGGTGCGGTGATCCACTCCGACGACATCAGCACCCAGGCTGCGTTCTGACGGCCGATCAGCAGCGGGAGGAGATAGCTCGAGGCTGCCTCGGGGGCGACGCCCAGGCTGGCGAACGGGCACTTCAGCCGGGCTTCGGTGGACATGAACGCGATGTCGGCGAATCCGATGATGGTCAGTCCGATGCCCAGGCCGAGTCCGTTGATCGCGAGGACCAGCGGCTTGTCGAAGGCCTGCAGCGCGTCGATCAGTCCGGTGAACCCATGTGCGCCGGGCACGAAGTCGGGGTTGGTCACACGTTCGGTCATCTCCGCCAGATCGGTCCCTGCGCTGAACGCTCGTCCTTCACCGGTCAGCAGCACGACCGCGACGGTGTCGTCCGCGGCTGCGGCGCGCAGGGCCTCGGTCAGCTCGTCGTACAGCGCCTCGTTGAACGCGTTGAGCGCGTCGGGCCGGTTGAGCGTCAGCGTTCGAACTCGCTCGCTGTCCTCGATCCGCAGGATCGCAGCGTCGTGCGTCATCAGTCCCTCTCGGAGGTGCAGAACTAGACAAGTGTCCAGCCAATATTTCACAATAATAGAACACGTTCTACAGTGATTCCATGCGCAATGGAATCGTCCTGTTCACGTCCGACCGCGGTATCAGACCGGCCGACCTCGCCAAGGCCGCGGAGGAGCGTGGTTTCGACACGATCTACGTGCCGGAACACACCCACATACCCGTGAAGCGCGAGGCTCTCCACCCCACTGGTGGCGAGGAGCTCCCGGACGATCGCTACACGCGAACGCTGGATCCTTGGACCACGCTGGCCACCTGCGCAGCAGTCACCGAGAAGATCGGGCTCTCGACCGCCGTGTGCCTCCCGGTCGAGTCCGACCCCATCACCCTCGCCAAGACGCTGGCGACGCTCGACCATCTGTCCGGCGGCCGGGTGACCATCGGTGCCGGCTTCGGCTGGAACACAGACGAGCTGACGGACCACCACGTACCGGCCAACAAGCGCCGTACCGTCCTCAAGGAGTACCTCGAGGCGATGCGGGCACTCTGGACCGAGGAGGAGGCCTCCTACGACGGTGAGTTCGTGTCGTTCGGGCCGAGCTGGGCCTACCCCAAGCCGCCGCAGGGCCGGATCCCCGTGATCATCGGCGCGGGCGGCGGCCCCAAGACGATGAAATGGATCGCGCAGAACGCCGATGGCTGGATGACGACTCCCATCGAGGTCGACCTCGTCCCCAAGGCGGAGCTGCTCCGCAAGGAATGGAGCGATGCCGGTCGCGAGGGCGAGCCCGACATCCGCATCCTGGTGGCCAAGAAGCCGGCCGAGGAGGACTTCGTCGAGTGGATGTCGACCGGCGCCTCCGAGCTGATCTGGGGTGTGCCGGATGCCGACGAGGACAAGGTCATGGTCTATCTCGACAAGCTGGCAGCACGGCTGGGGCTGGGCTCATGACGCTGTCGACGATGTCCTTCGACCCGTCGGAGATGTCGACCGCCGAGGTCGAGGCTTCGGAGGCGCTGTACGGAGCGTTGGCGCAGGACATCCGTGACCTCGTCGACGTGGCGATTCGTACCCGGGTAGATGCTGAACGCGTCGCCGCCGCCCGGGAGCTGATCGTGCAGGCCGCGGAGATCCTCGCCGAGGACGCCGAGACCGGCCCTGCGGGCATCCACTTCAACACCGAGGGTCGCTCTTGGAACTGGGGCAATGCCGTCGTGGGCATCCGCAACGCCATCGCACCTCCGGTCAAGCTGCGCTGGGAAGAAGACGGTGCCGTCGTTCGCTCGGACGTCGACCTCGGCGTCGCGTACGAAGGTCCTCCCGGCTGCGTCCACGGCGGTGTCTCGTCGCTGATCCTCGACCACCTGATGGGTGAGACGGCGAGCGCGCAACACACGCGGCTGACTGTCACCGGCACGCTGACCCTGCGGTACGTGCGACCACTCCCCCTCGGGAGGGTCCACATGGAGGCGCGGATCACCCACGAGGACGAGCGCAAGGTCACCGTCACGGCCACGCTCCGGGCAGCAGACTCAGATGAGCCAGCGGTCGAGGCCTCGGGCCTGTTCATCACCCCGCGCTGGTCTGTCCCTGCCGAGGTCGGCTCACTCGACTAGTCGCCTAGCTTTCGTTGAGGGCAACGGCGGCGTTGATGAGCTCGACGAAGGCGTCGTCATCGAGCGCGTCATCCTCGTGGATGTCGATCGCCCGACGAGTTCCGGCATCGAGGCTGGCGTTGAACAGTCCTGCGGGGTCGTCGATCGAAGCACCTTTGGCGAACGTCACCTTGACCTTGTCCTTGTAGGTCTCGACGGTGCACACCAGGCCCGATCGCGAAAAGGCCGGTACGCCGTCCGGGTTCGACGGCTTCATCCACTTGTTCTCCTCGACCACGTCGGGCACGGCCTGGTGGATCAGGTGACGTAGGGAGTCGACGGTCTTGCTGCGCCAATCACTCATGACGTGACTGTACTGAAAGCAGTCAGCGCGGTTCGAGCACGACCACCGGGATCTCGCGATCGGTCCACTTGGCGTACTTGGCGAAGTCGGCGTACAGCTCGACGAGCCTGGGCCAGAGGATCTCGCGCTCGGGGCCGGCGGCAGTGCGGGCAATGACCTGTCGTCCTCGCTCCTTGCGGAGGTGCACCTGGGTCTCGGGATGGGCGACAAGGTTGGCGTACCACTGCGGGTTCTTGGGGAGCCCACCCTGCGAGGCGACGACGATCAGGTTGGCACCGTCGACGAGGTACAGCAGGGGCGTGGTGAAGGTCTTGCCTGACTTGCGCCCGGTGTGTTCGAGCAGCAGCGTCGGTACGGGTTTCTTGAATCCCGCACCCACCCGCCACTTGTTGCCGATGCGTCCGTTGGTGCGCTTGAAGAGCCACACCTGCGCCTTCGACCCGTACTTGATGAGCTTGGCGGTGGCCGCCGAGTCGAGGCCCTCTGGCCGCTCCTCGGGCAGGGCGAAACGTCCCATGGTCAGCTTCCTTCGGTTGATGGGGCGGTCGTGCCGCCGAGCGGGATCGGATCGAGCCCGAGCTTGCGGTGGTCCCACGAGCGGGTCCGAGTGGCGGTGAAGCGGGCCGCGACCCTCTTGTTGAGCATCATCTCGACGAATGCCTTCATCTCGTCGGTGTAGGGGCCGGTGTATCGCTCCCACACGCTGACGCCGACGGCCCAGAGCGCATCGGGGTCGTCGATGATCTCGACGGTTCCTTCGAGGGAGACCCCGCGCAGGCAGTCGTACGTGAGGCCGTCCTCGATGAGCACCGTCGCACGGGGGTCGCGCCGGAGGTTGACGGCCTTCTGGGACTTGGCCTTGGTCTCGAACCAGATGACGCCGTCGATGAGCGCGAACCACATGGCAACTGCGTGCGGATGCCCGTCGGGGCCGAGGGTGACGAGATTGGCCGTGCGTTGCGACGAGACGAATGCGTCGATCTCGTCGGGTGTCATCGCAACCTGTGAGCGCTGGTTGGTGCCCATTGACTACTCGCTTTCGTCTGGTGGGGGCCTCATCGTTGCACCCCGTTCGTCGGCCATCTTGCGCTGCTTGGCGATGAAGCTGATCGATGCCTTCTGCGTCACCGCGGGGAGGACCCGCTGCAGCCTCCACGCCATCCGTGCCTGCACGGGCTCGACGACCAGCGCCTCGCCCCGCGCCACCGCAGCCAGCACCCTGCCGGCCAGGAGGTCCGGGTCGACCGGCTTGCGGATGCCCTGACCCTTGAGGAAGAAGTCCCGGCCGCGGACCGCGCCGAACTCACCTTTGTCCAGGATCGGCGTGTTCACGGCGGCGGGGCAGATCGCGGTCACGCCGACCCCGTACGCCGCCGCCTCCGAGCGAAGCGCCAGCGAGAGCCCCACGACAGCATGCTTGGTCATCACGTACGACGTGAGCAGCCCGGCCGCCATCAGCCCACCCATCGACGCGGTGTTCACGATGTGTCCGGCGCCCTGCCGGATCATCACGGGGTACGCGGCGGCGACGCCGTGCACCACGCCACGGATGTTGACGTCGATGATCGAGTCCCACTGCGTGAGGGTGAGGTCCTGGGTCTCGCCGATCAGGCTGATCCCGGCGTTGTTGAACATCAGGTCGAGCCGACCGTGCTCGGCCACGACCTCAGCGACCAGGGCCTCGACGTCGCCGGCACGTGTCACATCGAGTGCAACAGCACGGACCCGCAACGGATCGCCGAGACGCGCTGCGACCCTCTGCGCCGCGTCGAGGTCGACATCAGCCAGCACGACGATTGCGCCGGCCCGGACCAGGGCAGCACCGAGCGACGCCCCGATGCCGGAGCCTCCTCCGGTGACGATCGCCGTACGCCCGGCGTACCAGCCCTCCGGGATCCGGGTGCCGCGCCTCATCCGAACGCCTTCACGACGAGTCCGTGCAGATCCGGATAGCGCTGCAGGTGTGCACCGCCGTTGATGTCGATATTCTCGCCGGTGATCCAGGCCGAGTCGTCGGAGAGCAGGAAGGAGAGGATGGCGGCGATCTCGGTGGGTTCGCCGCTTCGGCCGAGCGGCGTGTTCTCGAGGTACTCGTCGCGCACTCCCGGGATGTCCATCGCCGGAGCGGTCAGCGGGGTGACCACCAGTCCGGGTGAGACCGCGTTGACCCGGATGCCGCGTCCGGCGAGCTCGAGGGCAGCCACCTGGGTGAGCATCACCAGTCCGGCCTTGGCCGAACAATACGCCGCCATGCCGGTGCCGGGTTGGCGAGCGTTGAGGGATGAGAGCGAGACGATCGAACCGCGGTCCTCGATGCGGGTGCCTGCGTGCTTGATGACGAGGAACGAACCGGTGAGGCAGACATCGAGGACCCGGCGGAACTCGGCGACATCGTGCTCGACGATCAGTCCGAGCGTGCTGACACCGGCACAGTTCACGACTCCGGTGAAGCCACCGCCTGCAACCGCGTCGCCGAAGAGCGCCGCCACCGACTCCTCGTCCGCGACGTCGACCTGCGCCGAGCGGTGCGGGGGGCCGAGCTCGGCCGCACGGGCTGCTGCGCCATCGCCGTCGATGTCGGCGACGACCACGATCTCGCCGTTGGCGGCCAGCCGCTGCGCCGTGGCCCACCCGATGCCCGAGGCACCGCCGATCACGATGTTGGTGCGAGGCACGCCTACGACACTCATGGGTTCACCTGACACTTGTCGGTTTTGTTTGACACGTGTCAAACGTAGCGCCTAACGTGGCGCGTGTCACACCCTTTCGTTGGCACCTCGTCATCAAGACCAAGCCCAGGAGTCCCCATGGTCGGCCCCCGTACTCGCCCTCCTTCCACGGCTGTGATCGGTGCGGGCATCAGCGGTCTGACGGTCGGCAAGATGCTCAGCGACTACGGCGTCACGTACACCTGCTTCGAGTCCTCGGACCGGATCGGCGGCAACTGGGCGTTCGGCAACCCCAACGGGCACAGCAGCGCCTACCGCTCGCTGCACATCGACACCTCCAAGGACCGGCTCTCCTTCCGCGACTTCCCCATGCCCGCCGAGTACCCGGACTTCCCGCACCACTCCCAGATCAAGGACTACCTGGAGTCGTACGCCGAGGCGTTCGACCTCAAGGACAACATCGAGTTCGAGAACGGTGTGGTGAATGCCCGTCGGCGATCCGCCGAGGAGGGCGGAGGCTGGGAGATCCTCGACCAGGCCGGCGCCACCCGGGTCTTCGAGCACCTCGTGGTCGCCAACGGTCACCATTGGGATCCGAGGTTCGCCGACTTCCCGGGCGAGTTCACCGGCGAGTCGATGCATTCGCACCACTACATCGATCCCACGTCACCGCTGGACTTCTTCGGCAAGCGGATCCTGGTCGTCGGGCTCGGCAACAGCGCGGCCGACATCGCCGTTGAGCTCTCCTCAAAGTCACTGCAGACCGACGTCACCCTCTCGACCCGCTCCGGTGCCTGGATCGTGCCCAAGTACGTATACGGCAAACCGTCCGACACGATGTACCGGACGACCCCCTACCTGCCGTTGTCCTGGCAGCGCAAGGTCATGCAGCTGGCACAGCCGATGAACGGCTCGAACGGTGCTCTCTACGGACTGCGCGAGCCCAACCACAAGTTCTTCGAGGCGCACCCGACGCAGTCCGTGGAGCTTCCCCTGCGCCTCGGCTCCGGTGACATCAAGCCGAAGCCGAACGTGTCACTTCTCGACGGCCGGACGGTGCACTTCGAGGACGGCACCAGCAGCGAGTTCGACATCATCGTCTACGCGACCGGCTACAACATCACCTTCCCGTTCTTCGACGAGGACTTCCTGTCCGCCCCGGGCAACCACCTGCCCCTGTTCAAGCGGATCTACAAGCCCGGCATCGACGACCTCTCGTTCGTCGGGTTTGCCCAGTCGACGCCGACGCTCTTCCCGTTCGTGGAGTGCCAGGCGCGACTGGTTGCCGCCCACCTGATCGGTGCGTACGCGTTGCCCGACGTCGCGGAGATGGAACGAGTCATCGCCAGTGACGAGCAGCGCTACATCGGTCACGTGCTCAAGACGCCCCGGCACACCCAGCAGGTCGACTACTTCATCTACGAGGAAGACATCCGCGCCCGCGAGATCCCGGCCGGCCGCAAACGCGCCCAGGAGCGCGGCGGCGTCCCTGTGGGTGCCGCTCGATGACCGAGGGCGACAACTCCTGGAACCGGCTGGTCGACAGGCGCTCCTCCAACCGGGGTGACGCCCGGCGGGACAAGCTCCTCAACGCCTTCGACGGGCTGCTGCGGGAGCAGACCCTCGACGAGATCAACGTCATCGAGATCTCCCGGCGAGCCGGGGTGACCCGTTCGGCGTTCTATTTCTACTTCGAGTCCAAGTCCATCGCCGTCATGGCGCTGATGCGTGACCTGTACGAGGCCGCGGCGGAGGCCAACGAGATGCTGGTCAAGGCCGAGGGCGACGCCGAGACCCGCGTACGAACGGCCATCACCTTGCTGTTCGACTCGGTCGACAGCAGTCCGCACACCTACCGCGCCCTGCTCGAGGCACGCGCCTCGAGCCCGGCTGTCCGTCAGATGTGGGACGACGGCCGTGCCGATTTCGCCGCGGCGATCGGCACCATGATCGGCACCGAGCGCGCAGCCGGCCGGGCGACCGACGGACCCGATGCCGGCGCCCTCGCGTCGGTCCTGCTCGATCTCAACGACCATGCCCTTGAACGCCACTCGCTCGGGTCCGGTCCGCCACGAGAGCAGCACATCGACGCACTGACCTTCCTCTGGCTGAGCAGCATCTACGGAAAGTGACCCCCAACCGATGAACCCCCAGACCCTCACCTTCAGCTCGCAGGGCACGACCTGCGCGGCCTGGTTGTTCCCCGCCGCGCACGACGACCTCGCCAGCGTCGCCGGTCGGCCAGTCGTCGTGATGGCGCACGGCCTTGGCGGCACCAAGGACTCCGGCCTCGCGCCGTTCGCCGAGGCGTTCGCCGAGGCAGGGCTCGACGCGCTGGTCTTCGACTACCGAGGCTTCGGTGAGAGCGACGGCACGCCCCGACAGACGGTCTCGCTCGCCGCCCAGGTCGATGACTACCGAGCCGCGATCGACGCTGCCAAGGCCCTCCCCGGTGTCGACCCGAGGCGAGTCGTCCTCTGGGGTGTCTCGCTCGCCGGCGGTCACGTGCTCACCGCCGCCGTCGGTCGCAGCGATGTCGCTGCCGTGGTCGCACTGATCCCGATGGTCGACGGGATGGCAGCGGGCTTGCACGCGACCAAGTCGCACCGCCCGAGCGAGCTCGCCCGGGCGACCGGCCGCGGGATCGCCAGCAAGCTCTCGGCCGCAACCGGTCGCGGCTCGCGGATGATGCCGATCGTCGCCCGACCCGGCGAGGTCGGTGCTTTCACGCTCGACGGAGCGTACGACGACTACCTCGCCATCGCCGGGCCCTCGTGGCGCAACGAGATCGCCGCCGAGCTCACCCTCGAGCTCGGCTCACGGGTGCCCACCAAGGCTGCCAAGTCGTTGGCCTGTCCCGTACTCGTGCAGATCACCGACTTCGACCGGAGCGCGCCGCCGAATGCCGCCGCCAAGGCTGCGTTCAAGGCCCGTGCGGAGGTTCGGCACTACCCCGGCGACCACTTCGACGTGTTCCCCGGCAAGCCGTTCCACGATGCCGCGGTCAGGCACGCGGTCAGCTTTTTGACCCGTCACCTCGCCGCTGCGGGGAGCGCCGCGTGAAGGTCGCCGTCACCGGGGCAGCCGGATTCCTCGGGCTCAATGTCGTCAGCGCCCTGCTCGACGAAGGGCATGACGTCGTTGCCATCGACCGGGTCGCCGGCTCGCCGCCAGCGGGGTCACATGGCAAGGGTCAGCTCAGCTGGGAGTCCGCCGACGTCCTCGACGAAGAAGCAATGGTCCGCGTCCTGGACGGGGTTGAGGTCGTCCATCACCTGGTCGCCGTGATCAGCCTGCGCCGGGTCGACCCGCTCGCCTGGCGAGTGAACACCGAGGGCGTGGCCACGGTCGCCCGGGCCGCGCTGCGGGTTGGCGCTCGACGGATGGTGAACTGCGGCTCTCTGGCGTCATTCCACTACACGAAGAACGCCACGGTGAACGAGGAGTCGTTGCGGTCGAGCTCGGACAAGGCCTTGGTCTATCACCGGTCGAAGTACTTCGGCGAGGTCGAGCTGCTCAAGGTGGTCGACGCGGGTCTGGACGCTCTCACCTGCAACCCGACGGGCATCTTCGGCCCCGCAGACCACCCCGGTCGCCTCTCCCGGATGAACCAGAGCCTGCTCGACGCCTCGCTGGGCAAGGTTCCGGTCGGCGTCACCGGCGAGTTCGACATGGTCGACGTACGCGATGTCGCCCAAGGCTTCCTACTCGCCGCCGACAAGGGACGGACCGGGCACAACTACCTGCTCGGCGGGCACCGCTACGGGCTGACCCGATCAATGCAGGTCGCCGCAGAGATGGCCGGTGCCCGAGGCCCACGGTTCATGTTGCCCGTCAGGCTGCTCGAGACGGTCGCACCCCTGGTCGATCCGATCAGCCGGCGACTCGGCTCCGAGTCGTTCGCACCGGCGGCGATGGAGAACATCAGCATGGCGCCGATCGTGGAGCGCGCAAAGGCTGGCGTCGAGCTCGGTTACGAGCCCCGCCCGACCGAGGAGAGCCTTCGCGACCTGGTCAACTTCTTCGCTTCCGAAGGCTTGCTGGACAGCAAGTAGGTCAGCCTCCGAGAGCCGCCAGCATCCTCTTGCCGACATCGCTCAGGGTGCCGTGGGCATCGGCCACCCGGCACCAGTCTCGGGTCATGTCGGCGAACTTCTGCGGGTTGTAGATGTCCTCCTCACGGATCAGGTTGCCGTCGTCGTCGAACGTCAGGATCGTGATGTTGGAGGCCTCGTGGACCGACCCGTCGCCGGGATCGCGCATGATGTTGCGGATGTCGCAGATCACCCGGTTGGTGGGTGGGTCAAGCACGTACCAAGCCGGCGGGAAGCCGATCATCTCGCTGCCCGGGAACGACGTCATCGTCTTGATGATCCAGGGCCGAATCTGCTCGCGGCCGACGAATTCGCCGTACGCGTGCTCGCTGTAGGTCGCGTCCTCGGTGAACATGTCGGCAAACGCCGACCAGTCCTGGCTCTCGCAGATGTCTTCGACCCGCTTCAGGTAGCGGTCGAAGGCCAACTGCAACGTGTTCTCGTTTTCGGTCACGACGACACCCAACCACACGCGCCGCGGCTACTGAAGCGCTGCCGCCAGGTTGCTCCCGGGGGCGGTCGGGAACATGAGTCGCGTGCCGGTGACGCCACCGACGCTGACCGTGTTGACCGACGGGATGTTGGGTAGCGAGAGCGCCGACTGACCCACGATCGAGAGCTGGATCCGGTGGCCGGCCTCGAACTGGTTGGCGATCGGCCAGAACTCGACGTGATAGTCCCGGGGCACGAGCGGAGTGGCCGGCTTGAGCTTGGAGTAGTCACCGTACGGCTGGACCAGCTGCCCGCCCGAGTACAGCGACTTGGACGAGACGATGTCGGGAAAGGCGGTGTTGAGCCTGCCCACAGCCATCGGGTGGGACTTCCCGTCGGGTGAGACGTCGGAGATGACGGCCCAGATGCTGGTCGTCGGCATCACGGATCCCAGCCTGACGTCCAAGGTCGCCGGGCCGGCCGCCGTGACAGGCTGATTCAGCGGCGCGGACGTATAGGTCAGCCCCGTCCGGTTGGCCAGATCCATCTCGGTCAACGCCGGGACGAAGCCGAAGAACGTGTTCAACGGCCCCTCGTACCCGCCACCGATCGTGGCGATCGTGTCCGGGTCGGTGCTGGTCGGCAGCGTGGTGATCGCCGGATAGACCTGATGCGTCGTGATGGCATCGGGCGCGCCGATCCTGAGGCTTCCGTCGTTCAGTGACTTCGCGGCCTTGGACTTCGTCCTCGACAGCGTCAAGGACGTCCATGTGGTGCCGGGAATCGGCCAGTCCGCGCCGTCCAGCTTGACGTACTTGCCCGCCAGCATGTCCTCGCGGTCCCCATTGGCCAGCAGCATCTGGACGGCTGGGTGCGTCTCGACGCCGTTGTCGACTCCGCGTACGTAGTGGTCGAACCACATCTCGATCTCGGCGACTCCGTTGTCCGTGCCCTTCGGCGCACCGTCATGGCCACCGACGACGAGCAGGTGCGTGTCGACGTTGTCGTCCCGAAGCTGCTGGAACGCCTGGTAGTCGCCGCGGGGCTCGACATCGAACGCGCCATCGACCAGCAGGGTCGGAATGTGGTTGACGTTGCCCCTGAAGCCCCGCTCGCGCCAGTAACCGTCCAGCGCAGGATGCAGCAGCCCGGCATTGAGCCCGGAGGTCACCAGGCCGATGACGACGTCGAGCGCCGATGAGGGATTGCGGTTGAGTCGCTGCGGGCCCTGGGCGAGGGCGAGCCCTCCTATCCCGGCAAGCACGACAAGACCAGGCACCGAGTTGGGTACCCCACCAGGCATCAGCAGATCGCGGTAGAGCTCGAAGGTGCCTGAGCGGAGGACTGCCGCCTTCACACAGGGCAGATGCTGGTGCAGGGAGTTGAAGACGATGATGGCGCTGGCCGAGAAGCCGGCGAGCGCGAGGTCGCCATTGCTCCACGGCTGGCTGCACGCCCAGGTCAGGGCGTCGACGACGTCTTTCTGCGCCTTCGGTCCGAGCACCTCGAAGGAGCCGTCACTGTCGCCGGTCCCCCGCACCTGCACGGTCAGGAAGTTGTAGTCAGGTCCGGCGGTGAACGAGGCGCCAGACTCCCCGTACGGCGTGAACTCGACGATCGTGGGGCGAGGGGTCGCGGTGTCCGTACCGCTCAGCGTTGCTGCCAGGCTCACCCCATCAGGCATCGCGATGCGCAGTGGCTGAGGTGCCGGCGCGACCTCTGACGTAGCGGTGGACGGAGTAGGTTCAGGCACTGGCTCGGCGGCGACCGGCGTCGTTAGGGCCGCAGCCAACAGCGAACCTGCCAACACGGCGGTGAGCGATCGACGAACACGACTCATACGTGGCTCCTGGGCTGCACTGGGCTGGGGATTCTCGGTGAGTATTTCCCATCGTGACCCAGATGTAAATGGTACGAACGTATAACTTTTATCCTGGCGCTGCCGGTGGCATGCTGACTGTGCGCCGGACCGCCCGGCACCTGAGGGGGCACGACGTGCTGCTGGATCCGCGGCGACTGCTTGTCCACTCCGTGCTGCGCTACATGATCAGCAAACGCCCCGATGAGACGGCCGACGACTACGTCAACGCCAGGCTGCACAAGCCCGACCCGTACACACCTCCGAGCGGCAAGCTGTCCGAGGGATTGGAGATCACCGAGCAGGAGCTCGACGGCGTTCCTGCCTTTCGCCTCCGCCCCGAGCACGCCTCGGCGCCCCGTTGCTTTGTGTACTTCCACGGAGGGTCGTTCGTCGGTCAGATCGTGTCAGCGCAGTGGGAGCTCATGATGGATCTCGTAGGTCGGAGCGCCTGCACCGGTCTCGTGCCGATCTATCCCCTTGCCCCCGTCGAGACCACGACGCAGACGGTGGAGCGGGCGGTGGCGGCGATCACCGGGGCGATCGAAGAGTTCGGGGCCGAGAACGTCAGTCTCGTCGGCGACTCCTCAGGCGGCGCGATCGTCATGGCCGCCGCGCAGCAGCTGCGCGACTCGGCGGCCGAGCTCCCGGCCCGACTGATTCTCCTGGCTCCGTGGATCGACCTGACCATGACGCATCCGGATCAGGCAGCGATGGAGCGTCGCGATCTCATGGTGCGGCGGGACTTCCTCCTGAGCGCAGCGCACGTCTATGCCGGCGGACTTCCGCTCGCCGATCCGCTGGTGAGCCCGCTGTACGGCGACATGACTGGACTACCGCCGATGCATGTGTTCACCGGCGCCCGCGACTCCGTCGTCACCGACTCGCGGGAGCTGGTCAAGCGCGTGCACGAGGCGGGCGGGGAGATCGAGTTCGTCGAGGCACCCCACATGCAGCACGTCTATCCGATCTTCGCGATGCTGCCTGAGGCCCAAGCGGCAAGGACAAGGATCGCCAAGCTGCTCAGCTAAGGGTTGCTCCTGACACTGGAGCACGCGCCGACCCGTAGACTCCCGACATGCACACGGGCCTGAGGTTGCGCCGCGTTGCATACGGCGTGTTCGTCCTCGCCCTCTTCGGACTGCTGGTCGTGCCGGTGGGGAGCGTTGCACGCCAGTCGAACGCGCAGCTCTCCGCCGGTACGCCCAAGGCCAAGGTGGTCCCCGCTGCCGCGCGCGCCCACCTCCCCACCTCGCACGACAACACGCCGGACCGACTCCAGCTGGACCCGGTCACACCACCCGTGGCCTCCGTCCAGCCGAGCCAGCCGACGCCTAAGCTCGTCGACCACTCTTCACAGCCGTCGCCTGAGATCCAGCTCAGCGACCCGGTAGTTCGCGGACCGCCTGCTCTCTGAGCACGTCCCTCGTCCTGTCCGCGCGCCCATCCCGGCGACTGCTCGAAAGTTCTTCCATGCCCAGCCGCGCCCCTCTGTGGAGGGCGCTTGCCGCATTCGCGGTGATCGCCGTCTCCCTGTTCCTCGCCCTCTCCAGCCCAGCCAAGCTCGGACTCGATCTCAGGGGCGGCACCCAGATCGTCCTCGAGACGCAGGACACCGGCCGCGTCACGGCTGACGCTGAGGCGACCGACCGCGCGCTCAGCGTCCTTCGCGGACGAGTCGACGCCCTGGGCGTCTCCGAGCCGACCCTTGCCCGCTCGGGCGAGAAGCGCATCATCGTCGAGCTGCCAGGGCTGCAGGATCCGCGTGAAGCTGCTCGCCAGATCGGCCAGACCGCACAGCTGACCTTCCACGAAGTCCTGTCGGTGCCCGTCGAGGCGACCGAGCCCGAACCGGGACAGCAGCTTCTCGATGACGAGAGCGGGAGGCCGGTCATCATCGGACCCGCACTCCTCGACGGCAACGGCGTGAGCGATGCCGCTGCCGTGACTGAACAGCAGAACCTCGGCCAGTGGGTCGTCAATGTCGACTTCAACAAGGAGGGACGCAGCGGCTGGAAGCAGCTCGTCTCAAGCGCGTGCGCCAATCCGAACGCCGGCAACCGGGTGGCGATCGTGCTCGACACCAAGGTGATCTCCTCCCCCGGTGTCGTCCCTGCCCTCTGCAACGCCGGGGGCGGCAACCAGACCAGCATCACGGGGGACTTCTCGCAGCAGGAAGCCAAGGACCTCGCTGTCCTGATCAAGGGCGGCGCGCTCCCCGTCGACGTCGAGATCATTGAACAGCGCACGGTCGGCCCGACGCTCGGCAAGGTCGCCATCGATGCGTCGATCGAAGCAGCGATCATCGGCATCATCCTCACCGGGCTCTTCATCATGTTCGTCTACCGACTTGTCGGCTTCCTTGCCACGATCGCCCTCGGCACGTACGCGCTGATCGCTTACGGCCTGCTCGTCTCGTTCGGGGCGACGCTGACCCTCCCCGGACTGGCTGGCTTCGTGCTGGCGATCGGACTCGCGATCGACGCGAACGTGCTGGTGTTTGAGCGGGCCCGCGAGGAGTACGCCGAACGGGTGTCCGCGGGTCTGCCCCCCGCGTTGAACACGGGATTCAACAAGGCGTGGTCGGCGATCATCGACTCCAACGTCACCACGTTGCTCGCGGCAGGGCTCTTGTTCGTCTTTGCTTCCGGCCCCGTCAAGGGGTTCGGCGTGACACTGTCGATCGGTGTCGTGGCCTCCATGATCTCGGCACTCGTGATCGCCCGCGTGCTCAGCGAGTGGGCGATGAAGCGAGCCTTCGTACGCAAGCGGCCAGCCATCAGTGGGCTGGCCGGCGAGGGCCGGGTCCGCACGTGGCTGAACGTCAACGGTCCCAACCTCATGAAGCGCAGCGGTACGTGGATCGTCATCACCCTGGTCGTCGGCGTCGTCTCGATCGGCGGCATCACGATCCGCGGCCTCAACCTGGGTGTGGAGTTCACCGGTGGCCGCCTGCTCGAGTACTCCACCTCCAGCCCGCTCGACGTCGAGGATGCGCGGGTCGCCGTCAGCGACGCCGGGTTCACCCAGGCGGTCGTCCAGGCGTCGTCAGGCGACGGTGGCAAGGAGAACATCAGCGTCCGGGTCGATGACGTCACCAACGACGAGGCCGTACGGATCGAGGAGGCTCTCGCCGGAGTCGCCGGCAGCGTCGAGAAGGAACGAGACGAGCTGATCGGACCGAGCCTGGGCAAGGAGCTGCGGGACAAGGCTCTGATCGCCTTCGCCATCGCGATCGCGGCTCAGATGATCTACCTCGCCTGGCGGTTCAGGTGGACGTATGCCGCCGCCGCCGTGCTGTCGATGACGTCCGTGGTGCTGACCGTCGTCGGCGTGTTCGCGTGGTGGGGCAAGCCGATCGACGGCGTGTTCCTCGCCGCCGTCCTCTCGATCATCGGCCTGGCCGTCAACGACACCATCGTGGTGTTCGACCGCATCCGAGAGCACACCGGCGACAACCGCAAGCGACCACTCCGCGAAGTCGTCAATGAGGCGATCCTCCAGACCATCCCGCGAACGATCAACACCGGACTCGGCGCAATGTTCATCCTCGCGGCTCTCGCGGTGCTGGGCGGCGACTCGTTGACCGACTTCGCGATCGCACTTCTGATCGGCCTGTCAGTCGGCATCCTTTCGACGATCTTCACCGCATCTGCTCTGGCAATCCTCCTCGAGGAACGCTGGCCGTACGATCCGTCGGCGGCGACGCGCAAGGTGATCGACCCGTACGCCAACATCGACGACGGCAGGTCGACGGGCGCCGTCCTGTGAGTGGATCCCACTCATCGGAACGCGGGCCCGGCAGGCGCCTCTCCGCTCCTCGCCGCAGGCCCCGATCAACTATGCCTGCTGCTCGCCCACGGGCTTGAGGATCGTGATCACGGGCGCTCCGGCGAGGACGTCCTTGAGCGCGTCACCCAGCTCCCGAAAGGCGTCGAGCTGCCCGTGCCGCTGGAGCGCCTCGCCGGAGTCGTACGCCTCCAGCAACACGTACTCGGTCTCGCTCTTGCTCACCCGTTGGAGGTCGTAACGCAGGCACCCCACGTCGGCCAGCATGGCTGGGCGCGCCTGGGCGACCGCAGCCTCGAACTCTGATGTGCGGTCGGCGCGCACCGTGAATGAAGCGGTCAGGTTGATCATCATGGTTCCAATCAGTTGGTGGGTCGTGCGGCTGCCGTGGCGTCAGCCCATCACTCGCATCTGGTAGCTGCCGCGCGTACGAGCGACGACCGTCCCGGCTTCGTCGGTGACGTCGCAGAGAAGCTCGTAGTTCGACTTGCCCGTCGCGATCGCCTCGGCCTGCACCCGATCGAACTCCTCCTCAGACAGCGTGGTCCGCGCGACAACAGCGGTGGCCGCCGGTCGGAGGAAGTCGATCTCGACTCGCTTGACCAGCGGCAGGCCCCCTGGAACCTCCATGAACCCAGCCATCAACCCGCCCAGCACCTCGGCCACGGTGAACAGGGACCCGGCGTACATCACGCCGAAATGGTTGACGTTCGGCTCGGCCGGAACCCGCGCCGCCGCGCTGTGAGGAGTCACCTCGAGCACCTCGAGGCCCATGGCACCCAGGATCGGGATCAAGGCACGCGCATGGGCAGTCGGCTCAGGAAGGGCTGCTGGTTTGGTCATGGTCGAAAACTAGCGACAGTGACCGCGAGCGTCTGCACAGGGGCCATGTGGCCCAACGAATCGCTAGTCGACCCGGACCGATCCCTTCCGAGTGCCGTAGTAGTCGTCCCACCGGACCTTCCACTTCACCGAGGATCGCTTGGTGGTGAATGTCTTGGCCCCACCTGCTTTGACCCGCCACGTGTGCCCCTTGATCACAAGGGTCAGAGGCTGGCCCTCACGGTTCACGACACGTACGACGTCCTTGCGCGGGCTGGTGACCGAGACACGACCCTTTCGGCAGCGCCGATCCGTGAAGGTCTTCTTCCACGAAGTCTGCCCGTTCAACGTGTAGCCCTCAGCCGCAACGGCCACGATCCTGACCACACCACGACCTCGGTGTGTGCCTGCTGCGAGCAACCTCTGCGAGCCTCTCACAACACGCTGATAGGTGACACCGGTCGTCGTCGGCACTACGAACCTGTCCCTCCCATGGCCGCACGAGTCCCTCGTGAACCGCACTGCGGCCGGGGTCACGACGGTGGGCAAAGGACAGCCCGATTGGTCGACCTCAGAGTCCGACGGCGTGGATGAACATGCATCGTGCTCGTCGTCGACGCCGTCGTTGTCAGAGTCGAGCTGGGTCAGTGAGCAGCCGACACTGTCGACGTTCTCGCCCTGTTGCGTCCCTGGGCACCCGTCATTTTCGTCGTCAACTCCGTCGCCGTCACTGTCGGCAGGAGGTTCTGGACACCCGTCCCATCCCGTCCCGTACTCGTTCGGGCACTGATCGCTGTCGTCATTGATGCCGTCACCGTCGCTGTCCACCGGACAACCGTCGGCGCCCGTCCCGTACTCGTTCGGGCACTGATCGCTGCCGTCGTCGAACACGCCGTCGCCGTCGAGATCAGGCAGGGCGCAGCCGTCGTACAGCGGCCCGTACTGATTGGGGCATGCGTCGACTTCGTCGTTGATGCCGTCACCGTCCGAGTCGGGAACCGGGCAGCCGCTGTAGGTCGCCGAACCCGCTTCGCTCGGACACTGGTCGACGTCGTCGTACACGCCGTCGCCATCACTGTCGGAAGGAGGCGCCGGGCATCCGCCGTAGTTCGCGTCACCCGGAGTATCAGGGCACGAGTCGACGTTGTCGTACACGCCGTCGCCGTCCGAGTCGGGAACCGGGCAGCCGTTGTAGTTCGCGTCTCCCGGAGTATCAGGGCACGAGTCGACGTCGTCGTACACGCCGTCGCCATCACTGTCCTGGATCGGCTCGTCGTCGCTCGACAGGGCGTGGAAGCTGTTGGCAGCGGTCGTGGGCGACGCGACGGCCGTCGCGGGTAGGCCGGCAAGCACGACCGTGAGAACTGCGAAGAACGTGAGGACCGCACGTAGCGGGTGCAGACGAGTCATGGAGGCTCCTGAGTCGCGGCGAGCCCCGTCTCGCACCGAAAATCGTTCTGATCAGAGACTAAAGCACCATCGGCATCTCCGTCATGAAATGCCGCGTCGGAGTTTGCGAGACCTTTGGGTACAGCAGGTGCGCCCTTCACGTCACACTCATGCTCGACTTCGCGACCTGTCCCAGCGCCGCCCCGGCGCCTGGTGGTGCCGCTCACATGTCGGCGCTGGAGCCGTCGGGCCGCGTGATCCCAGAGGCCACTGCCTGTCGGTCGATCTTGCCGGAATGAGTCAGCGGCAGCGCATCGACCAGGTTGATGGTCTTCGGGCGTTTGTACGGTGCCAGGTGTGTGGTGGCGAACTCCTCGATCTGCTCGGTCGTGACCTCCCCGGCGATCACCGCACAAACTCGCTGACCCCACTGGGGGTCGTCCTGCCCAACGACGCAGACGTCCTTCACCCCATCGAGCTCTCGCAGGATCCGCTCCACCTCAGCGGGATAGACATTGACGCCACCGGTGATGATGAGGTCGCTGCGCCGGCCGTCGATGAAGACAAAGCCGTCGTCGTCGATGCGGCCGAGGTCGCCCACGCTGAACCACGAGCCGTCCCACACCTCAGCAGTCTTGGCAGGGTCGCCGTAGTACTCAAAGTGCGCGAACGCCGGCGGCTCGCACCACAGCTGGCCGTCGACCACTTTCATCCTGCGACCCGGACGCGCTCGTCCGACCGTGCCGGGCCGACTCACCCATTGGCTCGATGGACACACCGTGAACTGGCCCTCGGTCGAGCCGTAGAACTCCACGACGACATCCGCGCCGAAGGCATCCATGGCGTCGCGTTTCAGCTGCTCTGGACATTCCGAGCCCGCGTGGGCGAGCAGGCGGAGGCGCTCCGCCACGAGAGGCCCGCCGTCGAGCAGCCGCTGCAGCTGGGCGGGCGCCATGAACGTGGAGGTGACGCCACCCTCGAGCGCGGCCCTGACCTCCGGCACGTCGAACGTGCCGGGCACGTGCACGGCTCCCCCAGCCAGCAGGGTGAAGAGCGCGAAACGCAGAGGAGCTGAGTGGCTCAGCGGGGAGCAGACCCAGTGCTCATCGGCGGCGGAGAAGCCCCAGCAATCGAATTCGTCCTGTCTTTGCTTCGCTGAAGCGTCGTCGTCCAGCCAGCCGCTCCACACCGCCTTCGGACGTCCGGTGGTGCCCGACGTGAAGTGGAGCGGACGACAGTGGAAGTGGTCGTCGAGCGCTGGAAGGTCACCGACCTCGGGCTCCGATGCCACCATGCTGCGGCACGTCTCGTCGTCGATCACGGCAGCGGGTGTCACGTCCGCAAGCATCGAATCGCGCTCGTACGCCGTCAGCTTGGCACTCAGCACGATGGGGGCGAACCCAGCCCGCAGGCACCCGAAGATCGCCGCGAGCAGCTGCGGCGAGTTCGGCGCACTGAAGGCCACCTGGTCGCCGAGCTTCACTCCGTACGAGCGCAGCCCCGCCACGAACTGGGCTCCCAGGACGTCAGCCTCGGCTCGATCGACACGAGTTGTCGGGTCGGTCGAGGTCGTGCGAACCATGACTGACCTTTCGGAACGGCGATGGTGGAAATGATAAAGGCCTCGGTCCCTGCTCACGCGTGCTGAGACGACTGGGTCGGCGTCCCAGAATCGCGCGTTGTGCTTCCGTATCGCCGAAAAAGTTGCTCTGATGTCTCCATGACAACCCATGACGTCCTCGGCCAAACCGTCACGATGCCCGTAGAGGTGCGGGACGGCACCAACGCAACCGTGATGTACGACGTCCCACTTGAAGCCGCACAAGCGCTCGCGCCGGCCGGGTTCGAGGTGATCGAGACCGAACCGGGCCGTGCCCAGTTCGCGCTGGCTCTCGTCGACTATCAGGACAACGACCTGGGCACCTACCTCGAGATCGGCACCATCTTCTTCGTCCGTCCCGAAGGAGGCGGTCCCGACGGCAACTTCATCACCCACTTGCCGGTGACCGAGCAGTTCACCTGCGTGGCCGGCAACCAGATCTGGGGCTTCCCCAAAAGTGTCGAGCGGATCGAGGTCATCAACGACGAGTCAACTTCGCGGTGGACCCTCGAGATGGACGGCGAGCTCGTACTCGATGTCACCCTTCCGCGCGGCGGCACCGACGAGATGCCGCCGATGCAGCTGGTGTCCTACACGCTGATCAACGGAATCCCCCACCGCACGCCATTCACCCAAGGTGGAGCGAGCACCGGGTTGTTCTTCGGTGCCGATGTCACGCTGACGCTCGGCAGCCACCCGATCGCGAAGGAGCTGGCGGGCCTTGGCCTTCCCGACGCCCCGGTCGTCCTCACCACCTGGACCGAGCGCATGAGCGCCACCTTCGGAGAACCTGAGCCGCTGTAGGACCCACGCTGCCCTGCCCCAGGGCGAAGGGCCGGTTGTCGTGCCGCTTTCAGGGGTACTAGACCGTGAACAACCGACATCCGGCCGGATGGACGCATCGCCGCGTTCGAAGCGGGTTGGACCAGCTTGAGGACTCCAATGACCGACGACCGCGATCACGCCTCCGACAACCGTAGGGATCTGGGCGAGACCGATGGCCCGATGGAAGACGCGTTGGAGAGGTCTTTCACAGCCCAGGTCGTCGAAGGGGCGCAGCGGCTCAGCCGACCGTGGCGCGAGGTCCTCCTCACGGGGTTCATGGCCGGCACCGACGTGAGCATCGGCGTGCTCGCCTACCTCGCGGTGTTGCACGAGACCGGCGACCACTTGCTTGCAGGTCTGGCCTTCTCGGCGGGATTCGTGGCTCTGCTCCTGGGTCGTTCGGAGCTTTTCACCGAAGGCTTCCTGGTTCCGGTCGTGACCGTCGCGGCGAAGCGGGCCACTGTGAGGCAGCTGCTGAAGCTCTGGTCGGGGACCTTGGTCGCCAACCTGGCCGGTGGCTGGCTGATCATGTGGCTGGTCGTGCTCGCCTTCCCGTCATTCCATCAAGAGCTCGTCGAGTCCGGCACCCATTTCGCCACCGCCCCTGTAACCAGCGAGACG
Organism: uncultured Actinomycetota bacterium; assembly: GCA_963849625.1. Lineage (GTDB taxonomy): Bacteria > Actinomycetota > Actinomycetes > Propionibacteriales > Nocardioidaceae > Aeromicrobium. The sequence goes on from CAWKHU010000003.1 coordinate 28,487, forward strand.
ATTGCGCTCGCGGTTCTCGCCGGCGCCACGATGACACTGCTGACACGCATGCAGCACGGGACCGACGACATGGTCGGCAAGATCGTCGCAGCCGTGGTCGCGGCATTCCTTCTCGCAGGTACGCAGATGTTCCACTCCATCCTCGACTCGCTCCTGATCTTCGGCGCGATCCACACCGGTGACGCGACCTTCGGCTATGGAGACTGGGGCAAGTTCATGCTGCTGGTCGTCCCGGCCAACATGGCAGGGGGGCTGGGCCTGGTCACCTTGCTGCGCCTGATTCGCAGCAAGGACCGCCTGCAGGACGAGCGTGACGAAGCGGGTCCAGCGACGGAGTGACGCGCCACGACTAGAAGCGGTCGGTACCGCGGATCGATCTGGGACGGCCGTCGGGGTCATGCACCATGCGGTAGGGGATGGCTGCCAGAGCCCGTTTGAGGGGCGAGATCTGCGGTGGCTCGAGGCGCCGCAGCCTACCAGCGGGACGTTGGCCAACGCGGCCATCTGCGTGCCACCGGTCGAGCTTGGCGGCCGCGTCAGCAAAGGCAGCGAACATGCCGTGCGGGTCGACACAGTCGTGGAGGTCGTCGGTGCGATCCAGGTGCTCAGCGGCAAGTGTCAGCCGCAGTTGGCGTGCGTAGTCGGCCTCCTCGGCAAGATCGACGATCGCGGCAGACAGCTCAGAGTCGTGGGTCCACGAGCGCCGGTTGAAGTTGTCGGACCCGATTGTCGCCCAGGTGTCGTCGATGAGGCAGGTTTTCGCATGCACATACACAGGGGTGCCCGCATGGTTCTCGATGCCGTAGACAGCAACACGATGTGGTGCGGCGGCGTGCATCTCGAGCATCGCACGGCGCCGACCAAGGAGCTGCGCTGTCCTCGAAAAACCCTCCTTGTCGGGATGGACTGGTACGACTGCGATGACGTGGAGCCCAGGATTCTCACGCAGGGCTCGCGTGAAGACGTCGCCGATGCGGGTGCCCCAAAGATATTGGTCCTCGACGTACACAATCTGCCGCGCCTTTGATATTGCCTTGCGGTATCCCCTCGCGACGCTTCGCTCGCCACCAGGTGCGAAGTCATAGTCCCGGCCGAGCCTCAGGTCCGGGTAGGTCCGCAGAAGCTGGACTGCGTGGGTGCCGCCATCGACCTCGGGTGGTGGAGGCTGTTGCTCGGGGAGAGGGTCAGGACTGCGGTCCAAGCCCTTCAGGCGGTCCGCGACGATGCTGATCGGATTGCTGCTCAACGGTGTCGGATCCTGCCACCGCTCTCGAAACACGGTCTCGACGTCGTAGACCGCTGGCCCAGAGATTGCCGCCTGGATGTCATGCCACGGCGGGGTCGGACCATACTCCTCTGCCAGCGTGAGGGCCTGTGGGTCCCCTTCATGGTTGACGTCATCGCGACGGGAGTGGCAGAGGTCGATGCCGCCGACAAACGCGATGTCCCGGGCCGAGTCATCACGGTGCCGGATGACCAGCATCTTCTGATGGTGGGACCCGCCCATGCGCACGCGCATGTCGAGCAGCGCCTCGGCTCCTCGCTCCTGCAGGTCCTTCCCGAGTCGCCGATTCTCCCTCGCAGAGAACCCAAGCGCCTCGGCATGAGAACGCCACACCAAGCCCCGTACGTCGACTCCACGTTCGTCAGCTCTTCCGAGCACTTCGGCCACTTCGCTGCCTGGCTCCCCAGTCAGGCGTTCGTCGGCGTCACCCTGCCAGTCCGTGAAATAGATCAGGTCGCCATCGCGGGTCGCTTCGATCCGCTCGAACAGCTCGTTGAAATACGTCGCGCCGTGGATCAGCGGGCGTACGAGGTTGCCGGTGGACCACGCCTCATCACCGGCATGCCGCGTGTCGATGCGCGTGCGGGAGTTGCCCCGCTCCGTGGCGGTGAGGAACCACGACAGGGCGTCATCAGCAGGCATACCGCCACTGTGCCAGATCTGGGGAGACAGCCTTCATCTCTCGATCCCGGAATGATGACACGACGAGAGATTGTGATCTAGCCGCGGCTATCCTTTGCCAATTGTTGGATCTATCCGTTGATGCGGAGGCGCAGATGGATCACACGCTTTTCGCCCTGGTGGCCGCGATCGGCGCCTCGGTCGGAGTTGTCACCCACGGCGTCATCGGTCACCGGTGGCTCATGGCCCAGCTTCGCTCGGTCGAGATGGGCGCAACACCGCTGTCGCTTCGCCTTTTTGGTCCCGACGATGTCTCAACGCCCGTGTTCACACTGGCTTGGCACGTGGTGACTCTGTTGTTTGCCTCGGCAGCCGCCGTGCTGTTCCTGACCGCTTTTGGCGCGCTCGAGAGCCGCGACCTGCTTCGCTACATCGCTGCTGTTCAAGCCGGGATCGTCTCTCTCGGCTTGGTCATTGCTGGCCGTCGCCTTCGCCAGCTGGTCAAGGCTCCAGTCCCGATTGTCTTCTTCGCCAGCATGACCGTGACCGGGCTCTTTTCATGGATCGCCTCGACTTCCCTGTGAGGCTGAGGCATGGTCGAGCCCGACGGCACCCCGAGGAGAAGCGTCCCTGACGGTCCTAGCGGCCGCGCCGACTGAACCCAAAGCCGCCCAGCGCCAGTACCAATACGACGATCAAAATTATCCATAGCATGAAGCAGTACTACCCGGGCCCTGATGGCTCAAACGCCAGCGTGGAGGTGAGGGGCGGCGGGCCAGTTGCGCGCCGGACGTCGTCAGAGGGCGGGACCTGCAGGCGGCCACTACGTTAGCGGGATGCCGCCACCTCTCAACGATCTTCACGGGACCTCGCTTCCAGCGGGATCCTCCGGCTGGATCCAGGTTCGCGGAGCGCGTGAGCACAACTTGCGCGACGTCGACGTGGATCTTCCCCGCGATTGTTTCGTCGTGTTCACCGGCGTGTCAGGATCCGGAAAGTCCTCGTTGGCATTCGGCACGGTTTTTGCCGAGTCGCAGCGGCGCTACTTCGAGTCGGTGGCACCATACGCCCGACGACTGTTGTCACAGGTGGGTGCGCCAGCGATCGACACCATCGAGGGACTGCCCCCTGCTGTCGCGCTCCAACAAGCACGTGGCGCTGCGAGCTCCCGGTCCACGCTCGGCACCTTGAGCTCACTGTCGGACGTCCTTCGGCTGCTTTTCAGCCGCGCCGGAACCTATCCCGCCGGGGCCGAGCACCTCCCTGCCGCGGCATTTTCACCCAACACCGCCGTCGGTGCCTGTCCCACATGCCACGGAAGCGGAGTGGCGCGCAGCACCAGCGAGTCGCTTCTGGTGCCGGACCCAACTCTCTCGATCGATGACGGGGCGATCGGGGTCTGGGCGAACAAGGCGTGGGTGGGGTTGAACGTACGGCGGATGGTCACCAAGCTCGGCATCGACATCCACGCGCCGTGGCACACGCTGCCGCAAGAAGATCGGGACTGGTTGCTGTTCACGGACGAGGAACCCCGCATGCTCCTGCAGGGCAACAAGCAGGGCGAGGCGAGTGCGTACCACGGTCACTGGTCGTCAGCCGAAAAATACCTCCTCCGCAATCTGGCCAAGACGCAGTCCACGACGCAACGCGAGAAGCTCGAAGCCTTCATCGCCGACGGACCCTGCCCAACATGCCGGGGCAAACGTCTTCGCCCAGCGGCTCTCGCGGTCACCTTCGCAGGAGTGGACATCGCTGCCATGGCTGCGATGCCGCTCTCGGACGTATGCGCCCTGCTCGACTCCGGACTTGAGGAGCAGTCGCGGGGCACCGATCGCCACGGCGCCGCCGCGTCGTCGGCCGCTCGGTCTCTGGTCAAGGACTTCGGCGCCCGCGTCGAAGCGATCATCGGCTTGGGTCTGGGATACCTCTCGATGGACCGCAGCAGCACCGCCCTCTCCCCCGGCGAGCTGCAACGCGTACGCCTTGCCGGCCAGTTGCGTGCCGGGCTGTTCGGCGTTCTCTACGTGCTGGACGAGCCGTCGGCGGGCCTGCACCCGGCCGACTCCGAGGCGCTCTACGCGGCGCTGCGCGAGCTGGTCGCCGCCGGCAACTCGCTCTTCGTCGTCGAGCACGACCTGTCGATTGCCCGAAACGCCGACTGGGTCGTCGATGTCGGACCCAGCGCAGGCGTGCTTGGTGGTCATGTTGTGTACAGCGGGGCCCCGGGCGGGTTGGCCGACGTCGAGGAGTCGGCCACCGCCGAATTCATGTTCGGCCGCACCACCACTCCCACTTTGGCGACCCGAGAGCCCACCGACTGGATCTCGCTCGACCACTTGTCCTTGCACAACGTGAGAGACGTCAGCGTCCGATTGCCGGTCGGTTGCATGACCGCCATCACCGGCGTATCAGGGGCCGGTAAGTCCTCGTTGCTGACTGCCATCATCGAGCGCCTCGAAGCCGCTGACGAAGAAGTCGACGACCCTCCACGCATCATCTCGATCGATCAGCGCCCCATCGGTCGCTCCCCTCGCTCGAACCTCGCCACCTACACAGGCCTGTTCGACGCGGTTCGACGCATCTTCGCCAACACGCCCGAAGCAGTCGATCGCGGATGGTCGGCAGGTCGCTTCTCGTTCAACGTCGACGCGGGTCGCTGCCCGACCTGCGAGGGAGAGGGATTCATCGCGATCGAGCTGGTCTTCCTGCCGACGAGCTACTCGACGTGTCCGACCTGCCGGGGTTCCCGTTACAGCCCCGAGACGCTCGAGGTCCACTACAGGGAACGGAACATCGGCCAAGTGCTCGCGATGACCGTTCAGGAGGCGGCGGACTTCTTCGCAGATGTGCCCTCGGTGCACCGCTCGCTGACCACACTCTTGGACGTCGGACTTGGCTATCTCACTCTCGGGCAGCCTGCAACTGAGCTGTCCGGTGGCGAGGCTCAACGCATCAAGCTCGCGACCGAGCTCCAGCGCACGCGTCGCGAGCACACCGTGTTTTTCCTGGACGAACCCACCGGCGGGCTTCATCCGGTCAACGTCCGCGACCTCGTACGAGTGCTGGGCCGCCTCACCGAGGCTGGTGACACCGTGGTGATCGTCGAGCACGACATGCAGTTCATCGCGGCCGCCGACCGGGTGATCGAGCTCGGACCCGGCGGCGGCGACCGTGGCGGCACGGTCGTGGCCGAGGTCAGCCCGTCCGAGCTGTTGGACGTTGCAGACAGCGTCACCGCGCCCTACCTACGACGATTTCTCGCAGGCTGAAACCGGTGCGCCGTCGGGTCTTCTCAAGCTCTACTCGCCGAGATGCTCGAGCTCTTCCAGCGCCTCGCGGGCGCGTCGTAGCCGCGCCGGCTCGTCGTCCTCCCACCACCTCACACCGCGTTCACCCAGCCCGTGCTTGGCAAGATCGACCCGACGCCGGGCTGACCTGACTGCGGCCGGATCGTCTCGCCTCTTCGCCGCACGAACGCCGGAACGGCCTCTGCCCAGGTGAGACTTCAGAGCGTCCACCACGTCCGGCGGGAGGCTTGGATCCGTACGGCGCCAGCGTCGGCCCTTGATGACCAGCCACCGCTCAAAGTCGTCCGCATCGTCAGGAGGGTTGGGCATGCAGGCATCAGACAACGTCACCGGTCTGGCCGCAAGTGGACCCAGGGGTGAGGACTCAGCTTGTGGTCAGCCGCCCACGCCTTCTTGGGGTAGCGGGGGTGCGCACGTCACTAGACAGGCTCCCACGGCTTGAGTGCTGAGGCCGACATCACACCATTTTGCTGGTTGAACAGCCGCCGCGGTGGGCACTCGTACAGGTATGAGCCATGACAACGACGACAGAGCAGCCGAGGCCCGCAAGGGTCTGGTCGGCGGCATCGCAGGCAAGTTCAAAGAGGTCGCTGGGGCCGTGACAGGCAAGGGCGACTTGGTCGAAGAGGGTCGGCTTCAGCAGGCCGAGGCGCGGCACCGGAAGGAAGCCGTGGCCGAGGATGCCTTGGCGGAGGCCAAGAGAGAGAAGGCGGCGGCAGACCTGAGAGAGGCGAATCATCAGACAGCTGCCGAGCGCGAAGCTGCGCAGGACAGCGCCGACAAGGCGCAGCGCGCTGTGGAGAAGATCAAGTCAGCCGAGCACGCCGACGCCGAGCGGTCTGCCGCTCAGCAGGAGGCCATTGAGCGCCGCGCCGCGGAGCAGCGGGCTACCGATATCGCCGCGACCCGCATGGCTGAGGCAGAGAAGCTCGCGGCAGACGCATCATCCACCGAGCAAGGGGCCGCAGCAGATCGAGCGCGCCTTGAACGCGAAGCCCTCACCGCCGAACAGCAAGCCGCGCAGCTGCGGGACCAGGCAAGGAGCCAGAAATGAGCATCACCAGCACCCTCATCACACTTCCCTACGAGCTGGCCCGGCTCCCGCTGACCACCATCGATGGAGTGCTCTCGCGGCAACTGCCCGAGAGCTCGCTCCCTCGGATGACGTTGGGCCGCGCCATCGGGTCTGCCGACAAGCTGGCTGGCACTCTCATGCGAAATGACCAGCTTGCTCGCCGAGGGACTGACCGCCTGGAGCGATCCGCCAAGCTGGCCAAGGCTGAGGATCTCGAGACACAGGCTGAGGCTCAGCGAGCCGAGGCCAGCGAGGTCGCCGAGATCGCCCGCCAGGAGGCCGCACGAAAGCGCGAAGCCGCAGCCGAGCGCGCCGCAGCTGCACTTGTCGAGGCCAAGGAGGCTGAGGTGAAGGGCAAGGAAGCTGCCGCGGCCGCTGCCCGGAAGACGGCTTCGGCGAAGAAGGCATCTGCAGACAAGACCGCCGCCGCCCGAACCAAGACGGTGCAGCAGCGCAAGGCCAGCGTCGATGCTTCTGCCGAGGCAAAAAAGAAGGCTGCGCGGCGCGAGGCGAAAAGCGTGCTTGAGGAGGCCCGTGAGTCAAAGGACGCGGCCGGCAAGGCCCGCGCTGATGCCGAGGTCCTCAACGACCTCGTCGAGAGCAAGAAACAGAATCAGCAGTAGTCGCCGACAACCGCGACAG
>CAWKHU010000004.1:0-35581 GCA_963849625.1 uncultured Actinomycetota bacterium
GGGTGCGTTCCTCGTCAGTTGCCTCTGAGCTGTCGTCGTCGGCAGTGGGCTCATTCGCGGGCTCTGGCCATGCACCGATGCCCGGGAAATTCGCGTGCCCTGACTTGTCAGGGCGTGAGCTGTCTTCTTGGTCGCCGTCGTCGGCACCCTTGATTCGATTGAACATGCCCTACTAGTGCGGCAGGACCCTGCTTTGATACAAAAAAACTGAAAAAGTTTGAAAAGTTCTGAAACAGCTGACTGTCAACGGCGGGCTGCGCGGCGGATTCGGCCGAGCCAACCACGGATGAGACGCGTGGTCTCAGACGACGACAGCACCAGCTGGCCGGCAAGCCCGTGCGCTGCCCGTACCTCGTACAACTGCCGTTCGGACGATGCGAATGAGCGCTTGTAGGCCTCCGGGCCGCGCAAGAAGTCGCATTCGATCATCCCTTCCGCGCAGGCATCCTGGATGGCACGAATGTCGATGACCGTGCCAGCGTGGTTGAACGTCGGCTCCATCGACCTGGCCGTCTGATAGATGCTCGCCCGGTTGCCTGTCGTGAAGATGATCATCACCACACCGACGTCGCCGTCGTGCTCAGCGACATAGATGCGAACCTCGTCGCGGGCAGCACTCAGTGCGACTGCGCGTTCGATTCGAGGTAATTCACGCATCAGCTCCACTCGGTCATCTCTGACAGAGTGCAGCGCGCTGAACTCGGCCAGGGCCCAGTCCAGTTCACTGGCGTTGACCCGGCGATAGGTCAATTCACCAGCAGACGACTGCCGCTCGAACTTGCGCACTCTGGCGGCAAAGGTCTTCGAGCGCGCCGCCATGTACGCCTCGAAAGACTCCGGCAGCGTCTCGTAGACCGTGATGTCGAGCTGCTTAACCCTTGCAGGAGCCAAGACGTCCAGGATCCTGGCGCCAGTGCACACGCCTTCGAGCTCGACGACTCGCGAACCCCGCCCGAGGAACCAGCCACGAATCGCCTCAACGACTTCCGGTGACCGAGCGGGAGATGCCACGACATCCATGTAGTCAGGGCACAACTTGCCCCCGCCAAGCGTGCGGAATCGGTCCACTCCCCAGCCGGAATGACGCTCGAGCGCCAAGCCTCCGATGAGCGTCTGCCCATCGACGACGAGCACAAAGTGGTCACGCTTGCCGCCAACTCCCTCGAGCCACCACGAACGCAGGAACGGACTTGAGGGGTCGCAGAACGTGGTCAGCTCGTCCCATTGCGGTGTCCACGGGCCGAGCTGGGACACCTCGATGACGTGCAAACCTGGCCTCATGACGGCGCTCTCTTGGCCACGACAAACCGCTGGTGAACGTCGACCACACAGCATACGACCACGATACCCAACGCCCACCCCGCGACCACGTCACTCAGCCAGTGCGCGTTCAGATGTACGCGGCTCCAGCCGACGAGACCAGACCAAATCACGACGGCCCCCCAAAGGGCCGGCCGGGGCAGAGCCGGACACGCCACAAGCGCCAGATAGGCCAACACGCTTGAGATGACTACCGCGGCGGCGGCGTGCCCCGAAGGAAATGCCCCGAACCACATGTCGCCATTGCGCGGGCCTCCTGGACCAGAACGCCCAAACTCCGCCTTCAGCAACAGCCCCGAGCCACCCAGCAGCAGCAACGCGGCGGCGGCCGTGACGAGGGGGGTCACCTGGCGCTGCCAAACGGAGAGGATCGCGGTGGATCCGAGCAGGATCGTTGTGGCGACCTGCCAGCTGCCCATCGTCGCAAGGAACTCGCTGGTGGAGGTCAGCATCCCTGCCTGCAAAGGGGTCACGGCCCGAGCCGTGCGAACGTCGAGGTGCGAGAAGGGGCCTCCAAAATGGGCGTCGATCGCCACCACGACGAAGGCCACTGCAGCACCGAACGCGATGAACCCCCGTACGCGCGCGTGCATCTGACGAACTCTAACCTCAACTCCGATGGCTGCCGAGGCTCGGATCATCGTGATCTCGGTAAAGTGTGGCCCAAACGAGGAAAAGACCCCGAGACGAGATCTTCGCTGTCTGCAATCCGGCGGGACTGTCTTCTGGAGGGAAAGGGGACTCCGTCGCAAGCTTCTCCCGAATCCGCTCTGCTTGCACAATGCACCGTGGAGGATAGGAGACTCGATCCCCTACTGCGCACGCGCTTCGCTCGTGAACGCGCAGCCGGGGGCCCACCTAACGGGTTCTCATGCACTGTCGATGGCGGAGGATAGGGGACTCCGTCGCAGGCTCCTCCCCGAATCCGCTCTGCTTGCACATTGCACCGTGGGCCCCAGCAAAGAACGCTGGAGCCCACGGCACATCGGCGGAGGATAGGGGATTCGAACCCCTGAGAGCTTTCACTCAACCCGCTTTCCAAGCGAGCGCACTAGGCCACTATGCGAATCCTCCGCGGACGAGGCTACCGGTCAGGAACGTCACGAGACGAATCGGGCTAGCCGAGATCGCGGGTGCGTCCGTACGCCTCGGGCTCCTCGCGCATGATCTTGGCGCGCACCTGCACCCGATAGCGCCAGATCTGCACCAGGCCGATGCCCCACAGCACGTACTGGAACGACATCGCCCAGCGGAACGCATCCGGGGTGTAGGCCGTGCTGCTCCCGGGTGTTCGCCAGTCGAGGATCAGGCCGATGGCGATGACCATGATGAGGCTGGCGAAGAAGCCACCCTGGTTGATGATGCCGATCGCCGCACCCATGCGGTGCGCCGGATTGAACGAGCGGCCGAAATCGAAGCCGATCATTGACGCCGGCCCACCCACTCCGACCGCCACCATGAGCAGCACCAGCAACGAGAACGGTGCGTCGCCGGGCCAGGCCAGCACGATCGTCCACATCAACACGATCGTCGAGACGATCGCGAGGACCAACGTCGATCGATGCCAGGGATGCCTGGTGATGAACCACGCCAGCGCCGGGCCGGCGGCCATGACTGCGACGACGAGCAGGGTCAGCAGCGCGCCCGCCTGGCCCGATGAGAGGTTCTCCCCGCGCACGAAGAACGGATAACCCCACAGCAGGCCGAGCGTGGTGGCGCTGAACTGGGTCGTGAAGTGGGTCCACAGCCCGAGCCGCGTGCCGGGGTGCTCCCATGACTCGGCCAGGCTGCGTCGGATCGTCGTGAGCGACATCGCGGGGCCGCTGGCCGAGCGCTCGGCGGGCGAGTCCCGGATGAAGGCGAGAAGCGCGAGCAGCAGGACGATGCCGAGTGCCGCGGCCAGGAGGTACGCCTTGGTCCAGCCCAGCTCTCGCAGCGCCAAGGTCATCGGGACTGCGGCGATGATCGCGCCGAGCTGGCCGAGCACTCCGGTCATCTGGGTGAAGAACGGGATGCGCCGCGGGGTGAACCAGGTGTTCACCAGTCGCAGCACGCAGACGAAGATCATCGCGTCGCCCATGCCGACGAAGACGCGGGCGGTGAGCGCGACCGCGTACGTGTCTGCAACGGCGAACAGGGCCTGCGCCGACGTGAGGGTCAGCAGACCGGTGAGCATGATCCGGCGCGAGCCGAAGCGGTCCAGGAGCAGCCCGACCGGGATCTGCATCGACGTGTACACGAGCAGCTGGAGCATCGTGAAGGTCGACAGCTGGGCTGCGGAGATGTCGAATCGTTCGGTGGCCGCGAGACCAGCGACGGCGAGCGACGAGCGGTGGAACACCGCGAGCAGGTAGACCAGCAGGCCGACTGTCCAGACGACCAGCGCACCTCGCTGCTGCCTGCTGCCATCGGTCACCCAGCCAGACTAGAGCGCCGCGAGTAGCGTTGCCGTCATGGCCGACTCCAAGCTGAGCCTCGTCGACTGGCGCCGTCAGGTGAACGAGATGTATGCCGCCGCGCGGGCCGATTCCGACCACGCGGGAGCGCACGAGCGGTGGCGACGGGACCGCGATCGGCTCTTCCGCGAGCACCCGCAGACGCCCTTGGCCGAGGACGATCCGCTGCGAGAGACCGGTCTGCCCTATTGGCCCTACGACCCGGCGATGCGGCTGGAGCTGGAGATGGCGCCGGTGTCAGCCGAGGACCGTGTCGTCGAAGCCGGCGACGACGGCCAGCTGACCATGAACCGCATTGGTCAGGTCACGCTCCCGGGCACGATCGGCGGAACGCTCGACGTGTGGTGGCTCCACCAGTACGGCGGCGGCATCTTCCTGCCGCTGCGTGACGGTACGTCGGGCGACGGCAGCTACGGCGGTGGACGCTACGTGCTCGACACCGCCAAAGGCTCGTGGCTCGGCGGCAACGGCGATCACCTCGTGGTCGACCTCAACTACTCCTATCACCCGTCCTGTCGTTACAACCCGCGTTGGCAGTGCCCGCTGGCACCGCCGGGCAACACGATCAGCGCCCGGATCGAAGCCGGCGAGAAGCTCTGATCAGCACGTCACCGCCAACCCACTACACCTAGAAGGTCAGCGCCACCGCGGGGTCACGCAGGATCGAGGCGACATCGGCGAGGAAGCGCGAGCCCTGCTCACCATCGACGAGCCGATGATCGAAGCTCAGCGCCAGGGTCGTGACCGAACGCACCACGATCTCGTCGTCCTCGCCGACCCAGGGGCGTTTGTTGATCGCACCGACGGCGAGGATGCCGGCTTCACCGGGATTGAGGATCGGCGTGCCCGCATCGATGCCGAACACACCGATGTTGGTGATCGTGAACGACCCGCCCGCCATCTGCGCCGGCTGCGTCTTGCCGTCCCGAGCCGTGGTGATCAGGTCACCGAATGCCTGGGCCAGCTCGATCATCGACATGGCGTCGGCGCCGACGATGTTGGGCACCACCAGACCGCGCGGAGTCGCCGCGGCGATGCCGAGGTTGACCGCGCCCTTGAGCACGATCTCCTGTGCGGCGTCATCCCAGGTGGCGTTGATCTCGGGGGTGCGACGGATCGCCAGGCACACAGCCTTGGCGACGATCAGCAGCGGTGAGACCTTGACGTCGGCGAACGCCGGATCCTTCTTGAGCTGCTTGACCAGGTCCATCGTCCTGGTGACGTCGACCGTCACCCATTCGGTGACATGAGGAGCGGTGAACGCCGACGACACCATCGCCTCGGCGGTCATCTTGCGGACGCCCTTGATCGGGATGCGCACATCACCAGCAGCAGCAGTACGAGGGGCGGGCGCGGGCGTGTCCGTACCGGCGAGCGCTGCGAAGGCCTCGACGTCGGCGCGGGTCACGATCTCGCCAGCGGCAGGCACGGCACCGAGGTCGATGCCAAGATCCTTGGCCAGCTTGCGGACGGGCGGCTTCGCGAGGGCACGCAGCGGCTTGGCCTGCGCCACCTTGTCGGTGTCGACCGAAGCGACAGCACCCTTGCGCGCACGACGCTTGAGCGACGCGGCCTTCGGGCCATAGCCGACGAGAACCTTCTGACGCTCCTCCGGCGGAGCGGACGGCTTGGCGACCTGGGCGGACCCGGCCACGGTGGGGGCGCCGACGAACTCCGGAGACGAGTAGTCGCTGGCAGTCGGCGCGGCCGCCTTGGGTGCAGCGTCCTCGCCCTCGGCGCGGATGCTGATGATCGGCGTGCCGACCGCAACCGTCTCACCCTCGGCGACGAGGAGCGCCTCGATCGTTCCTTCGTACGGGCTGGGCAGCTCGACGATCGACTTGGCCGTCTCGATGTCGACGATGATGTCGTTGACCTTGATGACGTCGCCGACCTTGACCTTCCACATGACGATCTCGGCCTCGGTCAGGCCCTCCCCCACGTCGGGAAGCTTGAACTCACTCATCAGAACTCCAACGAACGGTCGACGGCGTCGAGCACTCGGTCGAGTCCCGGCAGGAACTCTTCCTCGATACGACTGGGCGGATAGGGCAGGTCGTAGCCGGTGACCCGGAGCACGGGTGCCTCGAGGTTGTAGAAGCACGTCTCGGTGACCCGCGCGGAGATCTCGGCGCCGAGGCCGAGCGTCTGAGCGGCCTCGTGGACGACCACGGCGCGGCCCGTCTTGCGCACGGACTCGTAGACCGGCTCGAGGTCGAGCGGCGACAACGTACGCAGGTCGATGACCTCCAGGTTGACTCCGTCCTCGGCGGCGGCGTCGGCGGACTCCAGGCACGTCTTGACCATGGGCCCGTACGCGATCAAGGTCGCGTCGCTGCCTTCGCGCACGATGCGCGACTTGTGCAGCGGGAACGGCTCACCCTCGAGCTCGACCTCGCCCTGGTCCCAGTAGCGACGCTTGGGCTCCATGAACACGATCGGGTCGTCGCTGGCGATGGCCTGCTGGATCATCCAGTAGGCGTCGTTGGCGTTGGAGCACGCCACGACCTTGAGGCCGGCGGTCAGCGCGAACTGCGCCTCGGGGCTCTCGGAGTGGTGCTCGACTGCACCGATGCCACCGCCGAACGGGATGCGGATGACGAGCGGCATCTTGACCTTGCCCTGGCTGCGGAAGTGCAGCTTGGCCACCTGGCTGACGATCTGGTCGTACGCGGGGTAGACGAAACCGTCGAACTGGATCTCGAGCACCGGACGATAGCCGCGCATCGCCATGCCGACAGCCGTGCCGAGGATGCCCTGCTCCGACAGCGGTGCGTCGATGACGCGGCCTTCGCCGAAATCCTTCTGCAGCTCGTCGGTGATGCGGAAGACGCCACCAAGTCGGCCGACGTCCTCGCCCATGATCAGGACCTTGTCGTCGGCTTCCATCGCCGCGCGGAGTCCGGCGTTCAGACCCTTCGAGAGAGGCATCTTCATTCGCCCGCTCCTTCCGCCACGAGGCTGTCTCTGAACGCGACGTACTCGGCTTTCTGCTGGGCGAGCTCGGGGGTCGCACCGTCGACGTAGACCGCTTCGAACAGGGCCTCCAGATCAGGCTCCGGCAACGCCTTGCACGCCTCGCGCAGGTGCTTGCCCAGCTCTTCGGCCTCGGCTGCGAGCTCGTCGAAGAACTCCTGCGAGGTGCCCTGCACGAGGAGGTAGCGCTTGACCCGCTCGATGGGGTCCTTGAGCTTCCACGTCTCGACCTCGGCGCTCTCGCGGTAGCGGGTCGGATCGTCGGAGGTGGTGTGCGCACCCATCCGGTAGGTGTACGCCTCGATCAGGGTCGGGCCCTCGCCGTCGCGCGCCTTCTGCATGGCTGCCTCCGTGACGGCCTTGCAGGCGAGCACGTCGTTGCCGTCGACCCGGATGCCACGGAACCCGAAGCCTGCTGCGCGCTGCGCGATCGGGCCGCGGCTCTGGCGATCGGTCCCCGCCGAGATCGCGAACTGGTTGTTCTGGCAGAAGAACACGACGGGCGCGTTGAAGACTGCAGCCCAGTCGAAGGCTTCGTTGACGCTGCCCTGGCTGGTGGCGCCATCGCCGAAGTAGGCGATGACGGCGGCGTCGCGATCGGGATCGCCGTGGCCGACAGCCCCATCAAGGGTCAGGCCCATCGCGTAGCCGGTGGCGTGGAGGGTCTGGGCGCCGATCACGATGCTGTAGAGCGCCATGCCGTGCTCAGCCGGATCCCAGCCGCCGAGCTCGACCCCGCGAAACAGTCCGAGCAGCAGTCCCGGGTCGACACCGCGGCACAGCGCGACGCCGTGCTCGCGGTAGGTCGGGAAGGCGAAGTCCTGCTTGCGGAGGGCGCGGCCCGAACCGATCTGGGCGGCTTCCTGACCTTGCGCGGGCGCCCAGAGACCGATCTCGCCGTGGCGCTGCAGTGCATGCGCCTCGAAGTCGATGCGGCGCATGAGGAACAGGTCGCGAAACAAGTCGCGGATGCTCTCGTCATCGCCGTCGTACGCGAACTCAGGGTGGCTGACGCGCTGACCTTCGGGTGTCAGCAGCTGCACGAGCGGGAAGTCTCCCGCCGGGTCGTCAGCCATGTAGGTGTCTGGCGTGGTCAACGTCATCTCGCTCCTCAATCGATCGGCTGCGGGGTCTCCGCGCCGATGTCGAAGTGTGCAATCGCCGGGTCACAGGGGGTGGTCGGACGGTGGCGATTTCACAAAACGTGACTGGCGTCACGCTTGGGCCGATCGTATCGTGCGGCCGAGTCGTGACCAAACGCTGCAGGTCAACCGATCGCCGCGTCGAAAATGGGCGGGTTCAGCGCGCGTGCGTTGTCCGCCACGCTGCTGCGCGGGCGACGAACTCTGCGTTGACAGCAGGGTCGCCGACGCTGATTCGTACGCCGTCTCCCGCGAACGGACGGACCGACACCGGATCACAGGCCGCCGCGAAGTCCATCGCGTCGCCGCCCAGTCGGAGCCACACGAAGTTGCCCTGCGCCTCGGGCACGTCCCAGCCCTGGCCGCGCAGCGCAGACACCATGACCGCGCGTTCCTCGACGATCGATTCGACCCGCGCGCTGAGCTCGTCCTCGGCATCCAGCGAGGCGACCGCGGCAGCCTGCGCGAGGTCGGTGACGCTGAACGGTGCCGTTGCCTTGCGGATCGACTCGGCGACCGATGGCCGGGCAATCGCGTAGCCCACGCGCAGGCCGGCGAGCCCGTACGCCTTCGAGAACGTGCGAAGCACGACGACGTTCGCGTGGTTCTCGAGCAGCACCAGGCCATCGGCTGCTCCGGGATCGCGGACGAACTCGACGTACGCCTCGTCGACCACGACGATCACATCGTCCGGGACCTTGGCGAGGAAGGCCTCGAGGTCGGCCTCCTTCACGATCGGCCCGGTCGGGTTGTTCGGCGTGCACACCAAGATCACGCGGGTGCGGTCGGTGACAGCCTCCGCCATCGCGTCGAGGTCGTGGGTCGCGTCGTCACGCAGCGGCACCCGAACTGTCGTGGCTCCGGTGAGGTCGGCGGCGATCGGATAGGCCTCGAACGAGCGCCAGGCGTAGATGATCTCGTCGCCCGCCTCGCAGTGCGCGTTGAGCAGCGAGAAGAGCACGGCGACCGACCCGGTGCCGGCCGCGAAGTGATCCGGGCTGAGATTGAACTTCGCCGCGAGCGCGTCATAGAGCGCCGTCATCCCGGCGTCGGGGTAGCGGTTGATGCGGCCCAGCTGGGTGGCGGCTCGCTCCATCACACCGGGCAGCGGTCCGTACGGGTTCTCGTTGCTCGACAGCTTGAAGTTCTCGTCGGCGGCGGCTTTGCCCGGCTTGTAGACCGGGATGTCGTCAAGGGCTCGACGAGCACTCGGGTGACTCATACGCGTCCTCGCTCCGTTCGCTCGCTGCGCTCGCTCATGTGGCGACCATATCCCCGAGCAGTGCTGACACAATCGGGGCGTGACGGCCCGCAACCCCAGACTCGGCGTGGCACTCGTGCTGATCGGGGCCGCACTGTTCGGACTCAACGGCGGAGTATCCCGCGTCGCCATGGCGACCCCGCTGACGCCCGAGATGTTCACCACGCTGCGTATCACCGGCGCGACCCTGGCCTTCGTCCTGTACGCGACGTTCTTCCGCCGATCAGCCCTCAAGCGGCCCCGCGGCACCCAGTTCCTGCTGATCGTCGGACTCGGACTCGTCGGCGTCGTCTCGCTCCAGCTGACGTACAACGTGGCCATCACCAGGTTGCCTCTCGGCATCGCACTGCTCATCGAATACCTCGCCCCGGTGCTCGTCGTGCTGTGGGTGCGCTTCGTACGTCGTGAAGAGGTGCATCCGCGCATGTGGCTTGCCGTGGTGCTCGCCCTCGTCGGCCTCGCGGTCGTGAGCCGGGTGTGGAACGGCCTGACGTTCGACGGGCTCGGAGTCGTCATGGCGCTGCTCGCGGCGGTGAGCTTCGCGACCTACTTCCTGCTCGCCGAGCACAACGTCGGCGTCGACGATCCGCTGCGCGTCATCCTCTGGGCGTTCGTCGTGGCAACTGTCGTCATGAACCTGATCCAGCCGATCTGGGAGTCGCCGAGTCTGGGCGGCAGCACCAGCATGTTGGGGCGCCTCGACCACCTGTCAGCCGCGCCGTGGACGGTGGTGATCTGGGTCATCCTGCTCGGCACGGTCGCACCGTTCTTCCTGCAGATGGTCGCGCTGCGCCACCTGCCGGCCACGATCGTCACCGTCATCGCCATGCTCGAGCCCGTCATCGCCAACGTGCTGGGCTGGGCCTGGTTCCGCGAGTCACTGACGCCGGTCCAGGTGCTCGGGGCACTGGCCGTGCTCGGCGGCATCATCCTGGCGCAGACCTCGCGTACAGCTCCCGACTCCAACGCCGCCCCGGTCGCACTGCCACCGCAATAACTTCCCGGAGTGCAACAATCGGGCATGCCCAAGTTTGTGACTTCGTGGATCCTCAGCTCGCTGTCCCTTGCCATCGCGGCCCAGCTGCTCGGCGAGCACATGAACATCGGTGAGGGCGACAGCACCACGGCTCGCGTCATATCGATCGCGATCGTCGGTGCGGTCTTCACCGTGATCAACATGTTCGTGGCGCCGGTCATCAAGACCCTGTCGCTGCCGTTCATCATCATCACGCTCGGCTTCGCCCTGCTGATCATCAACGCGCTGCTCCTGCTCTTGACCGAGTGGGTCACGGACAAGCTCGACGTGTCGTACTTCGAGATCACCGGCTTCTGGTGGGCGGTGCTCGGCGCCATCGTGATCTCCTTGGTCAACACGGTGCTCGGGGCATTCACCAACAAGAAGTGACCTGCTCGAGCAGTCACTCGGGCTGAACGTCGGGGGCGTCCTTGAAGCTGGTCGGTGTCGCGCGCAAGCGCACTCTCGCGCAGGCGCCGCTGCTCTGGGCCCTCGCCGCAGTCGTCGCGGCGCTGACGTTCGTGCTGACGGGTGTCGAGAGCTCGTTCAGCAGCTCGCAGGACGAGGGCGTTGCCAGCGCCCTCCAACAGGGACCAGCGCGAGCTGCCGCCCTGCAGATCACCTCAGGAGTCGATCGACCCGAGGAATCCGAGGCGGCCAAGGACGCGGCCGAACGCATCAGCCAATCGGCGCCGACCGATGTCGCCCACCGCTTCGTCAGCGACTCCTTCACCGGCAGCGCGGGCCGCACGTATGTCGCCGCCACCATGCCCGACCTCCCTGATCACGCCGAGCTCGTCGGCGGCCGATGGGCCACGGCCGACGGCGAAGCATCGGTGCAGGCCGACTCCGGGTTGGTCGCCGGGGATGACGTCTCGGCCGGAGACGTGCGCCTGAAGATTGTCGGCACCTGGCGAGTCACCGACCCCGGCGATCCGCGATGGTTCGCCGACCCTGCGGTGCTTTCCGGTGCCGACAAGACGGCGGTCGGTCCCCTTGTCGTCAGCCGCAAGACGCTCGACGCCCTGCCGACGTCCATCGAGCAGCAGTGGACGATCGTCCCGCAGGCCGAGCGCTACGCCACGGACGACCTACGAGAACTCGCCGATGGCCTCGGTCGCATCCTGGCCGAGGACCCGGCAGACGGTGTCGGCATCGAGGGTCTCCTCGCTGAGCGGGTAGATGCGGTGAACCGGGTGCTGCAGGCCAGCCGCAGCCTCGAGGTCGTGGCGCTGATGATCCTGGGCGTCGTCGGTCTCGTGACGCTGCTGCAGCTGCTCGACCTGCTCGGCGAGGCGCGACAGCGTGAGGCGGTGCTGTTGCGCGTACGCGGTGGCTCAGTGGCCCAGATCGCCCGGTGGCACGGACTCGACGTCGCAGTCGTCTCGATCGTCTCGGCCGCCGCTGGTGCGGCCGCAGTGGCGGCAACCATGGGGAAGCCGTCCCTCCTCCTTGTCTGCTGCGTCGCCGTGCCGGCGGTCGTGCTCGGCCCTACGTTCGCTGCCCGCCGGGCGCGGAGGGTCACCGCCCACGCGGGCCGCGAGTCCAGCCTCGCGCTCGGCAGCATGGCGTTCGTGGCCTGCGCGGCAGCGACCCTGACCGTGGTGCAGTTCCTGTCATACGGCTCGTCAGTGACGACCGACTCGGACGGCCGGCCCGCGATCGATCCGCTCACGGTCCTGGCGCCGGGCCTCACCCTCGTCGCCGGAGCTCTGGTCGGCGCCCTCGTCGCCGGACCCCTTGCCAGGCTCGCTGCCCGGCGAGCAACCCCCCGGACGGGGCTGTCTCCGGTGTTGGGCCTCCAGCAGATCGCGCGCAGCCCTCGCACCTTTGGCGTCCTGATCACCCTGTCGGCGCTGATCGTCGGCAACGTGATGGCGGCCGCGACCTACTCCGCCACGGCTCGCTCCGTCGCCGAACGGGTCAGCATGTCGGCGGTCGGTGCCGACGTACGGGTCGAGCTCGACGTCGACAACTCGTCAGCGAGCGAGACGACCGCAGCAGACGGCGAGCGCCTTGCCGTGCTGCCCGGAGTGACGTCATCCTCACCTGCGCTCGGCGGGACCGGCCGCATCCAGGATCGCGACGTACCGTTCCTGGCGATCAAGACCGACGACTTCGCCGACCTGGAGGTGCCGGGACCGGTGAGGGCAGCGATCAGCGGCTCGAAGTCACCCGGCGCCGCCGTCACGGAGTCACTCGCGACATCCCAGGGACTCAAGGTGGGTGCACCGATCGTCGTCGAGATGCCTGACGGCATCGGCCAGCTGACGACCGTCGTACGAGCGATCGTGCGGGCCCTTCCCGGCCTGCCCACAGACGGCGGAGTGCTCGTGAACATGTCGTCCGTCCAAGATGCCCTGGCCAAGGCGAACCTCACTCCCGCCGAGCCCAACGTCTTCCTCGTCCAGACCGACAAACCCCAGTCAACCGCCCTGGCCGCCGTCGCAGCCGTCACGCATGCTGCCGACGTCAGCGTCGCCGACACCGACGGATCGTTGATCCAACCGGCCTCCGCCGCCTGGGCGCGCACGACGATGGGAGTCATCGGGATCGGCCTGCTCGGCATCTTCGCCGTGGCGGTCGCACTGGTCGGTCGCCGCGCGGGCGAGGTACGAGTCCTGCGCGCGCTGGGCCTGCGGACGTCAGGGCAGCGACGCGCTCGTCTCGTCGAGCTTGCCGCCGCACTCGGCGCCGGCGCGCTGGCCGGGTTCGTCACCAGCCTTGTCATGATCGCCACCACGGTCCCCGGGCTCGTCCGCGCGCCCCGTCTGGCCCAGGCGCCCGACATTCCGTTGGGACTGCACCTGGATGCCCCGCTGTTGCTCGCCGCGGCCGCGCTGACCATCGCCGGCCTGGTGGTCGCGGGGATGGCGTACGGGCGCGCGGTCGCGCGACAGGCCAGACAGCTCGTACGAGGTGAAAGCACATGATCCCGCAGGTGTCCCACAAGGAGAGAGCGACATGACCCAGACCTCAGTCGACCAGACGGGTCAGATCCGATGTGCCGACCTGGTGCGGATCTTCACGGCACGAGGCATCGAGGTGCAGGCACTCCAAGGCCTCAGCCTTCACGTCGAGTCCGGCTCCATGATCGCCGTCGTCGGAGCCTCGGGCTCTGGCAAGTCCACCCTGCTCAACATCCTGTCCGGTCTGGACATCCCGACAGCCGGCGCGGCCGAGGTTGCCGGCCATGACCTGCTCACGATGTCCCGCAAGGAACGTGTCGAGTTCCGTCGGCACAGCGTCGGGTTCCTCTGGCAGCAGACTTCACGCAACCTCCTGCCGTACCTCACGGCCGCAGAGAACGTCGCCCTGGCGATGAGCATCGGGCGCACCCCACGTGACAGGCGGGCGGCCGCGGTCGACGAGCTGTTGGAGATGCTCAGCGTTGCCGACTGCCGTGACCGCGTCCCCGTCGACCTCTCTGGCGGCCAGCAGCAGCGAGTCGCCGTCGCCGTTGCGATGGCCAACTCGCCGCGAGTCCTCCTTGCCGACGAGCCGACTGGCGAGCTCGACGAGGCCGCCAGCGTCGAGGTGCTCACCGCGATGCGCCGGGTCCACGAAGAGCGGGGCACCACGGTGCTCATCGTCACCCACGATGCGACGGTCTCCGAGCACGTCGAGCGCACCGTCCAGATCCGCGACGGCCGAACGTCGACCGAGGTGCTTCGCAGCACCCACGATGACGGCACCGGCGAGCGGGTCACAGCCGTCGAGTACGCGGTGCTCGACCGCGTCGGCCGCCTGCAGCTGCCGGACGAGTTCACGTCAGCACTCAACCTGCGCGACCGCGTACGTCTCGCCCTCGAGCCTGATCACGTCGGTGTCTGGCCGGGTGACTCGACATCACCTCAGCCAGACAAGCCAGAGCCTGAGGAGGAGCCGTGAGCGCTGTCGTACGCGCCGAGGATGTCGCGCGCACCTTCCGCACCCCGAGCGGTGAGGTCCATGCCGTCTCTGGCGTGAGTCTCGAGGTCTCACCCGGCGAGCTCCTGGTCGTGCGCGGACCGTCTGGATCCGGCAAGACCACCCTGCTCAACCTCCTGGGCGGGCTCGATCGTGCGACAGCAGGAAGGGTGCTGCTCGACGGAGTCGGCGTGGCAAGCCTGGACGAGGATGCACTGCTCGACCTGCGTCGAGACGTCGTGAGCTTCGTGTTCCAGTCGTTCGGACTGATCCCGGTCCTGACAGCATCGGAGAACATCGGGGTACCACTGCGCATACGAGGAACCGCAGTCGCCGAACGGCACGAGAGGGTGAGCCGGGCCTTGGCGTCGGTGGGTCTGTCTGAGCACCCCAACCAGCGACCCGATGAGCTCTCGGGGGGTCAGCAGCAGCGCGTCGCGGTGGCGCGCGCACTCGTCGCCGAGCCCCGGTTGCTGATCGCTGACGAACCCACCGGACAGCTCGACAGCCGGACCGGCAGCACCATCATGGATCTCATCGTCGGGCTCGTGCACGATCGTCAGGTTGCGGCGATCGTCGCCACCCACGACCCGGCGCTGCTCGACCGCGCCGACCGCATCCTCACCCTGCGAGACGGCAGGCCGGCGTGACGCCATGAGCTCGCGGCACTCTCAGAACACTGCGGCCGGACTGATGGTGCGTCACGTCATCGCCCGCCGGCTCCAGATGGGGGTCCTCGCGGCGATCGTTGTCGCGATGTCATTCCTTGCCGCAGCCGCACCGCGAGCACTGGAAACCCTCCTCACCGACGAGCTCCACCACGACCTGTCGAAGTCCGACCGAGCCTTGCTGGACGTCACGGCGGAGGATTCCGGGTCGCCGTCCAGCTTCGTCAGCCTTGAGAACTGGTCCTCGATGCACAAGCTGCTTGGTGCCGAGCGAGCTCGTATGCCCGAGACCCTCCGCCGAGTCGCCGGCACCCCAGCGGTCATGATCAAGCTCCCCAAGCGCTCGACCGAGATCGTCTCGCCAGCACGCGTCGCGCCCCGTACGGATCTGGTGCTGGCGGTCGATCCGCTGCTCAAGACGCACGTGCGCATGGTCGATGGCACTGCGCCGGCAGCGATCCCTGAGCCGCTCGCCATGCCGATCGGTGCTGACGGCAAGCCCGACTCCAACGTCGAAGACGTCCCCGTCGACCTCATCTTGTCCCGGGCAGTTGCGAAGGCCACGGGCTGGCAGGTCGGAGACATCCGCCGACTCGGCCCCGGCCTTTCGCCTTCGACCCCCTTGGTGCGACTCAGTGGGATCTTCGAGCCGGTGGACCCCGCTGGTGCGTTCTGGTCCCACACCTCCACCGCCGTGAAACCGGCCATCGACGACGTCAACTCGAGCATCGAAGCGACCGGCTGGGTCGATCCGGACTCGTGGCCCAATTTCAGGCCCATCAGCGGCGGCGCACGCGTGGCCGTGTGGATACCGCTGAACACGCACGCGCTCCGAACCGGCGATGCGAGGCAGATCGCCGCAGATCTCGACGCGTTCACCCAGGTCGGGCTCGACATGCCCAGGGACGCCTCGGGGCTCGACTACGTCGACGTGTCCCAGCTCATCAGGCCCAGCCCGATGACGTACAGCACGGAAATGACCCAGACGTTGCTCGACTCAGCCAGAAGCAACGTCTCGACCACCGCGCTGGCGTTGATGCTCGCGCTCGGCCCGCTGCTGGTGGGGGGATGCGCGATCTTCCTCAGCAGTGGCGTGCTCAGGTCGAGCCAGCGTTTCGCCATTCGTGTCGCCTCGGCGCGTGGCGCCTCGGACAACCAGGTACGCGCCGGTCTGGCGGCACAGGGTCTCCTCGCAGGAATACCCGCGGCGTTGTTCGGGTGGGGAGTGGCGGTCGTCCTGGTTCCCGGTCGCCCAGGACTGCTGGGACTGCTGCTGCCCGCCGTCGTGGCGCTCGCACCAGCGGTCTCGCTTGCGGCAATGCCGCTCGGGTCTGGCCTGAGCGCCACGACCTCCCGCCGGATCCGGACGGTCGCCGAGGTCTGCATCGCCAGCGCGACGATCGCTGCGATCATCGGGCTCCGCCAACGCGGACTGTCTGCGAATCGCGACGGTGTCGACGTCCTGCTGACTGCCGCGCCGGCACTCCTGTCGCTGGTGGGCTGTCTCGTTGCGCTGCGACTCGTCGGACCGGTGGCCAGGGCCGTCCGCGCGTGGCGCGCGCGCCGCCGCGGCCTCGTCAGCCTGGTCGGCTCGGCACGCGCCGCGGGCGAGTCCACGATGGGGTTGGCCGTCGCGCTCGCCCTGGTGAGCGGAGTGGCCGTCGCTGTCTTCTCCTCCACCACGCTCTCGACGCTGCAGGGCGGCGTCGATGATGGCGCACGGGCGACGGCCGGGGCTGACCTCCGAGTGACGTCGACGAGCCTCACTGCCGACTCCGCCCAGGAGATCGCAAAGCTCCCGGGCGTCACCGATGTCGCGAACGTGTCGTCGCGCCGGGGCGCCGAGCTGCTGCTCGCGCAGCGGAAGACCTCGGTGACGGTGTTGGCGGTGGACACGGGCGCGCTGCAGAAGGTGCAGGCCGGGTTCCCTCTCGCACCTGACATCCCACCCGCCATGAAGACGAAGCCGGCCTCGACGGCGCCCATCCCCGTGATCTTGTCGAGCGAGCTCCGGCGGCGGCTCGGCCCCAGTGACTCTGCGAAGCTCGAGACAGTCCCGGCAAAGGTGGTGGGGGTCGCCGATGCCGATCTCGCGTTTGCCGACACTGACCTGTGGGTCCTCGTCGACCGACGCGCCCTCGACGCGCGCGACATCGACGTCAAGGACAAGTTCACGCTCCTCGTCAGCGCCGAGCAGGGCAAGGACGCAGACGTACGCAGGCTGATCGCCGCGAATGTCGTAGGTGCGTCCATCAGCACCCCGGCGTCCGAGCGCTCCGCCCTCGAGAAGGATCCGCGGCTGCCGGGCCTTCGTTCGATCTCGATCGCCGCGACCTCCACCGCCGTGCTGCTCGTCCTCGTCGCCATTGCCTTGGCTCTGGTCGGCGGCTCCGAGGGCCGTGCCCGCGATGTGGCGGTCGCTCACGCCCTCGGCCTGCGCTCAGGCGGTTCGCGCTGGCTGCCCGTGTGGGAGGTCGGCCCCCTGGCTCTCGTGTCCGCCATCGTCGGGCTCGTGGTCGGCATCGTCACCCCGGTCATCACACTGGCGGCCACCAACCTCGCCCCCTTCACCGGTGGCATCACCCAACCGGGGGTGGCGTTCCAGCCGGTCTGGACACTGGCTCTGCTGGCGGGAGTGCTCGCGCTCGCCGTGCTCGGTTCGCTGGCCAGCGTGTTGGTGGCCGCGCGACGCGATCTCGCAGCGTCTCTGCGCATGATGGAGGATTGACGCGTGACCTTTCGAATCGCGCTGGTGTGTCTCGGCAACATCTGCCGTTCGCCGATGGCGCACGTCGTCCTTGAAGACCGCATCGCCAAGGCGGGGCTCGACGACCGCGTCGAAGTCGCCTCGTCGGGCACTGGCGGTTGGCATCGAGGCGAGCCGATGGACCCGCGTGCCGCGGCAGTGCTCAGCGCCTCGGGATACGACCCGTCCAAGCACGTCGCGCGTACGTTCAGCACCGACTGGTTCGCCGAGAACGACCTGCTGCTGGCAATGGATCTGAGCAACCAGGCGGACATGGCCGACCAGGCGCCGACCGTCGCCGAGCAGGCGCGCGTACGCATGTTTCGCGAGTTCGATCCGGAGGCCAGCGAGGGCGACATCGAGGTGCCCGACCCCTGGTATGGCGGCGCTGAGGGATTCGCCGCAGTCCTCCAGATGATCGAGCGCACGGCCGATCAGCTCGTCGAGCAGCTGCCGGACCTCATGGAGTCCTGAACAGAGCACCAACCCACGGGGTAACCTCACCGACATGGCACGCATGGCAGGAACCGCCGCACGGGCGGAGGCTCTCCTTGGCCAAGGCGTCGTCTCCACCACGTCAGTCGCCGGCGGCGACATCTGCACCTCGACCCGGCTGCGCCTCACCGACGGGCACAACGCGATCATCAAGACGCGCCCCCAGGCGCCCGTCGACATGTTCACCCGCGAGGCCGAGAGCCTGCGCTGGCTCGCCGAAGCCGGAGGTGCACACGTCCCGGAGGTGCTCGCAGTTGCCGAGGACTGCCTGATCCTGGCGTGGGTCGAGCAGGGCAAGCCGACCGCCGAGGCAGCCGAGCGGTTCGGCCGCGACCTCGCCACGACGCACGGTGCCGGCGCCCCGACGTTCGGTGCCGAGTCCGACGGGTTCATCGGCCTGGCTCCGCTGCCCAACCGTCCGCTGCCGACGTGGCCTGAGTTCTTCGCCTCGCGCAGGGTGATGCCGTACGTCCGCGCTGCCGTTGACCGTCAGGCCCTCACGCTCGACGAGGCCGAGACGATCGAGGCGGCCATGCGCCGCATCCACGACTTCGCCGGCGACGAGGAGTCGCCCGCTCGCATCCACGGCGATCTGTGGTCCGGCAACATCGTGTGGGGAGCCGACGGCAACGTCTGGTTGATCGACGCGGCGGCCCATGGCGGCCATCGCGAGACCGATCTCGCCATGCTTGCACTTTTCGGGGTTCCCCACCTCCAGCGGATGCTCGACTCGTACGAGGAGGCAGCACCGCTTTCCGATGGATGGCGTGACCGTGTCGCACTGCACCAGCTGCACCCACTGCTCGTGCACGCCGTGATGTTCGGCGGTACGTACGGCGCCCGTGCCGCCTCGGCCGCCCAGTCCCTGCTCGACGGCAGGTCAGGCGACTGACTCAGCCAAACCTCAGACACGAGGGGCACACTGATAGCCATGCGAATCCTTGTCGTTGATGATGACCGCGCCGTGCGCGACTCATTGCGTCGATCGCTGGAGTTCAACGGCTACACCGTCGACCTGGCATCGGACGGCGCCGAGGCCCTCGCCCGCGTCCCGCAGATCAACCCCGACGCGATCATCATGGACGTGATGATGCCGCGCCTCGATGGCCTGGAGGCGACGCGAGCTCTGCGCGGAGCAGGCAACGACGTACCGATCCTCGTGCTCACCGCACGCGACGCCGTGTCCGATCGTGTCGACGGCCTCGACGCCGGTGCCGACGACTACCTCACCAAGCCCTTCGCGCTCGAGGAGCTGCTGGCACGCGTACGTTCGCTGCTGCGCCGGTCGAGCCGAGCCGCCGCCGTCGAGCCCGACGAGGCGCCGCTGGTGTTCGCCGACCTGTCCCTCGATCCGGTGACACGCGACGTCACGCGGGGCGAGCGCAGCCTGTCGTTGACCCGTACGGAGTTCGCCCTGCTCGAGCTGTTCATGCAGCGCCCCAAGCGGGTCCTCGAGCGGTCCTTCATCCTCGAAGAGGTGTGGGGCTTCGACTTCCCCACGACGGCCAACTCGCTCGAGGTCTATGTCGGTTACGTCCGGCGCAAGCTCGAGGCCGAGGGCGAAGCGCGACTGCTCCACACCGTGCGTGGCGTCGGATACGTCCTGCGCGAGACCCCACCGTGATCGAGTCGTTCCGCAACCTGGTTCGACCGTTCACCGCGCGACTCAGCCTTGCTCTGCGCGTGGCGATCCTGACCACCCTGGCCGTGGCGATGACGCTCGCCGCCCTCAGCGCCATCGTGTACGTGACCGTCGCCGCTGAGTTCAAGAGCTCACTGGACGACTCGATGCTGCGTCGCGCCAACGATGCGGTGGCGGCCGAGTACCTGCCGTCGGAGAAGAACGACGCCGAGGACGCGCTGACCGGGGTCAAGGCCTTCGTCGTGAAGGGCGGCGAGCTGCTTGCCACCACCACGGCCGATCGGGACTTTCCGTTCGACCATCACGAGGCGGCCGTGTCCATCGGCACCGAGGACCAGTCGATGCGCACGCTGACGTACAAGGGAGTCTCCTATCGAGTGGTGGCCGTCAGCGCCGGACCCGGTGTCGCGCTCGTGCTGGCACAGCCGATGGAGTCGATCGAGCGTGCCCTGGCCCGGCTCAAGGTCATCTTGCTGCTGAGCTCGGCGGCTGGTGTCGCCCTTGCGGGCATCGCCGGCTGGGGAGTCGCCGCCAACGGACTGCGCCCCGTCCGTCGACTCACCGCCGCGACCGAGCGAGTGGCCCGCACCCAGGAGCTCACGCCGATCGCCGTGAGTGGCAGCGACGAGCTCGCCCGGCTCACGACGTCGTTCAACGCGATGCTCCAGGCGCTCGATGCCTCGCAGCATCGTCAACGTCAGCTCGTCGCCGATGCCGGGCACGAGCTGCGCACGCCGCTGACGAGTCTGCGTACCAACATCGAGCTGATCGGGCAGGCGGCCGACAACGCCGAGCGGTCGCTGTCGACCGAGGAACGCCACGAGATCATGGGCGATGTCCGCTCCCAGCTCGAGGAGATGACAACTCTGGTCGGCGACCTCGTCGAGCTCGCCCGTGACGAGCCGATGCGCCGCGACCCCGAGCCACTCGACTTCGCCGACGTCGTCACGCAGTCCGTTGATCGCGTACGGCTCCGAGCGCCCAGCGTGACGTTCGACGTCGAGCTCGAGCCGTGGCTCGCGTTCGGTGAGTCCCAGCTGCTCGAACGTGCCGTGACCAATCTGCTCGACAACGCAGCCAAGTGGAGTCCTGCCGGCAGCACGGTCCGTGTGCGCCTCGAGGAGGGACACTGACCGTCGAGGATCAAGGCCCCGGTATCGATGCCGCCGATCTTCCTCACGTGTTCGACCGGTTCTATCGATCGAGCGAGGCACGTACGCTGCCCGGCTCGGGGCTTGGTCTCTCGATCGTCCGTCGCGCAGCCGACCGCCACGGCGGAACCGTCGAAGCGGCGTCCGGGGCTGGAGGCGGGACACTCTTCACGTTCATCCTGCCCGGTACTGACGAGGCCTAGGTGGTCTCGCTGCCCACATTCTTCCGCGGCTCACACGCCGCCCTCAGCGTCCTTTTGGAAATAGGCGAGAATGTAGGCCTATGAACGACATGCCAGATCCTTTCGCCGAACGTCCGTACGTCCCGCCGACCGCGCAGGGCACCGACGAGTCGGGCACGTCCGACTCCTCAACGCCCTCCGAGGAACCGATCACGGACGAGATTCCAGCGGCGCAGGACGAGCCCCCCGTGGCCGAAGCCCCCGCCGCCGAGCCACCCCAGGCCGAGCCAGCCTCTGCCGAAGCCCCCGCCGCCGAGCCATCGCGGGACGTGCCAGTCGCTGCCGAAACTCCTGCCGCGGCTGCTGACCCCGACCCGGCCGCCGAGGAGTGGCGACCGATCCGCAACGAGACCGTGGGCGGGGACACTCCGCCCGTCGCCGAGCCTGCCGATCAGCCGGTCGACGAGCCCGCTGCGTACACGCACCGCTATTCGGCCGAGCCGGCACTCGCGACAGCGGCCGCGACTGAGGCCCCTGGGCCGACCCCCACCACGACGATGCCCCTGGCCGACTTCGGCGACAACGACCCGTTCCCTCCCGCGACCAAGACCGGCGACGAACCGCCCAAGCGTCGCGGTCGCAAGCTTGTCGGTGTCGTCGCCATCGCCGCGCTGGCCGGGGCTGCCGGATTCGGCGGCGCCGCTGGATACGACAGGCTCAACGACGACGGCAGCGGCGGCCCGACCGTGAGCTCGCTCGACACCGGCAACACGACCAGCACGAACGCACCAGCGGGCGCGGTGGAGAAGGTCGCAGCCAAGGTGCTGCCCTCGGTCGTGCAGATCAACGTCAAGGGCAAGTCGGACTCCGGATCTGGCACCGGCATCATCATCAGCAGTGACGGCGAGATCCTCACCAACAACCACGTGGTCGAGGTTGCCGGTGACGACGGCACGCTGACTGTCGCGTTCAGCGACGGCACCAACGTCAAGGCGACGATCGTCGGTACGGATCCGCTCACCGACCTCGCCGTGATCAAGGCGACCGACAAGTCCGGTCTCGTCCCGGCCACACTCGGCAGCTCGGCGGACCTCAAGGTCGGCCAGGAAGTCGTGGCGATCGGTTCACCGTTCGGGCTCGAGAGCACCGTCACCAGCGGCATCATCTCGGCGCTCAACCGTCCGGTCACGTCCTCGTCTGCGACGGCCAACGACCAGGGCACGACCTTCCCGGCCGTGCAGACCGATGCGGCGATCAACCCCGGCAACTCCGGTGGTCCGCTGGTCGACCTCAACGGTAACGTCGTCGCGATCAACTCGGCCATCCGTTCGGGCGCGTCCGCCGGAGAAGCCGGGTCGATCGGCCTCGGCTTCGCGATCCCGATCGACCTCGCCAAGAACGTCTCCAAGCAGCTGCTTGCCGGCAAGAAGGTCGAGCACGCGCGCATCGGCGTCGAGGTCGGGCAGGCCGTCTCGTCCGACGACATCACCGGTATCGGCGCCCTCGTCTCCAAGGTCACCGCTGGCGGCGCAGGAGACAAGGCCGGCCTCAAGAAGGGCGACATCATCACCGCCGTCAACGGCCACCCGGTTGCCAGCAACGAGGCACTGGTCGCATCCGTGCGCGGCTACCAGCCGGGCGAGAAGATCAAGATCACCTACCAGCGCAGCAGCAAGACCACCACGGTCGAGGTCACGCTCGACTCCGATGGCGGCAATCTCAAGTAGTCACACCGCAAGGCGGCCGGCCAGTCAGGTCGGCCGTTTTGCGTGCCAGGATGGCTGATTTTCGCTCGTGGGCGTCGGTGCTGATCACTACCGTGGGTATGTGAAGAACCGCGATCTGTCCCTGCCTGCCCTCCTCGTCACCGTGCTCCTCTGGGCGTCGGCATTCGTGGGCATCCGCGCCGTCAGCGACACGTTCTCGGCAGGATCGTTGTCCTTGGGTCGACTCGTCGCAGGCTCGATCGCCCTGACTGCCATCGCCTGGCCGAAGCGTGAGCCCCTGCCGACCGGCAGGTCCCTGCAGCTCATCATCCTGTACGGCGTCGTCTGGTTCGGCGCCTACAACATCGCGCTCAACGCTGCCGAGCAAGACCTCGATGCCGGCACAACGGCGTTGATCGTCAACATCGGCCCGATCCTGATCGCCCTCATCGCCGGGGTGATCTTCAAGGAGGGCTTCCCCAAGCCCTTGCTCATCGGCATGGCCGTCGCGTTCGCCGGCGTGGCCCTCATCGCCGTCAGCACGCGCAACAACTCCTCGGTCGAGACGGCGAGCACGGTCGGCGTGGTCCTGTGCCTCGTCGCGGCCGTCTGCTACGCGATCGGCACGCTGAGCCAGAAGGTGGCCTTGCGTGACGTGTCACCCGTGATGTCGGTGTGGCTCGCCTGCCTCGTCGGCACCGTGGTGTGCCTGCCGTTCGCACCCCAGCTGGTGAGCGAGCTCGGAGACGCCACGGCCGGCGACATCGGCTGGCTGGTGTTCCTCGGCGTGTTCCCGACGGCCATCGGCTTCAGCACCTGGGCCTACGCGCTCAAGCGCCTGACGGCTGGCCAGGTTGCATCGACGACCTATCTCGTACCGGCCGTCGCCACGCTCATCTCATGGGCCTACCTCGGCGAGGTGCCGACAGCGTTGGCCTTCGCCGGCGGTGGGCTGTGCCTGCTCGGTGTGACGATCACCCGCCTGAAGCGCCGTACGGCCACCGTCGCCGAGCCGGCGGTCACGCCAGGGCAAGCCTGACGACAATCCCCAAGATGTGGGCACCTATGGGGGATTATCGCGTCCGCGATGCCCGGGAAGTGCCCACATCTTGGGGTCATCCGATGAGGTCGGTGACCAAGTCGCGCAGGATGCCGAAACCGTTCTGCGTCAGGATCGACTCGGCGTGGAACTGCACACCGCGATAGTGCGGACCGGCGAGCAGGTGGATGTCACCAGTCTTGGGATCGGTCTCGACCGTGACACCGTCGGGCAGGCCGGTGGCGGGCACCCGGGCGACGAACGTGTTGTAGAAGCCGACGACCTCCGTACGGTCGAGCACCTGCAGCGTGCTCTGCGTGCCCTGGAAGACGATGTCCTTGAACGCCAGGTCGAGGCCGATCTGGTGGCTCAGCGCCTGATGTCCGAGGCACACCGCGAGGAACGGGCGCTTCGTCTCGAGCAGTCCCGCCACGACGCCGTGGATGACCGACATCTTGGGATCGTCTAGCTCGCGCGGATCCCCGGGTCCGGGGCCCACGACCACGAGGTCATATCCGTCGAGGTCACCGTCGGCGTACGCGTCGTGGCGAATGATGTCGGTGGTCATGCCGAGCACGCCGAACACGTGCGACAGCATGTTGACGAAGTCGTCCTCGCCGTCAACGATGACGACACGCTTGCCGACCAGCGACTGCACGGGCGCAGCGCCGGACTGGTCGGTCAGCCAGAACTGGCTGAGCCGCTGATTGCGTGAGCCGAGCGCGATGATCACGTCGTCCTCGCGGGTGAACGCGTCGAAGCCATCGACCGGATCGGGTGCGGCGTCGACGAGCCCAAAGGCGCTCAGGATCCCGGACGCCTTGGCCCAGGTCTCCTTGGTCTCATACATCGGGTCGGAGTCGCGTACGAGCGTCGCGCCGGCCGTCACCTTGAGATTGCCGTCGAGGTCGACGTCAGCCGTACGGATCAGGATCGGTGCGTCCGCACGTGGCATGCCGTCGGCATCGCGGCCGATCAGAGCGGCGACGGCGGCGTAGTAGCCGCGGCCCTCCTCCTCGTACTGCTTGATCAGTCGGCACGCGTTCTCGACGGGGCTGCCGGTGACGGTGGCGGCGAACATCGAGTCACGCAGCACTTCGTTGACCGTGCGATGCGTGCGACCGGCAAGGAGGTACTCGGTGTGCACCAGATGCGTCATCGGCTTCAGGTAGGGGCCGAGCACGAGTCCGCCCTCGTGGCAGATGTCGCACATCATCTTGAGCTCTTCGTCGACGACCATGAAGAGCTCGTAGATCTCCTTCTCGTCCTTGAGGAAGGAGAGCAGCTCACGCTTCTTGTCGGCGTGGGTCTCGAGGCCGCGCATGCGGAACGTGCCGCTGATGGGGTTCATCCGCACCTGTCCGGCCTCGACACTGACATGACGCTCGGGGCTCGCGCCGATCAGGTAGCGGTCGCCGGTGAAGATCAGGAAGGTCCAGAACGCGCCGCGCTCGCGCTCGAGCAGCCGGCGAAAGACGGTCAGCGCCCGCTCGTGACCCCAGTCTGCGACCTGTGCACGGAAATGCCGGCCGATGACGAGGTTGGCACCCTCACCCTGACCGATCTCGTCATCGATGATCTGGCGGACGACGTCGGCGTAGTCGTCGTCGCTGGTCTCGAACCCCCCGCGGTCGGCGAAGTCGATCGGCGCGTCGGGCAGCTGCGGCAACAGCTCGGCGATCGAGACCTCTGCGGAGTGCTCGACCGCGATCGCCGTGAGCGGGGTGCCGTCCTGATGTGCCTCGAAGCCGCGCTCGCGGACCTGCGCGTACGGCACCAGCACCAGGTGGTCCCAGCCCTCACCGTCGCCGGGCACCGCAGGGATGTCGGCAAGCGAGTCAAGATCGGAACGGGTACCACCGACGAGCGTGACGGTGTCGGAGTCACGTACGCGGATCAGCGCGAACGCGGGCTGCGCGAGGAGATCGTCGATCTGGTTCATGAGAGCTCGATCCTATCGGCGGCAGATTTCGATCGGCTGCCATGCTGGCGGCATGGACATCGACGTCGACCTGATCAGGCGTGATCTTGCGCAACTGGTCAACATTGCGAGCGTCGGCGGCTCGGATGCAGAGGTCGCCGCACAGCACTGGTGTGCCGCCACGTTGACGGGGCTCGGCCTCGACGTCGACCACTGGCCATTGGACCTCGACGCACTGCGCTCCGACACGGACTACCCGGGTGAAGAGGTCGAGCGGGACGAGGCCTGGGGTTGCGTCGGAGTGTCCGCAGCTGGCGCTCCCGCTCTGATCCTCAACGGGCACGTGGATGTCGTGCCCCCCGGAGATTCCGAGTCGTGGACCAGCGGCGACCCGTGGCACATACGCGAGGAGGGCGGGCGCTGGTACGGCCGCGGCGTCTGCGACATGAAGGGTGGGGTGGTCGCGATCATCGCCGCGGCGCGGGCGGTCAGCCAGCTGACCTTGGCTCGCCCCTTCGCCGTGCACACCGTGATCGGCGAGGAGGACGGCGGACTCGGTACGTTCGCGACCCTGCGGCGCGGTCATGCCGGCGACGCCTGTGTGATCGCCGAGCCGACCGCAGGACAGATCGTCTCAGCCAACGCGGGCTCGCTGACGTTCCGTGTCGAGGTGCAGGGGCGTTCCACGCACGGCTCGATGCGCGCGTCCGGCCGCAGTGCGATCGACGCGTTCGAGCTCATCAACCGGGCCCTGCGTCAGCTCGAGACCTCCCGCAACGCGGCGCCGCCCGCCCCGTTCGGCGGGCTGCCCTGGCCCATCAGCGTTGGCATCATCCAGGCTGGCGACTGGGCCAGCACCGTCCCCGACCAGCTCGTGGCCGAGGGACGGTACGGCGTGATGCCTGGTGAGTCGTTTGCCGAGGCCAAGCGAGCCTTCGAGGCGGCCGTTGCTGCGGTCGATGACGACTGGTTGGCGAGCAACCCGCCCGTCGTCACCTGGCCGGGTGGACACTTCGCGGCCGGCACCCTCCCGCCGGGACATGCCTTCGGGGACGAGGTCGTCGCAGCCGTCACGGCGACCGGGGCGCCGAGCCCGGGACTGGCCGGCGCACCGTACGGGTCCGACCTGCGTCAGTACGCCGCGGCCGGCATACCGACGCTGCAGTACGGACCCGGGGACATCGTCGACGCCCACGCGATCGATGAGAACGTGCTGATCGATGAAGTGGTGATGTGCGCCCGCGCCTACGCCGAGCTCATCGTGAGTCGCTGTTCCGGCTCGAAGCCGTGATGGGCGAGTAGTCGTCGACCACGATGCGACCTCCCGAGTCGAAGGTGACCGGTTGCAGGCCCACCGGCACCCCATCGGCGAAGGTGACGATCGTGACCTGGGCGGTGCGGCGGAGCTTGCTGCCCAGCGCGAAGGCGTAGACGGCGCCGCCGGTGGTTCCGGTCGTCAGCGTCGTCGTGGCTCGACCATTGAGTCCCGTCAGCAGGGTAGGTCCGACCTGACGGTGCAGGTGCCCAGTCAGCACCAAGTCCGCGCAACCAGACTGTGCAGCCTTCTTGACCGATGCCGGGCTGTGGACGGCGATGACGTTGACGTCGCCGTCGTTGCATGCCGCTTTGGTGAGCTTGTCGTCCTGTGCGCCGATCGCGCTGATGTTGTCTGACTCATTGCCGTTGTAGCCGGCTGTGAGCCCAGAGCTCCGCGGATCGCTGCTGCCGAGGAACCGGATGCCATTGACCATCACTGGTTTGCCGGCGAGCACGGTGAAGCCCTTTTCCGCCATCTGCTTGGGGACGGTCGGTCCGTTGTCGTGGTTGCCGGCCACCGAGATGATGTCGAAGCCCTCGAACTCACGGGCCAACGAGTTGAGGCTGAACGTCTCCCAGCTCGCCCCGTTGGAGGTGTCGTCACCGAGGTCGATCAGCATCGTGGCCTGAGCCTGGTCAGCGATCGCGCGCGCGACGGGATCCATGCCGATGTTGTCGTGTCGATCGGTGACGACCAGCGCCGTGGTCTGCCCCTCGAGCGGCGTTCGTACGGTCACCGAGCCTGGCCTTCTTTGCCAGCTTGCCGTAGAACGCCACGGAGGTCCGATATGTCGACAAAGCTCCTTCGACCAGGACCCTGCTGCCGCTCGTCGATGCTCCCTCGGCAAGCTCTACCCGATCGAGAACCGGGTCAGCAGGCAGCTGCGGGAACACGGTGCCGATCGGAGTCCACGCCTCATCCGTGGAACGCGGCCGCTCGGGGGCGGCGACCAGCGTCAGCGCCACCAACGTCGATGCCACCACGGCCACCGTCCACCATCTCTGCGGACGGCTGGGCCGCCGGGCCGCCGCGAGAAGCGCTCGCCGACGCTCGCGGCCGATCGCCTTCCAACCGAGGGCCGCGATGAGCAGCGCGAGGAGCGCGACGCCAAGACCACGCAGAATCGCGTCGATCGCCATCGAGACGATCTGGGACCGTACGGACGCGATCTCGCCCTGAGGCTGCGAGGCGATCACGGCGTCACGTGCCAGCAGCTGATTGAGGTCAGACACATCCGCATCACCGAGGCGGATGTCGACCCCGATGCCGAGCGGCGCCTCCGCCGGCAGTCTCACCGGCGGCAGCAACGGCCCGAAGTCGATGCGCGCGTACTTGCTGAAATCAGGTTGCACGGTCGCTTCGTGCGCGCCGATGACGATCGCCCGTTCGGAGTGGATGAACGTCGTATAGGCAGTCGGGACCGCGACGCCGATTGCGAGCAGCGCCAGCAGCAGGACCTTCAATGAGCGGGTCAGGTGATCCGCTCTCGCCAGCGGTCTGAGGTGCCGACCGTCGTGAGGAGCTGCGTGGCACGGGTCAGCACGACGTACAGGGTGCGCCATCCGGCCGACGACTCGTGGGTGATCTCGTCGGGCTGGGCGACGACGACGCCGTCGAACTCAAGACCTTTGGTGTCGAGACCGTCGAGCAGGCGCAGCCGGGTGGGGTGCTTGACGAGCAGATCGGCCAGCTCAGCGCGCAGACGTTCGAGCTCATCGCGTGGGGCCACCAGCGCGACCGTTCCCTCAACCCGGTCAAGGATGGCCTCGGTGCTGGTGCGGAGCTGCGACGTCAGCTCGGCTGGGTCGACCACCAGGTGCTGCGGGTGCTCGCCCGTACGGCGAACCGCCTCGGCGAGATCGGGATCGTTGATGCCGATCACGGCCACCTTGGCCGCGAGATCGTAGATCTCGGCAGAGTTGCGATAGTTGGTCGACAACCGGAATGCGTGTTCGGGCTTGCCCTCGAGCGCGGCCTTGCGGGCAGCCGCCGACTCGCGCGGATGCGGCCACGACGACTGCGCCTCGTCACCGACGATCGTCCAGCTGGCATGGCGTCCTCGGCGGCCCAGCATGCGCCACTGCATCGGCGAGAGATCCTGCGCCTCGTCAACCAGTACGTGGGCGAAACCGTCGTCCTCGATGCTGCGAGTTGCCCGGTAGCGATCGTCGCGCTCTTCGCGTTCGCGCCGCTCGAAGCTCATCAGCTGCTTGGGGCCGTCGTCGTCATCATCACCGTTGTCGGGGATCTCGCCGATGACGTAGCGGAGCTCGTCGATCAGCGGAATGTCCTCGATGCTGGGCTCGCCGAGGGCCCAGGAAGTCTTGAGGGCGGTCAGCTCTTCGGTGGAGAAGGCGCCGCGTCCCAGAGCGTCGATGACATCGGGCAACGTGCGCCAGACCTCGATCGGGTCGACCGGTGGCCACCAGTCCTCGACGAACGAGACGAACGCGTCATCGGTCGTCACGATCTCGGTGAACTCCGCCTCGCCCTTCTCCAACGCCCGCTCACCGGCGACCTGACGCCACAGTGCGTCGACGAGTGCCGCAGGCGCCTTGTCGTACGCCCGGTTGCGCTTGCCACCTGACAGGAGCTGACGCCGGATGCGGTCGAGGTCGGCCGCGCCGAGGCGCAGCACGTCGTCCTTGTAGAAGTAGCGGAACTCCGTGGGCGCTCCCGGCAGGGGTGCGGCGGCGGCTCGGCCGAGGAACGCCGCCATCCGGGACGAGCCCTTGGCGGCAGCGGCGACCGGCTCGTCGTGGCGGCCGGCGCGCAGACCGTCGACGACCTCGCCGAGCGAACGCAGCGTCACGCTGGTCTCGCCGAGGCTCGGCAGGACGCGCTCGATGTAGTTCATGAACACCGACGAGGGGCCGACGACGAGCACACCGCCGGACTCGAAACGGCGACGATCGGTGTAGAGGAGATAGGCCGCGCGGTGCAGCGCCACGACCGTCTTGCCGGTGCCGGGTCCGCCACCGATCGTGGTCGCGCCGCGGCTGGGAGCGCGGATCGCCTCGTCCTGCTCCTTCTGGATCGTGGCGACGACCGAGTGCATCGAGCTGTCACGGGCGCGGCTCA
Organism: uncultured Actinomycetota bacterium; assembly: GCA_963849625.1. GTDB lineage: Bacteria > Actinomycetota > Actinomycetes > Propionibacteriales > Nocardioidaceae > Aeromicrobium. The sequence continues at coordinate 30,029 of CAWKHU010000004.1, forward strand.
GGCTGGCGAGCAGTGCGCCTTCGCCGACGATGACCAGGTCGTCGGCGGCGTTGTCCGCGTCCAGCAGGTCATCTTCGACGCCGATGACCTTTTCACCGGAGCATCGCAGCACGCGGCGGCGGATGACACCGGCCGGATCCTGCGCGGTTGCTTGGTAGAACACGGCTGCGGCAGGGGCACGCCAGTCGACGACGATGACGTCACGGTTTTCGTCGCGTACGCCGATGCGGCCGATGTAGCGCGACTCTCCGTCGATCAGGTTGAGCCGGCCGAACACGAGGCCGTCGTGTGCGGCATTGAGCGCGGCGATGCGCTTGGACGCCTGGAACACCATCGCGTCGCGTTCGACGAGGCCGCCTTCGTGCCCGATGTGGCCGCGCGCATAGCCCTCGGCGACCAGCGCCTGCGCCATCTGGCCCGAAGCCTCGAGCCGCTCATAGACGTGGTCGACGTAGGTCTGTTCGGCGGCGATCTCCTGCTGAGCCACGAGCGCAGCCTTCTGATCAGTCACCCCAGCCCCTTCACCGTTTGTCGAACTCATAAGTCTAAGCGGTGGGTGATCTATTCCGCATGCGGCTCTCAGGTGTCGGACGGCCGCCACGGCATCAGGCAGGGTTGAGTATCCGGTCCAGGAACTGTTTCGTACGCTCCTGCGTCGGGTCACCGATGACCTGAGCGCTGGTGCCGCGCTCGACGACGATCCCCTCGTCCAGGAACAGCACCTGGTCGGCGACCTGTTCGGCGAAACGGATCTCGTGTGTCACCAGCACCGTGGTCCACCCTTCGGTGGCGAGGTCCTTGATGACGGAGAGCACCTCACCGACCAGCTCGGGGTCGAGCGCCGAGGTCGGTTCGTCGAACAACATGACGCGCGGCTTCAGGGCGAGCGCGCGGGCGATCCCGACGCGCTGCTGCTGACCACCCGAGAGCTGGAACGGGTACTGGTCCGCCTTGTCGCTGAGTCCGACCTGTTCGAGCAGCTCACGCGCATCGGCGATCGCTTCGTCCTGCTCACGCTTCTGCACCTGCACGGGACCCTCGATGACGTTCTCGAGGACGGTCTTGTGAGGGAACAGGTTGTGCGCCTGGAACACCATGCCGCTCTGAGCCCGCAACGCAGCGATCTGCTGGCGGGCCGCCGAACCCTTCTCCGGCAAGGTGGCGAAGTCAACCTCCACGTCGTCGATGCGGATCGTGCCGGAGTCGGGCCGCTCGAGGACGTTGAGCGATCGCAGGATCGTGGTCTTGCCCGAGCCCGATGGTCCGATCAGGACTGATGTGGTGCCGGCGGCCACGTCGAGGTCGATGCCGCGGAGCACGTGGTTGTCGCCGAACGACTTGTTGATGCTCCTCGCCCGAACTCGGAGGTCGCCCATGTCATTGTCGGTCTGCTGGATGTCGGTCATGAGGCCACGAACCTGTTCAGTCGAGTTTCGAGTCTGCCTTGGATGCTGGCCATGCCGACGCACACGACCCAGTAGTAGACACCGGCGAGGATGTAGACCGGCAGGAAGAGCTGGGCGTTCGCGGAGGCGAGCTGCGCCTGGCGGAACATGTCGGTCAGAAGCACCACTGACACCAGAGAAGTGTCCTTGAGCAACGAGATCGCGGTGTTGGACAGCGGTGGCACCGCAGTGCGCGCAGCCTGGGGGAAGACGATGCGCTTCAGCGTCTGCCAATAGCCCATGCCGATCGTCGATCCGGCCTCGAACTGGCCACGGGGAACCGACAGGATCGCCGAGCGTACGACCTCTGCGGCGTACCCTCCGACGTTCAGGCTCAGGGCCAGGACGGCAGCCGGCCAAGGATCCAGGTCGATGCCGATCTCGGGAAGGCCGTAGAACACGATGAACAGCTGCAGCAGCAGCGGCGTGCCGCGGATGATCGAGATGTATGCCCGGGCGATCCCGCTGAGGATCTTGCTGGTCGAGATGCGTGCAAGTGCGGCGGCGATGGCCAGCACCAGTCCGATCACGAAGCTGATCACCGTCAGTGGGATCGTCACGATCAGAAGCTTCTTGAACATGGGCCACGCAGCGTCCTTGACGACCTGGGAGTCGCTGCGCACCTCACGTCCGCCGGAGACGTCGACCTTGCCGCTCTCCGGTACCGAGATGTCGGTCTTGAAGTACTTCTCGGAGATCTTCTTGAGCGTGCCGTCAGCCGCCAGCGCCGCGAGTGCCCGGTTGGACTCCTCGAGCCGGGGGTCACCCTTGCGGAAGGCCAGCACCTGCTTGCTCACCTCGTTGCCGGCGTCACCGACGATCTCGATGTCGTCCTTGCCGGTGGTGTTGAGGTAGTCGAGCGCAGCGATGTTGTCGTTGATCAGCAGGTCGGCCCGGCCCTGGACCACGAGCGCTGCCGCCTGCGAGAAACCCTCGACGGCCTGGATCTTGGCGCCGGCCTTGCGGGCCACGTCCGCCCAGCTCGTGGTGGTGGACTCGGCCGCCACCTTGCCCTTGACGTCCTCAAGGGAGGTGATCCCCTTCGTGCCCTTCTTCACCACGATGACGCCATGGGAGTAGGTGTATGTCGTGCCAAGGCCGTACTTGGCGTCCCGCTCAGGGTTGAAGGTCACCTGGTTGGCGATGACGTCGATGCGCTCGGCCTCGAGTGCCGCGAAGATCGCGTCGAACGTCGTCTCGACGAACTCGAGCCGCCAGCCGGCCTTCTTGGCGACCGCCTTGATGACGTCGATGTCGTAGCCCGTGAGCTTGTTGGTCTTCGCGTCGTGGAACGAAAACGGCGGGTACGTCCCCTCGGTTCCGACACGTACGACTGGCTGGTCCGCCGTGGACTGCGGCGCGGCGCTGGCGCCCGTTCCCGACAGGACGGTCATGGCCGCAAACATGAGCACGAGCAGCCTCAAGGCATGTCGCATGCTTCTCCTCTGTGGTGAACCACCGAGGGTTTCCCCGATAGAGGGGACACTAGCCCTGAATCAGGGCCCCGACCACGCCGATGACGACTACTTGACCTTCACCGTCTTCGTGACGGTCTTGGCCAGGACCTTGGCATCACCTCCATAGATGATCGTGTACTTGCGATTGCCCTTCTTCTGCTTGGTCAACGTCACAGATGCCTTGCCCGACTTCAGCGTGACGGTCTTGAGCGTCTTGGATCCGAGCTTGATCGTGACCCTGCCCGTGGGCACCACGCCCGTGGCCTTGACCGTGATGGTCAACGTTGCCTTCTTCTTGGCTCCCTTGCCGGAGACCGACATCGACGGAGCGACCTTGACCGCAGCCGTCGCAGCTGACGTCGCGTTGGCGGAGGTGTAGCCCGACTTCGTGCCGGTCACCTTGACCTTCAACGTCTGACCCAGGTCGGCCACGACCGTCACGTACGTCTTGGATGTCGCACCCACGATTACCGTCGATCCGCGGATCCACTGGTACTCGAAGCTCACGCCAGTCGGAGTCCAAGTGCCCTCGTTCGCCGTCAACGTCTGACCCAACCTCGGCGTGCCCGTGACGGTCACGGTTCCCGGAGTCAGCGCGGCAACCACTGCTGACGTGGCAGGTGACGTAGCATTCGCCGACGTGTATCCGGCCTTGGTGCCGGTCACCTTGACCTTCAACGTCTGCCCCGCATCCGCGGCCACCGGTACGTACGTCTTCGACGTCGCACCCGCGATCTCCGTCGACGCACCACGGATCCACTGATAGCTGTACTCAGCGCCCGACAACGCCGGAGACCACGTGCCCTCGTTCGCCGTCAGGGTCGACCCGATCGCCGCGGTGCCAGACACCGTCACCGTGCCGGGCGTCATCGTGCCCGCAGCCACCGCAGACGTAGCCGCCGACGTCGCGTTCGCCGACGTGTATCCAGCCTTGGTGCCGGTCACCTTGACCTTCAACGTCTGGCCCACATCCGCGGCCACCGGCACGTACGTCTTCGACGTCGCACCCGCGATCTCCGTCGACGCACCACGGATCCACTGATAGGTGTACTCAGCGCCCGACAACGCCGGAGTCCACGTGCCCTCGTTCGCCGTCAAGGTCTGACCCACCTTCGCCGTGCCGGACACCGTCACCGTGCCAGCCGTCATCGTGCCGGTCACTGGAGCCGTCGCTGCAGACGTGGCGTTGGCCGACGTGTATCCGGCCTTCGTGCCGGTCACCTTGACCTTCAACGTCTGCCCCGCATCCGCGGCCACCGGTACGTACGTCTTCGACGTCGCACCCGCGATCTCCGTCGATCCGCGGATCCACTGATAGCTGTACTCAGCGCCCGACAACGCCGGGGACCAGGTGCCCTCGTTCGCCGTCAGGGTCGACCCGATCGCCGCGGTGCCAGACACCGTCACTGTCCCGGGCGTCATCGTGCCCGCAGCGACCGCAGACGTCGCCGCCGACGTCGCGTTCGCCGACGTATATCCAGCCTTCGTGCCGGTCACCTTGACCTTCAACGTCTGGCCCACATCCGCGGCCACCGGCACGTACGTCTTCGACGTCGCACCCGCGATCTCCGTCGATCCGCGGATCCACTGATAGCTGTACTCAGCGCCCGACAACGCCGGAGACCACGTGCCCTCGTTCGCCGTCAACGTCTGACCCACCTTCGCCGTACCTGACACCGTCACCGTGCCAGGCGTCATCGGAGTGGCATCAGCTGCCGCGACCGCAGCCGTCGGAGCGGAGGTCGCGTTGGCCGGCGTCATCCCAGCCTTCGTGCCCGTCACCTTGACCTTGATGGTCTGGCCGACATCAGCCGCGACCGGCGTGTAGGTCGACGAGGTCGCCCCGCTGATGGGTGTCGATCCACGCATCCACTCGTAGGTGAAGGCAACACCACTGCTGGGTGTCCACGAGCTGGCATTGGGATTCGCCGTGAGCGTGACCCCGACCTTGGGCGTGCCCGTGATGGTGGGCGTCGCGGCAACGATGGCTGACGATGGAGCAGTCACCTCGGCCGTGTAGTCCGACTCACGCTGGAGAGAGTTGTGACCAGGCTTTGATCCCGTGACCTGCAGTGAGATCGACCGGCCGATCTGGCCCGATGTCGGCACGAAGGTCACGCCAGTCGCGCCCTCGATCTCCTCACCGTCGGCGAGCCACTGGCGGGTGGTCGTCACTGGGCTCGGACCCCACGTGCCGTCGTGCGCCGTCAGGGTCTGACCCACTTGCGCCGTACCCGTGATGCTCGGCGCCACCGAGTTCGTGACGTCCGGCAATCCGGTCAACGAGGCATTCTTGCCCGTGACGTAACCGCCTGACACCACGATCGGGTCGGCGGCTGCGAATGTCGCCTTGTTGTTCCAGACTGCGGCGCGTAGAAGTGATCTTCGAACTTCAGCTTGTAGGTGCCCGCGGGCAGCGTGATCCGGTAGTCGCCACCAAACCTGCCATAGGCGTACTCCTCGCCCATCTTGGTCCAGACGCCGCCGACCTGCGAGTAGGCAGACACGGTGGTGTCGACGTCGACACCGGAGACGTGGCCCGTGATGCCGGAGCCGGCGGCCAGGGCGGCGTTGATACCGGTGACGTTGGCCCCGGCAACCGTGATGGGCGTTGCCGCCGACGGGTGGGCTTGTCGTTCCAGTACTCCGTC
>CAWKHU010000005.1:0-445587 GCA_963849625.1 uncultured Actinomycetota bacterium
GGGCCGGGCGATCCCGGGCGTGCTCAACACCGCTGACCTGCTCGGCATCGACGATGCGTACGCGATCGCCAGCAACGGCGCGATCGTGTTCACGTTCAACCCCGTCGAGCTGTTGCAGACCGTGACGTTCGACGCGAGCGAGGCCGTACGTCGGGTGCTCGAGCACGTGCCCGATGCGCTCGTTGCCGTCGAGGACATCGGCGTGGGCTACCGGCTGAACAAGCCGTTCCCCGAGGGCGAGATCAACGGCAAGATGACGGTCGAGCCGGTCGAGGCGCTGATCGGCGAGCCGGTGACCCGCGTCGTCATCCGTGCGCCTGACCACAGTCAGGAGGAGTTCGCGAAGCTCGTCGAGGATCTTGGGCTCGCCGACACCAACTACTACATCGGCTACACCGCCTGGCTCGACCTCGCTCCCGACGGCGTCAGCAAGGCGTCGGGGCTGACCTACCTGTGCGACCCGGCTCGGCGTTTCCGCGTCAGACGTCCTTGCGGTCGGCGACGGCAACAATGACGTCGAGATGCTGATCTGGGCCGGTCGTGGCGTCGCGATGGGCCAGGCGCCCGTAGTCGCTCAAGGTCGTCGCCGACCACATCACCGGCACGATCACCGAGGACGGCCTGGCCACCGAGCTGCAGCGCTACCTCTGAGCCCCAGCCCCAAGTTTTGGGCACTTCCTCGGCAGATGAGTATCCAAAGCGCCGAACAAAATGCCCAAAACTTGGGCGGCTGCGGATCACGTCGAGGAGCTTGTCCCACGACGCGTTGAAGAGCGGGGCGCGCCCCTCAGAGCCCTCTCGGGCCTTGAGCGCCCGCGTGGATACGACGTATGACCTCGCGCTTGTCCCGTAGGTCCTCAGACGTCACGACGATGAGCCGCCAGTGGGCAGCTTCGAGCGTTTCCCCGCGTACCATGTCGCGCTGGTGTTGCCGCCCGTCTCGCTCGCGACGCCACCCGTCGTACTCGACGACGCGCTTGAACTCGACGTACACCAGGTCGCCGCGAGCGATAAATCGTCCGACGCGTCGCGAATCACGGGGTCGCACACGGCCGGGGAGCCTACCGAAGATGATCATCAGCCAGCAGAGTACTCCATGGGGGATTCGGCCCCTCACGAACAACGGACGGCCCGACGTATGCGTCGCACCCCGTCGATGTGCCATTCTTGGGCGCGTTCCGCGAGTGACCAGGTTGTCTGCCCGGCGTGTATCATCCAGTCGGCGGCCTGAACCAGCTCCACAAAGCTGACGTTGGTGGCGATGTCGATGACCGTTCGCTCGGGTCCGGTCACGGGAAAGCCCGAAACGAGCCGGGGATGGAAGTTGACCCTGACGCCGGTGAACGACGATGCCCTGCTGCCGGGTGTGCGGGGTCGAGGCGGACGTAGAGAAGTGCAGCGGCCAACCGGGACCGATATCGAGCCCGTACACCGCCCAGCGCGGTGAGGTGGCGAATGACCCCGCATCCGTCGGAAGCACGAGTTGCGCCGCCCGTCAGCCAGGGGACGTAGGCGTCGTCAGCTTCGAGGTCGTGCCGGGACGTAGACGCCGCGAAACAGCCGTCGGAAGCGAGGCCCGCGAAAGAACGTCGCCGGCGAGATGCCCGCGAGGTTGGGCCTCGGCGGTGGTGAACGGCCGTTCGGCCATAAGGGATGGACGGCGCCGTGATAGAAGCCCAGCCTCTACTATCGTCATCAACGACGGGCACAGTGATCTGCGACAACCGATTTGCAGCCGGTGGTGGATAATAAAGCTCTGGAGCCGCCGCCCCCGTGGAACCCTTCAAGTTTTGGGCGGTTCTTCCCGGGCCTTTGGGCGGCCAACACTAAGGCCGAACAAGTGCCCAAAACCCGGGGGTGGTCAGGCGACCTTGCTGGACTCGAGCGCGTCGAAGCAGTCGAGCACCTGCTCGATCGTCGGCAGGGCCGGAACCTCTTGCGGCGTGGAGTCAGCGTCCTTCTTCATCGCGCGGGCACGACGCATGTGCCGCTTGATCGTCGAGGTCGAGCAGTCCAGACGCTCCGCAAGCTGACCGCAGGTGTCCTTGGGGTACGCGTGACGCATCATCATCACGGCTTCGTGACTCAGCGGTCCGCCGCCGACGCGCGCGCCGCCGAACACAACAGCTGGCTGTGCCACCTGGATGCCGAGCTCGGCGCGAATCTTGTGCCGGTCGCTCTCGGTGGTGCACGCGACGAATCCGGACACATCCATCTCGACGACAGCGCGATAGAGGCACTCGACCATCAGCGGGCAACCTGCGCACTGTCGGTGCGCGGTCGCTCGTTTGGCGGTCAGTCGCTCCCACTCGCTCAACGACACCTCGTGTCGTGCCGGTGGATTGTGCAGGTTCTCGTCGTTGAACACCCCAGGTGCAGAAATGCACGAAGGTGTGGTCGTCTCATTGACGATGGTCATGGGCTCCCTCTTCCCAATCGACTGCGTCGCCTGTTTCTCCCCAGGTGACTCAGTTCACATCAAGAGCAATCCTAGAGGTACATCCCGTTGGGATCGCCTGAATCGCTCTTTGTGTCCGAATCGTCACCTTTAGTGTCGTTTGGACCCGGTAGAGCGAGACGCATGTTCTGGAACTGCGCCTGAGCCTGCACCTGCTGTGCATAAAGCGCCGCCTGGATGCCGTGGAAGAGTCCTTCGAGCCAGCCGACCAGCTGAGCCTGGGCGATACGGAGCTCACCTTCGGAGGGGGTCTCGTCGTTGAAGGGGAGGCTGAGGCGTTCGAGCTCATCGACCAGCTCCGGTGCGAGTCCGTCCTCGAGCTCCTTGATCGACTGCAGGTGGATGTCGCGCAGTCGCACCCGGCTCGCCTCGTCGAGCGGCGCCGCTTTGACCTCGTCGAGGAGCTGGCGGATCATCCCGCCGATGCGCATGACCTTTGCGGGCTGGTTGACGAGTTCGGAGAGTGGGCTGTCCTTGGGAACCGGAACCTGCTGACCGTCGGGTCCGATGATCTCTGGCTGCGCATCAGTCATGCGACCAGCCTAAATGGTGAGCAACACCTTGCCGGTGTGGGAGGAGTCCTCCAACACCTGGTGCGCCGTACGTACGTCCTCGAGCGGGTAGGTCTCATGGATGATCGGTCGTACGGTTCCGTCGGCGATCAGCGGCCACACCTGCGCCACCATCGCCGAGACGATGGCGGCCTTCTCGGCCGACGGTCGTGCGCGCAGCGAGGTCGCCATGACGGCGGCTCGCTTGGCGAGGAGAGCGGCGATGTCGAGCTCGCCCTTGACGCCGCCCTGCATGCCGATGATCACGAGCCTGCCCGCGGTCGCCAGGACCGACAGGTTGGCGGCGAGGTACTTGGCGCCCATGATGTCGAGGATGACGTCGGCCGCGACGCCCTGCTCCTTGAGCGTCTCGGCGAAGTCCTGCTCGCGATAGTTGATGACGATGTCGGCACCCAGCTCTCGGCAGAACGCGGCCTTGTCCTCCGAGCCGACGGTGACCGCGACGCGAGCACCGAACGCCTTGCCGAGCTGGATCGCCATCGTGCCGATGCCGCTGCCGCCACCGTGCGCGAGCAGGGTCTCGCCGTTCTCGAGCCGGCCCATCATGAAGACGTTCGACCAGACGGTGCAGGCGACCTCCATCAGGCCGGCAGCGTGCAGCAGCGAGACGCCGCGTGGAACCGACGCCACCTGTCCCGCCGGAACCGCGACGTACTCGGCGTAGCCGCCGCCGCTGAGCAGGGCGCACACCTGAGTGCCGGGCTGCAGATCGGTGACGCCCTCGCCGACTGCGGCGATGGCCCCTGAGCACTCGAGGCCGAGGACGGGAGTTGCTCCGGGGGGCGGGTCGTAGAACCCGCGACGCTGCAACAGGTCAGCCCGGTTGACGCCGGCCGCGGCGACCTCGATCAGCACCTCGCCCGGCCCTGGTTCGGGCACGGGGAGGTCGACCACCTCGAGGGAGTCGACCTCGCCGGGCTGGGAGACCACTACGGCACGCATGCTCGTACGCTACTCACCCATTCGTCCGGGATGTCAGGCAGCACCTGCGAGAATTGCTCTCATGCGTGTTGCACTGGTCCAGCTCGTCTCGGCGACCAACTCGGCGACCAACCGTGACGACATCGTCAGGCAGCTCGGTGAGCTGTCTGCTTCGGACGGACTCGACCTGGTGGTCCTGCCCGAAGGTGCGATGCACGACTTCGGGCCGCCTGACCTCGACCTGCGAGCTGCCGCCGAGCCGCTGGACGGGCCGTTCGTGCAGATGCTCACCGCCGAGGCGGGCCGGCTCCAGACGACGATCGTCGCCGGCATGTTCGAGCAGACCGAGGACCTGCCGTTCAACACCCTGGTCGTCGTCGAGCCCGGCGGTCTCAAGGCCACCTATCGCAAGATCCACCTGTACGACTCCTTCGGCTATCGCGAGTCCGACCGGCTCAGCGCGGGCGAGATCCAGCCGGTCGTCGTCGAGATCGCTGGTCGCCCCGTCGGCCTGATGACGTGTTACGACCTGCGGTTCCCCGAGCACGCGAGGGCCCTCGTCGACGCCGGCGCGGAGCTGCTGGTCGTACCGGCCGCCTGGGTCGCCGGTGACCACAAGCTGCATCACTGGCGCACCCTGCTGGCTGCTCGTGCGATCGAGAACACCGTGCACGTCGCCGCGGCCGCGCAGGGTGGTGACCGCTACACCGGGCACAGCGTCGTGATCGACCCGTGGGGCTCTATCGTGGTCGAGGCTGAGGACGCTCCGGCGATCGTGCAGGCGGTCCTTGACGCCGACGACGTGACGCGCGCGCGTGACGTCAACCCCTCGCTCGCCAATCGAAGGATCCGCTGATGCCCCGTACGCCCCAGGGTGGACGACGCAAGCTGGATTCGTCGGTGGCGCCCGCGTACGACGTGCCGACCCGTGAGCCGCGCATCGAGTCGGCCCGTGCGGCGATGACTCTCACCGTCGCCATGGTCCTGGCGTGGATCGTCGGCACGATCGGGGCGGGCTGTGCCGTGGTCGCGGTCGGCAGCCCGACGTGGATCGAACGGCCCTCGGCGGCGTTGCTCATGATCGTGTTCACGGTGGGCCTGATCCTGCGTGGCGGCGGGTTCCTGCGCATCTGGCTCCCGCTCGTCACGGTGCTCGGCGTCGCCTCCGTCGCCCTCGAGACCAACATGTTGCTCGCCGCGTCCGCCGCCGCCACGGCAGTGCTGGCATCGGTCTGGGCCGTGATGGTGACCCGGCCTGCGTCTGGCGCCGTCGCCGCCACGGGTGAGTACGTCGTGACCCTGATGGTCGCCCTCAGCGGGACGCTCGCCGTCGCCGCCTGGAACGCCCCCGTCGACTACCAGCGCTTCAACCTCGCGGTCATCACCATCTCGCTCGGCCTCGTCATCAGCCTGGTGTGGAACCTTGGCGCCGGCCTTCACGGCATCGGGCGGCAGAACTTCCTCATCATCGCCGGGGTGGCTGCCCTGGTGCTGTTGGTGCTCGTCTACAGCTCGTTGGTGCGCAGCAACGGATCACAGTCACTCGTACAGATCATCGACGAGTCGGTGATCTGGATGCGCACGCACATCCACGGCGTGCCCCGCCCGGTGGAGGTGTTCGTCGGCTTCCCGGCGCTGATCGTCGGCGTCTCGCTGCGCTCCAGGCGTCGCGAAGGGTGGTGGGTCCAGGTGTTCGCCGTGATCGGCACCGCGGTGCTCGCGACGTCCCTCGTCACCCCCGGGGCGTTTCCGACGTACATCGGCTATTCGACGCTCTACTCGGCGATCCTCGGCCTGATCGTCGGGTTGATCATCCGCCATCAGGTCATGAAGCAGCAGTCGGCGCGGGCTGACCGGGCGATCGAGGAGCTCGTACGAGTGGAGCCACCTCGCTTCGCCCCGCTCAAGTAGTAGTGCGACAATTTATCCCGGCGCAGCACCTTGGTGCTGCCACCCAGGAGGGGTGCCGGAGCGGCCGATCGGAAGCGCCTTGAAAGCGCTCGCTGGCAGCAATGTCAGCCGCGGGTTCGAATCCCGCCCCCTCTGCTCTATGAATTATCGTCTCGATCGTCGCTTCGTCCTGCGCCCACTCGGCATCAACGTGATGACGCTGGGCACCTTCACGGTCGGCGCGTTCCTGCTGTCGGGCGCCTGGGCCTGGGTGTGTGTCGTCCTGGTGGCGCTGCTCCTGGTCAACATCGCATCGATGACGCTGTGGCCCCCGGTCGTGGTACGCACGACTGCTGATTCGGTACGCGTCGGTGGCCGGTTGACCGTCCGGCGCATCACGATGCCGTGGTCTCAGGTCGAGGGTGTCGATCACGCCGATGGTCGGCTCTTCTTCACCCGCGGCGACGAGAAGATCCTGAGCTTCCCCCTCGCGTACGTCGGCGACCGCCGCGATGAGCTGGTCCGCGACATCTACGACCGCCTCAACACCGCCAACGGCTACACCCGCTTCGAGGGCTGACGCAAAAGGACCAGCCACGCTGCGCGGCTGGTGCTTCCAGTCTTGCTTGTTGCGTTTACGGCGGTGCAAGCTCCGCCCTTGGTTGCGTTCCTTCACAACGAGCAAAGGAGCAAGGTCGGTTGCCCGAGCCTTGCTCCTTGCTATTTCGGCGGAGCGAGCTCCGCCCTGGGTTGCCACGCAAAAAGGACCAGCCACGTTCGCGGCTGGTCCCTCGAGTCTTGCTTGTTGCTTTTACGGCGGAGGTGGCGAGATTTGAACTCGCGAGAGGTTTAAACCTCAACCCGCTTAGCAGGCGGGCGCACTAGGCCACTATGCGACACCTCCCCGCCGCCGGTCGAAACCGGCAACCGGAACAGGATACCGACCTCAAGGCGCCGCCGACGAATCGGGACCGCTAGGCCCAAGCCAGCAGGACTGCGCCCGTGCCGACAAGTGCCACGCCGATCCACTGCTTGGGCTGAAGGTGCTCGCCGAGAAAGGCGATGCCGAAGATCGCCACGAGGACGACGCTGAGCTTGTCGACGGGTGCGACCAGGGAGGCAGGCCCGAGCTTGAGGGCGCGGAAATAGCAGATCCATGAAGCGCCGGTGGCGAGCCCCGACAGGATCAGGAATACCCAGGTCTTGGTCGTCAGCGGTCCGGGCGAGTGCAGCTTGCCGAGCACCAGCAGGATCAGCCCCAGCGTCACGAGGATGACGACCGTACGGATGAAGGTCGCCACGTCCGAGTCGACCTTGGCGACACCGACCTTGGCGAAGATCGCGGTGAGCGCGGCGAAGAATGCCGAGAGCAGCGCCCAGAACGGCCAGGAGTCGATCAGCGACGAATCCATTGGATCTCCTCGTTTCTCGACGGCGCGCGGCTCGATCCGTCAGGATTCAGCGTATGCGCGTATCCCACCTGAACTGCGGAACCATGAACCCACCGACGATGTCGCCCATCGTCTGCCATGTGCTGTTGTGCGAGACCGACGACGGGCTGGTGCTGGTCGACAGCGGGCTGGGTCGCCAGGACTTCGCCCACCCGAAGCGGATGGGGCCAGCGCGGTTCCTGACCCGGCCAGCCCGCAAGGACTCCGAGACCGCGGCCGCCCAGGTCGAGGCGCGGGGCCATGCGCTCACCGACGTCACGCACATCGTGCTCACCCACATGGACTTCGACCACATCGGCGGGATCGCTGACTTCCCCGACGCGGTAGTCCACACGACGGCCGACGAGTACGACTGGGCCGTGGGCAACCCCGACTTCATGTCGAAGCAGCGCTACTCGCAGAAACAGTGGGCGTACGGGCCGCGCTTCGAGCAGCATGCCGGGCCCGGCGATCCCTGGAAGCACGGCCTCACCGGCATCGAGGTGCTGCCCGGAATCACGTACGTTCCGATGCCGGGACACACCAAGGGGCACGCCGCGGTCGCAGTTGAGACCCGACGGCGGCGGCATCCTCCTCCACGCCGGTGATGCGGTGTTCGACGCGAGCTCGTACTCGTCCACCTCCCCGGCCGGCAAGCCGCTGAAGAAGATCAGCAGACTCCGCGCGTTCGAGAAAGTCATGGCGCAGGACGGCAAGAAGCTGGCAGGCAACCACGCCACCCTTGCGAGGCTCAACGGCGAAGACGGCGTGACAGTGTTCAACGCGCACGACAAGCGCATCTTCGACGAGCTCGCCGGCTGACGTGAGCCTCGACTGGTGGGTGCGCAACCCCGACAACGGCAAGGTCGTCCTCGCCCAATTCCCCAACCCGGCGCTGTGGGTATTCCTGGCTGCCACCGCCCTGCGCTGGAGCCCGTACGACGACGTCGACACCGAGCTGAGGTGGATCGGTTCTGGAGCGCTGATCGTCTGGGGGCTCGACGAGCTCGTCCGCGGCGACGCTCCGTACCGCCGTGTTCTCGGTGCGATCGTCCTCGGGTGGCAGGTCACCAACCTGCTGACCTGAGGCGCGCTCCATCGTGAGCGTGGCCACGTTCGCTCGACCCACTTGGGCGGCAAGGGGATCATGGAAGTCGCGCCGGAAGATTGCCCCGCGCAACCAACTTCTTTGCAAGGATCCCCGTGAGCACTCCTGTACGCCGCACCCACTACTGGGTGTCCTTCGCCCTCCTCTCGATCGCGGTGGCGTCGTTCGCGTTGATGCAGTCGATGACGGTCCCCGTGCTGTCCCGCATCGAGCAGCAGCTCGACACCAACCAGAACACGGTCACCTGGGTGCTGACGGCATATCTGCTCTCGGCCTCGATCTTCACGCCGATCATCGGGCGCCTCGGCGACGCACTCGGCAAGAAGCGGATGCTCGTGATCTCGCTCGCCGCACTCTCGGTCGGATCGTTGGTCGCCGCGCTGGCACCGTCCATCGGCGTGATGATCGTCGCGCGCATCATCCAGGGCGTCGGAGGAGGCGTGTTCCCGCTCTCGTTCGGGATCATCCGCGACGAGTTCCCAAGCAGCTTGGTCGCCAGCGCGGTCAGCTTCATCGCCTCCCTCGGTGCCGTCGGCTTCGGTGTCGGCATCGTGGTCGCCGGCCCCATCGTCAACGGACTCGGCTACTCGTGGTTGTTCTGGCTGCCCATGATCGTCACGACCCTGGCCGCGATCGGCGCCGCGGTGTTCATCCCGGAGTCTCCCGTCCGTACGCCGGGTCGCATCCCGCTCCTTCCCGCCCTGCTGCTCTCGGCATGGCTGGTCTGCCTGCTGCTCGCCCTGAGCCAGGCCCACGCATGGGGCTGGGGATCGCCGAAGTTCATCGGCCTCACCGTCGCCGCGGCTGTCCTGGCGGCGGGTTGGGTGCTGCTCGAGCACCGCGTACCGGTGCCGCTGATCGACATGCACATGATGAAGCTCAAGGGTGTGTGGACGACCAACCTGGTCGCCCTGTTGGTCGGCGTCGGCATGTACGCGTCGTTCGGTTTCCTGCCGCAGTTCATCCAGACGCCGACCTCGGCGGGATACGGACTGGGTGCCACGGTCACCGAGTCCGGCCTCGTCCTGCTGCCGATGGCGGTCGCTTCCTTCCTCACCGGCCTCGTGTCAGCCCCCATCGCCCGTCGGGTCGGCCCCAAGCTCGTCGTCGTGGTCGGCTGCCTGGTCGGCGCCGGCGGCATGACCCTCACGGCACTGGTGCACGACACGAAGGTGCAGCTGATGACCTCAGCAGGTCTCACCGGTCTGGGCGTCGGCCTGGCGTTCGCCTGCCTAGCCACCCTGATCGTCGCGGCCGTCCCGCCGGAGCAGACGGGTGTGGCCAGCGGCATGAACACCAACATCCGCACGATCGGCGGATCAATCGGATCGGCGGTCATGGCCAGCATCGTCACGGCGCACGTGTTCGCCAACGGCCTGCCGCACGAACGGGGCTACACCATCGGGTTCCTGGTCCTGGCCGGCACGATGTTGCTGGCCGCCATCGCCGGGCTGACCATCCCCTCGGTGTCGGGTCGCCGCAACGAGGATCAGCTGCTCAAGGAGCCCGTTGATCGCGAGCTCGCGATCATGGGCGCCTAGGCCCTGCCTCGCCGACTTCGCGGACCAGGTCCATGAAGCGCTGAGCCGGCTTCGCCCGATCGTCGCCGCCCAGGAAGTAGGCGGCCTGCTCCGAGCGGACGGTAGCGAGCGGATCATCGCCGAATGCGTCGTCCAACGCAGAGCCGAGCGACCGGAGCGCGGCGTCGATGACGTACGCGCCCCTGGCCGTCGGGTGGGAGGCCCGGAAAGCATCAGCGTCGTCGAACTGAGCGGCATACATGACGAACGGTTTGAGGCTTGCCATGAAGTCCACGACGATGCCCGACACGTCGGACACCATTACGTCGGCATCGTTGAACGCCTCGATGAGCGGACGGTTCATCGCGTCCGGCCCCCACTGGTGCGGGCGACCGGTCGCCTCAGCGTCAGCGGCGAGGAGTCCGTTGACCCGGACGATCATCGACTCAGCCTCGGCGTGATTGACCCCGGCGAAGTGCCGCCTGAAGTGGACGGTGCAGCCGCGGTCGAGCAGTTCCTGCACGATCCGATCGGCGACGGCGAGCGACGAGACATTGAGGGAGTCGTCGGCGTGCCGCCAGGTCGGCGCGTACAGCACGGTCGCCGGCTGCCGGGGCTTGTCGGTGGTGGCGACGATGCCCTCGGTCTGGGGGCGCCCGATGATGCGAAGCTTCTCGGCCGGTACGTGCACGCCCGACGCGGCGAACCGATCGATGGCAGCCTGGCCGGCCACCGTGATCACGTCGTACTGCAGGACCCGGTCGGATGCACTGAGCGGCTTGTCGCTGTCACCGTGACCGAGGAACACGTGCGTGGCGTCCGAGCTCTCGATGAACTCGCTGTTCTTGGCGGCGCCGTGCGGATAGAACGCGCCCGTGACACTCGACGGTATCGATCCCTGGATGACTGGGATCTCGTACGCGGCCGCCAGCTCATGGAACAGGGCGGGCGTCCGGGCGACGATGCACCACGGGACACCGGTGCGCTCGATCCACGGAGACCACATACCGATGTGCACCCCGGTCTTGCCCGCGTACGGCATCGCCACCCGAGCGCCGTAGGCGTCGACTGCCGCGCGCACCTCGTCGCACCCACTGGCATAGCGGTGCATGATCGCGGCCAGCAAGCCCAGCACTGTGAGCGCGAAGAACGCAGCGACCAGGCCGGCGATCGGCACGGCGATGAGGGCGCCGATCGTGGCAACGGTGAGGACTGCGGCGGTGACCGCCCAGACCCGAAAGCGCAGCGGTGGTGTGGAGCGGACCCACACCGGTTGGCCCGGGAAGTGTGCGGCGAGCGGCGGCCTCGCGGTCGCGCTCCTTCGGGCGACGAATCCCATCGCCAGGCCGGCGAGGAGCACGATTACGGCCGCAACGATCACGCGACGACTCTATTGGACGCAACACGCGACGGCCCCCACCAGCCGGAGCTGATGGGGGCCGTCGACGTGATGATCAGGCTTCGAGGCGCGCCTTGAGCCCATCGAGCTCGGTCCAGAGCACGGCCGGCAGGGTGTCGCCGAACTTCTCGAACCATTCGTTGATCTGTGGGATCTCGGCCTTCCACTCCTCGGCGCTGAACGCCAGGGCCTTCTCGAGCTGCTCATCGCTCATGTCGAGGCCATCGGTGTCGATTGCCGAGGTCGGCGGGATCAGACCGATGGGCGTCTCGAACGCCTCGACCTTGCCCTCGACGCGCTCGATGACGTACTTGAGGATGCGGCTGTTCTCGCCGAAGCCGGGCCACAGGAAGCCACCGTCCTCGTCGCGACGGAACCAGTTGACGTAGAAGATCTTGGGGAACTTCGACTCGTCGTTGTTCTTGGCCATGTTGATCCAGTGACCGAAGTAGTCACCCGCGTCGTAGCCGATGAAGGGCAGCATCGCCATCGGGTCGCGCCGTACGACGCCGACAGCGCCGGTTGCCGCAGCCGTGGTCTCCGACGAGAGCGTGGCGCCCATGAACGTTCCGTGGGTCCAGTCGCGTGCCTCGGTGACGAGCGGGATGGTCGTCTTGCGGCGTCCACCGAACAGGATCGCGTCAAGCGGGACGCCGTTGGGGTCGTCGTACTCGTCGGCGAGGGTCGGGCACTGCTTGATCGGCGTGCAGAAGCGGCTGTTGGCGTGGCTCGAGAGCTGATCGCTCTCGGGGGTCCAGTCATTGCCCTTCCAGTCGGTCAGGTGGGCCGGCGGCTCGTCCGTCATGCCCTCCCACCAGACATCGCCGTCGTCGGTCAGGGCGACATTGGTGAACACCGAGTTGCCCTGCTCGATCGTGCGCATCGCGTTGGCGTTGGTGTCCCAGCCGGTGCCTGGTGCGACGCCGAACAGGCCGAACTCGGGGTTGACGGCGTACAGGCGGCCATCGGCACCGACCCGGATCCAGGCGATGTCGTCGCCGATCGTCTCGACCTTCCAGCCCGGGATGGTCGGCTCGACCATCGCGAGGTTGGTCTTGCCGCACGCGCTGGGGAAGCCGGCGGCGATGTACTTGACGACGCCCTCGGGGTTGGTGAGCTTGAGGATCAACATGTGCTCGGCCATCCAGCCGTTGTCGCGGCCCATCACCGAGGCGATGCGCAGCGCGTAGCACTTCTTGCCGAGGAGGGCGTTGCCGCCGTACGAGGAGCCGAACGACCAGATCATCCGCTCTTCGGGGAACTGCACGATGTACTTGGTGTCGTTGCACGGCCACTTCACGTCGGCCTGGCCCTCGGCCAGCGGGGCGCCGAACGAGTGCAGGGCGGGGACGTAGTCGGCCTCGGTCTCCTCGATCTTGTCGAGGACCGGCCTGCCGATGCGAGCCATGACGGTCATCGAAGCGACGACGTACGCCGAATCGGTGATCTCGATGCCGAACATCGGGTTGTCGGACTCAAGGTGTCCCATGACGAACGGGATGACGTACATCGTGCGGCCCTGCATGCAGCCGTCGTACAGCCCACGCATGAGCGTCTTCATCTCGTCGGGGGCCATCCAGTTGTTGGTGGGCCCGGCGTCCTTCTCGTCGACGGAGCAGATGAAGGTGCGGTCCTCGACGCGCGCAACGTCGTTGGGGTCGGAGGCGCAATAGAACGAGTTGGGCTTCTTCTCGTCGTTGAGGCGCTTGAAGGTGCCTGCCTCGACGAGCTTGTCGGTGATGGACACCCACTCCTCGGGGGATCCGTCGCACCAGTAGATCTCGGCGGGCTTCGTGAGGGCGGCTACTTCGTCGACCCAGCTCTGGAGCTTGGCGTAGGTCGAACGGTAGGTCGTGGCGGTCTGTGCAGGCATGTGTGAACTTTTCCTTCTCGCGCATCGCGAACCAAGCCCCCTCATGGCAAGAGGATGGTGATTCGCACTTCCCGGAATGCGACGTGTCGCCCGGGACAGCTGATGTGTGATTTTCCGTCACCGACGGGCGGTGACGATCAACTGACTCTACGCGGGACAGTCATCGCTGGCTAAGGGCGAGACGGGTGAAGATGGTCACATCTTGGCTGGTCTCCCAGCCTTCGACCGGCCGGATTTTCGCTGGGCTCGGGGCCACGCTAGAATCAGCGAGGCCCTTCGGGGCAGGCGCCCGTAGCTCAACGGATAGAGCATCTGACTACGGATCAGAAGGTTAGGGGTTCGAATCCCTTCGGGCGCGCAACACTAAGCCCGTCGTCCAGCAAGAAGCTGGGGTGGCGGGTTTCTTGATTCGAACCCGGACATCCTTCGACGTCTCGGCGGTGACCTGCTCGCCCATCCCTGCACGTGGCGGTGACCTGCTCGCCCATCAGACCTCCGCATAGGCGACTAGGTCACCGCTCCACTGATTCGAGGGTTGCCGCTGATGGTGGCGTGACGAGTGATCCGTGGAGCATGTCGACGAGGTTTGGTGTGAACAGATCGACAGGGGCCAAAGTCCATCCGCCGACGCCGGCGATCTGTTGCCGTGCGCGAGCCCCGAGGCTGGCGATCACGTGACCGACCCCGACGCGCGCACGCTCAGCCCCGAGCTGCTCGGGCAGCGAGAGCTGCTCGAGTGCTTGCAGGGCAAGAACGGTCAGGAGCGGATCGTGGAACCGTTCGGGCAGCTCCATCGGATCCTCCCGCGGATCTTCCAGTACGAACTGGGCGATCGCGAGGAAGGCCCACTGGCTCGGCCCCTCGGCCAGGAACGTCGCATACGGTTCAACGATGACTCGACACAACCCGTGCAGGTCCTGCGATCCGGGGCCGACCACCAGCTGCTCGTAGGCGAGGGCTCTGCGGACCCGCAACACTTCGCCGTGCTCGGCAAGGATGGCGTCGACCAAGCCTCTGCGGGAGTGGAAGTGGTAGCTGATCGCCGACTTGTTGCCCACTCCCGCCGAGGCGATGATCTCCCGGTCGGAAGGCCCCTCGATCCCGCCAACGGCGAGAAGCTGTTCCGCCGCACGAAGGACCGCGGCCCTGGTGGAGGTGTGCTCCTGAGTCATACGCCTGATCCTATCCCTCCGTGATTTGAGACGAGGGGACGAATTCGCTGTCCATGCTAAGGCGAATGCCTTACTGTGAATCGGGCGGTGGTCAGGCCGCGATTCCCGACGAGCAAGGTTGAAGCAATGGACTTGTACCGGATCAAGACTGCGGCGGTCGGCATCAAGCGTCTCGCCACGCTGCCCCAGGAAGACAAGCAAGCCGGTATCGAAGCCTTCAAGTTCTTCCAGCGGATGCAGGCCGGTGAGCCGACCGAGACGGCCGACGAGACGCGCGCAGTGGCCGACTACTACAAGGTCCTCAACAACATGCTGTCGATATTCGACCTCGAGAAGCTCTACATCCCCCCGATGCTCGACCAGACCAAAGGTCTCTACGACAATCAGATCCTCACCGAACGCGCCCTTGTCGGCGACCTGGCCCTGAAAAGTCCGACCTCCTCACACCTGCTGGACATGGGATGTGGACGCGGGCGCATCGCCCATCACATCGCCACGCTCACCGGGGGACAGGTGTCGGGCTACAACATCGACCCGGACCAGATCGAGAACGCCATCGACTGGGCAAAACGCTGCGACATGGACGATCGCCTCCACTTCAAGGTCGGCAACCATCACGACCCGCTCGACTACCCGTCCGAGACGTTCGACGGTTGCTTCTCCTTCCAGGCGGTCTGGCCGTTCTTCAAGAAGGATGAGCTCGACGACCACGCGCGAGAGATGTACCGCGTCCTCAAACCGGGCGCCCGGTATGCGTGCTCGGAATATCTGCTGACGCCGTACTTCGACTGGGCCGACGAGGAGCACACTGCGCTGCACAAGAAGTACCTTCCGACGCTCGCAGCGACGCAGTCGATGTATGAGGCTGACGTGTGTGCCGCGCTGGAACGGGCAGGCTTCACGATCATCCTGTCGGCGCCATCCAGGAGCGAGGCATGGCCGTTGTGCGATCAGAAGGCCAACCTCATTCGCCGGGGGCGCAAGGTCGTGCGCGGGTTGGAGAAGGTCCGGGTCAGCCCGCCGTGGGTGGAGGAGTCGCTCGAGCTGCTGCAGACTGGCGGCGAGGCGTGGAACAAGGCCGAACGCGCCAAGATCGCGGACTTGAACTGGCGCATCGTCGCGGAGAAGAAGTAGCCCGCGAGCCCACATTTCACGATCCGCGCGGGCACGTCGTCACTGGCTGGGAATGACGCGATTCAGGCGGAATTTGCTCCGGTCAACGCCGCTTCGCGCTCGCGGTGTTCGATGCGGTCGGCGATCCTCACCTGCAGAGAAGGACGAAGCCACAGCTCGAACAGGTCCTGTGTCGTTCGATCCCGGAACGCGTACGAGTCATCAGTCGTGGTGAAGATGCCAGCCGCCGTGAGGCGGTTCATGTGAGCCCTGATCTCAAGCCGACGGCTCTCGGTTCGACGTTCGCTGCCAAGGATCTGCATCACGTCGAACGCACTCGCCGGCCGCTCGAGCACGGCCATGATCTCGCAGATCTCAATATCCGTGGGCTCGAGCCGCTCGGCCAGGACGCGGAACGTGGTGGATGCCGCCGGGAGCACGGTCGAGGTCATCGAGTCAGTCACGAGCCCGAGCCCGCGCAAGGTCGATACGACCTGCCCTGTCGAGACCCAGGCGCGAAGGATCTCGACCGCGATGCCTGCCAGACCTTCACTCCTGTTCTGAAGGGTGTCAACCAAGTCCGCCGCAGGAGAGCCCGCCAGGATCGAATGAGCGAGCATCGTCAGTTCGTCGCTGTTCAAAGCCGGCGACTCGATGACGGTCGGTACGTAGGGCGACTCGTTCGACTCAGCCAGGAGGGCGGCAGCCTCCGGGGTGGTGATCACGACGAGCACCCGTCCCGGTTGCGGAGGAACAGTCGACAGCACTTCCGCGATCGCAGCATGAGCCCTCGCCGGCGGCAGATCAACGGGCCCCTTCAGCGCAACGTCGATCATCCCGGCGTTGTGAGTGATCTGAGTCGCCGGCGCCTGCCGAGCGACCTTGGGCGGGCGAACCGGCCTCAGGTGAGTGTTGGGCACACGATCAACAGAGACACTGAGCAGTGACTCGCGCCCCGAGCCCGGTAGGCCAGCAACGCAGATGAGTGCGGTGCCGTCACCGCGAGCACTGGCGCGGATGGCTCCGCTCAACTCATTGATGGTCGACTCTCGACCCACGTAGGTCGAGAAGGTTTCGCGGTCGGACTGGACCATGGTCAGCTGCAAGTACAGCGCCTCGGTCTGAGGTGATGGCGAAGCGCCGAGGTTGCTCGTGAGGTTTCGACGGCACCGTTCGTACGAGCGGATGGCCGAGTCGGTCTCGCCGATACCGGCATAGGCGCGTATCAATGACCGGTGAGCCCGCTCGAAACAAGCATCCAGGCTGATGGCGAGGGTCGACATCTCGATCGCATCGCGCATCCAGCCGAGCTCGATCGCGCTCTCGGCCGCGTCAACCAGCATGAGCCTGCGCTGCGTCCTGAGCTCGTCGCGGATGTTGCTGGCCCACTCGCTCTCGTCGTCATGGGCGTGGAAGTCGTCGACGTACAACGCCTCGGCCTGCTTGGCTGCTGTGACGACCTTGGCGAAGTCCCTGGACCGCTTCGCCAGGGTGATGTCGGCGGCGAGCTGTTGCTGGGCGACGACGTCGACCCAGCAGCCTTCGAGCTGAAGACCGCTGAAGTGGCGCGTGATGCTCTTCTTGCCGAGAACCTTGCGAATCTGAGCGGTTGCCGTGTGCAAGGAGGCGGCCGCATTGGCGTCAGAAACGTCGGGCCACAACTTGGCGGTGATGCTCTTGGCGCTGACGATCTGATCTGACTTCAGCGCAAGGAGTCTCAAGAGGTCGGTGGTCTTGCCCGTGCTCCACTGCGACGACGGCACGACGGTGCCGTTGCCCAATCTGACCCACAGTCGGCCCAACAGGCGAATCTCGGTTTGATCGTTCACAGGTCCTCCCAAACATGTGATCGTTCTGTGCTCCCATCAGTCACCGTACGGGCTGAGGGGGTCACCTCGTCCGGAAGCGATGCCTGAAATTGGAGGCGCTATCAGCCCGTTAGAACTACGGAAGAGCCAGTCCCGACGAGCCATTGTGTGGTTTCACCGATGCCGCGATGCTTGGCGGTGGCGACCAATTTTCTGGGAGCGGGTCGCCTCAGGGTTGGGAGACCTATGAACGTCGACGCTGCGCGTCAGGAGCTCTTCGCTGAGCGTTACCGACTGGGCCGGTGCCTCAAGTCCGGGCACGGAGTCGACACGTACCTCGCTGTCGACGAGACCAACTCTGCCCACGTTGTGCTCAAGTCAATCGTCCCTCATCTCATCCACGACGCCGCCCGCCTTCGCTTCGAGCACGAGACCCAGGTGCTGAGGAGGCTGGCGGGCACAGGGCTGACGTCGCTGTATGACGCCGGTGTCACTGATGACTGCTGGTACCTCGTGCAACCGTTCATGCCCGGTTCGACCCTCGAGACCGTGCTCAAGACCGGACCTTTTCCTCTGGAGATGGCGTTGCGCGTCGCCATCGAGATCGCGAATGCCCTCGACATCGCCCACGGGGCTGGCATATTCCACCGGGACGTCAAGCCGGCAAACGTCATCATCGGAGGCACAGATCAATCGAGTCCGGTGACACTGATCGACTTCGGTTTCGCCCGCAGCCCTCTGCTGGACGAGTCACTCAATGAGCAACTGGTCGGCACGGTCCGCTACCTCGCACCTGAGGCCGCCGGGATGCTCAATGTCCCCGCGGACGAGCGGGCCGACCTGTATGCGCTTGGCGTGGTGCTGTTCGAGTGCCTCTCGGGGGAGCCGCCATTTCCGGGCACCACCGTGGGAGAAGTGCTCAGACAGCATCTGTCGGCGCCGATTCCGGAGGTTCGCCTCCGGAGGCGGGGAATGCCGCGGGCCGTCGATGCCATCTTGAATCGATTGCTCGCCAAGGATCCGGCCGACCGCTACCAATCGGCGTCAGCAGTGGCGTACGACTTGAGCGCCCTGCTCGATGCAGTCGTCGCCGGCCAGCCAGACCCACGTCTGGTGATTGGCCGAATCGATCACCGTCGGACGCTCACCGATCCCGCGTTTGTGGGACGCGAGGTCGAGCTTGCGAGTCTCGTGTCGTTGGTCGACGAGGTGACGTTGGGCGGTTCAGGCCTCGTTCTCCTTGAGGCCGACTCCGGTGGCGGCAAGTCTCGACTCCTCTCTGAGGTTGCCTCGCAGGCATCCTCAGCAGGCGTTCTGCTGCTGCAGGGCCAAGGTGTGGCGGAGACAGGTGCGCGTCCGTTCGAGGTGCTGCAAGGGTTCGCCGACGACCTCGTGGCGCACGCTGACAATGACGAGCTGTGGAACTGCATCCGCGCAGGTGTGGGCGATGGCGCACCTGCCGTCGCGCAGGTGCTGCCCGCATTGGGGCCGCTCTTTGGTGTGACGGAGGAGCTGGACGCCGGCCCTGAGCGGTTGGGCGAGCAGCGCAGCCTGACCGTCCTTCACCACCTTCTGAGCTCAATCGGTTCTGCTGACCATCCGGTGTTGATCATCTTCGACGACTGCCAGTGGGCGGACCGATTGACGGTCAAGCTGCTGGCCGACGTCTTCGCCAGCAGGGCGGCTGCTCCGCCGTACGTGGGAGTGATCGCGGCGTTCAGGTCCGAGGAGGTGTCGGACGAGCACCAGCTGCGCGCCATGCCCTACGCGCGCAGCGTTCAGCTCGGTCCGTTGTCCGCGCACGCCATGCGCCAGCTGTCTGAGTCGATGGCGGGCCAGCTGCCCGACGAGGCGGTCGACACGGTCGTACGACTGGCCGACGGCAATCCGTTCATGGGTGCGGCGGTCCTACGAGGACTCTTCGAGTCCGGAGCGCTCGTCGGGACCGATCAGGGTTGGCAGGTCGACGAGCAGGCGCTGCTCGCTGTCCAGACGGCTCGAAGGTCTGCGAGCTTTCTGGTGCGCCGTCTCGAGCTGCTCGCCGAGGACTCGATCGAAGTGCTCTCAGCGGGCGCAGCCCTCGGCAAGGAATTCGACTTCGTGCTGGCAGCGCAGCTCGTACGGCACAGCGACGAAGCCGCAACGATCCTGCAGGACGCCACGCGCAGGCGCCTCGTCTGGATCGACGACCGGACCGGCAGGTGCAGCTTTGCGCACGACAAGATTCGTGAGGCGTTGCTCGAGCGGCTGGGCGACTCCGAGCGACGAGAGCTCCACAGCCGTGCCGCCGACGCGATGCACTGCATGGAGGAGGAGGGCGTCTCGGTCTTCGACCTCGCGTACCACCTGGATGCAGCCGGCCGGCATCAAGCGGCTTTGCCGTATGCGTTGAGGTCTGCCGAGACCGCACGTACGCAGCACGCCCTCGACTCGGCAATGTCGCACTATCGAATGGCCGAACGTGGCGCCTCACCCAGTGACCTCGAGACGAGGGTGGTCATCGCCGAAGGGCTCGGCGACGTGCTGGCGCTCAAGGGTGCCTACGACGAGGCCGAGGAACATCTTTCGGACGCGGAGCGGCTCGTGACGGACCGGATCCACAAGGCTGAGCTTGAAGGCAAGCTGGGAGCGCTTGCTTTCAAGCGAGGGGACATTCCGACAGCACGGCGTCATCTCGAAGGTGCGATGGCGAGACTTGGTCGACCTGTGCCACGCCTGTTCGTGTGGCTGCTGGTGTGTCTGATGTGGGAGCTGGCTGTCCAGGTCGTGCACACCGTCGCTCCGGGGCTGACGGTGCGCCGCAAGCCCCAGGGCCGTGAGGAGGACTTCCTCGCGATGCGCCTGCACAGTCGGCTCGCCTACCTCTACTGGTTCTACAGCGGCAAGGTCACGTGCGCCTGGACCCACCTGCGCGGGCTCAACCTGGCCGAACGCTACCCGCGCAGCGCCGAGCTGGGCCAGGCGTACTCAGAACATGCGCCAGTCATGACGATGGTGCCGCTCTTCGGTCGTGCACTGAAGTACGCCCGCCATTCCCAGGAGATCCGTCAAGCCGAGGGGGACGTCTGGGGGCAGGGCCAGAGCCTGAGCTTCGCAGGGGTGGCCCTGTATGCCGCGTCCAAGTTCGACGAGGCCGAGGCGGCATGCCGAGAGGCGATCCGGCTTCTCGAGTCGACCGGGGACCAGTGGGAGGTCAACACCGCCGGCTGGAACCTCGCCATGTGTCTGTACCGCAAGGGACGGCTGCGGGAGGCCGCAGCGACGGCCAAAGGTGTGTACGAGTCGGCCGTCGCGATCGGTGACCAGACTTCCGCGGGGGTTGGACTCTCGGTGTGGACGAGAGCTGCCTGCGGTGACGTCGATCCACAGCTGATCAGGGCAGAGCTCGATGCCGAGAGCATGGATGCGAGCACGACTGCGGAGCTGTGGCTGGCTGCGGGCATCGCGGCCCACCACGTCGGGGACCTTGCCGACGCATTCGAGCACCTGAACTCTGCGGCTGACACGATTCGTGTTGCTGGGCTGAGGCAGGAGTACGCGGCTCCGGTGGCGTGCTGGCGCGCCACGGCCGCTCGTCGTCTCGCGGAGGAGGTCTCCCCCCACGATCCGTCCGGGCACAAGAGGGCCGTGCGCTTGGCATCCAAGGCCGTGAGAAGTGCGCGGTTCTGGGCGTTCAGCTATCGCAACAATGCTCCGCACGCCCTTCGGGAAGCCGGGCTGGTTGCATCGCTCAGGAATCGTCCCCGCCGACGTGACAGATTCCTGGCGCGCAGTCTGCTCGTCGCCGAGAGGCAGGGCGCCTTGTACGAGTCGGCTCTGACCCGGCTGGCGTCCGCCGAGGTGCGCGCACGGGGG
Organism: uncultured Actinomycetota bacterium; assembly: GCA_963849625.1. Taxonomy (GTDB): domain Bacteria; phylum Actinomycetota; class Actinomycetes; order Propionibacteriales; family Nocardioidaceae; genus Aeromicrobium. Next base: position 21,120 of record CAWKHU010000005.1, read on the forward strand.
GACGACAGCCACCGCGAGCTCGTCGACGCGCGGCTGGCTGTGTTCGCCCTCGAGGGAACCGGCATCGACAGCGCGAGTCCGTCAAGCCCCAGCGTCTCGCTGTTCGATCGGTTCAACACGTTGCTCAACGTGGGCCGGACCATCACCGCCGCTGCCAACCTGGATGCCGTGGACGTTGCCGTTCGTGACGCGGCGCTGACGCTGCTGCGGGGCGACGCGTGCCACATCATCAGCGTCGAGTCCGCCCGAACAGCGGATCCCACGACGGAGTCTGGTGAGTCGGTCGACCTCGCGAGCCGTACGCTCCTCGATCGCGCCATCAGCGGTGGCGTTCCGGTCGCCTCAGGCGACGCAGCGGTCGGAGTCAGCGAGAGTCTCGTGATGTCGGAGATCCGATCCGTGCTCGCGGCCCCGATCATCGTCCACGGCGAGACGCGTTACTGCTTCTATGTGACTCACTCGCAGATCAGTGAGCTTTTCGGTGATGAGGAGATCCAGCTCGCCGCATTTGTCGCCTCGCTCGCAGGAGCTGCCTTCGAGCATCTTGAAGGGACGGAGACCCGGTACCGTTCACTGGCCCGCAACTCCAGCGACGTGCTCACTCTTGTCGGACGCGACGGGATCGTCAGCTATCAGAGCTCATCAGCGTCGCGGGTGTTCGCACTGACCACCGGCATCGCGGGGCAGTCGATCGAAGAGTGGGTGCACCCAGACGACTTGGATCTGCTCACGGATGCCCTGCAGCGTTCGCGCGTCGAGGGCGACACCCGAGTCGAGTGTCGGTTCCGGCACGCAGACGGCTCTTATCTTTATGCCGAGACGGTGGTGACAGACCTTCTTGACGATCCGGCGGTGTCCGCGTTGGTGCTCAACAGTCGCGACATCACCGACCGCAGGATGCTGGAGGACGAGCTGCGCGAGCGCGCCCTGCACGACGGCCTCACCGGGCTGCCCAACCGGGCGCACTTCCTGGAGCGCGCACAGCAGGCGATCAATCGACGTGACCCTCGCCCCCTGGTTGTGTGCTTCCTCGACCTGGACGACTTCAAGATGGTCAACGACACGTACGGGCACGGCGCGGGTGACGAGCTGCTGCGCGAGATGAGTGAGCGGCTGGCGGAGTGCCTGCGCCCAGAGGACGTGGTGGCCCGCTTCGGCGGCGACGAGTTCGCCATCCTCTTCGAGGACACCACGTTGGACGAGGCGCTGAGTGCCGTCGAACGCATCCAGACCGTGACGAGCCGACCGGTCGAGCTGGCCGGTGCCTCGATCGCCGCACATTTCAGCATCGGCGTGGCGTCCTCGTCCGGCGGGCAGCTGACGACTGACCAGATCCTGGCCGAGGCCGACGTGGCGATGTACGCAGCCAAGAGAAGTGGGACCCGCGTGTGCCGGGTCTACGAGCCACGGATGCGCGAGCTCGCGGAGTCGAGATCCGTGGCACGCGGCGCCATCGACCGGGCGCTGGCGCACGACGAGTTCGTCCTGCACTATCAACCGATCGTCGACCTCAAGACAGACGCCTGCTTGGGCGTCGAGGCCCTGATCCGGTGGCAGCACCCAGAGCGGGGGCTGCTGCCCGCGGCGGAGTTCATCGATCTTGCCGAGGTCAGCGGGCACATGCCCGCTATCGGCGCCTGGGTCATCGACGCAGCCTGCGCCGCAGCAATCGACCTGGCTGACGACTTGGTGATGAGCATCAACGTCTCGCCGCAGCAGCTCCAGGCAGGGTTGGCGGAGAGCGTCCAGCGTGCTCTCACCAAGACTGGACTGCGACCCGACCGGCTGGTGCTCGAGCTCACCGAGACGACGGACATCGCCGATCCGGACACAGCCATCGGGCAGCTGCGTCAGCTCGGTGAAATTGGTGTGAAGCTTGCCCTCGACGACTTCGGCACGGGCTACGCGTCGCTCGACTACCTCAGACGCTTCCCGGTTCACGTCCTCAAGATCGACCGGGAGTTCGTGCAGCACATCCATGAGAATGAGCAGGACCGCGCGATCGTGCGCGGCATCGTCGACCTCGCCCGGGCGCTCGGGCTGCAGACCATCGCTGAAGGTGTCGAGCAGGTCGAACAGCAACGGGTCGTCACCGAGCTGGGCTGTGATTTCGGTCAAGGATTCCTGTGGTCTCGCCCGGTTCTGCCCGAGCGGCTGCCCGAGGTCTTCGTGCCAAGCACTGCCGCCTGACTCAGCGTTTCGCGGTCAGTCGAGATGCCACAGGTCTGAGCGAGGCGACGAACTCCAGCTTCTCGATCACCCGGTCGGCGATGACGAACGGGTAGAGCGGCTCCTTGCCCATGCCGCGGTTGATCTGGTTGAGGGCAATGCTCAGGGGGATCCACAGCCCGATCACCACGTCGCGGAACGACGTGAACGCGGTCACCGGCGCCGTCGCCATCAGGCCGAACTGGCGCGCGTTGTCGATCGTCTCGTTGATGTGGAGGTAGTGAGCAAACGTCTCGGCGAAGTCCTCGTACGGGTGCATGGTGGCGTACGTGCTGATGTAGCTGCTCTCCCAGCCATCGGGCGGCCCCTCGGAGTAGTGGCGGTCGATCGCGTCCTGATAGCTCTGCGTCTCGTCGCCGAACAGCTCCCTTGCCTGCTCGAGCAGGTCGTCGCGCACCAGCACCGCCTCGAAGTAGTGGCCGAGCTCGTGGCGGAAGTGGCCCAGCATCGTGCGGTACGGCTCGTCGAGCTTGGCGCGCACTGTTTCACGATGAGCAACGTCGCTCTCCGCGAGGTCAATCGTGATCAGTCCGCGATCGTGACCGATCACGACGTTTTCCACCACGCTCGACAAGAGGTCGAACCGAAGTCCCTCGGGGTGAGCGTCGCTGTGCGGCTCGATGTGGAATCCGAGCTGGTCGAGCTCGACGATGACGTGGCGCTTGGCGCGCTCGGCCACGACGTACTGCGCCATGCCGATGGCGTCGTCGTCGTGCGGTCGGGTCTGCGTCAGCGAGCAGGAGAAGCACCGCTCATCACCTTCGTGCATCAGCCAGGTGCAGCCCGCGATGTGCGCATTGCCGCAACGCACCCAGCGTCCACCGACGCCTTCGTACTCGCCGTTCTCGCCGAGCGGCACGATCGCGTGCTCCTCACGCGAGTAGCCCTGAGGCGTGTCGCACCGTACGCATCGATAGTTCTCGAAGAAGAGCGCAGCACCACACACTCGGCAGCCGAAGGCCTTCACCGTCGGCTGCCGTTCGGCCCGTCGATCACGGGATGTCGTTGGGTGGCGTCGCCTTTTTCGCCGGTGCCGGCTTCGCTGCGGGGGCCTTCTTGGCTGGTGCCTTCTGCGCTGCCGGAGCCGCCTTCTTGGCAGGAGCCGTTTTCTTGGCAGCCGGTGCCGGGGCAGCAGGGCTTGGAGCAGCGGGCGCCGGGGCAGCAGGGCTTGCGGCAGCAGGTGTCGGCGGGGTTGCGGCAGCGGGCTTCGGCGGGGTGGTTGCCGGGCGGGGCTGCGTGTACGACGGTGTCGGCGTGTTGCCGGCCATGCGCCGTGCTGCGGAGAATGCTGCCGCGCCCGCGCCGGTGATCACACCGAGCAGGGCGACCTTCTTGAGCTTGCCGCGCTTCTTCTTGGGCTTGACCTTTTCTGGCAGGCGGTCGGCGACGCCGTCTGGCAACTTGTCGAACAGCTCGCCACGCAGCTCGAGCAGCTGCTGGCGATCGGGCAGCAGGTCCCAGAGCTCTTCGCGGTCGGGCAGACGATCCTTGAGCTGGTCGCGGCGGTCCTTGAGCTCCTCGCGATCAGGGAGCTTGTCCTTGACCTGGTCGCGGAGGCCTGGCGCGCGATCGACCAGATCCTTCGCCTGATCAGCGAGCCCGTCGATCTGGGCGTCGATCTTCTTGCGGATGGATGCCTTCTTGAACAACATGTGGTCTCCTCTGTTGGCGTCGCGCCTAGTGGTCATCGTCTCAGGGTGCTGGTCGTCATTCCAGTCGAACGTCGCCCGGCTCCTTGTCGGTACGTACCCCACGCCAGCTCGGATGACGCAGATTTCCGCCATGTGTCCACTCGCCGAAGGCGACTTCGCCCACGATTCGTGGTGTCACCCAGTGTGCGTCGCGCTCGACCTCGCGGGGGACGGAGGTGAACGGGCTGGTCTTGCGCTCGAGTGGGGCCAACTTTTTCTGAAGGTCAGCCAGGCTGCGCTGGGTGAAGCCGGTGCCGACCTTGCCGACGTACTGCAGCCCGTCGTCGCTCGGTACGCCGAGCAGCAGCGATCCGATCATGCCCGCGCGTGAGCCGGCGCCACCCTTCCAGCCACCGATGACGACTTCTTGCATGCGCTGGTGCTTGATCTTGATCCACGACGACGACCGCTTCTCCCCGACGTATCGGCTCTCCCGGCGCTTGGCGATGACACCTTCGAGGCCAAGCCTCTTGCTCGACGCGATGGCCTTGGCAAGCGTTCCGTCGTACGCGGGTGGCACCAGGATCGTGTGACCGTCGTCGACGTCGAGCTTCGCAAGTGCGGCCCGACGATCGACGTAGGGGTCGTTTCTCAGGCCCTGGCCATGGGCCGAGAGAAGGTCGAACACCATGTACGTGGCCTCGACGCGTTTGGCTGCTGCCTCGATCTCGGCAGGCTTGGTGAGCCCCATGCGCTGTTGCAGCAGACCGAAGTCAGGCGCACCATCGTCGTTGAGCGCGACGATCTCACCGTCGAGGATCGAGTCATCGAGCTCGAGCGCAGCAAGCGCCTCGACGACCTCGGGGTAGGCGACGGTGACGTCGTTGCCCTTGCGGGTGAACAGCCCGACGTCGTCGCCGTTGACCACGGCGATCGCTCGGATGCCGTCCCATTTCATCTCGAACGCCCAGTCGGACTCGTCGTCCAGGTCGCCGACGGTGCCCAGCGTCGCGAGCATCGGTGGCACGAATTTCTTCGAAAGGGTATTTGTCGACTTCTTGGATGTCCTCTTGGACGATGCTGCCTTCTTAGATGTCGGCTTGTCCTGCATGAGGTGGATCAGCCAGTTCTTGTCCGTCTTGATGAGCGCGTACTTCGGGTTGCCCTCCAGCTCGCCCTTGGTCCCCGTCAGCGTCACGATGACCTCGTCGTCGCGCCACTTCTCGAGCTCATACGTGCCCGTGTCCCAGATCCAGGACTTGCCGGCGCCGTACTCACCCTTGGGGATCGTCCCTTCGAACGTCGCGTACTCCAGCGGGTGGTCCTCGGTCTGCACCGCGAGATGGTTCTTTTTGGGATCGGTCGGCACCCCCTTGGGGAGGGCCCATGAGACGAGGACGCCGTCGTGCTCGAGTCGGAAGTCCCAGTGCAACGCGCTGGCATGGTGCTCCTGGATCACGAACAGGTTGCCGTCGGTGGGAACGGGGCTGCCGGCCGGGACCGGCTCCGGAGTCTTGGAGCCGTCTCGTTTGGCCCGGTAGTCGACGAGCTTGTCGGTTGACGGCGTGGGACCCACGAGGTGCGCCATCGGATCCTTGCGCTTCTTCATCCGTGCCAGCACCTCATCGAGCGAGAGGTGGCCGAGGTCGGGGTCGTCCAGCTCCTTCCACGTCCGAGGCGTCGCGACGCGGGGTTCGAGGGTGCCACGCAATGAGTAGGGAGCGATCGTCGTCTTCGACGAGTTGTTCTGGCTCCAGTCGACCAAGACCTTGTCCTTGCGCAGGCTCTTCTTCATGTCGCTGACCACGAGCTCGGGGAGCTCAGACTCCAATGCCTTGGCCAGCTCCTTGGCGAAGGCGTTGATGTACTCGGCGTCCTGCGATCCGTCGAGGCCGGCGTACAGGTGGATGCCCTTGCTGCCACTGGTGACGGGTACGGCCTCGAGTCCGATGTCCTTGAGCATCTGGCGGGCGGCTCTGGCGACCTCGGCGCACTCGAGCAGCCCGGCACCCGGGCCCGGGGTCAAGATCGAGCACGAGCCGATCAGGATTCTGCGGAGTGCCCCGCCGGTTGACGGTCCACTGCGGCACGTGGAGCTCCAAGGCAGCGACCTGCCCGGCCCAGGCCAGCGCAGCCGCGTTGGCGAACACGGGGTACTCCTTGGTGTCCTTGCTGTGCTCGACGGCGACCCGGCGGATCCAGCTGGGCGCCGAGTCGGGGAGGTTCTTCTCGAAGAACACCTCGCCCGGTTTGTCCGCCGTCCCCACACCGTTCACCCAGCGCTTGCGGGTGGTGAGCCGGTCGGCGAGGTGCGGAAGCAGGACCGGCGCGATCTCGACGTAGTAGTTGATGACCTCCGCCTTGGTCGTGCCGGTCGACGGGTAGATGATCTTGTCGGGATTGGTCAGTCGGAGGCGGTGACCCGCGATCGACACGGTCTGCGGCGCATCGGCCATCGGCGGTCCTCTCCGTCTCTAGCGTTTCTATCGGTTGTTGGCCTACCCGTGGGTGCCAGACACCAAACTCTGCACCGGAGACCCGGCAGGCGACTAGTCCTAAAGAACTATAAAAACTAGGTATTAGTACTCACGAAACACTTGTGGTCTGGCAGGGGGCCATGCAAGAGTATGTGAGCCGGTTGAGCAAAAGCCGCGCACGGTTCTGCAAGGTTTTGTTGGAGTTCCCCGTGAATGTTGCTCCCGTTAGTTACCACTGATGACACAACGGCCCTTCTTGAGAAGGCTGCAACCGCAGATCCTCAAGAACGAGTCGTACTCGAGAACGAGCTCGTCGAGCGATACCTCGGCTTGGCTCACCACCTTGCCGGTCGATACGCCGGGCGAGGCGCCGACCGGGATGACCTCATCCAGGTGGCCAGCTTTGCGCTGGTCAAAGCGATCCGAGGTTTCAACCACGATCGGGGCGAGTTCGTACCATTCGCCACCGTGACGATCCTCGGCGAGATCAAGAAGTACTTCCGTGACTACTGTTGGGGAGTACGTCCACCGCGCCGCATCCAGCAGCTCCAGGCTGACATCGCAGCCGCGACCGAGCGCAAGCTTCAGTCAGCGGCCCACGTTCCCGACGACACCGATCTCGCGGACGAGCTCGACACCGACGTCTCCGACATCCGGGAGGCGATGGCTGCTCGCAGCTGCTTCTCGCCCACCTCGCTCGACCAGCCCGTACGCATGGGTGGGCGACCGCTCGGCGAGTCCTTGTCGATCGAGGATTCTGACTTCGAGTTCATCGAGGAGTGGGTGACCATCGCTCCGCTGTGCAAGCAGCTGGACGATGGTGAGCGCGAGCTGCTCAGGCTCCGATTCGTCGAGGACAAGACCCAGCAGGAGATCGCCGCGATCGTCGGAGTGAGCCAGATGCAGGTGTCGCGCCGTCTCGCAAAGCTGCTCGAGACCCTGCGATCGGCAGCGATCGACTCAGCTGCCTGAGGCCAGATCGACGTAGCGGGTGGTGAACGATGAACCACCCGCTACGTTGACTTGGGCAGACGCTTGGTCGGCCACAGCCACCGCCAGCGGTTCGAGCGGCGGGTGGTCAGTCGCTGGCGCCTCGGCGACTGGCGAGTGCCATATCAACGTCACGTCGTGATGCCGCCCGCATTCCTGGCACAGGTCGTGCAGACGTTTCGAAGCGTACTCATCGCGCGGCTTCTCACAGACCGCGATGACGGTGGCTCGCGGCCGCTCCCGGCCAGCCAAGGCCTCCATGGCGCGTTGCCCCACGACCGTGTCGATGCGGCAGATGGCATTCGAGGCAGACGCCAACCAGCCGGTCTCAACGCTCACGGCATGTGTCCGGCACCCTCGGCGTCCCAGCTCCTGACTCAGCGCATCGCCGACCTCATCGCGCTCACCAAACATCGTGATGGTGAGCAGGTCGGTGCCGCGTAGCGGCGTGGAGATCGGGTTGGGGCGGTCGGTCATCCGACGGTCCTCTCCGTTTCGGCAGGCCTGAACAAGTAGCCAGTCAGGCGGCAGGTACCCACGGGCTTCGGCACCAAACGAGGTCGGCCCAGCCTCATCTAGGAAATGTGAAAGAGTTGTGGTTTCCTTGGGGCGCACAACTGGAGCTCGGCGAGGGGTGAGCGATGGACACTTCGTTTTTTTCAGAGATGGCGTTGGAGCTTCATGACGAGCCCACTGCCGAGCGCACAATCGAGCGCATTGCGGAGTTCGCGAAAGCGGCGACGAGCTGCGATGACGCCGGGATCATGTTGGTGCGAGGGCGCAACCAGATCGAGACCGCTGCAGCCACATCAAGCCGTGTCGGTGAGTCGCACAACCTGCAGATCATCTTCGATGAGGGACCGTGTCTCGATGCCATCGAGGGAGGTCCGCTCTACCTGTCGAATGACGTCAAAGCCGATCTGCGATGGCCGGCATGGGGACCGGGAGTTGCCGAGCTGGGCATGAACAGTGTCCTGAGCCTGCGGCTCGAGACGCGGAGCCGACGCTATGGCTCGCTCAACCTGTATTCCGAGCGCACCGACGCCTTCGATGATGACGATGTCGCGGTCGCTTCGATCTTCGTGACACACGCCTCCGTCGCCTTGGCCGCGGCCCACAACGAGCAGGGTCTTCACGTCGCGATCGACGCGCGCAAGTTGATCGGTCAGGCCCAGGGCATCCTGATGGAGCGCTATGACCTCGATGCCAATCGCGCCTTCGACTTTTTGCGACGTCAGTCCCAGCACCACAACATCAAGCTGCGCGACGTCGCGTCGTGGATCGTGGAGCACCGGACATCACCCGACGTCAACCTGGCGGCGGCTCCCCCGCAGGGAGAAGTTGTCAGCTGAGCTGAGAGGCCTCAGGCCCTCTTGCGGGCCGCGGTCTTTTTAGCCGGCTTCGACGCCGTCTTCTTGGTGGTCTTCTTGCGCTCGACGCTGCGCTTGAGCGCCTCCATCAGATCGACGACCTCTCCGCCGTCCTCATCTTCAGGCTTCTCGCCGAACGTTGCCTCGGTGTCGAGCGACTCCCCCTTCTCGAGCTTGGCCTCGACGAGGGTGCGCAGCTGCTCCTGGTAGTCGTCCTTGAAGTCTGAGCTCTGGAAGTCGGCGGCCAGCGAGTCGACGAGCTGGGCTGCCATTTCACGCTCCTTGGCGCTGATGCGGACCGTCTCGTCGAGGATCGGGAAGTCGGCCGCCCTGACCTCGTCGTCCCACAGCATCGTCTGCAGGATCAGCACGCCGTCGCGTACGCGCAGCGCAGCGAGTCGCGTCTTCTGCCGCATGGCGAAGGTGACGATCGCCGTACGGTCGGAGTCCTCGAGAGCCTTGCGGAGCAGCACGTAGGGCTTGAGCGCCTTGTCCTCGGGCTCGAGGAAGTAGCTGCGGTCAAAGCGGATCGGGTCGATCTGGTCGTCAGGAACGAACTCGAGGACCTCGATCTCACGGGTGTACTCGGCCGGCAGCGACTTGAAGTCCTCATCGGTCAGCACCACGGTGTTGGAGCCGTCGTCGTAGGCCTTGTCGATGTCTTCGTAGGCCACGACCTTTTCGCACACCTCGCAGCGTCGCTGGTAGCGGATGCGCCCGCCGTCCTTGTTGTGGACCTGGTGCAGGGAGACGTCGTGGCTCTCGGTGGCGCTGTAGAGCTTGATCGGCACGTTGACCAGCCCGAAGCTGATGGCGCCCTTCCAGATCGATCGCATGGGTCAAGTGAACCGCGAGGCGGGGACATATGCCAGTGGCGCTTGGTTTAGACCGCGGGTGCAGTGGGCATCTTGATGTCATGACCAACACGATTGAGACGCCCCCGGAGCTGTCCGAGGGCTTCCCTGCGCAGCAGCAAGAACCGCCCGGCCTCACCGAGAAGATGGAGCCAGTGCCCGATCACGGCGAGAAGTCGTACAAGGGGTCCGGCAAGCTGACCGGCCGCAAGGCGCTGATCACCGGAGGCGACTCCGGCATCGGTCGCGCGGTTGCGATCGCCTTCGCGCGCGAGGGTGCCGATGTCGCGTTCACCTACCTCCCGGAGGAGAAGGCCGACGCGGATGCGACGAGCGCACTGCTTGAGCCCGAGGCCGGCACGGTGCTGGCTCTGGAGGCTGACCTGCGTACGAGTGAGGCGTGTGACAAGACGATCAAGGACGCCGTCGAAGGGCTGGGCGGACTCGACATCCTGGTGAACAACGCGGGATTCCAGTGGGCGCGCGAAGAGGGCGTCGAGGAGATCACCGACGACCGCCTAGATCGCGTGCTCAAGACCAATCTCTATTCGCTCTTCTGGATGACGCGTGCGGCCGTGCCCCACCTCTCCGAGGGCTCATCGATCATCAACACGAGCTCGATCCAGGCGTACGAGCCGTCGCCGACGCTGCTCGACTACGCCTCGACCAAGGCGGCCATCAACAACTTCACGATCAACCTCGCGGGTGACCTGGGTTCGAGGGGTATCCGGGTCAACGCGGTCGCACCGGGCCCGATCTGGACTCCGCTCCAGCCGTCGACCCAGCCGACCGAGAAACTGGAAAAGTTTGGCCAGGACACACCGCTCGGCCGCGCTGGACAGCCCGCCGAGGTGGCTCCCGCGTTCGTCTTCCTCGCATCGGATTCCGATGCGAGCTATGTCTCCGGCACCGTCCTCGGCGTCACCGGCGGCAAACCCGTTTTCTGACACAGATTGGAGAGAGTCATGCCCGGCAAGAAGAACTCGAGTCTCAAGAAGCCTGACATGTACGAAGAGTTGCGCGACGACGGAGCATCCAAGGAGAAGGCGGCGCGCATCTCCAATGCCGCAGCGGCTGAAGGCTCGTCGACCGTCGGCAAGCGCGGAGGTGAGTCAGGTTCGTACGAGGACTGGACCGTGGACGACCTGAAGAAGCGGGCCAAGGAGCTTGACCTGGAGGGCTACTCCGACAAGACCAAGGACGAGCTGATCAAGGCTCTGCGCAACCACTGACTCTCACCGACGCTGCGCGCGCTCGACCACCGCGCGAGCGGTGTCGGTGAGGCTGTCGCCCGAAAGTGCCGCGCGTTCGAGCAGCATCGCGTAGGCCCGGTTCATCGCCACGTTGTCCTGCTCGGCGATGACGCCCTTGGCCTGCTCGATCTCGACGCGGGTGGCCAACGCCTCTTGGACGCGCTGCATCGACTCGGCGATGTCCACCCGGGCGGTCTGCACGATCAGCAGGGTCGCGATGTCGGCGAATGCCTGGGCCACAACCGTTTCCTCGACAGAGAAGTGACCGGTCCCTGTGCGGAAGACGCCCATCGCGCCGAGTGCGGACCCGTGCCAGCGCAGAGGCGATGCGTGGGCCAGCTCGAAGCCGGACTCGACGATGATCGGGCCGATCCGCTTCCAGCGTCGCGCCAACTCGACCGCTCCACTGACCTCGACGGGTGCGGCCGAGTCGTGGGCATCGACGCAGGGCCCTTCGTCGAACTGGGCCTGGTGCAGCTCGAGCTCGGCGGCATCGTGGCTCGAGGCGGCGAGGACCTCAAGACCACGGCCGTCGTCGACGAGGATGCCGCAGGCGTCAGCACCCAGGACAGCCTGGACGCTGCTCAACAACGACGCGAGGACGCCTGCCACGTCGTGCTCGTCGACCAACGCCGCAGAGGCTTTTGCCAATGCCTGTGTTGCTTCAGCTGTCTGCATGTCAGTCGCCTTCAATCGTGAAGTCTCGGAAGTTGATGCGCCGTTCGATGATGTCGTCGGCCACGTCGGTCAAGGCTGTGGTGCGCGCGAACGCCTGCCCTCGCAGGAGAGCGAGAGCGTCCTCGGGACGTACGCCGACCTGCGCGACCACCATGCCGGTTGCTTGGTGAATCTTGGCCCGTGTCTCCCACGCCTCGGTTAGCGCCCCTTGCGAGCTGAATTGAGGGTCCTGCAACAAGGCGGTCCCGACCGCTGCGCCCAAGAACCTCGCGATCGACTCGTCCCCGTCCTGAGCCGGAAGCTCGCGGTGGAGTGTCATGACCCCGAGGACGGCGTGCTCGGCGGTGAGCGGTATCGCCACGACCGTACCGTTGAAGTCGAGTGTCGTGAGCCGCTCAGACAGCAGCACCCATCGGTCCTCGGAACCATCGCCCAGGCGTGAGATCACCACGGAGCTGGTCCGGGCGGCCTCATGCCCAGGGCCCTCGCCGACGACGTCCTGGAGGTCCTCGATAGTGCGCGACAGCTCATTGGTCGAGCACACCGTGAGGCGGTCGGCTCCGGTGTAGCTGAGCGTCATGGCCGCACCATCGGCGTCGAGCATCAAACGGCCCGCCTCACAGAGGCGCGTGGTGAGCGACTCCTCGTGTTGGAGCGAGGCGAGCACAGTCGCGAACCGCCCGAGCGTGCGGAGATCTTCTGGTGATGTCATGCGCTGGTCCGACCCCGTCCTGACGAGCTGCCTGCTCGGAACTCTACGCGGTTCCGTGAGGGCCACAATGGGGAGATGAGCCACCGGCCCGAGCACGTCATCGTCGTAGGGGCGGGCATGGTGGGGCTCTCGACCGCATGGTTCCTGCAGCGCGAGGGCATGCACGTCACCGTCGTCGATCGTGGCGGCGTGGCAGCGGGCTCGTCGTGGGGCAACGCGGGTTGGCTCGCCCCGGCACTCACGCTGCCGCTGCCGGATCCCGCGATCCTCGCCGGCGGCATCAAGGCGACGCTGAGTCCATCGTCGCCGGTCTACGTACCGCTGACGGCCAATCCCCGGCTGCTCAAGTTCCTCGCCGACTTCACCCGTCACTGCACGCCGTCGAAGTGGCGCGCTGCGATGACGGTGTTCAACCAGGCAAACGCCTTGGCCCTCGACGCGTTCGACGAGCTCGAGGGACTCGCCGAGCCGACCAAGCCGGCCGAACCCTTCGTCGCAGCCTTCGCCTCGGACTCGGACCGGCAGAAGCTGATCGACGAGTTCGACCACGTCGCCGAGCTCGGCAGACAGACCCCGTACGAGCTGCTCGACAGCGCCGAGGTTTACGCGCTCGTGCCGACCCTCGGCGAAGCCGTGACCTGCGGGGTCCGGCTCCCGGAGCAACGCTTCATCAACCCGGGCCGGTTCGTCCATGCCCTTGCCGACGCCGTACGCAGTCGTGGTGCCGAGATCATCGACGCCGACGTGCGCGACGTCCGCACCACCGACAGTGGTGTCGACCTCGAGGTCAGGAGCGGCGTACCTCTTCGCGCCGATGCCGTGGTCATCGCGACCGGGACGTGGCTGGGATCGTTGGCGCGCGACTTCGGGGTCACGACCATCGTGCAGGCCGGGCGCGGCTACAGCTTCACGGTGCAGCCCGAACACATGCCGGTCGCGCCGATCTATTTCCCGGCGCAACGGGTGGCTGCGACGCCGCTCGGCGACGGGTTGCGGGTCGCGGGGATGATGGAGTTCCGCAAGCCGGACGCGCCGCTCGACCCCCGTCGCATCCAGGCGATCGTCGACGCGGCGACGCCGATGCTGAGAGGTGTCGACTGGGACGCGCGCTCCGACGAATGGGTCGGCTCCCGCCCGTGCACCGCCGACGGACTGCCGGTCGTGGGGCGCACGAAGTCCGATCGGGTGTTCGTCTCCGGCGGCCACGGCATGTGGGGCATCGCGCTCGGGCCGTTGAGTGGCAAGCTGCTCGCCGCCCAGATCGCCCGCGGCGAGTCGGCGGGGCTGTTGTCGTCCTTCGACCCGTTGCGCTGACCTACTCGGGTCATGGCGGCCGCTAGTCTCGGCTCATGGTTCGTCTCTGGCACGCCGCCGTCGCACTGCTCGCTGCCTTCGGACTCGTGGGTCAGACCGCCTTGTCCATCGACGAGGACCGAAACCTGGTCAACCTCTTCAGCTACTTCACGATCCAGTCCAACATCCTGATGCTGATCGCGTCCGTCCTGATCGTCCTCAACCCCGAGCGCGGCGGCAGGGGGTTCGGCATCCTGAGGCTTGCGGGTCTCGTTGGAATCACCGTGACGGGGATCGTCTACGGCATCATCCTCGCCGGCAACGCCTCCTTCGAGGGCGTCGAGTGGTGGTACGACAAGGTGTTCCACTACGTCGTGCCGATCATGTCGGTGCTGGGCTACCTGGCGTTCAAGCCTCGTACGCGACTCGACAAGAGCTCGTTGTGGTTCATCGCCTGGCCGCTGGCGTGGCTGGCATACACGCTGATCCGAGCAGAAGTCGCCGAGCCGGTGTTCACACTCGACAAGGACACCACGGCACCGGTGCCCTACGGATTCCTGGACATCGGTGAGCACGGCGGAGTGTTCGTCGCGTTCGCCTGCCTCGTCGTCACCGCACTCGCACTCGGCATCGCCTGGGGCTACATCAGGCTGGGTCAGCGCGACGAGGCCGCGGCGGCCTGACCGAGCAGGCCCTTGCGGTCGGCGAGGACCTCGAACAGGTACGTGAAGAACGGCGGGATGCTCGCAGCCAGTGCGAGCAGCGTCGTCCTGGCGTCCCACCGGAACGTCTTCGCTGCCGCGACGCTGGTGATCACGTAGGCGACGAAGATGCCGCCGTGGATGGGACCGGCGACCGGGACGCCGCCCTCGTGGAGCCCGAAGGGCTCGGTCTTGAGGATCCACTTGCAGAGCATCGCTGACAACAGCAGAGCCCACGAGAGGGCTTCGGCGATGGCGACGGTTCGAAATACGGTGCGGGTGTTCACGCCGGCCACGCTACCCGCGTAACCAGAACGCAATGTGCGGCGGGGAGAATGGGGTCATGGCATTCCTGCTGCGAGTCGAGCTCCCGGACGTGCCCGGATCGCTCGGCGCGCTCGCGACTGCGCTCGGTGGCGCCGGTGCCGACATCGAGGCGATCGAGATCGTCGAGCGCCAGGCGAGTGGCCGGGTCATCGACGATGTCCTGCTCGAGCTGCCGCCCCGGGTGATGCCCGACGCTCTGGTCACGGCATGTCACACGATCGACGGCGTACGGGTGCACTGGATCTCGCGCTACAACGCGGGAGCCAACCTGAGCATGGATCTCGAGGCGGTCGAGACGTTCACCGCTGATCCCGAGCATGCAGTTGCCGAGCTGGTGCAGGTCATCCCGGTGACGTTTCGTACGGACTGGGCCATGGCGCTGCACAAGGTCGACGGTGTGGTCGCCGTGATGTCGCAGTCGCCGTCAGCGCCCAAGCTGGTGCCGGAGGCGGAGTCGTGGCTGGCGATCCGTACCGCCAAGGTGCTGGTCGAGCTCGATGCCTGGGACTCGACCGTCCTTGCTGCGTGCCCCGGCAAGGATCGCCAGGGTCACCGTTTCGTCGTGGTGGTGGGACGACATGGCGGACCCGAGTTCCTGACGTCTGAGGTGGCCCGGCTCGGCCACATGGTCTCCCTCGCCGCCTCGGTGCAGACGGTGTGACGGTTTCCCATGAGGCCCAGTGACTTTGTCACCCCTCAAGCGCTGTAACGCGCGGTGAGTGACAAACTCCCGAGGCCTCATGGGAAACCGCAGCTACTCCGCGGGCTTCGTCACGGGGGTGTGGGAGTGGTGGAAGCGGCCGAGGGCGTCGACCTCTTTCTCCATCTGCGGCACTGCGCCGGCGGCGATCCGACGTACGAGCGGCCACGCCACGGGCGAGTTCATCAGCGGCTTGGTCCAGTTGGAGACCACCACGGACTTCTTCACGTAGACCCGGCCCTTGCGCTTGGCGAAGCCCTTGAGGATCAGGTCGATGCAGACCTCGATGTTGGTCGTGGCGTTGGCGGGCCACGGCAGCTTCTTGCGCACTTCCTTGAACGTGGGCAGGTCGGCCTCCGCGACACGGACGATGTCGGTGTCGATCCACGAGGGGTGGCAGATGCCCACACCGATGCCGAGGTGTGCGACCTCCTGCTTGTAGGCGATGGCCAACATCTCGGCCCCGGCCTTGCTGGCGTTGTACGACGCGAGTCCGGCGAGGGCGGCGAACGAGGCCTGCGAGGCGACGACCAGCGCGTACCCGTTGGTCTTCTCGAGGTGCGGAGTCGCGTACTTGAGCGTGCGGAACACGCCGTTGACGTTGATGTCGACCACGCGCTCGAAGGCATCGTCGTCGATCTGTCGGACCGTGCCGTACGACGCGATGCCGGCGTTGGCCAGCACGAAGTCGAGCTGACCGAAGTGCTCGGCGGCGGCGTCGACGGCAGCCTTCATGGCCTGGCCATCGCGTACGTCGGCCTCCCACCAGGCGGCTGAGTCGCCGAGCTCGTCCGAGAGCTCCGCCAGCAGGTCGGGTTCGAGCCCGAGAAGGGCGACCCTGCCACCCTTGGCGACGAAGCCTCGCGCCACCCCGGCACCGATCCCTCGAGCTGCTCCGGTGATGAGTGCAACCTTGCCGTTGAAGTTCTGTGCCATGGCAGTCAACATACCGTCGGTATCTGAAATGGGGAAGGGTCGTGGACCACCAAGGAGTGAGACGCCGGTCTCACGGGCTGGTCGACTCGGCCGACGACCGATAGGTTCTGGCGAATGAGTGTCGTGGGAGTGGTCGCAGAGTCGATCGCAGGTGAGACCCGGGTTGCCGCAACGCCCGAGACGGTCGGCAAGCTGATCGGACTGGGCTATGAGGTTGTCGTCGAGTCCGGCGCCGGCGTGAAGGCGTCGTTCACCGACGACGCGTACGCCGAAGCGGGCGCGACGATCGGTGATGCGTGGGTCAGCGAGATCGTGTTCAAGGTCAATGCGCCGACGAGCGAGGAGATCGCCAAGCTGTCCGACGGTGCAACCCTCGTCAGTCTCATCAGCCCGGCGCTCAAGCCCGAGCTGGTCGACGAGCTCGCGACCAAGCCCATCACGGTGCTCGCCATGGATGCCGTGCCTCGGATCTCACGCGCCCAGTCGCTCGACGTGCTGAGCTCGATGGCCAACATCGCCGGCTACCGCGCGGTCGTCGAGGCCGCCAATGTCTTCGGCCGGTTCTTCACCGGCCAGATCACCGCTGCCGGCAAGGTCCCGCCAGCAAAGGTCCTCGTCGCGGGTGTCGGCGTCGCCGGCCTCGCAGCAATCGGTACGGCGTCCAGTCTCGGCGCGATCGTACGAGCCACCGACCCGCGTGCTGAGGTCGCCGACCAGGTCGCATCGATCGGCGGCGAGTACATCGCGGTCGACGTCGAGACCGAGCAGAGCACCGACGGCTACGCCAAGGCGACGTCAGAGGCGTACGACAGGCGGGCTGCCGAGATCTACTCGGAGCAGGCCGCCGAGGTCGACATCATCGTGACGACGGCGCTGATCCCGGGTCGCCCCGCGCCTCGACTGCTGACCGCTGCCGATGTGGCGAGCATGAAGCCCGGCAGCGTCATCGTCGACATGGCTGCGGCGCAGGGCGGCAACGTCGAGGGCACCAAGCCCGGTGAGCTGGTCGTCACCGACAACGGCGTGACCATCATCGGCTACACCGATCTCCCGGGCCGGCTGCCGACGCAGGCCTCGCAGCTCTACGGCACCAACCTGGTCAACCTGATGAAGCTGCTCACGCCGGAGAAGGACGGCCAGCTCGTCCTCGACTTCGACGACGTCGTGCAGCGCGGCATCACCGTCGTACGCGACGGTGAGAAGACCTGGCCGCCACCGGAGATCAAGGTCTCCGCCGCGCCTGCCGCTCCGGCCAAGGAGAAGGCAGAGCCGGCCCCGGCGAAGCAGCCGATGACCGCAGCGCGCAAGCTCACCCTGGTCGGCGTCGGCATCCTCGCGCTGTTCCTGGTCAACGCGTACGCACCCGAGCCGCTGCCGCAGCACTTCACCGTGCTGACCCTGGCGATCGTGATCGGCTACTACGTCATCGGCAAGGTGCACCACGCCCTGCACACTCCGCTGATGTCGGTGACCAATGCGATCTCGGGCATCATCGTCGTCGGCGCCATGTTGCAGATCGCCGATGACGACACCGCGATCCGCACGCTCTCGTTCGTGGCGATCCTGCTCGCCAGCATCAACGTCTTCGGTGGATTCGCCGTGACCCGACGCATGCTCAGCATGTTTTCGAAGGGATGACGGGCATGGATTCCCAGAGCATCGCCACCGCCGCGTACATCGTCGCGGCCCTGCTGTTCATCTTCAGCCTCGCGGGGCTGTCCAAGCACGAGTCGTCACGCCAAGGTGTCGTCTACGGCATCGCCGGCATGGCGATCGCCCTGGTGGCCACGTTCGTCGTGGTCGCCGACATCGGCGACTCCACCGCGATCATCCTGTTGCTGGTGGCTGTCGCGATCGGCGGCGTCATCGGCCTGTGGCGTGCCCGCGTCGTCGAGATGACCGGTATGCCCGAGCTCATCGCACTGCTGCACTCGTTCGTCGGCCTCGCTGCCGTGCTCGTCGGTTGGAACGGCTACCTCGAGGACAACCACCTCAGCGGATCGCTGGAGGACATCCACAACGCCGAGGTGTTCATCGGCGTCTTCATCGGTGCGGTCACGTTCACCGGCTCGATCGTCGCCAACCTCAAGCTGTCGGCCCGCATCTCGTCGGCGCCGCTGGTGCTGCCGGGCAAGAACGTCATCAACCTCGGCGCACTCGCCGCGTTCTTCGGCCTCACGATCTGGTTCGTCATCACGCCGGGCCTTGGCCTGCTCATCGCTGTCACCGTGGTCGCGCTGCTGCTCGGCTGGCACCTTGTCGCCTCGATCGGCGGCGGTGACATGCCGGTCGTCGTGTCGATGCTCAACTCCTACTCCGGCTGGGCCGCAGCAGCGTCGGGCTTCCTGCTCAACAACGACGCACTGATCGTCACCGGCGCGCTCGTCGGCTCGTCGGGTGCGTACCTCTCCTACATCATGTGCCAGGCGATGAACCGCTC
This sequence comes from uncultured Actinomycetota bacterium, assembly GCA_963849625.1. Taxonomy (GTDB): domain Bacteria; phylum Actinomycetota; class Actinomycetes; order Propionibacteriales; family Nocardioidaceae; genus Aeromicrobium. Next base: position 39,711 of record CAWKHU010000005.1, read on the forward strand.
GTTCATCTCCGTCATCGCGGGCGGCTTCGGCATCGAGGCCTCCGGCGACGACGACACCGACTACGGCGAGCACCGCGAGATCAGCGCCGAGGACACCGCCGAGCTGCTCAAGAACGCCACCTCGGTGATCATCACCCCGGGTTACGGCATGGCCGTGGCGCAGGCGCAGTATCCCGTTGCCGATCTGGTCAAGCGGCTGCGCGAACGTGGTGTCGAGGTGCGCTTCGGCATCCACCCGGTCGCGGGTCGCCTGCCGGGCCACATGAACGTGCTGCTCGCCGAGGCCAAGGTGCCGTACGACATCGTCCTCGAGATGGACGAGATCAACGACGACTTCGCCGACACCTCGGTGGTGCTCGTCATCGGCGCCAACGACACCGTCAACCCCGCAGCGGCGGAGGACCCGAGCAGCCCGATCGCCGGCATGCCCGTCCTGCACGTGTGGGAGGCGACCGATGTCGTGGTGTTCAAGCGGTCGATGGCGACCGGTTACGCCGGGGTGCAGAACCCGCTGTTCTTCCGCGACAACAGCCAGATGCTGTTCGGCGACGCCAAGGACAAGGTCGAAGAGATCATTCGCTCGCTCTAGGTCGTGACGCGAAGGCACGTGCGGTCGTTAACCAGTTCGTACCAACCCGATCCATTGGAGAAGTTGTGGACAAGCCCGAGTACGACCGGCCCGATGACGACGACAGCACCGGCAACAAGGCGCTGATCTTCCTGCTGCTCGCCGTGGTGGTCGTCGCAATCTTCTACTTCGGCATCTACCGCTGACTAGTCGACCACTCCATACAAGCGGTCGCCGGCGTCGCCGAGTCCGGGGATGATGTAGCCGAGCTCGTTGAGCTTCTCGTCGAGTCCGGCCGTGACCAAGTTGACCGGCACGTCGATTCCGTCGAGCTCCTTCTCCATGCGGGCAATGCCCTCGGGGGCGGCGAGCAGGGTGATCGCGGTGATGTGATCGGCGCCGCGCTTGACCAGGAAGTCGATCGCAGTGGCGAGCGAGCCGCCCGTCGCCAGCATCGGATCAAGCACGTAGCACTGGCGGCCAGTGAGGTCGTCGGGCAACCGTTCGGCGTAGGTGACTGCCTCGAGCGTCTCCTCGTTGCGCACCATCCCGAGGAAGCCGACCTCCGCAGTCGGCAGCAGCCGCTGCATGCCTTCGAGCATCCCGAGACCGGCGCGGAGGATCGGTACGACCAGCGGCCGCGGGTCAGCCAGACGCACGCCGGTCGCCACGGCCACAGGTGTCGTGACGTCGACCGGCTCGACGCGGACATCGCGTGTTGCCTCGTACGCGAGAAGGGTGACGAGCTCGTCGGCGAGGCGCCTGAACGTCGGCGAATCCGTACGTTCGTCGCGCAGCACCGTGAGCTTGTGCGAGATGAGCGGATGATCGGCGACGTGTACGTGCATGCGACGAGAGTAGCGCCGAGCCGCGCGGGTCTGTCACCATCACAGGGAGGCCGCCAATGGGCGGTCCTGTCGCGCCGAGACCGTGCTTGTTCAAGGGAGGTGCCATGGCTGAAGACGATGTCGACTTCGCGGTGGCTGCCTACCGCGACGAGGGCGAGTGGCAGGTCGTCGAGCTCGACCCCAAGATCGGTGAGGACGCCGACGACCTGAGCGAGGCGTTGTCACGCTTCCCGTCCGACGTCGGAGTGCTCGGGCTCGTGTCCATGAATGACGACTTCTTCGTGATCCTGCGTCGCAGCGGTGAACAGGTACGTGCACTGCTGTCCGACGTGACTGCCGTGACCGACTGGCCGTTGGCAGGTGGTGTGGCTGACCTGCTCGACCTGCCCGACCCCGAGGACCCGAACGAGCCTCAGCCGGGCGGCGACCTGGACATCGTCAGCGATCTGGGCATGAACGCGATGGAGCTCAGCGTCCTGTGCGATGACGACGACCTTTTTCCCGAGGACGTCCTGCGTGATGTCGCTGAACGGCTCGGCTTCGGCGACAAGCTCGACGCCATCATCGGTTGATGTACGACGACCTGATGCGGAAGGCACTCGACCTCGCCGCCACCGCTGCCGATTCCGACGACGTGCCGGTGGGTGCGATGGTCGTCGACGCCTCCGGCGCTGTGATCGGCACCGGCCGCAACACCCGTGAGCGCGACGGCGACCCCACCGGGCATGCGGAGATCGTCGCGATCCGCGAAGCCGCCGCCGCACGCGGGGAGTGGCGCCTCGAAGGATGCACGCTCGTGGTCACTCTCGAACCGTGCACCATGTGCGCCGGCGCGATCGTCGCATCTCGGCTCGAGCGTCTGGTGTTCGGCGCTTTCGACGACAAGGCCGGGGCCGTAGGGTCGCTGTGGGACGTCGTACGGGACCGCCGGCTCAACCATCGGCCCGAGGTGGTCAGCGGAGTGCTCGCCGCCGAGTCCTCGAGACTGCTCAGACAATTCTTCGAGAGGCACCGCACTGTATGAATGACGTCGTCATCGACGAGCTCATCCTTCCCGAGCGACCAGGCGATGAGGGCTGGGACGAGTTCTGCGAGCTGATGGCCGTACGCAACGAGGTTGAGACCGGGACGCTCGGCACCGACGTCATTGAGCCGTCGCCAGAGTCACTCCTCCCACACTTCCTCCCTAACCCGCACCGTCAGCGCAGGCACTTCGTCGCGCGCGAGGACGGCCGCATGGTGGCCCGCGGAATCCTGGGATGGCTCACCGCAGAGGGTGCGGCGTGGGTCGGCGTGGGCGCTGACGTTCTACCGTCCCATCGTCGGCGTGGCATCGGGTCACAGCTGTTCGCGCACATGGAGCGCCTTGCCGTCGAGCTGGGTCGTCCCGTCCGGCAGTCGTCGGCGATCCACACGTCGTCGCCGGGAGGCGAGCGGATCGTCTCGTCGACCGGATTCGGCGACATACCGGCGAACGACCCGGGCGCGCAGTTCCTGCTTCACCACGGTTACACCCTCGAGATGGTCGCGCGCATCAGCAGCCTCGACCTGACCAGCGCTGCGGCTTCGTTGGAGCGGCAGAGGCGCGCGGCAGCGGAGAAGGCTGGCGCGGACTATCGCGTCGTGAGCTGGGTCGGGCGTACGCCAGAGCAGTGGCTCGAGCAGAAGGCAGAGCTCTTGACCGCGATGAGCACTGATGAGCCGTCCGGAGGGCTTGAGACGGTCGCGGACGTATGGGATGCCGCTCGCGTACGTGCGCATGAGGACCGCCAGGAGGGCAGTGGGCGAACCTTTTTCACCTCTGCTGCCGAGCACATACCCACCGGCACCCTGGTCGCGCACACCGAGCTGGGCCGGCTCGACGGACCTGACCGTCCTGCTGTGCAGGAGGACACTTTGGTACTTCGCAAATACCGTGGCCACCGGCTCGGCCTGCTGCTGAAGTGCGCCAACGCGCAGCACCTGATGCAGCACGCTCCTGACACTCCGTCGATCACGACGTTCAACAAGGAGGACAACGTTCCGATGCTTCGCGTCAACATCGAGATGGGCTTTGTCCCGATCGGCGCAGAGGGGGAATGGCAGAAGCGGGTGCGCCCAGGGGGTGCGTGAACGCTGCGGACCCTAGTCTGGGTTGATGGCACTGCCTCTGACCCAGCTGCGCGACGGATTTCGCACCAAGCTGTGGCCGATTCCGACGCTCACCGTTGTCGTCGCGCTCCTGCTCGGCCTCCTTCTCCCGCAGCTCGACCAGCGCTGGCAGCCCAGCGGCTCCGACATCCTGTTCGGCGGGGGTGCGGATGCGGCGCGTACCGTGCTCAGCGCCATCTCCGGGTCGCTGATCACCGTCACCTCGCTCACGTTCTCGCTGACCGTCGTGACGCTCCAGCTGGCCAGCAGCCAGTTCTCGCCGCGGTTGCTCCGGACGTTCACCCGTGACCTCCTGGTGCAGGGGACGCTTGGATTGTTCCTGGGGACCTTCGTGTTCGCGCTGGCAGTGCTGCGAACAGTACGCACCGAGTCGGGCGGAGAGCCGGCGTTCATACCGCGGATCTCGGTCACCTTCGCGTTCGTGCTCGCGGTCGTCAGCGTTCTTGCCCTCGTGGGATTCCTGGGACACCTGACCCAGACGATCCGGGTCGAGAGCATGCTCAAGAGCGTTCACCAAGGGGCCTCCAGCGTCGTTGCGCGGATGGACGACGGGACACGACTCACACCCGAGGCGGCTCGCCGGCTGGTGCCTGACCACGCCTCCCGCCTGCTGGCGCAGTCATCGGGATTTCTCATCGACGTGGACGACAGGGAGCTGCAGCGCGTCTCGGTCACCCACGGTGTGGTGGTGTACGTGGCCCGCAACCCGGGCGACTCGGTGGTCGAGGGCACCCCGATCGGTTGGGTCTGGAATGACGCGGGCGGGCCGATCGATCCCGAACAAGTCGATGAGCTGATGGAAGCGGTCAACTCGCGGATCACGATGGGCTTCGAGCGCACCGGCACGTCGGACGTCTCGCTCGGCCTGCGACAGCTGACCGACGTGGCAGTCAAGGCGTTGTCGCCGGGGATCAACGACCCGACGACTGCGGTGCACGCGATCAGTCACTCGTCCGGACTGCTGTGCCAGCTGAGCCAGTCCTTGCTGGGTCCCCGGGTTCTCCACGACGACAAGGGTGCGCTGCGGGTCATCGTCTCGGGTCCAGACTTCGCGGACCTGCTGGCCTTGGGAGTCGAGCAACCGGCGCTCTACGGCAAGGCCGACGCCTGGGTGATGGCACGGCTCGTGACGCTTCTTCGCGAGGTGGTCTGGGTGGGCGGATCGGACGTCCTCGCACCGGTCTCCGCCCAGCTTGATCGGTTGCGCCGTCTGGTGGCGACGGCGGAGCTGGACCCGAACGACCGATCGAGGCTGGAGGCTGAGATTGCGCTGGTGCTGGAGGCGGGGCAGGGACGATGGGACACCGTCTCTGGGTGAGGCGGCCCGAGCACCGGGGAATAACGGGCCTGCTAATCTAGTTGACTGTTCAACAAGGCTCGAAGCCTCGTCGAAGGAGACCAGATGACCAGCATGCAGTTCGGACTTTTTTCGGTCGGTGACGTCACTCCCGACCCCACGAACGGCACGGTGCAGACCGAGCACGAGCGCATCAAGAACACGATCACGATCGCCAAGAAGGCCGAGGAGATCGGGCTCGACGTGTTCGCGACGGGCGAGCACCACAACCCGCCCTTCGTGCCGTCGTCGCCGACGACCACCTTGGCGTACATCGCCGCGCAGACCGAGAAGCTCATCCTCTCGACCTCCACGACACTGATCACGACCAATGATCCGGTCAAGATCGCCGAGGACTACGCCACGCTGCAGCACCTCGCCGACGGTCGCATGGACCTGATGCTCGGTCGCGGCAACACCGCTCCGGTCTACCCGTGGTTCGGCTACGACGGATCCAAGGCCGTCGAGCTCACGGTCGAGCACTACCAGCTGCTGCGCCGCCTCTGGGACGAGGACGTCGTGACCTGGCAGGGCCAGTTCCGCAGTCCGCTGCAGGGATTCACGGCCACACCACGACCCCTCGACGGCGTCGCGCCGTTCGTGTGGCACGGCAACATCCGTACGCCCGAGGTCGCCGAGCTCGCCGCGTTCTATGGCGACGGCTACTTCGCCAACAACATCTTCTGGCCCAAGGAGCACTACATCCGGCTGATCAACTTCTATCGCCAGCGCTACGCGCACTACGGTCACGGCGAACCCGAGCAGGCGATCGTCGGACTCGGCGGGCAGTTCTTCATCCGCAAGAACAGCCAGGACGCGGTCAGGGAGTTCCGCCCGTACTTCGACAACGCCCCCGTCTACGGTCATGGTCCGTCGCTCGAGGACTTCACCTCGCAGACGCCGCTCACCGTGGGCAGCCCGCAGGAGTTCGTCGAGAAGACCCTGGCGTTCGCCGACTACTTCGGTGACTACCAGCGCCAGCTGTTCCTGGTCGACCACGCGGGTCTGCCGCTCAAGACCGTGCTCGAGCAGCTCGATGAGCTCGGCGAGGTGCTGCCGCAGCTCCGTGCCGAGTTCGACGCACGCCGGCCGGCGAACGTACCCGATGCTCCGACCCACGCCGCGCGCGTCGCCGCCAAGATCGCCGCAGCCGAGGAGGCGACGGTATGACGTCGATCGTCGCGATCTCGGCCGGCCTGAGCGATGCTTCGACGACCCGGTTGCTCGCCGATCGTTTCGCCGAGTCGGTGCACAGGCAGTACGCCAAGGCATCGGTCGAGGTGATCTCGCTGCGCGAGCTCGCCCACGAGATCACCGATGCGACGCTCACCGGGTTTCGCGCCACCGCGCCTGCAGACCGTGATCGACAAGGTCGTTGCCGCGGATGCGCTCGTGGTGGTCACGCCGATCTTCAAGGCGTCCTACCCCGGGTTGTTCAAGTCGTTCTTCGACGTGCTCGACGCCGACGTGCTGACCGGCAAGCCCGTCGCGCTCGCTGCGACCGGCGGCACTGCCCGGCACTCGCTGGCAATCGACTTCGCCATGCGACCGCTGTTCGCCTACATGCAGGCGATGGCCGTGCCGACCGGCGTCTTCGCGTCGCCACACGACTGGGGATCAGAGGGTACGAACGCCTTGGTCGACCGCATAGATCGTGCCGTCGCCGAGCTGGTGAGCCTGCTCAAGGGCGCCGGTACGGGCCGTGGCCCCTCGGACGACATCGACCTGTTCAGTGACACGTTCCTGTCGATCTCGAACCCACCGACCGCCGACTGAGCGCTAGGACGTGGCGTCGAGCACCCGCAGGATGTTGTCGCCCATGAGCTTGGCGAGGTCGGCGCCGGACCAGCCGCGCTCGGCGAGGCGGTCGAGCAGCACGGCATGGCCCGTGACGTCACCCATGTTCTCGGGGAACGCCGCGTAACCGTCGTAGTCACTGCCCAGGCCGATGTGGTCGATGCCGGCCACCTCACGCGCGTGCTCGACGTGCGCGACGACATCGTCGACGACGGAGGAAGGACGGGGCGTCGTACGGTCAGTCTCCGACCACGCCGCCGCTTCGTCGTTCACGAAGGCGGGCACGTACGACACCATGACGACACCACCGTTGTCGGCCAGGCGTACGAGCACGTCGTCGGGGACGTTGCGCGGATGATCGGTGACCGCCCGGCACGAGGAGTGGCTGAAGATCACCGGCGACGTCGACACGTCGAGTGCGTCGTGCATCGTCGTCGCGGCGACGTGCGAGAGGTCGATCAGCATGTCGAGTCGATTCATCTCGGCGACCACCTCACGGCCGAAGTCGGTCAGGCCGCCGTGCACCGGTTCGTCGGTAGCAGAGTCCGCCCACGGCGTGTTGTCGTTGTGCGTCAGCGTCATGTAGCGGACCCCGAGGCGGGCGAAGTCACGCAGCACGGCAAGGGAGCCGTTGATGCTGTGGCCTCCCTCGGCGCCGAGCAGCGACGCGATGCGGCCGTTGCGCCAGGCCTTCCGTACGTCGTCGCCCGTCCAGGCGTACGAAAGCGTCCCGGGATAGCGGGCGATGAGGCGATGGACGAAGTCGATCTGCTCGAGCGTGTAGGTCACGGCGTCGGCACCCAGCTGATCACACGGCGCGTAGACCGACCAGAACTGCCCACCGACCGCTCCGCGGCGCATCCGCGGGAGGTCGGTCTGGTAGACGTCGGCCAGGTCTCCGTCGAGCCCCTCCACGGAGTAGGCGCGCTTGTCGCGGGCCTCCCAGGCCAGGTCGTTGTGTCCGTCGATGAGTGGGGACAGGCCGAGGGCTTCGATCGCCGCGGGCTGGCTGAGCTGCGCCTCAGTCACGGTAGAGGCCCAGCTCGGAGGCGAGCCGTTCGCGTTCGGCGAACCGCCGGTTGGCACCCTTGGCGCTCGCGGTCGACAACGTCGCCAGCAGGTCGATGACCATGGCCACGACCGCCGGCGAGACTTCGGGCGTCTCGGGGTGCATGCGCAGGTCGTCGTCGACGTGCGCGAGCTCGGCAGTGTCGTCGGGGCCGATGACGATCGTCTCGGTCGCCCGCTCAGCGAGCGGGTTGCTGTCGGAGTCCGTGATCAGCACGAGCGAGCCGCCGGCATCGGCAAATGGCACGGCGGTGTCGATCGTGTAACCGCGGTAGCGCCGGAACGACATCACGATCATCACGTCGCTCGCGCGTACGTCCGAGAGGATGTCGAGCGGGCGGACGATCGTGCCGTCCACCAGCGTGACTTGGGCCAGCGAGTTGCTGAGCTTGGCGGCGAGCAGCGAGGCGTACGTGAACGACGTGGCGGCACCGAGCACGAACCGGCGCCTCGCACCGGTGATGCGCGCCGCAGCGGCCTCGACCATCGGATCCGTGCGGGCCCACTCCAGCCCGGCCTCGAACTCCTGGCGGTGGGCGTCGACCAGCCGGGACTTCAGGATCGTGGCAGAGCGCGGCGCCCGGCTGGTGTCGGGACGAACGGTCATGGTGTCAGCCTTCCTGACGACGTGAGGGAGTCAGTACGTGGGTCGCCGGCCGTCGCGAGCCGGAGCGCCGGAGATTCGCCGGCGTCCAGGAGACCGGGCACGCCGAGCGGGATGGTGTGCGCCCCCGGACCGTGGCCGAAGCCGATCTCGCCGACGATGGGGATGTCGAGCGGCTCCAGGACCTCGACACACAGGGCATGGATCTCGTCGACCGGCGAGCACTTCGCCCAGCTGCCCAGGGCGATCCCGGTGACACCGTCGAACCAGCCGGATCGCAACAGCGTCTGCAGGTAGCCGTCGATGCGGTAGGTCGACTCGGTGAAGTCCTCGAGCAGGGCGATGCAGCCGCTGTTGTCGAGCGGTGGTCGGCCGCGGGCCCCGGTGGTCAAGGCCAGCAGCGAGAGGTTGCCGCCGATCAAGGTGCCTTCGGCTCGCCCTGCCACCAGTGTCACGGCTTGCGATGACGACCACTCGCGTACGGAATCTGGCTCGAGCACCGCGGTCCGCAAGCCCTCACGGGTCGCCTCGTCGTGCATGACGTCGGTGCTCAGCATCGGCGAGAACCACGTTGGTGCATCGAGCTGTTCACGGATCCACTCGTGCAGCGCGGTGATGTCGGAGCTGCCGTGGAGCGGCTTGGGCTCGGCGGCAGCCATGGCATCGCGATCGAGCAGGTCGAGGATGCGTACGGCGCCGTAGCCACCGCGGATGCAGAAGATGCCGGCGATGTCGGGGTCGCACCAGGCCTGCTGCACGTCGTCAGCGCGGGTGCGATCGTCGCCGGACAGGTAGCCGGCACGCGGGTGGATGGCGGTTGCACTGGGATAGGTCACGGTCCTGAGGCCCCACGACTCGACCAGTGCGACGGCCATCGCCAGCTGTTCGGCGTTCGCCGGACCGGCTGGAGCGACGAGCGCGACCCGATCGCCGGAACTGATCGTCACCGGGTGCCCAGCTTGGACGGCACGACCTCGAGCAACGACCTGGTGTAGTCGTGCTGGGGGTCGAGGAGCACCTGTTCGACCGGACCGTTCTCGACGATCTTGCCCTGATGCATGACGACGACGCGATCGGCGATGTTCCACGCCAGACCGAGGTCGTGGGTGATGACGAGAGCGCCGAGGCCGAGATCGCGGCGCAGCTGCAGCAACAGCGCCAGGATCTCGCCGCGTACGGAGGCGTCGAGGCTGGCGACGGGTTCGTCGGCGACGAGATAGGTCGGGTCGAGCGCCAGGGCGCCGGCGATCACGACGCGTTGACGTTGGCCGCCTGAAAGCTCTTGGGGGATCGCGGCGAAGAACCGTTCGGGTGGGGTGAGCTCGGCGCGGGTCATGGCGTTGATGACACGCTCGCGCTCGTCGCCGTCCAGACGGTGGATGCGGATGCCCTCTGCGACCGCCTCGTAGACGGTGTGCTTGGGATTGAGCGAAGCAGTCGGGTCCTGCAGGACGTATTGCACCTTTCGCCTGTAGGCCTTGAGCGCCGCCCGGCGACGTGGCATCGGCTTGCCCTCGTGCAGGACCTCGCCGCTGGTCGGCCGCTGCAGACCGAGGATCGTGCGCGCCAGGGTCGTCTTGCCTGACCCGGACTGGCCGACGAGGGCGACGATCTCTCCCGACCCGCAGGTCAGGTTGACGTGGTCAACGGCGCGTACGTGCTGCCCGCGCGCCTGGAAGTCGACCGTCAGGTCACGCACCTCCAGCACGGTGTGCTGCTCGGCGGCGGGTGCGCTGCCTTGGACCGGGGCGGTCTGACGCCCGACCACCAACCGGGACGCCGGGTCGCCGATGATCGGGAACGCCGCGGCCAGCTCCTTGGTGTGCTGATGCGTCGGGGCGGTGAGGATCTGCTGCGCCTTGCCCTGCTCGACGATCTGCCCGTTCTGCATGACGACGATGCGTTCGCAGACCGCGGCGAGCACGGCGAGGTCGTGGCTGATCATCACGAGGGTGAGGTCGCGGTCGCGTACGAGAGTGCGCAGCACGTCGAGGACCTGAGCCTGCACGACGACGTCGAGGGCGGTCGTCGGCTCGTCGGCGATGATGAGCTCGGGATCGCAGGCCAGTGCCATCGCGATCATGACCCGCTGCCGTTGCCCACCGGAGAGCTCGTGCGGATAGGCGCGACCCTTGGCTGGCGAGAGGTCGACCAGCCCGAGCAGCTCGTCGACCCGGCGCTTGCGCGAAGCGTCATCGGGATAGTCGGCCGTGCGGTGCAGCTCGAGCGCCTCCGCGACCTGGTGGCGCACCTGGCGCACGGGGTTGAGCGAGTGCATCGCTCCCTGGAAGACGATCGCCGCCTCGGTCCAGCGCACCGTACGGAGGCGGCCCCAGGTCATGTCGGTGACGTCCTCGCCCTGCAGCAGGATGCGCCCCTCGATCGTGGCCGACCGGGGCAGCAACCTCAGGACCGACATCGCCAGCGTCGACTTGCCGCAGCCGGACTCGCCGGCGAGGCCGACCGTGCCACCGCGTTCGATCTCGAGGCTGACGCCGTCGACCGCGGTCGTGCCCCCCGCGTACGTGATGCGCACGTCGTCCCAGGTGAGAGTCGGCTCCGACATCAGCGCCCCCTCAGCGTCGGGTTGAACACGGACTCAAGCGCCCGGCCCACCAAGGTGAAGCAGAGCACGACGATCACGATCGCGATGCCCGGTGACAGCACGAACCACCAATAGCCCGCCGTCGCTGCGCCCGTGTCGAGCGCCGTCTTGAGCATCGTGCCCCACGAGTACGTCGTCGGATCGCCGAGGCCGAGGAACGCCAGCGTGGACTCGGCGATGATCGCCGCGCCGACGGCCAGCGTGGTGTTGGCCATGACCAGAGGCATCACCGCGGGAAAGACGTGGCGTCGCAGGATGCGGGTGTCGCCGGCGCCGAGCGCCTGGGCCCGCTCGATGTACGGCCGGGTCTCGATCGTCAGCGTCTGAGCTCGTACGACTCGGGCGGTCTGTGCCCAGCTGCTCACCCCGATCGCGATGATGATCGTGGTGAGGCCACGACCCAGGGCCGTCGACAGCACGATCGCGAGGATCAGGCTGGGCACGACCAGGAAGAAGTCGATGATCCGGAGGAGGAGCGCGCGGACGAAGCCGGTGAAGTGACCGGCCGCCATCCCGACCACGGTGCCGATGATCATGGCGACCGCGGTGGCGGCGAACCCGACCAGCAGCGACGCACGAGATCCCCAGAGCAGGACGCCCAGCACGTCGCGACCGGACGGATCGGTGCCGAGCCAGTGCCCGGCGCTCGGTGCCTCGTTGGACCCGGCGGTGATCTTGACGACGTCGAGCCGTTCGATCGGCATGATCCATGGCGCCAGGATCGCCAGGACGATGATGACGGTCAGCAGTATCGCGCCGATCACCGCTGACTTCTGTGACGCCAGGTCCTTGGCGACCTCAGCGGCGCGAGCGCGTCGGCGCTCCCTGATGGCGGAGCTGCCCGAGCTCATGCAGCCTTCAATCGTGGGTCGAGGACGCGGTAGACGAGGTCGGCGACGAAGTTCATGACGATGACCGCGGCGGAGAACACGACGAACGTGCCCTGGAGCAGCGGGAGGTCCGGAGCGCTGAGGCCCTTGTAGGTCAGGTAGCCCAGCCCCGGCCAGGAGAACACCGTCTCGACCGTGACCGCTCCGCCGATGAGCAAGCCGATCGTCAGGAAGATCAGTGTCACGGTCGGCAGCAACGCGTTGGGTACGGCGTGCCGCGTACGTACGAGGTCCTCACGCAGGCCCTTGGCGCGTGCCGTCGTGAGGTAGTCGGCGGACATCTCCTCGATGACGGAGGCGCGCATGACCATGAGGTACTGCGCATAGATCACCGCGACCATCGTCGTCACCGGCAGCACCATGTGCTGAGCGACGTCCCAGATGTGGGCGAAACCGGTCTCCTGCGAAGCCGCCGTGCTCATGCCGCCGGTGGGGAACCACTGCAGTCCGCCGCCGAACAGCAGCAGGAGCAGCAGCCCGAGCCAGAACGTCGGCACCGACCAGAACACCAGGGCCACGCCGGTGTGGACCTTGTCGAACCAGCTGTCGCGCAGCCACGCCGCCTTCTGTCCCAGCCACAGGCCGAGCACGATCGAGATGATCGCGGCGGTGCCGGTGAGCAGGAGCGTCGGGCCGACGTACTCGGTGATCAGGTCGGAGACGGGGCGCTTGTAGACGTACGACGTTCCGAGGTCACCCGTGAAGAGGTCGCGGACCCAGTGCCCGAACTGCACGAGCACCGGATCGTCGAGACCCATCTGCGCCCGAAGCCGCTCCACCTCCTCGGGGCTGACCGTGCGGCCACGGGTCATGTTGATCGCCGGGTCGCCGGGGATGATCCGGAAGATGAAGAAGCCGAGCACCACCACCAGCCCGAGGCTGACGAGCGCGCCGCCGGCCTTGAGGGCGAGGTACCGCGGCAGCGAGGACCCCCTCGTGTCCTCGCTGTCCGCGGGGACCGTCTCGATGACGGTCATACCGTCACTCCCTGTCTTGGGCCGTGCTGCGACGACGCGATGCGACGACGGCGCCGGCGGCTGCTGCCAGCACCACGATCACACCGACAGGGATGACCCAGCCCGGCAGGCCGTCGTCATCCGACGAGGAGCTGTCGGACCCGGCGGGCTTGGCGCCGTAGAGGCCCCAGTAGCCGTTCTGGTTGAGGATCACGCCGCCCTTTTCGGGCTGCAGCCCGAAGCCGGTGAAGTGGTCGCTGCGGTAGGCCTCGAGCGGCTTGATGTACCAGATCGGGAGGTTGACGTGCGCGTCGTAGAGGATGCTGAACGCCTTCTTGACCAGCTCGACCCGCTTGCCTTCGTCGAGCTCGGCGTGCTGGGCCTTGAAGGCGGCGTCGAACTCCGGCGAGCACCAGTTGTTCTCACTGGTGTTGCCCGAGCCGTCGGCGTTGGGCCGCGACGCGCACGTGTTCATCGCGAGCTGGTTGTCGGGATCGGGCCCGAGGCTCCACCCGGTGAAGTACAGGTCGTACTTGCCGAGCGTCGAGTCCTCGTTGACCTTGTCGGGGGTGACCATCGAGACCTCGAGGCCGATGCCGATGTCCTTGAACCAGCTCGTCATGAAGTCAGCCATCTGGGCGTGCGCGGGCTCGGTGTTGCGGCCCATCAGTCGCAGCTTGAGGGGCTTGCCGTCCTTGTCCTCGCGGATGCCGTTCGACCCTTTCTTGTAGCCGGCGTCGTCGAGCACCTTGTTGGCACCGTCGAGGTCGAAGGGGACCTCTTCGTGTCCCTCGGCGAAGCCGAAGAACTTCTCGTACGACTTCGGCACCTCGGTCTGGCCGAGGTCGCCGAGCCCCTGCAGCACGCGGTCGAGCAGCGTCTTCTTGTCGACCGCCATGAAGATCGCCTTGCGAACCTCCGGGTCCTCGAGCACGGGGTTGCCGTTGCCCATGGGCTTGCCGTCGGCGTCGATCGCGCCCGGGTTGATCGCGAGCGCCTGGTAGCGGCGACCGATGCCGGCGTGGGTCTTGATGTTCTTGGCGCTCTTGAGCGAGTCGAACTGTGCGGGCGTCAGGCCGTCGACGATGTCGACCTCACCCGACTTCAGGCCCTGAACGGCGGCGTCGGTGTTCTTGTATGCCACGTATGTCACGCCGGAGATCTTGGGCTTGCCGCGCCAGAAGTTGGGGTTGGCCTTGAGCTCGACCGACCGACCGGTCTGGTAGTTCGTGACCGTGAACGGGCCCGATCCGACGACGTCCTTGTCGGCAGCGAACTTGGTGGCGTCCTGCTTCTCCCAGATGTGTTTGGGGACGATCGGGATCTCCTGGCCGGGGTTGGGCGCCTGTGCCGACTTCAGCGTCATCACGACGGTCTGCGGGTCGGTGGCCTTGACGTCGGCGATGTTGGTGACGAGTCCGCCGTTTGCTTCCTGCAGCGCCGTCGTCTTGATGATCGAGGTGTACGTGTAGGCGACGTCGTCGGCGATGATCGGCTCACCATCGGACCACTTGCGGTCCTCGGGGATGTGGAACGTCCAGGTGATGCCGTCCTCGCTGGTCTCCCACTTGTCGGCGATGCCGGCGTCGGGCTCGCTGTTGCGGCCGTAGCCGACGAGCGCCTCGTACTGGAAGCGGTTGATGCCGGTGCTCTGCAGCAGGATCGCGGTGAACGGGTTGAACGTGTCGATGTCGTTGACCATCGCGACCTTGATCGGCGCGTTGCCCGAGTCCTGGGCGGCGTCGGCCGACGTGGTCATGGCCAGCCCGGACAGACTGAGCAGCACGGCGGTCAGGACAAGCGCGAGTGGCCGTAGTAGGCGTGTGCGAGACGTGGTGTTCATGGGTCCCCGATCCTGATGTGGCTGGGTGTCGAGCGGTCTCGACACCCTTCGCACTGTTCAGCAGCCGGTGGCCGATGTCAATGATTTTCAGCAGATACGTAACACAACTTTCACAGAACGAGGGTTCCAAGCGCGAAAGTAGACAGAATTGCCCGGCATGATGCACAGTCAGGGTGCTTGATGTGTTTCGCAAATCTGCGAACTGTCTCAAGCGTCCAGAAGGGGGATCGAGGTGGCCGACCAGACGGACGTCGTCTCCTTGCTGCAGACCCTGCTGAGGTTCGACACCACCAACCGTGCTCCCGGCGACGCCGAGGGCGAGCTGGAGGCAGCAGTCTGGATCCACGATCAGCTCAGGCGGGCCGGCCTCGAACCCGTGCTGCTGGCGCGCGACGACGCCCCGCGCCGGGCCAATGTCGTCGTACGGATTCCCGGGACAGATCAGAGCCTGGAAGGACTGTTGGTGCACGGTCATCTCGACGTCGTTCCGGCTGAGCCTGAGCAGTGGAGCTTCGATCCGTTCGGAGGCGACCTCAGCGACGGCTACGTCACGGGCCGCGGCGCCATGGACATGAAGGACATGTGTGCCATGACGTTGGCCGTCCTGCTCGACTGGGCCTCCTCGGGCACCCGCCCGCGAAGGGATGTGGTCGTCGCGTTCGTCGCAGATGAGGAGACCGACGGCAGGTACGGCGCCCAGTGGCTGGTCGACGAGCACCCCGAGCTGTTCGCCGGTGTGGCGATCGGAATCGGCGAGTCCGGTGGTGTGGTCGAGGAGCACCCCGGCGCCGACGGATCACCGGTGCGGCTCGCCCGTGTCGCTGCTGGCGAGCGCGGCACGCTGCACCTGCGCCTCGCGGCGCACGGGCACTCCGGGCACGCATCCAGGCCGGCCGACGACAACGCGGTGCTTGCGCTCGTCGATGCGCTCCACCGGATCGGACACCACGAATGGCCTCTCCACGTTTCTCCGCTGGTCAGGGCGCAGCTCGAGCAGACCGCCGCAGCCCTCGGGGTCGAGGCCGACCTGTCGACGGACGCGGGAGTGCTGCGCACGATCACCGACCTCGGTGACGCTGCGGACGTGGCGATGTTCACGGTCCGCGCCTCCACGACGCCGACCGTCGTCCGTGCTGGCTACAAGGTCAACGTCGTCCCCGGACTCGCAGAAGCAGAGGTCGACGTGCGTTGCCCGCCGGGGTTCGAGGACGAGCTCCTGGCGATGCTCCCCGAGCTCGTGGGCGAAGGCGTCGAGTTCGAGCATTCCGTGAAGGAGCGCTCGGTGCAGGCGCCGAGCGACGGTCCGTGGTTCGACGCGATGGTCTCGTCGATCCAGCATGTCGACCCCGACGCGGTCGTGGTGCCGGGCTGCCTTGGCGGGGGCACCGATGCCAAGGCGTTCAGCTCGCTCGGGATCGCCTGCTACGGATTCGCTCCGGCGACGGTCGACCCCGAGGGTCGGCGCCGGTCCGGCATACACGGGGTCGACGAGCGCGTACCGGTCTCGTCGCTCGAAGGCGGCCAGCGAATCCTCGCGCACTTCCTCGCTACGGTGTGACCGTGCGCCTTCCGGAGCTGTCACGCGACGTCGAGTGGTCAGTGTGCGTGCGCGACGTCGTGACGTCCGAGGTCCTGGTGGCCTTCGAGCCGGACCTGGTGCTGCGGACGGCCAGCATCGGCAAGCTGTTCATGCTCATCGAGATCGCCCGTGCCGCCGAGGCGGGTGAGCTCGGCCTCGGCGAGGAGCTGGGGCGTACCGACCAAGATGCCGTTGCCGACTCGGGCTTGTGGCACCTGATGCACCGTGACGTGTTCACGATCGGCGACCTCTGCTGGCTGGTCGGCGGGTTCAGTGACAACCTCGCCACCAACGTGCTGGTCCGCCGCATCGGCATCGACGCGATCACCCGCACATCGGCTTCGTTGGGCTTCGTGCGTTCGGCCCTGCTCGATCGGGTGCGCGAAGACCGTTCGCCGGACGATCCGTGGACCCTGTCGGCAGGCTGCGCCGGTGAGCTGGCGGACCTGATGGCCCGCCTGCATCGCGGAGACGTCGTGTCGCCGGGGGTCAGCGCGCGGGTGTTGCGGTGGGTCGCGGCCAACGCCGATCTCTCGATGGTGGCCTCGGCGTTCGGCGTTGACCCGCTCGCGCACGCCGAGCCGGATCGCGGAGTCACCCTCGTCAACAAGACCGGCACGATCAGCACGGTGCGCGGTGACGTCGGCGTTGTCAGCGGACCTCTGGGCGCCTTGGCGTATGCGGTCCTGGCGAGCTGGAGCGACGATGCTGCCGACGACCCGCGCGACCGTGTGCTTGCCGAGATGGCGGCAATCGGCGAAGTCATCCGCGGCCACATCACTGCCTGACCGCAACGGTCGGATGCGGATTCGGTCAGCGCCCGCGCGTCCGGTAATCTCGTCGGCGGTGGCGTGTCCGAGCGGCCGAAGGTGCAACACTCGAAATGTTGTGTGGGGTCAAACCCACCGTGGGTTCAAATCCCACCGCCACCGCCAACAAAAGTTTGCCCACCCTGTTCTTTGGGGTGGGCAACTTTTGTTAGCAAGAGCTGCGGGATGTGAGGAGGAGCTTGCGAGATTCGTCCTGATTGTCCCGCCGTCGCGCGGGTACAACCCGTCCAGTCCGTTCTGCACGCGCAACGACTGAGACGGGAGAACCACATGAAAGCCGTTACCTGGCAGGGCCCACGCAATATGACCGTGGAAGAGGTGCCGGACCCCACGATCGTCGACTCGACCGACGCGATCATCCGGGTTACCTCCACCGGGCTATGCGGTTCTGACCTGCACCTGTACGAGCCGCTGGCGCCGTTCATGACGCCGGGCGACATCGTCGGCCACGAGCCGATGGGGATCGTGGAGGAAGTCGGCTCGGCGGTGACGAACCTCAAGGTCGGCGACCGTGTGGTCGTGCCGTTCAACATCAGCTGTGGTGACTGCTGGATGTGCAGCCAAGGCCTGCACAGCCAGTGCGAAACCACCCAGAACCGCGAGAGCGGGACGGGGGCGAGCCTGCTCGGCTACAGCAAGCTCTACGGTGCCGTGCCGGGCGGGCAGGCGGAGTACCTGCGAGTCCAGTTCGCAGACTTCCTTCCGATCAAGGTCCCCGAAGGACCGCCCGACGACCGTTACCTCTACCTCTCCGACGTCCTGCCCACGGCCTACCAAGCGGTCAGGTACGCCGACCTCCCCAAGGATGGCGTGGCGCTGGTCATGGGTGCGGGACCGATCGGCGACATGGCGGCTCGGATCGCGATGCACGAGGGCCACCGGGTCATCGTTGCCGACTGGGTCCCAGATCGCCTTGAGCGTGTGCGCACCCGTGGTGCCGAGACGATCAACATCGACGAGGTCGATGACCTGGCGGACGAGGTGCGTGACCGCACGTCTGGTCGAGGCGCCGATGCCGTGATCGACGCCGTTGGTATGGAGGCTCACGGCAACCCCGTTGCCGAGAAGGTCATCAAGGCAGTGGGCCTGCTGCCTGACGCAGCAGCTCGCAAGGTGATGATGAACGTCGGCATCGACCGGCTCGCGGCCTTGCACGGCTCGATCGATGCGGTACGCAGAGGCGGCACCGTCTCGCTCGTAGGGGTGTACGGAGGTGCGACCAGCCCAATGCCGCTCATGCAGATGTTCGACAAGCAGATCCAGTTCCGCATGGGGCAGGCGAACGTACGCAGGTGGTCCGATGACCTTCTGCCCCTGCTGAACGACGACAGCGATCCCCTGGGCACCGAGTCATTCGCCACTCACCACCTGCCACTGGAGGATGCGCCGAAGGCGTATGCGCAGTTCCGGGACAAGGAGGACGGGATGATCAAGGTCGTGTTCACCCCCTGACCCTGGTTCGAGTGACGCCGATCGGGTACCCCTAAAGCCCGACGGAAGGACACATCATGAGTGAGACGCCGATCGAACCCGAGAACGATCCGACCCAGCCCGCGACTGATCCGGGCACGGATGACGGCGACACGCCTGGCGCCGACGAGGGCCAGGGCGCTGACGTCGACCCCGTACAGACAGGAGCGCCGGCAACCGGCCCCGAGGCCCCGGTGCCACCAACAGGCTCAGAGGACGCCGATGACCTGGGCGATGACGTCGTAGGTTCAGGCACGGGCGGTCCCTCGGACATGTAGTGCCGATCGCGACCTGGTGAAGGAGGCAGCGTGACGACACCGCACACAGAACAGCGAGCTGAAGGTGCAGACGAGGGCGAGGCGCCCTCGAGCCCGGACAAGTCCGGCGACTCGATCGACAGCGGGGCGGGCCCCGCCGACAAGGACCGCACCGAGTCGGAGGAGGAGACTGACGCATCGGAGCGCGGCCAGGACCTGTCGCGTCACGGTCAGGGGTTCGCGACCTAGTGGTTGAGCGGAGAGCTCAGAGCGTGGCCTCGTCGATGTCGTCGCCCGCCTTGTTGCGCAGGATGGTCTGCAGCATCGCGGTCACCGCGCCGAGGGCGCCGAGCACGAAGAAACCGTAGATCCACGGGCGAGACAGCCCTCCGGCCTGCACGATGGCTATGCCCACGATGGCGATGACAACAGCCAGTACCGAAGCGGCCGTGCCAAGCGCAAAGCGGCGATTGAGGATGTGAAGCTCGCGTCGTCGTCTGCGGGGTGTGTCCATGATGGGGCAATACCCAGCGCCTCGCGTTCGCAATCGTCGTCCCTTTCGCGGTTCGTCACAGATCGTCGCTAGAACTCGTTACAGTTTCGGACCTGCCGTTGAGCACGTCGATCGCGCGCGGCGGGGGAAGCTGCTGACGTCTTGGTCGAAACGCCGGACGAAGGTGCCACCTCCGTTTTAGCCTCAGACATGACTGAACACCTGACCCTGAACACCGTTGCGCACGCCGCATTTCGGCGTACGATCGCCCGCTTCGAGGGCGCTCTTGCCGCTTTTCCTGACGGCAACCAGGCACGAGCCGACCAGCTCGCACGGGCTTGGGACTTCTTCGACCAAGAGCTGCATCACCACCACGGCTATGAGGAGAACTACTTCTGGCCGGCGCTGCAGCAGACCGATGCAGACCTGAGCCAGCTCGCCGAGCTGGACAACGAGCACGAGGACATGCGCGCCGCACTCGAACGGGCGACCGAAGCCATGACGTGCGTGAAGAAGGCCCCCACCGGTACGAATGCGGCTGCTGCCCGTGCGGCGGTCTCCAACCTCGGCACCGTGCTCCTCAATCACCTCGCCCATGAGGAGCGTGACCTCGAGCCGATCTCGGCCGCCTACGCGGACACGCCCCCGATGAAGAAGGCCCTCACACAGGTCAAGAAGGCGCACCTGACAAAGATGGGCAACTTCATCGAGTTCCTGCAGGACGGCGCCGACGCCGACGACATCGCGGGGATCCGCAAGGAGCTTCCTCCGCCTGTGATCTTCCTGTTCAGCAAGATCGGTGGTCGCCGTTACCGCAACGAGATCGCGCCGACCTGGACGTGAGCTGAGCGGCGGGGGCTCCTATCGGTCGAGCCAGCTCACGGTCACCCGTTTGCCCTGCTTGCTGGAGCGCACCTGCCATTGATGGGCGAGTCTGTCGACGATGGCCAGTCCTCGACCGTTGACGTCCTCAAGGGTCGATCGCTGGGGAGTGGGCCAGCCTGGGGCGTCGTCCAGGACGGTGAGGTCGATCCGGCCGTCGCCAACCTCCACCTCGACCTCGACGCTGTGGGCACCGGCCTTGACGGCGTTCGTCACGAGCTCGCTGACCACGAGCACGGGGTCACCTGCATGGACCCCGGACGGCAAGATTGTCGCCGCGAGCTGGGCGGAGACGAAGTTGCGTGCCTCGGTCGGCGCCAGGTCTCCGGCGGTCAAGGTGGCCTTCATGAGCGGACCCGTCGAAGAATCAGCGTCGCAATGTCATCGGGTGCGTCCTTGCTTCGAAGCGAGGCGAGCAAGTGTGCGACGAGGTCGTCGGTGGACTTGTGCGCGCCCGCACGCGCCACGTCAGCGAGACGCTGCATTCCCGCGTCGATGTCCTCCGCGCGGCGCTCGATCAGGCCGTCGGTGTAGGCGATCAGGGATGAACCGGCGGGCAGCTCGAACGACGTCGAGCTGTACGTCGACGGACCGGTGCCCAGGGGTGGTCCGACCGGTACTGCGACGAACTGGGCGCCGTCGTCCGAAAGGACGAGAGGGAGGGGATGACCTGCGCTGGCTACACACATCTCGCCCGTGCGTGAGTTGCCGGTGCCGACGAGGACAGTGGTCATGTGGTGATCGACGGCGATGTCGAACTGACGGGAGCACTTCTCCAGTGCAACTTCTGGGCTGTCCCCGTCGATGAGGTAGGCACGGATGGTGAATCGGGCATGCGCCATGACCGCCACAGCGTCGAGGCCGCGACCTGACACGTCCCCGACCACGAACGCGAAGTGATCGCCGTCGGTACCCACCACGCTGTACCAGTCGCCCCCGATGTCCACACCGTCAGCGCCGGCCACGTACGCGGAGGCGATCTCGAGGCCCTCGAGCGTGGGCAGGACCTGGGGCAGCAGCGCGCGTTGCAACTGTACGAACAGCTCGCGTTGCTGTCCGTACAAGGAGTCGACATTCTCGTAGAGCGTCGCGATGGTCTGTGTGTTGGACTCGGCCTGCAGGCGTGACCGCACGAGCCATCTCGTGATGAACGCCGAGGCGAGGGTGAGCAGGGCCCCACCGAGGAGGACGATCAGCGGAAGCCGGTGGCTGATCGCTGATCCGAGGTGGTGTCTGGGGGCCGTGACGAGCGTGAGGTTGGTGTCTCCGAACGGCACGGCGCGCCGATCGACGAGCCCCTCGAACGGGAGCCGAGAAGGATCGACGTTGGTCGTCGAGAGGCTGGCCATCGAGGTGCCAGGGCCGATGTAGATGGCGTAGTTGAGGTCGGCGAAGGCCGAGTCCCGGTCCACCGGTGCGCGCCGGTCTGCCGGGATGGCTCGTTCGGCGTACACGACAAGATCTGAGCTGGGGTCGGCGAGAGCGTACGCGATCCGGATTCCGTCCTTGACCTCGATCTGCTTCACCACGTACGTCGTGCTGGCCGCCGCTCGCTGCAGGTGCTCCTTGGTCTCGGAGCTCTCGGGGGCCAGGCCGGGAGGCGCTCCCATCGACCTGAGCAGGGTGAAGTCGGAGCCGGATCGAGCCCACAGGGACGCTGACAAGAACTGCTTTCCCACGCCGACGCTCTCGCGCATGGACTCCTCGAACGCCCGCGTCTTGTCAGTCGATCCGGTGATGGCCTGGACGCGCAGGGCAGTTGCCATCGGCCTCTCGATCGCGAGGATCGCCGTCGAGAGCACGTTGGCCGCCTGGCGGGTCTGGACCTCCAGCAAGCGCTCCTCGGTGTTCTTGTCGGCTTCGGACACTCCCCACGCGAATATTGCGGTCAGGGCGATTCCGATGGCAACGATGCCGGCGGTCAGCCAGTTGCGGCGGCGCAGCAGCTGGCGACCCAGTCCGCGGCCGCCCGTCTCCGGTGCAGGGCCTGGGTCACGAAGAGCTTGACGGGTAGAAGACATGGTCAAGTCCCGTCACCTCCAGCAGTCGTTCGACAGAGCTGCTCACGTTCGCCAATCGGAACGTCTTGTCCTGCTCGGCGGCCTCCTTGCGCATGAGAACGAGCACGCCCAACCCGCTGGAGTCGATGAACGTCACCTCGCCGAGGTCGAGACTGAGCCCGTTGCCCTGCTTCAGGCACGACTGCGCCACGAGGACGAACTCATCGGTGACCGCGAGATCGATCTCACCGGCCACGCTGAGGATGGCGGAACCGTCCTCGTGAGTCTCCTGCGAGAAGCGCGCCATTGAAGTCCTCCTGGGCCTGAGCCGAACCGTTCAGAAACGTACTGCCAGATCAACGACACGGCACTTCAAGAGACACGGTCTCAGTCCGACGAATCCAGCCTCTCGCCTTCGTCGGTGTACTCGATGTTCTCGAAGCTGACGGGTCGCTTGCCGTTGGCCAATGACGTGACCATGGCGGTGCCGAGCGGTCCGGCTCGGTCGAAGACCTCGACGGTGCCGACGGCGATGCCGTCGACCTCGACCCGGTCGGTGGCCGACAGCCCGACCTCGAGACTCACCGGCGGTCGGGCGAGCGCGAGAGTGATGTCGGTGTTGATGTACTGAACGCCCTCGGTGCCCCAGTTGACGACCATGCTCGTGCCGTCGGCGATGGCGGCGACGGACTGGAACGGAGTGCCTGCCTCGCCGGCGACGACCGGCAGACCGACCTGCCAGGTCTGCTTGCGTCCAGCGTTCTGGTGCTCGGGGAAAGCCTGTGACCAGTCTGCGTCGCTCTTGAAGAACGGGACGCGGGGCTCGTCACTCACCGGTACGACATCGAGCGGCGGCGGCTCGGGGTGCTCCTCGGCCGTCCACACCTCACCGCTGGCGTTCTCGGTCGGCTTGAGAAAGATGCAGCTGGCGCGGGCGACTCGTACGTCTCCCTGCATGAGGGCCGCGTCGATCAGGCACAGACGGCGGCCTTCGCGGATGACCTCGGTGACGACTGTGCAGGGCGCCATCTTGGCGGGCTGGAACAGGTCGACGGTGTAGCGCGCCGGATGCAGATCAGTGCGACCGATCTCGGCCAGCTTGGCCTCCAGTCCACGAGCCAGGGCACCACTCACGGCCACGCCGTGCATCTGCTCGGGGCTCCACATGCTTCGGGCGATCTCGCCGGGAACGAGCTGGTCGTTCTCCAGGGTGAACATCGACAAGTTCATGGGAGAAGAGTGGCAGGTGCCCGACGCGCATTAGAAGGGAGGAGGTGGATCGTCGATCGGATCGAGTGCCGGACCGTGGACCGGGGAGCCGCCGACGGCCTTCTGGAAGGCATCGCTGTCAGGGCACCACTGACGCACCGGGCACCACAGGCAGTGGTCTCCGGGATTGGTCTCCCACGTCGAGTCGAGGTGCCACCTGTTGGCAGCGGTCGCCAGGTCCTCGCGAGCGTGGGCGAGGACATCGTCGTCCTCCAGGTCCCACGCGTACAGCTCGCTGCCGTCGGGGGTGAGCACTTCGACCTCGAGGGTTGCCGTGCTGGCGCCGTACGCGTCCTGCAGCCCGCTCGACAGCATCGAGAGCAGGAACGCGACCTGGGTGGTCTGGCCGTAGACCTGCTCGGCTCCGGCCTTGGGCAAGGAGCTGCTGGTCTTGAACTCGCGGATGACGAGCCGGTCGCCGATCCGGTAGAGGAGGTCGGGCTTCGTCACCGTGACGACGTCGGCATCGGGGTCGAAGCCGAAGCTCGCCTCCTCGACCTCGAGCACGTCGACGCCATCGGCGGTCAGCGGGCAGGTCGAGACGTGGTGACGCAGGAAGGGGTACGCCACCGCGTACTCCTCAGACGTCATCACGCCCTGCGCGAGGCCGATGCCGGAGCCGGGCTCGGGGAGGTCATCGTCAGTGCACCCGACATCACGTCGGTGCGCCGCTTCGAGCCACTCGTGCACCAGCAGGCCACGGGTCTGCGCCTCGGTGTACTCGTCACTGCGGGGCAGGTGCAGGTCCGATGCCAGCAGCCACTGCGCCGGGCAGGTTCGATAGCGATCGAGATCCGACGGTGCCACCGACCGCGAGGCGTAGCCCTTGCCTGCCTGCCCGAGCATCCTCGGCATGGGGACCAGCGCCTCGCAGACGCCGGCGATCTTGCACGAGCTGCAACCGAAGCCGGGTCGTACGTCTGCCAGGTCGCCGAGCTCGCCCGCGATGCCGCGCGCATGGGCGTCGTACTCGCTCGTCGCCTGCTCGGGACTGCCGTCGAACAGGACCGTGAGGCTGCCGTCGCCACCGCCGATCTCCACCACTCGCACCCTGGTGACCGCGGGCTGCGCGTCGTACTTCGCCGCGATGTGGGCGGCGGTGTGCGCCCAGATCATGTCGTCATCGGTCGGCTTGTCGTGTGCGGCGCCGAGGCGGTAACGCCGGACCTCCCGGATGCCGAGCTCGGTGCTGTAGAGCGGCGCCCAGACCCACAAGGTCTTGGGCGGCTGGCCGATCGACGGGTCGCTGCGGATCATCCGGAGCTCGCCGATCTCGTCCTCGATGTCCCAGTGGGCCTGCAGGATGTTGGGCACGGCCCGCATCGCGTACGGGCGCAGCAGCCGGTGCACCTTGCGGCGTTCGAGCTGTTCCTGCAGCCAGGCCGGCAGGGTTGCCGGATCGTTGGCCTCGTCGGACACGTGAGCGCTGCGTACGAGCTGGACGACCTCACCGAGGATGAACGTCTTCTCCGAGCCGAACGATCGCTGCCACCTGTCGGAGCGGAGCTCGGGGCGAATCTTCAGCGCCATCGAGGCGCCGCAGGAGTCGTGATTGGCGATGTCGGTCGCTGAGATGCGCACGTTCTCCTGGTTGCCGATCAGGTCCCGCGAGAAGCTCTGCACCCGTGCAGCATATTCGCGGTGTAGAGACTTGGGGTGACCTCGTCAAGACTAGAACGTGTTCCAGTTTTGCATTACTGTCCCACCCATGGTCCTTGAGAGATTCCGGCTCGAAAACCGGGTTGCCGTCGTTACTGGAGCAGGTCGAGGGATCGGAGAGGCAAGCGCGTTGGCGCTGGCCGAGGCCGGGGCTGACGTCGTCCTGGCCGCCCGAACCGAAGAGCAGCTGCAGGCGGTCGCCGCCAAGATCGAGGCGCTCGGTCGCAAGGCGCACGTCGTCGCGGCCGACCTGCAGGACCTCGACCAGGTTGCCGCCCTCGCGCAGACGGCCGTCGACACGTTCGGCCAGCTCGACGTGATCGTCAACAACGTCGGTGGCTCGATGCCCAAGGAGTTCGTCAAGACCAACGTCGCCGCGCTCGAAGGCGCGTTCCACTTCAACGTCTCGACCGCACACGCACTGACCCGGGCCGCCGTCCCGCACCTGCTCAAGAGCGATGGGGCCTCGGTCGTCAACATCTCGTCCGTGATGGGGCGGGTCAGCGGACGCGGCTACCTCGCGTACGGCACCGCCAAGGCGGCCCTTGCGCACTGGACGCGGCTCGCCGCGCGTGACCTGTCACCCCGCGTGCGGGTCAACGCGATCGCCGTCGGCTCTGTCGCCACCTCGGCGCTCGAGCTCGTCACCGGCGACGAAGGTCTGACGGCGCAGATGGAGGGCAACACCCCCCTGCGCCGGATCGGCGACCCGGATGACATCGCCGCCACCGTCCTGTTCCTCGCCAGCCGCGCCGGCGGCTACCTCACCGGCAAGGTGCTGGAGGTCGACGGCGGCATCGACCAGCCCAATCTCGACATGGGCTTCCCCGACCTAGGAGAACTCGTATGACCCTGCGCGTCGTCCAATGGAGCACCGGCAATGTCGGTCGCCATGCCATCGCGGGCATTGACGCCCGCCCCGATCTCGAGCTCGTGGGCCTCTGGGTGTCCAACCCCGACAAGGTCGGCAAGGATGCCGGCCAGCTCGCCGGGCTCGGTCGCGACCTGGGCGTCCTGGCGACCAACAGTGTTGAGGAGATCCTCGCCCTCAAGCCGGACTGCGTCGTCAACTGCGCCATGGCCGATGACCGCCTCTTCGAGGCGATCGCCGACCTCGAGGTGCTGCTCGCAGCCGGCATCAACGTCGTCTCCAGTGGCCCGGTGTTCCTGCAGTACCCCGCCGGTCCCGCACTCGGCATGGCCGAAGGCGTGCAGAAGGCCGCCGTCGCAGGCGGTGTCTCGCTGTACGTCAACGGTGTCGATCCGGGCTTCGCCAACGACGTGCTCCCGCTGGTGCTGACCAGCGTCAGCGAGCGCATCGACCAGGTGCGCTGCTCCGAGGTGCTCAACTACAACACCTACAACCAGAAGATGATCGTGTTCGACGTCATGGGCTTCGGCCTGCCGATGGACCACGTCCCGATGCTGCTGCAGCCCGGCATCCTCTCGATGGCGTGGGGCAGCGTCGTGCACCAGATCGCCGCCGGACTGGGCCTGGAGCTCGACGAGGTCGAGGAGTTCTACGAGCGCCTCCCTGCGACCGAGACGTTCGACATCGACTGCGGCACGATCGAGGAGGGCACGGTCGCCGGCCTGCACTTCGAGGTGCGCGGCATCGTCAACGGCAAGCAGGTCGTCGTGCTCGAGCACATCACCCGCGTGCACGACGACATCGGTCCGGACTGGCCGCAGCCGGCAGGTCTGGGCTGCTACCGCGTCGAGATCAAGGGCGAGCCCAACTACACGCTCGACCTCCAGCTCCTCGGCACGGACGGGGACCACAACACCGCCGGACTGAAGGCGACTGCGATGCGCCTGGTCAACTCCGTACCGGCTGTCGTCGGCGCCAAGCCGGGCCTCGTCACGGCGCTCGACCTCCCTCTCGTCACCGGCAAGGGTCTGGTCGTCACATGAGCAAGCGAAGCGAGAGAACGATCCAGACATTCATGCCGGGGCGTCCGTACCGTGCCTTTTCCACGGATGTTTCGGCATGAAGCGGATCGTCGTGTGGGGGACCGGCTTCGTCGGCAAGCTCGTGCTGAACGAGGTGTTCGACCACCCCGAGTTCGAGCTCGTCGGCGTCGGCGTCAGCAATCCCGACAAGGTCGGCGTCGACGTCGGCACCCTGTGCGGCCGCGATCCGGTGGGCATCCTGTGCTCCGACGACCTTGATGCACTCGTCGCCCTGAAGCCGGATGCCCTCGTCCACTACGGACCGACGGCGCAGTACGCCGACGAGAACATTCGCGTCATGACGGCGTTCCTCCGCGCCGGCGTGGACGTCACCTCCACGGCGATGACTCCGTGGGTCTGGCCGGGCATGAAGCAGAACCCCGGCATGTGGATCGATCCGGTCACCGAGGCCTGCGAGGCGGGAGGATCGTCGTGCTTCACCACCGGCATCGACCCGGGCTTCGCCAACGACCTGTTCCCGATGACGCTGATGGGCCTGACGTCAGAGGTTCGCGTCGTACGGGCGCTCGAGATCCTCGACTACTCCAACTACCTCGGCGACTACGAGGACGAGATGGGCATCGGCCGCGAGCCGGAGCACAAGGCATTGCTCGAGCACACCGACATC
The DNA here is from genome assembly GCA_963849625.1 of uncultured Actinomycetota bacterium. Classification (GTDB taxonomy): domain Bacteria; phylum Actinomycetota; class Actinomycetes; order Propionibacteriales; family Nocardioidaceae; genus Aeromicrobium. The sequence continues at coordinate 67,397 of CAWKHU010000005.1, forward strand.
CTCGTGATGGCGTGGGGTGCGACAGTGCCGATGATGGCCGAAGCCGTGGGCATCGAGCTGGACGAGATCACCACGACGTACGAGAAGTGGGTCACCGACGTCGAGGTGCTCAGCGCCAAGGGCACGATCCAGCCCGGCCAGGTCGCAGCCGTCGACTTCACTATCAACGGCATCTACCAGGGCGAGACCCGCATCCAGCTCCGCCACGTCAACCGGGTCGGTGAACACTCCGCTCCGGACTGGCCGCGCGGCGCCAACGACGACGTCTACCGAGTCGAGCTCGAGGGCACCCCGTCGATCACGCAGGAGACCGCGTTCAGGTTCGACGACGGCAGCGGACGCGATGCCGCCACGGCCGGCTGCCTGGCAACCGGCATGCGTGCGCTCAACGCGGTCTCGGCGGTCAACGACCTGCCTCCGGGGTGGGTCACCGCGCTCGACCTCCCACTGATCGCCGGGCGCGGAACAATCCGCTAGCTGGGTATCTCGCCGAACGTGTCGCCGACGGGCAGCACGCCGTGGCGAATCAGGCGTGAGTCCTCGACCGCTGCCTGCCGGTGCTTGACGGCCTCGCGATAGTCGGGATCGCGGATCATCGCTCCGAAGGCCGCGACGTCCGGATACTCGGCGATGAAGCTGTGGTCCCAGCGCTCGTCGGTCGGCCCGATCAGCGTGAGCTCGAAGCTGCCCTGCCAGATGATGCGACCGCCGAGCCGTGCGAAGACCGGACCGCTCTCGCGCCCGTACGCGGCGTACGCCTCGGCACCGGTCGACTCGCGGCCGTCCTCGTAGACGGCCCGGTCACGCAGCCGCACGAGATTGAGCATCTGGATCGGACCGGGCCGATCGAGCGCCAGGAACTGCGCGAAGACTTCTTTCGTCGGATCGACGTGCCCCATGTGGTTTGCTCCTTCGGTCAGCGCAGCAGCAGGCGTACGGCGACGTCAACCGACTTGGTGACGTCCTCGGCCTTGGTGCGACCCGTGACCCAGCCCATGAGTGCTGTGAACCACACGTCGCTGATGACGCGGACGATCGCGGTGTCCTCATCGGTCGGTTCGCGGTGCTCGTCGGTGCCGTCGATGGCGCGGGTGATCATGGCCGTCAGCTTCATGCCGACGAAGTGGATCTCGTCGGCGACCGAGGCGTCGGCGAACATGAAGGCGCGGGTGAGGGCCTCGGTCAGCTCGGGCTTCTCCTGCAGCGCCTTGGTGGTCGCGCCGAGGATGTGCATGACGCGCTCGTGGGCGGTGTCGCCGGGAACCTGCCGGGTGCGGGACTGCGCCTCGGCGCGATCGAACTGACGTCCCAGAGCCGTGACGAGCAGGTGGATCTTGGAAGGGAAGTAGCGGTAGAGCGTGCCGAGGGCGACGTCCGCATCATCGGCGACCGCACGCATCTGCACGGCATCGAAGCCGCCGGACTCGGCGAGAGCGATGGTGGCATCGAGGATCCGGCGACGGCGCTCACGCTGTGCGTTGGATCCGGGAGTCTCGGTCACGTTCGTCATCGCGCATCGTCCCCTTGTCCATGGTCGGCTGGCTGAGCATGGCCGAGCTGACCATCGCTATGATATTGAAACACGTTCTAGATTTGGAGGCGACACTTCATGCCGGTCGGTGTAACTCGTGACCATCTGGAACTCGGCACCACTTTACGGGGCTGGGCCGCCGGACTTGGAGGGCCCGCCGCACTTCGAGATGTCGAGGATGAAGCCGCCGCAGGGTTCGCCAAGACGTGGCAGGGCATCGTGGAAGCCGGCCTCCCGGCGATCGCGATCGGTGGCCAGCACGGTGGCGGCGACGGCGACCTGGTCGACCAGATGGTCGCTCTCGAGTCGGCGGCATACGCGATGGTCCCCGGGCCGCTGCTCGGCACGACGCTCGTCGCCCAGGTGGCCGCTCTCGCCGGTCTCGGCGACGTGCTCGCCGGCATCGCCGAGGGCGACATCGCCGGTCTCGCAGTGTCCGGAACGGTCACGGTTGACGACGGTGCCACCGGTGAGCTCGACGTGGCACTCGACATCGTCGACGCACGCTGGCTGCTCGCGCCGACGGCCGACGGGTCGTGGGTGCTGATCGGCGCTGACGGCTGGACGGCTGATCCGGTGATCGGCATCGATCTCTCCCGCCGTGGCGGCCGCGTACGTGTGGCGGCAGCGACGGACCAGGTCCTCGCGCTTCCAGGCGTCGATGGCGATGCCGTACGACGCCTCCTCGTCACGCTCGCCTCGGCTGAAGCCGCCGGCGTCGCGCAGTGGTGCCTCGACACCGCGGTCGAGTACGCCAAGGTGCGAGAGCAGTTCGGCGCGCCGATCGGATCGTTCCAGGCCATCAAGCATCTCTGCTCACAGATGCTCGAGACTTCGGAGTCGATTGCCGCCGTGACGTGGGACGCCGGTGTTGCCATCAGCTCCGACGTGCCAACCGGTGAGGCCGACTTTGCCGCTGACGTCGCCGCCACGGTCGCGCTCGACGGTGCGGTCAAGGTCGCCCGTGACTGCATCCAGGTGCTCGGTGGCATCGGCTTCACCTACGAGCACGATGCCCACCTATATCTGCGTCGGGCAGTCGCCCTGGGCGTCGCGGTCGGTGCGTTGACCGGTGGGCCCGAGACGTCGGCGACGCGACTGGCGCGCCGTGCCGTTGACGGGCAGCGCCGAGCGTTCGAGATCGATTTCGAGGGCGCCGACACGGAGTTTCGCGCGGCGACCCGCAACGCGGTCGAGGCGATCGCCGCCCTGCCCTCGGACGAGCAGCGCGCCGCTCTCGCCCAGGCCGGCTACCTGACGCCGCACTGGGCCAAGCCGTACGGCCTCGATGCCGGTCCGATCGAGCAGCTCGTCGTCGACGAGGAGCTGGCTCGCGCGGGCGTCACCAGGCCCGACCTCGTGATCGGTGCCTGGGCGGCGCCGACGATCATGGAGCACGGCACCGCGGAGCAGGCCGCCAAGTTCGTCATGCCGACCCTGCTCGGTGACATCTTCTGGTGCCAGCTGTTCAGCGAGCCCGGAGCCGGTTCAGACCTGGCAGCGCTCAGCACCCGCGCCGTCCAGACCGAGGGTGGTTGGAAGCTCACCGGTCAGAAGGTGTGGACCTCACGCGCCAAGGACGCACAGTGGGGCATCTGCCTGGCGCGCACCGACAAGGACGCGCGACACAAGGGCATCACCTACTTCCTGGTCGACATGACGTCGGCGGGCATCGACATCCGCCCGCTGCGTGAGCTGACCGGCGACGCGATGTTCAACGAGGTCTTCCTCGACGACGTGTTCGTCCCGGACGACTGTGTGGTGGGCGAGGTCAACGGCGGTTGGAAGCTCGCCCGAACGACCCTGGCCAACGAGCGCGTTGCCATGGGCAGCTCCAAGCTCGGCGTGAGCACCGAACGGGCCGTCGGGCTGCTCGCCGCCAACGGGTCCGAGACCGATGCGGCGCTGGTCGGCCACCAGGTCGCTCTCGCGACACTGTGCCAGCTGCTCGGCGTCAGGTCCACACTTCGCTCGATCGCCGGCCGCGGGCCCGGCCCGGAGTCGAGCGTCGGCAAGCTGCTGGGTGTGCGCAATCGTCAGGAGGCCGCCGAGCTCGTCGTCGACATGATCGGACCTGCCGCGCTGTTCACGACCGACGACCCGCAGGTCGCCAAGGACGTGCACGAGATGCTGCTCAACCGTTGCCTCTCGATCGCCGGCGGCACCACACAGATCCTGCGCAACGTCGTCGCCGAGCGGATCCTGGGACTACCCCGCAGCTGAGTCGTCGACGGGTCGGACCGCAACCGAACCGGGCCAGAACGCAATGTGGTTCTTGATGCGCCTCGCGAACGGGCTGGGGTGGCGGTAGGTCCAGGCGACATGTCGTTCGCTGGCCGAGGAGGTGTCGACGTTGAAATAGCTCGCGACACCCTTCCAGTAGCAAAGCGACTTCATCCACGAACGCGTCAAGATGTCAGGCACCAACGACTCCGGTGGGAAGTAGCGATTGCCCTCGACCACGACGGTCTGGTCGCTCTCGGCGATCACCTCGCCGTGGAACACCGCCTGATACGTGGTCATGACACGAGTCTCCCTCGCCATGCCAACCACTGGACTAGTTCGCTGTGGTCGTCTTCTGCGTCTTGGACCGGTGCCACTGGAGCCAGCGGGCCACGGCGGCGATGGTGTGCTGGCTGCGGATGGATGAGAACACCTCGAACGCATGCTGGGTGCCCGGAAGCTCGGCGTAGGTCACCGAGGCGTCCGACTTCTCCTTGAGCGCCTTGACGAACGAGCGGGCCTGCTTGACCGACACCACGGTGTCGTTGCTGCCGTGGATCACGAAGAAGTCCGGGGTGTGCTCGGCGACGTGCGCCAGCGGTGACGCCTGGACGAAGTCATCGAGGTGAGTCGTGGCGTCCTTGCCGAAGACCCGGGGACCGAGGAACCGGTCGCGCATGTCGATCGCCGAACGCTCCTCGGTGATGCCGCCGAGGTCGTACACGCCGTAGAACGGCACGCAGGCCGAGATCGACGTGTCGGCATCCTCGAAGCCGGGCTGGAAGTCGGCCAGGCCGGGCGTCAGTGCTGCCAGGGCTGCGAGGTGGCCACCGGCTGACCCTCCGGTGATCACGACGTACGAGGAGTCGCCGCCGTAGTCCTTGATGTTCTCGTGGACCCAGGCAATCGCGCGTTTCACGTCGACGATCTGGGTGGGGAACTTGTACTTGGGCGCGAGTCGGTAGTTGACCGAGACGCAGACCCAGCCGAGCTGGGCCATCCGGTTCATCAGCAGGATGCCCTGCTGCTCCTTGTTGCCGATCGTCCAGCCGCCGCCGTGGATCTGGATCAGCACGGGCGCGTCGGCGAGGTCGGCGTTCTTCGGCCGGCGGATGTCGAGGTGCGCCTTGCGGCCGCCCTCGGTGTAGGGCACGTCGCGCAGGACCTCGATGTCGTGTGCCTTGAAGTTGAAGGGACGAGCCACCGATCCGCGGGGGAGCCGGAGGTCGACCGGCCCCGGCATCTCGATCTCGTCGAGGTAACCGTCGCCGATGCTCTTGCGCAGAGCGTCATCCAGCTCGGTCCCTGTACGGCGCGCCCCGGCGATCATGTGGCCCAGCATCCCGGCGGCTGCGGCCGCACCGAGGAGCCCGAACCTGGAAGCCTTGCCGCGGCGTACGGTCAGCTCGGCGGCGGTGTCCAGCGCAGCGGCTCCCAGCAGGTGAGGAGCGAGCTCGCTGGTCGGCCAGCCGAACGCAAAGCTCGGGATCGAGGACCAGCCGTTGCGCTGCGGACGGATGGCGTTTGCCGCAAGAGCTGCCAGCGCGAGCTGGCGTCGGGCGTACCCGGCTGACATGTGGGCTCCTCATTTGAAGGTAGAACCGGTTCTGGCAGGTCTAGGCTACGGCCATGGATCGACTCAGCGGACTGGACGCCAGCTTCCTCTACCTGGAGAGCGGCGCGCAGCTCATGCACGTGTGCGGTGTGATCGTCGTTGATCCGGCGACGATTCCTGGAGGCTATGACTTCCAGACGTTCAAGAAGGAGCTGTCGAACCGCGTCGAAGGCATTGCGATGTTCAACCGCAAGCTCAAGTTCGTGCCGGGCGGGATCGACTTCCCGGTCTGGGTCACCGACGACGAGTTCGACATCGACCGGCACGTCCACCGGATGGCCGTCCCGTCACCGGGCAGCGACCGGGAGCTGTCAGAAGTTGCCGGGCACCTGGCCGGCATCCCGCTCGACCGCGCCCGCCCCCTGTGGGAGATGCACGTCATCGAAGGTCTGGCCAACGGCAAGATCGCGATCTTCTCCAAGATGCATCACGCGTCGGTCGACGGCGTCTCTGGCTCGAACATGATCTCCTACCTGTGCAGTCTCGAGGCCGATGCTCCGCCGCTCGACAGCAGCTCCGCCGATCACCAACGGGCTCCGTCAGATCTCGAGCTCGTCGGTCGCGGTGTCCTCGCGACGGTGACCAAGCCGTGGCAGATCGTCAGGCTGGCCGCACCGACGACTCGTACGCTCGTCGAGACCAGTCGCCGTGCACGCAAGGGCACGGCGATGGCTGCCCCGCTGACGGCACCTCGTACGTCCTTCAACGGCACGATCACGGGTCACCGATCCATCGCGTACACCAACGTCTCGCTGGAGACGATCAAGGACATCAAGAAGGCCGTGCCGGGTGCGACGGTCAACGATGTCGTGCTGGCGCTGAGCGGTGGCGCGCTGCGGCGCTATCTCGAGCAGCGCGACGAGCTGCCCGAGTCATCCTTGCTGGCGAGCGTCCCGGTCTCCGTGCGTTCAGAATCCACGCGAGTGGGTCGCAACCAGGTGTCATCGATGTTCTGCCGGCTCGGCACCGACATCGAGGACCCGCTCGAGCGGATCACCGGCATGGCGGAGGCCAACGTGAACGCCAAGGAGCACCACAAGGCGGTGCCGGCCGACACACTCCAGGAGTGGGCCGAGTTCGCAGCACCTCGAACATTCGGCCTTGCCGTACGCATGGTGTCCGACCTGCGCCTGGCCGAGCGCGCTCCCGTGATCCACAACCTGGTGATCTCGAACGTGCCCGGTCCGCCGGTGCCGCTCTACTTCGTCGGTGCGCGGATCGATGCGCTCTACCCGCTTGGCCCGGTGTTCCACGGCGCCGGGCTCAACATCACGGTGATGAGCAACAACGGGCAGATGCACATTGGTGCAATCGCGTGCAGCGAGCTGATGCCCAAGCCGTGGGACCTGATCGATCAGTTCCCGGTCGAGCTCGAGGCCATGCGCAAGGCCGTGCTGGGCTAGGCCTTGGTGAGCTGGTCCTCGCGGATGCGCGCCGAGGTGGCAAGGGCGGCTTCGACGAACACGGGGACGAAATCCTTGTGCTGGAGCACGCAGCCGGCGTGTCCGCAGGCGGCCTCGTGGATCGTGGCGCCCGGTATGAGCGTGGCCAGCTCGAGCTGACGATCCGGCGGGATCACGTGATCCTGCGCCGTCACGACGACAGCGGTGGGCACGTCGACGAACGGCAGCCACGGTGACGAGTGGTGTCGGCCAAGGGATGCGACTGCCTGGCCGACGGCCCATGCGCTGGTCGCGCGGAACTGCCTCATGGCCCACCGCGCGGTGTCGGAGCTGTCGGAGTCGATCGCCTCGACCGTCGCGGCGGTGGCTCGGTTGATCGTCGCCGAGCGCGAGAGCGTCGTGCTCAGTCGCATGCTGATCTCCATGCCGGCGTGGAAGACGCGCTCGCGCCCGTTCGTACGAAAGTGCGCGGTGCTGGCAGCGAGGACGAGCCCGCCGATCAGGTCGGGGTGCTGGCGCCAGACGCGTTGCGCGACGACCGATCCCATCGAATATCCGGCGACGATCGGGTGGTCGAGCTTGAGGGCCTTGATGACGGCAGCGACGTCGTCGGCGCAGTCCGAGACGAGGAAGCGCTCCGACATGATGCCGCGGCCGTGCCAGCGCTGGTCGAACGTGACGACCCGGAAGTGCTTGGCCAGCTGCGGGATCGCCGGAAACCACGTCAGCGTGCCGGTGCAGCCGACGGCGTGCAGGAGGATGATCGTGGGAGCGTCGGGGGTCGGACCCGGAACATCGGTGAGCCACGTACGGCCTCGACGAGGCAGCTTGAGCCAGCGCCCCTCTGGCAGGTCGACCTCGGGAAGGTCGAACAGGTCCCAGGTCGAGGGGTCCGGGAGCAGGTGGCGCATGGCCCCGAGGGTCTGCTTGACCGGGATGGTCACTGGTTGCTCCTCAGCTCTGCCGCTCGTTCGGTTCCCTCAAGAGTAGAACACGTTATAGTTTCGGATCGTAGGACCACCCTAGAAGGAGACGATCTGCGTGGATTCGGTGCTCGACGAGGTCCGCTCCGTCATTGCTGACGTGCTCGACCGCGGTGACGGGTCGTGGCGCGCGCTGCAGGACTCCGGGCTGCTGGCACTCGCCGCCCCCGAAAAGCTGGGCGGCGAGGGGCTCGGCCTGACCGAGATCGCCGTCCTCGTCCACGAGGTCGGTCGCCGCGCCGCGAACCTTCCCGTGCTCGAGACCTTGGTCTGCGGCCTGTTGCCCCTCGTACGTTCTGGCTCCGACGACCTGCAGGCCGAGCTCGTGCCGAAGGTCCTGGCCGGTGAGCTGATGTTCTCCCCGGCGCTGGGCGAACCCGGTGCGGCACTGCCGAGCAACCCCGCGACGACCTTCGACGGCAAGGGCGTGACCGGAAGCAAGGTCGGCGTGCCCGTGCTCGAAGGCTCCACATTTCTGCTCGTCTCCGCCACCGGCGCGGACGGACCGGTCGTGGCCCTGGTCGACGCTGCCGGCGATGGCGTGAGCAGGGTCGACACCCGTACGTCGCGGGGCACGACCGAGGCGACCTACACATTCGAGTCGGCGCCATCGCTCGGCCTGCTCGACGCTGACGTCGTGCGCAATCACGCGATCGCTGGTCGTGCCGTGCTCGGTGCGGGTGTCGTCGAAGGTGCGCGTGACCTGACGGCGGACTACATCAAGAACCGCAAGCAGTTCGGGCGCTCGCTCGCCGAGTTCCAAGCAGTCGCGCAGCAGATTGCCGACGTCTACATCGCCTCCCGTACGTTCACCCTCACCGCGCACGAGGTCGTACGTCGCCTTGACGCCGGCGACCCGGCCGAGGACGACCTCGCCGTGGCAGCTCACTGGTTCGCCTCACGTGCGCCCGCCAGCATGCAGATCTGCCAGCACCTCCACGGCGGGATGGGCGTCGACGAGACCTACTCGATGCCTGGCTACTTCGCCGCAGTCCGCGACCTCGCCCGCCACCTCGGGGGGCCGGCCGCACTGGCCGACGTGCCGATCAACGAGACGGCCGGCAAGAACGCCGAGCTGACCGCCGATGAGATCGCATTCAAGGCCGAGGCCCGCGACTACCTGATGAACCTCGTCACCGACGAGGATCGCGAGGAGATGCGCGCCAACCGGCACGGCCCGGCGTACCACCGGATCATCAAGCAGATGGGTGCGGACGGCTGGATGGGTGTCGGCTGGCCCAAGGAGTACGGCGGCCAGGGTCGCGGCGCGATCGAGCAGCAGGTGTTCGTCAACGAGGCCTCGCACGCCGATGTGCACCTGCCGTCCGTGACGTTGCAGACCGTCGGTCCGACGCTGCAGGCCTTCGGCACCGACAAGCAGAAGGACATGTTCCTCGCCGACATCATCACCGGTGACGTGCACTTCGCGATCGGCTACAGCGAGCCCGATGCCGGCACCGACCTCGCCTCGATGCGCACCTCGGCACGGCGCGACGGTGACCACTACGTCGTCAACGGCCAGAAGATGTGGACCACCGGTGGTCACGCCGCCGACTACGTGTGGCTCGCCGTACGTACCGATCCTGATGCGTCACCGCACCGCGGCATCTCGGTGCTGATCGTCGACACCAAGGACCCGGGCTACTCGTGGACGCCGATCGTCACCAGTGACGGCTCGCACCACACCAACGCGACCTACTTCAACGACGTACGCGTCCCGGTCGACATGCTCGTCGGCGAGGAGAACAAGGGCTGGTCGCTCATCACGACCCAGCTCAACCACGAGCGCGTCATGCTCGGCCCGGCCGGCCGCATCGAGGGACTGCGTGACCTGGTGCGCGAGTGGGCGACCGGCCGCGTCACCCCGGACGGCACTCCGGTCCTCGAGGTGCCGTGGGTACGTGACACGCTCGCGCGGGCCACCGCGTCGTTCCGCGTCAACGAGCTGCTCAACTGGGCGGTCGCGAGTGCGCCGGCGTCGGAGAAGACCACGGTTGCCGATGCGTCGACGTCGAAGGTGTTCGCCAGCGACGAGGTGCAGAAGCTCGGACTCGCCCTGGCAGATGTCGTCGACGTGTACGGCGACCCCGCCGATCCGGAGACCGGCGAGCTGGCCGAGTATCTCGACGCCACCGCAAAGCGCAACCTCGTCCTCAGCTTCGGCGGAGGCGTCAACGAGGTGCAGCGCGAGCTGATTGCCATGTTCGGACTCGACCTGCCGAGGGTGCCGCGATGACCGAGACGATGACTGATCCGATCATCGAGGCAACGAACCTGATCAAGGCGCGCGGCAAGAGCCGTGCGCGGATGGCGCCGGACCCGGTCAACACGCCGATGATCCGGCACTGGGCCGAGGCGATCGGCGACACCAACCCGCGCTGGCAGCCCGGCCCGGACACGGAGGCGCCACCCGCCATGGCGCAGGTGTGGACGATGTACGGGCTCAACCCCGAGCGCATGGAGGGCGACCCGCTGCCCGACACGATGCAGGTGCTGGACGATGCCGGCTACACCTCGGTGCTCGGCACCAACTGCGACCAGACGTACGTCCGTACGTTGCGACCCGGCGAGGTCCCGACCATCAGCACCCGCCTGTCCGAAGTCGTCGGCCCCAAGACGACGGGCGTCGGCGAGGGCTACTTCATCACCACGGAGAGCGTGTGGTCGGTCGGCGACGAAGAGGTCGCGACCATGAAGTTCCGCGTCCTCAAGTTCAAGCCCGGCACCGGTCGCCCGGTCGTCGACAAGACCAAGTCGTCGCGCCCGATGATCAACAAGGACACCTCCTTCTTCTGGGAGGGCACCGCCGCGGGCGAGCTGCGCATCCAGAAGTGCAACGCGTGCGGCGAGCTGCGGCACCCGCCCGGACCGGTGTGTCCCACGTGTCATGCGATGGATCGCGGCCATGTCGTCGCGTCCGGCAAGGGAACGGTCCACTCGTTCCTCGTGCACCACGCACCGATGGTGCCCGGCAAGAAGCTCCCGCTCACGCTGGCGCTCGTCGACCTCGAAGAAGGCATACGCATGATCGGCGAGGTCGCGGGCGATGTCGCGATCGGTGAGTCCGTCGAGGTGTGGTTCGACCCGATCGACGACGAGGTCACGCTCGCCAAGTGGCGTCCGGTCGGCTCGGCGCCGCCGGAGCCCGAGCCCGAGAGGCCGTCCGACATCCCTGTGTGGGAGCTGCCGATCACGCCGACCCTCGTGGTCTCGACGGCACTGGCCACCCGCGACTTCCAAGATGTCCACCACGACCGTGACCGCTCGATCGGTCACGGCAGCAAGGACATCTTCATCAACATCCTGACCACGACCGGACTGGTGCAGCGCTACCTCACCGACTGGGCGGGCCCGCAGACGCAGGTGTTGTCATGTGCGCTGCGGCTTGGCGCGCCCGCGTACCCGTACGACACCTTGAGCTTCTCCGGCCACATCGTGTCCGAGGAGGACGGGGTGACGACGATCGACGTCACCGTCGGGGTCTCGATCGGTACGCACGCCAACGCACGACTGGAGATCCGCCGATGAACGACGTTCAGTGGTGCAGCGGCGATCGCCGGCATCGGTGCAACCGAGTTCTCCAAGGAGTCGGGCCGCTCGGAGCTGCAGCTCTCGGCCGAGGCGACCCTTGCGGCCCTCGCCGACGCCGGGCTGTCGCCGTCAGATGTCGATGGCCTGACGACGTTCACGATGGACTCGACCTCTGAGATCGCGTTGGCACGAGAGCTCGGGATGGGCGATCTCCGCTTCTTCAGCCGCATCAACTATGGCGGTGGCGCAGCCTGCGGCACGGTGCAACAGGCGGCCATGGCCGTCGCGACCGGTGTTGCCGATGTCGTCGTTGCATACCGGGGCTTCAACGAACGCTCCGGTCAGCGCTTCGGACAGGTGCAGAAGTGGGCGGCCGAGCAGGTCAACACCAACGGCCTCGACAACGCCTGGTCCTACCCGCACGGCTTGTCGACGCCTGCTGCGACGGTGGCAATGCAGGCTCGGCGCTACATGCACGAGTACGGCGCGACCTCGGCCGACTTCGGTGCCGTCGCCGTCGCCGACCGCAAGCACGCGGCCAACAACCCCAACGCGTTCTTCTACGAGAAGCCGATCACGATCGAGGACCACCAGACGTCACGGATGATCGCCGACCCGCTGCGACTCCTCGACTGCTGTCAGGAGAGCGATGGCGCAGTCGCCATTGTCGTCACCTCGACGGAGCGCGCCCGCGATCTGGCGTCGGGCGCTGTACCGATCCTCGCTGCGGCTCAGGGCAGCGCTGCCAACCAGTTCGTCATGACCTCGTACTACCGCGACAACATCGGCATCCCCGAGATCGGCGTCGTCGGTCGCGAGCTGTGGCGCCAGTCCGGGCTGACTCCGGCCGACATGCAGACCGCCGTGCTGTACGACCACTTCACGCCGTACGTCCTCATGCAGCTCGAAGAGCTCGGCTTCTGCGCACGCGGCGAAGCCAAGGACTTCATCGCCGGCGGTGCGATCGAGATCGGTGGCAGGCTCCCGCTCAACACCCATGGCGGCCAGCTCGGCGAGGCGTACATCCACGGCATGAACGGGATCGCCGAGGGCGTACGTCAGGTCCGCGGCACCTCGGTCAACCAGGTCGACGCCGTCGAGCACGTCCTGGTCACGGCCGGCACCGGTGTGCCGACGTCGGGCCTCGTCCTGGGCGGGTAGTTGCTCGATGAGGAGCGCCGACGGGTGGATCAGGTGCGCTCAGGGCCACACGCGGTGACATACGGTCGTGCTGGACTGGGGAGCGGTGACCTACGGTCGTGCTGGACTGGGGAGCGGTGACCTACGGTCGACCTTGCGTGTGTCGGTTGACCACAACTCACCGCCAACTGCGCAGCCGTCATGTTTGGTGGGTTGCTCCTGCTCGGGACCGGACTGCCCCGTCTGTCCAATAGAGTCGTGGGCATGCATCGCATCGCCGCCGGAGCAGCACTCGTCACCCACGTGGTGTTCGTCGTGTTCGCGGTGATCGGTGGCTTCATCGCGTGGCTGATGCCGGTGGTGCTGATCCCCCACCTGGCGGCCGCAGCATGGGGCGGCCGCATGGCGACGACGCGAGCCAGGTGCCCGCTCTCGATCATCGAGAACTGGGGACGAGTCGGGTCCGGTCGCGAACCCCTGCACGAACGGGGCTTCATCGCGCACTACGCAGAAGGACGTCTCTACCCGACCACCTGGAAGAAGCGGGTCGAGCTCCTGGCGGTGGGACTCGTCGCCGGGTCGTGGCTCGGCCTCGCGATGCGTTAGCGAACGCAGATCAGCGGCGGGTGACGAAGCAGTCGGCCAGAGCCGGGCGACCAACCTCATCAGACAGAGGATCGCCGACGGTCACGGTGACCGCGATGCCCTCGGGCTCGTCCCATGCGTTGATGGTGAGGGTCTCGCCGGGGAACACGACGCCGGCGAACCGAGCGCCGAAGCCGCCCACCTTGCTGGCATCGCCGTCGAGCAGCAGGTCGATGACCTCGCGGAGCGCGATGCCGTACGTCGCCAGTCCGTGCAGGATCGGCGCGGGGAAGCCGGCACCCTTCGCAAACTCAGGATCGGAGTGCAGCGGGTTGCGATCGCCGCAGAGGCGATAGAGCAGTGCCTGCTGCGGCGTCACGGCGTACGTCGTGGTGCCGTCGGGTGCGCGGTCGGGCACGGCGATGGCGGTGCTTTGGCCACGGTTGCCGCCCCAGCCACCCTCGCCCTTGACGAAGATCGAGGAACGTACGCGCCACAGCTCGCTGCCGCTCGGGTCGACGGCGACGCCCTCCTGCCAGATGACGGCGGCCTTGCCCTTGTCCCAGACATCAGTGATGGTCGTCGTCATCGCGGCTGAGCCCGACGTCGGCAGCGGCGAGGTGAGGTGGACCTCCTGCGCGCCGTGCACGACCTGCGAGAGGTTGATGTCGCAACCCGGAAGGTCGAGCGACGGGGGGTTGGTCTCATGGAACGACGGTGCGACAACTGCGAAGCTCGGCAGCACCTGCAACGCGTCGTTGTCCAGCGTCCAGCGCAGGGCATCGGCCGACATGTTGTCGCCGGCGCGCGAACCGGCGCCGACAGCCAGCTGATAGAGCAGCACATCGCTGCTGGTCCAGGAGAACTCCTGGGTGCCGACGGTGGCACCGATGGCGACATCGGGATCGATGGGCATCAGCGTGAACCCTTCGCGATGTCCTCGGCGGCGAGGTAGCCGAAGGTGAACGCCGGACCGATCGTGGCGCCGGGGCCGGCGTACGTGTGACCCATGACGGCGGACGAGACGTTGCCCGCGGCGTACAGGCCGTCGATGACCGAACCGTCAGCGCGAAGTGCGCGGGCACGCTCGTCGGTGACGATGCCGCCCTTGGTGCCGAGGTCGCCGGGGACGATCTTGACGGCGTAGAACGGACCCTGGTCGATGCTGTGCAGCGACGGGTTGGGCTTGACGCGGGGATCGGCGTAGTAGCGGTCGTACGCGCTGTCTCCGCGGTGGAAGTCCTCGTCGTTGCCGGACTTGGCGAAGCCGTTGAACCGTTCGATCGTCGCCGTGAGCGCGTCGGCGGGTACGTCGATCGCCTCGGCGAGGTTGTCGAGCGACGATGCCTTGACGACGGCGCCGCTCTTGAGCCAGCGTCCGGGGAACGGCTGGCGCGGTGAGAGACCGGCGAACAGGTAGCGGTTGCGGTAACGCTGGTCGATGATCAGCCAGGCGGGTACGTGGGAGACGCCGGTGGCCTCGCCCTTGTAGATCTCGTGCGTCGCCTCGACGTACGGCAGCGCCTCGTTCATGAACCGCTTGCCGGCGGCGTTGACGATGATCGACCCGGGCAGGTTGCGCTCCGACAGGCAGAACCACGGACCGTTGGGCAGCGGGATCGTCGGACCCCACCAGGCGTCGTCCATCATGTCGGTCGCGGCGCCGATGGCGACTCCGGCCTCGATGCCGGCGCCGGTGTTGCTGGCAGCAGCGGTGCTCCAGTCGACGTTGGTCGGGCTCGGGAGGTACTTCTCACGCAGCCCTTCGCTCTTCTCGAATCCGCCGGAGCCGAGGATGACGCCCTTGCGTGCCCGGATCACCACCTCCTTGCCGTCTCGCTCGGCACGTACACCGACGACACGGCCGTTCTCGATCACGAGGCCGGTCAGCGGTGTCTCGTAGTAGACGGGCACCTTGGCGTCGACCAGTGCCTTGCGCAGGCTGATCGTCAGGGCGTTGCCCATGGCGAACATCTTGCGACGGAGCAGGGAGTTGAACACGCGCATGAAGACGACGCGCATCATCGTGAGCGGTCCGCGGATCGAGCGCAGGCCGAGGCTGATCTTGCGGAAGTCAGCCTGGGTGACGATCAGGTTGGCGGGAGCTTTCGCGTACGGCGGGTGGAGGCGGGCGAGCTCGTCGCCGAGGATGCGGCCGTCCATCGGGATCGGCTCGACGCTGCGCCCCTGTGAGCGACCGCCGGGCTGTTCGGGGAGGTAGTCGGAGTAGCCCGGGACCCACTTGAGCTTGAGCGGCGTCTTGTCGAGGAGGAAGTCGATGACGTCTGGTCCACGGTCGAGGAATGTCTCGCGGCGGATCGCGGGCACTTCGTCGCCGACGATGGCCTGGAGGTAGTCGCTGGCCTCCTGGCGGTCAGTCGCACTGACCTGGCCTGCGGCCTTGAGCGCGCGGTTGCCGGGGACCCAGACGCCGCCACCCGAGCGTGCCGTGGTGCCCCCGAAGTAGGCAGTCTTCTCGATCAGGACGGTGTCCAGTCCGTGGTCGGCTGCGGCGAGAGCTGCCGTCATTCCTGCGCCACCGGCGCCCACTACGACGACGTCAAACGTCTCTTCCATTGGTCCTCCGTCAGGGGTGAACTACCGCAAAACTGTAACAGGTTCTACTATGGCGGTGTGTCCTCCATCAAGGCTGATCCTGCTGCCATAGCTGCCGCCACCGAGCGGCTCGCGCAGGCTCTGGAGTCGCGGGTGCCGTGTGCGGCGGTCCGCGATCTGATCGGAACCGATGACCTGCCTGCGGCGTACGCCGTGCAGCAGGGACTCGTCCAGAAGCGCCTCGCCGCCGGAGCCACCGTCGTGGGCCGCAAGATCGGCGCCACCTCCGAGGCGGTGCAGAACCAGCTCGGCGTGGACCAGCCCGACTTCGGCTATCTGCTCGACGAGATGGATGTCAGCCACGGCACCGGTGGCGACCCGATCTCGATGAGAACCCTCGTACAGCCTCGGGTGGAGGCGGAGGTCGCCTTCCGACTGGCCCGTGACATCGACGTGCCCGAGGACGAGATCACGATCGACTTCGTTCGCCAGGCCGTCGACGTGGCCCTGCCTGCGCTCGAGATCGTCGACTCGCGCATCGAAGGCTGGGACATCGAGTTCACCGACACGGTCGCCGACAACGCATCCAGCGGCCTGTACGTCATCGGCGATGCCGGGCTGCCGCTCTCGGAGATCGAACCGCGTGACGTCGAGATGAGCCTCACCATCAACGACGAGGTCCGCTCATCCGGCAACGGTGCGGCCTGCCTGGGCGACCCGCTCGAAGCGCTGCGTTGGCTGGCCGTGCAGGCTGCTCGCTTCGGTGATCCGCTGCGCGCGGGCCACCTGATCCTCTCCGGGGCCCTGGGCCCCTTCGTGCCGTTCGCTGCGGGCGACCGCGTGACGGCTTCCATCAGTGGGTTCGCGCCCCTGACCGTCTCCTTCAAGGAGTAAGTGAATATGACCCGCAAAGTCACCGCGGCCATCGTCGGACCCGGCAACATCGGCACCGACCTGCTCTACAAGCTGCTCCGCAGCGACGTCATCGAGCCTCGCTGGATGATCGGCGTGGACTCCTCCTCGGAGGGCCTCAAGCTCGCCCGCGATCGTGGCGTCGAGGCATCGCACGAGGGTGTCGACTGGCTGCTCAAGCAGGACGAGCTCCCCGAGCTGATCTTCGAGGCGACGTCGGCGTACGTGCACCGCGAGTACGCACCCCGGTACGAAGAAGCCGGCATCAAGGCGATCGACCTGACGCCCGCCGCCGTGGGCCCCGCGGTCATCCCGCCGGTCAACGGTGAGGAACACATACTCGCTCCCAACGTCAACATGATCACGTGTGGCGGCCAGGCCACGATCCCGATGGTCTACGCCGTGTCGCGCATCGCCCCGGTGCCGTACGCCGAGATCGTCGCCTCGGTCTCCAGTGCGTCGGCCGGCCCGGGCACCCGCGCCAACATCGACGAGTTCACCCGTACGACGAGCAACGGCGTGATGACGATCGGCGGTGCCGAGAAGGGCAAGGCGATCATCATCCTCAACCCAGCCGAGCCGCCGATGATCATGCGCGACACGATCTTCTGCGGTGTCAGCGCCGACGCCGATCGCGACGCGATCTCGCAGTCTGTGTTCGACATGGCCAAGTCGGTGCAGGAGTACGTACCGGGTTATCGACTGCTGCAGGATCCGCAGTTTGACGACGCCACCGAAGCCACCATGGGCATGACCAAGGTCAGCATCTTCGTCGAGGTCGAGGGCGCCGGTGACTACCTGCCACCGTTCGCCGGCAACCTCGACATCATGACTGCCGCTGCAACGCGCGTCGGCGAGTCGATCGCAAGGGAGATCGTCAAATGAGCACCCCAGCACCCGTTTCCAGCGTCGACACCTCGATCGACGCGCTCGCCCGCACGTGGTCGCAGACCGACTCGTCGAGCAAGCTCGATCTGCGGCTGACCGACACGTGCCTGCGTGACGGCTCGCACCACAAGCGCCACCAGTTCGTGCCGCAGGAGGTGCGCGACATCGTGGGTGCCCTCGACGCTGCCGGCATCCCGGTCATCGAAGTCACCCACGGTGACGGTCTTGGCGGATCGTCGTTCAACTACGGCTTCTCCAAGACCCCCGAGCAGGAGCTCATCAAGCTCGCTGCCGAGACGGCCAAGAACGCCAAGATCGCCTTCCTCATGCTTCCGGGCGTCGGCACCAAGGACGACATCCGTGCCGCCCAGGACAACGGCGGCCAGATCTGCCGCATCGCGACCCATTGCACCGAGGCCGACACCTCGCAGCAGCACTTCGGTCTCGCTCGTGAGCTCGGCCTGGAGACCGTCGGCTTCCTGATGATGAGCCACACCCAGTCACCCGAGACGCTGGCCAAGCAGGCCCGCATCATGGTCGACGCCGGCTGCCAGTGCGTCTACGTCGTCGACTCGGCCGGTGCGCTGATCATGGAGGGCGTCGCCGACCGCGTGCACGCCCTCGTCGCCGAGATCGGCAACGAAGCCACGATCGGCTTCCACGGTCACGAGAATCTCGGCCTCGGTGTCGCCAACACGGTTGTCGCTGCCCGTGCCGGAGCCACCCAGATCGACGGATCAGTGCGTCGCTTCGGCGCCGGAGCGGGCAACACCCCGCTGGAGGCGTTCATCGGTGTTGCCGACAAGCTCGGCTGGAACACCGGTGTCGACTTCCTGCAGATCGTCGACGCGGCTGAAGATGTCGTACGCCCGGCCATGCCGGAGGAGTGCACGCTCAACCGGATGACGCTGATGATGGGCTACGCCGGCGTCTACTCCTCGTTCCTGAAGCACGCGGGCAACGCCGCTGATCGCTATGGCGTCTCGGGAGCGCAGATCCTGCTGGAAGCCGGACAGCGCAAGCTGATCGGTGGCCAGGAGGACCAGCTCATCGACATCGCGCTGATGCTCAAGGCCAAGAACGACGCCAACGCCTAGCCGCGGGCCAGTCTCTGCTGGAAGTCGCCGTACGAGATGGCGCCTTTGGCGAAGCCGAACGTGCCGTGCTCGAGCATCTCTCGGCCTGCGCGGTCCACCAGGCTGAGCGCGGCGCGGGTGAGCGTGCCGCCAATACTGATCCGAGCGACGCCGAGCCCGCGAAGAGTGGTGGCATCCAGCACCGGCTCGACCAACCCGGCCACGACGTTCACGGGTGCACCTATCTCGGCGGTCAGCCTGCCGATCTCGTCTGCGTCACTGACTCCGGGGACGAAGATGCAGTCTGCCCCAGCAGCGATGTATTGCTCGGCGCGTCGGATCGTCTCGGCGAACGCATCCGGGTGATTGGCCATGTAGGTGTCCGTTCGGGCGTTGAGCACGAACGTTCCGACCGGTGCGCTGCTTCGGGCTGCTTCGAGCCGTTCGCGTCCCTCGCCGACGGGGATCAGCTCGCCAGGCGTGATCGCATCTTCGATGTTGCAGCCGACGACGCCGATCGCCACTGCCGCTGCGATGGTCTCGGCAACGTGATTGGGGGTGGGTCCGTAGCCGGACTCCAGGTCTGCAGTGACCGGGCAGTCGACCGCGTCGACAATCAGTGCAATGCAGTCGAGCATGTCGGACCCAGCCATATCGGCATCGGGGAGACCGCGACTGAAGGCGATCCCAGCGCTCGTGGTGGCAAGCGCCGGAAAGCCGACCTGCTCCAACAGGCGTGCGGATCCGGCATCCCAAGCGTTCGGAAGGACGAAGCCGGCGCCCCGCTGGTGGAGGGCGAGAAAGGCAGACGCACGGTCGGCACTCATGCAGGTCAGTTTGGCAGCGCGGGGTCGTGTCGTCCACGGGCAATGTCACGCGCTCTGCGATGGACTTGTTACTAGAACGTGTTCTAGTATTGCCGTAGACGATCTCCCAAGGAGCTGCAATGACCCAGGCTGTACTCGACGGCATCCAAGACCTGCTGCCCACGTTCCGTGAGCGCGCTGACGAGACCGAGCGACTGCGCCAGGTCCCCGAGGCCTCGGTCAAGGAGCTGGAGGAGACCGGCTTCTTCCGCATGCTCCAGCCCAAGCGTTTCGACGGCCTCGAGGCCGACCCCATCGACTTCTACACCGCTGTCGCGCTCATCGCGTCAGCCTGTGGCTCGACGGGTTGGATCTCCTCGGTCCTCGGCGTCCACCCGTGGCAGGTCGGCCTGTTCCACGACGACGCGCAGCAGGCGGTCTGGGGCAAGGACACCGCGACCCGCCTGAGCTCGTCGTACGCACCCACCGGCAAGGCCACCATCGCCGAGGGTGGCTACACGCTCGAGGGTCGCTGGAGCTTCTCGTCCGGCTCGGCGCACGCCAGCTGGGTGCTGCTCGGTGGGCTCGTCTCCAACGAAGAGGGCCAGATCGTCGACTTCAAGACGTTCATGGTTCCCCGTGACAAGTACGAGGTCGTCGACGTCTGGAACGTCGTCGGCCTCGCCGGCACCGGCTCCAACGACATCGTGGTCGAGCCGACGTTCATCCCCGACGAGTTCACCCTCTCCATGGGTGACACGGGTCGCTGCTTCGGTCCGGGCCAGGAGCAGAACACCAGCGATCTCTACAAGCTGCCGTTCCACTCGCTCTTCACGACGACCATCACGGCTCCGATCGTCGGCATGGCTCGCGGTGCATATGCCGAGCACGTCGAGCAGCAGCAGGCTCGCGTACGCGCCGCCTACCTCGGCGAGAAGGCATCGTCCGACCCGTTCGCTGCCGTACGCATTGCGCGGGCGTCGAGCGAGATCGACGCTGCGTGGGAGCTCTGCATGGCCAACATCCGTCAGGAGCAGGCGCTGGTCGCCAAGGGTGAGAAGATCCCGATCCCGTTGCGACTCAAGGTGCGTCGCGACCAGGTGCTCGGCACCCAGCGCGCCATCGACGCGATCGACGTCCTCTTCGAGTCCTCGGGCGGGCGCGCGCTGGCCAACGGCACCTACCTGCAGCGCGCCTGGCGCGATGCACACGCGGGTCGCGTCCACGCTGCGAACGATCCCGAGCGTGCGCTGCAGATGTACGGCATGTCGGAGTTCGGTCACAAGGTCGACCCAGGGATGTACTGATGGGTGCGTACGACCGCGAGTCCACTCGTCGTTCCGCCAAGGCTGGCGAGCTCACCCTCAACTACTACGAGGCCGGTGAGCCGACCGCGATCGGCGGCGGACTTCCGCTCGTCATGCTGCACGGTGGCGGACCCGGCGCGTCGGCTTGGTCCAACTTCGGCTCGGCCCTCCCCGGCTTCGCGGAGGACTTCCGTACGTTGCTCGTCGACCAGCCCGGCTTCGGTCAGAGCGACAAGCCCCCGGTCGTCGGCAACTACTTCCGCCATTCGGCCACGATCATCAAGGACTTCCTCGATGAGCTCGGCATCGAGCGCATCCATCTGCTCGGCAACAGCCTGGGCGGCGGCACGGCGGCACGCTTCGCGCTCATGTACCCAGAGCGGGTCGGCCGCCTTGTGCTGATGGGTCCCGGCGGGCTCAACCTCAGTCTCTTCCACGCCGATCCGACCGAGGGCGTCAAGCGCCTCATGGACTTCGGAGCCGCTCCGACCAAGGAGTCGCTGCGGGCGTTCATCTCCACGATGGTCGTCGACCAGTCACTCGTCACTGACGAGCTCGTCGAAGAACGCTTCGCCGATGCCACCGCGCCGGGTGCCCAGGAAGCCATGCAGTCGATGGGCATGTCGTTCTGGAACCCCGACAGCTTCGAGGATGGGCTGATCTGGCGTGACGCACACCAGATCAAGCGTCCGACGCTGCTGACCTGGGGTCGCGAAGACCGGGTCAACCCGCTCGATGGCGCGTTCGTCGCGCTGAAGATGATCCCGAAGGCCTCGCTGCACGTGTTTCCCAACTGTGGACACTGGGCACAGATCGAAGCGGCGGACGAGTTCCGCCAGGTCTGCACCGCGTACCTCTCCAACCACGTCGAGCGAAAGAAGGCCTGACGATGACGATCGACATTCGATCCATGGGCTACGCCCGGGTGGCTTCAACCAATCTCGATGAGTGGCGCACGTTCGGCGGCAAGGTGCTGGGCCTCGGCGAAGGTCGCGGACCCAACCCCGAGAACCTCTATTTCCGCATCGACGAGGTCTCGGCCCGACTCGTGGTGTTCCCGTCCGACGTCGACCAGCTCGACTGTGTCGGTTGGGAGCTCGCCGATCACGACGCGCTCCAGGCCGCTCGCGAGCACTTGGCCAAGGCCGGTGTCGAGACCACCGAAGGCACTGTCGAGGAGCTGGCCGAGCGCCGGGTCCAGGAGCTCGTACGGTTCAGCGATCCGTTCGGCAACGTCTTCGAGCTGTTCCACGGCATCACGTACGAGTCGCGCCCCGTCGTCACGCCCTACCGTGCTGACTTCGTGACCGGCGACCAGGGCATGGGACACGTGGTCATCCCCGTCGACGACGACGTCGAAGCGCTCAAGTTCTATCGGGACGTGCTCGGCTTCCGGCTGCGTGACTCGATGTCGATGCCCGGTGAGTTCGTGGGCAAGGAGCCCGGCTCCAAGGTGTGGCTGCGGTTCCTCGGAGTCAACCCCCGCCACCACTCGCTGGCCTTCCTGCCTATGCCCAACCCGAGCCGTTGCGTACACCTGATGCTGGAGGTCGAGAAGCTTGACGACGTCGGCCGTGCCCTCGAGCGGGTCAAGAAGCACAAGGCGCCGCTCTCGGCGACGCTGGGCCGTCACATGAACGACGAGATGGTGTCGTTCTACGTGAAGTCACCCGGCGGCTTCGACATCGAGTTCGGCTGCGAAGGTCTCACCGTCAGCGATGAACGCTGGGTCGCTCGCGAGTCGACAGCTGTCTCGTACTGGGGCCACGCCTTCGGCCAGTCCGGCTAGGTCTGAGACAGTGAGTCCCGTGACTGACGCAGACATTCCCGACGGCATCAGCTCCGACGCCGCCAAGGCCTGGCCGTCCCGTGAGCTGATCGATTCCTACCTCGGGGGCCACCACGAGTTGTTCTCGTGGCGCCCGGGCGAGGTCGTCGAGATCGACGGCGAGGCCGCGCAGGCCGCCGCGCGCCTGTACCGCGATGTGCTGGGCCAGTACGCCAGCGGCGTCACGGTCATCACCACCGTCCAGGGTGGCAAGCCGGTCGGCATGACCTGTCAGTCGTTCACCAGCGTCTCGCTCGATCCGCCACTCGTCGCGTTCCTCCCGCAGAAGACGTCTCGCGCGTTCGCGGCGATCCGCCAGACTCGTCGGTTCTGCGTCAACATCCTCGCCGCCGATCAGACCGAGATCTCCAACGCTTTCGCTTCACGGGCCGACGACAAGTTTGCCGGGCTCACCTGGGACACCACGGCCAACGGCACGCCGCGCCTCGAGGGCACCGTCGGATGGGTCGACTGTGTCGTCCAGGACGTGCACGAAGCCGGCGACCACTACCTCGTCATCGGCCGTGTCGAGTCCCTCGGCAACGGCGATGCAGACAAGCCGCTGCTGTTCCATCAGGGGCTCTACCGCACCACCGAGTAGGTCGATGGAGGTCTGGTTCATGGACTCGCGGACCTGCGAGGACGAACTGGTGACCCGTCAGAGGCTCGTTTGCCAGACAGGCGAGCGATCTTGCGGTAGAAAATGCGCATGCCTCGCCGTCGCCCGCTCCTGCTGTGTGCCCTTTTGCTGGTCGTCGCTATCGCGGCTGCGTTGGTCTCGCCTGCGGCATCCGCCCATCCGGTCAAGCCGATCAAGGTCGCCCTGCTCAGCGTCAACGACTTTCACGGCGCAATCGCCGATACCACGACGGTGCAGTTTGCCGGAACCATCGAGAAGGAGCGCGCCCGGCACGGCGAGAGCTCCACACTTGTCCTGGCCGCCGGAGACATGTTCAGCGCCGCCGATGGGGATCAGAATCCTCAGTCGCTGCACTTCGTGCCTTCCTTCGATGTCCTGAATGCGCTCGAAGTGCGTGCCAGCGCAGTCGGCAACCATGAGTTCCACAACTGGTTCGGGGCGCTGAAGACCACCATCACGGCCGCCGCTGACTTCCCACTGCTGTCGGCGAACATCTTGAAGGGCGATACCCCGCAGTTCTCCGCCTACGAGATCTTCGACGTCGCGGGCTTGCAGGTCGCAGTCATTGGAGCCACGACGAGAGACGCGGTTCTGGACCCGCGTGTGAGTCTCTGCGAATTGACGTTCACCGACCCCGTCGACGCCGTCAACGCGACCGCTGCCGACCTCGTGGCCCTGCCCGATCCGCCGGACATCATCGTGGCGGTTTTTCACGAGGGCGCCCAGGAATCGGGATTGGACAATGACCGGACCCGCGTCGGCACCGCCACGTCCTCCGATGTCGACGTGGTGTTCGCCGGCCACGTCCACGACAAGGTCATGTTCGACGGTCCTGTTCCGGGCCAGCCTGGCAAGACGCGGCCCGTCATCCAGGCCGAAGACCGGGGCAAGTCGGTGTCCGAGGTGGTCTTGAAGATCGACCCGAACACCAAGGACGTCTTGAGCTACAAGATGTCACACGTGGACCGGCTCACAGATTCGAGCAAGTCACTGATCGCGACCTATCCGCGGGCCGCTCAGGTCGACGCGATCGTACAAGATGCGCTCGCCAATCCTCCCGGGACGACGGACGAGCCCGTGAGCCTCTGCTGATGGCCGCCTGACCTTGGTCGGGTCTTGCGAACAGTGCCGAGACGGCCCTCGAGCCCTGGCCTGAGTCAGAGGGGGCGGCCTCCGTTGCGCCTCAGCTCACGAAGTTCCTCGCGGGTGAACGAGCTCGGCTCGGTCGTGTCCAGGAAGTCGAGCAAGATCTCCACGAAGCCTTCGGGATCCTCCGCATGGGGGAAGTGTCCGATCCCTTCCATGACGGCCAGCCGGCTGTTTGGGATGACCGCATGTGCCTGGTGGGCGTGCTCGACCGGGATGATCTTGTCCCGGTCTCCCCAGACGATGAGCGTCGGCATGTGCGCGGCCAGGTAGAGACGGGTGACAGCGCTCACCGACTGACCGCCCGGATCGATGACGGCACGCATGGTCCGAACGAATCCTCGGCGGTTCGCCGCATCGGTCAGCGACTCGTACGAGCTCCAGATCTCGCCCGCAGCCGGATTGTGAATTCCCCGACGTTCGAGGAATTGTGCAACCGAGCGCCCGTAGCGACCCGCGAACGCTGGGAACACCACCGGGAAGACGTACTCGGCTCCGGGCAGCGTCACGAGCCGGAGCATCAGATTGACCTCGCGGCCAAGCCCTCCCGCGTCGACGAGCACGAGGCGTTCGCAGATCTCGGGGAACTGGTAGGCGAACTGCAGGGCGACGCCGCCACCGAAGGACTGACCCACGATGGTGGCTCGCTCGATGTCGAGGACGTCCAGGAAGTCGCGCGTGTTGCTGGCGTGGTTGCCGAGCGAGTAGTCGCCGTGCGGCTTGGCTGACTCGCCGTGGCCGAGGAAGTCGGGAGCGATCACGGTGTAGTCACGCTGCAGCAGGCGCATCGCCGGGATCCACGTCCTGGAGCTGCCCGCAATCCCGTGGAGCAGCAGCAGCACCGGACCCTCGCCAGCGCGGCGGTAGGCGACTCGTTCGCCGTGCAGGGTGACGTGCTCGATGGGGAATTCCTCGACGGTCATGTCCGCATCGTGTCAGACCTCGCCGCTGTGTCTCGATCCGCGTGAACGGCCATGATTGACGCCTTTCGTCATCAATCATACAATCATACGAACTTTGTATGAATGATCGAAAGGCCGGGAATGACCCTGGGACGTAGAGCAGTGGTTCTTGGCGGGAGCATGGCGGGCCTGAGTGCCGTCGGCGCTCTGGCTCCGCACTTCGACGAGGTGCTGGTGCTCGAGCGCGACGAGCTGCCCATTGATGCCGAGCACCGCAAGGGTGTGCCGCAGAGCAAGCACCCGCACTTCCTGCTCAACTCTGGTCGGCGGGCGATCGGCGAGCTGTTCCCCGGCTTCGAAGCGGATCTGATCGCTGCTGGCGGCATGCCGCTCATCGCCTCGATGGACACCGCCCACATGACTGACGTCGGCTGGTCGCCGCGCAAGCGCGGAGCGCTGGACATGGTCTACGGCTCGCGACTTCTGATCGAGCGAGTGCTGCGGGATCGCGTACGGGCGCTCAGCAACGTCACGATCCGTGAGAGGGTCTCGGTGACCGGCCTCAAGACGGACGACGCGGGCCGCGTCACCGGTGTGAAGTTCAGCGGAGAAGAGGTCGATGCCGATCTGGTCGTCGACGCTCTCGGCCGCGGCTCGAAGGTCTCCGACTGGCTCGCCGCTGCGGGTCAACCCGAGGTGCCGGTCATCACCCTCGACGCCAAGGTCACGTACGTGTCGCAGTGGTATGACCTGCCACCGGCCGAGGAGCGGGCTGACACCTGGTGGTGGCAGCACATGGTGATCATGCCGACGGAGAAGAAGGGGGATCACCCCAAGGAGCACGAATACCTCAGCAACTTCTTCCCCATCGAGGGCAACCGTTCGATCGCGTGCATGGGGTCGTGGGGCCTGGACATGCCGCACGACGAAGAAGAGTTCATCGCCGCGGCCAACAACCTGCAGACGCCGAAGTTCCTCGAGGCCATGGAGGCGTCAACACCGACGTCAGAGGTCCACCTGACCAGGTCGACGGGCAACAAGTGGCGCCGCTACGACAAGCTGCCCACTGCTCCTGCGGGCGTCGTCTTCATCGGCGACTCGATCTGTGCGTTCAACCCCTTCTACGGACAAGGCATGAGCTCGGCTGCCATCTCCGCGAGGTTGCTGCGCGATGCGCTGACATCCACCAACGCGCTTGATCAGAAGTTCTTCGGCACCTTCTTGGCGGCTCAGCGCAAGGAGTTCAAGGTGGCGTGGGGCATGGCGATGGCTCGCGATCGCGGCTACGACTGCGCCACCGGCACGGAGACCGTGCCGGCGTGGCAGCGCAAGATCCTTGCTTCGGTGGGAGCGTCGATGTTCAGCGCCATCACCGGCGCAGCACGCGAGGACCACGTGGTGGACGAACACTTCGCCCGCGTGTTCAACCTTGATGAGTCGATCGGGACGATGCTGCGGAGCCCGCGCGTCATCTTCGGACTGCTCCGCTTCAAGGTCAAGGACATGTTCGGGCGCCACAAGATCCCGTTCGGCTTCGACCCGCAGCTCGATCCACCGGGCAAGGACTGGTCGGCCGAAGCTGGTGCTGCTTCACCCGAGCTGGAGGTTTCACGATGAGATCTGATGCGACGTGTGAAAAGGCCGCCGAGGCCGTCACCCAGCAGCTGGGCTTCGACTGTCACGACGTCAGTCCGGTGGTCTCCTTCCACAACCCGTTCGGCCTGGCCCACTGGACCATGCCGATCCTCGAGCTGCTGATGATCGCGGGCGCGATCTTTGCACTCGTGCACGCCATTCGTCGCTACCGCCAGGGCGACCCGATCAACCTGGCGCTGTGGTTCGCGCCGCTGGTCTACCTGTTCGTCACCGAACCGCCCCTGTACTTCCCGGAGTGGTTCGGTCTCGACGAGCAGTACGGGTTCATCTTTGCCCACAACCTGTTCACGGTTCAGTTCATGTGGGACCGACTTCCGCTCTACATCATCGCGATCTATCCCGCCCTGACGCAGCTGGCGTACGAGCTGGTGCGTGTGCTGGGAGTCTTCAAGAATCGCGGCGCCCTCGTGGGCTCGATCATGGTGGCCTTCGTCTGCCAGGTGTTCTACGAGATCTTCGACCAGCTCGGCCCCCAGCTGAAGTGGTGGGGTTGGAACGACGACAACGACATCGTCAACCATCCGGCGCTGGCTTCCGTCCCGATGACCAGCATGTTGTTGTTCGCGTCGGTCTCGTTCGGGGTGATGACGTATCTGGTCATCAAGCTCGTCGGTCCCAAGCATGACGCCAGCGAACCTCCTCGCGGGTGGTCACTCACCTGGCGAATAGTCCTGGTCGGAGTGCTGAGCCCGCCGGCGATGGCTGTCGCGGGGATCCCGTCGAGCTTCTTTGGCGGTGAAACTCCGAACCACACGGCGCAGGCATGGATCATCGGCCTGGAGCTGGGTCTTGTCTGGTTGGCCGGCGCATGGATCATCGCCACCACCCTCAAGCGCCGCAGCACCGATGAAGTGGTTCCGATGACGTCCTTCGCGCGCATCTACCCGGTCACCTACGTGTCAGTGTTTCTCGTCTTCTGGCTGGCAGCGCTGCCGGCGTACTTCGCTGCCACCGATGGCATCACCGCGGACGGGACCCCGACGGGCAGTCTGCTGTACACGATCGCCTGCTTCCTGGCGATCGACGTCCTCCTGGCCGTTCTCTACACCGGCCGGAAGGCCCGGGCTGACGTCCTGACAGGCTGAAGTCGTGGGACATCACGGTTGGCAGGGCAATCCGCCGCACACCGAGGACGACGCGCGGCTGCGGATCATCGCGGCCACGCGGTCGTGCGTCGAGAAGTTCGGTGCCGCCCGTACGACGGTGTCCGTCGTCGCTTCGGAGCTCGGCGTCACGCGACAGACGGTCTACCGCTATTACCCGAGTCACGCCGAGCTGCTCGAAGCGGTGGCGCAGGCTGGGCTCTCGGACTTCGTCCAGCGGATGACCGCCCATCTGGCGACTTTCGACTCCGCTGCCGACGTGGCGATCGAGTCAATCGTGTGGGCGATCGAGGAGATCCCCCACGAACCCAGCATCGGGTTGCTCCTGCAGGCCGGCGAGACCGAGGTGTTCAGCCGGGACGTCACCACGTCGATGGCCTATGCGATCGGCGGCGACATACTCCGCGACGTACCCGTCGACTGGAGCGAGATCGGCGTCAACGACGACGAGCTCGACGGGCTCGCCGAGATGCTGATGCGCCTGTTCGCCTCGTTCCTGCAATACCCGGCTGACCCGCCGTACTCGCCGGACGGCATCCGCGCGCTGGTACGCCGCTGGCTCGGACCAGCGCTGCACGCCTGACCGTCAGCTGAGCATCTCGAACAGGGAGACGACGATCCCCTCGGGACCGCGCACGTACGCCATGCGGACCATGCCCTCGTGATCCCCGATGCCGGCGACGAGTCCGTACCCATCTGCGGCCACAGCGTCGACGGCCGCCTGGAGATCGCCGACCTCGAAGGACACGTTGCGCAGGCCGACGACGTTGGCCAGCGTGTCGGTCGGGCTGGCGATGTTGTCGGGTGTGACGAAGCTCGAGAGCTCCAGTCGGATGCCGTCGGGCGAGCGCAGCATCACGATGTTGCAGTTCGCACCCGGGATGCCACAGACGGCCTCCACGAACTCGCCCTGTACGGACCCGGTTCCCTCGACCTCAAGGCCCAAGGTGACGAAGAACGCCGTCGCCGAGTCGAGATCGGCGACGGTGATGCCGGTGTGGTCGAAACGCTTGATGTGTGACATGTGCTCATCCTCTGTTGGCGAACTGGTCGATTCAACCGGGGGACGGAGCCGAGACCTGGATCTCGACATCGCTCTGACGACTGGTCTGGAATGACGCTTGACCCCAAGTCGACTTGAGGTTCTAGGGTCAGTCTCATGACGATCGATCACATCGCCGTACGCCCCGGCGACCCCGACTACGACACCGCGCGGACCACCATCATCAACACTGCTGAACGGTCCGTTGTCCTGCGCCCCACCAGCTCAGGGGAGGTAGTGGCCTCCCTCCACCACGCCCGCACCGAGGGCCTGCCCATTGCGATCCGAAGTGGTGGTCACAACCTGCTGGGATTCGGCAACATCGATGATGGCGTCGTCATCGACCTGTCGAGGCTCGACCAGGTCGAAGTGCTTGCCGGCAACCGCGTACGCATCGGTGGCGGCGCCACCTGGGGTCCGGCTGCTGTGGCGCTCGCCGAGCACGGCCTCGCCATCACGTCCGGGGACACCGCAAGCGTCGGTGTCGGCGGCCTGACCCAGGCCGGGGGGTTCGGTTGGCTGGTCCGCAAGTACGGTCTGGCGCTCGACAGCCTGGTCGGTGCTGAGGTGGTGACCGCATCGGGTGAGCTCGTATGGGCCTCCGCGACCGAGAACAATGATCTGTTCTGGGCGTTGCGTGGCGGTGCGGGCAACTTCGGAGTCGTCACGACGTTCGAGTTCCAGGCGCATCCTGTCTCGACGGTGCACTACGGGACGATCGCGTACGCCTTGGATGACACTCGAGAGCTGCTTCGGGGGTGGGCCGCCGCGATGCGAGAAGCTCCAGAAGGGTTGAGCACCTCGATCGCGCTGATGCCCGGACTTGGCGACTTTCCGGCCGGTGCCATGTTGTGGGTCTGCCTTGAGGGCGACGACCCGACAGTCCTGGAACCGCTCCGATCGATCGGCACGGTCCTGGCCGAGGACATCCGTGAGCGGCCGTACTCGGAGGTCCTCGAGGAGGCGCACCCACCCGAAGGCATCCTTCCCATCTTCGGCAACACCCTCGTGGAGTCGGTTGACGAGCAGGTCATCAACGCAATCACCACGGCGTACGCCGGCGGCGGGCGCGTGGTGTTCTTGCGAAGCCTCGGCGGCGCCTTCGGCCGGGTCGATGCCGCGGCGACGGCCTTCGCCCACCGCGGTGCCGAGGCGCTGGTCGTGTCGGCCGCCTTTTTGACGCCGGAGGCGACCGAGGACGAGATTGCCGCCGCCAACTCGGTGTGGCGCACGATCGCCGATCACGGCATGGGCTCGTACTCCGGCTTCCTCGGATCGCAGACACCCGAGGACGTTGCCGCGGTCTGGCCGGCCCAGACGCTGGAGCGTCTCCGTCAGGTCAAGCGCGTCTGGGATCCGGACAACTTCTTCCGTCACAACCTCAACATCGTTCCCTGACAGAGCGCGATCCGTACGCTGTCCGCATGACAGAGGTCGCCATTGCGCTCGTACCGACAGCTCATGGTGACGCCCGGGTGCACATCACTCATCCAGACGCGGAGCCTGTTGGACTGATGATGCTGGGCCACGGTGCCGGTGGGGGTGTGACAGCGCATGACCTTGGGCTCGCGACGCAAGAGGCGCTGCGCGCGGGTCTCACCGTGGTCCTCGTCGAGCAGCCGTACCGGGTCGCCGGGCGCAAGGCGCCGGCGCCGGCAAAGCAGGTGGATGCAGCGTGGTGCTCGGTCGCCGAGCAGGTGCACGTGGGAGAGCTCGCCGACCTGCCGCTGGTCGTCGGTGGGCGATCGTTCGGCGGCCGAGTGGCCTGCCGTACGTCAGCCGAGGTGGGCGCGGCGGGTGTCCTGTGCCTGGCCTTTCCACTGCATCCACCGGGGCGCCCCGAGAAGTCCCGGCTTCCGGAGCTCACCGGCGTGAGGGTCCCCACTCTGGTCGTCCAGGGCGATCGCGATCCCTTCGGCGTCCCGGACCACGAGACGCTGCAAGCCGGGGTCACCCTTGTCGTCGTGCCCGGTGACCACTCGCTCAAGAAGGAAGCGCCGACCATCCGATCAGCCATCTCGACGTGGCTGGCCGATCTGATTCCTGGTGCCTAGGTTTGTCGTATCCCGGTGACGCCGTTCGTGGTGTGAGCAGAAGGCGGTCATCGGGACCGCCCGTCCTGAGGAGACACCCATGACGCACTACTTGTTGTCCGTGCACGGCCCCGCTGAGATGGGCGAGTTCGGGAACTACGGCTCGCAGGAGGAGTTCGACGCGGCGATCGCCGTGACCAACGTGTTCAACGACAAGCTGCGGGCCGAGGGCTACTGGGTCTTCGCGGGCGGCTTGACGTCCGCCAGCGCAGCGACCGTCGTCGACGGCCAAGGGCACAAGCCGGTCATGACTGACGGCCCCTACCTGGAGACCAAGGAGCTGCTCGCCGGCTTCTGGCTCATCGACGCACCCGACCTCGACGTGGCACTGCGGCTCGCGGCCGAAGGGTCGAAGGCCTGCGGCGGCCCGGTCGAGGTCCGCCCCTTCGACGGACTGGGCTGATCGGCGTCAGATCAGCGAAGCGCGCTGCTGGTGGGGGAGACCGAAGAGCTGGTTGAGAGCCTGGGCGCGTTTGAGGACGAGGTGGGCGTCGTGCTCCCAGGTGATGGCGATGCCGCCGTGGAGCTGAACCGTCTCGGCTCCGACGGCGAGTGCGGCGTCGCTGCAGTAGGACCCGGCAGCCGCCGCGAGCCGGTCGGCGTTGTCGGCGTCGTCGACGTGCGCCTGCACGGCGGCCCACGCGCCGGCGCGCGACATCTGCACCCGTACGAGCAGGTCGGCCATGCGGTGCTTGAGGGCTTGGAACGAGCCGATCGGGCGACCGAACTGCTCGCGCTGCTTGGTGTACTCGACGGTCATGTCGAGGCCGCGCTGTGCGCAGCCGACCTGTAGCGCGGCAGTGGCGAGGGTGCCGACGCGATGCGCCGAAGCCAGCGCCGAAGCGGCATCAAGGTCAATCGCCTCGGCCGCCACACCCTCGAACGAGAGGTTGGCGAAGCTGAGGGTGGGGTCGAGTCCGGCGACCTTCGTGCGCGTGACCGTGGACGGGTCGGCGCTGAAGAGGCCGACACCGCCGTCGTGCTCTGCCGCCACGACGATGATGTCGGCGGCGTCGCCGTACAGGACCGGCGACACCGACCCGGTGAGCGTGCCGTCGGTGAACGCGACACCCACTGCCGAGTCGGCCGGACCGGTGACACCCGCCCACGCGAGCGTGGCGACGGTGCCGGCGGCGATCTGCTCGAGCAGCGTGGGGTCGGTCAGGGCGGCTGCGGCTGTGACCGAGGCAAGAAGGGGTGTCGGCGTCAGCGCGCGGCCGAGCTCCTCGAGCACGACGTACGTCTCGGCGAAGGTGAACCCGGCGCCGCCGGACTCCTCGGGGATCGCGAGGGCCGCCACGCCCATCTGCTCGCAGAGGGTGGACCAGAGGTCCGCGTCGAAGCCGTTGAACGCATTGCGGACGGCTTGGCTGTCGGAGCGCTTGTCGAGCATCTTGCGCATCGAGCCAGCCAGCTCGATGTGGTCCCGCGTCGGTACGAGATCTGTCATCGCTCCGCCAGCAGCGAGGCGAGCACGCGCTCGCGGTGGAACGCAGGTGTGCCCCAAGCCGATTGCAGCGCACGGATGCGCAGCAACCACAGGCTGAGGTCGAACTCGGCCGTGTAGCCGATCGCACCGTGCACCTGCAGGCCGACGCGTGCAGCAAGGTTGGCAGCGTCGGAGCTCTGGATCTTTGCTGCGGACACCGCACGTGGGGTCGGATCCATCGCAGCACCGAGGATGAGCGGGCGGGCGAAGTCAAGGGCGATGCGTACGTTGGCGAGCTGGTGCTTGATCGCCTGGTACGAGCCGATCGTGCGCCCGAACTGGGTGCGCTGCTTCACGTACCCGACGGCGTCGGCGAGCACGCGCTCGCCAGCACCGAGCAGCTCTGCAGAGGCGGCGAGGGCTGCCAGGTCGAAGGCGGCGTCGAGATCGCCGGACGGCATCGTCGAGGCGGCCGTGACGTTGAACAGGCGGCGACTGGGATCGACGGACTCGACCGCTTCGCCCCGCTCGGCCTGGTGAAGCGTGCCGTCGGTGACGACGTAGGACTCGTCGGCAGCATCGGCGTCGAGCGCGTACGGGGTGAGCGGCGGCGCGGCGACGGTGCCGACGGTGCCGTCGGCGATCGCCGTACGCTCGGGACCTTCGAGCGCGGTGGCGAGGTAGGCAGCGGACTCGATCCAGGGCCCCGGCACCGCGTGCCGGCCCAGCACCTCGAACGCGCAGACGAGCTCGATCGGCGATGCGCCGAGTCCGCCCTGCTCCTCGGCGACGAGCAGGCCGGAGACGCCGACCTCGGCGATCTGCTGCCACAGCTCAAGGCCGGGCGCGGTGTCGCCTGCGGCCCAGGATCGGTTGACGGCCACCGGGTCGCCGGCGGTGATCTGTCCGTCGAGCGCCGACATGAAGTCGCGCTGATCGGAGGTGAGCTCGAACTTCATCCCCGTACCTCCCTCGGGAGGCCGAGGATGCGCTCGGCGACGATGTTTCGCTGGATCTCGTTGGTGCCGGCGTAGATCGGGCCGGAGAGGGAGAAGAGGTAACCGTTGGTCCAGGCCGAGGCGACCTCACCCTCGGCACCGAGCAGGTCGAGTGCGCTCTCATGGAGGGCGACGTCGAGCTCGCTCCACCAGACCTTGTTGACCGAGCCGGCCGCGCCGATGTCGCCGCCGTCGGCGAGCTTGGTGACGGTGCCCCACGTGTAGAGCCGGTATGCCTCTGCGCGCACCCAGGCGTCGACGACACCGCTCGACAGCGCGGGATCGGCGTTGTCGGCATATACGTCCACGAGGCGATCGGCCGCGGCGCAGAAGCGGCCCGGCGAGCGCAGCGACAGTCCTCGTTCGTTGCCCGCCGTGCTCATCGCCACGCGCCAGCCGTCTCCCGCGGCACCGAGCACATCGGCGTCGGGTACGAAGACGTCGTCGAGGAACAGCTCCGCGAAGCCGGCTTCGCCGTCGAGCTGAGCGATCGGACGTACCGTCACACCTTCGGCGTCGAGCGGGAAGCAGAAGTAGGTGAGCCCGCGATGGCGTTCGGCCTCCGGGTCGGAACGGAACAAGCCGAAGCCCATGTGCCCGTACGTGGCCCGCGACGACCAGGTCTTCTGGCCGTTGAGCAGCCAGCCGCCGTCGACCCGCTTGGCCGTGGACCGCAGCGAGGCGAGGTCGGAGCCAGCCTCGGGCTCGGACCAGGCCTGGGCCCAGATGGTCTCGCCGGTCGCCATCTGCGGCAGCCAGCGCTTCTGCTGATCGGGCGTGCCGTGATCGAAGATGATCGGCGCGAGCAGGAAGATGCCGTTCTGCGAGACGCGTCCGGGGGCACCGGCGCGGTAGTACTCCTCCTCGAAGATGACCCACTCGATCAGCGAGGCACCACGGCCGCCGAACTCCTCGGGCCACGAGACGACGGACCACTTGGCGTCGGAGAGCTTCTTCTCCCACTCCTGGTGGGCGGCGAAGCCGTCGGCGGTGTCCATCGACGGAAGGGTCTGCGCCGGTACGTTCGCCGCCAGCCAGGCCCGGGCCTCGTCGCGGAACGCAAGCTGGTCAGCTGTGAAGTCGAGATTCATCGCCAGACCCCCGCGAGTGGCGCAGTGTGGTTGGTCTCAGTGGGCAAAAGGCAACCACACTGCGCCACTCGGTGGGCCTTCACTCCTGTTCCTTGTTCTTGGCCGCCATCGACTTGGCATCGAGGCCACCGAGCGAGTCGGCGCCGACCTCGGCGTTGTGCGCGTGGGCGAAGTGGTGCAGGCCGAACACCGAGTCCATGCCGGCACGCATGCCCTGCAGGTCCTCGGCCTGGTTGACGGCCTTCTTGGTGAGGGCGAGCCCGAAGCGAGGCATCTGCGAGATGCGGCCGGCGAGCGCCAGGACCGTGCTCTCGAGCTCTTCTGCGGGCACGACCTGGTTGACCATGCCGAGCTCCTGGGCGCGCTGGGCAGAGAACCGGTCGCCGGAGAAGAGGAACTCCTTGGCGGCCCGCGGGTTCATGACCCACGGGTGCGCGAAGTACTCGACGCCGGGGATCCCCATGCGCACGACCGGATCGGAGAAGAATGCGTCGTCGGAGGCGATGATGAAGTCGGCCGACCAGGCGAGCATCAGTCCGCCGGCGATGCAGGCGCCGTGCACCATCGCGATGACGGGCTTGGGGATCTCGCGCCAGCGGCGACACATGCCGAGGTAGACCTCAGACTCGCGGGCATACCGCAGGTCGCCGCCCTCCTTGCCGACATGGGTCCAGTGGATGACGGCCTTGCGATCGAACTCCACATCCACGTCGCGACCCGGCGTACCGATGTCGTGCCCGGCGCAGAAGTGCTTGCCGTTGCCCGACAGCACGATGACCTTGACTTCGTCGTCGTCCGTCGCCTTCTGGAACGCCGCGTCGAGTGCGTACGTCATGGCGGAGTTCTGGGCGTTGCGGTACTCGGGACGGTTGAGCGTGATGCGGGCGACCTGGTCGACGACCTCATACGTAACGACTTCTTCTTCGGTCATCAGGTGCTCCTCAACTCGTTTTTCAGAACCTTGCCAGACAAGTTGCGCGGCAGAGTGTCCACGAAGGCAACCTCACGGGGTGCCTTGAAGTTTGCGAGCCGCTCGCGGGCGAACGCAATGACGGCATCGGCGTCGAGATCACTGTCGGGTCGCCGTACGACGAACGCCTTGCCGACTTCGCCGAGACGATCGTCGGGGACACCGATCACGGCGACGTCGGCCACGCCGTCGAGACGTACGAGCGCCTGCTCGACCTCGGCGGGATAGACGTTGAATCCGCCGCAGATGTACATGTCCTTGAGGCGGTCTGTGATGCGCAGGTAGCCACGCTCGTCGAGCACGCCGACGTCCCCGGTGTGCAGCCAGCCGTCGGCGTCGATCGCCTCGGCCGTGGCGTCGGCGTCGTCGAGGTAGCCGAGCATGACCTGCGAGCCGCGCAGCAGCAGCTCGCCCTCGCTGCCGGCCGACACGTGTGCGCCGGTCTCGGGATCGGCGATGGCGACCTCCATGCCGTCGATCGCCGTGCCGCAGGTCGTGGCGACGGTCTCGTCGCTGTCCCCTCGGCGGCACATCGTGGCGACGACGCACTCGGTCATGCCGAATGCCGTGATGACGAGGTCGAAGCTCAGCTCGGTCTGCAGGCGCTCGACGAGTGCGACCGGCACGTTGGCGGCGCCGGTGTTGGCGAACCGCAGAGAGGAGGTGTCGGTGGTCGCGAAGGCGGGCGACTCGAGCAGACCAAGGAAGATCGCCGGAGCGCCCGGGACCATCGTGATGCGCTCGGACTCGATCAGGCCGAGGGCGGCCGTGGCGTCGAACGTCGCCATCGGGACGATCGCGCAGCCGTGCAACAGGCCGACGAGCGCGCCGACCTTGTAGCCATAGGAGTGGAAGAACGGGCTGATGACGAGGTAGCGGTCGTCCGCGCTGACCTCGCCGACGGCGCTCCAGCTCGCGGCGGCCGCAACGGTCTGGCGGTGCGCGCTGAGAACACCCTTGGGCTTGCCGCTGGTGCCGGAGGTGAAGAGGATGTCGGCGATGTCGTCGGGGGTGACGGCGTCGGCGATGGTGTCTATCGTCTCGAGCAGCGCCGGGTCGACCTCTTCCGCGAGGGTGTCGAGGTCGGCGATGTCGATGATCGGAGCGTCGGGGGAGAGGGCGCGGAGGTCGGCGATCTGCGTACGGCCCAGGAATCCGTCCGCGACGATCACCAGCGCCGCCTCGGTGCGATCGACGAGGTCGACCACTTCATGCTCGGTGTAGCGGGAGTTGGCCGGTACGAGGGTGCCACCGGCGTACGTCACCGCGAGTGCCGCGACGACCCACTCGATGCTGTTGGGTGCCCAGATGACGACCCGGCCGCCGGGCTTGAGGCCGCGTCCGCGGCATGCGGCAGCTGTGCGGCGCACCTGCTCGTGGAGCTGGCCGAAGGTGAGCGTGCGTCCGTCCATCGAGTACGCGGTGCTGTCGCCGAATTCCCTGGCGGCACGGCGTACGAGACCTGGAACGGTGTTGCCCACTGCACATCCTCTCAACAAACCAAACACTTGCTTGGTAGGCTACCTTAACGGAGAACGACCCCGACCCGGAAGGAGCCGACGGTGAGCACCGCGACCGACGATGCAGCCTTCCGCGAGGAAGTACGCAGCTGGCTCGAGGACAACCTGACCGGCCGCTGGGCCGCCCTCAAGGGCGTCGGCGGAACAGGCAGCGGCGAGGACGCGTACGACGAGCGCCTCGCCTGGAACAAGCACCTCGCCGAGCACGGCTGGACCTGCCTGGGCTGGCCCGTCGAGCACGGCGGTCGCGGACTCAGCCTCTCGCAGCAGGCGATCTTCTACGAGGAGTACGCCCGCGCGGATGCGCCCGAGACGGTCAACCACCTCGGCGAGAAGCTGCTCGGTCCGACATTGATCGAGTTCGGGACCGACGAGCAGAAGGCCCGCTTCCTCCCCAAGATCCTCACGGTCGAGGAGCTGTGGTGCCAGGGCTACTCCGAGCCCGGAGCTGGCTCCGACCTCGCCGCCGTCAGCACCAAGGCCGTCCTCGACGATGGTGAATGGGTCGTCGACGGCCAGAAGGTGTGGACGTCATGGGCGCAGGAGTCGGACTGGATCTTCGTGATCGCCCGCACCGAGCCCGGCTCGTCGCGCCACCATGGACTCTCCTTCCTGCTGATGCCGCTCGACCAGGACGGCATCGAGATCCGCCCCATCGAGCAGATCACCGGCGACCACGAGTTCAATGAGGTCTTCTTCGAAGGCGCCCGTACCGACGAGTCGATGATCCTCGGTGAGCCCGGCGACGGCTGGAAGGTCGCCATGGCGCTTCTCGGGTTCGAGCGCGGTGTGTCGGTGCTTGGCCAGCAGGTCGGTTTCGAGCGTGAGCTCAACGACCTGATCGAGCTGGCCCGCAGCAACGGCTCCCTCGACGATCCGGTGCTGCGTGACCGCCTCGCTCAGCAGAGCGCGGAGTTCGAGGTCATGCGCGTCAACGCGATCCGATCGCTGACCGAGGCAACCCCCGGCGCCGACAACGTCGCGAAGCTGGTCTGGGCCAACTGGCACCGCCGACTGGGCGAGCTCGCCATGGAGGTCTGCGGCGCTTCGTCGTTGACGGCCAACGGTGAGTCGTACGACATCGACCGCTGGCAGAGCCTGTTCCTCTTCTCCCGCGCCGACACGTTGTACGGCGGCAGCGACGAGATCCAGCGCAATATCATCTCCGAGCGCGTGCTCGGCCTCCCGAGAGAAGCCCGCGGATGACTGTGACAAGAGAAGAACAGCCCACACCTGACTACGTCGAGGGGCACAACCTGCTCGCCGGCAAGGTCGTCGTCGTGACAGCCGCCGCTGGTGCTGGCATCGGTGCCTCGGTCTCCCGTCGTGCTCTCGAGGAGGGCGCGGGGATGGTCGTCATCAGTGACACGCACGAGCGTCGCCTCGAGGAGTCACGGGCAGCTCTGGGTGCCGAGTTCGGCGAGGATCGCGTACGCGCCATCACCGTCGATGTCACCGACGAAGCCCAGGTGCAGGCGCTCCTCGACGTTGCCGACGAGCACGGTGGCGTCGACATCATGATCAACAACGCCGGCCTCGGGGGCACGGCCGACATCCTCGAGATGGCCGACGAGGACTGGTCGCGCGTCCTCGACATCACCCTGACGGGCACGTTTCGTTGCGTACGCGCGGCAGGCAACCGGATGAAGGACGCGGGCAAGAAGGGCGTCATCGTCAACAACGCCTCGGTGATCGGCTGGCGCGCCCAGGAAGGGCAGGCGCACTACGCGGCGGCCAAGGCCGGCGTCATGGCGCTGACGCGTTGCGCCGCGCTCGACGTCGCCCCGTACGGCATTCGCGTCAACGCCGTGTCGCCCTCGCTGGCGATGCACCCCTTCCTTGCGAAGGTCACCAGCGACGAGCTGCTGCACGAGCTCAAGCAGCGTGAGGCCTTCGGCCGCGCCGCCGAGCCGTGGGAGGTCGCCAACGTGATGGTGTTCCTTGCCTCGGACTACTCGTCGTACCTGACCGGTGAAGTCATCTCCGTCTCGAGCCAGCGAGCCTGACATGACCGAGCAGACCCAGACGAGCACCCGGCGCGACGAGCTGCTGGCGATCGCTGCCGAGCTGTTCGCGACCAAGGGATTCAAGAACACCACGGTCCGCGACATCGCCGATGCCGCCGGGATCCTGAGCGGCTCGCTCTATCACCACTTCGACTCCAAGGAGTCGATGGTCGACGAGATCCTGTCGTCGTTCCAGGACGAGCTGTTCGGCAAGTACTCCGAGATCCTGAGTGGTGACGCCGACGCACGTGCCAAGCTCGACGCCGCCGTACGCGTCTCGTTCGAGGCGATCGACCAGCACCGCAACGAGGTGGCGATCTTCCAGAACGAGGCCGATTACCTCGGCACGTTCGACCGCTTCGCCTACCTCGCCGACCGCAACCAGCAGTCGCGCGACGTCTGGCTGACGCTGCTCAACGAGGGCGTCGGCTCGGGCGCATTGCGCAAGGACCTCGACATCGAGCTCGTCTACCGCTTCATTCGCGACACCGTGTGGGTGGCCGTCCGCTGGTACCGTCCCGGCGCCAAGCTCAGCCACCACGACATTGCCGATCAGTACCTCACCATCCTTCTCGACGGGATCACCTCATGACCAATGCCTACATCGTTGACGCAGTACGCACGCCGGTTGGCCGGCGCGGCGGCTCGCTCTCCCAGATGCACTCCGCCGATCTCGGCGGCCACGTGCTCAAGGCCCTCGTCGATCGGACCGGCGTCGACCCGGGTGCCGTCGACGACGTCATCATGGGTTGCTGCGACACGATCGGCTCGCAGGCCGGCGACGTCGCCCGTACGGCGTGGCTCGTCGCCGGGCTCCCGGACCACGTGCCCGGTGTGACCATCGACCGCCAGTGTGGCTCATCGCAGCAGTCGGTCCACTTCGCTGCACAGGGCGTGATGTCCGGAACCCAGGACCTGGTGGTGGCCGGCGGCCTGCAGAACATGAGTGCCATCCCGATCTCGGCCGCGATGCTGGTCGCCGACCAGTACGGCTTCACGACCCCGTTCGCCGAGTCGCCGGGTTGGCAGGCGCGCTACGGCAACCAGGAGGTCAGTCAGTTCCGCTCCGCCGAGATGATCGCCGAGAAGTGGGACATCAGTCGCGAGGACATGGAGGCGTTCGCCCTCGCCTCACACGAGCGTGCTCGTACGGCGATCGCCGAAGGCCGCTTCAAGTCAGAGATCGCTCCGGTAGGTCGCCCTGATGGACACGTTTTCGAGACCGACGAGTGCCCGCGCGAGACGTCGATGGAGAAGATGGCCGGCCTCGAACCGCTCGCACCAGGCGGTCGGATCACCGCTGCCGTCGCTTCGCAGATCAGCGATGCGGCGAGCGCCGTGCTCATTGCATCGGAGCAGGCGGTCAAGGACCACAACCTCACCCCGCGGGCTCGCGTACATCACCTGTCCGTACGTGCCGACGACCCGATCTGGATGCTGACGGGTCCGATCGCTGCCACCAGGCACGCCCTGGCCAAGGCGGGCATGTCCGTCGAGGACATCGACCTGTTCGAGTGCAACGAGGCGTTCGCCTCGGTCGTGCTGGCCTGGATGCAGGAGCTCGACGTCCCCCACGAACGCGTCAACGTCAACGGCGGCGGTATCGCCCTCGGTCACCCGATCGGCGCGACCGGTACGCGACTCATGACGACGTTGCTCAACGAGCTCGAGCGCACCGAGGGCCGCTACGGACTGCAGGTCATGTGCGAGGGTGGCGGACAAGCAAACGTCACCATCATCGAACGCATCTAGCTCCCCGCGATTTGTGACCTTGAGAGCGTCAAAGTCGACGCGAAGCGCCTTTAACGTCACAAATCGCGGGGGACGGCTGTAGATTCCCGACCATGGCCGTGAGCGGAAGTACAGAGTTCGACGTCAACGCAACGCCCGAGCAGGTGATGGATGCCGTTGCTGCGATCGAGGAGCTGCCGCAGCGCTCGAGCGCGCACCAGTCAGCCGAGGTCGAGACGCGTCATCCGGATGGTCGTCCGCACCGCGTACGCGCCAAGGTCTCTGCGGCCGGCTTCAAGGACGAGGAAGTCACCGACTACGAGTGGAATGGCCTCGACTCGGTGACCTGGACGCTCGCCGAGAGCTCGGTGCAGTCCAAGCAGGTCGCGACCTACACCCTGACCCCGACGGACACCGGTACGCACATCAAGCTCGACCTTGAGATCGGCGTGAAAGTCCCGATGCCCGGCTTCGTGCTCAAGCGCGTGCTCAAGAGTGCTCTCGACACCGGAAGCAAGGACTTCAAGAAGTACGTCGAGTCCCGCTAGGCAGAGCGACCGGCGGGTTCCCGGCGATGGCGGCTTCGAGCATGCTTCGAGCCGACCACTGCATGAGGTCTGCGGCGTCCTCACGCGACAACTGACCGATGTCAGTCAGCCACACGAGCGCCTCGACGCCGGTGGCACTACGGATCGCCAGCACGAGCCGGTGGATCTCGTCATCTGAGAGCTGGCCTCTGAGTGGTTCGAGCGCCTCGGTGATCCAGGCAATGGCGCGTCCTTGGCGCAACGGCAACGGTCCGTCGGAAGCGGGGTCGAGGGAAAGCTTCAACATGGTTCGTTGCTGATGCTCGGTGTCCACGATCAGCTTGACGAACGTTGCGACGACTTCTGCCAGTCGCTCGGCTGGGTCATCGCTCGTGGCCGTGGCAGTCAGCATGGAGCTGGTCGCGGTCTCCGGGTGCGCTGCCGCCAGCAATGATCTTTGGTTGGGGAAGTAGCGGTAAGCGGTCGTCCGGGAAATGCCGGCACTGGTTGCGACCTCCTCGACGGTGGGGGCATGCCCGGCTCGTACGTGCGTTCGTGCCGCGGCGACCAATGCGTCGCGGGTTCGCTGCTTCTGCTGGATGCGACCGCTGGCCTCATAGGGTCTTGACATGGCCATCATGATACTGCAATGTCGTTATGGTACTCAGGTACCACGACAGATCCGAGGTTCCACCATGACAGAGACAACGGCACTCGCACCCATCATGCGCAATCGCGAGAACAGCGACCAACGATGGTTCCACGGCGGTGGTCTGCACACGTGGCTCGCCAAGGAAGAGGAGACGGGCGGAGCATTCTTCCTCTTCGAAGACCGCATGGAAGGTGGCAAGGTCACACCCCTGCATACGCATCCTGCAGACGAAACGATGTACGTGATCGACGGTGAAATCTTGGTGCACATGGACGGAGTCGAGCAGCGGGTCGCAGCAGGCGGGATCATGTTCGCTCCACGCGGGGTCCCTCACGCCTTCACGGTTGTGTCTGAGTCAGCACGGTTGCTTGCCTTGCACACACCTGGAACCTGTCAGGCGTTCTACCTCGGCGCCAGCGAGCTGGTGACGGCTGACCAGCCGGCATCAGGTGTTGTTGACTTCGACAGGATCGCGGCCTCGGCGAAGGCCAACGGTGGGATCGAGATCGTCGGTCCGCCGCCCTTCGCCCGACCGTAGGCGTTACCCCGCAGAAGTGCGTTGAAGGAGGCCGACCGCTCGCCGATAGGTTGGACGCATGACCTTCGACCAGTACGCCGCGATCGCGGTCTTCGCCGGCGCATACGTGCTGATCGCCACCGAACGTGTTCACCGCGTCGCCGCGGCGATGGGTGGTGCCGGCCTGATGCTGGCGCTGCGCCTGATCGATGGTCAGACTGCGTACCGGTCCGAAGAGGCGGGGATCGACTGGAACGTCATCTTCCTGCTGCTCGGGATGATGATGATCGTTGGCGTCATCAAGCAGACCGGGCTGTTTGAGTACATGGCGATCGCCGCCGCGCAGCGATCGCGTGGGCGTCCGTACTACCTGATGGTCCTGATGGTGGTCATCACGGCCGTCGCCTCGGCCTTGCTGGACAATGTGACGACGGTGCTGCTGATTGCGCCGGTGACGTTCCTGGTCTGCGAACGCCTCGACCTGCCCGTGGTGCCGTTCCTGATCGCCGAGATCATGGCGTCCAACATCGGTGGCACGGCGACGCTGATCGGCGATCCGCCCAACATCATCATTGCGAGCCGCGCCGACCTGACCTTCAACGACTTCATCCTCAACCTGGCGCCAGTCGTGGTGATCCTGCTCCTGGTGTTCCTCGTGGTGATCCGGTTCATGTTCCGCAAGGCGTTCATCGTCAGTCCTGATCACGTGGATGCCGTGATGGCGATGTCGCCCCGTGAGGAGATCAAGGACCGCGCGCTGCTGGTCAAGAGCATGATCGTCCTCGGACTCGTGCTCCTCGGATTCATCCTGCAGACGACGTTGAAGCTCGAGCCGTCGGTCGTCGCGTTGCTCGGCGCTGGAGTCCTTCTCCTCATCTCCCATGTCACGACCTACGAGGCGTTGGCGGAGGTCGAGTGGGAGACGTTGGCGTTCTTCGGCGGGCTCTTCGTGATGGTTGGCGCCCTGGTCGACACCGGTGTGATCGAGAAGATCGCGGAGAAGCTCGCGGAGGCGAGTGACGGCAAGCTCTTCCTCGCGATGGTGATCGTGCTGATCGCGTCGTTCGTCCTGTCCGGTCTGGTCGACAACATCCCGTACGTCGCGGCGATGGCGCCGATCGTCGGCAACCTGGTGGCTGACTTCGGGTCCGACGGCAGGGTGCTCTGGTGGGCGCTGGCGCTGGGATCTGATCTGGGTGGCAACTCCACCGCTGTCGGCGCGAGTGCGAACGTCGTCGTGCTCGGCATCGCCGCCAGACGCGGTGCCCCGATCACGTTCTGGGAGTTCACGAAGTACGGCCTCGTGATCACGCTGCTGTCGTTCCTCATCACGCTGCCCTACCTCTGGCTGCGCTACTTCGTGATGGCCTAGAGGACCCAGCGCTCAGGGGCGATCGGGTGGAGCATCGCGTCGGTGCCGCCGTCGGCGTACACGACCGATCCGACCATCAGGCTGCTCGCGTCCGACAGCAGGAAAGCCACCAGCGCCGCGATCTCATCGGGTCGGCCCATGCGGTTGATCGCCGACGGGTAGGCCGCAACGAGCGGGCCGACGTCGGGATCGGCGAGCAGCTGGTCGGTCATGGGGCTGTCGATCGAGCCGGGTGCGACCGCGTTGATCCTGATGCGCTTGCCGATCCAGTCCTCGGTGATCCCTTCACGTCGGGCCCACCAGGCGAGTCCTGCCTTGGTGCCCGGGTAGACC
This sequence comes from uncultured Actinomycetota bacterium, assembly GCA_963849625.1. Classification (GTDB taxonomy): domain Bacteria; phylum Actinomycetota; class Actinomycetes; order Propionibacteriales; family Nocardioidaceae; genus Aeromicrobium. The sequence goes on from CAWKHU010000005.1 coordinate 111,509, forward strand.
GTCAACGGGTCTGCGTCCGCCGCGTCGGCGCGGGCCGCTGCTTCGTCGCCGGCGAGGCACAGCTCGGCGGTCTCCGCCCGCCAGCCGGGCATGCCGGTGATGGAGTTCGAGGCGATCATGACGACGCTTGCGCCACTCGCCGCCTCGAGCTGCGGCTTGAGTGCCGCGTACGAGGTCGACCGCGCCAAAGTAGTTGACCGAGACGATCTTGGCGGAGTCGACACCCTTCGCGCCGACGATCCCGGCACATGGCACGACTCCGTGCACGACGTCGGTGAGTGACTGGACGCCGGCGACGGCCATTGCCCGGCCCTCGGCCGTCGAGAGGTCGGCGACGACTTCTGCATCACGTTGGTCGACCGTGATGACGCGATCGCCCTGCTCGCGAAGCAGCGATGCCGTTGCGGCGCCGATGCCGCTGGCCCCACCGCTGACCACGTACGTGTTCATGAGTCCTTGATCCTGACGAGTCCAGCCAGAGTGGCGATGTAGGCGGCCCCGTCAGGGCCGAGGTAGATCGCGGCATAGTGGTTGTTCCACTGGATCCCGGTCCCGGTGAGGCGGCTCCATGCCGTCTTGCCCGTACGGATGTCGATCGCGGTGAAGTACCACCCGTCGACCACGTTGCCGAGCGGCGCCTTCGGCTTGGTGTACGCATAGAGCAGCCCGTTGCCCAGCGACGCCTTGGCCACCGAGCTCGGGGCGATCTCGTTGCTGGTCCAGGCGACGTGGCAGCCCACCTTGTCGACCATCACCCGCGCGATGCCCGGAGTCGTGGTCTGGCCGAGGATCGTCGAGGTCGGTCCGCCATAGCCGTAGTTGTTCTCGATGATGAACGAGTTGCCGGCGGCCACGAGGCTGTTGTCGGTGGTGCCGGCATCGGCGGCGAGCGTCGGCTGCTTGCAGTGCAGCCGACTCTTCACACCCTTGCGGCGGTCGTAGACGAGGATGTTGGTCCGGGGATCCGCGTTGTCGTTGATCGCCACCCATTGCTTGCCCAGCAGGGTCGGCGTCGTACCGGAGCCCTGCGACAGGTTGCCCGTCTTGAGACGGGTGCCGCGGTCGTACACCTGGCGCCACGTCGTCCGGGGGGTTCCGGCGCTGGTGGCGTCGAGGCGGTAGAGGGCGTGCGTGGAGACGACGTACATGCCGCCCGTCTCGTCGGTGGCAACCGAGTTGGTGACCTCCTCACCCTTCGGGAGCTGCGCCGTCCTGATCGCGCCCGTGGTGCGGTTGAGCGTGCCGACGATGCCCTGCTGGGTGAAGAACCAGAGGCGGCCCTTCCAGTCAGGCATCGTTGCGATCAGGCAGTCGGTCGCGGGCACGTGCGCTGCCAGCGACCACTCCTTCTGCTTGACCAGCGTGCCGTCGGCCCCGACCTTGATCGAGAGCACCGTCTTGTCGGCGGTCGTCGGGTAGGCCACGTCGAGCTTGTCGAGGAAGAAGTACGTGCCGCCGCAGATGTCGGTGAACGGGTTGGCGGTGGTGGCCAGGTTGCGGGCCGAGGTGCGGAGCTCGGAGATTGGCTTCAGGGTCACCGGATCGATGACCATCATCCCGAACCCCTCGAGTCCTCCGCACAGGCCGACGATCCGCTTCTTGGAGTCGAACGCGATCGTGGCGCACTCGCGGATGCCGTACGACGCCGACTTCACCGTGAGGTTCTTGCCGAGGGGGCCACTGACCTTGTAGGCATCGGACGCGTACGAGTCGTTGTGCATCGTGTTGGTGCCGTCCTTGGACAGCCACGGGTTCTGCGGGATCGCCGGGTGCGGGATCGGTCGCTTGGTGGCTGGGGCGCCGATGAACCTCGGTACCAGCAGGTCGGTCGGCAGCGACGGGATCGGCAGGCCGTTGATCGCCGGGATCGGCGGGAGGGTGACCCCCGGCGGTGCGGGGTCGGCCGCGACCTGGGGGCCGGCGAGGGTGAGAGCCGCGAGCATGGAGGCTCCGGCGAGCAGGGGGAGGGCGCGACGCATGGAGAAACTGTAACCGGATGGTTACAAGGATGCATAGACTTCTCTCATGACGGTCGAATCGAAGCCCCGGGGTCGTGACGAGATTCGTTCGGCAGTTCTGACCGCGACCAGGGCGCTGGTCGCCGAGCGCGGTCCCGACGGGTTCTCGGTGCGCGACATCGCTGCTCGTGCCGGCGTCAATCACGCACTGGTGCATCGTCATTTCGGTACCAAGGCCGATGTCCTGGAGCAGACGCTGGCTGCCGAGGCCGAGGCGGTCGTCTCCGCGATCGTCGGCTCGGGGCTGCCGACGAGCGGCACTGCCGGTGCCGACGTCGTCGCCGAGCTCCTTGACCTGTTGGCCGATCGCCCGACGTACTGGCGCACCCTGGTGCATGCGGTCCTCGACAGCCCCGAAGCGGCCGTACCGGGTACGGCGTCGACGACCGAGCTGTTCTCCAGCCTGTGGAGGGGCGACGATCCCGACCATGCCGTGCACACGTCGGTCGCCGGTCTGTCGGTTCTCGGGTGGCTGATCTTCGGCTCGTTCATGACCGATGCCACCGGCGCCGATCCCGAGGACGTACGCCGCGCGCTCGCTGCCCAGGTCGCCGAGCAGATTGCGCCGGGAGCGCCGAACCCCGAAGTATGAGCGCGGCCCCTTGCGGTTGTCGCAACAAACTGCAAAACTAGAACAGGTTCTACTTTTGCCAGCGTCCAACCCTCGAAAGGCCGCGCGCCGTGACGACGACGTACGAATTGACCGACCTCGACAAGCTCGAGGCCGAGGCGGTGCACATCTTCCGTGAGGTGGCCGCGACGATCGAACGCCCTGCTCTGCTCTTCTCGGGGGGCAAGGACTCGGTCGTCATGCTGCATCTGGCGACCAAGGCGTTCTGGCCAGCTCCCATCCCGTTCCCCGTCATGCACATCGACACCGGCCAGAACTTCGACGAGGTCATCGAGTACCGCGACGCAACCGTCGAACGCTTCGGCCTGCGACTCATCGTCGCCTCGGTGCAGGACGACATCGACGCCGGACGCGCCACCGAGGTAGGCGGACCGCTCGGCCCACGCAACAAGCTGCAGACCATCTCGCTGCTGCGCGGCATCAAGGAGAACCAGTTCGGCGCCGTCTTCGGCGGAGCCCGGCGCGACGAGGAGAAGGCCCGCGCCAAGGAGCGCGTCTTCAGCTTCCGCGACGAGTTCGGCCAGTGGGACCCCAAGAACCAGCGCCCCGAGCTGTGGAGCCTCTACAACGGCCGCCACCACAAGGGCGAGAACATGCGGGTCTTCCCGTTGTCCAACTGGACCGAGCTCGACATCTGGAAGTACATCCTGCGCGAGCAGATCGATCTCCCCGAGCTCTACTACGCGAAGCCCCGGACGGTGGTCGAGCGCGACGGCATGCTGCTCGCCGTCAACCGATTCATCCAGCCCGAGAACGGTGAGGAGCCGTTCGAGGCGATGGTGCGCTTCCGCACGGTCGGTGACGCCACGTGCACCGGCTGCGTCGAGTCCGACGCCACGACCCGTGAGGCGGTGGTCGACGAGGTCGCCGCCGTACGAGTGACCGAGCGAGGCGCCACCCGGGCCGACGACAGGATCTCCGAAGCAGGCATGGAAGACCGCAAGAAGGAAGGCTACTTCTGATGTCGCAGCTTCTGCGTATCGCAACCGCCGGCAGCGTCGACGACGGCAAGTCGACCCTCATCGGCCGGCTGCTGTTCGACGGCAAGTCGATCTTCGAGGACCAGCTCAGCGCTGTCGCGACGGCGAGCGCCGCTCGTGGTCATGAGGGACCGGACCTGGCACTGCTGACGGACGGCCTGCGTGCCGAGCGCGAGCAGGGCATCACGATCGACGTTGCCTACCGCTACTTCGCCACCCCGAAGCGCAAGTTCATCATCGCCGACACCCCCGGCCACATCCAGTACACGCGCAACATGGTCACGGGTGCCTCCACCGCCGACGTCGCGCTGATCCTGATCGACGCGCGCCACGGCGTGCTCGAGCAGTCCCGCCGGCACGCATTCCTCGCGACGTTGCTCGGCATCCCGCACATCGTGCTCTGCATCAACAAGATGGACCTGGTCGACTTCTCCGAGGAGCGGTTCAACGAGATCCGTACGGAGTTCGCCGCCTTCGCGTCAAAGCTCGAGGTCGCCGACCTGACGTTCATCCCGATGTCGGCGCTGTCGGGCGACAACGTCGTGACGCACAGCGCTGCGATGCCCTGGTACGACGGGCCTGCGCTGCTCGGACACCTCGAGGGCCTGCACGTCGCGTCGGACCGCAACCTCATCGACTCGCGCATGCCGGTGCAGTACGTCATCCGGCCGCAGCAGGCCGACTTCCACGACTTCCGTGGCTACGCCGGCACGATCGCCGGCGGTGTCTTCCGGCCGGGAGACGAGGTCGTGGCCTTGCCATCGGGGTTCTCGACGACCGTCACGAACGTCCTCGGCCCCGGCGGCACCAAGCTGGATGAGGCGTTCACCGGCCAGGCCGTCACGATCGAGCTGGCCGACAACATCGATATCAGCCGTGGCGACATGCTGTGCCGGCCCAACAACCGACCGACCAGCTCGCAGGACGTTGACGCGATGATCGCCTGGATGGACACCGATCTGTCGCTGTCCACGGATGCGACCTACACGATCCTGCACACGACCCGCGAGACGCGGACGACCGTCAAGAGCCTCGAGTACCGACTCGACATCAACACGCTGCACCGCGACGAAAAGGCGACGAGCCTCGGCCTGAACGAGATCGGACGCGTACGCCTGCGTACCCAGAAGCCGCTGCACTTCGATCCCTACCGCCGCAACCGTGACACGGGTGGATTCATCCTGATCGACGACGCGACCAACCGTACGGTCGCCGCCGGCATGATCCTCGGCGAGACCCAGAACGAGCCCAACATCGTCTGGCACAGCGGCGCGGTGACGCGCGAACACCGCAAGACCCAGGGCATGACGCTGTGGTTCACCGGCTTGTCCGGCTCGGGCAAGTCGAGCGTCGCGGTGGAGGTCGAGCGTCGCCTGGTCGCCTCCGGCCAGCCCGCATACATCCTTGACGGGGACAACCTGCGGCACGGACTCAACGCCGGCCTGGGCTTCAGCCCCGAGGATCGGCAGGAGAACGTACGTCGCGTGGCAGAGGTCGCCAAGCTGATGGCTGACGCCGGCGTCGTCGCGATCGTCTCGCTGGTCAGCCCCTATCGCGATCACCGTGATGCGGCACGCGCCGGTCACGAGGAGGACGGGCTGCCGTTCCTCGAGATCTTCATGGACACGCCACTGGACGAGTGCGAGGCGCGTGACCCCAAGGGTCTGTACGCCAAGGCGCGCTCGGGCGAGATCCCGGAGTTCACCGGCATCAGCGCACCGTACGAGGCGCCGATGCGCCCTGACCTGCTGCTGCGGCCGAGCGACGGCGATGTCGATGCCCTCGCGAGCTTGGTCATCGAACGGATGCAGCAGTGAACGATGCGGCGCTTGCTGCCGATCTGGCCGAGAAGGCCGGTGAGCTGCTGCTCGAGCTGAAGCGCACCTCGTCGCTGACCGGCAAGGAGCTCGGCAAAGCGGGCGACGCCCAGTCGAACGAGCTGCTGCTCACGCTCCTGGCAGCCGAACGACCCGGCGATGCCGTGCTGTCGGAGGAGTCGGTCGATTCAGCCGCGCGGCTGTCGGCCGATCGGGTCTGGATCATCGACCCGGTCGACGGCACGCGTGAGTACGGGATGGAGGGACGTACCGACTGGGCCGTCCATGTCGCACTGTGGGAGCGCGGCGCCACCGGTTCGCAGATCACCGCCGCCGCTGTCGCGCAGCCGGCACTGCCGGCCGTCTACACGACCGGCGTCTCGGTGGCGACGGGCGTTGAGCGGGATCAGCCGATCTTCCTGATGAGTGCCAGCCGTCCACCGGCCTGGGGTGCCGCCGTCGTCGAGGCTTTCGGTGCTGACTCGCAACCGATGGGTTCGGCAGGCGCCAAGGCCATGGCGGTGCTCCGCGGTGACGCGGATGCCTACCTGCACGACGGTGGCCAGTGGGAGTGGGACTCGGCCGCTCCGGTGGGCGTGGCTCTCGCCGCTGGCCTGCATGCGTCACGCGTCGACGGGTCGACGTTGACGTACAACGCGGAACATCCCTATCTGCCTGACCTGCTCATCTGCCGGCCGGATCTGGCTGACGATCTGCTCAAGGCGATCGCAACAGCGAGCTAGGGACCGACGAACGGCAGGGTGAGCGTGCACGTGATTGGCCGCGGATGGGCTGGATCGAGGAAGTTGAGTACGTAGAGCGTGGCGTTGCGGTCAGCCGCGATCTCGAAGTGCTCGGTGTAGTCGATCTTGCACTTGTCCTGCAGGACGACGTTCGTCATGCCCTTCTCGATACCGCTGGTGTAGGGCCGCACGAGCTCGTCGTACTTCGTCACGATGTTCAGGTAGCGCACGCCCTTGACGGCGACACCGCCCTTGCGCATCTCCTTGATGAACGAGGAGCCTGACGACATCTCGCCGCAAGCGGTGCACAGCGGGATCGTGGATTCGTCGGCGCCCTGCGCTGCCGCCGCTGAGGACGACGTCGACGAGGTGGAGCCGCCCGTGCCGTGCCACAGGGGAGCCAGCGAGATGTAGTTGTAGACCTTGGACGCTCCGCCGAGGTGCTTCACGTAGTAGTTGGGCATCAACGTGCCTTGGGAGTGTCCGACGATGTCGACCTTCTTGGCCTTGGTCGTCTTGAGCACGCGGGCGACGAACGCCTTGAGCTGCGCTGCGCTGGTGCGTATCGGGCCGAGGCCGCCGAGAGCGTTAACGGGGTAGGGCAGCGCCAGCGCACCGTAGGTCAGGGAGAACACGCAGTAGCCGTTGTTCTTGAGCAGCGGACCGTACGTCTGCCAGTTGGTGCTCTGGTTGCCGAACGTTCCATGCGCCAGGATGACCGGCCGCGGGTGTTTCTTCGACGGCTTGCACGTCCAGTCATTCGTACCGGGGGCGTTGGCGTCGGGCGTTCCACCGAGGATCGCCGACGGCAGGAAGTTGTATGGCACGGGCAGCGGCTTGGCCGTCGCCGTCGCCGGAGTACCAGCGAGCACCAGGGCGACGAGTACCGCAGCCAGCGTGGTCATACGGCGCATGAGGACTCCAATGAGAGCGCGTTCTGCCCAGATCAACGATCATCAGAGCGGAACGTGACGAGATCTCGAGGCTCACTGATCGACAGCTAGCCAAGCCCGCCTGTGTACACCTATTGGCGGAGGTGGCCGGGTTGGGTGCGGGGCAGTAGCGGCGGTGGGTCGCTGCGGTAGATGTGTCCGGTGGGTGTCTGCCAGATGGTGGCCCGCCTGTCGGCGGTGATCTTCCAGCCGGGCAGGGACTTGATCAGGTGCGATTGCTTGCAGAGGCCCTGCCCGTTGGCGGCGGTGGTGAGGCCGCCGCGGGAATGGTCGTGGATGTGGTCGTCATCGCGGATCCGAGCATCGCAACCGGGCATCCGACACAGTCGGTCGCGTGCTCGAATGTGTCGGCGGGTGAGTGGGTCGAAGCGGCGACGACGTGGTTCACGTACGAGGAGTGTTCCGTCGACCGGATCGGTCAGCAATCGCCGGACCGACGCCGTGGGTGCACGGGCGATGAGATCGTCGGAGATGTCAGGGCTGATCGGTCCGTAGCCAACGAGATCGACCGGTTCGCCGTCCTGACCGAGCATCGTCGGTGCGTCCATGACGAGCTGGATCTCGACATCGATCGCGTCGGCATGAGCCACTCCGGTAACGCGTTCGACCAACGTCTGGGCCATGATCTGGCCGATGGTGCGATCATCGCCGGCAGAGCGGAGTCCACGGGCCCACGAGTCGAGGGCGTTGTGGGCTGCGATGACCTGTTCGGCGGGTCCGCGCACGTGCAGGATCGCGACACCGTCGGTGTCTGGAAACACTGACACGCGCTGGTCGACGCGGTTGTGCTCGGCACGCTGGCGTGCGGCCTCGACATCGATCCGCACCACTTCTCGACGGGCCGCCTTGGCCGCCTTCTTGGCTGTCAGTCCTGGCAGCTGTGGGGCGATCTCACCGTCGAACACCCACGAGTCATCGACGGACAGGCACACCGACTCATTGACCACAGCATGCGCAACTGACTGAGGGATGGCTCCGTCCCAGAACAGCTCCGCAACCTGTGGCAGACGCTTGAGGCCGAGTGCCAGTCCGACCTGCGTCCCAGCAGCTGACGATCCAATGTTGCGGGCCAGCGCGACCTCACCGATCACCGACAACGTCGGATCACCGCGACCGATGCCCATGTCCTCGACTCTGTCGTCGTGGAGGGCAGCGATCTGCGCCGCCTGCTCAGCCTGAGCAGCACGAACCAGCCGTTCCAGTGCCACGATCGCGTCGATGCGCGCCGCACCGAATCGGAGCTTGGACTCGGCTCCGAAGTCGTGCGCACGGACGTCACGAAGGACGTCGGTAGTGGCGACTTCGGTGAACATACTTCCAACCTAGAACGCACCACCGACAGCACTTTTGGGCGCTGAATGGTCCTGTGGAGAGAAGTAATTCAGGCGGTCAGAGGTACGAGCTGGCGCGCTTGAGGGATGACGCTGCGTCCGTCACGACCCGGTCGATGAGCTGCTCACAAGTCGGCAGGTCGCTGATGACTCCGACGACCTGGCCGGAGGCGAGCACGCCAGCGGTCGGGTCGCCCTCGACGAGTCCGGCCTTGAGCATCATCGGGGTGTTGGCAGCGAGCGCGAGCTGGCCGAGCGTCCGGCCCTGCTCCTTGCGCATGGAGCGCCCGTCGATCGCGAGCTCCTTCCACGACATGCCCGCCATCTTCTTGAACTGCAGCGTGCGCCGTGCCGTCGGCAGGACCCGGCGCAGCCCGGAGCTGCCCTCGACCTGCTCGACGAGCTCGGTGCGCAGCATGCGGTGCGGCATGCCGTCGACCTTCTTGGTGACAACGGTGTCGTCGAGGGTCGCCTCGAGGTAGCGCTGCTTGACCGCATCGGGCACCCGGCTGTCGGCGGTGAGCAGGAAGCGCGTGCCCATGCCGACACCCGCTGCACCGTACGAGAGCGCAGCGGCCAGACCGCGACCGTCGAAGAACCCGCCGGCGGCGATGACCGGGATGTCGACCGCATCGAGGACGGTCGGGAGCAGAAGAGTGGTGGGGACGGAGCCCGTATGTCCGCCGCCCTCTCCGCCCTGGATCATGACGGCGTCGGCGCCCCACGAGGCGACCTTGACCGCGTGCTTGGGGAGACCGACGCTGGGGATCACGACGATGGCGTGCTCCTTGAGCTTGGCGATCAGCTCGGGTTTGGGGGCGAGGGCGAACGAGGCGACCTTGACGCCGTGCTCGATCAACAGCTCGCAGCGTGCAGGCGCGTCGGCGGCGTCGGCGCGGAGGTTCACGCCGAACGGCTTGTCGGTGCGCTCCTTGACCTCGATGATCGCCTGCTCGAGCTCCTGGATCGTCATGGTCGCCGAGGCGAGGATGCCGAGTCCGCCGGCGTTGGCGGTGCCGCTGACCAGGCTCGGGCCCGCGACCCAGCCCATGCCGGTCTGCACGACCGGGTGCTTCACGCCCGTGAGCTCTGTGAGGGGAGTGGTGAGCAGCTGGTCGATCATTTCGAGGCGGCTTCCGTCGTGACGGGCGGGACCTCGCGGTCGCGCAGCGCTTTGGGGTCGAGCACGTTGCGGATGATCATCAGCTCGGTCTCGTTCGGCTCGCGGGTGACCGGGACGTCCGCCGGGATGGAGAGCTTGAAGCCTGTGGCCTCAACGACATCGTCGACGGTCACGCCGGGGTGCACGCTGAGCAGCCGTACGGTGTCGCCCTCGCCCAAGACGTCGAATACGGCGAGGTTGGAGACGATGCGGTGGATGTCGTTGTACTTCGCCGCGCCGGGGCCAGCGGCCTTGGCGCGTGCCGGGCCCACACCGGAGACGATGTCGACGTTCTCGACGAAGACGCGCGGACCGTGCTTCGGGACCCAGTAGGACGTCCGGTTGTTCACCGTGTTGCCCGGGGCGCCGCGCGAGCCGAGCAGCTGACGCTTCGGCTGCGCGAAGTCGCCGATGGCCGAGATGTTCTGGTTGCCGTGCCGGTCGACCTGGGTGGCGCCCATCATCACGTGACGCTTGCCGTACGCGACGACGTCGAAGACCCGGCGGAACGGGATCCAGCCTTCGACCACGTCGGCCTTGGCGAACAGCGGCGGCGTGCCACCGAGGAACAATGACTCGCCATCGGAGATGACCAGGTCGGGATTGGAGGTGAGCTTCGCGAGCCGGACACCCAGCATCGGGAGCATGCCCATCGGGCTGGCAAAGATCTCGCCATCACCGGCGAACGCGTCGGCGATGGCGGCGGCGCAGACCTCTGCGCGACTGAACTCTGTCATCTGGCTGCCTCCTCGGCGAATGCTGCGACTGCTGCTTGGTAAGCGGCCTCGTCTCCGGAGAGGAAGCGCTGCTCAAAGGCGGCCCAGTCCTCGTCGGATCCGCCGGCGGCTGCCGCGTACGCCTTCTGGAACTTCTCGTCCCGCTCGTAGTCGGGCGTGCAGGTCGTGAAGTGCGCGCCGTTGGGGGTCTCGACGACACCGTCGACCATCATCCTGCTGATCAGCAGGCGTTGGACCGGGGTGTCGACCGTGAGGCCAGCGGTGTCGACGATCTGCTCGCACGACAGGAATGCCTTGTCGGCGGCCTGCACGAACAGGTCGTCGAAGTACGGGTCGGGCCCGAGGTAGGTCGCGTTGCCGTGGGCGTCGGCGCGGTTGAGGTGCACCAGCGCGACATCGAGCTTCAGGGCCGGGACAGCAGTGAGCTCTTCGAAGTCACCGTTCTCGTCGGCGTACGGGCTGGTGACGGTCTTGATCCACGAGTTGTTGACCAGCACGTCCGAACCGAGGCCGGCTCGCATTGGCAGGAACGGGAGTCGCTGCGCGGCCGCGTACAGGCCGGTCTGGAACATTCCCTCGTCGAGCTCGACGATCTCAGGGATCGCTTGCCCAGAATCAGGTGCCGCCTGGCGCGCGCGCTGGAAGTTCGGCTCGAGCGGGATCGTGTCGAGGGAGACGAACGCATAGACCAGCTTGCGGATCTTGCCGGCCCGGGCCAGCAGGCCGACGTCGGCGCCACCCCAGCTGACGATCGTCAGGTCCTTGAGGTCCGAGCGCAGGATCGCCCGTACGAGAGCCATCGGCTTGCGCCGCGGGCCCCAGCCGCCGATGCCGATCGTCATCCCGTCGGAGAGCTGGGCGACGACCTCGTCGATCGTCATCTGCTTGTCGCGTGGCTTCGTCACTTGTTGCCCTTCTCGGTTCCAGCGCTCTGCCCTTTGGCCGTTCCGGCGAAGGCGTCGCGGAGGTCGTCCGCAACGCCCATGAGGTTGAGCTCGTAGGTGAATCCCTGCTCGAACCGGTAGCTGTGGTTGACGTCTACCGGCTCGATGCCGTTCAGCGCCTCCTTGGCGGCGCGGATGACTCGCCCATCCTTGGCCGCGATCTCGGCGGCGACCTCCAGCGCGGTGGCGTCGAGCTCGTCACGGGGGACCAGTCGGTAGATCGAGCCGAAGCGGTGCAGCTCGGACGCTGGGATGGTTGCCGCGGTGAAGTACAGCGAGCGCATCATCTGCTGCGGTACGAGGCGGGCCATGTGGGTCGCTGCTCCGAGGGCCCCCTGGTTGACCTCGGGCACACCGAAGTACGCGTCATCGCTGGCGACCACGATGTCGGCGTTGCCAACCAGGCCGACGCCGCCACCGACACAGAAGCCGTTGACCGCTGCGATGACCGGCACGGCGCACTCGTACACGGCCTTGAAGGCGGCGAAGCAGCCCTTGTTGGCGCCGAGCAGGGCGTCGAACCCGGTGGTGTTCTGCATCTCCTTGATGTCGACGCCGGCGTTGTAGCCCTTGCCCTCGGCGCGCAGGATGACGACCTTGACGGCGGGGTTGGCTGCGACGGCGTTGAGCGCGTCGGCGACGTCGAACCACCCCTGCACGGGCAGCGCGTTGACCGGCGGATGGGCCATCGTCACGACGAGGATGCCGTCGTCGCGAAGCTCGCTGGTGACTGCAGACATGGAGACCCTTTCGTACACAACCAAGCACTTGCTTGGTACTGTATCAGCATGGCTCTCACGATCGACCTCACCGGCCGAGTGGTTCTGGTCACCGGCGGCTCGCGCGGAATCGGGCGGGGCATCACCGAGGCCTTCGTGTTCGCCGGCGCAACCGTGGTCACCTGCGCCCGCTCCGAGGCCGAGCCGTTCGCAGGCACGACCCATGTGCAGTGCGACGTACGTGACCCCGACTCCGTGCAAGCCATGGTCGACGGCATCGTGGCCGAGCACGGCCGCCTCGACGTCCTGATCAACAACGCGGGCGGAGCGCCGAGCGCGAGCGCGGCCGAGGCGTCACCGCGGTTCCACGACAAGATCATCGCGCTCAACCTCAACGCCCCCCTGCTGGTCGCCCAGATCGCCAACCGGGTGATGCAGGAGCAGGGCAGCGGCGGCTCGATCGTCAACATCTCGTCGATCGCCGCCAACCGCCCCGCCCCGACGATCGCCGCGTACGCCGCCGCCAAGGCAGGCATCGACTCGCTGACTCGAAGCCTGGCGATGGAATGGGCTCCGAAGGTCAGGGTCAACTCGATCGACGTCGGCCTCTGCCGTACCGAGCAGACCGACGACCACTACGGCGGCGACGACCGGGTCGCCAAGATCGAGGCCACCATCCCGCTGGGCCGGATGGCTCGACCCGACGAGATCGGCAACGTCGCCGCGTTCCTCGCCAGCGACCTCGCCTCGTACGTCAGCGGCGCCAATGTCGGCTGCGACGGCGGCGGCGAACCCCCGATCTTCCTCCACGTCTGAACACTGCGCCCTGAACACCGCGCCCCTGAACTACCGAAGGAGAACCATGTCTTTGCTTGAAGGCCGTATTGCCATCGTCACCGGAGCTGGGCGAGGGATCGGTCGTGCGCACGCGCTCGAGCTGGCCCGCCAGGGTGCCAAGGTCGTCGTCAACGACTTCGGTGTCTCCCTCGCGGGTGAGAAGGAGGAGTCTCCGGCCGACGCTGTCGTGGCCGAGATCAAGGAGCTCGGTGGCGAGGCTGTCACCAATGGTGCTGATGTCGCCGACTTCGACCAGGCCGAGGCGATGGTCCGTCAGGCGATCGACACCTTCGGTGGCCTGGACATCCTGGTCAACAACGCCGGCTTCGTACGCGACCGGATGCTGGTCAACACCTCGGAGGAGGAGTGGGACGCCGTCATCCGCGTGCACCTCAAGGGTCACTTCGCCCCGTTGCGTCACGCGGGGGCGTACTGGCGCGCCGAGTCCAAAGAAGGACGTCAGCGCGATGCACGCGTGATCAACACGTCCTCGGGCGCCGGTCTGCAGGGTTCGATCGGCCAGACCACGTACTCCGCTGCCAAGGCCGGCATCGCCGGCATGACGTTGGTCGCGGCTGCCGAGATGGGGCGCTACGGCGTCACGGTCAACGCGATCGCCCCGGTCGCGCAGACCCGGATGACTGAGGGCGCCTTCGACACCTCCGCCATGGCCAAGCCTGAGGACAACTCGCCGATCGTCGCCTGGCTGGCTTCCGTCGAGGCAGCGGACGTCACCGGTCGGGTCATCGAGATCGACGGCGGCCAGATCTGCGTCGAGCAGGGCTGGACCCACGGGCCCAAGAAGGACATCGGCCAGCGCTGGGAGACGGAAAAGGTCGGCGACGCCCTGCGCGAGCTGATTGCCCAGGGCAACGCTCCGGAGCCGGTGTACGGCACCAGCTGAGGCGCTCGATGGCAGACTCTGGCTTCAGCGGCGGTGCCCTACTGGCCCATCGTGCACTCTGATGGGCGACCAACGCTCCGCTCAACGAGATTGCGTGCCGGGTCGGGCGCCTTAGGCTTGCCGGATGGGTCTGCTCACTCCACTTGCGGTACGCATCGGTGCGATCTCCTGGATGCCCAGGCTGCTCCCGCAGATCACAGCGCTCGACAAGGCGATCCAATGGGTCACCCGAGGTCGACTCACTGTGCTCGACATTGCGGGGCTGCCAAACCTCATGCTCACGGTGGTCGGTCGCAAGAGCGGGATTCCGCGTTCCACGCCGTTGTTGTGCGTGCCCGACGGCGACGACATCCTGATCGCCGGGTCGTACTTCGGCGGCCCCAAGGAACCGGTCTGGGTCAAGAATGTCGAAGCGGCAGCCGAGGTGAAGGTCCGGTACAGGCGACGCGAGATGCTGATGACGGCGCGAAGGCTCGAGGGTGATGAGCGGCAGGCCGCATGGGCGCACATGATCAAGACCTGGCCCAACTTCGTGATGTACGAGCAGCGCACCGACCGGGAGATCAAGGTGTTCCGTCTGACTCCGAGGGATGACTAGGCTGACCGGATGACCGACGATTCGACCCGTACCAGCCTGGACGTCGACAACGCCTCCATCGTGAAGGCGTTTCTCGAGGCCCTCCAGGCGCAGGACTTCGACACGTTCGAGAGCCTCATGTCCGATGACATCGTCTACCAGAATGTCGGTCTCCCCACGATCCGTGGAGGTCGGCGCGTTGGCAAGCTGATGCGCCGGATGGAGGGCAAGTCGAGCTTCGAGGTGAAATTCCACCGCAACGTTGCCAACGGGTCCACGGTGCTCAACGAACGCACCGACGCGATCGTGGTCGGCCCTCTTCGTCTGCAGTTCTGGGTGTGCGGCGTGTTTGAGCTCGAGGACGGCCACATCACCCTGTGGCGCGACTACTTCGACTTCTACGACATGGTCAAGGCCACGTTCCGTGGGGTCGTCGGCATGGTCATCCCGGCTGTGCGCCGGACGATGTGACTCCGGTCGGCGCGAAGTTCAGCCGGCCAGGTGGCCCTGGTCGACCATCTGGATGCTGCCGTGGACTGCGGAGGCATCGTCGGAGGCCAGGAACGCGATGACGGCGGCGACGCTGTCGGCGGTCATCATTCCGCGCTTCGCAGCGACTCGAAGGATCAGGTCCCAGTCAGCACCATCGGGGACGTTGATCGTGGCGACCTGCGGGGTGTCCATGCCGCCCGGGCAGACGCAGTTCACGCGCAGCGGGGTGTTGAGGTACTCGATGGCCAGCGCCTTGGTGAGGCCGACGATGCCGTGCTTGGCCGCGGTGTAGGCCGCCGAGTAGGCCTCGCCCATCACGCCCGCGACCGAGGCGACGTTGACGATGTTGCCGGACGTCTCCAGCAGGTGCGGGATTGCGGCCTGGCACGAATAGAACGCGCCACTGAGGTTGAGCGCGATGTCGGCGTCCCACTCGTCCTCGGTGACGTCGGTCGTCACCCGGAAGTCGTGACGCCCGGCGTTGTTGACCAGTACGTCGAGACGTCCGTATGTGGCAACGGCGGCGGCCACGGCAGCCCGGCAGTCGGCAGGCGACGCGACGTCGAGTGGACCGAAACGCACTTCGCCGGGCAGGTCGGCACAGGACTCCGCGACTTCCGCCAGCTTGGTCTGGTCGCGGGAGGCCGCGTACACGAGACCGCCGACGGCGGCGAACCGACGTACGGACGCTGCGCCGAGGCCGGAGGACGCTCCGGTGACCAGGATGCTCTTGCCGGTGAACGTCATACGCCGACGATTCCGCGACCGGTGACCAATGGGAGGTCGAGTGCCGTGACCAGTCCGGGTGAGGCGGCGACAACAGCCGGCACGGCGTTGACCAGGCGCTGAGCGGTGATGATCATGCCGCTGGTGTTGTGGTCGCCGTGCTCGCCGATGTGAGTGAAGTCGACCGTCATCATCGGCTCACCGGTGATCTCGATCCGGTAGGACCCATCACCGCTGGCGGGCTTGGGCCAGTCCGGAGCCTGATCGACATGCGTACGAGTCACGTGCTCGACCACGATGCGCGGCTCGCCGTCGACCATGCCGATGACCTCGAACCGAACGGCAGCCATGGTGCCCTTCTTGATGTCGACGCAGACAGTCGACAGGTCAGCGTCGGCTGGCAGACGCTCGACCGTTTCCACCAGCGGTTCGTCGAGGGTGACGCCGAGACCAGCCGCCATCTGGCGCACCACGGGGCCCCACCCGGATGAGAGCATCCCTGGCTGCCAGAGCGGTGCAACCTCGTCGATCGGCTTGCCGAAGCCGAAGATGTCACCCATCGTGACGGGTTGGTCGTACGTCGAGTAGTCGGCAATCTCGAGCACGCGAACCTGGTCGACCCGCTGGCTCAGCGAGGTGAGCTGCAACGGGAAGATGTCGTTGGCCCAGCCCGGGTCGATGCCATTGGCGTGCAGGCTCGCACCGCCCTTGCGGCCGGCTTCCTCGATGCGCTCCCACATGGAGTCAGGCAGCGTCGGGTTCGGGTAGAGGAGGATCACGGGACCACTGGCGACGACGTTGACCCCGGCCTCGAGGAAGCCGACCAGGTCCTCGTACGCCTCGAAGAACCGATCCTCGGTGATGGCGCAGTACACGATGCAGTCGGGTTTGGCGGCAAGCACTGTCTCGCGATCGGTCGACGCGATTACGCCGAGGTCGCGGCCGAGCTCAGCGAGCTGTCCGGCGTCCTTGCCGTCCTTGTCAGGGTTGCTGACCCAGACGCCGACCAGGTCGAGCTCGGGGTTGAGGTCGATGCCGGCGATGGCGTGCCTGCCGAGGGTGCCGGTCGACCAGACGGCGACGCGGGTCGTCATACGATGTGCGACGGCAGGACGCAGGCGGTGTCGAGACCGAGGATCCGGTTGAGCCGACCGAACGACAGCCACGAGCCGATGCACAAGCTGAGCTCGACGACCTCACGCTGGTCGTACTCGCTGAGCATCCGTTTCCAGAACGCGTCGTCGATGCTGTGGTGGTCGGTGGCGTACAGCTCGGCGTACTCGGCAGCCAGGCGCGTACGTTCGTCGAACGCGTCGGTCGTGCGCCAGCTCTGCACGGCCTCGTCGAAGGTGTCCTCGACCTTCTCGCCGTCGCGCTCGGTGCGCCAGTCCTGGCAGAACAGGCAGCCGTTGATCTGCGCGATGCGCAGCCGCGCCGCCTCGAACTCGCGGAGACCGAGCGTGGAGTCGGAGTAGACCTTCATCGACATCTTTGCCGCGGCGCCGCCGATCCCGGGGACCATCTCGCCCCACACGTAGGTGAGTGGATCCTTGCCTTCGGGAACGTCGATGATCATGTCAGCGCAGGCCGGTCTTGCGCATCAGCTTGAGCGACGTCTGCGTCTGCTTGGCGTAGTCGTCGTACGTCTGCTTGCCCTGCGGGCCCATGATCTGCTTCTTGAGCACCGCGACGTTCTGCGCATCGGTGTACTTGAGCAGGCCCTGGTCGCCGTGACGTGCTCCGACACCGGACTGCTTCAGGCCGCCGGAGGGGGTGCCCTTGGAGGCGTAGGCCGTGGCGAGGATGTCGTTGATGTTGACGTTGCCCGAGTCGATACGGCGGGCGACCTGTGCTGCGTGGTCGATGTCCTTGCCCCAGACCGAGGCGTTGAGGCCGTACTCGGTGTCGTTGGCAAGCGCGATGCCCTCGTCCTCGGTCGCGTAGCGGTAGAGACCGATGACAGGACCGAACGTCTCGGTCTCCCCGGCGAGCATGTCCTTGGTGACGCCCTCGAGGATCGTCGGCTCGAAGAACGCCGGACCGAGGTCCGGGCGAGCGTTGCCGCCGGTGAGCACCGTTGCGCCCTTGGCCTTGGCATCCTCGACGTGGGAGGCGATGCGATCCTTCTGGTCGACCGACACGAGCGAGCCCATGTCAGGCAGGAAGTCATAGGCAGCGCTGACGTTCATGGCCTTCGTCGCCGCGACGAACTTGTCACGGAACTCGTCGTAGATCGAGTCATGGATGTAGAGGCGCTCGATGTGCATGCAGATCTGGCCGGAGTTGCCGAAGGCGCCGAAGATGGCGGCCTCCACGGCTTCATCGACGTTGGCGTCCTCGAGCACGAGCATGGGGTTCTTGCCCCCGAGCTCGAGGCAGGCGCCGATGAGGTTCTTGCCGGCGAGCTCGCCGATGAGCCGGCCGGTCGCGGTCGACCCGGTGAACATCACGTAGTCGACGTTGGCCAGCATCGGCCCGCCGACGTCAGGTCCCTCACCGCAGACAACCTGCACGAGACCGGCCGGTAGGCCCGCCTCCTCGAGCAGCTGGACGCCGAGCAGCGGCGACAGGGCGGTCTTGTTGTCGGGCTTGAGCACGACGCCATTGCCGGCGATCAGCGCCGGAATCGTGTCGGAGACGCCGGTGGCGAACGGGAAGTTCCACGGCGCGATGATCGCGACGACACCCTTGGGACGGCGCACCTCGGTAGAGCTCGACAGGAACGGGACGGGACCGGCGTGCTTGCGGTCCTTGAGGAGCTTGGGCGCCCGCTTGATGTAGTGGCTGGTGCCCATCGGGATGTCGCAGGTCTCTTCGAACGCCATCCGGCGGTTCTTGCCGCTCTCGGCCTGGATGAGGTCGGTGATCAGCATCTGGTTGTCGATCACGAGCCGGTGGAACTTCTTCATCACGCCGAGTCGTTTCTTGACCGACCAGGAGCTCCAGATCTGCTGGGCAGCACGGGCGTCGGCGACGGCCTGGACGACATCGTCCTCAGACGACTGAGGCAGCTCGACCAGCAGGTCGCCGGTGTAGACCTCGGTCAGCTTCCACGTGTTTCCGGTGCTGCCGGGCACGCGCTTGACCAGGCCGTCGAGGAACTCCGGTGTCAGGCCAGCAGGCCGTGTCGTGGTCATTTGCCGAGCACCAGGTCGGCGGCCTTGTCGCCGATCATGATCGAAGGTGCGTTGGTGTTGCCGCCAATGATGCTCGGCATGATCGAAGCGTCTGCGACGCGGAGGCCTTCGATCCCCCTGACCTTGAGGTCCGGACCAACGACGGCGCGTTCGTCGACGCCCATACGACAGGTGCCCACACCGTGATAGACGGTCGTGGCCCGGTTGAGGACTTCTGCCTTCATGTTGGCAGCGTTGTAGTCCGGGCCGGGGTGCAGCTCGCCCTTGTTGCTGTCGCCGAAGGCGGTGGACTTCATGATCTCGCGGATGATCTCGACACCCTCGGCGAGGACCTGCTGGTCGCCCGGCTCGGCGAGGTAGTTCATGTCGATCAGCGGTGCCACGTTCGGGTCGTTCGACGCGAGTCGTACGGTTCCTCGGCTGCGGGGATAGATGAGGGTCGACATGACGGTCATCGCTTTGCGAGGGTCGACCGTGTGCCGTACCGGAGCGTCCTGGTTGGGCGAGGGATAGGCCCACGGAAGGACGTGGAGCTGCAGGTCGGGAACATCGGTCGCCTGGGACGTGCGCACGAAGGCGACCGTCTCGAACACCGAGTTCTCGAGGAACGAGCCACCGACCGTGAGCTCCTTGGCGAGTCCGCGGGCGAAGTACGAGGCGTTGCCCTTGTGCACGGCGTTGGGCATGATCCAGGTCGTCGGTACGAAGAGGTGATCGTGCAGGTTCTCGCCGACGGGGAGGTCTGCCTTGACCTCGATCCCGTGCTCCTTGAGGTGATCGGCTGGACCGACACCGGAGAGCAGCAGCAACTGCGCTGAGCCGATGAATCCTGCCGAAAGGATGACTTCCTTGCCGGCCCGGACCGTCCGCTTGTTGCCCTTCTTGTCGAGCACCTCGACGCCAGTAGCGCGACCGTTCTCGATCACGACCTTCTGTACGTGCACCTCGGGCTGGACCTGGAGTGTTGCCTGGTCGCCGTTGGTGATGTAACCGCGCGACGAGGAGAAGCGCTTGCCCTTGTCGGCGCTCTGCTGGAAATGGCTCACGCCCTCCTGCTCGGCGGCGTTGTAGTCGTTCAGGATCTTGACGCCGAGGGTGTCGGCGGTGGCCTGCTCGAACTGCAGCGCGGCCTCGGTCCGCTGGGTGTGGCGCTGGACCTTGATCGGTCCACCCTCACCGCGGTACTCGTTGGCGCCGTCCTCGAAGTCCTCGACGCGCTTGTAGACCTCGTTGACCGAGTCGGCATCCCAACCGGTGTTGCCCTCGGCGGCCCAAGAGTCGTAGTTGGCGCGGTTGCCGCGCACCCAGAGCAGCCCGTTGACCGAGCTCGAGCCGCCGACGACCTTGCCACGGGTCTGCGGGATCACCCGGTTGTTCATGTGCTTCTGCGGCGTCGTGTAGTAGCCCCAGTCGACCGTCTTCTTGATCTTGGGCTCAGCGTGCATCGGGCCGATCATGCCGGGCTTGGTGACGAGGATCGACGAGTCCCTCTTGCCTGCCTCGAGCAGGATCACGGATGCACCGGAGGCGGCGAGGCGCGAGGCGACAGCTGAGCCCGCGGAGCCGGCGCCGACCACGACGTAGTCAGCTTCGCTGCGCGCCGCGCCCTTGTAGGAAATGTTCTTGGCCATGGTGTCCCTCTGTCAGATTCGTTCGATGATGGTGCCCGATGCCTGCGCCCCTCCGGCGCACATCGAGATCAGGGCGGTGTTGGCGTCGCGGCGCTCGAGCTCGTGCAGCGCGGTGGTCAGCAGCCGGGTGCCCGTCGAGCCGACGGGGTGTCCGAGGGCGATGGCGCCACCGTTCACGTTGATCTTGTCCTCTGGCACTTCGTGCACCTTGGCCCACGACATGACGACCCCGGCGAAGGCTTCGTTGACCTCGCAGATGTCGATGTCTGAGATCGACATGCCGCTGTCCTTGAGGACCTTCTCAGTTGCCTGAACGGGTCCGTCGAGGTGGTAGTAGGGGTCTGCGCCGACCAGGCACGAGGTGATGATGCGTGCACGAGGCTTGAGGCCGAGCGAGTCGGCGAGGTCTGAGTCCATCAGCAGGAGCGCGGAGGCGCCGTCGGAGATCTGCGAGGAAGTGCCCGCGGTGTGATAGCCGTCGGGCAGCACCGACTTGAGGGTCGCGAGCTTCTCGAGCGAGGTCTCGCGAATGCCTTGGTCGGCGTCCACGACCTGGGTGTCGCCGGTCGGCTTGCCCTCCGCGTCGAGCACGGGCGCCTTGATGGCGAAGATCTCACGGCTGAAGTGGCCGGCGTCGCGGGCTGCTCGCGCCTTGTCCTGTGACCAGAGGCCGAAGGTGTCGACCTCCTCGCGGGAGAAGCCACGGTCCTTGACGATGCGGTCAGCGCCTTCGAACTGGTTGGGAAGGTCGATCGACCAGTCGTCGGGACGCGGGTCGCCGGTGCCGGGCGGGACGTTGGCACCGAGGCCGACGCGGGACATCGACTCGACGCCGCAGGCGATACCGGCCTTGATCATCCCACCGGCAATCATGGCGTGGATGAGGTGCGTGGCCTGCTGCGCTGAGGAGCACTGGGCATCGATCTGGGTCGATGCGGTGGCGTTGGGGAGGCCCGCGTGCATCCAGGCACGGCGCACCATGTTGTTGGACTGTTCACCCGCGGCGGTGACATTTCCACCGATGACCTGGTCGACGAGGTCGGCGGGGATCCCGGAGCGCGAGATCACCTCAGCCTGCGTCATGCCAAGAAGTACGGCGGGGTGAAGTCCGGCGAGAACGCCGTTCCTCTTGCCTTGCGGCGTGCGGACGGCATCGACGATCACAGGGGTGCCCATGGCCTAAAACTAGAACACGTTCTCGTCTTGCACAAGCCTTCCGATCGGACAGGACCCATGTAAGGATAGGATCAGAACTAGAACGTGTTGCAGAAACCAACGAGGAGCTTTACGTGACCACCCTGGATGCTGCCCCCGCCATTCCCGAAGGCTTCGACCCGACGGACCCGATCCTCAACGAGGCTGGCGTCCCGCACGCGGAGTTCCTCGAGCTCCGCAAGACGGCACCGGTGTTCTGGATCGAGCAGCCCGAGGAATCGCGCGCCGGCATGGAGGGTGGCACTGGCTACTGGGCCATCAGCAAGCACGCTGACGTCTCGGCCGTCTCCAAGAGCAACGACTTCGTGACCAGCGAGAACGGCGCGATCATCCGGTTCGCTCCGGACATGACGCGCGACCAGGTCGAGCTGCAGAGCGTGATGCTCATCAACCAGGATCCGCCAGTCCACACCGCGACTCGATCGATCATCAGCCGCGGCTTCACGCCGCGCGCCATCGAGAGTCTTCGTGAAGGTCTCAAGGAGCACGCCGTCCAGATCGTCACGGAGGCCAAGGAGCGCGGTGAGGGCGACTTCGTCGAAGAGCTCGCTGCTGAGCTGCCGCTGGTCGCGATCGCCAACCTGCTGGGCGTCCCGCTCGACGACCGCAAGAAGTTGTTCGAATGGTCCAACCAGATGCTGGCGTACGACGACCCGGAGTACAACTCTGATCCCGAGGCCGCGAGCATCGAGATCCTCAGCTATTTCATGGCACTTGCCGAAGAGCGCAAGGCCGATCCGCAGGACGACATCGTCACCAAGCTGGTCACCGCCGGCGAAGACGGCGAGGGCATGGCCTCAGACGAGTTCGGCTACTTCACGATCATCCTCGCGGTGGCCGGCAACGAGACGACTCGTAACGCCATCACCCACGGCATGAACGCGTTCTTCAACAACCCCGACCAGTGGGAGCTGTACAAGAAGGAGCGCCCGAAGTCGGCGATCGACGAGATCATCCGCATCGCCACACCGGTCACGTCCTTCCAGCGCACAGCGCTGAAGGACCTGGAAGTTGGTGACGTCACGGTCAAGAAGGGTCAGCGAGTCGGCCTGTTCTACGCCAGCGCCAACCACGACGCTGATGTCTTCGAGAACCCCGAAGAGTTCAACATCATGCGTGACCCCAACCCCCACCTCGCCTTCGGTGGCCACGGCGCGCACTTCTGCATCGGCGCCAACTTGGCTCGCCTCGAGGTCGAGATCATGTTCAACGCAATCGCCGACCTGATCCCCGACATCTCCAAGCTGGCCGAGCCGCGCCGCCTGCGCCACGGCTGGATCAACGGCATCAAGGAGCTGCGCGTCAAGTACGTCTGAGCGCACACGAAACGGCCGGCAACCCGCGAGGGTTGCCGGCCGTTTCGTTCTCCGGGTGACTAGTGGTTCGGCTTGTCGGCTCCGACCACCCACATGGCGAAGAACTGAGAGCCACCACCGTACGCGTGTCCCAGTGCCTTCCTGGCGCCCTCGACCTGGTGCTCGCCGGCCTCGCCCATGACCTGCAGCGCTGCTTCGCCGAAGCGCAGCATGCCGCTCGCGCCGATCGGGTTGGACGACAGCACGCCGCCGCTCATGTTGACGGGGATCTTGCCGTCGATCCGGGTCTCACCGGCCTCGGTGAGCTTCCACCCCTCGCCCGGTTCGGCAAAGCCGAGGTTCTCGAGCCACATGGGCTCGAACCAGGAGAACGGCACGTAGATCTCGGCGCAGTCGATCTCGTCGATGGGCGAGGTGATGCCGGCCTGCTTCCAGAGCGCGGCCGCGGCCTCACGTCCCGCATGCGGGTTGACCTGGTCACGCTCGGCTGCGGTGGTCGGCTCGCTGCGCATCTGGGTGCCGTGGATCCATGCCGGGTTCTTGATGTCTGACTTCGCCACGGCGTCCTCGGACGCGATGACGAGCGCGATGGCGCCGTCGGATGACGGGCACGTCTCGTCGTAACGGATCGGGTCCCAGAGCATCTGCGACGCCAGCACCGACTCGACCGTGGTGTCGGGGTTCTGCAGGTGCGCGTACGGGTTCTTGAGCGCGTTCTGACGATCCTTGGCCGCCACGATCGCACCGATGTGGGTCGGAGCTCCCGAGCGACGGATGTACGAGCGCACGTGCGGAGCGAAGTAGCCGCCCGCGCCGGCGTGAACCGGCATGATGAACGGCACCGGAACCGAGAGCGCCCACATGGCGTTGGACTCCGACTGCTTCTCGAAGGCCACCGTGAGCACGCGCTGGTGGATGCCAGCCTCGACGAGTGAAGCCGCGACGATCGCGGTCGAGCCGCCGACCGAGCCGGCAGTGTGGACGCGAAGCAACGGCTTGCCCGGCGCTCCAAGCGCCTCGGCAAGGTAGAGCTCCGGCATCATGACGCCCTCGAACAGGTCGGGTGCCTTGCCGATGACGATCGCGTCGATGTCGTTGAACGTCACCTGGGCGTCGGTCATCGCGCGGTCGATGGCTTCGCGGAGGAGTCCAGCCATGGACACGTCGGACCGCTTGGCTCGGTGGTGGGTCTGGCCGACGCCGATGACGGCTGCGAGCGTGTGGTTGCTCATGCGCGGGCCTCCATCGTGAGCACGAGGTTCTGTTGCAAGGCGGGTCCTGAGGTTGCGTGGGCGAGTGCGCGCTGGGAGTCGCCAGCCCACACCTGTCGGGCGGCTTCGCCGATGCGGTTGAGCCCGGCGGTGAACATCGGGTTGGCGGTGAGTGCGCCTCCCGAGGGGTTGATGCGTACGTCGTCGCCGAGACCGAGGGCGTTCTTGAGGATCAGCTCCTGGTGCGAGAACGGCGCATGCAGCTCTGCGAGGTCGACACCGTCGACCCCGGCAGCGGCGCCGGCGGACTTGGTGCTCTCGGAGACCTTGAGGTCGCGGCTGTTGAGTGCGCCGGGCTCGACGCGGTGCTCGAAGCCGGTGATCCACGCCTTGTTGCCCTTGAGCTTGTCGAAGCCGGGTGCGTCAGCGGCGGTGATGACCATGGCGGCGGCACCGTCGGAGACCGGTGCACAGTCCCATCGGCGGAGCGGATCGGCGTACAGCGGCTGGGCGAGCACGTCGTCAGCCGTCGTGGCGCCCTTGCGGATCGCGCTGTCGTTGCCGGCGGCGTCCGTCATCGAGCGGGCGACAACCTCGGCCATCTGGGCCTCGTCGAACGCGCCGCTCTCGATGCCTGAACGAGCCTGGATCGCGGCGACCGAGACGGCGTCAGCCCACAGCGGGGTCACCGTGTACGGGTCCATCTGCAGCGACATCACTCGACGGAGCTGGCCGGCGCTGGACTTGCCGAAGCCGTAGACCAGCGCGGAGTCGACCAGACCGGTCTGGATCTTGACCCAGGCTTCGTACAGTGCCCAGGCAGCGTCCATCTCGACGTGCGACTCCATGACCGGCGGCAGGGCGCCGATCGCGTCGACGGCCGACACGAACGAGAAGGCGCGA
The DNA here is from genome assembly GCA_963849625.1 of uncultured Actinomycetota bacterium. Taxonomy (GTDB): domain Bacteria; phylum Actinomycetota; class Actinomycetes; order Propionibacteriales; family Nocardioidaceae; genus Aeromicrobium. The sequence goes on from CAWKHU010000005.1 coordinate 136,493, forward strand.
CCGGCGAGGTAGTCGCTGGAGCCGGAGCACCAGAAGCCGATGTCGGACTTGGTCCAACCGGTCTGCTCCCACAGCTCCTGGAAGATCGGTACGAGCAGCTCGACGCAGGTGGGGGAGCCGTCGAATTCCTTCATCTGTCGCTGGGAGAACCCAACGATCGCTACGTCACGCGTCATCAGAGGTGCACCTTGTAGGTCTCGTAGTCAGCGTCGGGCTCACCCGTCGGCTCGAAATGGCTGATGTTGGCGATCGTTGTGCCCCATTCGTCGCGGGGCTTCCAGACCGCCTTGACGCGCAGACCCATGCGTACATCCGCGGCGTCGATGCCGAGGATCAAGTGCAGGAAGGCGATGTCGGCTCCGTCGAGGAGGACGTAGGCCGACACGTAGGGAATCGGAATCTGCTGTCCGGTGAACGGCACGTTGACGATGCAGAACGTGGTGACGGTGCCATGGTCGGCGACCTCGACCTCGTCGGTCGTCGGCACCCCGTCGACGGGGCAGGCGCCGCGCGGCGGCACGTACACCTTTTCGCAGACCGGGCAGCGCTGACCGATGAGCCTGCCGTCGGCGAGACCGCGGAAGAACTTCGACTCCTCGGGCGAGGCGGCGTAGTCGTACGAGAGGTTGACCGGCGAGATGATGCCCTCCACCGCGTCGCCCTCAGGGCCGGGAGTCGTCGCGGGGGAGTCCCCCTCGGGCTCGAACCAGCGGATGTCGGTGATGGCGCCGACCGGCTCGTCGGCCCAGACGGCGCGCACGCGCATACCGGTCTGGATGTCGGCCGCCGAGGCAACCGCGACCGCATGCAGCAGTGGCTTGTCAGCACCATCGAGCACGATCTGCGCGAACGCGAAAGGCTTGTCGAGGGGCTGACCCGGTACGGGCTCGGGGACCCAGGCCCAGCTCTGGACGATGCCGACGTCGGCGACCGGCCGGAGCTCGGTGATCGGGTCGAACGTCGTGCCGTCGTACTCGGGCGGTGGGACTGCAACCGATCCGTCGGACAAGACGCCGCCGAGGATCTGACGGCGCTTGAGGCCCGTCATGAATCCAGAGAGCGTGGGGCCGAGGGAACGGGTGTAGTCGAATTCGACGTTGAGCGGGGCGTGAAGGGTTCCTAGTTCGGTCACGCGAGAAAGTGAAACACGTTCTAGTTTTGCCCGCAAGTGTTTGTCCGACGTTTAGGCCGAAGTGAAGCTCGCCATGGTGCGGTTGGGCTCCCAGAACGCCTTCATCGATCTCACGCGGCCGTCGTCGTTGATGACGTAGACCATGACCAGATCGGTGGTCGTGTGCGAGCCGTCGGCAAACGAGGTCCTGATCCGACCGACGTTCGCGCAGGTGTTGCTGCCGGGGTTGGCGAACGAGTCGTTGATCTCGAACTCGAACGTCTCGATCGGCGCGATCGCGAGGTCCCAGAATGCCGAGATCGCCGCGTGCCCGCGGTGCCCCTTGCCTTCCGCATCGAACATCGACGGGCCGACCGGGTCCTCAAGCAGCGCGTCCTCGGCATAGACCGTCAGCCACTCGGCGAGGTCGCCCTTGGCGACGGCCGAGTAGGAGCGCTGCGATGCCTCGCGAGCCGGGTGCGGGTCGTTGGGCGCGTTCCAGGTGATGGCGTCCGAGGTGATCATGACTTCTCCTTCGATCGTGATTTGGCGGGGGTGGGGCGTATGCCGCGGTAGATGCCGCGCTTGACGATGAGTGGCTGGAGCAGGGCGTCGTTGGACCAGGTCGGGAAGCGGAATCCCTTGCCGTTGGGTGCGTAGACGGTCAGGCCGTTCGGCTGGGTCCCGATGACCGACCCCCAGCGCCGGCGGGGTGACTTGTACGCCTGCAGTGGCCGACCCCTGAGGTGGGCACGGATGTTGCGGCCGAGGAGCTTGTCGGCTCGGTTGCGGGCGGACGTGCGCAACGGGTCGGTGGCCGCGATGTCACCGATCGCGAAGACCTCGGGATGGTCAGGTAGCTGCAGGTCGGGTTTGACGCGTACGAAGCCGTCGCCGTCCAGCAGCTCGTCGGGGAGCCAGCTCGAGTTCGGCCGTGAGCGCCCGACGGCCCAGAGGACGGCGTCGGCGGCTGTGGGTGGCTGACCCGTGCTCCACTCGACAGGTGCGTGGGTGATCTCGTCGAGATCGAAGCCGGCGGGGATGACCGCCCGATGACCGGGGTTGAGGCCGACGCCGCGATCGACCAACAGCCTGCTGACCGAGGCCCACACCCCGCGATGGTGTTGAGGCAGGGCCGCCGGGCCGGGGAAGAACAGCTCGATCCGCTTGCCCGGCCAGGCCAGGGCGAGGTTGGCCGCACTGCCGACCGCGGCCGCACCCCCGCCGATGATCGCGATCGACCCGGCCTCCGCGAGAGTCTCGTGCGGGCGCCGGAGCGCCTCGTCAACGTCGCTCGGGGTCTGCACGTCGGGGCGTCGCCAGAATCCGTTGGTCACACCCGTGGCGATCACCAGCACGTCATAGTGCTCCTCACCTGTCGCGCCGTCCACGTCCTCGTAGAAGACGGTCCGGCTGGCGAGGTCGACACCGGTGACCGTGCCGTGGATCGTACGAACCCGATCAAGCTTGCGGAAGCTCTCGAACGGGAAGCGGTACTGGCCCTGCCACTCATCGGGCCGAGCCAACCGCATGCCCAGCTCCTGGCTGCTCACCATGCCCGGCTTGGTCGAGATGCCGACGACGTCGACATCCCGGGCCAGGTTGATCGCCGTCAGCAGGCCGGAGTCACCCAGCCCGGCCACGACGATCTTGGGCTTGGTCAACGCTTGGCCTTGGGTGGCCGGGGCAGGAAGACCGAGACGCGATCGATGACGTCCTGGTAGTCCGGCCGACGTTCGAGGCTGCGCTTCTCCATCATCGGGATGCTGGCGAACATGAACATCGCGAGCATCGCGGCCGCGCCGCCGAAGAGCCACCATGCGTCGCCAGGCGATGCCGCCAGCCCGAACAGCGCGAGTGACACCCAGAAGCTGACCTCGCCGAAGTAGTTGGGATGACGCGACCAGCCCCACAGTCCACGGTCCATGACCTGACCGGACGTACGTTCCCGGACGAATCGAAGCAGCTGCAGGTCGGCGATGAACTCGATCGCGACAGCACCCAGGCCGATCACGGTGGCGACGATGTCGAGCCAGCCGACCTCGCGATCCGTGTTGGTGACCACCAGGTACGTCGGGACCAGCGCCGCGAAGACCACCAGGGTCGGAAAGAGATGGATCGCCGCGAAGTCGACGACGGCTTCGCTCTTGCCGGCCTGCTCCTTGAGCATGGGGTAGCGCCAGTCCTCGTGGTGCATCCCCGGCCAGTTGTAGATCCAGTTGCCGGTGAGGCGGATCGCCCAGGCGGCGATGACGACCAACACCAGCCAGAGTCGCGCACCCTCGGCCTCGGTCTCGATCCACCAGTAGACGAAGATCGCCGGCGGAACGACGCTCCAGTAGGCGTCGTAGAAGCTGGAGTTCTTGTACGCCCGGCTGAACCCGAAGATCACCAGCGTCGCCACCAGGTCGGCGATCAGCGTGTCGAGCCACAGCTTGTCCGTGCTGGGACCCCAGGCGAGCCAGGCACCACCAGCGACGAACGCGACGACATACGCGATCGTGACCCGGATCAACGATGCGCTCTTGGTCATGCCGACTCCTCGTTGATGTGCTGGACCGCGCGCGACGCGAAGACCAGGGCCTGGCCCAGCGGTGCGCCCGGGCCGGGGTAGAACGAGCCGAAGATCGACGCCGCGCTGTTGCTGGTGGCATACAACCCCGGGATGGGGTCACCATCTGCCCGGACCACGCGCCCGTGCTCGTCGATCGCCATGCCGCCCTTGGTGCCCAGGTCGGACAGCACGAAGCGTGCTGCGATGTAGGGCGGGGTCTCGAGCGGGATGAGGGTCGCGCCGCCGGTGAAGAAGTTGTCGTACTCGTCCGCACCGCGGCCGAAGTCCTCGTCGACGCCCTTCTCGCAGAACGTGTTGAAGCGCTCGACGGTTCCAACCAGATCGGTGAGGCCGAGGTTCTCGGCCAGCTCCGCGACCGTGTCGGCCTGGACCCACGTACCGGCCTTCAGGTGCTCGGCCGGATCACCCTCCGGCATGGCGATGGCCGGCAGGCCGCCACCTTCGCGGGAGTCGAAGACGAAGTGTGACGGTATGCGGTTCGGCGCTCCCGCCATCTGGATGCCGAACTGGTCGTACGGGAGGCTTTCGTTCGCGTAGCGACGACCGTCGGCATCGACCATGACACCGCCGCGGAAGCCGAGGGTGAACGAGCCGCCACCGTCGGGCTGCTCGAGTCCGGGGCAGAGCCACGCCTGGTCCATGTGGTCGATCTGGGCGCCGAGGGCGCGGCCCGCCTCGATGAGCTCACCGGTGTTCGTGCCGATCGGAGCCATCGTCCACTCGGCGGCGCCGGGCACGCCGTGCTCGGTACGCAGTGCGTCATTGCCCTCGAATCCGCCCGCCGCCACGATGACGCCGCGCTCTCCTCGGATCGTCTCGCCGCTTGCCGTCGTCACGCCGACGACTCGTCCGTCCTCGACGACATAGTCGGTGACGTGCTGGTCGGTCAGCACGGTGCCGCCATCGCGTACGAACGCCATCAGCGTGCGGGCGATCAGGGCTTGGCCACCGCTGAGGGTGTTGCGACCGCCTTCACCGGCGCGGTCACGCTCGACCGGCGGTCGTACGAGCTCGGCGACCTCGGCGGGGAGCTCGTCGCGGCGGATGTTGGTGGGCTGGATCGACCGGCCCATCGGCACGCGGCCGGGCATGTCGAAGTACTCAGGGAACGGCGACCACTCCCACTCGAAGGCGTCGTCGGTCTCGAGGTGGGCGACGAGCTTGGGCGCCTCGGCGAGGAACACCTCGACATTCGTCGACAGTGGCGTGGACAGCAGCGCTTCGAGATAGGAGCGAGCTCCGTCGGTCGAGTCGCTGAGTCCGGCTCGCTGCTGCACCTCAGTGCCCGGCAGCCAGCACGAACCACCGGAGTAGGCCGACGTGCCGCCGACCAGGTGGGTGCGCTCGAGCACCACTGTCCGGAGCCCTGATTGCTGCGCAAGATAGGCGCCGATCAGGGCGCCCCCACCCGATCCGACCACGACAACGTCACATGTCATGAGTCGATGCTAGGGCAAAAACTGGAACACGTTCTATCTGTGTTCTAGTCTCTTGCCATGCCTCAGACACTTGACACCGACATCTACCGTGGACCCCACTCAGGGCAGATGCTTCTTCACTCCCTCAAGCGGCATCGCGATGCGCCGGTGCTCCAGCTCGGCGATCGGACCATCACCGGCCAGGAGATGTCGGACCAGATGAGCCGTTACGTACGCGCCCTCGAGGACCTCGGAGCCGGCACCGGCACGGCTGTCGGACTGCTCGCCTCCAACCGTCCCGAGGTCCTGTTTCTCATCGGTGCGGGCCAGACCCAGGGCTACCGCCGTACGGCGCTGCATCCGCTCGGATCGCTGGAGGACCACGCCTACGTGCTTGACGATGCAGGCGTCTCCGCGCTCATCGTCGACAACATCGACAAGTTCCTGGAGCGCGCCGAGGCGCTGAAGGAGAAGGTTCCGGGCCTCACCACGATCATCACGATCGACGACCTCGCCGCCAAGGCTGCGACGTACGACGACCAGCCGCTCGTCGCCAAGGACCTCGCGCCCGATCACGTCGTGGGCGTGACCTACACAGGTGGCACGACCGGCAAGCCCAAGGGCGTCATCGGTACGGCGTCGAGCATCGCGACGATGACCCAGATCCAGCTCGCTGAGTGGGAGTGGCCGGAAAAGCCGACCTTCCTGATGTGCACACCGCTCTCGCACGCCGGCGCCGCGTTCTTCGCGCCGGTTGTCGCCAAGGGTGGTCGGCTCGTGGTGCTGCCCGGCTTCGACCCGGCCAACGTGCTCAAGACGATCGAGGAGCAGAAGATCACCGCGACGATGCTCGTGCCGAGCATGCTCTACGCGCTGATGGACCACCCCGACTCGCACACCCGCGACCTGTCGAGCCTTGAAACGATCTATTACGGAGCGTCGGCGATCAACCCGACGCGTCTGGCCGAGGCGATCGAACGCTTCGGTCCGATCTTCGCCCAGTACTTCGGCCAGTCCGAGGCGCCCATGGTCATCTCCTATCTCGCCAAGGCTGACCACACGCCCGAACGCCTCGCCAGCTGCGGTCGTCCGAGCGCCTTCCTTCGTACGGCTCTGCTCGGCGAGGACGGCAAGCCCGTCACGCAGGGTGAACCGGGCGAGATCTGTGTCGCCGGGCCGTTGCTGGCTGCCGGCTACTGGAACAAGCCCGAGGAGACCGCCGAGGCGTTCCACGACGGCTGGTTGCACACCGGTGACGTGGCGCGGGAGGACGAGGACGGGTTCTGGTACATCGTCGACCGCACCAAGGACATGATCGTCACGGGTGGCTTCAACGTCTTCCCTCGCGAGGTCGAGGACGTCATCGCCGAGCATCCCGCTGTGGCCCAGGTCGGCGTGATCGGCACGCCTCACGAGAAGTTCGGCGAGGCTGTGACAGCGGTCGTCGTGCTTCGGGCCGAGGCCGACAGCAGCGAGGAGGCCGTGGCGACCCTGACCACGGAGATCCAGGCCCTGGTCAAGGATCGCAAGGGGGCCGTCCAGTCACCCAAGGACGTCATCATCATGGACGCGCTTCCGCTGACCGCGCTGGGCAAGCCCGACAAGAAGGCCCTCCGCGCCACGTTCTGGACCGGAGACCGCAGCGTCGGCTAGCCGTCCACGTGCACTGGCACGGTGTCGTCCCACGGCTGCCGCGTCACCATGTCGGCGACGTCGACGTGACCGCGCTCGAACTCGCCGGTGGCTGCGTCGACCAGTCGGTACTGCTGCGTCTGCCGGTGGATGGGCTGGGCATCGATGAGGACGATGCGCACCTCGCCGGGCTCGAACTGGCAGCGCTTCTGCAGGGCCGCGATCAGCTGCTCGTTGTGCAGATGCCCGTCGCCGAAGTTCCAGCCCAGCGCTGTGCTGCAGATCCGTTCTCCGTCGATCAGGATGTACTCGGACTCATCCGTCCCGGCCATCGCCCTGTGCGCAAGGCTGAACATCGCCCGGCCGTGGCTGTTGAACCCGCGGAACGCGTAGCCCATGTAGAGCATCATCTGGGCGTTTTCCGGGCTGCCGTAGTACTTCACCATCTGCGACTGAGGCATGCTGGCGATCGAGACGATGTTGGCCTCGATCTTCGCCGACGCGGATGGTTTCACGCACCACAGGCCGACGTCCCAGTTGCCGGCGTAGTAGCGCATGCCGGGCAGGAACGAGATCTTGCGCGGGAACAGGTTGCCCAGCACCACAGTGCTGGCGACCACTGCCCAGAGCACCGCCGGCAACGGGCTGGTCATGTCGGAGAAGCCCACGTCGGCTTGCCCGATGAACAGTGCCAGCACGCTGAACATCATGAAGACGTTCCACTCCAGCGGTACGCCCATCGGGATGGCCGACAGGATGCCGAAGTGGAAGCAGAGCATCACGATCGCCGCAATGGTGGCGACCGTGCCGCCATGGCTGAAGAACAGGACCAGGGGAACCAGTCCCTCCACCGCTGTCGAGCCATGCGCGATCCACCGCGAGGCGCGACCGGGCCGAAGGTCGTCGGGGAAGTGCTCGAAGAACTTGCGCTTGAGCCACCGGGGTCGCAGCACGGGGTTGTTGCTCATCATCGTCGAGATCACGAACGGGAAGTGCTTGGTGAGCTTCGAGGTCGCGGCTCCGAGCCAGATCGTCAGGCACAGCAGCTTGAGTGCCAGGACCATGTCGACGGCGGAGTGACCGGCAATCAGGAACGCCACGGTGAGCGATGCGTACACCTCTCCGCGCGCTGCCAGGAAGATCACCTTGTCGCGCAGGCTCAGGACGGCTAGAACGCCGAGGATCGTCCAGATCTCCCACATCGGCAACACCCCGACCTCTGAGCCGATCTCAGGTAGCGGGCCGGTGCCGTCGGAGAACAGGGCGACCACCACGAAGGCAAGGAGGGCACCGTAGAGCAGAGCGTCGACAGGCGTACGGGTGTCACCTCTGGTCAGTGGCACCCGGGTCGGCCACGGAGGGAGGCGGATCGTCCCCGGGCGGAGCCAGTAGAGGATCGAGCCCATCGGCGGGGAGAAACGGTTGTTCAGCGGGCCGAAGCCGCAGCCCAGCCCGACCACCTCGAAGAGCATCGTGAACAGCACGACCTTTTGGAAGACGATCGGCTCGTCGTACCACTGCTTGACCTGGGTGAACCCGTCAATGCCGTCGGTGCTCAGCACGATCAGCCACGCTGCCGCGACGTACGCCAGGACCTTCAGGACGTAGAACAGGTGCAGGACGACGGGCGTGCCGAACCCGACCTGCGCCCAGTGCTCGGCCATCGGCCGGATCTTTTCGGACCGGCTCCCCGTGACCCACGAGGCGTAGTCGACCTGGGGTGCGTCCTGCTTCAGAAATCCCACGGCCACACCATGCCGGTCGCCCCGGCGTTTGCCAAGGGCCGGGCTGGTCAGCAGGTCCGAACTCGATCACCGTGTGTGCGGCGCCTGCCAGTCGGCCGGGCTTAAAGTGACTCGTATGCAGGACTTTTTGTATGCACTCGGTCTGATCCTCTTCCTGATGGGCCTCCTCACCGGCCTGATGGTTCCGGCGCTCAAGAACCCACGGATGGGCGTCGCCGCTCACATGGTCGGCATGACGAACGGCCCGTTCCTCATCGTCATCGGCCTGCTGTGGCCACAGCTCGCACTCTCGCACACGTGGCAGGTCGTGACGATCGTCCTGCTCACGTACGGAAGCCTGGCCAACTGGCTTGCCATGCAGCTCGGCTCGCTGTGGGGTGCCGGCCACAAGTTCGCGCCGAGCGCAGCGGGCGACCACCGGGCATCGACCGTCCAGGAGCGCGTCGTCGACCTGCTCCTGGTCTCCTTGGCTCCGATCATGGTCGCGGCGACAGTGCTGCTTCTCGTCGGCGTCCTGCGGTGACTACTTGCCGGTGAACTGGGCGGGGCGCTTCTCGAGGAAGGCCCGGGGTCCTTCCTTGGCGTCGTCGGACTTGAAGACCGCGGCACCGACCAAGGCATCGTCGGCCCAGCAGTCGTCTTCGTGCTTGCCCTCGGAGTCGCGCATCGTCTTGAGAATCGCCTGTACGGCAAGTGGTCCGTTGGCGGCGATCATGTCCGCGAGCTCGTGCGCCTTGGCAAGGGCGGTGCCGTCCGGTACGACGTGGCCGATCAGTCCGAGCTCCTTCGCCTCAGGGGCGAGGATCGGTCGGCCGGTGAGCAACAGCTCCGCGGCAACGGTGTAGGGGATCTGACGAGGCAGGCGTACGGCCGAACCGCCCAGCGGGTAGAGGCTCCAACGGGCCTCGGCGACACCGAACTTGGCGGACTCTCCGGCGACCCGGATGTCGGTGCCCTGCAGGATCTCGGTGCCACCGGCGATGGCGGGCCCCTCGACCGCTGCGATCAGCGGCTTGGTGAGCCGGAATCCCTTGAGCAGACCCTTGAGGATCGTCGGGTCGAAGTCGCCCGACTCGAAGCTGTCGCCCGGCGGCTTCTCGTTCGCCGTGCTGAGGTCCATGCCCGCGCAGAAGTAGCCACCGGCGCCGGTGAGGATGCAGACCCGGATCTCCGGGTCGGAGTTCACCCGGTCCCAGGCGTCCTCCATGATCCTCATCATCGAGGACGAGAGCGCGTTGCGGCGCTCCGGCCGGTTCATCGTCACGATGAGCTTGTGACCGTCCTGCTCGACGAGACAGTCGGGGGAGGTGTCTGCTGTTTCAGGCATGAGGGCAGCGTAGTCAAAAACGAGAACGTGTTCTAGTCTTGGCCGCATGGCACTGAACATCGCTGACCTTTTCGAGCACGCCGTCGACGCAGCTCCCCACAACCCCGCGCTCAAGGTGGGTGACCGGACCGTCACGTACGGCGAGCTGGAGGCAGAGTCCAACAAGCTGGCGCACTACCTGCAATCGCAGGGTGTGAAGCCCGGTGAGCACGTCGCCGTCTACTCCAAGAACAGCATCGAGCACGTCGTCGCAGTGCTTGCCATCGTCAAGATCCGTGCCGTCAACATCAACGTCAACTACCGGTACGTCGAGGGCGAGCTCAACTATCTCTTCGACAACGCCGACGTGGTGGCACTGGTCGTCGAGAGGACGTACGCGCCGCTGGTGGCCAAGACCAAGCCCAACCACCCCAAGCTGCAGACCGTCGTCGTCATCCCTGACGTGATCGAGCCCGACGACCAGTCAGACATCGCAGGTTTCGACGGTGTCCTGTACGCCGACGCGATCGCCGACCAGTCCGCCGAACGTGACTTCGCCGAGCGGAGCGCCGACGACCTGCACATCATCTACACCGGCGGCACCACCGGATTCCCCAAGGGCGTCATGTGGCGCCACGAGGACTTCTGGCGCACCCTCGGTGGCGGGATCGACTTCTACACCGGCGAGAAGCTCGACGAGTTCGACCAGTCGAAGCAGGCGGCGCAGGACGGTCGCATGGTCACGTTCCCGCTCAGCCCGCTGATGCACGGTGGCGCCCAAGCCGGCCTCCTGATGCACCTGTTCGCCGGACACCTGACGATCCTCGAGCCGAAGTTCGACCCCCAGCGCACCTGGGAGCTCATCGACGAGAACGGCGTGATGCTGATCTTCATGACCGGCGACGCCATGGCGCGACCGCTGATCGAGGAGTTCGAGCGCAAGGCCGCCACCGATGCGCCGTACTCGGGTGCGAGCCTGTTCGCCGTCTCGAGCAGCGCGGCGATCTTCTCCCCGGAGGTGAAGGAGCGCTGGATCGAGGCCCTTCCGAACCCCGTCTACACCGACTCCGTCGGTGCCAGCGAGACGGGCTTCCAGGGCATGGGCATGCAGGACAAGACGCACATCTCGAGCGACGGCCCCGTCGTCGGTCTCGGCCCGAGCAGCGTGGTCCTCGACGACGACAACAACGTCCTCGACCTGGCCACCAACGTCGGCAAGATCGGCCGTCTCGGACGCGGCGGATCGGTGCCGGTCGGCTACTACAAGGACGAGAAGAAGTCCGCTGAAACCTTCCTGGTCGTTGACGGGATGCGGATCTCGGTTCCCGGCGACTTCGCCCGGATCGAGGAAGAAGGCAAGGTCACCTTGCTCGGCCGAGGCTCCAACTGCGTCAACACCGGCGGCGAGAAGGTGTATCCCGAAGAGGTCGAGATGGCGATCAAGCGCCACCCGGCCGTCTACGACGTACTGGTCGTCGGCATCCCGGACGAGAAGTTCGGCCAGGCCGTCGCCGCACTGATCCAGCCGCGCGAGGGTGAGACCCTCGCCCTCGATGAGCTGCGCGACTACCTGCGCGAGTTCCTGTCCGGCTACAAGCTTCCGCGAGTCCTGACACTCGTCCCGGAGATCCCGCGCAATGCCACTGGCAAAGCGCAGTACCCACGTGCCAAGGAGCTCCTGCTCGCGGCCCAGACTGCAGAAGGGGCCAACGCCTGATGCGTACCGAGCTCTGTGACCGCTTCGGGATCGACTACCCGATCTTCGCTTTCACCCCGTCCGAGCACGTTGCCGCGGCAGTCTCCAGGGCCGGTGGCCTTGGTGTGCTCGGCGCCGTACGGTTCAACGATCCGGAAGAGCTTGACGCGGTTCTCGACTGGATGGACGACAACACCGACGGCAAGCCGTACGGGGTCGACGTCGTCATGCCGATGAAGATGCCCACCGAGGGCAAGGCGGTCGACCTGCAGGCGATGATCCCCCCGGACCACATCACCTTCGTCGATCGCACGCTGCAGCAGCTGGGCGTACCGCCGCTGCCCGAGGGCGAGGGCCGCGACGGCGTGCTCGGCTGGCTCCACTCGGTGGCCCGTTCACACGTCGACATCGCGCTCAGCGGCAAGCACCGACCCGTGCTGATCGCCAACGCGCTGGGCTCGCCGCCCAAGGACATCATCGACCAGGCCCACGCGGCCGGCGTACAGGTGGCAGCCCTCGCCGGCGCGGCCAAGCACGCGATGTCGCACGTGGCCAACGGCGTCGACATCATCATCGCCCAGGGCTATGAGGCCGGTGGTCACACCGGAGAGATCGCCAGCATGGTGCTCACCCCGGAGATCGTCGACGCAGTCGGGCCGGACGTCGCTGTCCTCGGGGCCGGCGGCATCGGCCGTGGGCGTCAGGTCGCCGCCTCGCTCGCTCTCGGTGCCCAGGGTGTCTGGACGGGATCGGTCTGGCTGACGACCGAGGAGTACGCGAACCTCAACACCAACGCCGGCATGACCGAGGCGTTCCTTCGTGCCTCGAGCTCCGACACGGTGCGCACTCGCGTCTACACGGGCAAGCCTGCGCGCCTGCTCAAGACCAAGTGGACCGAGGCCTGGGACGCCGAAGACGCACCGGCACCACTTCCGATGCCGCTGCAGAACTTGCTGGTGTCCGACGCGCACAGCCGGATGAACTCGGCGGGCAACCCTGACGTGATCTCGATGCCCGTGGGTCAGATCGTCGGTTCCATGAACACGGTGCGTCCGGTGTCTGAGGTCATGGCTGACCTCATCGCCGAGTACGAGGCAACGGTCGAACGCCTCAAGGCGCTCTAGAACATTTCTAGAACAAGTTCTAGAAATCGATGGATATGCCTCGCGGCCTGGTCTACCGTGTCATCGTGTGGTAGATCACACCCCTGCTCCCATGTGAGGTTTCAGTCTTGCGACGCTCGAGCTCCAACTCCCAGATTTCGATGAGTCGGCAACGTGTACGGCGCATGGCAGGCGGAAGCCTGCTCGCGTTGGCACTTGTCATCCCCGCGGCATGCGGTGGCTCGACGCTGGACCCCGACTACGTGGCGCGCGTCAACGGCCAGAGCGGAGGCACCGGTACGAACGGTGGTGCAGCCGGGCCCGTCACCGGAGACGGCAGCATCCCGGGAGACTCCACCGCGCCTGGCGCGGGCGGACCTGCAGCCAACGGTGGTGGTGGCGGCGGCACCAGCGCGAGCATCCCCGGCGTCAAGGCTGCTTCGTGCACGGGATTCAAGAACCAGAAGGGCATCACCGACAAGACGATCCTGCTCGGCAACTCCTCGGACATCAGCGGTCCGGTCCCCGGCCTGTTCGCGGCTGCGCAGCAGGGCACCAAGGCGTACATTGCCTACTTCAATGCGACCACCAACATCTGCGGACGCAAGCTCGAGCTGACCACGCTCGACTCCCGCACCGACGCCGGTGCCGACCAGCAGTCCTACACCAAGCTCTGCGAGACGGTGTTCGCCGCGGTCGGCTCGATGTCGGCATTCGACTCCGGTGGTGCTGGAACGGCCGAGAAGTGTGGCCTCCCCGACATCCGCACCGCCGCGGTGACTGCAACGCGCAACGCCTGCAACACCTGCTTCGGCGCGCAGGCCACCGGACCGTACGAGTTCTCCAACGCGATTCCGGACTTCTTCGTCAAGCATTACAAAGCCGCCAGCCAGAAGGCCGCGTTCCTCTACCTCAATGCGGGTGCTGCTGCCGAGAACGCCAAGACCCAGCAGAATGTCGAGACCCAACGCGGGATGAAATTCGTCTATTCGGCGGGCATCGACGTCGCGGACTTCAACTACGGCCCCTACGTCCAGCAGCTCAAGAGCAAGGGCGTTCGCTGGGTGCAGTTCATCGGCGGTTACCAGCAGGGCGTACGACTGGCCCAGGCGATGCAGTCGGCCAACTACAAGCCCGACGTGATGTTCTTCGACCCGACCGTCTATGACGCCGGGTTCGTCCGCAGTGGCGGCTCGGCGGTCGAGGGCGCAATCACCTTCACCAACTTCACCCCGTTCGAGGAGTCGCAGAAGGAGCTGAACCTCTACAAGCAGTGGCTCCAGCAGGTGGCACCGGGCGCCGTCCCGACGTTCTTCGGCCTGTTTGCCTGGTCGGCCACCAAGCTCTTCGTGGAGGAGTCGCTCAACCTCGGCGGCAAGCTGACTCGAGCCTCGCTGGTCTCGAAAGTGAAGGGCGTCCACGCCTGGAAGGCCGACGGAGCACACGGTCCGATGGACGTGGGCGGCAAGCACTCCCCCTCCTGCATCCGGTTCCTCCAGCTTCGCGGCGGCAAGTGGGTGCCGTTGAAGGGCACTGCTTACGTCTGTCACGGTGCCGGCAAGGCCCGGTGACGTAGATAGTGAGCGCGTTCCTCTCTTATACGATCATCGGCATCTTCACGGGTGCTGCCTATGCGATCGCGGCCAGCGGCCTGGTGCTGACCTACAGCACCACCCGGGTGTTCAACATCGCGCACGGTGCCGTCGGCATGGTCTTCGCGTTCGTCTACTGGGACTTCTCGGTCAACCAGGGCATTCCCGTGTGGGCCTCGCTGGTTCTGGTGCTCGTCGTCGTGGCACCGTTGTTCGGCATCTTCGTCCAGCGCGTCATCGCCCGCGGCCTCGGCACGGCGCCGGTGAGTGTGTCGCTCGTCGTGACGGTCGGCCTGCTGGTCGCGCTGATCGGAGTCGCAACACAGATCTGGCCACCGGCGTCGCGGCGACTGCCGCTGTTCCTCGATGGGCGCCTGATCACCGTCGGTGACATCTCGATCACCTGGCACCAGCTGATCACCGTAGCGATCTCGATCGTGGTCGCGATGAGCCTGTACGTGTTGCTCACGATGACCCGGATCGGAACCGCGATGCGCGCCTCGGTCGACAACCCGGAGCTCCTCCAGCTCTACGGCGGCCGCCCGCAGCTGGTGGCGGCGCTCGCCTGGGCGATCGGCTGTTCGTTGGCGGCGCTCGCCGGCATCCTGCTGGCACCGGTTGTCGGTCTGCAGTACTACGACCTGACGTTGCTGGTGATCTCCGCGTACGCCGCGGCAATGCTCGGCAAGCTCACCAACCTGCCGATGACCTACTTCGGCGCGATGGCGTTGGGACTCGGACAGTCCTACGTCGTCGGCTATCTCGACAAGATCCCGTTCAGCGACAAGCTCACCGGCCTCCCGGCGGTGATCCCGACGATCTTCCTGTTCGCGATCCTGGTCCTGCTGCCGCAGGCGCCATTGCGGATCGGGCAGGTCAAGGGCATGATCGCCGCCCCGGTCCCGACTCTGGGCAAGGCCGCGCGCTGGGGAGCCCTGCTGGTCATCGCCGTGGGCATCCTCAGTGTCGGCCTTCCTGACTCGAAGGTGCTCCTGGTGGGCACGGCCGCCACGTACGCGATCGTGATGCTCTCGCTGGTGCTGCTCACCGGCTACGGCGGGTACGTCTCGCTGGCCCAGTTCACGTTCGCCGGAGTAGGTGCGGTTGCGTATGCCAAGGCCGATCAGCCCAACCTCTTCGGGCTCCTGATCGCGGTGGTCGTCGCTGCCGGAGTCGGTGCCATCGTGGCGATCCCGGTGCTTCGGCTGACCGGTCTCTACCTCGCGCTGGCGACGCTGGCCTTCGCGCAGCTGATGGACAAGCTCGTCTTCCAGTCGTCGTGGGCGTTCGAGTTCAACAACCCGCTCGAGGCGGAACGTCTCTCGATCTTCGGCGCGAAGATCGATGACACCGGTCTGTACGCGGTCATGATGACGCTCTTCTTCGTGCTCGTCGCCCTGGCGATCCTCGCCGCGCGGCGCGGGCAGCTCGGTCGAATCCTGGTCGCGGTGCGCGACAGTCCCGCCGCGGCCGGAACGCTGGGCGTCGACATCCGGTGGCTCCGGGTGGGTCTGTTCGCCGCATCGGCGGGCATCGCCGGCCTGGCCGGTGCGCTTTTCGCCGGTCTCCGCGGCACCATCGTCGCCTTCGACTTTCAGTTCTTCGCCAGCCTGCTGCTCCTGCTCATGGCTGTCGTCTGGGGCGTCACGTCGGTGACGGGTGCTGCCCTCGGTGGCATCTTCTTGATGTACCTGCCGGTGGCTCAGTCGGACAGTCCGTCGATCGCGGGTCTGCTGTTCCTGCTGCTCGGCCTGGGTGCAGTTCTCCTGGCACGCGACCCGAACGGTCTGGCCAACAAGCTCTTCCAGCTCCCGGGCTGGGTCCGGGGCAAGGCCATCCCGTGGATCTCCGAACGACTGCCGGCAGTCGCGCTGTTCGGCCGAAGCCTGAGGCAGCCCGGCAGGGGCGAGTACGACGATGACGACGAGCTCGATCCGCCGGACGAGCCCGCGACCAGCCAGGAGGAGGTGGACGCGGATGCCGTTGCTGCGCGTTGACGACGTCGTCGTCCAGTTCGGCGGCGTGACCGCCGTCAACCATGCCAACTTCGAGGTCGAGCAGGGCACCGTCACTGGGCTGATCGGCCCCAACGGCGCCGGCAAGACCACGTGCTTCAACGTGATCACCGGACTGCAGGCTCCGACCTCCGGACGGATCCTGCTCAACGGCAAGAACATCACCAAGATGCCTGTCCATCGACGTGCGCGACACGGCATGGGACGCACGTTCCAGCGGCTGGAAGCGTTCGGCTCGTTGACGGTCGAGGACAACATCCGCGTCGCGCACGAGATCCACGGCGGACTGCGCGAGGCGCTGCGCACGTTCGAAGGCGCTGGCGACAAGGAAGTCGAGACCCTGCTCGATCGGGTCGGCATCGCCGAGTACGCCAAGGAACGCGCGGACTCCGTACCGACCGGCACCGCACGTCTGCTCGAGGTGGCCCGGGCGCTGGCCTGTGATCCGCGGCTGCTGCTTCTCGACGAACCGTCATCCGGTCTGGACGAAGCCGAGACCGAGGCCTTCGGCACCCTGTTGCTCGAGCTGGCCGACGAGGGTCGCACGATCCTCATGGTCGAGCACGACATGGACCTGGTGATGCGCGTCTGCCATGACATCCACGTCCTGGACTTCGGCTCGATCATCGCCCAGGGCACACCGGCCGAGATCCGCGCGAACGCGGCGGTCCAGAAGGCCTACCTGGGATACAGCGACGACGCGGCGGACGAGACGAAGGAGCTGGCGCTATGAGCGTTCCGATCCTGGAGGTCGTCGGCGTGCACGCTGCGTACGGCCGCATCGAGGTGCTGCGCGGTGTCGATCTCAAGGTGCCGCGCGGCGCCGTGGTTGCACTGCTCGGCCCCAATGGTGCCGGCAAGTCCACCCTGCTCAAGGTCATCTCCGGCCAGATGGAGCAGACCGCAGGCGACATCCACCTGGGCGGCGTCCACGTCACGGGTGCCAAGCCCGACGATCTGGCCCGGCTGGGCCTGACCACCGTGCCGGAGGGTCGCAGCGTCTTCCCGAACCTCATGGTCGAGGAGAACCTCCTGCTGATGTCGTACGCGGGTGTCAGCGCGGACAAGGTGTTCGACACCGCCTACTCGTACTTCCCGCGCCTGCACGAGCGCCGCTACCAGCTCGCCGGAACGTTGTCCGGCGGCGAGCAGCAGATGCTGGCGATGGCACGAGCGCTCAACTCCGATCCGGCGTTGCTCATCCTCGACGAGCTCTCGATGGGCCTGGCCCCGCTGATCGTCGACGAGCTCTACGAGACTGTCGCCCAGATCGCACAGTCGGGCGTCTCGATCCTCGTCGTCGAACAGTTCGCGCGTACCGCACTCAAGATCTCCGACTATGCGGCAGTGATGACCGGAGGTCGCATCGTGGCCACCGGGGAACCCGACGAGATCAGCGAGATCATGGCCGACGTAGTTCTGGGAGGTGCCGCGTGACCCGTGGCAGAGACAAGAACGAGAAGACCTTCTACGACAAGACGGTGGTGGGGCGGATGCGCTCGATGCGCCGACGCACCAAGCGCACCGCCGCGAGCGTGCTCGCGCTCGGTCTGCTTGCCGGTGGCACCACGGCCGGCATCTCGCCCGCGCAGGCTGTGCCTTACGGCGGATTCACCACGACCGCCACCGCGAGCCCGTTGAAGATCGAGATCTTCGAGCCCGTGATCCCGGTTCCCACAGATCCGCAGGGGGAGTTCAGCTTCTCCTACACCCGCGTGCTTGGTGGCTCCGGCCCGTCGGCGACGGCGCGCGTCTCGGCGTTCTGGCCCGGCTCGGCAGTCGGCGAGGGCTTCAAGACCTTCGTGGAGCAGCTCGGCCTTCCGCCCGAGCTGGGCGCCAATGGATACCCGACCCAGGCGAACGCCGGATATCCGGGCGAGACCACCCAGCAGTCCCAGGAGTTCCTTCCCGGCATGACTGGCCGGGTGGAAGCCGGTGACAAGCGCTCAACCGCCAAGGCCTCCTACGGAACCGCGGAGGTCAACGACGGAGAGACCGGCGACGGCAAGCCTGCATCCACCAACCCGCTGGACGCGCTCACCGAGCTCTTCGGCGCGAAGTCCGGACCGCCCAGCAGTCCGCTGGGCACCCTGGGACTGCTGGTCGATCTCGACGGAATGACCAGCGTCTCGAGCTCCGATTACGACGGCAGCACGGTGGTTGCCACTGCCACCAGCCGGATCGGCGAGGTTCGGCTCCTCGGTGGGTTGATCACCCTCACCGGCGTGAACGTCGTGGCCAAGGCTACGAGCACGCTCGAGGGCGGCACCAAGACGACCCAGACGGTCGACGTCGGGGGCATGGACGTCATCGGCCAGAAGTTCACCTTCGGCCCCGACGGCTTCACCGCCGCCGGTAAGAAGACTCCGATCCCGGGTCTCCCGTCCTCGGCTGCAGACCTGCTCAAGAAGCTCGGGGTCGCCATCGAGGTCCCCAAGCCCGTCATCACCACGAAGGACTCGACCGGTTCGGTCACGGCGGAGGCCGTCAAGGTCACCCTGGACACCAAGCCGCTGCGCTCCGTGCTGCCCCAGCTGCCGCTGGATGGTCTGGTGAACGGCCTTCCGCCGTTCCCCGGTCAAGCCAACGTGCTCAAGGGCCTGCTGCTGTCGCTGAACACGATCGCTCCCAAGGTCGTCCTGCACCTGGGCTTTGCAGAGGCGTCGGCCGCCACCATCACCGCCGCCGACCTGGGTGCCGGTGGGGGTGCCGTGCCGCCTGCTGCGGTGCCGCCCAGCCTGAGCGGGGTGCCGGCCCTCGACGAGGCCCTGCCGCCGCCGGCCGACGTGGCGACGGCGACATCCCCGGAGACAGTGCAGGTCGCCAAGGGTCTGCCGGATCTACGCAGTCTCCCGATGCTCCTGCTGCTCGGTGGACTCGCCTTGGCAGCCGGTGCAGCCTGGTGGCTTCGCCATGCCGGACTCGTGCTCTTCGGTGGCTCCGCTGCCTGTGCCTTCGGCCTCAAGGCCGGTATACCGGATCTCAGAAAGGCCTGACCCCCATGACAACGCAACAGATCCCGTCTCAGCCCAGCAAGGTGATCCGGGTCATTCCCCGCGCTGGCTCGCGAGACGGCACGGCTCCGTTGAAGAACAATCCCACCGAGATGCTGCACCTGGTGCTGTTCGTTGCCGGTGCCGCGCTGCTGCCTTTGGGCCTGATCGTGATCGGCTTTGCCTGGTACGGCGCCGCTCACACCCCGTATGCGTTCGACCAGATGTCCTATCTCGTCTCCGGGGTGTTCGGGCTCGGCGTGACCTTCGTCGGTGGATTCCTCTACTTCGGCTCGTGGCTCGCCAAGCTCTCTACGGAGCAGAAGGATGCCCAGCGGCAGCTGGCCGACCGTCTGGTCCAGGTCAGCAACGCCACCGCTGCGGCCACCGCCGGTGTCGACAAGAAGGTGAGGTTCGTGCAGGCGGGCCGGGGCGTCGCGGTGCACCGTGACGACTGCGGCCTGATCTCCGACCGTGACGATCTGCGTACGGTCGACCTGGACGCCGGCAAGCCGTGCAGGGTCTGCCAGCCTTCGCTCACCTGATCCTGGGCGAGCGAGGACTGCCACTCGGTCAGGAGTAGGCGGTTCCGCGCTCTTCCCTCGTCCACGTCACGTCGGCGATGCCGGTCGCGGTGAGCTCGCGGTGCAGCACCTTGTGCGTCGCCGTACGCGGGAGATCGTCGACCACCCTGATGTAGCGCGGGCGCGCCTTGGGCGAGAGGTCGGGTTGCTCGTCGAGGAAACGCTCCAGGTCGTCCGGGCCGAGCTCGTCCCTGAGGACCAGCGCAGCAGCGACTTGGTCGCCGGCCCGGGCATCGGGCACGGCGTACACGGCGGCCTGGTCGATGGCGGGGTGGCGGAGCAGGAGCTGCTCGATCGGCGCCGTCGCCAGGTTCTCGCCGTCGACGCGGAGCCACGCGGCCGTACGTCCGGCGAACCACACCCAGCCGTCCGCGTCACGGTAGGCGAGATCGCCCGACCAATACATGCCGCCGCGCATGCGCTCAGTCGTGGCTTCCTCGTCGTTGTAGTAGCCGGCGAACTGCCCGGCGCCGGTGGTGTTGACCAGCTCGCCGACACATTGGTCGAGGTTGGTCACTCGGCCGTCGGCGTCGACGACCGCTCGCGGGGACTCCTCACCGGTCTCGGGATCGTGGACGGCCACGCCTTCGGCCGGCCAACCGAGCGCACCCGGTGGTGTGCCCTCGATCTTGCTGACGATGACGGCATTCTCGGTCGAGCCGAATCCGTCGACGACCCGGCAGCCGAAGCGCTCACCGAAGGCCCGGATGTCGCGGTCGCCCGCCTCGTTGCCGAACACCAGCCGCAGTGGATTGTCCGCGTCGTCAGGCAGTGCCGGTGTCGCGAGGACGTACGTCAACGGCTTGCCGACGTACGAGGCGTACGTCGCGCCGAACCGGCGGACGTCGGCCAGGAACTCCGATGCCGAGAACTTCTCGCGGAGGGCGACAGCGGCTCCGTTGAACAGTGCAGGAGCCCAGCCCGCCATCACGGCGTTGGAGTGGAACAACGGCATCGCGACGTAGTGGACGTCGTCGGCGGTGAGTCCCAGCCGCTCGGAGAGGTAGAGCCCGGGATAGGTCACCTTCTCGTGGGTGATCCGCACAGCCTTGGGGCGACCACTCGTCCCGGACGTGAAGATCAGCATGAAGAGGGAGTCGGCCGCAGGTGAGGCCTCGGGAGCAGCCTGCGGCGTGACGCTCCAGCTGTCGGTGTCGACGACCTGGATGCCGGCGAGATCGAGGCCGTCGAGCAGATGGTGCTGGGTGGCGTCGGTGAGCAGCACCTGCACGTCGGCGCGGTGCAGGTCGGCAAGCAGCGCACCGCCGCGGCGAGTGCTGTTGATGCCGACCGCGACATGATTGCCGAGGCCCGCAGCGGCCAGCCCGAGGAGCATCTCCGGGGTGTTGTCCATCAACAGTCCCACGTGAGGTGGCCTCTGCGGGTCGAGCAGGTCAGCGAGGTGCGCAGCACGCGACGCTGCGTCGGCGACGAGCTCGCGCCAGGTCCACGATCGATCGTGCGTCAGCAGTGCCGGGGTGTCCTGATCGGCTCGTGCGAGGAGGAGCTCCCGGATCGTCACGCCGGTTCGGCGGCCAGTAGCCTGCCGAGTCGCAGGGCTTGCTCGGTCGCCCCGCCGTACTCGAAGTCGTAGCGCGTGCCGGCGGTGAAATAGCGATGCGCCTCACCGTCGAGGTCGATGCCGACGCCGCCATGGATGTGCACCGTCGTGTGCGCGACATGGTGACCTGCGTCGGACGCCCACAGCTTGGCCGTCGCGATGGCCTCGGTCGCGGGGAGTCCTTCGGCGAGACGCCACGCGGCCTGCCAGACGGTGAGCGCCAGGAAGCGGGTGTCGATGTAGCCATCGGCAAGTCGCTGGGCGACGGCCTGGAACGTGCCGATCGGCCGGTCGAACTGCTCACGGACCTTGGCGTACTCCGCCGTCAGCGTGAGCGCGCCCTCGGTGACACCAAGCTGCACGGCGCAGCTGGCGACGGTGAGGAGGTCGACGAGGCGTTGAGCTGCGTCGCCACTGCCGATCAGGCGGTCTGCCGGTACGCGTACGCCGGACAGCTCGACCAGGCCGAGGGCATCGCCGTCGCTGAGCTTCTGCTCGCGGATCTGCAGGCCGGACGCGTCAGCGTCGACCAGGAACACGCCGGTGCCGTCCGGAGTGGTCGCGGTGACCAGGAAGGCATCGGCAGCGGTGGCCGCATGGACGAGGTACTTGGTCCCGGTCAGCACATGCTCCGCGCCATCGAGCGCAGCTGTCGTGGTCGGGACCGACGGTGTGTACTCGTGCTCCTCGGTGATGGCCGCGCTGATGACGCTCAGGGCGTACGCGGTCTGCTGCTGCGCCTCGGTGCCGCGTTCTGCGACGAAGAGGCGGGCGACCGAGTCGGTGGCCAGCGGTACGGGTGCGACCGTACGACCGACCTCGACCAGCACCCGACACAGCTCGAGGAAACCGAGCCCGGCGCCGTCGTGCGACTCCGGCGTCGTCAGCGAGAGGAGCCCGGCATCGCCGAGCGCCTTCCAGAGCACCGGGTCGAACCGGTTGCCGCCTGCCTCGACCGCGATCAGCCGCTCGGTCGTCGTGTGGTCCTTGAGGATCGTCGCGGCGAGCGCTGCCGCTTCTTCTGCCTCGGGGGGAAGGGTGAAGTCCATGGTGATTTCCTTAACGCTTCGCGGCAGGCATGCCGAGGCCGACGTAGCCGATGATGTCGCGCTGGATCTCGTTGGTGCCGCCACCGAACGTCATGACGAGGGACGAGCGGAAGTAGCGCTCGAGGCGTCCGGCGATCACGGCACCGGCGGAGTCCGCGGCAATGATGGAGGCGGGACCCACGATCTCCTTGAGCGCGCGGTACACCTCGACCGCGAGCTCGGATCCGTACACCTTGACGGCCGACGCGTCTGCGGGGGAGAGGGAGTCGATCTCGGCCGCGAGCTTCCATCCCATGAGCGTCAGCGCGTCCGTACGGGCCTGCGCACGACCCAGCAGGATCTGCACCCATTCCTGGTCGATCACGCGTACGCCGTTGGCGTTCTTGGTCTCCCGCGCCCAGTTGGTGACGAGATCGATCGAGTGGACCAGGGGCGCTGACGAGGTGAGGGCGACTCGCTCGCGGTTGAGCTGGTTGGTGATCAGCGCCCAGCCTCCGCCACGGCCGCCGATGAGGTTGTCGGCCGGCACCCGGACGTTGTCGTAATAGGTCGCGCTCGTGCCGACCCCGGCGATGGTGTGTACCGGCGTGTAGGAGACGCCCTCGGCCTGTGCCGGCACCAGGATCATCGACAGACCCTTGTGACGAGGCAGGTCGGGATCGGTGCGGCAGGCCATCCAGATCCAGTCTGCGTACTGGATCAACGAGGTCCACATCTTCTGGCCGTTGATGACCCACTCGTTGGTGGAGTCGTCGAGCTCGGCCTTGGTGCGCAGCGATGCGAGGTCGGTGCCGGAGCCGGGCTCGGAGTAGCCGATCGAGAAGTGCAGCTCACCCTGCTGGATCTTGGGGAGGAAGTACTCCTTCTGCTCCTCGCTGCCGTAGCGCATGATCGTCGGACCCACCGTGTTCAGCGTCAGGTGCGGGATCGGTACGCCGGCGACCATGGCCGCGTTGGAGAAGATGAGCTCGTCGACCATGGAGCGTTCCTGGCCGCCGTACTCCTTGGGCCATCCCATGCCGAGCCAGCCATCAGCGCCGAGCTGACGGATGACGTCCTTGTAGACGGTGACGTCGCCGAACTCGCCGGTTGCCGCGGCGAGCGCAGCCCGGATCTCGGGGGTGACGAGCTCGGAAAAGTAGCCTTCGACCTCGTCACGAAGGCGAAGCTGGTCAGGTGTGAGGGCGACGTACATGTGGTAAAACTATAACGTGTTCTCGTTTTGGTCTACATGGACCAGCGCACACGCCTGATTTGAGAAGTGGGGAGGCAATCGTGACTGAGACCCGCACACTGGATGCCGGTTCCGTCCCGGATCGATTCGCACGCGGCTGGCACTGCCTCGGCCTCGAGCGCGACTTCAACGACGGCTTGCCCCACGAGGTCCAGGCTTTCGGCGGCAAGCTCGTCGTGTGGGCCGACTCGACGGGCAAGCTCAACGTGCTCGACGGCTACTGCCGGCACATGGGTGGCGACCTGACCCAGGGCACCGTCAAGGGTGACGAGATCGCCTGCCCGTTCCACGACTGGCGCTGGGGCGGTGACGGCAAGTGCAAGGCCATTCCCTATGCCAAGCGAGTTCCGCTCCGTGCCCGTACGCAGCGCTACGAAGCCGTGATCCGCAACAGCCAGCTGCTGATCTGGCACGACCCCGAGGGCAGCGCCGCCGACATGGACGCGCTTCCTCCCGAGCTCCCCGGAGTGGGCACCGACAAGTACACCGACTGGACCTGGCACACCCTTCCGGTGGACAACGCGCACTGCCGCGAGATCATCGACAACGTCGTCGACATGGCGCACTTCTTCTACATCCACTTCGCGTTCCCCACGAACTTCCGCAACGTGTTCGAGGGCGACCAGGCCACCCAGTTCATGGAGTCCACCGGACGTCCCGACATGAAGGCTGAGGGCTACGGCGACGAGGACCTCGTCCTCAAGTCGGTGGCGACGTACTTCGGTCCGTCCTACATGATCAACTGGCTCGACACCGACTACAACGGCTTCCTGACCAAGGTCATCCTGATCAACTGCCACATCCCCACAGGCCCCAACTCGTTCACGCTGCAGTACGGCCTGTGCGTCGAGAAGCCTGAGGGCGTCGACGACGCCACCGCGAAGTACATCGGCGACAAGTACGCCGAGTCGTTCAAGGTCGGCTTCGAGCAGGACGTTGCCATCTGGCTCAACAAGGCCCCCGTGCAGAACCCGCTGCTCTGCGAAGAGGACGGACCGGTCTACCAGCTGCGTCGTTGGTACGAGCAGTTCTACGTCGACAAGGCTGACATCGAGCCCGAGATGGTGGAGCGCTTCGAGTTCGAGGTCGACACGACCAAGGCCAACGAGAACTGGCGGGCAGAGGTCGCGGAGAATCTTGCGCGCAAGGAGGCCGAAGACCGCGAGGCCGAGAAGGCTGATGCGTAATGGCATACATCGTCCCCCAGCTGGAGGAGACGCTCGCGGATCGGGCGCTCTACACCCGAAGCAACCTGCAGGACGTCCCTTGCATGGACTGCACGGCACGTGTGCTCGTCCGCAAGAACAGTGAGCACCACACCTCGATCCAGTGGACCAAGGAAGCGGTGCAGGACTGCACGTGGTTCGCCAAGATGGAACGTGAAGAGGGCGGACGCCCCGTCCACGCCGGCTGCCCGCGACTGAACACGTCGATCGAGGAAGCCGTGCGCGCCGGAGCCGTCCCGGTCGGTGCCGAGAACGAGCCGGCATGAGTGATCCGTCGTACGAGCTCGAGGTCCTCGAGGTCGTCGAGGAGACCGGCGATGCCCGGTCTGTCGTCCTCGATCCCGGTGAGCACCGCGAGTTCTTCTCCTACACTCCGGGCCAGTTCCTGACCGTCGCGGTGCCCAGTGACAAGACCGGCCTGGTTGCCCGCAGCTATTCGCTCTCGTCGACCCCCGGCGACGGCGGACCGCTGACGATCACGGTCAAGAAAACTCTTGACGGCTACGCCTCCGGCTGGATCTGCGAGCACCTGAAGGCTGGCGACAAGCTGCGCGTGCTCCCGCCGAGCGGCATCTTCACCCCCAAGGATCTCGACGTCGACCTGTTGTTGTTCGCGGGTGGCAGCGGCATCACCCCGGTCATGTCGATCATCCGCGCGGCCCTTGCCGACGGTGTCAACAAGATCACCCTGTTCTACGCGAACCGCGACGAGAAGTCGGTGATCTTCCACGCCTCGCTGGCGGAGCTCTCGGCCGCGCAGCCGGACCGATTCCAGGTCGTGCACTGGCTTGAGTCGGTGCAGGGTCTCCCCACCCAGGACCAGCTGCGCGCGTTCGCTTCGGACTACCTCGAACGTGAGGCGTTCGTGTGTGGTCCCGCGCCGTTCATGAAGGCAGCCACCAACGCACTCAAGGAGCTCGGCTTCCCGCGCGAGCGCCGTCACCAGGAGAAGTTCGTCTCCCTGGGCGGCAACCCGTTCGACGTGGAAGCCATCGAGGTGGCCGAGCCCGCAGAGGGTGCTGTCGCGTCGGGGCCACCGGTCAACCTGCAGGTCGACCTCGATGGCGAGGAGTACGACTTCGACGACTGGCTGCCCGGAACGACCCTGCTGGAGCACTTGGAGAGCAAGGGCATCAAGGCGCCGTACTCGTGCCGGGAGGGTGAGTGCTCGGCGTGTGCCGTACGGCTCCTCGAGGGCGACGTGACGATGCGCAACAACGATGTGCTCGACGAGGAAGACCTCGCTGAGGGCATCCGCTTGGCGTGCCAGAGCGACGCCGTGACCGAAAAGGTCCGTGTGACCTACTCGTGAGCGATCCTGATATTCGCCTGAGGGTCCACCCCGAAGGCGTAACGCAGGTCACAACGACTCGTTATTCTACTGACATCGCTCGGGAGTGCGAATGAGATCTCTTCTCTGTCGTCAGTGCTGTCATACCCGCTTGATGCGGACAGAGGAGGGCACATGGGCATGAATGCCGCCATGGTCCTTCGGGGCCCCGGACACGTCTTCGCGTTGGCCTGGGACGTCATCAAGCTGACGTTCACCTCCCGCTTCCAGTTCCGCGAGTTCGTCGAGCAGGCCTGGTTCGTCGCGAGCGTCACGATGATGCCCACGATCCTGGTCTCGATCCCGTTCGGCGCCGTCATCGCGCTCCAGGTCGGCAACCTCACGGGTCAGCTCGGTGCCGAATCCTTTGCCGGAGCGACGGCAGTGCTCGCGACCGTACGAGAAGCCGCACCGATTGCCGCAGCCCTGATCATCGCGGGTGCGGCCGGGTCAGCGATCTGCGCCGACATGGGCGCGCGCAAGATGCGCGAAGAGATCGATGCCATGGAGACCTTGGGCATCGACCCGATCCACCGTCTGGTCGTGCCACGCGCTGCCGCAACCCTGATCGTCTCGGTGCTCATGATCGGCATCGTCATCGTCGCCGGCATCGCCGGGGGCTACTACTTCACCGTCATCGTGCAGGGCGGTTCTGCGGGTGCCTTCATGGCGTCCTTCACGTCGTTGGCCACTCTCACCGACATCTGGGTCGCCATGATCAAGGCGGCCATCTTCGGGTTCATGGCCGCGATCGTCGGCGCCTACAAGGGACTCAACGCGGGTGGCGGACCAGCCGGCGTGGGCCGAGCCGTCAACGAGTCGGTCATCTTGTCGTTCATGCTGCTGTTCCTGATCAACTCGATCATCACGGCTCTCTACTTCCAGTTCGTCCCCCAGGCAGGTCTGTGATGAGCACGCTCACGGAGATGGGCTCGACGTTCGTCAGGTCGCAGCGCTCGCGCCTCGAGGGCCTGGGAGACCAGCTGCTGTTCTACCTGAAGGCACTCGGCTACATCCCCAAGGTCATGCGCGACTACCGCAAAGAGGTCTGGAAGACCCTGGCTGAGGTCGTGTTCGGCGTCGGTGCGCTGTCGGTGATCGCCGGAACGGTAGGCGTGATCGCGTTCCTTGCCTTCTTCGCCGGTACGGAGGTCGGCCTGCAGGGTTATGCCTCGTTGAGCCAGATCGGTGTCGCCAAGTTCACCGCGTTCATCTCGGCCTACTTCAACACCCGCGAAGTCGCCCCGCTGGTGTCCTCGATCGCCCTCGCGGCGACGGTTGGCTGTGGCTACACCGCGCGGCTCGGCTCGATGCGGATCTCCGAGGAGATCGACGCCCTCGAGGTCATGGGTGTGCAGTCGCTGCCGTTCCTCGTGACAACTCGCATGATCGCCGGCTTCATCGCGGTGATCCCGCTCTACACCGTGGCGCTGCTGGCCTCGTACCTCTCACCACGCCTCATCACCACGATGATCTATGGCGAGTCCGTCGGCACCTACGACCACTACTTCCGACAGTTCCTGCCACCGATCGACATCCTCTGGTCCTTCGGCAAGCTGATCGTCCTGGCCGTGCTGATCATCATGATCCACTGCTACTACGGCTTCACGGCATCCGGCGGACCAGCCGGCGTCGGCCTGGCGGTCGGCAAGGCCATCCGGGCGTCGATCGTGACCGTCATCGT
This sequence comes from uncultured Actinomycetota bacterium, assembly GCA_963849625.1. Lineage (GTDB taxonomy): Bacteria > Actinomycetota > Actinomycetes > Propionibacteriales > Nocardioidaceae > Aeromicrobium. The sequence continues at coordinate 164,347 of CAWKHU010000005.1, forward strand.
CGCCAACTTCTTCCTCAGCTTCGCCATCTGGGGCTCGACGACCACCGTCCGGATCACCGGGTGATCTGATGCTGGCCAACCTGATCCATGACACCCCCCGGGAACATCGACGCCTCCTGGTCTCCGGGGTCGCGTACATCGTGACGATCGCGCTGATGATCTGGCTGTGCATCGCGCTCTACAACAAGCAGTTCACCAAGACCACCGACGTCACGGTGATGGCCGAGCGCACCGGCCTCCAGCTCGCCAAGTTCGGTGACGTACGCATGCACGGCGCGCTCGTCGGCAACATCCAGAAGATCGAGAGCACGGGCAAGCAGGCCAAGATCACCTTGGCGCTACGCCCCGAGGCAGCCCGCAACATCCCGGCCGACATCTCGGTGGAGATCATGCCGACCACGCTGTTCGGCCGGAAGTACGTCCAGCTGGTCCCACCAGCAGGCGACGTGGTGGCGGGCACCGCCAAGCTCACGAACGGCGCCGTCATTCCGGCCAGCAGGGTCAGCACGAATGTCGAGCTGCAGAGCATCATGGCCAACCTGTTCCCGCTGCTCCGCTCGATCAAGCCGGCCGACATCAACGCCACGCTGTACGCCCTCGCGCACGCGCTCGAAGGCAAGGGTGACCAGCTCGGCGACACGTTCGAGTCGCTGGATGCCTACCTCAAGCGCGTCAACGTCAAGCTGCCCACGTTGAAGACGGACCTCTCCCTGCTCGCCGACGTGGCCAAGACCTACGACCTCGCCGCTCCCGATCTGATCAGGCTGCTCGACAACGCCACCGTCACGGCCAAGACGCTCACGGACAAGAAGGATTCGCTGAACCTGGCGCTCGGCAGCCTCACCGGCCTCGCGCGTGTCACCCGTGCCACCTTGGCCGAGAACGAACAGCTGCTGGTCGACCAGGTGCGGTCGGGCCGCCCGCTGCTGGCGCTGCTCGACACCTACTCGCCAGAGCTGCCCTGCTTGCTCAAGGGCATCGTGCTGCAGCGAGAAGACACCGTGAACGTCTTCCAGAACAACCTCATCCACCAGACCCTCGAGCTCGGCGCTCCGCAGCGAACCGGCTACACCGCAGCTGACAAGCCGGAGTTCGGTGAGGTCGGCCACGGACCGTGGTGCCTGGGCCTTCCCAGCAGCTACAAGAACCCGGCGACATTCCAACCTCTGAAAGACGGTTCCGACAAGGACGAAGTCGACGGTGGCATCAAATGACCACCTCGGCGAACCTCGGGCTCTGCTCAGCACGTGACCCTCAGGACCCGGCATGAGCAGCCGCCACTCCGCGTACCGCGCCGCAGCGGTCAAGCTCATCGTGTTCACGGTGGTCTCCCTCATGACCACGGGGCTCCTGATCGCGATCATGGGTGGTTTCGGTCTCGGCTCGCAGACGGAGTACAAAGCCGAGTTCTCGACGGCATCGGAGCTCACCAAGGGGGACGAGGTGCGCATCGCCGGTGTCGTCGTCGGCAAGGTCAAGGACGTCAAGATCTACAAGCGTGATCACGCGATGGTGACGTTCAAGGTCAAGGACGGCGTACCTCTGACCCAGGACTCACGGGCCAGCATCCGTTTCCTCAACCTCATCGGTGATCGCTACATGTCGCTGTCGGAGGGCAAGCCCGGCGCACCGCGTCTCGCGCCGAGGTCGACCCTCCGTCTGGACCAGACCACCCCGGCGCTCAACCTCACCGAGCTGTTCCAGGGGTTCCAGCCGCTGTTCCAGGCTCTCAACCCGGCGGACGTCAACAAGCTCTCCCTCAACCTGATCAAGGTGTTGCAGGGTGAAGGCGGCACGATCCAGGAGCTGCTCTCCAACACGGCCTCGTTGACCAGCACGCTCGCCGATCGTGACCAGCTGATCGGTGACGTGATCACCAACCTGAGCACGCTGATGAAGACGGTCGACGACCACCATCAACAGCTCGACGAGCTGATCGTCAGCATGAAGTCGTGGTTCGGGGACCTTGCCACGGACCGCAAGGTCATTGGCTCGTCACTGACCAACATCGCCAACGTCACCGAGACGGTCGCCGACCTGCTGACGCAGAGCCGCCCGCTGATCAAGCAGGATGTCGCCCAGCTGCGTCGCCTTTTCACCTTGCTCGCCAAGCCCGAGAACAAGGCGTACCTCGACGAGGTCCTCGACAAGCTGCCCGACATGCTGACCAAGCAGACGCGCATCGGCGTCTATGGCTCCTGGTACAACTACTATCTCTGCGAGTTCCACTTCGGCGTCGTGCTTCCCAGCGTTCTCATGGACGCTCTTCCTGAACCGGTGCGAAAGCAGATCTCCGACCTCACGATCTACAGCCAGGCCGAGAGGTGCAACTGATGGCGCGTAGAAGTGACTCGCAGGTCCTGCGACTGGGCGCCGTCTCCATTGCGGTGCTGCTGCTCGTGATGGTGGCCTCGTTCAACATCCAGAAGCTTCCGTGGTTGAGGGGCACGACCTTCCACGCCGAGCTGACCGACGCGAGCGGACTACGTACCGGCGCCGAGGTGCAGGTGGCCGGCGTACGCGTCGGTCGCGTCAGCAAGCTGGACATCGGGACCTCCAAGGTGATCGCCGACTTCGATGTCAAGAACGCCAAGCTGGGTCGCTCGACTCGCGCCAGTGTCGAGGTCAAGAGCCTGTTGGGCGAGAAGTTCCTCAACATCAAGCCGGCGGGCAGTGGGCAGCTGCCTGCGGGCGCGACCATCCCGATCTCGCGCACGGACGCCGGTCCCGACATCGTCGGCACCCTCGGCCAGCTGACGACGCAGACCGAGCAGACCGACAAGGAAAACCTCACGACGGCGCTCAACACGCTCGCCGAAGTCATCGACGAGGCCGCTCCCGAGGTCCAGTCGAGCTTCACCGGGCTGTCCCGCCTGTCGTCGACGATCGCCACCCGCGACGAGGAGATCGAAAATCTTCTCGACCGTTCGGCCGGCGTCACCAAGCTGCTCGACGAGCGCAAGGGCGACCTGGTGACGCTGATGAAGCAGGCCGACGTCATCTTCCAGGAGCTGCAGAACCGCAAGCAGGCCGTTCACGACCTGCTCGTCAACGCGACGAAGCTTGCCGACGAGCTCGATGGCGTGGTCAAGGACAACCGTGAGCAGCTCAAGCCGACGCTCGACAAGCTCGAGAACGTCCTGAAGTTCCTGCATGCGCGCGAGGACCAGATCGAGACCCTGCTCCACAACTACGGGCCCTACGTCAACATCCTCGGCAACATCGTCGGGTCCGGACCCTGGTTCGACGCGTACGTCCCCAACATCGCGGGCGTGTTCGCCGGCGAGTTCACGACGACGAAACCGGGGGGTCGATGATGTCGAGCTGGAGCAGAAGAACTCAGCTCGTGCTGGCGGCCATCCCCGTGGGCTTGCTGCTGCTTGCCTTCCTGATCTTCCCCGGTGAAGGCTCACGTACCGTCACGGCGCACTTCGACCGTGCTGTCGGCGTCTATCCCGGCACCCACCTTCGGGTCATGGGTGTGCGCGTCGGCGAAGTGACCGCCGTCGTGCCCGAGGGCAACAGTGTCCGCGTCGAGATGACGTACGACCGCGACTACAAGATCCCGGCCGACGCCGAGGCAGCCGTCGTGACGCCAACCCTGGTGGCCGACCGCTACGTACAGGTGTTCCCCGCCTACTCCAAGGGCAAGGCGATGCCGGACGACGGCGACATCCCGCTCGCACGCACCCAGGTGCCGATCGAGCTCGATCGCATGTTCCGGTCGTTGGACGATCTTGCGGTGACGCTCGGCCCTCAGGGCGGGTCGACCAAGGGTGCACTCGACAGCTTGCTCACAGCAGGCGTGAAGGCTCTCGACGGCAACGGAGCGCTCGGATCCCAGACGATCCGCAACCTGTCCAAGGCTGCTGAGGTGTTCGCGGACAACCGCGGGCCGCTGTTCGAGAACGTACGATCGCTCGCCGAGATCACCGACACACTCGCCACCAATGACGCCACGGTGCAGGAGTTCCTGACCGAGCTCTCCGGGGTGTCCGAGCAGTTTGCAGGGGAGCGGGACGAGCTGAAAGGTGTGCTCGACTCCCTCGCCAAGGTGCTCGGGTCGGTCAAGGGATTCGTGCACGAGAACCGGGAGACGCTCGGCAAGGACGTGGACCTGTTGGCCAGCCTCCTGCAGCGCGTCGACAACCAGAAGGATGCCGTCGGCATCGTCGTCCAAGAAGGTTCGCTCGCCATGAGCGACCTCGCGTTGGCGTTCGAACCGACGACAGGAACCTATGGGTCGCGTGTCCAGATCGCCCCGGGCATCCAGTTCCGACCCGATCAGTTCCTGTGCCAGACACTCCTCAACGCCGGTGCCCCGCAGGCAGTCTGCGACGTGATCACGGGACTTCTCACTCCGATCCTCCCCGCCGCGTCCGGTGACACTCCTGCGGTGCCGAGCTCCGCAGCGTCCACCCCCGACATCGTCAAGCCCCCGACGCCAGCCTCGAAGGGCGGCTTGCCGGATCTGCAGTCCTTGCTCGGGGGTGGTGCGTCATGATGCGTCGTCAGCTGCGTCTGGTCGTGGCCGCCCTGCTCGTCCTCGCGCTGAGCGGTTGTCAGTTCAACGGCATCTACGACCTTCCGCTGCCCGGCAACAAGGTCAGCAAGGACAACGGCTTCGAGGTCAGCGCCGAGTTCGCCGACGCGCTCAACGTCGTACCTCGCTCAGCCGTCATGGTGGGCGACGTGCCCATCGGCCAGGTCGAGGAGATCGTCCGATCCGGGTGGAACGCCAAGGTCAAGATGCTCGTCCGCGACGACGTCGTCCTCCCTGACAATGCGGTCGCCGAGATCCGGCAGACCAGCCTGCTGGGCGAGAAGTACATCGAGCTCTCAGCGCCGATCGGTGCGGACGGCAAGCCGGGTGGTTCCGGCAGGCTGGGCCCGGGCGACGTGATCCCGATGGACCGGACCGGCCGCAACCCGGAGGTCGAGGAAGTCCTCGGAGCCCTCTCCTTCGTACTGACCGGTGGCGGTCTCGGCCAGCTCCAGACCATCACACGAGAGCTCAACGCGATGATGGACGGCCGCACCGGCAAGATGCGCGACGTCCTCAGCCAGGTCAACACGCTGGTCGGCACGCTGAACTCCCAGAAGGGCGACATCGTGCAGGCGCTCGATTCGATCAATGGCCTGAGCCAGACCTTGGTCGACGAGAAGGAAACCATCGGCAAGGCGATCGATGCGGCAGGGCCCGCGATCAACGTGCTGCGAGACCAGCACGAGCAGCTGGTCGGCATGCTGTCGGAGCTCGACAAGCTGGGCGAGGTCGGCACCCGCGTGGTCAACGAGACCAAGGACGACCTGGTCGCCGAGCTCCGTCACCTGGAGCCGGTGCTGCGCAACCTCTCCGACACGGGCGCCTCCCTCGTCCCGGGGCTGGTCACCGCGTCGAGCTACCCGTTCCCGATCGACGCGGCGACTGTGATCAAGGGTGACTTCGCAAATGTGGTGTTCTCGATGCAGGTGAAGCTCACCCCGGTCAGCGAAGGCGGCCTACTGCCCACGACGCTCGACGAGGTCGTGACGCTGTGCCGCGGATTGCCCACTGCGCCGATCTGCAGCGTGGCCGGCGGTGGCGTCGATGCCATCTGCGGGTTGCTTCCGCTCCTGCCTCTGTGCGAGGCAGCGGATCCGGTGTCGCTGGCAGAGAACGGTCAACCTGACACCCTCTTGCACGACCTTCTCACGGGCAAGCCGAAGGACAAGGGCGGCGATGGCGGTTCCGAGGACGACGAATCGTCCGCGGGCCTCGTCGAGCTCGTCGGCGGACTGCTGGGGGGTGGCACGTCATGAGGCGCGGAATCAAGGTCAGGCTCGTCGCCTTCGTCATGCTGAGCGCGATGGGGATCCTCTACATCGGTGCCAACTATCTCGGCTTCGTCGACCAAGCCCTCGGTCGCGGCTACACCGTGCACGTCCTCCTGCCCGACTCGGGAGGCCTCTACCAGGGCAGCGAGGCGAGCTATCGCGGAGTCAGGATCGGCAAGGTCAGCAAGATGGAAGTCGACGGCAAGGGGCTGCGCGTCGATCTGGCGATCGATGACGGCACCAAGATCCCTGCCGACTCACCCGTGTTCGTGCACAACCTCAGTGTGGTCGGGGAGCAGTACATCTCCTTCGAACCAGCCACCAAGGGTGGTCGGCTGCTCAAGGACGGTGACACCGTGCAGGGGACACCCGAGAGCCTCCCGCTCGGCGAGGACGTGCTCCTGCAGGATCTCGACAGCTTCGTCTCGAGCGTGAACGCCAGCGAGCTCAACACCGTGGTCACCGAGCTCGGCACGATGTTCACGGGCAATGCCAACCCGCTGCGGTCGATGGTCGACAGCGCCCAGGAGTTCATCGACGCCGCGGTGGAGAACGAGCCCCAGACACTGGCATTGCTGGACGACGCCAAGACGGTGCTCCAGACCCAGAAGGACAACTCGGCCAGCATCCGTTCGTTCGCCAAGGACCTTGCTGACGTGACCGACACGCTGGCGACGTCGGACCAAGACGTACGCAAGATCCTCGACCGGGCGGCGCCTGCAGCCGACGAGGTCACGGCGTTGGTCAGCACCCTTCGCACGTCGTTGCCGCCGTTGCTTCGCCCCCTGATCAGCGTCACGGAAGTCCTCGACGCCCGCCTGCCCGCCCTCGAGCAGCTCCTGGTCACGTTCCCGCGGCTCATATCGTCGGGGCCGTCAGCCCTCACCGACGGCAAGCAGACGGACGGACAGAAGTTCGGCCGCGTCAACCTCAACATGAACGAGCTGACCCCAGCGGCGTGCACGGATGGCTATCTGCCGCCAGGACAGTGGCGTCCGACGGCGGAGGAGACTTTCGTCGCTCCGTACTATGAGGCGAAGTGCGCTTCGGGCCCACCGATCAACATGCGCGGAACGAAGTACGCGCCTCCGCTCTTCGACTGGAAGAACCAGTGAAACGAACCTCCCTCACCAACACCGCACTGGCTCTGGCCCTCGCCGTTCTCGTCGGCTGGCTCGTGCTCTTCGCCGTGCGCGGCAGCGCGGCAGCTCCGGGCAGCTCTCCGGCTGAGGCCCGGGCTGACCAGTTCTCCGACATCTCCCGTGCCGCCCGTTCCGAGACGCTGGCCTTCCTCGCGGTCGACCACCGCAAGATGGATGAGCTGACCGAGCGAGTGCTCGACGGCGCGACCGGAGACTTCAAGAAGCAGTACCAGTCGTCGTTGAAGTCACTCAAGGACGCGGCCGTCAGCCAGGAGTCGATCTCCAAGGGCCACGTGGACGAGGTCGCCCTGGGTGAGATCGATGACGACTCGGCGACCGTGTTCGTCGCGGCCGGCAGCAAGGTCCAGAACAAGGGCACCAAGGGCAAGGTCGAGGACCGGGCGTGGCGCATGAAGCTGACCATGGCCAAGGAAGACGACCGTTGGCTGATCTCCAAGCTCGAGTTCGTGGGTTGAGATGACCAAGCTGAAGCGTGACGAACGCGTCTGTCCGTTCTGTGCCGAGACGATCAAGGCCTCGGCGATCAAGTGCCGTTTCTGCCAGTCGGAGGTGACTCCGGTCGTCGAGCCAGACGGTGACGCGCCGGCTGCCGCACCGGCGAAGAAGGCATCCACGAAGAAGGCAGCCAAGAAGGCGCCCGCCAAGAATGCGCCGGCGAATGAGGCGCCAGCCCCTCCGCTCGTGGTCGAGGAGGTGACGGAGGCCGGCGGCCGTACGCCGTTCTACAAGAACCTGACCCTCGTCCTCGCGGTGCTGGTCGCACTTGCGGCGGCCGGCGTGGGGACGTTGTGGTGGCGCGCCGAGCAGGGCTCGTTGGACGTGGCGCCCAATGGCGTGCTGGTCGGTGAGGATGCCCGCACCGAGGTGCTGATCTCAGGAGCCGACCTGGCCACGCGGACGCTGTCGTACGACTACAAGACCTTCGACAACGACATGGAGACCGCTCGGGCTCGGATGACGAAGTCGTTCCGCAAGGAGTACGACTCGACCATGACGCAGGTCAGGGACAACACCGAGAAGAACAAGATCGTGCTCCAGGCGACGGCGGTCTCCTCCGCGATCATCAGCGCGACCGAGCACAAGGCCAAGGTCCTGGTGTTCCTCAACCAGACGACGACGGCCGGTGTGGGCAAGTCCGCCAAGCAGCAGGCCAACCAGAACAGCCTCGTCATCACCCTGACTCGCGGTGATGGGGACTGGGCCATATCCAAACTGACGGCGCTGGGATAGAGTAGAACACGTTCTAGTTCTTGGGTCTGCAAGGAGGCGCATCGCTGATGGCGAAAGTCGAAGTCAATTACGACGTGTGCGAGTCGAACGCACTGTGCGAAGCAATGGCACCTGACGTGTTCTTCGTCGACGATGACGACTACCTGCAGGTCGAGGATCCGACGGTGACAGAAGAGAACCGCGACCGCGTCCAGCGCGCCGTCTCCGTGTGTCCCAAGTCGGCCCTGCGCATCGACGAAGACGCATGAGCTCGACTTCTCTGGACGGCCGCGTGGCGGTCGTCACTGGCGCAGGCGCGGGTCTCGGGCGCGCGGAAGCGGTGGCGCTGGCCAAGTCCGGTGCCCGCATCGTGCTCAACGACCTGCCAGGAGCGGCAGACGAAGCCGCGGACGAGATCAAGGCCCTGGGTGCCGAGGTCGCGCTCGCGCCGGGTGACATCGGTGAACGGGCAACCGCCGACCTGATCGTCAAGACCGCGCTCGACAGCTTCGGCTCCCTCGACATCGTGGTCAACAACGCCGGCGTCACCCGCGACAAGATGCTGTTCAACATGACGGACGAGGAGTTCGACCTCGTCATCAAGATCCACCTTCGTGGCCACTTCCTGCTGTCACGCAACGCCGCGTCTCATTGGAAGCAAGTCGCCAAGGAGTCCGGAGCGCCGGTCGATGCCAGCGTGATCAACACGGCGTCGGAGGCCTTCCTCACAGGCTCGCCGGGTCAGGCCAACTACGCCGCCGCCAAGGCCGGCATCACGGCACTCACCCTCACGACGGCGCGTGGCCTTTCACGTATCGGCGTACGGGCCAACGCGATCTGCCCGCGGGCGCGGACGGCCATGACCGCCGAGGTCTTCGGCGAGGACACGTCCGGCAAGACGATCGACCCCTACAGCGCCGATCACGTCGCACCGCTGGTCGCCTACCTCGCCTCTCCTGCGGCTTCGCGCATCAGCGGCCAGGTGTTCGTCGTCTATGGCGGCATGGTGGCGCTGATCGCCGCCCCCGTCGTGGAGCAGCGCTTCGACACCGAGGCCGACATCTGGTCCACCGACGAGCTCGACAAGACCCTCGGTGGCTTCTTCGCCGACCGCGACCCGGAGATCTCCTTCGCGGCCGACGCCATCCTTTCGCTCTAGCCACACCACACTTCTATGGAGGAACACATGTCCCGTCTCGTGGACAAGCGCGCGATCATCACCGGCGGCTCCCAGGGCCAGGGCGCGGCCATCGCGCGCCACTTCGTACGTGAGGGCGCCACGGTGATCATCGCCGATGTCGCCGATGATGCCGGCAAGCAGCTCGCCGACGAGCTCGGCGACGCGGCGTTCTTCAGCCACCTGGACGTCTCCAGCGCGGCCTCGTGGGCAGAGGTCGTCAAGGATGCTGAGCAGAGCCTCGGCGGATTCGTCAACGTGCTCGTCAACAATGCGGGCGTGCTGCGCTTCGGTGAGGTCGACGCCATGCCTGAGTCAGACCTGGACCTGCTGATCAACGTCAACCAGAAGGGGACGTTCTTCGGCATGCAGGCCGTTGCGCCGGCCATGAAGGCCAACCGCCAGGGCTCGATCATCAACTGCTCCTCGGTCGAAGGTCTCGCGGGCATGGCGTCGCTGACCGGTTACGCCGGCACGAAGTTCGCGATCCGCGGCATGACCAAGTCGGCAGCCATCGAGCTCGGCGCGCACAACGTGCGGGTCAACTCGGTGCACCCGGGCATGATCGACACCCCGATGACCCAGGCCCAGGGTGGAGACGCCGCCATGCAGTGGGGCTCGACCCGCATTCCGCTGGAGCGGGTCGGGACGCCCGAGGACATTGCGCCGTTGTACGTGTACCTCGCCAGCGATGAGAGTGGGTACACCACCGGAGGCGAATTTGCCGTCGACGGCGGTGTGACAGCAAGCCACACGTTCTACCCGGGCAACAGCGGCAAGAATTCCGGCTACTGAGGTGATGAAGGCCTCAGTGCCAGAATTTCCTCATTGACCCCTGGTCACGAGACAATTGAAAGTTCAGTCAAGTGAACTGAGCTTGTACAACCCGACGGAGGCGCCACGTGCGTATCGCATTCATGTCTTACCGCAGCAAGCCCCACTGCGGTGGTCAGGGCGTCTACCTCCGACACCTGAGTCGTGAGCTCGTGAAGCTCGGGCACCACGTCGAGGTCTACTCGGGCCAGCCCTACCCAGAGCTGGACGAGGGCGTGATCCTGCACAAGGTTCCTTCGCTCGACCTCTATCGTGAGCCCGACCCGTTCCGCGTTCCCAAGCCGAAGGAGTTCCGCGACCTCATCGACGTCGAGGAGTTCCTGACGATGTGCACTGCCGGGTTCCCCGAACCCAAGACGTTCAGCAAGCGCGCCGCGCGGCTGATGAAGGACCGTGTCGGCGACTTCGACATCGTCCACGACAACCAGACGGTCGGCTCGGGCATGCTCGACATCGCCGAGCTCGGCTTCCCGCTGATCACCACGATCCACCACCCGATCACGTTCGACCGCCGCATCGACCTGGCGCAGGCGCCGCTGCGCAAGAAGCTCAGCATGCGTCGCTGGTACGGCTTCCTGCGCATGCAGAAGCGGGTGGCCAAGCAGCTCACCAAGATCCTCACGGTCTCGGAGTCGAGCCGCCGCGACATCATCACCGATTTCGGCGTCGACCCGTCGGTGCTTGAAGTCATCACGCTCGGTGTCGATGACGTGTTCGTACCGCCGACCGCTCCGCGTGTACCCGGTCGCCTCGTGGCCATGGCCAGCGCCGATGCTCCGATGAAGGGCATCGCCACCCTGCTCGAGGCATTCGCCAAGCTGCGCACCGAGCGCGATCTCGAGCTGCTGCTCGTCACGACGCTCAAAGCCGGCGGTCGTACCGAGAAGCTCATCGACGACCTCGGCATTGCCGAGCACGTCACGTTCGTCAACGGGATCAGCGACGCTGAGCTCGTCGACGTCATGGGCTCGGCCGAGCTGGCCTGCGTACCGTCGTTGTACGAAGGCTTCTCGTTGCCGACCGCGGAGCTGATGGCCTGCGCCACTCCGTTGGTGGTGAGCCGTGCCGGCGCGATCCCCGAGGTCGTCGGCGAGGACGGTGTCTGCGCCAAGCTCGTCACCCCCGGCGACGTGGGCGAGCTGGAGGCCGCAATCGCAGAGCTGCTGGACGACCCCGAGCGTCGCGAGGCGATGGGCAAGGCCGGTCGCGCCCGCGTGCTCGAGAAGTTCAGCTGGAGCGCGGTGGCCAAATCCACCGCCGCCGCATACGAAGAAGTGATCGCCGCCCACGCGGCACAGGCTGTGTCCTTGAAGAAAAAGGGAAAGAAGTAAGCAGATGCTGACAGTTGATTTCGACCGACTCGGTCTCAAGCCGGGCGAACGAGTGATTGACATGGGCGCCGGCGCCGGCCGCCACGCGTTCGAGATGTACCGCCGTGGTGCTGACGTCATCGCGTTCGACCAGGACGCCGACGAGCTCGCCAACGTGCTGGACCTGTTCGGTGCCATGAAGGAGGCAGGCGAGGTCCCCGAGGGCGCCTCCGCCGACATCAAGGAGGGCGACGCGCTGTCGCTGCCCTTCGCCGACGGCGAGTTCGACCGGGTCATCGCGTCCGAGATCCTTGAGCACATCCCCGCCGACATCCAGGCGATCGACGAGCTCGTACGCGTGCTGCGTCCCGGCGGCACGATGGCCATCACGGTGCCTCGCTGGCTTCCCGAGATCGTCTGCTGGAAGCTGTCCGACGACTATCACAACACCCCCGGCGGGCACATCCGCATCTACTCCGACAAGGAGCTGATCGGCAAGCTCGAGAACGCCGGCATGGAGTTCGAGTCGATCGACTACGCGCACGGCCTGCACTCTCCGTACTGGTGGCTCAAGTGCGCCGTCGGCGTCAAGAACGATGACAACCCGCTGGTGAAGGCCTATCACCAGGTCCTGGTGTGGGACATCATGAAGACCCCTCGCTACAGCACCGTGACCCGGCTCGCCGAGAAGATCCTCAACCCGTTCATCGGCAAGAGCATGGTCCTTTACCTCCGCAAGCCGGACATCTCTTCGAAGTGACGGCACACGCCATGACCCCCGAGCAGATCGCCCAGACTGCCGCCAGCATCGCTTCGATGCAGGAGGCTGATGGGGCGATCCCTTGGACCATCGGCGAGCACACCGACGCGTGGAACCACGTCGAGGGCGCCATGGCGCTGCTGGTCGGCGGCGAGATCGAGGCCGCCGAGGCTGCGTACGACTGGTGCCTGCGCAACCAGCGCGCCGACGGCTCCTGGCCCATGAAGCTGGTGGCCGGCAATGTCGAGGACGCCAGCACCGAGACCAACATGGCGGCCTACATCGCCGTCGGCGTCCTGCACCACTGGTCGATTCGTCGCGATCGCGTGTTCCTCGAGCGCATGTGGCCGGTCGTGCGCGGTGCACTCGACCTGGTCGTGGATCTGCAGCTGCCGTTCGGTGGCATTGCCTGGTCGCGCGAGTGGGATGCCAACGGCCCCGCCACGATCAACGCCGAAGCATTGCTCGCCGGCAGCTCGAGCATCTATCAGGCGCTGCGCTGCGGTGTGGCCCTTGCCGAGATCATGGACGAGCCCCAGCCAGAGTGGGAGCTCGCCGGTGGCCGTCTGGGCCATGCCCTGCGTGAACACCGTGACCAGTTCCTCGACAAGTCGAACTTCTCGATGGACTGGTACTACCCGGTCCTCGGTGGTGCCGTACGCGGTGAGTCCGCCGCAGAGATGATGGCCTCGCGGTGGGACACGTTCGTCGAGGACGGCCTCGGCATCCGCTGCGTCAGCGAGAACCCGTGGTTCACCGGCGCGGAGACGTGTGAGCTCGCGATGGCGCTGAAGTCGATCGGCGATCCGCGTGCCGAGCAGATCTTCACGGACATGCAGCACCTCCGTACGGAGGACGGCGCCTACTGGACCGGCTACGTCACGCCGGACGGCGTCCACTGGCCGCACGAGCACACGACCTACACGGCGGCGGCGGTGATCCTCGCCTGGGACGTGCTGACCTCGACCACGTTCGGCTCCGGCATCATGACGGGCCACGGCATCGGCGTCGAGTTCGACGAGATCGCCCTCGAGTGCGACTGCCCGTCCCGCGACGAGCTCGCCACCGTCACCCGCTAAAGCTGTCGGGCTGACCCGCCCAGCTGGTGAGCGGTGAGTTGGTCGCCCTTCTGGCTAGCTGATGGGCGAGTAGCGCACCGCTGCCTGAAGGGATGGGCGAGCAGGTCACCGCCACGTCCGGGGATGGGCGAGCAGGTCACCGCCCCGCAGGGGATGGGCTTGCGCGGACGGAGCCGTTGATGCCAAACTGGACACCTGTCCAATCATCCGTCCAGACGGGGCATCCATGAGCTCGTACGACCAGCCTGACCGCCGTCCTGCGGTCATCACCGGAGCGTCCTCCGGGATCGGTGCCGCCACTGCGCTGACCCTCGCCAGGGCCGGCTTTCCGGTCGCCCTTGGCGCCAGGCGCGTCGAGAAGTGCGAGGCGGTCGTCGCGGAGATCAAGGGTGCTGGCGGCGAGGCCGTCGCCCATCCGCTCGACGTCACCGACACCGCTTCGGTCGAGGCTTTCGCCAAGGCGGTGGCCGCCGACCTCGGCGAGGTCGAGGTGCTGATCTCCAACGCCGGACGCGTCGACCCCGGCACGATCCACGAGGTCACCACCGAGCGCTTCGGTGCCGAGATCGACCTCAACCTGCTTGGCGCGCATCGCCTGGTGCGCGCGTTCGTGCCGGGCATGGTCGAGCGCAGGCGCGGCGACGTTCTCTTCGTCAGCTCCGACGTCGCGGTACGTGCCCGCCCCTTCGTCTCCTCCTACGCCGCCGGCAAGTGGGGCCTTGAGGGGATGGCGCATGCGATGCAGATGGAGCTCGAGGGCACCGGCGTACGCACGTCGATCGTGCGACCCGGACCGACATGGAGCGAGATGGGCACCGAGTGGGACGACGACGCTGCGGCCGATGTGCTCAACGGATGGGTCAAGTTCGGTCTCGCCCGCCACCCACACTTCCTCAAGCCCGCAGCACTCGCCGACGCGATCGCGAACGTCGTCAACCAGCCCCGGGGCGTGCACCTGAGCCTCGTCGAGGTCAACCCCGAAGCACCCTTGGAGAAGAAGTCATGAGCATTGATGCCATTGCCGAGGTCTCGCGCCGGTTCCCCGACTCCGAGCACGGTCATCTCGAGGACCTGCGCGACGACCCGATCGACCTGCTCCACCGCGTACGCGACGAGTGCGGAGAGGTCGGCCGCTTCCGGCTGGCCGACCGCGACGTCGTCCTGGTCACCGGCGCCGAGGCGAACGAGGCGTTCTTCCGGGCACCGGACGAGGTCCTGGACCAGGCTGCTGCCTATCCGTTCATGACGCCGATCTTCGGCAAGGGCGTCGTCTTCGACACCACTCCTGAGCAACGGCAGGAAGCCCTCAAGAACCAGGCACTCAAGGGCGAGATGATGCGCGGTCACGCCACCACGATCGAGAACGAGATCAACCAGATGGTCGCCGGATGGGGCGAGGAGGGCGAGATCGACCTGCTCGACTTCTTCGCCGAGCTGACGATCTACACGACCTCGGCATGCCTGATCGGCATGCCGTTCCGCTCCGAGCTCGACTCCCGCTTCGCCGAGTACTACCACGAGCTGGAGCGCGGCACGGATGCGTTGGCATACGTCGACCCGTACATGAAGGGGGTCGAGTCGTTCGAGATCCGCGACGCCGCCCGGCTCAAGCTGGTCGACCTGGTGCAGGAGATCATCGACAAGCGTCACGTACGAGGCAAGGTCGCCCGCGAGGACCGTGATCTGCTCGACGTGCTGATCTCGCTCAGGAACGAGGACGGCTCCGAGCACTTCACCGCCGACCAGATCACCGGGATGTTCATCTCGATGATGTTCGCAGGGCACCACACCAGCTCCGGTACGGCGGCGTGGACCCTGATCGAGCTGTTGCGTCACCCGGACGCGATGGCCACGATCACAGCCGAGCTCGACGAGCTGTACGCCGACGGCTCGGAGGTGTCGTTCCAGGCGCTCCGGGAGATCCCGCAGCTGGAAGCCGCCCTCAAGGAGACGCTGCGCCTTCACCCGCCGCTGATCCTGCTGCTGCGGGTGGCGCAGGAGGAGTACGAGATCGGCGGACACCTGCTCCCCGCCGGGACGATGGTCGGCGCCAGCCCCCGCGTCTCCAACCGGTTGGCCGAGGACTTCCCGGACCCCGACACGTTCGACCCCAGCCGCTACATCGACCCCAACCAGGCTGACCTGCACAACCGCTGGACCTGGATCCCGTTCGGCGCCGGCAAGCATCGCTGCGTCGGCAACGCGTTCGCGATGATGCAGCTCAAGGCGATCTTCTCGGTGATCCTGCGTGACTACACCTTCGAGATGACGCAGCCGTCGGAGGCGTACTGCGACGACACCTCCAAGATGGTCATCCAGCTCGCCAAGCCCTGCACGGTGCGATACGTCAGGAGGCAGAAGTGAAAGTTGCTGCCGACCTGGAGCTCTGCCAAGGACACCAGATGTGTCAGCACGAGGCGCCTGACGTCTTCGGCCTCGACGCCGACATCGACCAGGTGATCGTTCTCGACGCCAACCCCGACGAGTCGCTGCGCGAACAGGTGCAGCGTGCCGTCAAGTACTGCCCAGCCATGGCTCTATCGATGGAGGAAGAATGACCGACTACGACCGCGCAGAGCTCGAGGAGTTCTGGGACTCGTGGCTGGAGGTCAACCGCGAGGCCGAGCGCATCGGCGACTGGCGGATCATGGCCGAGCACTACGCCGTGGATGCGACGTACGGCTGGATGTACTCGGTCGACGAGCACTTCATGGCGGTCGGCCGTGACCAGATCCGCGACTACGCGATCGGCATCGAGATGGACGGCCTCGACGGTTGGCACTACGACTACCAGGCGTCGCTGATCGACGACCAGAAGGGGATGATCGTCGGCTTCTGGAAGCAGAAGTCGGGCATCCTCGATGACGCCGGCAAGGAGTTCGAGATCCTCGGCATCGGCGGATCCTGGTTCGGTGTGGAGCGGCAGACCGAGGGCGACGATGCCGGCAAGCTCAAGTTCGCCTGGCAGCGCGACTGGTTCGACATGCCCTCGACGGCGCACACGTTCATGCAGATCATCAGCGCCGACAAGGCACCCGACACCCTGCTCAAGCGGATGTCGGTCGGCGGCCTGGACGTACCCGGGCACTACACGTACGAAGACATCCCGTCCCCGGTCTGGCCGCCTCCGGTCGAGCGCGGCGACTACCTCACCCAGAAGCCGACAGAGGTCACCACATGAGCACTCTCAACACCCCGGCCGCCCAGCAGCTGATCGACGGCAAACTCGTCGGTGCCAGCGACGGCACGAGCTACCCGATCCTCAACCCCGCCAACGGCGAGCAGATCGGGGTCGCGCCGAACGGCACCGCCGATGACATGGAGGCGGCGATCGCTGCCGCCCGTCGTGCGTTCGACGAGACGGACTGGTCGACCAACCAAGAGCTCCGGGTGCGCTGCATCCGACAGCTGCAGAAGGCGCTGTACGACAACGCCGACGACTTCCGGGCGCTCACGACTGCCGAGGTCGGGATGCCCGGCTTCATGATCGGTGCCGCCGGCTTCGACGGCCCGGTCGACGGCCTGACGTTCGTGGCCGACCTTGCCGAGTCGTACGAGTTCGAGACCGACCTCGGTGTCGCCTCGCCGATGGGCATCCCGAGCCGGCGGACCGTACGGCGCGAGCCGATCGGCGTCGTCGCCGCGATCACGCCGTGGAACGTGCCGACCCAGATCAACCTGGCCAAGGTCGCCCCGGCGCTGGCGGCCGGCTGCACCGTCGTCCTCAAGCCCGCTCCGGACACCCCATGGCTGGCGGCCGAGCTCGGCCGCCTGATCGCCGAGCACACCGACATCCCGGCCGGCGTCTTCAACGTCGTCACGCCGCTGTCGAACGAGGTGGCCGCGACGCTGACCACCGATCCGCGGATCGACATGGTCTCGTTCACGGGCTCGACCGCCACCGGCAGGGCGATCATGGCCGCGGCAGCGCCGACGCTCAAGAAGGTGTTCCTCGAGCTCGGCGGCAAGTCCGCCGCCATCGCGCTCGACGACGCCGACGTCGCTTCGGTCGCCGGCGCCACCGCGTTCGCCGCCTGCATCCACGCCGGTCAGGGCTGCGCGATCACCACGCGCCTGGTCGTCCCGCGCGCGAAGTACGACGAGGCCGTACGTGTCGCCGCCGAGACGATGGAGTCGATCGGTGCCAAGGATCCGACCGACCCCGGCACGATCTGCGGACCTGTCATCTCGGCGGTCCAGCGTGACCGGGTCGAGGAGTACCTCAAGATCGCCATCGCCGAGGGTGGCACCTTCGCCACCGGCGGCAACGTGATCGACCAGGACGGCTACTGGATCGAGCCGACTGTGGTCGCAGGTCTCGACAACACGTCGCGCCTGGCACAGGAGGAGATCTTTGGTCCGGTGCTCGTGGTCATCCCGCACGACGGTGACGACGATGCCGTGCGGATCGCCAACGAGTCGGCGTACGGCCTCTCCGGTTCGGTCGACTCCGCCGACCTCGCCCGCGCCAAGGCGGTCGCCGCCCGCATCCGTACCGGCACCCTGGCCGTGAACGGCGGTGTCTGGTTCAGCCCCGACGCCCCGTTCGGCGGCTACAAGCAGTCCGGCATCGGCCGCGAGATGGGCGTCGCCGGTTTCGAGGAGTACCTCGAGACCAAGACCATCGCGGAACCGGCGTGACCATCCATCTCCCCGAGTCAGAAGGACACAGCATGCGTTTTCAGGACAAGGTCGCCATCGTCACCGGAGCGGCGCAGGGCATCGGCGAGGCCTACGCGAAGGCGCTCGGCGCCGAGGGCGCCTCGGTCGTCGTCGCCGACCTCAACACCGAGTCGGGAGAGCGCGTCGTCAAGGAGATCGAGGCGGCCGGCGGCACCGCCCTGTTCGTGCGTTGCGATGTCTCCGACGCCGAGTCCGCCAACGCCATGGCCGACGCCGCGGTGGAGGCGTACGGCGGGATCGACCTGCTGGTCAACAACGCAGCGATCTATGGCGACATGCAGTTCGACCTGCTCATCACGGTCGACTGGGACTACTACCGCACGTTCATGAACGTGAACATGGACGGCGCCCTCATCGTCACACGAGCGGTTTTCGGCCACATGCAGAAGCGTGGCGGCGGATCGATCGTCAACCAGTCCTCGACCGCAGCATGGCTCTACTCGGGCTTCTACGGTCTGGCCAAGGTCGGCATCAACGGTCTGACCCAGCAGCTGGCGCACGAGCTCGGAGGCATGAACATCCGGGTCAACGCCATCGCTCCGGGACCGGTGGACACCCAGGCCACCCGGACCCAGGCCGGAGACGCAGCACACGACATCGTCCGCAACAGCCTCGCGATCAAGCGCATCGGCCAGCCCGACGACATGGTCGGCGCCTGTCTGTTCCTGCTCAGCGATGATGCCTCGTGGATCACCGCGCAGATCCTCGACGTCGACGGCGGTCAGGTGTTCCGCGCGTGATCAGAGTCGGCTTCATTGGTCTGGGCAACATCGGCAAGCCGATGGCGCTCCGACTCGCGGCGTGGGACGGCGGCCTGACGGTCTTCGATCTCGCTCCCGAGCCGCTCGCCGAGGCCGAGAAGGCCGGTGCGAAGGTTGCCACTTCCGTCGCCGAGCTCTCGTCAGAATGTGCCTACATCTCGGTCATGGTCAACACCGACGAACAGGTGCAGCAGGTGATGGACGAGCTCCTGACCGCCGCCAAGCCCGGAACAGTTGTCGCTGTGCATTCGACCGTCTCGCCTGACCTGCCACGGTCTCTCGAGGAGCTCGGCGGTCGTCACGAGGTGCTGGTCGTCGACGCTCCAGTCTCTGGCGGGGCCATGGGTGCCGCGGACGGCACGTTGGCGATCTTGGTCGGTGGCACTGATGAGGCCTTCGTGGCGGCAGGCGGTCCGCTCGCGCTGATGGGTTCGGAAGTCGTGCACTGCGGGCCGATCGGCAATGGCACGGCCGCCAAGCTCGCGCGCAATCTCCTGCACTTCGTTGCCTTCACGGCAACGGGTGAGGCGCTGAGGCTTGCGGAGGCGGCGGGGGTCGACCTGCAGGTTCTCGGTCGGATCGTGCGGCACACCGATGCGATCACTGGTGGGCCGGGCGCCATCATGCATCGCGACACCGCACGGCAGATGGAACCAGACGACTTCTGGGTCTCCATCTTCGAGCACGTTCATGCCCTCGGTTCGAAGGATCTCGGTCACGCGATCGCGCTGGCCGATCGCCTCGGCGTCGACGTTCCGATGGCGCACTTCGCGTCCGACAACCTGGCAGCCGCTCTCGGCCTGCCGCCCAAGGAGTAGACATGGACAAGTTCGAGGACCTCCCCGAGATTCGACGCCGCGGCCTGCAGAAGATGGAGCAGGTCTACGGCTTCGAGATGAGCGACATGGACGGCGACTTCTTTCGCTACACCGCCGATCACCTGTTCGGTGAGATCTGGCAGCGCCCCGGTCTCTCCGACCGCGACCGTCGGCTCCTGCTCATCGGCATGCTCAGCAACCACGGTGCACAGGACGTGCTCTCGATCCAGATCCCGGCTGCCTACGCCGCCGGCGAGCTGGACGAAGCCGCGCTGCGCGAGATCGTCATCATGGTGTGCCACTACGGCGGCTGGCCGGTCGGCGCGCGCCTGAACAGCCTCGTCGAGGACACCATCGCCAAGGCTGAGCGGGCGAAGGCCAAGCAGGGGGAGGGCAGCTGAGATGAGCGAGTCAGCAGCGATCATCGGTGGGGTCACCCCGCACCTGCGCCAGGGATTGAACCCACGGCAGGCCGAGACGGTCGAGGGGCTGCTCGCTGCCGCCGAGGTCGAGCTGGAGGAGGTCGGACCCGAAGCGCTGACCATCCGTACGGTGGCTCAACGTGCGGGCGTCTCGCCCGCCACGGCATACACCTACCTGGCGTCGAAGAACCACCTGTTCGCTGAGCTCTTCCACCGACGGATCGTCGCCGAGCGTGGACCCGAGCCCACCGGCGCGGCCGCGGTCGATCGGGTACGTGAGGTCACCCGGCACCTCTCCCGGATGTTGGCGTTGTCGCCCAACCTGGCCACCGCCGCGAACATCGCCTTGCTCGGCACCGACCCGGAGGTCGAGCGGCTGCGCCTGGTGATCGGCGCCGAGTTCGTCTCTCGTTTCCGTACGGCGATCGGCGAACAGGCTGACCCGCGGGTGGTGGAGGCGCTGACTCTCGCGTTCTCCGGCGCCCTGCTCCAGGCCGGGATGGGCCTGATGACCTACGACGAGCTCAGCGAACGGCTCGACGATGTCGTCGCCGTGATCATGGAGGGCAACTGATGACTGACCAGACCGATGTTGCGAAGTGCCCGTTGAACTTCGACCACTACGACCACGCGCTGCAGGACGATCCGTACCCCACGTACGCACGCCTGCGCAACGAGGCTCCGCTCTATCACAACGAGGAGCACGACTTCTGGGTCCTCTCGCGGCACAAGGACGTCCGCGAGGCGTTTCGCTCCGACGAGGCCTACTCCAACAAGATGGGAGTCACGCTCGACAAGAGCGCATGGAATCCGAACGCCCACATCGTGATGTCCTTCCTCGGCATGGACGCTCCGCAGCAGACCCGGTTGCGCAAGCTGGTCTCGAGCGGCTTCACGCCGCGCCGGGTCGCCGAGATGGAGCCGCGGATCGCCAAGATCAGTGCGCACTACCTCGACCAAGCCTTGGCGATGGGCGATGAGTTCGACTGGATCAAGGACTTCGCCGGCAAGTTCCCGATGGATGTCATCTCCGAGATGCTCGGGGTGCCGCAGGCCGATCGCGACGAGGTACGCCGACTTGCCGACCTGCTGGTGCTGCGTGAGGACGGACTGCGCGACGTGCCACAGGTCGGGATGGACGCGTCGATGGAGATGTTCGGCTACTTCAGCAGCCTGTTGGCCGAGCGAAAGGCAGCGCCGGAGGACGATCTGGTGACGGCACTGATGCACGCGGAGGACGAGGGCGACCGGATGACCGACGGCGAGCTCACCGCCTTCCTGTTCCTCATGGTCGTGGCCGGCAACGAGACCACCACCAAGCTCCTCGGCAACGCTGTCGCCAGCATCAGCCGGCACCCCGATCAGCGCGCCGACGTCTTCGCCGATCCTGAGCTGGTCCCCAGCTGGATCGAGGAGACGCTGCGCTTCGAGGCCTCCAGCCAGCTGTTGGCGCGTCACACGGTTGCGGACGTCACGATCGACGACGTCACCTGCCCCGCCGGTTCGCAGATCCTGTTCAACATCGGTGCGGCCAACCATGACGACGAGGTCTTCACGGATGCGGAGGTGTTCGACCTGCATCGCGAGAAGAGCGAGCTCGCCCAGCACATCGCGTTCGGCGGCGGTCGCCACTTCTGTCTGGGTGCCAACCTGGCTCGGCTCGAGGCGACGATCGCGCTCAAGCAGCTCATCGAGCGTTGCTCCTCGATCGAGCCCCAGTTCGACCAGGCCAAGCGGTTCTACTCCTCGAACGTACGCGGATACGCATCGCTGCCGGTCAAGGTCACCGTACGATGACTCCCGCGTCGAGCCGTTACGCCGACCTCACCCGTGAGCAGCTGGCGGCGCTGGTGCCTGAGCTGCTGCTGATCGGCCAGCTCATCGATCGGTCAGGGATGGCGTGGTGCATCAGCGCATTCGGTCGTGAGGAGATGCAACAGGTCGCGATCGAGGAGTGGATGGCCGCAAGCCCCATCTACACCCGGCGCATGCAGAAGGCACTGAAGTACGAGGGCGTCGACATCTTCACGATCTTCAAGGGTCTCCAGCTCGACATCGGCGCTCCGCCGCAGTTCATGGACTTTCGCTACACCGTGCACGATCGGTGGCACGGTGAGTTCCACCTCGACCACTGTGGCGCGCTGATGGACGTCGAGCCCATGGGTCCAGACTTCGTCAAGGGAATGTGCCACGACATCGAGGACCCGACCTTCGATGCGACCGCCGTGGCGACCAACCCGAAGGCGCAGGTGCGTCCGGTCCACCGCCCGCCGCGCCTCCCGGAGAACCGCACCCCGCACTGCGCTTGGACCGTGATGATTGACGAGTCGTACGAGCCTGTCAGCGAGTCCGAGGGCTGTGTCGAGCTCAAGTCGTCGCGGGCCGCAACGCTCGAGCTGGGCGACATCGATCCGGACGACGACGGCGCCGCTGACTACAGCGGGCCGTTGGTCGCCGATGTCGACTTCGCCGAGTTCTCCCACTCGGCACTCGTACGCATGGCCGACGAGGTGTGCCTGCAGATGCACCTGCTCAACCTCGGCTTCCTGCGGGCGGTGAGCCTGCGCGCCGACGTCGACGAGGCCGCGGAGATCGCCCTCAAGCAGCTGACCGGGATCGCCGGCATCGCCGCGGAGCGCATCCGTGCCGCGTTGGATCTTCCGGCCGACGAGGCTGGCGCCGTGGCTGCACTCACGTTGCATCCGCTGCTCAACCCCGCCGCGTACGTGACGGCGACCGTCGACGGGAGCATCGCCGTCCGCACGGGTCCCGCGCACGAGGACGGGGGCTGGATCACCTTGTGCGGCCCGGACCGGACCACGGCCCTGCAGGCTGCCGTCCGCGCGATAGACCCCCATCTCGACGTCGAGGTCAGCGGTGTGCCCGAGTCGTGGACGCTCGACGTGGTGCGCCGCGTCGAGCCCGCGCCAGAGGCGGGCGAGGTGGCGGTGACGCGGTTCAGCTCGGGCGTCGCCTTCGAGTTCGAGTCGCGGAAGTCGATCCCGCTGACGGTCCTCTGATCAGCTGACCGGCTCGCCGGCTTCGCCCGTGGTGCGGGTCAACACTCGCATCGAACCGACGGTCTCTGTCGGCTCGAAACATCCGGATGCGACGGCGCGCTGCCAGACGTGGAACGGGGCCTGGCCGCCGTCCTCGGGTCGTTCGAACACGTCGTGAATCACCAACGCACCACGGTTCATCACCCAGTGGGCGAAGCCGGAGTAGTCGTTCTGGGCGTGCTCCTCCGCGTGCCCTCCATCGATGAACAGCAGGCTGACCGGCGTCCGCCACCATGTCGCAACGCTGGTGGAGCGTCCGATCACAGCCGTCACCTGATCCTCGAGACCCGCGCGGGCGATGGTCTTGCGGAAGACCAGGAGGGTGTCCATCAGGCCGAACTCGTCGTCGACAAGCGTCGCGTCATGATGTTCCCAGCCGGCTTGGTTCTCCTCCGAGCCGCGGTGGTGGTCGATCGTGAGGACCGTCCCGCCCACCTCGCGCGCGGCGGCGCCGAGGTAGATCGCGGACTTGCCGCAGTAGGTGCCGATCTCCAGAGCCGGACCATGGGGGAGACGCTCGCGTCCGGTGCGGTGCAGGAACTCGCCCTCGTCCTCGGGCATGAAGCCCTTGGCCGCCAGTGCGTGGACGAGCAGGTCCGCAGGCATCTCCGAAGGCATGGAGACAGTCTGCCCTAGCGCTGTGGAAGCTCCTGGACGTGCCAGCGATTGCCGTCAGGATCGGTGAAGCTGGTGAACGTGCCCCAGGGCTGTACGTCGATGTCGGTAGCCTCGACGCCCTTGCCGATCAGCTCGTCGTAGACGGCTTGTGCGCTGTCCACCACGACCTGGAGGCCGTGCTGGGTGCCGGGATCCATCGGCGTGATGCCTTCGCCGATCGCGATGGAGCAGGCCGAGCCGACCGGCGTCAGCTGGACGAACCGCATGTTTTCATCGACCCGGATGTCGTGGTCCAAGGTGAAGCCGATCGTGTCGACATAGAAGTCCCGGGCACGGTCGACATCGGTGACGGGCACGAAGATGAGCTCGATCTTGCAGTCCATGAAGGCCTCGAATCGTCAGGGCCGCGATCCTGTCTGACCTGCGGCGACGCGTCCATTCTTGCCGTCCGGTGTGACATCCTGCTCTCGTAGTCGTGCATTTCACCTGCCCTGAGAGGCTGGAGGCATGCCATTGACCGGAGAATACGCACCCAGCACATCGGGCTGGGCCCGCAAGCAGGCCGAGCTCTACGAGAGCACCAACGGCGCCGAGGGCAACACGATCCAGGGCCGCCCGATCATCGTGCTGCACACGCTGGGCGCCAAGACCGGCAAGATCCGCAAGACCGCACTGATGCGTGTCGAGCACGACGGTGAGTACCTCGTCGTCGCGTCCAAGGGTGGACACCCCGAGCACCCGAGCTGGTACTTCAACCTCGTCGATGCGCCCTTGGTCGAGCTGCAGGACGGGGCGGTGCGCAAGGACTACACGCCTCGTGAGCTCGAGGGCGACGAGCGGGCGATCTGGTGGGAGCGAGCCGTCGAGGCGTTCCCGCCCTATGCCGACTACCAGACCAAGACCGAACGTACGATCCCGATCTTCCTGCTGACTCCCGTCGACTGAGCGAGCTCAGTCGACGACGGTGACGTCGATGACCGAATTGGGTCGGAACTGGACGATTCCGCCGTGGCGCGTGGGGCGGATCAGGTCGAAGCCGCCCGTCGTGACGAGCGTCCACCGCAGTGGCGCCTCGGACTGCCCCAGGTGACTCCCGCCGAGAGGGACGAAGAGGTCAAGCGCCTCTTCGGCGCAGGCGTGGTGGGTGGGCGGGAACGTGAAGAGCCCTGACTCCCATTCGGCCGCCGGCCCGAAGAAGGCTATGGGTCGAGACAACGTCTCGCCGCAGATCCCGCAGATGCGGCTCAGGGCGCACCGGATCGCCCGCCGTTTGACGACGACGGAATGATCGAGCGCGCCGCCGTCGTCCTCGCACGCGAACGGCACCGGGAGGCCACCGAGCTGGGGGCGGACCGCAAGCTGAGATGTCATGCAGACCTCACGCAGCACCCGACCACTTGCCGAGCTCGGAGCGGCGACTCTGCCTCTCTTCGTCACGCAGCCGACGTGACTGGCGAGGTGACGGCGGGGCGGGGTTGTCCTCGGTGCGCTTGTTGGGCAGCGACAGCTTCATGATCGTGCGGAACGTCTGTCCGTACTGCTTCCACAACGGTCCGGTCGTGTACGGGATGTCGTACCGCTTGCACAGGTCCTGGACCTTGGTGGAGATCTGCGCGTAGCGGTTGCTCGGCAGGTCGGGGAACAGGTGGTGCTCGATCTGGTAGCCGAGCTGTCCGCTCATGATGTGCAGGAGCTTGCCGCCCTTGAAGTTGGCAGAGCCGAGCATCTGGCGCAGGTACCACTCGGCACGGGTCTCGTCCTCAAGCTCTTCCTCGGTGAAGTGCACTGCACCGTCGGGGAAGTGGCCGCAGAAGATGATCCCGTACGTCCAGACGTTGCGGATGATGTTGGCCGTGAAGTTCGCGGCCAGCGTGTGGAGGAAGAACGGGCCGGTCAGCGCGGGATACATGACGTAGTCCTTGAGCGACTGCTTGCCGACCTTTCGGCCGATCTGGCGCAGCTGCTTCTTGAGGAGCGGGATGTCCTTCTCGCCCTTGCGGATCGCCTCGATGTCGAGGTCGTGCAGCGCGACACCCCATTCGAAGAACAGGGCGAGCAGGGCGTTGTAGACCGGCTGACCGAGGTTGTACGGCGTCCACTTCTGGTCGCGCGACATGCGCAGGATCCCGTAGCCGATGTCGTTGTCGTGTCCGAGCACGTTGGTGAACTGGTGGTGGATGTAGTTGTGCGAGTGCTTCCACTGCTCGGCGGGCTGGGTGGTGTCCCACTCCCAGTTGCTCGAGTGGATCTCAGGATCGTTCATCCAGTCCCACTGGCCGTGCATCGCGTTGTGGCCGAGCTCCATGTTCTCCAGGATCTTGGCCGAGCCGAGCAGGACGGTCCCGAGGAGCCACGCTGGAGGGAAGAAGCTCGCGAACAAGGTGATGCGTCCGGCGGCTGCGAGCCGTCGCTGCAACGTGATGACGCGAAGGATGTAGTCGCGGTCGGCCTGGCCGCGGGAGGCCTCGATCTCGGCGCGGATCTCGTCGAGCTCGGCACCGATCGCCTCGACCTCTTCGTCGGTGAGGTGGGTGTATTCACGTACGTCTGCAAAAGCCATGTGCGTTTCCCTTCGGGAGGTGAGGGTCAGATTGCGAGGGTGCAGTCACCGGCGGCGACGGAGATGCAGGTCTGGATGTACTCGTTGGGTTCGCTGTGCTCGTTGCCGCTGCGCAGATCACGGATGCTGCCGGACGCCAGCGGCACGTCGCAGGTGTGACAGATGCCCATGCGACAACCGAAGAGCATGTTGATGCCGGCCTTCTCGCCAGCTTCCAGCAAGGTGGTGGCTCCATCGACCTCGACCGTCGGTCCGCCGACGCCGAACGTCACCGTGCCACCTTCGCCGCCACTTGCCAGGTTGAGGGTGAACCGTTCGACGTGGAGGTGATCGAGTCGTCCTTCGGCCTCGAAATGCTCGCTGAATGCGTCGAGCATCGGTCCTGGGCCGCAGGCCCACGCCTCCCGCTCGCGCCAGTCAGGACACACCGCGTCGAGCTGGTCGGCCGTGAGCATCCCGTCGGCGTTGGTGAATCGCTCGTAGAACGTGAAGGATTCGTAGCGAAGCGCCAGCACCCGCAGCTCGTGGACGAACATCATGTCGTCCTCGCTGGTGGCCGAGTAGGCAAGCACGACGTCCGGCATGGAACCTCGTCGATCCATGGTGCGCAGGATCGACATGATGGGCGTGATGCCACTGCCGCCGACGAGCATCAGCATCTTGGCCGGAGGCGGATCGGGCAGCACGAAGTCGCCCTGCGGCGCCGCGAGGCGAACGATCGTCCCGGGCTCCAGGCCGTTCACCAGGTGATCGGACAGAAATCCTTCGGGCATGGCCTTCACCGTGATGCTGACCGTCTTGCCCTCGACGAGTGGAACCGACGAGAGCGAGTAGGAGCGCCAGTGGAACTTGCCGTCGATCTCGACACCGATTCCGATGTACTGGCCCGGTGCATGGTTGAACGACCAGCCCCAACCCGGGCGGATGACGAGGGTCGCGGCCCGGTCAGTGATCGGCACGACCTTCTCGATGCGTCCACGCAGCTCGCGCTGCGACCACAGCGGGTTGATCAGCGCGAGATAGTCGTCGGGGGCGAGCGGGGTCGTGAGGGCCTTGCCGAACCGGCGCAGTCCGCGCAGGGTCGCGGAGCGCTCGATCAATGGTTCAGTCATGGTCAGACCTTTCGGTGAACAGGTGTTCACTCAAACTGTAAACCACTGTGACACTTTGGCAACCCCGGAGCGAGGCGACCTCAGTCACACGATGCTCATGATGCAACCATGGATCGCATGCACCCGCTTCTTGAGCTGAGCCTCGACCGGTTGCGCCGGCGTACGAGCCTCAAATGGATGGAGTACGGTCCCGACGTGCTTCCGCTCTGGGTGGCCGAGATGGACGTGTTGATCGCTGAGCCCGTCGCCAAGGCACTGTCGGACGCGATCGATTCAGGCGATGTCGGCTATCCCCACGGCCATGGCTATGCCGAGGCGTTTGCTGACTTCGCGGCCGACCGGTGGGCATGGCATGGCGTCGACCCGACCCGTACGGCTCTGGTCGCCGACGTGATGACCGGCGTCCTCGAGCTGCTCAAGCTGGTGTCCGAGCCCGGCGACCCGGTGGTGATCAATCCGCCGGTCTATCCGCCGTTCTTCGGATTCATCGAGCACGGCGGCCGGGAGGTGATCAGCGCGCCTTTGGGCCCTGACGGTCGGCTTGACCTCGAGTCGCTGGAGGCGGCATTCGTCAAGGCGGGCTCGGCGAAGCGGCCGGTGACGTACTTGCTGTGCAATCCGCACAACCCGACTGCCGTCGTCCACACCCAGGACGAGCTTGCTGATATCGCGACTCTCGCGGAGACCCACCGCGTGCGAGTGATCGTCGACGAGATCCACGGGCCGCTCGCGCCAGAAGGGTTCGTTCCCTATCTCAGCGTCCCTGGCACGGACAACGCGTTCAGCGTCGTCTCGGCATCAAAGTCGTGGAACCTCGCCGGCGTCAAGGCGGCCCTCGTCATCGCTGGCGTGGACGCAGCCGACGATCTCCTGCGCCTGCCGGAGATCGTCGGTCACGGGCCGAGCCATCTCGGCGTGGTCGCCCACACGGCGGCTTATCGCGCCGGCCGGCCCTGGCTCGATGCGCTCAATGCTGATCTGGCCGACAACCGTGTGCTGCTCGAGCGGCTCCTGTCCCAGCGACTTCCGGCCGTCTCGTGGAAGCCGCCGTCGGCGATGTATCTGACCTGGCTGGACTGCCGCGAGCTCGGTCTCGGCGACGACCCCGCCGCGGCCTTCCTCAAGAGAGGGCGCGTCGCGCTCAACTCCGGGCTGCCGTTCGGCAATGGTGAGGGTCACGTACGACTCAACTACGCGACGACGCCAGCGATCCTCACCGAGGCAGTGGAACGCATGGCTGCAGTCGTCTAGTCGAGACCGAGGAGGCCGACCAGATCTGCCACCTTCTGCTTGAGGCCCGTGATGGTCGCCAACGTCGCGTTCAACGTCTCAATCGCCCCATCCAGCACTTGCTTGAGCACGGCGGCACGTTCGTAGCCGTCCTTGCCGACCGCGATCGCCGCGTTGTAGGAGTCGCCGAGCGCTGACGCCCGTGCGTAGCCGTCCCGCCCGGCGGCGATGGCGAGGTTGTAGGCAGGGACCATGCCGGCGGCTCGTGCGTAGCCGTCCCGCCCGGCGGCGATGGCGAGGTTGTAGGCGGAGACCATGCCGGCGGCTCGTGCGTAGCCATCTCGGCCGGCGGCGATGGCGAGGTTGTAGGCGGAGATCATGCCGGCGGCTCGTGCGTAGCCGTCCCGGCCGGCGGCGATCGCTGCGTCGTACGAGACCTTCAGATCCGCCGCGGTTGCGTATGCCGCGGCTGCGGCCGCCATGGCAGCGTCATAGCTGGCTCTCAGTCCGTCGGCGGTGGTGTATGCCGCTGATCCGGCTGCCATTGCGTCCTGATACTGCTGCAGCAGCTCTGCCAGCCGGATGCTCGCGTCAGGGTCTCCCGAACTCATCGTGACGAGGTACTCCTGCCTCACTGCCTCCGCCGTCGCGTACGCCTCCTTGCCTGCTGCGGCTGCGGCGTCGATCTGTGCCTTGATGGTGGTGGCGTCGGCGTACCCTTTTTTGCCGTCCGCGACGGCGGCGTCGTACTGGGTTTTGATGGTGGTGGCGTCGGCGTACCCTTTTTTGCCGTCCGCGACGGCGGCGTCGTACTGGGTTTTGATGGTGGTGGCGTCGGCGTACCCTTTTTTGCCGTCCGCGACGGCGGCGTCGTACTGGGTTTTGATGGTGGTGGCGTCGGCGTACCCTTTTTTGCCGTCCGCGACGGCGGCGTCGTACTGGGTTTTGATGGTGGTGGCGTCGGCGTACCCCTTCTTGCCGTCCGCGACGGCGGCATCGATCTGCGCCTTGATGGTGGTGGCGTCCTCGTACCCCTTCTTGCCGTCCGCGACCGCAGCGTCGTAGTCCTTCTTGGCCGCTTCAGCCGCCGCCTCGGCCGCCTCGCCGTCCGCCTCGGCCGCTTCGAGCTTGAGCCTGGTGGTCGCTAGTTCCTCGGTCTGCGCGCCCGCGTACGCCACTGCGTCGTCCCGGAGCTCGGCGATCGGCGCAAGTGACGGATCGGCCGCGATCAGCTCCTCCTCCGAGGTCGTGACGCGGGCGACGTTGCGCGTGGTGTGGGCCGTCACCTCTCCGGTGTCGGGTGAGTACGTCAGCTTGATCTGGCCGACGCTCTGGGCGTGCTGGCCCGTCTGGATCACCGGACGGGTGCGGCTGGGGTCGCCGGGGACCGGGGCGTTGTAGGCGTACGTGTTGTGCGTGTGGCCGTTGATGATCGCATCGACCTCGGGGGAGATGTCCTCGACGATGCTCTTGAAGACTCTGCTGTTCGCGATGGCCTGATCGAGGGCCCAGGTTCCCCACGGTGCACCCTCGTGGAGGGTCGCGACGATGACATCGGGCTGCTCAGACTCCGGCAGCGAGCTCAGGCGATCGACCTCTGCGTTGATCGCGGTCACGGGGTCACCGAAGCTCAGGCCAACGATCGCCGAGGGCGGGACGAGCTGCGGCGTATCCTCGGTCACTGCGCCGACGATCGCGATGCGCACGCCGCTGGCGACGAACATCGTGGAGGCATCGAGAGCAGGCGAGCCGTCGGCCTTCTTGACGTTCGCGCCCAGTATCGCGTAGTCGGCCCGCTCCATGATGTGGTGGACCAGGTCGTCGTAGCCCCGGTCGAACTCGTGATTGCCCACCGCTGTGGCGTCAAGGCCAAGGAGGTTGAGCACGTCGATCGCGGGATCGTCATGCTGCGCGGAGGACGCCGGTAGGGACTCGCCGACGTTGTCGCCAGCGGAAAGCAGGAGCGTGTTCTCGGCTGCCCCGTCGGCCATCAGCTGCTCAACTGTCGCGGCCCACTGCACGAGGTTGTCGTCGATCTGGCCGTGGAAGTCGTTCACGGCGACCAGGTTGATCGTGATGTCGTCATTCGCCTCGACCGGGGCCATGGACAACCACCCGGAGGCCATCGCCGTCGCCGTAGTTGCCGCCAGACGTCGGCACATCGATCCGTTCACGTCGTGCTCCCTCAACTTCACGGATCGCCGAGACGACCCGCCCCCCTCTCGAGGACCATCAAACGATGGACCTCGTCTCCCACCGATCAGTGAAGCACGTTGGGGGGTCGCGTGTAGGCCTTTCGGTACGGGGTACCTGTCAGGCAACCCGACGAAAGGACTGATCATGGGACTCGACGACAAGATCGAGAACGCGGCCGACGACCTCAAGGGCAAGGCCAAGGAGACGACCGGCAAGGCGACCGACGACGATTCGCTTGAGGCCGAGGGCAAGGGCGATCAGGCCAAGTCTGACATCAAGCAGGCAGGCGAAAAGGTGAAGGACGCCTTCAAGCACTGAGGTTCGTACGATGTGGGGCGTCTCGGCTTCGGCCGGGGCGCCCCTTCGCGAGCTAACGTCCCTGCGCGTCCATCGAGTCTGCCTCCTCGAGGGTCGGCGCCGCACCGCCGAGGCGTGCTGGCACCCAGGCCTCGCCCGTGGGATGAGGTCCGTACGCATCCTGCACCTCACAGAGCAGCGCCGACATTGCCGCGCGCAATGTGGCCGTGAGCTCGTCCGCGGTGCCGGTCGGCGGGATCGGCTCACCGACCGACACCATCACCGGTGTCTTGGTGCGTCCGAGCTGATGGGGCAGACCCTTGGTGGCGATGCGCTGCGAGCCCCACACGATGGCAGGGATGATCGGGACCTCTGCTTCGAGCGCCATCCGGGCCGCACCTGACTTCAGGGCCTTGATCTCAAAGCTGCGACTGATCGTCGCTTCGGGATAGACGCCGACGATCTCGCCCTTGCGAAGCTCAGCGACGGCGGCGCGGTATGCGCCGGCTCCGGCCGAGCGGTCGACGCCAATCACCTGGCAGCCCCACATCAGGAAGCGGAGGACAGGATTCTTCTTGAGCTCGACTTTGGCCATGTAGCGAATGAGCCGCTTGTCGCGCCGCTTGGCGTCGATCCCGAGGTAGGTGAAGTCGACATAGCTTGTGTGGTTGATCGCCAGGACGGCCCCGGTGTCAGCCGGCAGTCGCCGATCACCGTGGCGGATCGTCCTGTGCCCGGTGAACCAGTTGAACGTACGGAAGAAGCCGACCACGAACCCATAGATCACAGCGCCTCCAGCATCTTCAGTGTGCGCACCCAAGCTTGGGACGACGGGTCGATGACGACGAAGTGGTCGCCCTCGACGCGAACCAGATCGGCATCAGCGCCGGCCGCGCTCGCCCGTTCAACGTAGTCGACCGACTGGCTGATCGGGACGATGTCGTCGTCAATTCCGTGGATGCATCTGACCGGTACCCTCAGCGGGATCTGCGCCATCGGGTCGGCCGGCGCGTACGCCGCACCGCCCATGAACGCACGAACGGCGGACGATCCGAGGCTCGCCCTGTCGGCTGCGCCCAGGTCGAGCACGCCGGCCTGTGAGATCGCCGCCGTCACCGGGACCGCGGCCCCCGTACGACCAGCCGCGAGCACCGCGAGGTGACCGCCGGCCGAGTGCCCCAAGGTGACCGCGTGGGAGGTGTCGAGCCCGTCGACGCCGGCGAGTGCGTCGATTGCCGCGCTGACGTCGTCGAACGTGGTGGGCCAGCCTCCGCCGTTGCCGACCCGTCGATACTCGATGTTGTAGGCGTCCCACCCGTTCCTGGCCAACGATGCGGCGAGCGGTCGTCCCAGCGAGAGGTCGTACGCGGACTTCCAAAACCCGCCGTGGATCACGATGACGACACCCTTGGACGCACTTGGGGCACGGGTCAGCTCGGCGAACTGTGAAGGGTCTTTCCCGTACGTGATCCTCTCCATCGACCGATCCTTCCCGTTCGATGGTGCACAAGCAGTAAGCCCGGCGACAGCCATCAGGCTGATCATGCTGCGTCGGTCCATCGGGCCAGCAAAGCGGACGTCGGTGTCCGGCGCTACTCCAATCTCACCACGAGCGCCGGCTCGGTGAGCGCCCCGGTAGAATCGTGTTCCGTCGAGTCCAGGGAGGCCCGCGTGGACGTCCACGAGCTCGACCAGCTGTTGCTGATCGGCTCTGGCGTCCTGATCCTGGCCATTCTTGCGGTGCGGGTGTCAGTCTTCGCCGGCCTGCCATCACTGCTCGTCTACCTGGCTCTCGGCCTGCTGCTCGGCAGCTCCGGGCTGGGCGTCCCCTTCGACGATGCCGACCTCGCGCTCGTGCTCGGTTTCTCGGCACTGGTGCTGATCCTTGCCGAAGGTGGTCTCTCCACCAAGTGGGAGCACATCAGGCCGGCCGTGGGCTTCGGACTCCTGCTGGCGACCCTCGGCTCGGCGATCAGCGTGATCGTCGTGGGTCTGGGCGCTCACTACCTGCTCGACCTCGACTGGGAGCTGGCATTCCTGCTCGCCGCTGTCATGACGCCGACAGATGCGGCGGCGGTGTTCTCGGTGCTGCGCACCGTCCCGCTCGAGACACCGGGTCACGGGCACGCTCGAGGTTGAGTCGGGCCTCAACGATGCACCGATCGTCGTGCTGGTCGTCGCGATCAGTGCGGGCGACCTCGCGGACAAGGGCGCCTGGGCATTCACCGGTCTGATCGTGTTCGAGCTCGTCGTGGGAGCGATCATCGGCCTGGTCATCGGCAGGCTCGGTGCCAGTCTGCTGCGGCGCGTGGCACTCCCGGCATCGGGTCTCTATCCCCTCGTCGTGTTCGCGTTCACGGTGCTCGCCTACGGCTCTGCCGCATCGATCCACGCCAGTGGCTTCGCGGCCGTGTACATCGCGGCGCTGGTGCTGGGCAACACCGAGCTGCCGCACCGTACGGCGACCAAGTCGTTCGTCGAGGGCATCGGCTGGCTCGCCCAGATCGGTTTGTTCATCATGCTCGGCCTTCTGGCGGATCCAGGAAGCTTCGAGTGGTGGCACGTCTGGACCGGTCTCGCCGCCGGTGCGCTGATCACGTTCGTCGCACGCCCGCTGTCCATCGCTGCCTGCGCCGTGTGGTTCAGGCGCTCGTGGCGCGAGCAGGTGTTCATCGGTTGGGCCGGGCTGCGCGGTGCTGTCCCGATCGTGCTGGCGACCATCCCGCTGGCTGCTGGCGTGGCGGGCGCGGACGACCTGTTCAACATCGTGTTCGTGTTCGTCGTCGCCTACACGCTCCTGCAGGCGGCACCGCTGGCAAGGCTGGCGGCGTTCTGCGGTGTGCTCAGTGACGAGGCGAGGGACGTCGAGGTCGAGGCAGCCCCGCTCGAACGCGTGTCGGCCGACCTGCTTCAGATCAGGGTGCCGCGTG
Source organism: uncultured Actinomycetota bacterium (assembly GCA_963849625.1). Lineage (GTDB taxonomy): Bacteria > Actinomycetota > Actinomycetes > Propionibacteriales > Nocardioidaceae > Aeromicrobium. The sequence continues at coordinate 198,382 of CAWKHU010000005.1, forward strand.
GTTCGAAGCTTGCGGGCGTCGAGATCGGCGAGCTGCGGTTGCCGACCGGAGCCTTGGTGTCACTCGTCGTACGCGACGGCAAGACCTTCGTGCCCCACCGCACGGATCGACTCTCGGTCCACGACGACCTCCTGATCGTTGCCGACCGGGCCGTACGCGTCCAGACCGAGGAAAGATTGCGTGCCGTCGGCCGTCACGGCCGCCTCGCCGGCTGGGGCACCAACGAGGAATGAGCTACGGCAGAGCGACGACCGGCACGCAGGTCGTGACCGCGGTCTTGGCGACGACGCTGTTGGGCGGTTCGCTCTTGAGACTGCTGTAGTCATCGCCGACCACGATGACAACACCTCGATCGACCGTGATGTCGGGTGCAGCGTAGGCAACCTTGTTCTTGAACTGCGCGGCGACGAGCTTGACCTGAGGGTCGTCGGGATCGTTGGTGAGGATCGTGACCGCCGCCGGCTTGGCGGCACTCGCGTCGTTGCCGATCTCGCCTCCCAAGAACCCGTTGCGCTGAAGGTTGATGTTGACGCGATTGGCCAGTCCCGAACGTTTGCTGGCGTTGAACACGTTGACCGTCACCAGGTTGCTCGTGAGCTCGTCACCCGCGGCAACGGTCTTGTTCTCGCACGTCGGCGGTGGCGGTGGCTCTGCCGGCTTGGCGATCAGCAGCTGGAATCCCGCGATCAGGCCGATGACGAAGACGACGGCCGCCCCGAGGAGCGTGAGGTTGCGTTTCATCACGACTTCTTGCCGATCGTGTGGACTCGAGCGTGGAGCATGTTGCGCTGCTGCAGAGCAGCCCGCAGCGCGCGGTGCAGGCCGTCCTCGAGGAACAGCTCACCTTCGAAGCTCACGACGTGGGCGAACAGATCGCCGAAGAACGTCGAGTCCTCGTCGAGGAGGTGCTCGAGGTCGAGCTGGGTCTTGGTCGTCGTGAGGTCGTCAAGACGTACCTGTGAGGGCGCGATCTCGGCCCACTGACCCGCACTCAAACCGTGCTCCGGATAGGGGCGCCCCTCAGCCACCCGTCGGAAGATCACCTCAGCAGTCTAGACGGGTGCTCGGTGAGCCGCCCGCGGCTCGCCACGGCCAGGGGAGGGGGTTGGACGGTCCCGGACCGTACCGCGGTCCATCTGGTCCGTCACATCTTGGGAAAACGTCGCTGATTACAGGTAGCGTCTGGGGGAAGAAATCAGGGTCATCCTTGGTTGCCCCTTTCAACGGGTGGCTAAATGATGATCTCAGAGGCGACACTCCCGGCGCCTCAGCGCTTGACGGTGGAGGTGCCATGACGAACTCGTCAGAGTCCGCCGCGCCCCCGGGCATCATCCGCTTCCTCACCGGACATCACGTCAAGAGGGGTGCGATCGAGCTCGCATTCCTCGCCGTTCTCTACGTCGGCTACAGCGCGTCGCGACTGCTGGCCTCCAACGACTTCGCACCCGCACGCGGGCATGCTCTCGACATCCTGACGTTCGAGCAGGGCTGGCGCATCGACGGCGAGTCGTGGCTCAACGACAAGTTCGTGCAATACGACTGGTTGGGCGTCTTCGGCAGCTATTGGTACGCCACGACCCACTACATCGTCACGATCGTCGTGCTGATCTGGATCTACCGACGCAGCGCCAGCGAATATGTGACTGCTCGCAGGTCACTCGTCCTGGCGACTGTCGTGGGACTCTCGTTCTACCTCACGATGCCGACGGCTCCGCCGCGCCTGATCGAGGGCATGTACACCGACGTGATGAGTCTCTACTCGTACGCGGGTTGGTGGGGCGCCGACGCTTCAGCGCCCAAGGGCCTCGGTGGGATGACCAACGAGCTGGCCGCGTTCCCGTCGCTGCACGCTGGCTGGGCTCTCTGGGTCGCACTCGTGCTCATCCGAGCCGGTGTTCCCAGGATCGTGCAAGCCCTCGGACTCGCCTATGCCGCGACCATGACCATCGTGATCATCGGGACCGGCAACCACTGGGTCCTCGATGCGGTGGTCGGCTGGGTAGTCGTGCTGGTTGCCTTCGGCGTCGTCATCGCCTGGGAGCGCCGCAGCCCGGTGACGGCGCACGAGGAGGCACACCTACGTAGTGCGCTGAAGCCACTCGACGACGTGATCGGCGATGACTCGCCCTTGGTCCTCCGGAACGAAGTGGCTGGCCCCGGCGATGACGTGCAGGGGCTCCGAGACCGGGAAGGCTGACTCCATCGCTCGACCAGTCGGGTCGAGCGGGAGGATGGGGTCGCTGTCAGCCCACAGCAGCAGTATCGGCCGGGTGTCACGTGTGAGCGCCTCCACGGCCGCTCGCCCCTCGGCCGCGCCGGGGTCGTCGGGTGCTTGAGGGATCAGTCCCGGGAGGCTGCGAGCCCCACCCTTGTGGTCGACGGTGGGGAACGGCGCGTCGTACGCCGCGAGCACATCTGGCGACAGATCCGTTGCACATCCGCCGTTGACCAGGAAGCTGATGGGCATGTCCGGTTCCTTGTCGATGAAGTCGCGGAACGCTTGCCAGTCCTTGCCCATCTTCTGGTGTCCTGTGAAGAGGCCGGAGTCCATGATGACGATGCGGGAGATGCGCTCCGGGATCTCAGTGGTGGCAACGCGCAGTCCGATCGGCCCGCCCCAGTCGTGCACGACCAAGGTCACGTCGGTGAGGTCGAGCTCCTCGAACATCGCCACGACCGAGGCTGTGAGCTTGTCATACGTGTACCAGTCGTCGGCGGGCTTGTCGGACCTGCCGAAGCCGGGCAGGTCCGGCGCGATGCAGCGGTACCCCGCATCGACCAGTGGGGTGATGGTCTTGCGCCAGAGGTAGGACCAGGTCGGCTCGCCGTGCAGCAGCACGATCGTGCCGCCGCTGCCTTCGTCGACATGGGCCAGGCGCATGCCTTCCCACTCGCGGTAGTGCGGGTCGAACGGGAAGTCGGGAAGACGCTCGAAGCGTTCGTCAGGTGTCCGCAGCATGCCGCCGAGCATAGGCGGGTCGGCTCATCCGCGGGGAACTACTCTGCTGACTGCGTGATCAAGGAGCCGTCAGGGCGGACTCGTCGGCTTCCGGTTCGCGAACCAGCATCAAGTTGGTCTTGCCCTGGTCGGTGAGCGCGCCGACTTCCTCGAAGCCGCGGCTCTCGTGGAAGGCAAGCGAGACGTCGTTGGTCTCGTAGACCTCGAGCGCGATCGGCAGATCGCCCTCGACCTCTTCGTACAGGCTCGATGCGACGCCGAGTCGACGGTGCTCGTCGGAGACGACGATGCGGTCGAGGTAGACGTAGTCGTCGACCAGCTTGTCCTCGAACCACCGATAGCGGCTCGAGTCGTACTCGGCGCCCGGGGGCAGCGTGATCACGAAGCCGGCGATGTCGCCGTCATGATCGGCCACGAGGGCCTGGTCCGCCATCTTGACGAGGAGCGAGAGGCTCTCGTTGTCGAGTGGACCGACGCCTTCAAGGGCGTTCTGGTTGAGGTGGACGATGCTTTCGAAGTCGCTGTGCGTCATGTCTCGGATCATTGACCCCGACGTTACGTCAACCTGACGCTCAAACCCACCTTTTGTGGGCCATCCCACGTTCGGGGCTCAGACGGAGAACTCGACCCCGGAGGCGCTTTCTGACGCTGCCCAGAGGGCATGTGCGAGGTACGGGTCCTGAGCCGTACGCGACATGCCGGCCAGCTTGGGTCGACCGCGCCATCCCCCAGGACCGCCGGGTCCGACGTACTCGCCACCGGTGAGAGTGGGATCGGTTGCCGCCATCAGCAAGGGCCACGAGCCGGCTGCCGCCGACTGGGCGATGACCTTGGACACCTGGTGCATCCCGATGGCCTGCAGCGAGCTGCCGCCCACGGAAGGGCCCGTCCGGGTGATGTTGGTCGAGGCATAGCCGGGGTGGGCGCCGACGCTGACCACGTCGATGCCAGCGGCCTTGACTCGCCGGTCGAGCTCGGCGGCGAACAGCAGGTTGGCAACCTTGGACTCCGCGTACGCCTGGGTGCGCTTGTAGCGGCGTGGGGAGCCCTCGGGCGTGAACGTACGCAGGTCGATCCCGCTGGCTGCCTTGTGCATGTTGGAGGACACCGAGACGACCCGCGCCTTCGACTTCATCAGCAGGGGCCACAGGTGCGCAGTCAGCGCGAAGTGTCCGAGGTGATTGGTGCCCATCTGCAGCTCGAAACCGTCAACCGTCTTGGACGGCTTGGGTGGGAACATGATGCCGGCGTTGTTGACCAGGATGTCGATCCGGGACCAGCCGGCTGTGACCTCGCTGGCGGCACGCCGCACGTCCTGCAGGTCGGCCAGGTCGAGCGAGATGACATCGACGACCGCTCCCGGAGCATCGTGCTCGATCCGGGCCAGCGCAACACCTGCCTTCTTGGCGTCGCGAGCCGTGACGACGAGAGAGGCTCCGTGCCGAGCAAGCTCGATGGCGGTGTTGACACCCAGCCCGCCGGTGACGCCGGTGATGAGAGCGCGCCGACCGGTCAGGTCTGGGATGTCAGTGGTTCTCCAGGGCATGGGCCAAACCTAGACCGTCAGCCTGGATGTTCCGCAGGCGGAGACGAGCGCAGCCCTATCGGGCCGCACGTGCCAGGAAGGGTGCCGCCGCTCCGTACAACTTGTACAGCGCGTAGGAGCCCGTGTGCGAAGTGCTGCAGCGACTGTCGAACAGCTGGACGGCGCGGGAGTCAGACATGCCGGCGCCGAAGCCGTACGGAGTCGAGCCCGAGATCGCCCCGGTCGCATACGACTGGATCCGCTGGACGATGCCCACCTGCTGATCGTCGCTGGCGTTGCGCCACCAGCTGCACGTGAAGGTGCTCATCGGGGCGGCGTTGAGCTCCGCAGGCAGCGGAGTCGCAGGCAGCTCGCGGTCTGCGGTGGCCGCCGGCTTTCCCAACGAGAGCAACGAGCCCAGCGCGCTCAGCGGGCCACCGAGATTGCCGCACAGGCGAGGCGCAAGACCGCTGGCGCAGATCGAGGCGAACAACGTCCCCTGCGCAGGCGCGCCGCATCGGACTTGGAGCTGGCCAGAGGCAGCGGAGAACCGGTCGGACGAGGCGGTGTCTGGCCCAGCTGCAGGTTGCCGGATGGCTGGCATCGCTGTCGCCGATCTGCATGCCTGACCAGGCAGCCGACAAGCTCGAGCTCGTTGAAGACGTCGCCGATCCCGATGCTGAGCGCCGGGTTGGTGCCGTTTGCGCAGTCGGGCAGCAGAATCGGAGAGCTGGTCACGCGGGCGCCATCGGGAGCCCTTGTTGCCGTACCAGCAGTTGCCGGTGTTGCCCGGGAAGCTGTCCCACCAGAAGTCCGCTCCGTTGGGCTTGACAGCGCCCTTGGGGCTGACCCCCATGGTGTTGCCTTCGAACTGGTTGCCGTAGGAGGTCGAGACGCTCGAGGGGGTCACATCCGGGGACGGGGGTGTCGGAGCCGATGGGCTCGGGTCCGCACACGGTCGCGTCCGGAACGGCGAACAACATCACGCCGCGACGCCAGTTGTCGAAGAAGTGGTTGTCGCGAACGATGTTGTCGTTGCCTCCGGCGAGCCACAGACCAGTGCCGACCGGCGCCGGGATGAACGGTTCGACGTCTGAGTCAGCCGTGAACGAGTTGAAGTTGTTGTCGTAGAAGCTGTTCTTCTCCACCACGTTGCCGTGCTGGGGGAAGTTGGGGTGTCCCGGCGCGGTGAACACATCGGTCGTGTAGCCCAGTGAGTTGTCGTAGAAGTTGTTCTTGCGTCACCAACGTGCCACTGCTGTTGGTGCCAGAGAATCCGCCGACGTTGTGGTGGCTGTCGCACAAGCGGAAGGTCTGGCTGTAGCGGTAGGTCGGGATAGAACTTCTCGTAGCGGTCGGTGGTGGTGTCCGCGCCGGAGCCGGGGTACAACCCCGAGTCGCCGTGACCGGCGGCCTCGCAGTTCTGCACCAGCCCGTGGTCGCTGGTGAACGTCAGCACGCCATAGCCGCCGGCGTAATAGGCCTTGAATCGATCGAGCTGGTAGCCGTCGGTCTCGAGCACGTAGACGTCGTGCTCGCGCGCATGGCGAATCGTCATGTTTCGCAGGACGAAGCCATCAGCGCGGTCGACGAAGATGCCGACGTCCTTCTTGTGGCCGACGGCCGATGGGCCGCCATTGCCTGCTGCGGCGCTGCCAGCTTCGAGGATGACGTCGTCGGCGCTGACGCCAGAGCCTTCGAGCTGGACGTTGCAGCGGATGCACTTGCCCACAGCCGGAATGCCGTGCCGGTCCGACAGCGGCGGTGCGGGCACCGGGCCGGTGTCAGGTCCGCGCCCGATGACGGCGACGAGGTTGGCATCGTTGGGGCACTTGATCTGGTAGTTGTGCGAGAGGGCGCCGGGGTCGCCGCTGTCGGCCGGAGTGTGCAGAGTCGGCGCACGACTTGTCGTACGTCGGCTTGGCCCGAGCCGTCGGCTCGAGGTAGAGGCCGGGCATGACGACAACGCGGTCGTTGTTGCGCGAAGCCATGATCGCGGGCTGGATCTCCTTGTACCTGCATGCCTTGAAGAGCTTGCGGTTGATGTCCAGCAGTGCCTTGCCCTGCTCCTTGCTGAAGCGAGCGGTGGTCCGTCGGCCGGATGTTGTAGCCGCTGCGCTTGCCTTGCTGATCGCCTTCGGACACTCGGGTCATCGAGTCCTTCTGACAGACCACGCGGGTCTTGCCGGGCGGCTTGGTGTTCAGCGCGGACGCCAACGCGCGCGCCGAGGGGATCTTGCCACCAGCGCACGGCTGGACGGCGCAGTCCTGCTTGGGATCTGGGTAGTACGACGGTCGTTCCACGTGAGCAGACGAGATGGTGGGAGTGAGCAACGTGGCGATCATGGCGATCGTCAGGGCGAGGAAAAGTCGACGTACAACTGCAGGCATGGGTTCCGTCTCTCGTCAGTCCGCGGGGAGCGCGTGGACAATAGCCAAAATGTAACGCAGAGTTGCAGCCTGGGTGAGCGGAATTGTTCAAGAATTCTCAGGAAATCAGAGCCGGTCTGCGCACGTCACCTCGAGGACGGTATGTTCCGCCGTCTGCCGGCGCGTGTAGAACGTGAAGCCCGCGAGCACGATCGCGATCGCGGTCGTCAGGATCGAGATGCCCTTTGCGGTGTTGGCCTTCGACGCGAAGCCGACGACGGCGGCGTACGTATAGGTTGCGTCGTCAACTCGCCGATCCTTGGGCGTGCAGGTGATCAGCTGGTCCTTGTCGCCTTCGGTCAGCATGCCGATCAGGTGCCACTCGTCGGTGCCGTTGGTGACGGTGAGGGCGAGCTTTGCCTTGGGGATCTCGGTGACCTTCTTGCCCGGGCCCTTGGCGCGGCAGGTCACGTCACGGTCAGCCTGGACGATGTCGGTGTAGACGGCGATGCTCTTGTCGGCACCGTTGACGCGTTCGCCGACAGGAGTCACGGTTGCCTCTCGCACGGGGTCCCAAGCACTGGCCGCGACGATGATGGCGATCACTGCTCCGCCGAGGGCGATGAAGAAGGCCGCGAGGTACCACAGCGGGCTGGTCGGTCTCACGCAGTCACCTTCCCACACAGGACAAACGAAAACCCCCACCGCTGCCGGCAGGGGCTTCGTTGACGAGGGTCAGAAGCTGGCGATGTCCAGCTCCATGATCGAGTCGTCGATGTTCTCGGCGATCGAACGCTCTGCCGCGAGGAGTGGCAGCACGTTGCGGGCGAAGAAGCTCGCCGCCGCGACCTTGCCCTCGTAGAAGCTCTTGTCGGCGGCGGAGACCTCGCCGCCAAGCTTCTCGAGCGAGACCTCGGCGCCGCGCAGCAGCAGCCACGCAACAACCAGGTCGCCGAGCACGTACACCAAGCGGGTCGTGTTCAGACCGACCTTGTAGATCTTCTGGATGTCGCCGTTCTCGTCGGCCGGGTTGGAGGCCATCAGGTCGGCAAATGCTGCACCGACGATCGCCTGAGCATCCTCGAGGGCCTTGGCCAGCAGCTCACGCTCGACCTTGAGGCGACCGTTGCCGGCCTCGCTCTGGGCGAACTCCTGGATCTCGTTCGAGAGGTGACCGAGCGCCTGTCCCTTGTTCTTGACGATCTTGCGGAAGAACAGGTCCATGCCCTGGATCGCCGTGGTGCCTTCGTACAAGGTGTCGATCTTGGCGTCGCGTACGTACTGCTCGACCGGGTAGTCCTGCAGGAATCCCGAGCCACCGAACGTCTGGAGCGACTCGGTGCCCAGAAGCACCCAGGAGCGCTCGGAGCCGTAGCCCTTGACGATCGGGAGGAGCAGGTCGTTGATCGCCTCGTCCAACGACGCATCCTCGCCGGTCGATTCCTTGATCAGGATGTTGTCCTGGAAGGTCGCGGTGTAGATCATCAGCGAGCGCAGGCCCTCGGCGTACGCCTTCTGCGTGAGCAGCGAGCGACGTACGTCGGGGTGGTTCGTGATGACGACCCGCGGCGCGTTCTTGTCCGAGGACTGCGTCAGGTCGGCACCCTGCACGCGCTCCTTGGCGTATTCGAGCGCGTTGAGGTAGCCCGTCGACAGCGTGGCGATGGCCTTGGAACCGACCATCATGCGGGCGTTCTCGATCACGCGGAACATCTGGTTGATGCCGTCGTGGACCTCGCCGAGCAGCCAGCCCTGGGCCGGTGCACCGTCGCCGAAGGTGACTTCGCAGGTCGTGGAGACCTTGATGCCCATCTTCTTCTCGACATTGGTGACGTAGGCGCCGTTGCGCTCGCCGGTCAGCTCGCCGGTCTCGTGGTCGAAGTGGAACTTCGGCACGAGGAACAGGCTCAGACCCTTGGTGCCGGGCCCGCCGTGGCCCTCGACGCCCACGGGGCGTGCGAGGACGAGGTGCATGATGTTCTCGGCCATGTCGTGCTCAGCCGAGGTGATGAAGCGCTTGACGCCCTCGATGTTCCAGGAGCCGTCCTCGTTCATCGTTGCCTTGGTACGGCCGGCGCCGACGTCGGATCCGGCGTCCGGCTCGGTGAGCACCATCGTTGCGCCCCACTGGCGATCAACCATGTGCTGGGCGATCTTCTTGTCGCGGTCGATGCCGTTCTCGAAGACGATGCGGGCGAACGCGGGGCCACAGGCGAACATCCAGATGGCCGGGTTGGCGCCGAGGACGTACTCAGCGGTCGACCACACGAGGGAAGCGGGGGAGCGCTGGCCGCCGAGCTCCTCGGGAAGGGCCAGACGCCACCACTCGGCGTCCATCCAGGTCTTGTAGGACTTCTTGAACGAGTCGGGCATGACGACGGTCTTTGCGGCCGGGTCGTACACCGGGGGGTTGCGGTCGGAGTCGTCGAACGATGCGGCGAGATCCTCGCGAGAGATGCGCTCGATCTCGCTGATGATGCTCTTTGCCGTGTCGAGGTCAACCTCGTCGAACGGGGCGGTACCGAGGATCTCCTGGCGGTTGAAGAGCTCGAACAGGTTGAACTCGGTATCGCGCAGATTGCTCTTGTAATGGCTCATTGACGCCAATCCTTGTGTGGGCTGCGCGGTACGCAGCACGATTGCTACTGGGTAGTAACTTAAGTATCCGTCCGAGGGGGGTCAAAGACAAGCCGACGACCAGGTGCATCGGTGTCGCAAGCGTCACACGGGCTGCTGCGCCAGCCATCCCGGGAAGTCCTCGAGCGAGCCGAGCGTGACGCTGGCTCCAGCATCACGCAGCTCATGGGCCGAGCTCGGGCCCGTCGTCACTCCGACACCGATCACGCCAGCGGTCTTGGCCGCCTCCATGTCGTTCACGTGGTCGCCGACGTACGCGTAGGCGCCCTGGTCGGCAAGGACGGCAGCCTTGCCGTCACGCCACACGCGTCCGAAGACCGCGTCGGCAGGAAGGTCGAGATGGTCGACATGGAGCTGCGCGTTGGGCCCGTGCTTCGCGGTGATGATGATCGCCCGACCGTGCTCACGTACGGCCTCGAGTGCCGTACGCGCACCGGGCAGGGTGGTGATGAGCGGGAGGGCGATCTCCGGATAGAGCTCGCGGTAGCGATCCGACCACGTGTCGACCTCTGCTGCCGGAAGCCAGTTGGCCAGCTCGACCTCGATCGGCGGACCCAGACGGGAGAGCACGAGATCGATGTCGATGTCGGCGCCGCTCTCGGCGGCCAGACGTTCGTACAGAGGTCGGAAGCCCGGCTGTGAGTCGATCAGTGTCATGTCGAGGTCGAAGCCGATCACAGTCATCTCGGCCAGCCTAGTCCGCGCCTGCTGGCGCGATCCGAGGGCTAGGGGAGCGTCAATCGCGTTCATGTGATGGACTCGTTCCATTCACCGCCGCCGACCCTTTGGGGTTGGCGTCGTCTTCCCGACACGTGACGGACACGTTTTCGTCGAACCGTTTTGGGAGTGGGCGTTGTCGAACGCATACTTGAACTTCAGTCCCGGGGAGTAAACCAATGGCAGGCATCCGGATCTTGGTCCACGACTTCAGTGGCCATCCGTTTCAGGTCGAGCTGAGCCGCGAGCTCGCTCGGCGTGGCCACGAGGTGACCCACTCGTGGTCCGAGGCCTACGTGTCCGGCAAGGGACACCTCGAAGCCAAATCGGGTGAGTCACTCCGCTTCGAGAGCATCGACAAGGGAGTCGTCGCCAACAAGAAGTTCGTCGGTCGGCTGCTGCAGGAGATCCGCGCTGGCTTCGAGCTCTCCCGCCAGGCTCGCCGGATCCGTCCGGACGTCGCACTGTTGTCCAACGTGCAGATTTCATCGCTGGCGATCTTCTCGATCGCGATGTTCGTCTCGCGCATCCCGTGGGTGCTGTGGCACCAGGACGTCTACAGCGTCGCGGTCCGTTCGTTCGCCGGCGCGAAGCTGCCGCGCAGCTACCGGTTCGTCGCGTTCCTCATTGGGCTCAGCGAGCGTTGGTCCTCGCGTCGTGCTGCGGCGATCGTGGCGATCTCATCGTCTGTGGCCGAGGTGCACGAGGGCTGGGGCACGGGCGACAAGGTGACGGTGATCCCCAACTGGGCGCCACTCGACGAGATCGTCCCGGTCGACCGCAAGAACGACTGGGCGGTTGAGCACCGGCTCGATGACACCCTGACGCTGCTGTACTCAGGCACCCTGGGCCTCAAGCACAATCCCGCACTCCTGGTGGAGCTGGCTCGCGGTGTGATCGACGCCGGCCGCGACGTCCAGCTCGTCGTTGTCAACGACGGCCCCGCCCGTGAAGTGCTGTTGAGCGAGGCCGAGCGCCTTGACGTCCCCCTCAAGCTGATGCCGTTCCAACCGTACGAGCGGCTCTCCGAGGTGCTTGGCACCGGCGACCTGCTCGTGGTGCTGCTGGACCAGGACGCCGGAGCCTTCTCCGTGCCGTCCAAGACACTGTCCTATCTGTGCGCCGGTCGGCCAGTGCTCGGCCTCATGCCTGCGGAGAACCTCGCCTCAGAGCTGATCGAGAGCGTCGGCGGAGGTGTCTGGCCGCCGGAGTCCTCGAGCGTCCCGGCCGCCGCCCAATGGGCGGCCGACCTGCTCGGCGATGTCGATGGCCTGGAGGCACTCGGTCTGGCGTCCCGCGAGCTCGCGGAGTCTGAGTTCGCACTGCCGGCTCTCGCGGACTCCTTCGAGCGGATCCTCGTGGGGGTGACCCGATGACCAGCGTCGTGACCGGTCCCAAGACCCGAGTCGGCCAGCAGCTCATCGCCCGTGCCGTTGCTCGGGGTGATTCGGTCGTCGCCGTCGCTCGTGACGACCGCGACGTGGCGGAGCTGGAGAAGACCGGCGCCCAAGTGGTCGTCGCCTCGTCCGACGCCGGCGCGATTCCCGCCCCATCCGTGATCTACGTGTGCGCGCTCGGGCCGGTCCACACGACCGATCCGGTCGATGTGGCTAGCGACCGCGGCGTCAGTTGGTCGTGATCTGGACCTGATCGAGAAATTTCTTGTCGCGGCTCCCAAGGCGCATGTGGTGCTCATCTCGACCGTGATCGCGGTTGCTCCGGGAGCCGATCGACGCTTCTACGGAGGATGGAAATGCCTCGTAGAACAGGAACTTCTTGATCGGGTCGCGGCTCATGGCGCTCGGCTCTCGGTCGTCTATCCGGGGCGCCTCATGTCCGACGAAGATGTGCGCCGTCCATGGCATCGTCTTCACACCCGTTACTTTCGGCTTGCCCGAATCGTTGAGAAAACTGGAGCTGGGTCACCCACGTCTCGCGTGGTGGGTCTGGATGCACGTATGTGGTTGATGAAGCGTGCATTGGCAGTCCTCTTCAGCTCCCTGACAGGCGCTGCAGGGGCGGCTGAGGCAACGAAGGAGATCTCGGGGTGAGGGCTAAGCGCACTTTCGACCTCATCCTCACCATCGGCACGTCCGTGCTCTGGCTGCCCACGGTGCTCGGTGGCGCGATCCTCGTGTTGCTGTTCTCCGGCCGTCCCGCGTTCTATCGCTCACAACGTCGAGTCTCGACTGCCAGCCCGATGACGATCGTCAAGTTCCGCACGATGGTGCGCAACGCTGCCGAGATCGCCAACCGGAACACCGTGCCGGTCGACAACAACGTCCGCTTCCTCAACATCCCGTCCGACTCGGTGCTCTACACCAAGGTTGGTCGGATCATCGAGCGATTCGGTGTGACCGAGCTGCCGCAGTTCGTGCACGTGCTCTCCGGCAGGATGAGCATCATCGGCAATCGTCCGCTCCCTGAAGCCGTCATGGAGTGCCTGCGCGAGGAGCACAGCCACGCCGACGACCGTTTCCTGAGCCCCGCGGGCCTGACGGGTCCGGTGCAGCTGGTCGGCAGACAGGCTCTCGCGGACTCCGACCGCCTGGCCCTGGAAGGCGCCTACAGCCGAGCCTGCCTCAACTCCTACTCGCCTGTGCTCGACGTGAAGATCCTCTTCCTGACGATCTTCATCGTGCTGGGACTCCGGTCGAGCCTGGACCTGCGCGAGGTGCACGATCTGATCGAGCGCCACTCGGGCGAGAGGGTTGCGTCGCTACGTGGCGAGGCGAGTCTCCCACTCACCGAGTGATCCACTGTCCTGACCACACAAGAGCCGGCCATCCTCCTGGGATGACCGGCTCTTGTTGGTGGTGCAGCGTCTCTGTCTAGCGGATCTGCGTGGGGATCCGTCCGAAACCGTCGTAGTTGACGGTGCGAACAGTGGCGCCAACTCCGATCACGGCGATGACGATTGCGCTGATGGCGGTGATGATCATTGCTGGCCTCCTTCAAAGGCTCGGTGAACTCGTACTCTCAGTATGATCCGCGAAATCGTCAAGCACAATCTAACAAATCTACACCTAACATGTAGTCTGGCTACATGGACGTCAAAAGGCTCGAGCTGCTGCGTGAATTGGCCGAGAGGGGCACCGTGGGTGCCGTCGCCGACGTGACAGGAGTCACCCCTTCGGCCGTCTCGCAACAGCTGAAAGTCCTCGAAAAGGAGGCAGGAGTGCCGCTCCTGGAGCCCTCTGGCAGAGGCGTCGCCCTCACCGCTGCGGGTCGTGCTCTTGCCCAGACCGCGACCGACATCGCGGTGGCGATCGCGAAGGCCGAGTCGGCGTGGCGCGAGTTCATGGAGCAGCCGGCCGGTGACGTCACGCTGACCACATTTGCCACTGGCGGCGAGATGCTGCTGCCGGGGTTGCTGACGCGCCTCGTCGACGAGCCGCACGTCAACCTGGTCTGCAACGACCTCGATCTGACGAAGCTTGAGTTCGCCGACCTGACTCCCGACTACGACATCGTGATTGCTGACTCACCCACCACCTCGGCGGCCTGGCACGACCGCGGACTGCAGGTCGTGCCGCTGATGAGTGAGCCGCTCGATGTCGCGCTTCCGGAGGATCATCGACTGGCCTCGAAGTCGAGCCTGTCGCCCAAGGATGTCGTCGCAGAGACGTGGATCGGTGCGCCGCACGACTTCCCCTTCGACCGAGTGCTGAGTCAGGTCGTCGCGTCGACCGGGGAGCCCGTACGCATTGCCCAACGGCTGGCTGACAACGGAATCGTGGAGTCGATGGTGGCCGCCGGGCACGGCATCGCGATCCTGCCGCGCTTCACCACGCGAGAGCACGGCAACGGGTTGGTCACCCGTCCGCTGGTCGGCATCCGGGCCAAGCGCGAGATCTCGGCCCTGCTGCGTCCCGACCGTTTCGAACGGCCGTCCGTACGATTCGTCGTGCAGGCCCTCCGCGACGAAGCGCGGGCCGTGTCGGACGCACACCAGGCTGTCTGATCAGCGGGGTTTCACGTCCGAGCCCTCGAGCCGAGGATCGATGACGATCTTGGCGTGGGTCTCCGGATCGCCCAAGAGCGGTGAACGCGGTGGCAACACCGTCGAGACCGACCCGGCCCGTGAGCATCGCCGACGCATCGATCTTGCCGTGGGCCAGCGCGTGCAGCGTGTCCCTGAACTCCAGCGGGGTGTAGCCGAGGACGAAGCGCAGGTCGATCTCCTTGTTGATCGCCATCGACGGGCGGATCTGGTCAGCCCCCATGCACACGCCGACGACGACGACGCGCGAGAGGATCGGTGCACCGGCCATGATGCTGTCGATCATCCCGGGGTTGCCGACGCACTCGAAGATGATCGGTGCCTTGGGATTGGTCGCACCGATCTTGTCGGCGGCCCGCCAGGCGTGCCACCAGCCGACCGGCAGCTTCGACATCTGGTCGATCGCATCCATCGCAGCGCCGAGGATGTCCGGCACGGTCGTGAAGTGCTTGTGGTCCTTGGCGGTGGCGAACGGTGACCCTTCGGTCGGGTCGATGACGCTCGTCGCGCCCACCTTCGTCGCCAAGGCCCGGCGGCCGGGCGAGGGATCGCTGGCGATGATCGTACGTACGCCCCGCGACTTCAGGATCGCGATCACGGCGAGTCCGACCGGACCGCAGCCGACGACAACCGCGACGTCCTTCTTGCCAACCTCGCCACGGGCCACCGCATGCCAACCGACGGCCATGGGCTCGGTGAGCACGGCGATGTCGGGGGCGAGGCCGTTGGGCACCTTGAGCGTCAGGTTCTCCTGGGTGACGAGGTACTCGGCGTACGCGCCCGGAGCCTTGGCCGACAGGCCGAGCGCGTCGACCGAGCCGGGATTGCGCAGCAGGGGGATCGAGACGACAGGTGTGCCCTCAGGAAGCTTCTTGCGGGAGCCGGGGCCGTGATCGGCGACCACCCCGTACAGCTCGTGGCCGAACACGATCCGTTGGTCCGATCGCATGAAGTCGTCGTAACCGCTCTCGACCATGACCTTGCCGAGCTCGTCGCCGTGGACCCGCGCGTGCAGGTCGGATCCGCAGATCCCGCAGCGGTGCACCTCGACCAGCAGCTGGCCATTGGCGGGTACGGGGGTGTCGAGGTCGACGACGTCGAGGTTGCTCTGATGACAGGTGACAGCTCGCATGGCGACCATTCAACCGGAGTCAGCGGCACCGCCAAGGTCGGATGGGTTAGTTTTCTCTCGTGCTCCTCTCAGACCGCGACATCCTGGCCGAGATCGATGCCGGGCGCATTGCGCTCGACCCCTTCGACCCGGGGATGATCCAGCCGTCGAGCATCGACGTACGACTCGACAAGTTCTTCCGGGTCTTCGACAACCACAAGTACCCCCACATCGACCCGGCCGAGGACCAGTCCGACCTCACGCGTGAGGTCGAGGTCGGCAACGGTGAGGCGTTCATCCTGCATCCCGGTGAGTTCGTGCTCGGCTCGACGTACGAGCTGGTCACGCTGCCCGACGACATCGCGGCCCGACTCGAGGGCAAGTCGTCACTGGGGCGCCTCGGCTTGATGACGCACTCGACGGCCGGCTTCATCGATCCCGGCTTCTCGGGCCATGTGACGCTCGAGCTCGCGAATGTGGCGACGCTGCCGATCAAGCTTTATCCCGGGATGAAGATCGGTCAGGTCTGCTACTTCCGGCTCACCTCGCCGGCCGA
Source organism: uncultured Actinomycetota bacterium (assembly GCA_963849625.1). Taxonomy (GTDB): domain Bacteria; phylum Actinomycetota; class Actinomycetes; order Propionibacteriales; family Nocardioidaceae; genus Aeromicrobium. The sequence continues at coordinate 214,260 of CAWKHU010000005.1, forward strand.
GAACCCATACGGGTCGGCAAAGTACGGCTCGCGTTACCAGGGCCAGCGTGGCCCGACGGCGTCGCGCTCCCACGCGAACTTCCACCGCACCGAGATCTGACCCCCGTCCCCGCGAGTGGCACGGATGCGGGATTTTGACACGGCGAGTCGCGCAGATCTGCACCAGTCGCGGGAGGATTTGCGCCCCTCGCTGTGTGGCTAGGCTGGCCCGGTGACCCTTCCTCTCGACATCTCGCCCGCTGTACAGGCTGCTCTCGACGAGGGATGGCCCGTCGTCGCGCTGGAGTCGACGATCATCTCGCACGGACTGCCGCGGCCCGACAACCTCGAGGCAGCGCGATCGTTCGAGGCGATCCTCACCAGCATGGGTGTCGTGCCCGCGACGATCGCGGTGCTCGACGGCAGGCTCAAGGCGGGCCTGACGGATGAGGAGCTCGTACGCATCGCGTCCGACGACATCCCCAAGCTCAGCGTGCGCGACCTGCCGATCGCCCTCGCCCGCGGTGGCGGCGGAGCCACGACGGTCGCGGCAACGTCCTACATCGCGAACCTCGCCGGAATCCGGGTCTTTGCGACCGGTGGACTCGGTGGCGTGCACCGCGGGGCGTCCGAGACGTTCGACGAGTCGGCTGACCTGACGGTGCTGTCAGAGGTGCCGATCACGGTCGTCTCCGCCGGTGTGAAGTCGATCCTCGACATCCCGGCGACCCTGGAGCGGCTGGAGTCGCTCAGCGTGATCGTGCTGGGCTACGGCACCGACATGTTCCCGAGCTTCTGGCTCACCGATTCGGGCCACCAGCTCGACTGGTCGGTGCCGGACGCCGCTGCGGTGGCGGACGTGATGCTGTCCCGTGACGCTCTCGACCAGCAGGCAGCGATCCTGGTGGCCAACCCACTGCCCGTGGTCGAGCAGCTCGACCCGGCTGTGCACGACCGGGCACTTGCCGAGGCGCTGCGCATGGCCGACGAGCAGGGTTTGTCGGGCAAGGAGGTCACGCCGTTCCTGCTGCAGACGATCGTCGGGCTCACCGGCGGCGAGAGCCTCGCGGTCAACCTCAAGATCGCGGAGAACAACATCCGCGTCGCCGGCGAGATCGCCCTGTCCTGGGCCAACCGATGATCCTCGTCGTCGGGGATGTGGTCGACGACATCGGCGTACGCCCGCTCGGCACGATCAACGCTGCCAGCGACACCGAGTCCGAGATCCGCATGACTCCTGGCGGATCGGCGGCCAATGTGGCGGCGTGGCTCGGACACCTCGGCTCGTACGCGCGCTTCATCGGCAAGGCCGGAAGCGACGGGGTCGTTCGCCACGTCGATGCCCTCACCGCGTACGGGGTCGATGCCCGCATCACCGCGGACCCGGTCCTGCCGACGGCCACGATCGTCCTCACGCTGGACGATGCAGCCGATCGCACGATGTACGTCGATCGGGCCGCCAATCGGACGCTCAGGACGACGGACCTGCCCACCGACCTCTGGAACGAGATCGAGTGGCTGCACCTCACGGGCTACTCGTTCTTCGATGACGGGGTGCGACCGACCGTCATCGAGCTGATGGCCGAGGCGCGTCGCCGCAAGATCGGTGTCAGCGTCGATCCGAGCTCGTTGGGATTCTTGGAGGTCGCGGGTCGTGACGAGTTCATCGGGTGGGTCGGCGACGCTGATCTGCTGTTCCCCAACGACGACGAGCAGGGGTTCCTCCGACTCGATGGCGATGTCGTCGTGACGCTGGGGCCCGCGGGTGCGACGTTCGGCGAGCACGCGGTCCCCGCGACACCCGCGGAGGTCATCGACACGACCGGTGCGGGCGATGCGTTCTGCGCCGGGTTCCTCAGCGTGTGGACCAAGCAACGCGACGCCGCGAAGGCGTTGGCGGCCGGGGCTGACGCTGCCGCCCAGTGTGTTGCCGTACGGGGAGCTCGACCCCTCAGAGCTCGCTGAGCCTCGGTGGGTCGGCGCCGGGGCGTGAACAGGTGATCGCCGCCGCCGCGACCGCGAACTCGGCGAGGTCGGTCAGCTCGGTCTCGTCCAGCTGGTCGCCTGCGGGCCAGGTGTAGGCAGCGCACCACGACAGCATCGCGGCCATGAACGAGTCGCCGGCTCCGATCGTGTCGGCCACGGCGACGGCTGGAGCGTCGGCTCCGCCAACCTGCTGACCGCCGGCGACGACCGCGCCGGCGCCACCGAGGGTGATCGCGACGAGCTTGCCCTCGCCGGCCAGCCGCCTCGCCAGGTCCTCTGGTGCCTCGTCAGGGAACAGCACCCCCGCGTCCTCGTCGCTCATCTTGAGGATGCGCACATAGGGCACGACGGTCTCGAACACGGCACGCCAGAAGGCCGGATCGGGCTCGACGGCAAGACGGACATTGGGGTCGTACGACACCGCGAGCCCCATCGCGTCGGCGGTGGCGACGAGCTCGGCAACCCGATGGGCGCCGGGCATCAGGGCGGCGCCGAGTGACCCGATGTGCACGGCCTCGAACACCGCCGGATCAGGCAACGCCTCCGGATCCCAGGTCAGGTCGAACTCGTACGACGCGCCGCCGTTCGAGGCGATCGTCACGGTCGCGCTGGACGTACGTTCGAGCACCGGATCGAGGAGCGCAAGATCGCCGCCGGAGTCGGCGAGACGGCGTTGCAGGATCGTGCCGTACGTGTCGTTGCCGAGCTGGGTGGCGAGCACCGTGTCGCACTCGAGCCGGGCCAGCCCGACGGCGACGTTGAACGGTGAACCACCGGCATGCGGTTCGCCGTCGACGATGTCGACCAGCGCCTCGCCGATGACCAGGATCGTCATGCGAGGCGGTCGATCGTCTGGGCCGGGCACGGTGCCAACGGCAGGCTGGGCAGCGTGACTGCGTTGAACGCGTGATAGGCGTCGGGCCGGCCGTGCCACGTACGCGACGACGGCCCCATGGTCGGCGACAGCTCGTGGATCCAGCCCTCCCCGGTCACGAAGTGCTCGGCGATCTCCGCCCACCAGCGGCTGGCGAATCCTTCGTAGCGCGCCTCACCCGTGTAGGTGCCGAGCGCAGTCGCGGCCAGCACGGCCTCGGCGACGACCCAGTGGAACCGCTCCTCCACGACGGGGGCCCCGTGCCAGTCGGTCGTGTAGGGGATGCCGGGGGCGTCGTCGTCGACAGCGTCGGCGACAGCCCGGCCGAACAGCCCTTCGGCCGCCTCCACCATCCACGGTCGCGGCTCGTCGAGGCTGGCGGCGAGCTGGATCAGCAGCCTGGACCACTCGAAGGCATGTCCGGGCGTCGCGCCGAACGGCCGGAACGGATCGGCCGGCTTCTCGACGTTGTAGTTGGGCATCGGCGTCCAGTCCTGGTCGTAGTGCTCCGGTATGCGCCACCCGTGACTGCGCGCATGGATGCCGATCACTCGTTCGCAGATCGCCAGGGCCCGTTGCCGCCACGCGTCGTCCCCGGTGACATCGGCGGCGAAGAGGTAGGCCTCGACGCTGTGCATGTTGCTGTTGGCGCCGCGATAGCCGTCGAGCTTGGACCAGTCCCGGTTCCACTCCTCACGGCATCGCCCGGCATCTGCGTCCCAGAACTTCGTACGGTGCACCAGCGTCGCCTCGTCAAGGAGTGCGTCGGCACCATGAGCGCCGGCGGCCGATGCGGCGCACGCGGCGAGCAGCACGAAAGCGTGCTCGTAGCAGAACTTGCCCTCCTGGACGGGCTGTCCGGAGCAGTCGACCTCGGAGTACCAGCCGCCGTGCTCGTCGTCGTGGAAGATCGTCGAGAGTGCCTGTACGCCGTGCTCCGCGAGGGCCAGCGCCTCCCGCTCGCCGGCGAGATGTGCGAGGGCGAAGACGTACGTCATGCGGGCGTTGATCCAGAGCTCGAGGTTGACGTCGTCGTCGACGCTGCCGTCATCTGCGAGCCAGGCGAATCCGCCGCTCTCGCGCCTCGATCGACGGGCGAACTCCAGGATGTCTCGCCGCTGCTCGTACCGCCACTTCTCATCACCCGGCGTCGTCATGACCCCAACCTACCCAGCCAGAGCCCACCCACGCCCCGAGCGCCGAGTGGTGCAGATCCGGGATTTCGAGACGGCCTGCCTCCCGGATCTGCGCCACTCGTGGGCTTGGTTTGCGCCAGTCCCTACTTGACGATCGGCAGCGTGAGCACCTGACCGGTGGAGCCGGTCGCGATCGTCACCGCGTTGGGGATCAGTCCACCGCGATAGTTGGTCGAGCCGCCGGCGACGATGAGCTTGAGCGTGTGGCCCTTGGCGAACTGGTGCGCGAACCCTGGCAGCGTCACCGTGAACCGCTTCGAGGCGTCGGGAACTCGTACGGGCGCCACCAGGTTGCGGACGATCGTGGCCTTGCCGGCGGCGTCCACGTCCGCGATCTTGACGAAGAGGACGAGCGATCCGGTGGCGCCGGCAGCCTGCGTCGCCTGGGCAACTGCGGCGTCGACCTTCACCGTGAGCTGCGGCTGGCCGACGACGTTGATGGCCTTGGTCAGGGTCGGGGTCGACCATGACGCGAACGTGCCCGGGAGGTCCACCTCTGGCAGCGGCAGGCCCGCGACGTCAGTGGGATCGGTTGACGTGGGCGGCCCTGCCGGTGGGGTGAGAAACGCCTGCGAGCCGGTGACGAGGCCCGTGCCCGAGGTCGTGAGCTTGCTGCCGGAGAGGTAGTACTTCGTGGCAGCGCCGACGGGGTACGCCTTTGCGGTCCCGTACGCGGGGGTGGCGATGCCCTTGTAGGTGATCCAGTCACGGAAGTAGGAGAACTCCGGACCGGTGCTGACCTTCGAACCCTTGAGGTAGTGGTCAAACCAGTTGGCGATGCTCTTGGAGACGTGCTCCTTGGCCACATCGGGATTGCCGGAGTTGAGCTCGCCCGGCGCCGCGGGGCCGGAGTGGCCGCCGTTGAACCAGATCATCTTGGCGACCGTGCCCTGCTTCTTGAGGGCCTTGTAGTTGGCGACTCCCTCATTGATGTTGAAGAGGGTGTCGCTCTGCCCCTGGATGATCAGGGTCGGGATCGTGATCTTCTTGAAGTACGTCGACACGGAGGCGTGACGCAGGTTGCGGGTGGTGCCGGCGTCGACCGTGCCGAGCACGCCGGCGGTCACGAGCGACGGACACACGAAGGTCGCGAAGTTGGGGCAGGGGATGAGGCGTGATGGATCGACCTGGGCGTTCTGCAAGCCGTTGACCACTCCGAGCCCGCTGAAGCCGAGTGCCCAGATCAGCTTTGCCGCACCGGGAGTGGAGGTCTGGACTCCAGAGGTCTGCGACGTGTTGTTGGGAGACAACGAGTACGAGAGGTCGCTCCAGGTGATGATCGGGATGATGGTGTCGATGCGCGGGTCGACACTGGCGGCGGCAAACTGGATCTGACCGCCGTACGATCCGCCGACCATTCCGAGACGGGGGTCGTAGGCGACCTTCTTGCCGGCGTGGTTCTTGGCGTCGAGCTGCACGACGGCAAGCTTCTTGGCGGGGACCTTGTGGGCTGCGTCGGTGAAGGCGATGCCGGTCTTGCCGCCGAGATAGCTGACGAGCTGGCTGGCGGCCTTGCCGTCCCAGTCGGGGTCGTCGAGGGTGATCTTGCAGCCCGAGCCACCGAAGCCGAGGCCGGAGTACGACAGCACGGCGTACCCGCGAGACGCGAACGTCTTGCCGAGGCCTGCCTGATCGGCCTTGGAGCCGCCGAAGCCGTTGGTCGTCAGGATTGCCGGCACCTTCTTGGACGAGCTGGCCGTCCTGGGGAGGTAGAGGTCGCCGACGATGTCACATGCCTCGTTGTTCGTGGGCCCGATCTTGACGGCGAAGTGCAGCGACTGGACGGTGTATGCCGGCGTCGCCGCGGATGCGGAGTGCGTCAGCGTGGAGGCAGCGAGCCCGAGGACGACGAGGGCAAGGATGGGACGTAAGCGCATGGTGCTCCTGATGGATGGCAAGTGGCACATCCGTCCCACTTCGCAGAGACAACGACGAACAGGCATCCCGGGTCACGTGCCGAATGCTGCGACAACCCCCGGAAGTGGGGCAGATCTGTGCGATTCGCCGTCTGAAACCCCGAACTCGCACCACTCGCGGGTGGGGTTGCACCACACGTCAGTGTCGGAGTCGGCGCGATATCTCGGCTGCGGTCGCGGCAACTGGCTCCGCGAGTCCCTCGACCGGTGAGCGGGCCTCCCACGTCACGGCGACCGCGGCGTGGATCGTGCCCGCCGTGATGGGCGCCGCGATCGAGGAGAACCCGGTCGTCACCTCACCGTCCTCGGTCGCATGGCCGCGTTGCCGGGTGTCGGCGAGCAGCCGCCGCAGCTCGCTGGGCGTACGTGGCCCGCTCCCCGTGCGGGACGTGAACGCCGCCTTGTCGGGGTAGAGCGCTCGCACCTGCGCCGCGGGCAGGGAGGCGAGGATCGCGCGACCCGAGGCAGTGAGGTGAGCAGGGAGGCGTACGCCGACATCTGTCACCAGCGGCGGTCGTCGGGGCGCGCGCTCCTCGATCACGTAGAGGACATCGGCGCCATGCAGGATGACGAGGTGGGCCGACTGGTCGACCTCGTCGACGAGCTGGGCCAGGGGGAGTCGGGCGAGCCGGGCGAGCGGCTCCTGGCGGGCGAAGCCGTGCCCGACCTCCCACGCAGAGATGCCGATGCCCCACGTGCGGTCCTCGGGGTAGTGGATGACGAAGTCTTCTGCCGCCATGGCCGCCAACAGGTGATAGGTCGATGATCGCGGCAGGCCGGTGGCTCCGGCGATGCGGGCAGCCGGCACCGGTATGGGCTGGGACGACAGGAATCGCAGCACGCGCAGCGCCGTCGTTGCCGCGGGCACCGGACGGGTCATGGGACCAGTGTCTCGTATCCGAGACGACTTAAGTAGCGGGACCGTAGCGCTAAGGCAGGATCATGGAGTCCCATGAAACATGGCCAACCATGTGTATGAACGCTGTGTGGTGGGAGTCGGCGCGGTGTCGCCGGAGGAAGTCGTACGGGTGGCGCGCGAGGGCACGCTGGTCGAGCTGAGCCCCCAGGCGCGAGAGGCGATCGCCAGGTCGCGAGCCGTCATCGAGGAGATGGCCGCATCCGACACCCCGGTCTACGGCGTCTCGACCGGTTTTGGCGCCCTGGCCACCCGGCACATCGAGCCCGCCCTCCGCACGCAGCTGCAGAAGAGCCTGATCCGCTCCCACGCCGCCGGTGTCGGCCCGCGCGTCGAGAACGAGGTCGTCCGCGCGCTGATGCTGCTGCGCCTGTCGACGCTGGCGTCGGGTCACACCGGCGTTCGGGTCGAGACCGCGCAGGCGTACGCGTCGATGCTCAACGCCGGCCTGACGCCGATCGTCCGCGAGTACGGCAGTCTCGGCTGCTCCGGTGACCTGGCACCGCTGGCGCACTGCGCGCTCGCGGTGATGGGTGAGGGCGAGGTCGACGACCACGGCGTCGTACGTCCCGCCGGTGAGGCGTTGAGGTCGTACGGGCTCGCACCTATCGAGCTCGCCGAGAAGGAAGGGCTCGCGCTGATCAACGGCACCGACGGAATGCTCGGGATGCTGGTGCTCGCCCTGCACGATCTGCGCATGCTGCTCGACACCGCCGACCTCGCAGCCGCCATGAGCATCGAAGGGCTGATGGGCACCGATCGCGTGCTGGCAGCCGAGCTGCAGGCGCTGCGCCCACACCCGGGCCAGGCGACCTCGGCGGCGCACATGGCGTCTCTGCTGGCCGGCTCACCGATCGTTGAGAGCCATCGCGTCGGCGACGGCCGCGTGCAGGATGCGTACTCCCTGCGATGCGCCCCTCAGGTGCACGGTGCCGCCCGCGACACCGTCGAGCACGCCACCACGGTCGCCGGGCGCGAGCTGGCGTCGGCGATCGACAATCCTTCGGTGCTCGCCGACGGACGCGTCGAGTCGCACGGCAACTTTCACGGTGCACCTCTCGCCTATGTGTTGGACTTCCTGGCCATCGTCGTGGCGGATCTTGCGTCGATCAGCGAAAGGCGTACGGACCGGTTCCTCGACGCATCGCGCAGTCAGGGGCTGCCGCCGTTCCTCGCCGATGATCCCGGCGTCGACTCGGGCCACATGATCGCCCAGTACACGCAGGCGGCGATGGTGTCGGAGCTGAAGCGGCTGGCCGCACCCGCCAGCGTCGACTCGATCCCGTCGAGCGCGATGCAGGAGGACCACGTGTCGATGGGTTGGTCCGCCGCCCGCAAGCTGCGCACCTCCGTCGATCTGCTGACGCGCGTGCTGGCGATCGAGATCTGCACCGCGGCTCGCGGCATCGATCTGCGCGCGCCGCTCAAGCCTGGGCCCGCGACCGGTGCGGCGATCGCGCTGCTCCGTACGAAGGTCGACGGCCCCGGGCCCGACCGCCACCTCTCACCCGACCTCGAGGCCGCCACCGAGCTCGTACGCTCCGGCGCCCTTCTCGACGCCGCCCACCGACCCGCTGAGTGGCACGATTTGGCTGCAAAATGAGCGATATCGCGACCAAAACGTGTCACTCAGCGAGAACTGGAGACATCTCATGAACCGACCCACTGTTCGCGCTGCCCGCGGATCCACGATCACCGCGAAGTCGTGGCAGACCGAGGCGCCGATGCGCATGCTGATGAACAACCTCGACCCCGAGGTCGCCGAGCGCCCCCAAGACCTTGTCGTCTACGGCGGCACCGGCAAGGCGGCGCGCAGCTGGGACGCGTACGACGCGATCATCCGCACCCTTGAGACGCTCGCCGATGACGAGACGCTCCTGGTGCAGTCGGGCAAGCCGGTCGGCGTGTTCCGTACGCACGAGTGGGCGCCGCGGGTGCTGATCGCCAACTCCAACCTGGTCGGCGACTGGGCGACCTGGCCGGAGTTTCGCAAGCTCGAGGCCGAAGGTCTGACGATGTACGGCCAGATGACGGCCGGCTCATGGATCTACATCGGTACGCAGGGCATCCTGCAGGGCACGTACGAGACGTTCGGCGCCGTGGCCCGCAAGAGGTTCGACGGCTCCCTCGCCGGCACGCTCACGCTGACCGGTGGCGCCGGCGGCATGGGTGGCGCGCAGCCGCTCGCGGTGACGATGAACGACGGCGTCGCGCTGGTCGTCGACGTCGATGAGACGCGGCTGGAGCGCCGGGTCAAGCACGGCTACCTCGACGAGTACTGGACTGACCTCGACCAGGCGATCGAGCGCGCGGTCGAGGCCAAGAACGAGCGTCGCGCGCTGTCGGTCGGTGTGCTCGGCAATGCCGCCACGATCTTCACCGAGCTGCTCGAGCGCGGCACGCCGATCGACATCGTCACCGACCAGACCAGCGCACATGATCCGCTGAGCTACCTGCCCGAGGGCATCAGTGTCGACGACTGGCACGCCGAGGCTGCGCGCGATCCTGAGGGCTTCACCCTCAAGGCGCGCGAGTCGATGGCCAAGCACGTACGAGCCATGGTCGGCTTCCTGGATGCTGGCGCCGAGGTGTTCGACTACGGCAACTCGATCCGAGAAGAGGCTCGTCTCGGTGGGTTCGAGCGAGCGTTTGAGTTCCCCGGGTTCGTGCCGGCGTACATCCGGCCGCTCTTCTGCGAGGGCAAGGGGCCGTTCCGCTGGGCCGCGCTGTCTGGCGATCCGGCTGACATCGCCGCGACGGATCGGGCCATCCTCGAGCTGTTCCCCGAGGACCAGCACCTTGCACGCTGGATCACCAAAGCGCAGGAGAAGGTGCACTTCGAAGGGCTGCCGGCGCGCATCTGCTGGCTCGGCTACCAGGAGCGTCATCTCGCCGGCCTGCGGTTCAACGAGATGGTGGCATCCGGGGAGCTGAGTGCCCCTGTCGTCATCGGCCGCGATCACCTCGACTCCGGCTCGGTGGCGTCGCCGTACCGCGAGACCGAGGCGATGGCCGACGGCTCGGATGCCATTGCTGACTGGCCGCTGCTGAACGCGCTGCTCAACACCGCATCAGGCGCAACCTGGGTGTCGATCCATCACGGCGGCGGCGTCGGCATCGGTCGCTCGATCCACGCCGGTCAGGTGATCGTCGCCGACGGCACAGCGCTCGCCGCGCAGAAGATCGAGCGCGTGCTGGTCAACGATCCCGGCACCGGGGTGATGCGCCACGTCGACGCGGGCTACGAGCGCGCCGGCGAGGTCGCCAAGGAACGGGGACTGCGCGTGCCGATGGCGGAGGGCCGATGACCCTCGCCGACCTTGCCGACATCGGACGCGATCCGACGACGGGAGGCTATCGCCGGTACGCGTGGAACGACGCCGACATGCTCCTTCGTGAGTGGTTCGCCGGCGAGGCAGCGGCACGTGGAATGGAGCTCGTCGAGGACGGCAACGGCAACCAGTTCGCGTGGTGGGGCAGTGGCGGTGACGCACTGCTGATCGGATCGCACCTCGACTCCGTACCGGATGGCGGAGCGTACGACGGGCCGCTCGGCGTGGTGTCGTCATTCGCCGCCGTCGACCGACTGCGCGCCGAGAGTCTCACCCCGAGCCGTCCGATCGTGATCGGCAACTTCGCCGACGAGGAGGGCGCCCGGTTCGGCATCGCCTGCGCCGGCTCGCAGCTGATCACCGGCGCGTTGAGCCCTGACCGGGCGCTGGCGCAGAAGGACCGCGACGGCATCACGATGGCCGAGGTGCTCACCGCTCGTGGCCGCGATCCACGTGCCGTCGGCCCGACCGAGCTGCTCGACCAGATCGGTACGTTCGTCGAGCTCCATGTCGAGCAGGGGCGCTCCCTCGTCCATACCGGCGATGCGGTGGGTGTCGCTACCGCAATCTGGCCGCACGGGCGGTGGCGGTTGGACTTTTGCGGGGAGGCCAATCACGCAGGTGCCACGGTCATGGAGGACCGCCGCGATCCGATGCAGGCCTACGCTGCAACAGTGCTCGCCTCTCGTCGACTGGCCACTGATGCCGGAGCGCGCGCGACGTTCGGACGGCTCGAGGTCGAGCCCGGCGGCACCAACGCCATACCGTCGCGCGTTCGCGCATGGCTCGATGCCCGAGCGGCGGACGAGGCCACGCTGGACCGACTTGTCGACAACGTGGTGGTTGCGGCCGAGGCTGAGGCCGGTCTGGACGGCACCACGGTCGAGCTGGCTGAAGAGTCGGTGAGTCCCGCGGTCGAGTTCGATGCCGACCTCCGCGACCGCCTGGCGACCCTGCTCGACGCTCCCGTCCTCCCCACCGGCGCAGGCCATGATGCAGGTGTGCTCAGCCCACACCTCCCGACGGCGATGCTGTTCGTCCGCAACCCGACCGGCATCTCGCACTCGCCCGCGGAGCACGCCGAGGATGCCGACTGCGAAGCCGGCATCGCGGCGCTGACCTCCGTCGTCCGTGAGCTGGCCACGTGACCACCGTCCCGGGGTTCGCCAACTGCCACAGCCACGCGTTCCACCGCGCACTGCGTGGCCGGGTGTCAGGGGCTGACAGCTTCTGGAGCTGGCGCGACCAGATGTACGCACTCGCCGGGGCGCTCGACCCTGACCTGTTGTTCGACCTGGCGCGGGCGACGTACGCCGAGATGCACCTTGCCGGCATCCGCAGCGTGGGCGAGTTCCACTACCTGCACCACCAGCTGAACGGCCGACCGTACGACGAGCCCAACGCGATGGGCGAGGCGCTGATCGCGGCCGCCCGCGAGGCCGACCTGCGGATCACCCTGCTCGACACCTGCTACCTGACGGCGGGATTCGGCAGGACCGTCGAGGGCGTGCAGCGACGCTTCAACGACGTCGACGCCGACTCCTGGGCCTCCCGTGTCCAAGAGCTGGCGACCGAGCACGCTGACGACGACGATGTCGTGATCGGTGCGGCGATCCATTCCGTACGTGCCGTGCCGCGCGACCAGCTCGCGATCGTCGCGGCCGCGCTGCCCAACGCCCCGTTGCACGTGCACGTGTCCGAGCAGCCTGCCGAGAACGCCGAGTGTGCCGCCGCCACCGGCCTCAGCCCCGTCGCTCTGCTCGCCGACGCCGGGGTCTGGACGCCGCGGACGACGGCTGTGCACGCCACGCACCTGACCCTCGAGGACATCGCGTTGATCGGCAGCGCACGCTCGTACGTCTGCTTCTGCCCGACCACCGAGGCCGAGCTTGCCGACGGCATCGGCCCGAGCGTGTCGCTGCGCGACGCCGGAGCGAGGCTGACACTCGGCTCCGACAGCAATACCGTGATCGACATGTTCGCCGAGGCCCGTGCCGTCGAGATGCACGAGCGACTCTCGTCCGGCATCCGTGGCGCATGGACCGCCGACCAGCTCTGGCTGGCCGCCACGACGACGGGTCATGAGTCACTCGGCTTCGTCGTGGCCGACACGATCGAGGTGGTGGACTCCGTGCGTACGGCCGGCGCCGACGAGCTGCTCTGGGCTGCGACGGCCGCCGACGTCGAAGGGGATCTGGCGGACGTCGCCGAGCTGCTCGACACCGTGATCGACGCCTGCTGGAGCCGCGTATGAGCACGCTGCTCGTGACCAACATCGGCGAGCTCGTGACGTGGGATGCCGAGCGCCCGATCCTCGACGACGCCGCCATGGTGGTCGATGCCGGCAGGGTTGCGTGGTTCGGTCAGCGCGTCGAGGCGCCGGATGCTGACGCCGTACGTGACGTCGGTGGCGCCGCCGTCATCCCCGGATTCGTCGACTCGCACACACACCTGGTGTTCGCCGGCGATCGTTCGGCGGAGTTCGAGGCGCGCATGACGGGCGAACCGTACGCAGCCGGCGGCATCCGTACGACCGTGGCTGCGACCCGGGCAGCCACCGACGAGCAGCTCGCGGCCGGTGTCGCGCGACACCTTGCCGAGATGCGGGCGCAGGGCACGACCACGGTCGAGATCAAGAGCGGCTACGGGCTCACGGTCCACGACGAGGCCAGGTCATTGGCGATCGCCAAGCAGTTCACCGACGAGACCACCTTCCTCGGAGCGCACGTCGTTCCCGCGGAGTCCGAGATCGACGCCTACGTCGAGCTCGTCAGCGGCGAGATGCTGGAGCGCTGCGCACCGTACGCGCGATGGATCGACGTGTTCTGCGAGGACGGGGCCTTCGGCGCCGACGAGTCGCGGACCATCCTGCAGGCAGGGATCGCGGCGGGACTGCTTCCGCGCATCCACGCCAACCAGCTCGGTCCGGGTCCGGGTGTCCAGCTCGCCGCCGAGCTCGGAGCATCGGCCGATCACTGCACCCATCTGTCCGACGCAGACGTCGACGCGCTGTCGAGCTCCGGGGTCGTGGCCGGCTTGCTGCCGGGCGTGGAGTTCTCGACCCGCCAGCCCTACCCGGACGCCCGGCGACTGCTTGACGCCGGTGTGACAGTTGCGCTGGCGACGGACTGCAATCCCGGCAGCTCCTACACCTCATCCATGCCGTTCTGCATCGCCGTCGCCGTGCGCGACATGGGCATGAGCCCTCGCGAGGCGCTCTGGTCGGCGACCAAGGGTGGTGCCGCATCGCTCAGGCGCGACGACGTCGGTCACCTGGGTGTCGGTGCCAAGGCGGACTTCACGGTGCTGCAACGCCCCGTCGTACGTCCACCTCGCCTATCGCCCGGGCGTCCCGCTCGTCGTCGGCTGAGCGCCTCAGGCCGCGTGGGCAAGATGTGGGCACGTCTCGGGGATGTGGCCCGGGCGGATCACCCAAAGGTGCCCAGATGTTGGGGTGGTGGAGCGGACGGCTGGATTTGAACCAACGTCTTCGACCAGGAAGGCCGATGTTCTGCAATTGAACTACGTCCGCACGATCACCTAGGGCTTGGTCTCGCCCTCTTCTTCGCCATCTGCAACAGTATCGGTCGCTGTCTGGCTCAGCTCTGCGCCGCTCGGGTTGGCATCGCTCAGTGGTGCAGCGTCCTCTGAGACCGGATCCGACGTCGACGGCGCATCCGCGACGGCGACGATCTCGCCTTCGGGGATGTCGGTCTTGGTCTCCGGCTGCTCGGCCTCGTCCTTGACCTCGGCGTCGGACTCCTCGGCCTCCTCCTCGCGGGCGTCTTCCTCGACCGGTTCGGTCTCGTCCGGTACGTGGGTCACCTTCTCGGCGGGTGCCTCTTCGGGCTCCTTGGCGGGGGCGTCATCCGTGTTGACGGCGCCGACGTTGGCCCACGCGGCTTCTTCCTTGTCGCTGGCGGGAACGGCAGGTGTCTCGTCCTCGGACTCGTCGTCTGAGGTGGACGCGTCTGACTTCTCGGCCGTCTCGGGCGCGTTGGACTCGTCAGGCTTCTCGGTGACCGGGTCGTCCAGCGACTCGCTCTTCTCGGCGCCATCGGTGTTGACCGCGCCGACGTTGGCCCAAGCGCCCTCTTCCTTGTCGCCGGCCGGTACGTCACGCACCGCCTCGTCCTCGTCGGAGCGTTCCTTGTCCTCGTGGGCCGTGACTGGATCCTCACCGGCTTCGGCCTCGGCCGCAGCGTCGGCCGCAGGTGCGGCGTCCTCGGTCTTGGAGATCGACTCCGGATCTGCCTTGTCCTCGGCATCGGGTTCGGCCTCGGTGGCCTTGTCGGTTGCCGCAGCAGCGGTGGCTGCCTCGGCCTCGGCGACAACGGCGTCGTCGTCGGCCTTGCTCGGCTTGGCGGCCTTGGCCGGCTGACGCTTCACGCCGGCCAGCAGCATCTGCGCGACGTCGAGAACCTCGACCTCTTCACGCGCGTTGCCCTCACTCTGCTCGGCGGTCAGGCCATCTGAGAGCATGACGCGGCAGAACGGGCACGCGACAGCGATCTGGTCGGCACCAGTGGCGACGGCCTCCTTGGTGCGATTGACATTGATGCGCGTGCCGACCGTCTCCTCCATCCACATCTGCGCGCCGCCGGCGCCACAGCAGAACGACTTCTCGGCGTTGCGCGGCATCTCGGTGAACTCGGCTCCGGGGATGACGCTGAGCAGCTCACGCGGCGGCTCGTAGACCTTGTTGTGACGACCGATGAAGCACGGGTCGTGGTAGGTGATCTTCTTCTTCTCGGTCTCGGCGTCGGGTGCCAACGGGGTCAGCTTGCCCTCGCGTACGAGGCGGTTGAGGAGCTGTGTGTGGTGGACGACCTCGAGCTCGACGCCGAACTCGGCGTACTCGTTCTTGAGCGTGTTGAAGCAGTGAGCGCAGGTGGAGACGACCTTCTTGACCTTGGTCTCCTTGAACACCTCGGCGTTCTGCATCGCCAGCTGCTGGAACACGATCTCGTTGCCGGCGCGACGCGCGGGGTCACCCGTGCAGGTCTCACCATCACCGAGCACGGCGAATGTCACTCCGGCCATGTCGAGCAGCTCGGCGACAGCCTGCGTCGTCTTCTTGGCACGGTCCTCGTACGCGCCGGCGCAGCCGACCCAGAACAGCCAGTCGACCTCGTCGAGGTCCTCGACGTCGACGCCGACCTGCTTGACCTCGAAGTCGAGGTTCTTGGCCCAGTCCATGCGCCCCTTGGGGTCCATGCCCCACGGATTGCCCTTGCGCTCGAGCCCCTTGAAGATGTTGGTCAGCTCGGCGGGGAAGTTGGACTCGACGATCACCTGGTAGCGACGCATGTCCATGATGTGATCGACGTGCTCGATGTCGACGGGGCACTGCTCGACGCAGGCGCCACAGGAGACGCAGGACCACAGGACGTCGGGGTCGATGACCGCTCCGCCGCTGGGGTGGGCCGGGTCGCCCTCGGTCGGACCGACGAGGGCTCGCTCGGCCTCGATCTTGACCTTCTCGGGCAGTCCATCACGCTTGTCCTCGTCGGCCAGCGTGTAGGGCGCCTTGGCGAATGCGTGGTCGCGCAGGTTCATGATGAGGAGCTTGGGGCTGAGCGGCTTCTCGGTGTTCCACGCGGGGCACTGGCTCTGGCATCGGCCGCACTCGGTGCAGGTCGCGAAGTCGAGCATGCCCTTCCAGCTGAAGTCCTCGACCTTGCCGACGCCGAGCTTCTCGAAGTCCTCTTCCTCGAGGTCTTCCATCGTCTCGGGGTCGAGGGGCTTGCCCTTGATCATCAGCGGCTTGATCGAGCCGAGGGCGTTGGGGCGGCGGCTGAACAACACGTTGATCGGCGCCAGGAAGATGTGGAGGTGCTTGGAGTTGAGGACCTGGATCAGGAAGATCAGCATGATGCCGATGTGCAGCAGCAGGCCGATGTGCTCGAGCACCTCGTTGGTGTGCTCGCTGAACCCGGAGAGCCAGTCGCCGACGATGTGGGAGGCGAAGGCGCCGTCGCCGTACGGGAACTTGCCCGTGTTGACGCCCGCACCGCGGAACATCAGCATCGAGGCGACGACGAGGACGATCATCCCGAGGACGATCCAGGCGCCACCGAGGTGTGAGCCGGAGAACCGGGACTTGCGTCCCAGCCGGGACGGGGCGTTCTTGAGGCGGATGATCGCGAAGGTGGCGAGGCCGACCAGCGCCATCACGGCGATGAAGTCCTGCAGGAAGCCGAGACCGTCCCACCTGCCGATGAGCGGGATGGCGAAGCCCGACTTGAACAGTGATCCGTACGCCTCGAGGTAGACCGTGGCGAGGATGAGGAACGCCCAGAAGACGAAGAAGTGCGCGGCACCGGGGATCGACCACTTGAGGAGCTTCTTCTGGCCGAAGACCTCGACGACCTGGGTCTTGATGGCCTCGCCGAGGCGGCCGCGTACGCCTTCGACGCGATCGGGGGCGGGCTGTCCGCTGGTGATCAGCTTGTAGAGGAAGAGGACCCGCCTGCCTGCGATCGGCAAGATGATCGCATTCATCAACAGTCCCAGCACCAGCACAACGGACATCAGACACTCCTACCTGCAGGGATTGCTCGTAAGTTCGACCTGAGACTACCCGTGATCGTTGCCAGCGGCAGAGTCATGGTCGTGTGACTTCCGTGATGCTTCACCGGCGACCGGTATGAGCGGGATCGCGAGCAGCGGGAACAGGGCGACCAGGCCAAACGCCCACGCGTAGCCATGTGCGGTCACCAGCGCGCCGATGACCGGGGGCGATGCCGCGGCCATGAGGAACTGCCCGGTGTTGTGTGTGCCCATCGCCCGGCCCGACCAGTAGGGCCCGCCGATCTCGGCGACCGAGGTGAAGGCGAGGCCGTTGTCGGCGACGGTGACGACTGAGGCGATGACGATCAGGGCGACGGCGAGGGTGGTGCCTTCGAGCAGTCCGAGTGCGATCATCGTCGCGGCCGCAGCGATCGCCACCGTGCGCATCGGGCCCAGGCGGCTGCCGACCCGGTCCGACCATGCTCCCGCTGCGATGCGGCCCGCCGCGCCGAGCAGCTGGGTCGCGGCGACGAGGATGCTGGCGGCTAGCACCGACCAGTTCTTTTCGTCGATCAGCCAGACCAGTGCGTAGGTCCACACGGTGAACTGCGGGATCACCAGCAGCGTGGACGACGCGTGGATGCGCCACAGACGCGAGTCTCGGGTGTAGGGGTTGACCAGGTGTCCAAGACCCTCGGACTCGGCCCGGCTCGGGCGTGGTGGATCGACGACCAGTAGCCCGGCGAGCATCGCCGCCAGTCCGCAGATGCCGGCGATCGTGAGGAGGGTCGGGCGCATCCCGTAGGCGTCCACCACGTTGGGAACGACGACCGCGGCGAGTCCGACGCCGAGTGGTTGCGCCGTCTGCCGGATGCCCATCGCGGTGCCCCGTCGCTCCGGCGGGAACCAGCCGACCACGATGCGACCACTGGCGGAGTTGGTGCTGGCCCCTCCCATGCCACCGAGGAACAGGAAGATCCCGATGGCGACGTACGACGTGCTGAGGGCTGCCGCGACCGAGCCGAGCGTCAGCAGACCAAGGCCGATCGTCATGGAGAGACGTTCGCCGATGCGATCGACGATCGCGCCCCAGGCGATCAGGGTGAGCATCATGCCGACGAGTGGGGCAGAAGCGAGGAACCCTGCCTCGACCAGGGAGAGGCCCTTGACGAGATGGAGATAGGGGATGAGGAACGGCGCAGCGTTGACGAACACCGAGCCGGCGATCTGGCCCAGCATCCCGACCGCGAGCATCAGCCAGCGGTTCGGCACGGCCTGGGGCATGTCCACATCCTGATACGAATTGTCTCAGCATGCAGACTACCGGTGGTGGCGTGCCTCCGACAGGGCGTGACCGAATGGTGGAATCAGAGGTACTTCTTCATGCCGACGTGGCTGACCACGTAGCCCAGTGATTCATAGAACGCGTGGGCGCGGGTGCGCTCCTTGTTGCTGGTCAGCTGGATGCGCGCGGCGCCGCGCTTGCGGGCCTCGTCCTCGATCGATGCCATCAGGGAGGCGCCGATGCCGCGACCGCGCATCGCCGCGTCCGTACGCAGTGCCTCCACCTGGCAGTAGAGACCTCCGTCGGCCGCGAGCATCCGCATCCAGGTGACTTGTGCGGTGCAGACGATCTGGCCATCGAGCTCGCCGACCAGGAGGTCCTGGTTGACGTCGGCGTCGATCTCGTCGAACGCTTCCCGCTGGTTGGCGCTGACCCCAGACGGCTCCTCGAAGTAGTGCATCGAGTCCTGGGCCTGCAGGCTCAGGATCTCCTCGAGATCCTCCGGCAGCGCGCGCCTCACCAGCAACGAGGTCATCGAGGCAGCGCACCCACCGATGCGAGTGCCTCCTTGAGCAGCGATCCGCGGCCGCCCTCCATGTCGTCCAGCACCTCGGGCGAGGCCGCTTCCTCCGGGGTGAGCCAGGTCAGCTCGAGTGCATCCTGCCGTGGGTTGCACTCGCCGGTGACGGGCACGATGTACGCCAGCGCGACCGCGTGCTGCCTCTCGTCGTAGAGCGGGGTGACGCCGGGCAACGGGAAGTACTCCGCCACCGAGAATGGCACGGTGCTGGCAGGTAGCTGCGGGAACGCGGTCGGTCCGAGGTCCTTGAGCAGGTTGCGCAGCAACGCCTCGCGTACGGACTCGCCGTGCATCACCCGACCGGACACCAAGGTGCGCGTCATGACCCCGGTGGTCGATGACCCGCGCAGCAGGATCCCAATGCTCTCAATCTGCCCGAGGGCATCGACTCGAACGGGGACTGCCTCGACATAGAGGATCGGCACTCGCGCGCGCGTCTCGTCGAGGGCGAACTCCGGGAGCCAGCCGGGATTGGGATCAGGCGTGCGAACCGACATGAGCCCATTCTCACCCACCGCGGATGTCAGCGGTCGCTGCTACCCAGCTGATCGGTGGATTTGCAACCGAAAGGGCCGCTATTCAGTTGCCATTCCACCGCTAGGTGCAGTGGGAACTCGCGGGTTTGGTGACGGACGACCGATCGCGGCTCAGCCGGTCATGTCCTCGAGCGACTGGGCCGGTACGCCGAGCTCACGCATCCGCATCTCATACATCCGGTGGTAGCGGCGAGCCTCACCGTGGCGGCGGGCCTGCGACAGAACCCAGATCAGCGCCTCGTACGTCGGCTCGTCGTGAGGGTCGTACGTGAGCAGCCGGGCGAACCATGCGACGGAACGCTGTGGATCGCTGGTCTTGGCGAGGGCGAAGGCGAGCCCTCGTACGACATCGCTGCCAAGCGCCTCGACCTCGTCGCGAGCCTCAGCGGCCCAGTCCTCGTAGAGGTCATCAGCGAGGAAGTCGCCGGTGTGCATGGCGGCAGCTGCCTCGAGCATCTCGATGGCACCCGGATCCCTGGCGGTGTGTGCTGCGAGGGACTCGGCCGCGGCATCTCTGAACTCGACGACGTCGACGGACGTGTTGTCGATGTCGAGCCGGATGCTTGCCCGGTCGGCGACGATGAAGTGGTTCGGGTCGTACTGCTTGTCGGGGTCGAGCACCCGCTTGAGATGTGACAGCGCCACCGACAGCTTGCTGCCCGGATCGTCATCGTCGGGCCAGAGCAGGTCGGCGAGCTCGTCGCGCCGGATCCCGCTGGCACCTCGTGCTGCGAGGATCTTGAGGATGTCGCGCGCCTTGCGGGAAGGCCACTGCGAGGCAGCGACGGGAGTGCCGAACCGGTAGAGCACGAACGTTCCGAGCGTGTGGACGCGGATGGCCGCCTCGCCGTGCTCGGCGCGGAGCACGTGAAGGGGCCCGGCGATCCCGTACGCGTCGTCCTGGACGCCCAACGAACGGAGCGCTGCGCGGGCGAGACCCTCGGTAAACGGCGTTCCGAAGAGATGGGCGTGGACGATCGCGTTCACCTGGAGCCGGATCGGGTTGCCGATGCCCTTCCAGATGGATGCCGCCTCACGGAGCCTCGCCTCCCGGTCGCCGATGCCCCCCGCCAGCACCGACAGCTCGAGCGACTCGGCAAGGGCGGCCCGGGCGTGGCGACGCGATGCCTCGTCGACCGCTTCGGCGGCAAACGAGACGGCGGCCTTCACGTCGCCGTCGTGCAGGGCGATCCATCCGGCGGTGATGAGTGCTGGGACGCGGCCGGTTCCGAGCGGGATCCGCAGCAGCCTCTTGGCGATCAGCCGGGCTTCCTCCGGATCGGTGTCGACGCTGATCAGCGCCATGCCGACCAGTGCCGGTACGAGTGTCTGCGTCTCGTTCTCCTGTTCGGCCACTGCGACGGCCTCGCGATAGGCCATCGTCGCCTGGGTGGTGTTGCCGCGAGCACGCTGGATGTCGGCGAGCACCTGCCAGGCGGCGCCGATCATCGGGGACGCGACCGAGTTCCAGAGCGCCCGAGCCGCCTCGACCTCGACGAGTGCTTCGTCGAGTCGCCCGAGGTTCAGCATCACATCGGCCAGGTTGTGGCGGACGAGGGCGATCGAGGACAGGTGACCGGTGGCCTCGGCGAGTCGGAGGGACTGCGCGAACTGTTCGAGCGACTCCTCGTACCGGGCCTCGTCGAACAGCTGCGAACCGAGATTGTTGTGCACCCGGGACGCCATCAGGTCGGCGCCCGCGGCGATGGCGTGCTCGAGGGCTCGTTCGTGGGCGCGTCGGTCCTCGGTCGAATCGCCGTGCATGGCCGCGAGCAGCGCGCGCGACTCCCACGCCGCGGCGAGCGCACGGTCGTCACCGCTTGCCTCGGCCGCTGCCACGGCCTCGGCGGTCAGCTTCTCGCACGCCTCCTCATCGCCCGAACCCCACGCACTCGATGCCCAGGCTGCGCAGAACTGAGCGCGTTCGGCATCGTCGAGCTCGGTGCGGTCGGCGTGCGTCAGGAAGTGGAAGGACCGTTCGGTGTGGCCGAGATAGCGGAGCCCGTACGCGGCTCGCCATGCCAGGTTGGCCGGATAGGTGTCGTCCTCGCGCCGTACGGACTCGGCGAGGACCTCCCAGTCCCGAGCCGACAACTGCTCGATGGGAGCGGTGTCGAGGGAGCCGAACATCGCCAGGATCGCCTCGGGCCCGGCCCCGGACGACACAAGCCCGAGCAACTCACCCAAGGGCGGCTGAACGGGCTTGGTCATCGTGACTCCTGAGCCTCCCGCCCTCTCCAAATCGTAGTGGGCGGTGACCGCGAGCGTCAGCGGATGTCGAACTGTGTCTTGCGGGATTCCAGCGCGTTCTCGCGGGTTCCGAGTGCGGCAATGGCGACGACCGCGACGACGAGGAGGACGAAGTAGTTCGCCGCGGACCAGTCGACGACTGTCGTGAACAGGTGCGTCAGGTCGACGCTGCCGGCAAGGAGGAAGAGCAGGGCTGCGCCGGCGACGGCGCCGACGACGAGAGTCAGCTTGCGGATGACGAAGCTGTCGACGGTGGCCGCGGGGGTCTGGATGTTCTGGATGGTGGTCATTTCGTTCTCCTGGTTCGGGTGGGGAGCTGAGTTGTTGGCACCACCGTCGCGAACGACCCTTGAGACAACCTTTCGATGGATTTGAGACTGGTGTCAGAGGCAAAAGCGGCAAATGCGGGTCGGCACTGCCAGAGCGCCGATACGCTCCGATCACGGAGGGACGAGATGGAGGTCAGAAATGTCGAGATTGCCTGCCAAGTCCCTCACGGTGACCGCGCCCGGAATCGCCATCCAGGGTTCGTCCATCCAGGTCAAGGTCGGTGGCTTGAAGTGGCGCGAGTCGTTCACGATCACCATTGACGGGGTCACGCTGGCCACGTCCAAGGCGCCGTTGTTCGGGGCGGCCAAGGTCACCGCTGCCCTCGGCGCGACCGACCCCGGCGACAAGACCGTGGTCGCCACCGGCTCGTCGGCCGACCGCACTGGCAGCTGCACGATCACCATCGGCCAGAACCCTGGCGGCGCCACAGCCTTCACCAAGCGCATCTGACCACCTCCCGGCAGGGCTTCGAGCGCTACCGGGGGTAGGCTCGTCATCACACGACAGGGGAGCACCACGCAGAGGTGCTGAGAGTGCGGATCCGCCGCAGACCCTTGAACCTGCACCGGTTAGTACCGGCGAAGGGAGTCACGATGAGTTCTGCAACCACGTCCAAGATGAGGTTCGATGTGCGTTATCGCACGATCGACCTGGTCACCATCGCCACCCTGGGTGTCGCCTTCGGCGTCATCTTCTGGGGGTGGGGCAAGCTGTACGAGCCCCTCAGCGGCCTGGCCGTCTTCTCGTTCCCGCCCAGCTCAGGACTCCTGGCTGGCGTCTGGCTCACGGCCGGCGTCGTCGGTGGACTGATCGTCCGCAAACCAGGCGCGGCTTTCGCCACCGAGTTCATCGCTGCAGCCGTGTCGACGTTCATCATCGGCGGCACGCAGTGGGGATTCAGCGTCTTCGCCTCGGGTTTTTGGCAGGGGCTCGGCGCTGAGCTGATCTTCCTGCTGTTCTTCTACAAGCGTTCCGGCGTGGTCGTCGCTGCCCTGGCCGGTCTCGCAGCGGCAACGTTTGCGTCCGTGTATGAATGGAACGCCTACTGGGTCGACTGGGACTGGGACTACAAGTTCGCCTACTTGGGCTTCTTCGGTCTTTCGGGCATCGTCGTGGCTGGCATCGGCGGCTTCTGCCTCGTCCAGGCGCTGGCCAGGGCGGGTGTACTTGATGCCTTCCCGGCAGGTCGCGACCAGGTCGACAATGCGCTGGTGGATTGAGGGCTGATGCACCTCGGTGAAGCCCGTTTCGACGGCTTCACGTGGCGCCCACTCGGCCGACGCAATGCCGTCGTCGCCGGGCTCGATCTGACGGTCGAGCCCGGCGAGCGAGTGCTCCTGGTCGGCCCGAGCGGCGCCGGCAAGTCGACACTTCTTCATGGCCTTGCAGGCGCTCTGGGCTCCACGATCGCTGGTGACCTCAGCGGAACCGCCGAGGTCGGCGGTCGCCTCGGCCTGCTGCTGCAGAACCCCGCAGACGCGGTGGTCGCCGAGCGGATCGGTCGAGACGTTGCGTTCGGTCCTGAGAACGCCGGGATGGGCCGCGACGAGATCTGGTCCCGCGTCGATGCCTCGCTCGAGGCTGTCGGGCTCACGTACGGCCGCGACCACTTCACCTCAGCTCTGTCGGGCGGCGAGCAGCAACGACTCGCACTCGCCGGCGTGCTTGCGATGGAGCCTGACCTGCTCCTGCTCGACGAGCCGACATCGATGCTCGATGCCTCGACCGCTGCTTCGGTACGCGACGCGATCGTCGGCGCGGCAGGTGGACGCACCCTGGTGGTCGTCGAGCACCGCATCGAGCCTTGGCTCGAACATGTCGATCGGGTGATCGTCCTGGGCGCCGGCGGTGTCGTCGTCAGCGACGGATCCGTCGCAAGCTTTCTCGCCGGACCACGGCCCGCCGGGGTGTGGATGCCCGGTATGCCCCAGCCGGCCCTGCTCGACGTGCCCGCAGCGCTGACCACGCCGACGTCGGACGGGTTGAGCATCGTTGCTGACGACGTGTCCGTCGAGCTGGTGACTCGTACGCTCCGCGGCACGCAGCGTACGAAAGCGCTGCACGACCTCACGATGGCCCTCGATCCCGGCGTCATCACCGCGTTCACCGGACCCAGCGGTGCCGGCAAGTCGACCGCCATCGCGGTGCTCGGCGGGTTGCTCAAGCCGTCATCAGGCACCGTCACGCCAGACGTCCGGCGCTGGCGTTCGCCGCGGCTGGCCGAGTCGGTCGGTTGGATGCCGCAGAACCCCGAGCACGGCTTCCTCGCCAGCACAGTTGCCGAAGAGGTGGCCAAGACCGGCACCAAGATCGGCCGACGGGTCGATGTCGAAGCGGTGCTTGACGTGTTCGGGCTCGGGCACCTCGGCGGCGCAAATCCCTATCGGCTCTCCGGCGGTGAGCAGCGCCGACTCGCCCTCGCCGCCGCGCTCGCGCATCGGCCCGGCGTGATGCTTCTCGACGAGCCGACCGTCGGTCAGGACCCCGGTACGTGGGCCGCCGTCGTCGGCTGGGTCACCGCTGCGAGCCAAGCCGGCGCAACCGTCGCGGTGTCGACCCACGACACTGACCTGCCGGTCGACGTCGAGCATCGGATGGACGCAGGGCGGCTCACATGATGCGAACTGTGGTGCTCCGCCTCAACCCGCTCGTGCAGCTGTCGATCGGCCTGTTCTCGTTGCTCGGCTCGTTCTGGATCCGCAGTCTGCCGGTCGCGCTGATCGCACTCGGTGCCTACGTCCTGGCGGCGGTGATCCTGCTGCCGGGTTGGCGCTACCCGCTGGTCTGCCTCGGGTTCACCGCGATCGCCGCAGTCACGATCGTCTACTCGACCTGGCGTCTTGGTGGTCACGACATCGCGGAAGCGATCACCGCCGGCGTACGAATCGTCGTGCTCGCGTGGCCGGGGTCGGTGATGGCCGGATATGTGGACCCGTCCCGCTTCGCTGACTACCTCGCGCAGTCGCTGCGACTGCCGGCACGGATGATCGCCGCATTTGCCGCAGCGCTCCAGCGGTTCACCGGCTTCGGGCTTGCCTGGCAACAGCTCGAACGGGTGAGGTGGGTTCGCGGCTTCGGTCCCCGGCGCAATCCGTTCGCCAATGGCCGTTACGCCGCCAACATCTCGTTCGCGCTGCTCGTGCAGGCGATGCGGGGTGCGTCTGCGTCGGCGATCGCGATGGATGCTCGGGGGTTTGCCACGGCGCACGACCGTACGTGGGCGGAGCCCGCACCGTGGACACGGCTCGACATCGCCGGGCTGATCGTCGCGGCGGCTCTCGGGGCCGTGGCAGTGGCTGCCCGCTTGCTCATCTGACCGCCTCTGGCGCCCGGCACCGTACCCGTACTAGGGTGCGAACTAAGCAAGCGCTTAGTACCTACCCGGGAGGTTTCGCATGGCACGCGTGTTCAAGAGTCTCGACGAGTTCAAGGGAGCGGTTGGCGAGGAGATCGGTTCGAGTGACTGGCACACCGTCGACCAGGCCCAGATCAACGCGTTCGCCGACGCCACGGGTGATCAGCAGTGGATCCACGTCGATCCCGAAGCGGCGGCCAAGGGCCCGTTCGGCACCACGATCGCCCACGGTTACCTGACGCTCTCCTTGCTGCCGGTCCTCGCCAAGCAGATCTATGACATCGAGGGGTTGGCGTTCGGGATGAACTACGGCGCCAACAAGCTCCGCTTCCCCAGCCCGGTACCGGTCGACTCGCGCGTACGCGCCACCGGGACGCTCAAGGAGACCAATGAGATCGCCATCGGCACGCAGGCGATCATCAGCTTCGTGATCGAGATCGAGGGGTCGGAGAAGCCGGCCCTCGTCGCCGAAGTCGTCTACGTGATGGCGGCGGCACGCTGATGGACTTCGAATTCGATGCCAAGACCACCTCGATGATCGGCAAGCTCGAAGCCTTCATGGACGAGGTCGTCTACCCCGCCGAGCCGCTCGCCCACGAGCAGATGCAGGCCGCGATCAAGGAGGACAGCTGGTCGCCGCCAGCTGTCCTCGAGGACCTCAAGGCTGAGGCCAAGAAGCGCGGGCTCTGGAACTTCTTCCTCCCGGGCGACGACGGAGCCGGGCTGACCAACCTCCAGTACGCACCCCTCGCCGAGATCACCGGCCGCAGCATCCAGCTGGCGCCGGCGGCGGTCAACTGCGCTGCGCCTGACACCGGCAACATGGAGGTGCTGCACATGTTCGGCACCCCCGAGCAGAAGGAGAAGTGGCTCACGCCGCTGCTCGCCGGAGAGATCCGTTCGTCGTTCGCGATGACGGAGCCCAAGGTCGCCTCTTCGGACGCCACCAACATCGAGACGTCGATCATCAAGGACGGCGACGACTACGTCATCAACGGCCACAAGTGGTGGATCACCGGCGCGATGAACCCCAACGCCAAGATCTTCATCGTGATGGGCAAGACCGACACCACCGCCGAGCGTCACCGCCAACAGTCGATGATCCTGGTCGAACGCGACACCCCGGGCTTCGAGATCAAGCGGGGGATGCACGTGTTCGGTTACAACGACCGTGACCACGGCGGCCATGCCGAGATCGAGTTCCATGACGTACGCGTGCCCGCCAGCAACCTGATCGGCGCCGAGGGCGAAGGCTTCGCGATCGCCCAGGCTCGCCTCGGGCCCGGGCGCATCCACCACTGCATGCGATCACTCGGCATCGCCGAGCGTGCTGTCGAGATGATGTGCCAGCGCGCCTCGGAGCGAGTCGCGTTCGGCAAGCCGATTGCCGACCAGGGCGTCGTGCGCGACTGGATCGCCGAGTCCCGGGTCAAGATCGAGCAGCTCCGTCTGCTGGTCCTCAAGACGGCCTGGCTGATGGACAAGGCGGGCAACCGTGGTGCCCACACCGAGATCCAGGCCATCAAGATCGCGACCCCCGAGACGGTCGGCTGGATCCTCGACAAGGCGATCCAGGTGCACGGTGCCGGCGGCCTGAGCCAGGACTTCCCGCTCGCAGAGTGGTTCGCCGGGATGCGTACGTTGCGCTTCGCCGATGGACCTGACGAGGTGCACAAGAACTCGCTGGCCCGCGCCGAGCTCAAGAAGCACCGCTGACGATGGCTGCGTCGTTGGTGATCGGGTCCGGGGTGAACGCCGTGGTCACCGGTGCTGCGAGCGGCATCGGTGAGGCGATCGCGCAGCGACTGCTGGAGGCGGGTGCCTCCGTCGTCATCGGTGATCTCGACGGGGGTCGTCTCGAAGCCACGGCGACGCGGCTCGATGCTGACCACCCCGGACGTGTCGCGCACGTCGCGGGTGATGCGTCCGACCCTGCGCACGTGAGGGCGCTGATAGCCGCCGCAGGAGACCCCGTCGACCTCTACGTCGCCAATGCGGGTGTCTTCCGCGGCTTCGGTCTGGAGGCGACCGATGAGGAATGGGCGAGCTCGTGGGACGTCAATGTCATGGCGCACGTCCACGCCGCACGCATCCTCGTACCGCAGTGGCTTGCCGGCGACGGCGGCTGCTTCGTCAGCACTGCGTCGGCTGCCGGTCTGCTGACGCAGCTGGGCTCGCCGACCTACTCGACCAGCAAGCACGCAGCGGTCGGCTTCGCCGAGTGGCTCGCCGCGACATACGGCGACCTCGGCGTACAGGTCACCTGTCTGTGCCCCATGGGCGTGCGAACCGACATGTTGATCGCCGGCGAGTCCGCGTCCGACGGCGACGCACGACTCGGGATGAAGTCAGTCGTCACAGCCGGAGAGATGCTCGAGCCGCTCGCTGTGGCGGACGTGCTGATGGAGGCGATCGCGGACGGTCGGTTCTTCGCGCTGCCGCATCCCGAGGTCGGCACGATGTATGCCCGCAAGGCGGGCGACACCGAGCACTGGATCACGGGCATGCAGCGGTTCCGCCAGTCGCTCGAGAGCTAGATACGCCCTAGGGTGACGTCAGGGACTGGGGGTCACCGATGATCGTGAAGGTGCAGCACGCCGGGCTCGTGCTCGCACTTCGCCGGCTCGAGTCCCTGGCCGAGCGCATCGAGGCGCAGGCTCACATTGCGGATCTGGGCACCCCGCTGGCGCTGCCATCGCTGTCGGTGCTGGCACCCAAGGCGCGCTGGATGCGCGACCAGGTGCCCGATCTCGAGAAGCTCGCTGCGCTTGCGCTGCTCCTCGACACCGAGGGCGCCGGATCCGTCAGCTTCGAGACAGCTGGCGAGGAGTGGGACGTCCAGGCGATGTTCGACGACGTCGTGACGCAGCGGTTCGGTCCTGAGTTCCAGGAGGCCACCGGACTTTCTGATGACCAGTTCCGTGACCTGATGATGACGTTCGGGTCGGTGGGCAAGACCGATCTGCCGGCCGACTCCGGGATCATGAGCGCAGGCGATCTGCGTGAGCTGATCATCGCCAACCCTGATCTCGCCCGAGCCCTGACGACTTTGAGACCGCGGACCGGCACCGGACCCGAGGGCATCCTGGCCGGACTCGTCACCGACGCGATCGTCGCCCCGGGCGGAGCCGCGGACCTGCACGAACGGCGCCGTCTCGACGCCCGCAGCCTGTTCGAAGGGCTCGGGGACGAGCAGGCATCGATCCTCGCGATGATGTTCCCCAGCACGGTGGGCAACCTGCCGGGCGTGCCCTTTGACCAGAGGGCTGACGCCAACACGGTGCGCATCGTCGTTGCCCTGGAGGACGAGCAGGGGGAGCTCGGCGACCTCAAGGACACGCATGAGCACAATCAACATGACTGGGACTTCCTGGGTCTCAACAACAACGACCTCGAGGGGCCGATCGGGGAGTCCGAGGACCTCATCGACCTGTACCAGTCGATCTTGCGAGATGACCGGCAGATCCTGTACTTCGACCCGAGTGGCGACGGCGCGATGGCCGAGCTCCACGAGCCCATCACGTCCAGCACCCACAACGTGGGCGTGCTGGTGCCGGGCACGACCGCGGAGCTGTCGAACTTCGAC
The DNA here is from genome assembly GCA_963849625.1 of uncultured Actinomycetota bacterium. Classification (GTDB taxonomy): domain Bacteria; phylum Actinomycetota; class Actinomycetes; order Propionibacteriales; family Nocardioidaceae; genus Aeromicrobium. The sequence continues at coordinate 242,894 of CAWKHU010000005.1, forward strand.
GGCAACGCCCGACGCTCCGAGACGTTCTCGGACAACGACCCGACCGGCGGGCTCTCGATGATCACCTGGATGGGTGGTGACCTGCCCGACTCGATCGTCAAGGACGCCCCCTTCGCCAACTACTCGGTCGACCTCGGACCGAAGCTCGCTGACTTCTCGCACGATGTCCGGCTCGAGGTCGATCGCGCGGGGTCTGCTGCCCAGGTCACGTACGCAGGCCACTCCTACGGTGGCGCAGTGGTCGGACGGTCCGAGCTGCACGGGCTCGACGCCGACCGCGTCATGCACATCGAGTCGGCCGGCATGGGCCACGACATCAAGGACGCTGACGACCTGCCGTCGTCGCAGTCCGGTGTCAACCGCTACTCGATGACAGCGCCCGGTGACATCATCGGCGACATCCAGGGCACCCAGGTCGGTGACAACATCGGCCACGGTGCCGACCCCGACGAGTTCGAGGGAACCACCCGACTGCACACCGGCGACAAGGTCGACGGAACGCCGAACACCGGAGTGGGGTCGCACACGACCGTGTTCGAGGTGGGCTCCGATGCCTGGCAGAACATGTACGGCGTGTTCACCGGCGGTACGGTCGAGACCTATCGCTCACCGCACTACGAGCAGGTGTACTCGACCTATGGGTCCTCGAGCTACCAGGACGGCTGGAACGACGACGGGGAAAGGATTGACATCCCGTGAGGACACTGGCACTCGTGCTGACCGCGTTGGTCGCACTCGGCGGCTGTGACAGCAGCAAGGGAGACGACATGGACGTGCAGAAGCGGGCAGAGGCAGAGGCCGTCAAGACCAGGCAGTACGTCGACGACCTGGTCGAGCGGCTGGGCGGCACCGGGGCGAAAGTGGTCGGCGACGACATCATCGACTGCGACCCGCAGCGTCCCGAGGCGGGGCTGGTGCACAACTACACCGTGCGCTTCACGGCCCCCGAGGACGCGGAGACCCGGCTCAAGGGCGAGGTGGCTGACGCGCTCGAGGCCGCCGGGTGGACCGTCCGTCGCGACCCCGACACCGAGCGGGAGATCAGTGTGCGATTCCTGCGCGACGGGCGCTCGATGGGAGCGAAGCTCGCCGTGGAGTCAAACGGTGCCACCGCCGGCGGCTCGAGCGGCTGCGTGACCTGAACTCCACGATTTGTGACGTTGAAGGCGTCATCTCGGGCGCTCAGCGCCACCAGGGTCACAAATCGCGGTTGAGGTCGTTCGGGGTGTCGATGTCCCTGGTCTCGTCGGGAAGTGCCTCGACCTGCTGGATCGTGAGTCCGTCGAGGAGTGACTTCATCGAGCGGTTGCGGGTGACGTCGGGACGTACGCGTCGCAGCGCCGCAACCTTGTAGACCGCGCACAGGGGCTGGATCTGGCCGGCGGCATCCACGAGCACTGCGCCGTCGTCGGTCGAACCCAACGATTGCGTCAGGCGGGTCAATGTCTCCGCCGTGATGCGCGGCATGTCGACGGCGATGACCGACACGAGGCCGGGCGATCCCGTCACGGCGTCGAGCCCGGCGTACAGCCCCGCGGCGGGGCCGCCCCCGGCAGGTTCTTCACGAGCCCACGTGACGACCCGGGACGTCGTGGTCGAGTCGCCCACGACCACGGTCTCGGTGGCCGAAGCGGTCACGCCGAGTGCGCGTTCGAGCAGTGTGGTGCCGTCGACGACGAGGGCGCTCTTGTCGATGCCTCCGAGCCGAGTGGCCCTGCCGCCGCTGAGCACGATGGCGGCGAAGCCTTCAGTCATGGCTGCAGTTGAGATGTTCAACGAGGTTGCAGGGCTTGGTGCTGCTGTCGAGCTGCGGACCGATGAGGGACTGCCAGGCATCTCGTACGGCTCCCGGCGACCCGGGGATGGCGAACACGACGACACGACCCACGAGACCTGCGCAGGCACGAGACTGGATGGCAGACGAGCCGATCGAGCCGTAGCTCACCGCGCGGAAGATCTCGCCGAAGCCGACGATCTCGCGGTCCCACACCTGCGCCAGCGCCTCCGGTGTGACGTCGAGGGCGCCGAAGCCGGTCCCGCCGTAGGTGATCACACAGTCGACGTCGGGAGTGTCTGTCCACGTCTTGAGGGCTTCGACGATCGTCGGCTCGTCGCTTGCGAGCTGGTCAGCGGCCACCACGGTGTGCCCGGCTTCGACGGCAGAAGCCTTGAGGAGGTCACCCGCGGCATCGTCGGTCTTGTCGGGATGGTCGAGGATCCGTAGCAGCACGATGCGTACACCGGTCATGACAACAGCTCCGAGAAGGGGATGAACCGGACGGCATCGCCGGCGGCGACGTCGCCGGTGTCCTCGTGGATCTCGACGAGGCCGTCGGACCAGGTCAGCGAGCTGAGCATCCCTGAGCCGCTGGCCCTGTAGACGGTGACCCGCGCCTGGCCCGACTCGTCGAGCCGCAGGCGCCCGCGGAGGAACTCGCGACGACCTGCTGGGCGGGCGTGGTCGAAGTCGGCGATCGCCGGGAAGCGGGAAAGCTCACGGGCAGTGGCGCCGGAGAGATGCAAGAGCAGCGGGCGGCCGATCAACCAGAAGGCGATCATGACCGAGACCGGATTGCCGGGGAGCCCGACGAAGGGTGTCCCTTGGATCTCGCCGACGGCGACCGGGCGACCCGGTTTGATCGGCAGCCGCCAGAAGGCGAGAGTGCCGATGGACTCGACCGCGGGCTTCACGTGGTCCTCATCGCCGACGGACACGCCGCCCGTCGAGAAGACCAGGTCGTGCTCTGCAGCGGCGGCGGCCAGTGTCGTACGGATGAGCTCCTCGTCGTCACGCAGGACGCCATAGTCGGTCACCTCTGCGCCCAGCCCTCGCAGGGCCGCGCCGAGGGTGTGCCGGTTGGAGTCGCGGATGAAGCCCGGCGGAAGCTCCTCGCCGGGAGATCGGAGCTCATCGCCTGTTGAGGCGATCGCGACCCTGACCCGTCGATGCACCTCGAGGTCGGCGCGGCCGACGGAGGCGGCCAAGCCGATGTCCTGAGGTCGCAGCCGTGTCCCGGCCTCGAGGACCTGCGTACCGGCCATGATGTCGTCGCCGACCGGTCGGACGTTGGTGCCGACCTCGATGTCACCCGGCAGCTCGACGGAATCGTCGTCGGCCTGGCAGACCTCCTGCATCGCGACCGTGTCGGCGCCGGCGGGCACCATCCCGCCGGTGAAGATGCGTACGGCCCGTCCCGGCAACAGCTCCTCGCCCAAAGGGTGGCCGGCAGCGACGCGGCCCTGCAGCGGGAGTCGCCGGGAGGCGTGCAGGTCGGCGTGCCGGAACGCGTAGCCGTCCATCGCCGAGTTGGCGTGCGCGGGAACGGGGTCGGCGGCCACGACGCTCTCGGCGAGGACCCGGCCCTCGCACTCGATCAGCGGGAGCGTCTCGGTGCCCTCGGCACGGGTGAACTCGGCGAGGGCGGCAACGGCGGCTTCGACCGTCAGCGACTGGGTGGGGTCCATGCTCATCCGCCCGCGAAGGGCGGGAGCACGTCGACCGTGGCGCCCGCCGGCATCAGCGCATCCCGGTCGCGTCCGACCACCTCGTCGACCAGCAGGCTGCTGCGCTGGAGAACCTGCTCGAGCCGATCGCCGTGACGTCCGACGAGCTCCTCGACCAGGTCGGCAAGGGTCGACTCGGCTGCCATCTCGACGACTTCGTGGTCACGACCAGCGGCGTGGGCCGCCGCCGCGAAGAAGCGCACCGTCACTGCATTCATGTCAGCCGCCGATCGCGCTCATCGGCCGCACCGGCTGGACGAAGTCGACGTCGTTGATGCCGTGGCCGGCCGCCTTGCCCCACATCGCCGCTCGCCACGCATCGGCGATCTCGTCGTCGGTGGCGTCGGCACGCAGCAGGGCGCGCAGGTCGGTCTCCTGGGTGGCGAACAAGCACGACCTGACCTGGCCATCGGCTGTCAGGCGAGTGCGGTCGCACTGGCCACAGAACGGTCTGGTGACCGCGCCGATCACGCCGACTCGAGAGCGCCCGCCGTCGACGACCCAGAGCTCTGCCGGAGCCGCGCCGCGTACGTGCGCATCGGGCTCCAGACTGAACTCGGTTCGCAAGGCCGCGAGGATCTCCTCGGCGGTGATCATCTCCGCACGCTCCCAGCCGTGCTGGGCGTCCAGCGGCATCTGCTCGATGAATCTCAGCTCGTATCCGTGCTCCGTGGCGAAACGCAGAAGGTCGACCGCTTCGTCATCGTTGACGCCGCGCATGAGCACGCTGTTGATCTTGACCGGCTCGAGGCCAGCAGCCTTGGCCGCCGCCAAGCCCGCCAGGACGTCGGCCAGCCGATCGCGCCCGGTGAGCGACTTGAAACGGTCAGGGCGCAGCGTGTCGAGCGAGATGTTGAGGCGATCGACGCCGGCTTGGACCAGGCCCTCGGCCCTGCGGTCCAGGCCGATGCCGTTGGTGGTCAGCGAGATCTCGGGTCGTGGATCCAGCTGGGCCGAGGCCCGCAGGACCTCCTCCAGGCCGCGCCGGAGCAGGGGCTCACCGCCGGTGAACCGCAGCTCCTCGACGCCCAGCTGGGTGACGGCGATCGTGATGAGCCGAATCAGCTCGGCGTCGGAGAGCACCTGGTCGGCGGGCATCCAGTCGAGACCCTCGGCCGGCATGCAATAGGTGCAGCGCAGGTTGCAGCGGTCGGTGAGGGAGATCCGCAGGTCCGTGGCGGTTCGGCCGAAGCTGTCGACCAGGCCCAGGGCGGTGACGGTCACGGCGACCCCACCCACTCGTCCGTCCCGTCGGAGAAGACCTGGTGCTTCCAGATCGGGAGCTCGTGCTTGATGCGTTCGATCAGCTCGCGGCAGGTGTCGAAGGCCTGTGCGCGGTGCTCGGCGGCAACCACGCAGACGACGGCGACGTCACCGATCGCGAGTCGCCCGATCCGATGGCTCAGCGCAATCGCGTGAACCCCATCGGCACTCGTCAGCACCTCGTCGGCGATGCGGTGCACTTCAGCGTTGGCCGTCGGATGGGCGCTGTAGTCGAGCAGCTCGACCTCGCGGCCCCCGTCACGGTGTCGTACCTTGCCGACGAACGTGACGAACGCACCGGCCGCATGGTTCTCGACGAGCGCTTCGAGCTCGCCGACGTCGATCGGCTCGTCCTGGACGCTGGCTCGCAGGATCATGTTGCTCGTCACTGAGGTCATCGGCGCCAGTCTCCCGACTTGCCGCCGGTTTTGGCATCCAGCTGAACGTGGGCGATCGAGGCGCCCTTGTCGACCGCCTTGACCATGTCGATCACGGTGAGGGCAGCGACCGAGACAGCCGTGAGTGCCTCCATCTCGACGCCCGTACGGTCCGTGGTGCGCACCGTGGCCGAGATGACAACCGCGTCGTCCTCGATCTCGAGGGTGAGCGTCACGCCGCTGATCGCGAGTGGGTGACACAGAGGGATCAGCTCGGGAGTCTTCTTGGCAGCCATGATCCCGGCCACCCGGGCAACTCCGAGTGCGTCGCCCTTGGGCACGCCATCACCACGCAGAAGCGTGACGACCTCGGCGGAGACGAGGACCCGCCCGGTGGCGGTTGCCTCGCGTGAAGTGACGGGCTTGTCCGAGACGTCGACCATTCGCGCCGCACCAGCGGCGTCGAGATGGGTGAACTCGGTCATGTTTTGAGCCTACCGGCCCCTAGTCACGGCGCCGTGTCAGTCAGGTGTCGGTGCTCCGGCGTTACGCTGCTGGCGTGAAGGCCGCCGTGATCACCTGCTCGGATCGTAGTGCCGCGGGGGTCCGTGACGATGTGTCCGGCGTCCTGTTGGTGCAGGGGCTCAAGGACGCCGGGTATGACATCGACGGCCCGGTCGTGGTTCGCGACGAGGTGGAGGCGATCCGAGCGGCCGTACGTGCCGCCGTCGATTCCGGCGCAGAGGTGGTGCTCACGACCGGCGGCACCGGGTTGGCGCCGTCCGATGTCACGCCCGAAGCCGTGCAACCGCTGCTGGAGCGCCTGATCCCCGGTGTTGCCGAAGCGCTTCGCTCAACCTCGAGCGTTGCCGTCCCGACGTCGATCCTGTCGCGGGGGGTCGCCGGCACGATCGGAGCAACGGTCGTCGTCACCCTTCCCGGGTCTCCCGGCGGCGCACGCGACGGTCTGGCCGTGCTGGTTCCCGTGCTCCCGCACCTGCATGCCCAGCTCGCCGGCGGCGACCACCCCACATAGGGCGACTACGCTTCTGTGGGTGAAGTCTCGATGGCACATCTTCTCGTTCGTGGCGACCTTCGTCGTCCTGGCGGTGTTCGCCGCTGACGTCGTGGCCGACGTGGACTGGTCGCCTGATGCCCTGCCACTGCTGCGCATCCTCGTCCTGGCCGCGGCCGCGCTCATCGCCGGTCTGTACTACGTGCACTGGGAGTCGGCGAAGGTACGCGTACCGGCAACCCACGCCGCCGCTGCACTCGGACTTCTCGGCGGCGCGCTCCTCGTGGCGTCGGTCTTCAGCTCCGGGCCCGACGTCATCTTCAGGGACACCATCATCGCGGCCGCCGGAATGACGGCCGTCACCCTGGGCCACTTCCTTGGCAGGCTCAGCATCTTCGCCCAGGAGGATCAGTCATGATCGAGCTCCTCACCCCGGTCCAGCTCGACGAGATGCGGCCAGCAGGCAGATTCGTCGGCGAGGTGCTGACGGCGCTCTCGGAGGCCACCGACGTCGGCGTCAACCTGCTCGAGCTCGACGCCCTGGCGCACGAGATGATCCGCAAGCGCGGCGCCGAGTCCTGTTACATCGACTACCACCCGTCGTTCGGTGCCATGCCGTTCGGCAAGGTGCTCTGCACGTCGGTCAACGATGCCGTGCTCCACGGCCTGCCCCACGACTACAAGATCAAGGACGGCGACCTGGTCAGCCTCGACTTCGCGGTCTCGGTGGACAACTGGGTGTGCGACTCGGCGGTGAGCGTCATCGCTGGCACCCCGCGCGACGAGGACGTACGGCTGATCGCCCAGGCCCAGGAAGCGCTGGACGCGGCGATCGCCGTGGCACGTGCCGGCAACAAGGTCGGTGACATCTCGGCGGCGATCGGTGCGGTCGGCCGATCACATGGTCTGCCGATCAATACACAGTTCGGCGGTCACGGCGTCGGCCGCACGATGCACGGCGATCCCCACATCCCCAACGATGGTCGTGCCGGTCGGGGATTCACGCTGCAGCCGGGCCTCGTCATCGCGATCGAGCCGTGGTTCCTGCACACGACCGACGAGATCGTCATGGACCCCGACGGATGGACGATCCGCAGCGCAGACGGGTCACGCGGCGCGCACGTCGAGCACACCATCGCCATCACCGACGGCGACCCGATCATCATGACCGCGCGCAGCTAGATCGGCCCAGACGTCTGACACGGGACCCCCACCGCCCCTAGAATCTCGCCCGAGAGCTCGAAAGGGTCGCGATGCGCCGAACCATCCTGGGACTGACGACGGGCATGATCGCTGCGCTGTTGTACGCGACGCCGGCGCTCGCCGACGAGGCCGCACCACGAACGCAGGCCCACGCAGACGGCAGCCAGACCTATGTCGATCCCTCGCTCACGGACGAGCCCACCACCCAGGTCGAGGGTGTGCTGCGGACTGTTGTCGCCGACTCAGATTCCGGCAGCACCGAGTCGACCGTCATCATGACCGAGGACGGAACGGTGGTCCCCGTCGACTTCGATGCCGCGATCACCGCGGCTGACGGTTCTGTGACGGCCGAGCTCGTCGACGGGTCAAGACTCGAGGCGGCGATGGACGGCAGGCCGACGGGTCCGGTCGAGGTGGCTTCGGCGCGGGTCGAGAAGGCAGACGCATCCGCGGCCAGCGCCGACCATCATGCGTATGTCGTGGTCGTGACCGACAGCGGCCCGATGGATGCCACCTCCGCGATCGAGAGCCGGATCGACGCGGGACTGGCGTACTGGAAGCAGGAAGCCGGCGCGGCGATTCCCTCCTTCACTCGGACCGGCGCGACCCAAGAGCTCGATTCGGCGTACACCGGCGCCAAGCGCTGCGGGGTCTCAGACCCCTACGCCGTGTGGAACGAGGCGGCCGACAAGTTCCCGGGGGTCAACTTCTCGGCAGCCGGCAACCACCTGATCGTCGTCGTCTCCGAGGAAAATTGCGCGGCATATGGCGTCGGCATCGGCATCGTCGGATCCTCGATCGGCAGTGGCGGCCAAGTGGTGATGACCGACGACCCGACGATCTTTCCGCTGACCATCGCGCACGAGCTCGGACACAACTTCGGACTCGATCACGCCAACTTCTGCGAGCCCGGCTGCGCGGCGCCGCTGCCCTACTGGGACCTCTACAGCGTCATGGGTCTGGCAGTGGTCAAGGAACCGGCGGGATACCTGCCGGCCGCCCTCGACAGCGTCTACCGCGCACAACTGGGCATCACGGTGCCGGGCGAGACTGCCTCGATCGCGGTGGGGCAGACCCTCTCGACGGAGATCTCTCCGAGGGGGAGTGCCGGTGGTCTCCGTGGTGTGGAGGTGCTGGCGGGGGGCAACAGCTATTGGATCGAGTATCGCAACGGTGCGGGCCGGGATGCCGCGTCCTTCTACGCGCTGGGCTCCAGCGCAGGCGGTCGCGCGTATCCCGACGGGGTGACGGTGACGCGCCAGGCGACGGGTTCGCACGACCCGGCTGTGCTCCTGGCGAGGTCCTCGGCGACGGGGGCATGGCAGGCAGGCCAGACCTTCGTGCTCGGAAGCGTGAGGGTTGCCGTCAACTCACTCGGCCCCACAGCAGATGTGACTGTCACGGGCGTGCCGGTCCTGAGCGGGCCGAAGCCGAGGATCACCGGCAAGGCGAAGGTGGGCAAGACGCTGACCGTCTCGCACACGGGATGGCCGGCGGGAACCACGCGGAAGTATCGCTGGCTCGCCAATGGCAAGCCGATCACGAGCTACTCGACCAAGCGGACCTACAAGATCAAGAAGTCGATGAAGGGCAAGTACATCACCGCCCAGGTCCACGGCTCGAAGCCTGGGTTCGTCTCCGTCACCAAGACCTCCGCCAGGACCAAGAAGGTCGCCAAGTAGCGGTCAGAGGGCAGGCCGGCGACCGGCCCATGGTGCGGCCCCTTCGACCTGGGCGCACAGGCTGAACAACGGACCGTCCTGACCCGGCAGCGTGGCGAGCATGACCCCGATGGGCAGGCCCTCGGCAGTCCAGTGCAGCGGCAGGCTCGCGGCTGGCTGGCCACTCATGTTGTACAGCGCGGTGTACGGGGTGAAGAGCAGCTCGCGATGATGGTCCTCGACCGGATCGCCCGACTCGTTGAACCAGGCGACGGGCTGCGGCGGGAGGGCGAGCGTAGGGGTGAGGAAGGCGTCGTACGACTGGAGGCCCGCGATGACCTCGCGGGTCGTCGCCTCCAGGAACTGCATGGCTTGGCTGAGGTCGACGGCCGATGCGGCAGCACCTCGCGTGCGCCAGTAGCGCGTGTTGGGACGCAGGGCCGCTTCGGCCTCCGGTGGCAGCGGCACACCCGCGATCCCGCTCGACCAGATGACGTTGAACTGCGGCTCGAGTGCCTGCGGAAAGGGGTTGGGGATGTCGACTACCTCGTGGCCCAGCGACTCGAGCAGGGCGCTGGCAACCTCGAAGGCCGCCAAGGCGTCCGGCCCGGGCTCGATGCCCTCGAGGTGGGTGCCTGACCAGCGGGCGATGCGCAGCCTCCCCGGCTCGCGGCGTGACCACTCGGCGTACGGGACGGCCGGATCGGGCAACGGTCGGATGTCACCGGGCATCGGATGTGCCAGCACGTCGAGCAGGGCGGCGGCATCACGTACCGAACGGCTCAGCGGACCATCGACGGCGAGCCCGCTCCAGTCGCTGCCGAGCGGTCCGACACTGACCCGACCGCGACTGGGCTTGAACCCGAAGATGCCGCACGCGCTTGCGGGGATGCGGATCGAACCTCCCCCGTCGCTGCCCTGCGCCAGCGGGACCAGCCCGGCAGACACCGCCGCTGCGGCGCCGCCGCTCGAACCGCCGGCATTGCGCGACGGGTCCCACGGCGTACGGGCCGGTCCGATGAGGTCGTTGTCGGTGTAGGACGAGAGTCCGAACTCAGGGGTGTTGGTCTTGCCGAGGCTGACGAAGCCGGCCTTCTCGATCAGGTCGACGACGTACGCGTTGACCGGCGGCACGAAGTCGCGCATCACCGCTGACCCCATCGAGGTCGGCACGTCGCGGGTGAACGTGAGGTCCTTGATGGCGATCGGTACACCGGCGAATGCAGGTGCATCGCCGGCAGCCAAGGTGGCGTCGGCGGTTGATGCTCGTTCGAGCGCTTGCTCTGCCGTGACCGTGATGAAGGCGCCCAGCGATGCGGAGTGCTCCTCGATCCGGGCGAGATGATGCCTGATCAGCTCGAGGGATGACACCTGCCGTGACCTGAGCAAGGCGGCCTGGTCGATCGCGTCGAGCTCGTGCAGCTGGGTCATGTGCCGAGCCTAGTGAACGGCAACGCGCTCAGGGCGATCGTTGCCACGACGAGGATGCCGAAGGCGCCCACTTGGGTGCTGCACGGCAGTTCGGCATCAACATGCTGATCGTCGGCTCCGAGGCGCAAATCCTCGCAGGGAACGACCACTAGAATTGCCTGGTGGCCACACCCAAGGTTCTTCTCTTCTACGCGTTCGCCCCGTTGGCGGACCCGGAGGCGATCCGGCTGTGGCAGCACACCCTCGCCGACTCCCTCGGTCTGCGCGGTCGCATCCTGATCTCACGTCATGGCATCAACGCCACGCTGGGCGGTGACGTCATCGAGATGAAGAAGTACGTACGCGGGACGAAGGCCTATGCGCCGTTCAAGGACATCGACTTCAAGTGGAGCGAGGGTCGCGCCCGCGAGGACGGCTCGACCGCCGACTTCCCGCGCCTGAGCGTCAAGGTGCGCGACGAGCTGGTGACCTTCGGGGCCCCCGACGAGGTCGAGGTCGACGTTGCCGGCATCGTCGGCGGAGGCACCAAGCTGACTCCCGCCGACCTTCACGCACTGGTCGAGGCCAAGGATGTCGTGTTCTTCGACGGGCGCAACCAGATCGAGTCCGACATCGGCCACTTCGCCGGAGCTGTCCGACCGAACGTCGAGACCACCCGCGAGTTCATCGCCCAGCTCGACAGCGGAGCGTACGACCACCTCAAGGACAAGCCCGTGGTCACCTATTGCACGGGCGGCATCCGCTGTGAGGTGCTGACACCGTTGATGAAAAATCGCGGGTTCCAGGAGGTCTACCAGCTCGACGGTGGCATCGCGACGTACGGCGAGGCGTACGGCGACGACGGGCTCTGGGAGGGGTCGCTCTACGTCTTCGACGATCGCATCACGATGGACTTCTCCGACCACACCGCTCTGGTCGGTACGTGCGACCTGTGCGAGTCGCCGAGCAATCACGTCGCCGACTGCGGCGAGGTCTCCTGCGTTCGCCAGATGAACAGGTGCGAGCCGTGTGTCGCCGTCGAGCACGGGTGCGACGAGCACGCCTCGGTGTCGGCGTGACCGACCCCCGCTTCCCGCAAAAGGTCTTCGGCGAGGGTGAAGAGCCGGACGCGCGGTTTACCCTCGCCAACGAACGCACCTTTCTTGCCTGGTTGCGCACGGCCCTCGCGCTGCTGGCGTCAGCGGTGGCGGTGCACACTCCCGTCGTGGACCTCGAAGAATGGGTCAAGGTGACCGCATCGTTGATCCTGCTCGGGGCTGCTGGACTTGCGATAGGTCAGTCGTGGCGGCGGTGGCACAAGGTGGAGCTGGCCATCCGTACGGGACAACCTCTCCCCGGCTTCGCCGGACCCGCGATGCTCGCATCGATTCTCGGCATCCTGATCGTCGGCGTCGCAGTTGGCGTCATCGTGGTGGCCCTGCGCTGAAAAACTTTCGGGGTCGTGTCGAATTGGCTCGACTTCGGTCGACGTAGGGGTGAAGGCTGGCCACAGCGGACCCGCCACCGACCCAGGAGACACCATGCGATTCCTCAGCTACATCGAGTCTGATCCCAAGCAGCCGTGGGGTGAGCCGCCGCAGGAGCTGTTCGCAGCCATCGGCGCATTCGGCGAGGAGCTGGTCAAGGCCGGCGTCGCCGTTGACCAGGGCGGCCTTGCGCCGATCGAGACCAGTCCGCACATCCGGGTCTCGGGCGGCAAGCTCACCGTCACCGACGGCCCGTTCAGCGAGGCCAAGGAAGTCATCGGCGGCTACGGCATGTACGAGGTCCGCTCCGTCGAGGAGGCGATCGAGTACTCGCGTCGGTTCATGCAGATCCACCTGGACACGTGGCCCGGTTTTGAGGGCACCAGCGTTGTTCGCCAGGTATTCGGACCGGAGGCCTGAGATGAAGTACCTCGTGCTGATCCACCTCGACGAGTACGTCACCGAGCCGGCTCCCGAGGCGCTCATCGACGCAATGGTGGCCCACGTCGCCGACGAGACCCACGCCCGGGTCGTCACCGACGCAGGCCTTGCACCGACCTCGGAGTCGGTCCGGGTCGCTCCGCGTGGCAGCAAGGTCACCACGACCGATGGTCCGTTCGCGGAGGCCAAGGAGGTCGTCGGCGGCTTCTTCATGATCGACGCGCCGACCCGCGAGGACGCCGAAGCGTGGACGCGTGGCTTCGTCGAGCTGCACGTCGCGAACTGGCCCGAGATCCCGGACTCGTTCTTCACCGAGCTGCGACAGGTCGCTGGAAGTCTCACCGATCCGGAGTGACCCCGGCCGGTGGTGGTGGTTGGATCGGGTGTCATGACTGACTCCGACCTCCACCGCTCGGTCGAGTCGGTGTGGCGGCTCGAGTCCACCAAGCTGATCGCCGCCCTCGTACGCATCACCCGCGACGTCGGCCTGGCCGAGGATCTCGCACAGGACTCGCTCGAGGCGGCGCTGTCGCAGTGGCCGAAGTCCGGGATCCCGGACAACCCCGCAGCGTGGTTGATGGCGGTGGCCAAGCGCCGGGCGATCGACGGATTCAGGCGGCGTGAACGCCAGGACCGCGCATACGGAGAGATCGCAGAGGACCGTGCTTTTGGAAGGGGAGAGGACATCGTGACCGGCATCGAGACAGCGGTCGACCACGTAGAGGACGACGTCCTGCGGCTGATGTTCGTCTGCTGCCATCCCTCGTTGGGTGGCGACGCCCAGCGCACACTGACGCTCCGTCTGGTCGCCGGTCTCACGACCAGCGAGATCGCCCGCTCGTTCCTCACCAGCGAGGCCACGATCGGAGCTCGCATCACCCGCGCCAAGAAGACGCTGGCCGAGGTCGACGATCCCACCGAGGAGCCGGCCGACAACGAGCGCGGCGAGCGACTCGCAGCGGTCCTCAGCGTGGTCTATCTGCTGTTCAACGAGGGCTACTCGGCCACCGCTGGTGACGACTGGATGCGGCCTGCGCTGGGCGAGGAGGCCGTACGTCTCGGGCGCGTGCTGAACGGGCTCGTGCCTGACGATCCTGAGGTGTTGGGTCTGGTTGCCCTGATGGAGATCCAGCTCTCGCGCAACGCGGCGCGCATTGGGTCCGACGGCCTGCCCGTGCTCCTGCTCGACCAGGACCGTTCGCGCTGGGACCAGCTGCTGATCCGTCGCGGGCTCGCCGCTCTTGAGCGCGCAAACACGCTGGGCGGGCAACCCGGGCCGTACGTGCTCCAAGCCGAGATCGCGGCATGCCATGCGCGAGCGCGTACCGCCGAGGAGACCGACTGGGATCGCATCTCATCGCTGTACGAGGCGCTGGCCGTGCTCACCGGGTCGGCCGTGGTGGAGCTCAACCGCGCTGTCGCCCTCTCCATGGCTCACGGGCCGGAGGCCGGACTGGCGCTGCTCGACCAGCTCGCCGACCTGCCGGAGCTGCGCGCGTACCACCTGTTGCCGAGCGTGCGGGGCGACCTGCTCGCGAAGCTCGGGAGGAAGGCGGAGGCGCGCACAGAGTTCGAGCGGGCCGCAGGCCTCACCCGGAACGAGCAGGAACGCGCCATGCTGCTCGCCCGCGCCGCCGACTGCTGATTGAGCCTGAGACCGCGGGGTAAAGGCTGCGCATGACCGATCAGAAATCCAGCGCCGAGCTCGGGCGCATCACGACCGACATCCCCGCAAGGCTCGACCGCCTCCCCTGGGCCCGATGGCACTGGATGATCGTCATCGGTCTTGGCACGGTGTGGATCCTCGACGGTCTCGAGGTCACGATCGTCGGCAACCTCTCGGCCGTGCTCAAGGACGGCGACACCGGTCTCGGCCTCAGCAGCTCAGACGTCGGCATGGCCGGTGCCGTGTACGTCGCGGGTGCGTGTCTCGGCGCGCTGTTCTTCGGCCAGCTCACCGATCGCTTCGGCCGCAAGAAGCTGTTCATGGTGACACTGCTCGTCTACCTGGTGGGCACCGTACTGACCGCATTCTCGATGAACCCCACGTGGTACTTCGCCTGCCGGTTCATCACCGGTACGGGTATCGGCGGCGAGTACGCCGCGATCAACTCCGCGATCGACGAGCTCATCCCGGCGAAGTACCGAGGGCGCATCGACATCGCGATCAACGGCTCGTTCTGGGTCGGGGCGGCCGCCGGCTCGCTGCTGACGATTCCGCTCACCAACCCTGACACCGTGAACCCCGAGTTCGGGTGGCGTTTCGCGTTCGCGCTCGGTGCCGTGCTCGGCATCGGCGTGCTGTGGGTGCGCAAGAACGTTCCGGAGAGCCCGCGGTGGAGCTTCATCCACGGCAAGGAGGACGAAGGCGAAAAGATCGTCAAGGAGATCGAGACGACGATTGAGAAGGAGACGGGCAACAGCCTCCCCTCGGTCGATGAGACGCTCACGATCCGACAGCGCAAGACGATCGGCATGGGCACCATCGCCCACACGGTGTTCGCGCTCTACCCGAGGCGGACCATCCTGTGCCTCGCGCTGTTCGCGGGCCAGGCGTTTCTGTACAACGCGTTCTTCTTCACCTTTGGCGACAGCCTGACGACCTTCCTCGACGTGAAGCAGACGGGTTGGTACATCGCAGCCTTCGCGGCAAGCAACTTCGCCGGCGCGTTGTTGCTGGGTCCGCTGTTCGACAAGGTCGGACGAGTCCCTCTGATCGCAGGCACCTACATCCTCTCGGGCGTCCTCCTCGCGATCGCGGGCCTGAAGCTCGACGACCTGACAGCGGTCACTCTGACGGCGTTCGGCATGGTCGTCTTCTTCTTCGCCTCGGCGGGGGCCAGTGCCGCGTACCTGACGGCGTCGGAGGTGTTCCCGATGGAGACGCGAGCGATGTGCATCGCGTTCTTCTACGCCGTCGGCACCGCGATCGGCGGTATCGCCGGGCCGCTCTACTTCGGCAAGCTGATCGACAACGCCACCGAGTCCAAGAACATCGCCGAGATCGCACCCGGCTACTTCCTGGGCGCCGCGCTGATGGTGGGTGCCGGGATCGTGGCGATCTTCCTCGGCGTGAAGGCCGAGGGCGAGTCGCTGGAGAACATCGCCAAGCCACTCACGGCGGAGGACGCCTGACCCGACCACGTTCGAGGGTGTGCACCAGATCTCGAAGCGCTGAGCGCTGCAAGCCGATGACTTCCCAGGGCAGTTGAGCGGTGACTTGCTCGCCCATCGGACGCCGTGATGGGCGACCAGGTCACCGCCGCCCTGGTCGATGGGCGACTGTCCCACCGCTACCGCGGTTGATGGGCGACCAGGTCACCGCCTCCCTAGCTCGCACGCCAATTTTCGTGACCGACCCGGAATTTTGGGGCGTAAGGC
The DNA here is from genome assembly GCA_963849625.1 of uncultured Actinomycetota bacterium. Lineage (GTDB taxonomy): Bacteria > Actinomycetota > Actinomycetes > Propionibacteriales > Nocardioidaceae > Aeromicrobium. The sequence continues at coordinate 258,636 of CAWKHU010000005.1, forward strand.
AGAGTTGATAACATCAGACTCAAGTCTGTTGACCCAAGTCTTGCAACATCCACTGCACCACCCCACAGGAGGAAACACCATGGCCAGAGCGGTCGGAATTGACCTCGGTACGACCAACTCGGTCGTCGCCGTACTCGAAGGTGGCGAGCCCACCGTCATCGCCAACGCCGAGGGCGCCCGCACGACCCCCTCGGTCGTGGCATTCGCCAAGGACGGCGAAGTCCTCGCCGGTGAAGTCGCCAAGCGCCAGGGCGTGACGAACGTTGACCGCACGGTCCGGTCGGTCAAGCGCCACATGGGCACCGACTGGTCCGTCGACATCGACGGCAAGTCGTTCAACCCCCAGCAGATCTCGGCATTCATCCTGCAGAAGCTCAAGCGCGACGCCGAGGCCTACCTCGGCGAGCCGGTCACCGACGCGGTCATCACCGTGCCGGCCTACTTCAACGACCACCAGCGTCAGGCGACCAAGGAAGCCGGCGAGATCGCCGGTCTCAACGTCAGCCGCATCATCAACGAGCCCACCGCGGCAGCTCTCGCGTACGGGCTCGACAAGGCCGACGACCAGACGATCCTCGTCTTCGACCTCGGTGGAGGCACCTTCGACGTGTCGCTGCTCGAGATCGGTGACGGCGTCATCGAGGTCAAGGCCACCAGCGGCGACAACCACCTTGGTGGTGACGACTGGGACGAAAAGGTCATCGACTGGATCGTCGCGAAGTTCAAGAGCGACACCGGTCTCGACCTGACCAAGGACAAGATGGCGATGCCCCGCATCCGCGAGGCCGCCGAGCGCGCCAAGATCGAGCTGTCGTCGAGCCAGTCGACGTCGATCAACCTGCCGTACATCACCGTCGACGCCGAGAAGAACCCCGTGTTCCTCGATCTGACGCTGAGCCGCTCGGAGTTCGAGAAGATCACCCACGACCTGCTCGAGCGCACCAAGGCGCCGTTCAACTCCGTGATCAAGGACGCCGGCGTCGCGCTCAGCGCGATCGACCACGTCGTGCTGGTCGGCGGATCGACTCGTATGCCGGCCGTCGCGACGCTCGTCAAGGAGCTGACCGGTGGCAAGGAGCCCAACAAGGGCGTCAACCCTGACGAGGTCGTCGCCATCGGCGCCAGCCTCCAGGCCGGCGTGCTCAAGGGCGAGGTCAAGGACGTCCTGCTGCTCGACGTCACCCCGCTGAGTCTCGGTATCGAGACCAAGGGCGGCGTGATGACCAAGCTCATCGAGCGCAACACCACGATCCCGACCAAGCGGTCCGAGGTCTTCACGACGGCCGACGACAACCAGCCGTCCGTGGCGATCCAGGTCTACCAGGGCGAGCGCGAGATGGCTGCCGGCAACCAGCTGCTGGCCACGTTCGAGCTCACCGGCCTGCCCCCGGCGCCGCGCGGCGTCCCGCAGATCGAGGTCACGTTCGACATCGACGCCAACGGCATCGTGAACGTGTCGGCCAAGGATCGCGGCACCGGCAAGGAGCAGTCGATGACGATCACCGGCGGCTCCGCGCTCAGCAAGGAAGACATCGACAAGATGGTCAAGGACGCTGAGCAGTACGCCGAGGAGGACAAGGCGCGCCGTGAGGCCGTCGAGACCCGCAACCAGGCCGAGTCGCTGTCGCACTCGACCGAGAAGTTCCTTGCGGAGAACGGCGACAAGGTTGGCGACGAGCTCAAGGCCGAGGTGCAGGCTGACCTCGACGCCCTCAACGAGTCGCTCAAGGGCGAGGACGCAGACGCCGTCGCGGCGGCCGTGGCCAAGCTCGGTGAGTCCAGCTCCAAGATGGGTGAGGCGATGTACGCCGCGGCCGCTGCGGAGGCTCAGGACAGCGCTCCGACCGGTGACGACGCCGGCAACGATGACGATGACGTCGTCGAGGCCGAGATCGTCGACGAAGACGACGCCCAGAAGTGACCGAGCCGGACAACGGCTCGGCCCCTGAGCAGGAGCCGACGCCGGCTGAGGAGACTCAGCCGGCGGAGGCCCCCGCCGAGCCTTCGCTGGAGCAACAGCTCGCCGAACGTACGGCCGACCTGCAACGCCTGCAGGCCGAGTACGTCAACTACAAGCGACGTGTCGACCGTGACCGTGAGCTCGTACGCGCCCAGGGCGAGACCGCCGTGCTGCAGTCTCTCCTGACGGTGCTCGACGACATCGGTCGTGCCGACGAGCACGGCGAGCTCGAGGGCGGTTTCAAGGCCGTGGCCGACGCGATCCACCAGCTCGCCGCGAAGCACGGGCTGGAGTCGTTCGGCGCCAAGGGTGAGGCCTTCGATCCCGCGGTGCACGAGGCGGTGTTCCACGCCGGTGAGTCGGCCGAGGTTGAGACCACGACGATCGACAGCGTGCTGCGCATCGGCTACCGCCACGGCGACCGGGTTCTTCGTCCGGCGACTGTCGGCGTGGTCGAGCCCGCAACCGAAGAACAAGCAGCAGAATCGGCAGCACCGCTGACCGACGAAGCACCTGACGAGTAACCCGAAGGGAGGTTGGCATGGCAGCCAGTGACTGGGCAACCAAGGACTTCTACAAGGTCCTCGGCGTCAAGAAGGACGCGTCGCAGGACGAGATCAAGAAGGCCTATCGCAAGCTTGCCCGTGACAACCACCCTGACTCCAATCCCGGCAACAAGGCCGCCGAGGAGCGCTTCAAGAGTGTCTCCGAGGCGTACGCCGTGCTCTCGTCCAAGGACAAGCGCAAGGAGTACGACGAGCAACGCAGCATGTTCGGCCAGTTCCGCGGTGCTGCGGGTGGCTACGGCCAGCCCGGCCCGGGCGGTCAGCCCGACTTCAGCGACCTGTTCGGTGGGCTGTTCGGCGGGGGCCGCACCCGTGGGCGTACCCGCCAGTCGGCGGCGCGCAAGGGTGACGACCTTGAGACCGAGGCGTCGATCACCTTCCAGCAGGCGGTCGATGGGGCGACGCTTCCCCTGCGTTTGACCAGCGACGAGCCGTGCCCGACCTGCCACGGCACCGGCGCCAAGCCGGGCACGACCCCCAAGGTGTGCTCGAAGTGCCAGGGCAGTGGATCGCAGACCGGTACGGCGGGCGGGCTGTTCGCCATGACCGAACCCTGCGACCAGTGCCGCGGTCGCGGACTCGTCGTCGAGCACGCGTGCGACACCTGCCGCGGGTCCGGCCGCGCCCCGTCGAGCCGCACCCTGCAGGTCAAGGTGCCGGCTGGTGTCAAGGACGGCCAGCGCATACGGATCAAGGGCAAGGGCGGCAAGGGCGAAGCCGGCGGTCCCAACGGCGACCTGTTCCTGGTCGTGCACGTCCAGCCCCACAAGCTGTTCGGCCGCAAGGGTGACAACCTCACGATCTCGGTGCCCGTCGAGTTCGACGAGGCTGCCCTCGGAGCCGAGATCCAGGTCCCGACGCTGGACGGTCCTCCGGTGCGGATCAAGATCCCAGCCGGAACGCCCAACGGTCGGACTTTCCGTGCGACCGGCAAGGGTGCCGTCAAGCGTGCCGGCGGCAGGGGCGACCTGCTCGTGACCGTCGAGGTGCGGGTGCCGGCAACTCTCACCGACGAGGCGAAGACAGCGATCGAGGCGCTCCGCGAGTCGCGTGGCACGACATCACCGCGTGATGACCTGTTCGAAGGGGTGAAGTGATGGCAGACATGACAGGGGCCGGCGCCGCCGCAGGATCGTTCGTCCCGCCGGGACCCGAGGCCAAGGTCTTCGTCATCAGCGTCGCCGCTGAGCTCTCCGGCCTGCACCCGCAGACGCTGCGTACGTACGACCGGCTCGAGCTCGTGGTCCCCGGGCGTACCGGCGGGGGAGGCCGACGCTACTCGTTGCGCGACATCGAGCTGCTCCGTCAGGTCGCCAGGCTGACGGCCGAAGGACTCGGCCTCGAAGGCGTGCGACGGGTCATCGAGCTCGAGCACCAGGTTGATGCACTTCGGCAGCGCGTTGCCGAGCTGCAGGTCGAGCTTGCGGCCCGCGACCAGGTGCAGAATCTGCCGGCGCTGATTGCCGACAACCAGGTCATGATCTGGCGCAAGCGCCGCTGACTCAGCGGTTGAGGGCGCTCTTGAGCGTCTGACGGCCACCGGTGTTGAGGACAGAGTTCTCGTAGACGCGGGCCGCGAAGACTGCGGCGATGGCGATCGCGACCGCCATGATGCTCTCCCGGCCGCACCTCGAATGACACCTCATCGAGTGCCTGCAGGTCACCGTACGACTTGCTGACTCTGTCGATGGCCAGCCCTGAACCCATGAGAACCCCCTGTTCACCAACGTTAACGGAGTTGCGGCCGACAGATCATCCCGGCGCATATGTGGGCGGTGCATGTTCAACGGAATGGGCCGTCATACGGTTGAGGACTCACCGATCAGGGGTGGGCGCACTCATTCGGTTGAACATCCACCGCTCCTGGGTGGCAAACATGAGGATCCCCTCGCAACGCGTCCGTCACATTCGGCCGATAGGTTGAAGGCTCATCGCCTCGAGCAAGGATGATCCCCGGTGTTCCAGAAGATTCTCGTGGCCAATCGCGGTGAGATCGCGATTCGTGCCTTCCGTGCCGCCCATGAGCTCGGCGCGCGCACCGTCGCCGTGTTCCCGGTCGAAGATCGTGGGTCTGAGCACCGCGTACGCGCCGATGAGGCGTACGAGATCGGCGAGCCAGGACACGCCGTACGCGCCTACCTCGATCCGCAGGCGATCGTCGACACCGCGGTCAAGGCCGGTGCCGACGCAATCTACCCGGGCTATGGCTTCCTCTCGGAGAACCCTGATCTCGCCGAGGCGTGCGAGGCAGCCGGCATCACGTTCATCGGCCCCGCCAAGGAGGTGCTGGAGCTCACCGGCAACAAGGCTCGCGCGATCGCTGCCGCAAAGTCTGCCGGCGTCCCGACACTCCACTCGGTCGAGCCGTCCGCCGACGTCGACGAGCTGATGAGCGCGTCGGACTCGCTCAGCTATCCGCTGTTCGTGAAGGCCGTTGCCGGTGGTGGTGGACGCGGTATGCGCCGGGTCGATGACCCGGCGGTGCTGCGCGAGTCGATCGAGGCGGCGATGCGTGAGGCCGACGGAGCGTTCGGCGACCCGACCTGCTTCATCGAGGAGGCCGTGGTCGACGCCCGACACATCGAGGTGCAGGTTCTCGCCGATCAGACCGGCCGCGTCGTGCACCTGCGTGAGCGCGATTGCTCGGTGCAGCGGCGTCACCAGAAGGTCGTCGAGATCGCGCCTGCGCCGGACCTCGACCGTGACACCCGCAAGGCGATGTGTGCCGACGCCGTACGTTTTGCCGAGTCGATCAGCTATTCGTGCGCCGGCACGGTCGAGTTCCTGCTCGGCAAGGACGGCCGTTACGTGTTCATCGAGATGAACCCGCGCATCCAGGTCGAGCACACCGTGACCGAGGAGGTCACCAACGTCGATCTCGTGCAGGCGCAGATGCGCATCGCCGCCGGAGAGACACTCGCCGATCTCGGGCTCGACGTGCAGGAGAACATCAAGGCGCGCGGCTTCGCACTGCAGTGCCGCATCACGACCGAGGACCCCTCCAACGGCTTCCGTCCCGACACCGGCACCATCACGTCATACCGGTCGCCCGGTGGTCCGGGCGTACGTCTCGACGGCGGCACCGTCTACACCGGCGCGACGATCAGCGCGCACTTCGACTCGATGTTGTCCAAGCTCACCTGTCGCGGGCGCGACTTCGCCACGGCAGTCGGTCGGGCCGAGCGGGCGCTGGGGGAGTTCAACGTCGGCGGCGTCTCGACCAACATCTCGTTCCTCAAGGGTCTGCTGGCCCATCCGGACTTCACCGGCGGAGCCGTCACGACCACCTTCATCGACGAGCACCCGGAGCTGCTCGAGGCGCAGGTGACGACCGACCCGGCCGACAAGATCCTGTCCTGGCTGGCCGATGTCACGGTCAACAAGCCGCACGGCTCGTCGCCGACCAAGATCGACCCGGGCTCCAAGCTCCCCAAGATCGATCTGGACTCGTCGCCTCCGGACGGATCTCGGCAGCTGCTCGCCGAGCTCGGCCCCGACGGGTTTGCCGCTGCCCTTCGCGAGCGCGAGAGCGTCGGTGTCACCGACACGACCTTCCGTGACGCGCACCAGTCGCTCCTGGCCACCCGCGTACGCACCCGTGATCTCATACGCGTGGCTCCACACGTGGCCCGGATGACGCCGCAGCTGCTGTCGATCGAGGCATGGGGTGGAGCGACGTACGACGTGGCCCTGCGATTCCTCAAGGAGGACCCGTGGGAGCGGCTAGCCGCGATGCGCGAGGCGGCGCCCAACATCTGCCTGCAGATGCTGCTGCGGGGCCGCAACACGGTCGGCTACACGCCCTACCCGACCGAGGTCACCGCTGCGTTCGTCGAGGAGGCCGCTGCGACCGGCATCGACATCTTCCGCATCTTCGATGCGCTCAACGACGTCGACCAGATGCGGCCGGCGATCGAGGCGGTGCGCGAGACCGGCACGACGATCGCCGAGGTCGCGCTCTGCTACACCGGCGACTTGTCCGATCCCGCCGAAAAGCTCTACACGCTCGACTACTACCTGCATCTCGCCGACAGCATCGTCGATGCTGGAGCGCACGTGCTCGCGATCAAGGACATGGCCGGACTGCTGCGGGCGCCCGCCGCCCGTACGCTCGTCACCGCACTGCGTGAACGCTTCGACCTGCCGGTGCACCTGCACACCCACGACACCGCCGGCGGCCAGCTCGCCACGTTGCTCGCTGCGATCGATGCGGGTGTCGACGCGGTGGATGTCGCCTCAGCGGCCCTCGCCGGCACCACCAGCCAGCCACCGATGTCCGCGCTGGTCGCGGCGACCGACTACTCGTCGCGCGAGACCGGCCTCGACATCGATGCGGTCAACGCCCTCGAGCCCTACTGGGAAGCCGTACGCCGCATGTACGCACCATTCGAGTCGGGACTCCCGGCGCCGACCGGCCGCGTCTACCGCCACGAGATCCCCGGCGGCCAGCTGTCCAACCTCCGCCAGCAGGCCATCGCCCTGGGACTCGGCGAGAAGTTCGAGCAGATCGAGGACATGTACGCCGCCGCCAACGACATCCTCGGCAACATCGTCAAGGTGACACCGTCGTCCAAGGTCGTCGGCGACCTGGCGCTGCACCTGGTTGCTGTCGGGGCCGATCCGGAGGCGTTCGCCGACGATCCTGCGTCGTTCGACATCCCCGAGTCCGTCATCGGCTTCCTTTCCGGTGAGCTCGGCGATCCGCCGGGGGGCTGGCCCGAGCCGTTCCGGACCAAGGCGCTCGAAGGTCGCACGACCAAGGTGCGCATGACCGAGCTCGACGATGCCGATCGCGCAGGCTTGGCTCCGTCGGCAGAGGGGGGCGATCGCCGCCACACCCTCAACCGTCTGCTGTTCCCCGGACCGACCGAGGACTTCGACTCGGCTCGTCAGCAGTACGGCGACCTGGCCGTCGTGCCGACCCGGGCGTTCTTCTACGGGCTGCGTGCTGACAAGGAGACCGAGGTCGAGATCTCCGAGGGCAACCTGCTGCTGTTCGGCGTCGAGGCGATCGGCGACGCCGACGAGCGCGGCATGCGCAATGTGCTCGGCACCATCAACGGCCAGCTGCGGCCCATCGAGGTGCGCGATCGTTCGGTCGACTCCAAGGTGACATCGTCGGAGAAGGCTGACGCGGGCAACGACCAGCACGTTGCTGTGCCCTTCGCCGGAGTCGTCAACCCGCTGGTCGCCGAGGGCGACGAGGTCGAGGCAGGCCAGACCGTCGCGACGATCGAGGCGATGAAGATGGAGGCCGCGATCACCGCTGCAAAGGCCGGCACCGTCGAGCGCCTCGTCATCACCGGAACCCGCCAGGCCGAAGGCGGCGACCTCCTCCTCGTCCTGGGCTGACGACTGGTCGGGGCCACGCCCTAAATCGTGATTCTTCCACGGCGCGCAGGCCTTTTCACTAGAGTTGCTTCTGGCGCGCAAGGGAGTTGTGCGCCAGAGGGAGTCCGTGTCATGTCAGGCGTACATGCACGTCCGCGTCGCGCGGCACGTGTGCCAGAGGGTGAACAGCGACGTTTCTACGTACCTGTCGCCTACAAGTTCGCATCGTCGATCCTGATTGCAGCGATCTGGGTGGGTGGCTCCGCGTGGATCTCGATGCCGTGGTTCGATGACCTCTCCGAGAAGCTCGGGGCACTCCCCGCGATCGTCATCGTGGTGCTCATCGCGTTCCTGCCCGGCGGGGTGGTTGCATTCCTGACTGCCTCGTTGATGTTTGACCGTCAACCGTCTCTCACTCATGCGGTGTCGACGGAGGTCGTGACGATCATCATCGCGGCGCGCAACGAGGCGGCGGTCATCGATGCCACGGTGTCCAGCCTCGCGCGGGTCCACTACCCGGCGGGCATCCGAGTGATCCTCGCCGACAACGGGTCGACTGATGGCACAGCCGACATCGCACTCAGTGCCGCCGGTGACTCGGGCATCGACCTGCAGGTCATCCGTGAAGAACGCCCAGGAAAGTCGCACGCGTTGAACACCGCACTGCTGGCTGTGGACACCCATTACGTCGTGACGGTCGATGCCGACACGATCTTGCACCGGGATGCTCTGGCGCACATCGTTGCCCGGATCGAGAGCGCTCCTTCGGACACTGTGGCAGTGGCTGGAACCGTGCTGGCTCGAAATTCGCGGTCGAACCTGCTGACCCGGATGCAGGAGTGGGACTACTTCCTGGGCATCGCAGCAGTGAAGCGCATGCAGGGTCTCTACCAGTCCACTCTCGTGGCACAAGGTGCGTTCTCGCTCTATCGGACTGATGCAGTGCGCGCCGTTGGTGGCTGGCCGGACGCGATCGGTGAGGACATCGTGATCACCTGGCGCCTCATGGAGAATGGCGCACGAGTGTATTTCGAGCCCTCGGCGGTGGCGTTCACCGACGTGCCCGACACGCTTGCCGTGTTCATGCGACAGCGCTCGCGGTGGGCCCGCGGGATGCTCGAGGGCCTTCGAGCCGTGCCACCGTGGCGTCAGAAGCGCGGTCTCACCAAGCTCATCGCCAGCGTGGACCTGTTCATCCCCCTGCTGGACGTCGGCTACGTGCTGATCTGGTTGCCGGGCTTGGTCCTGTTCTTCCTCGGTTATCCGCTGATCGTCTCGATCTGGACGTTGGTCGTGCTGCCGGTGACGATGCTGATCTACGGCGGTCTTCGCCGGTACCAGTCGAGGCACGTGTTCAAGCCGCTCGGCCTTCAGGTCCGGCGCAACCGGTTCGGCTACCTCGCCTTCCTGATCGGCTATCAGGTGCTTTGCTCATCAGCGTCGCTGGTCGGGTACGCCCAATGGCTCGGTGGGACGCGGCGGCGCTGGAAATAGGTCCAACTGCCGCGTGACCTGGGATGTGCGATGCTGGAAGGGCGTAGTCAGTCCGCGGCGCACGGCCGCGACGATGCGATGCACGGTCCGCCGGAAGGGGCCGCACATGACGCAACAAGCACAGATCCCCACTGCTCCGAACGAGCAGTACGTCAGCCACTTCACCGAGCTGATGCAGGACGTCAGGGACGCTGGACTGCTGGAGCGCAAGCACGGCTACTACTGGTTGCAGATCGGCGCCCACGTAGTGGCGTTCTTCGCCATCTGGGTGGGCTTCTTCCTGCTCGGCAACTCGTGGTTCCAGCTGATCCTCGCCGCCGCACTCGGCGTCATCGTCACGCAGTTCGGATTCCTCGGTCACGATGCCGCACATCGTCAGATGTTCTCCTCAGGCAAGTGGAACTCGTGGACCGCCCGCATCCTCGCCGGCGCGTTCGCCGGACTGAGCTTCGCGTGGTGGCGCAGCAAGCACGCCATGCACCACAAGGGTCCCAATCTCGAGGGCTATGACCCCGACATCGGTCCGGGCGCGATCGCGTTCACGCCCGGTATCGTCGCGCAGCGTACGAGCGGGTTCTCCGGCTGGTTCGTCAAGCGGCAGGGCTGGTTGTTCTTCCCGCTGTTGACTCTCGAGGGCCTCAACCTGCACGCCGAGAGCATCCGTACGGCACGGGACAAGACGTCGAACCAGCCGTGGCGCCGCACCGAGCTGTTCCTCGTGGTCACCCGCCTCGTCGCGTACGTCGCGATCCTGTTGGCGTTCCTGCCGCTCGGCAAGGCGCTGTCGTTCTTCGCGATCCAGATGGCGGTGTTCGGATTCTGCCTCGGCGCCTCCTTCGCTCCGGCGCACAAGGGCATGCCGATCATCCCGCCCGAGATGAAGCTCGACTTCCTGCGCCGCCAGGTCATGGTGTCGCGCAACGTACGAGGCAACCCGGTCGTCGACTGGGCCATGGGCGGACTCAACTACCAGATCGAGCACCACCTGTTCCCGAGCATGCCGCGCTGCAACCTCAAGAAGGCGCAACCCCTCGTACGGGCGCATTGCGAACGTGAGGGCATCGACTACATGGAGGTCGGGCTCTTCCACTCGTACGCGATCGTCGTCGACTACCTCAACAACGTCGGCCTGCGGGCCCGCGACCCGTTCGACTGCCCGTTGTCGGCCCAGCTGCGCGACGGAGCTGCGGCCTAGCTAGCTGCGCTTCTTGGTGAACGCGCCCCGACGGCTGCGGGCGATCAGTGCTGCCGTCGTGCGGCCCTTGCCGCGCTTGAGGTCGGGCTCCTTGCCCTTGCCGAGCCGGTGAAGCTGGTCCTCGTGCCAGGCAAGGTCGACGGCGCTGTTGACGGCCTTGACGTCGATCATCTTGCCGAGCAGGCCGCCCTTGTAGCCGACGGAGTGCGAGTCGATCCGTGAATCGCCGGACTCGAGAAGGGTGTTGCCAGCATCCGGCGTCGTCGCCGTGGGCCGACCGAGGCCGATCAGGTCGCAGTCACCCGACGCCAGCGCGGCCTCCATGGCCACCCGGGTGCGGTTGCCGCCGGTGACGGCGAGCGGGATGTTGCCGGCGACGTCGCGGATGGCGCGTGCGTACTCCAGGAAGTACGCCTCCCGGTCGCGGGTGCTCTGGGCTGCGCTGCCCATCATGGCCGGCGCCTCGTAGCTGCCGCCGCTGACCTCGATCAGGTCGAGCCCCTCGGTGGCCAGCGCGGCGACGACGTCACGGGACTCCTCCTCGGTGAACCCGCCGCGCTGGAAGTCTGCTGAGTTGAGCTTGATGCCGACCGCGAAGCCGGGGGCGACCCGGGACCTGATGCGCCGGACCACCTCGAGCACGAAGCGCATACGACGTTCGGGATCTCCGCCCCATTCGTCGTCGCGGACGTTGGAGAGCGGCGAGAGGAACTGCGCGACGAGGTAGCCGTGGGCTGCGTGCACCTGCACGCCGTTGAACCCCGCCGTCTCGGCGACGGCGGCGGTCGTCGCGAACCGCTCGATGATGTCCTCGATCTCTGCACCGGTCAGCTCGCGGGGCTTTGACGCTCCCGGGATCTTGACTGCGATCGGGCTGGGCGCGACGGGCCGCTGGCGTACCGCGGCGAGGTTGGCCTGTCGGCCGGGGTGGTTGATCTGCATCCAGATGGGGGTGCCGGTGTCCTGGGTGGACTTGGCCCAGCGGGACAGGGCGCCCAGATCGCGCTCGTCCTCGATCACGACGTTGCCGGGTTCGCCGATCTGGGTGCGGTCGACCATGACGTTGCCGGTGACCAGGAGTCCGTAGCCGCCCTCGCCCCAGGTGCGGTAGAGCCGGTCGAGCTTGGGGGTGGGCGCGTGGCGCTTGTCGCCGAGCGCCTCGCTCATGGCCGACTTCATCAGGCGGTTGCTGAGCACCTGGCCGCAGGGCAGCGTGAGGGAGTCGTGCAGCGTGGTCATCGGGAGTCCTGTCGGTTTGAGATACCGATGGTATCCCGACTTCAGTTGACCTTGCGGTCGTGGCCCTCCCAGAACGGCTCGCGCAGCTTGAACTTCTGCAGCTTGCCGGTCGCGGTACGGGCCAGCTCCTCGCGGAACTCGATGCGTTTGGGGCACTTGTAGCCCGCGAGGTGCTGTCGGCAGTGCTCGATCAGTCCGGCCTCGTCCACTGAGTCCTCGTCCGGATCGAGCACGATCAGCGCGGTGATGAGCTCACCCCACTTCTCGTCCGGGATGCCGATGACGGCGACCTCCTTGACCGCCGGATGTGACATCAGGGCGTCCTCGACCTCGATCGAGGAGACGTTCTCGCCGCCGGTGATGATGACGTCCTTCTTGCGGTCGGCGATCGAGATGTAGCCGTCCTCGAACGTGCCGCCGTCGCCGGTGTGGAACCAGTTGCCGGCCTGGGCATCGGCGGTCGCCTCGGGGTTTTCCCAGTAGGCCTCGAGGTTGTGGTTGGACTGCGCCAGCACCTCGCCGTGCTCGTCGATCTTCATCCGTACGCCGATGGCGGGAGCGCCGGCGCGGCCCAGGTTGAGTGCCTGCTGGTGCGGGTCGAGGTCGTCCCACTCGGCGCGCATCCTGCTCATGGTCAGCAGTGGCGCGGTCTCGGTGAGGCCGTAGATCTGGATGAATTCCCAGCCGAGCTCCTCGCGTACGCGCTCGATCGTGCGAGTCGGCGGCGGGGCGCCGGCGACGATGATGCGTACGCGGTCACGTCCCGGGATCTCGCCCTCCCAGGTCTTGGCGCCGTCGAGTGCCGCAGCGACCACTGCCGGGGCGGCGCAGAGATAGGTGACGCCGTGCTTCTCGATGCGCTTGAGGATCTCGGTGCCGTCGACCTGGCGGAGGACGACGTGTGTCGCGCCCATGCCGGTCGCCGTGAATGGGTGGCCCCAGCCGTTGGCGTGGAACATCGGCAGAGTGTGGAGGTAGACGTCACGGTCAGACACCGACGCCTGCCAGCCGAACACCGTCGCGTTCAGCCAGTTGTTGCGATGTGTCAGCTGCACGCCCTTGGGCCTGGCGGTGGTGCCGGACGTGTAGTTGATCGTGGCCGTAGCTCCTTCGTCGCCCTCCCACGGCTCGGGCTCGTTGGTCGAGCCCCAGATCGTGTCGTCGTCCTCACCGAGCACGAACGACCGCTTGCACTCGACCTCGTCGACCAGGTGTCGCAGATCCGGGTCGACCATCAGCACCTCGGCGCCCGAGTGCTCGACGATGTAGCGGATCTCGGCGACCGCGAGCCGGAAGTTGACGGGCACGAGCACGCGGCCCCAGCCCGAGACACCGAAGAACGAGGTCAGCATGCGAGCAGAGTTGTGCGACACGATCGCCACCCGACCGCCGACCGGCACACCCATCTCGTCGAGGGAGGCGGCCTGCGCGCGGGCGCGTCGACCGAGCTCGGCGTACGTGATCTCTCCCCACGACTCGGCAGGTTGGCTGGGCTCGTCGACGACGGCGATGCGGTCGGGGTAGACCGTGACGGCGCGGTCGAGGAAGTCGTTCACAGTGAGCGGATAGAACACGTGCCCTCCAAAAGGTGCTGTTCCTCTCATTCTTACCCGCTCTGATTCGCGCGCGCACGGGCCCAATGGCCCTTACGGTGATCCGATGACCTACTTCGTCACTGGCGCCACAGGATTCATCGGACGCCGATTGCTGGTCGAGCTCGTGGCCACCCGCAAGGGACCGATCCACGTGCTGGTGCGCCCCGGGTCGGAGGACAAGCTCGAGCGCTTCGCCTATCAGTGGAACCGGTCATCACGGGTCAAGATCGTCCCGGGCGAGCTCACCGAGTCGCGCCTCGGCGTCAGCGACGACTGGATCGCCGAGCACACCGGCAAGATCAAGCACGTCTTTCACCTCGCGGCGTCGTACGACATGACCGCGACGAAGCGCGAGAACGACCGACTCAACCTCGATGGCACGCGCCACGCGCTCGAGCTGGCAGAAGCCGTCAACGCCGGTACGTTCCACCAGGTCTCGTCGATCGCCGCCGCCGGCGACTTCCACGGCCTGTTCACCGAGGACATGTTCGACGAGGGCCAGGGCTTCCCATCGGACTATCACCGGACGAAGTTCGGCTCCGAGAAGCTCGTACGGGAGACCGCGACCATGCCGTGGCGGGTCTACCGGCCGGCCGTCGTGGTCGGTGACTCGGTGACCGGCGAGATCGACAAGATCGATGGGCCCTACTATTTCCTGCCGCTCCTCAAGACCCTGCGTGACCACCTGCCGGCGTGGCTGCCCCTCGCGGCAGCAGGACTCGGGCGCACCAACATCGTGCCGGTCGACTTCGTCGCCAAGGCGATGAACGAGCTGGCGCACCAGCCCGGCCTCGACGGCCGGGCATTCCACCTGGTCAATCCGACGCCGCAGTCCAACCTTGACGTGATGGCAACGCTCGCCGGCGCAGCAGGTGCGCCCCAGATCAAGCTGTCGCTCGACAACGAGATGACGGACCGGGTCACCGACACCCTGCTCAGCTCGGTGGTGGCCAGAGTCGTCGGCTCCGGGCCCGGACACGCAGTCGCCCAGTCGACGGTCGGGCGTCTCGGCGTACCACCCGAGGTGCTCGCACACCTCAACCTGCCTACGACGTTCGATGCGACGGCCACGACAGCCGCACTCGCCGGGTCCGGGATCGAGGTGCCGGAGCTGTCCACGTACGCCTCAGCCATCTGGGACTTCTGGGAGCAGAATCTCGACCCGACAATCCGTGCCGACCGAGGGACCCGGGCCAAGGTCATGGGCTCCACGATCGTCATCACGGGAGCCACGTCGGGCATCGGCAAGGCCTCGGCCCTGCGACTGGCTGCCCTCGGCGCCCATGTGATCCTCGTGGCGCGAGGGGTGGAGGCACTGGACCTCTGCGTCGACGAGATCAGGTCCCGCGGCGGAAGTGCGAACGCCTATCCCTGCGACCTCGCCGACCTGGATGCCATCGACGCGCTGACCAAGCAGCTGTCGGAGGACTTCGACGGCATCGACTTCCTGGTCAACAACGCCGGTCGGTCGATCCGGCGATCGCTGCGGCTCTCCTACGACAGGTTCCACGACTACGAGCGCACCATGCAGCTCAACTACTTCGGCGCGATCCGGCTCATCATGGGGCTCACGCCCGGCATGGCGAAGCGTCGCCGCGGCCACGTCGTCAACGTCTCGTCGATCGGCGTGCAGACCAACGCGCCGAGGTTCTCCGCGTACGTCGCCTCCAAGGCGGCGCTGGATGCGTGGACCCGCGTCGTCAGCTCCGAGCTGTTCGACCGTGGTGTCACCTTCACCACGATCCACATGCCCCTCGTGCGCACGCCGATGATCGCACCGACCAAGCTGTACGACCGTTTCCCGGCGATCAGCCCGGCGCAGGCGGCCGAGATGGTGCTCAAGGCGATCCGCGACAAGCCGCACGAGATCAACACCCTCGGCGGTACGGCTGGCGAGATCGGTCATGCGCTCGCACCGCATGCGGCGTTCAGGCTGCTCAACCGTGCGTACAAGTTGTTCCCCGACTCGACCGCAGCACGTGGTGACGAAGCAGCCAAGGAAGCGACCCGCGAACAGCTCACCTTGGCGCGGATCTTGAAGGGAGTGCACTGGTAGAACCGTCACCCGGTTGAGAGAGAGTGGTGTGGTGACTGCGACACCCACCGCGTGCTCATGAGCAGCCAGCCTTCGCCCGTGCCACTTCGCACGTTCTGGACCGATCTTCCCCGTGAGGGGCGGTTGCTGCTGTCCGTCGTGGCCTTCCAGTTCATCGGCACGGGCCTGGTGCTGCCGTTCTGGGTCGTCTACCTCCACGAGATCCGTGGTTTCGGACTCGACACCGTCGGCTTGCTGATGGCGCTCCTCTCGCTGGCCGGATTCATGGTCGTCGGTCCCGGCGGAGTCGTGATCGACCGCATCGGCGCGCGCAAGACCATGATCGGCAGCCTGTCGATGGCGTTCTCGGGTCAGCTGATCATGGCGTTCGCGGAGACGATCCCGGTCGCGGTCGTCGGGCTTTCGCTGGTCGGCGCGAGCTTCGGCCTCGCCTGGCCCGCGTCCCAGTCGATGGTGGCGACGATAGTGCCGTCGGCGATCAGGCCGCGCTACTTCGGCATGAACTTTGCCCTGCTCAACCTTGGTGTCGGCATCGGCGGGATCATCGGCGGGCTGGTCGCCGACGTGAGTCGTCCCGTGACCTTCCAGATCATGTATCTCGCTGAGGCCGCCAGCTACATCCCGGCGACTCTTCTCCTCCTCGGACCTCTCCGGCACGCGGGCGGTCCGCAGCATGACGCGACCTCGGACGAGCACACCCGGGCCGACGCCGCTGGCATCGGCTATCTCGCGCTGCTTCGGCGGCCCGGTGTCCTGTCACTGACCCTTCTCTCGTTCGTCGCAGCATTCGTCGGGTACGCCCAGCTCAACGCCGGGATGCCGGCATACGCGAGAGCCGTGAGTGAGGTGTCGACGCGAGGCCTCGGCTGGGCATTTGCTGCCAACACCTTCGTGATCGTCGTCCTGCAGCTGTGGGTGCTGCGGCGCATCGAGGGCTATCGCCGTACGCGGGTCGTCGTGCTGATGGCTCTCATCTGGGGCGTCTCGTGGATCCTTCTCGCCGCCACCTCGTGGATCCCCGGCACCGCCGGAGCGACGCTGCTGGTTGCCGGATGCGCCTCAGTCTTTGCACTCGGCGAGACGCTGCTGCAGCCCACCGTGCCTGCCATGGTCAACGATCTGGCTCCCGATCACCTGCGGGGACGCTACAACGCGCTCAACTCGGCGGCATTCCAGGGCGCGTCCGTCACCGGGCCACCCGTTGCCGGGTTCCTGATCGGCCACGGTCTCGGCGGCGCCTGGATCGGGCTGCTGCTCGCCGGGGTGGTGCTGCTCGTCGCGATCGCCATCTTGCGGGTGGAGCCCCAGCTCCCTGATGTCGCCAACGGAGTCCGGCCGAGCGATGTCGATGCCTAGTGCCGGGTGGCAGCCGCTGCCAGCCGTGGGCCGGCGACGCAAAATGCCATCAGGACAGCGCCGGTCATCACGGCGAACCACGATGGCGCCGAGTCCGAGCCGGATGCGAGCGTGACCGCCACTCCAGCAATGGCGAGGACGATCAGCGTCCCGCCGAGCCACCCGTACATCGGCGCCCCGAAGGCGCGCGAGAACGGCAGGAAGTGCAGACCCACGATGGCGACGACCCAGAGCACCGTCAGCTCGGGGCGGTCAAGTACTCGGTTGATCACTGAGGCGCCGGCGGGAATCGCGATGATCTCCGCAATGACGCTGATCCGGTAGATGCGGCCGGCGTCCGCCGACAGTGAAGCGGGCGCCGTGTCGGGTGCGCGGGCCACACCCCACAGCAGCGCGATGATCACGAGCGCGACGCCGACGACTCGGACCGGTACTCCATGGCCGGTGCCACTGGCATTGATGAAGATGAACAAGGCGCCTGCGACGGCTCCGATCAACGAGCCGAGCTGGGGTCCGCTCAGGCTGTGTCTCTCACTCGTACCCATAGAAGCCTTGGCCGCTCTTCTTGCCGAGCAGTCCGGCGTCGACCATGCGGTCGAGCAGCGGCGGCGGTGAGTAGAGGGGCTCCTTGAACTCCTCATACATCGAGACACCGATCGCCCGGATCGTGTCGAGGCCGATCAGGTCGCTGAGCGCGAGCGGTCCCATCGGGTGCCCACAGCCGAGCACCATGCCGCGGTCGATGTCGTCGGCGGAGGCGTAGCCGGCCTCGTACATGCGGATCGCCGACAGCAGGTACGGCACCAGGAGCGAGTTGACGACGAAACCGGCGCGGTCAGTCGCGTCGATCGGCTTCTTGCCGAGCGACTCGGTGACCCACGCGCGCATCCGCTCGAGTGTCTCCGCCGAGGTCGTCAGCGAGGGGATGAGCTCGACGAGCTGCATGACCGGCGCGGGGTTGAAGAAGTGCACACCCATCACGTGGTGCGGGCGGCCCGACACGGCGCCGAGCTTCACGATGGGAATCGACGAGGTGTTGGACGCCAGGATCGCATCATCCTTGGTCAGGATCTGGCCGACCCGGCGGAACAGCTCGAGCTTGGTCTTCTCGTCCTCCGACGCGGCCTCCACGACCAGGTCGCGATCGGCGAGCTGCTCGAGGTCGTCGACGAAGGTGATGCGTTCGAGTGCGGCGGCGACGTCGGCTGCGTCGATCTTGCCGCGCTTCTCGGCGCGCCGCAGCGACGACTCGACCCGTTCGGCCGCCGCCTTCGCGGCGTCGGCGTTGACCTCGATGACCACGACGTCGAGTCCTGCGCGAGCGGCGACCTCGGTGATCCCAGATCCCATCAGCCCTCCGCCGATGACTCCGACGCGTTCGATGCTGCCCATGACTGCTCCCCAAGATAGTAGGACGTCATAGTATCTCGTTGGACCGAAGCGTACGGACGCGCGCCTCCGCCAGCGCATCGCCGGCGCGTGATGGGATGACGTCATGCGTACGTTCGCAGTCGCCCTGCTCCTTGTTGTCGCGGGCTGCGGTGGTGGCAGCGAGCCCGCCGCAAAACCGACCGCGACCAAGACGACCCCCAAGGTCGCGCCCAAGCCCACAATTGCGGCACCGACCGGGACACCCGCGCCGCAAGCGCTTTCCAACTTCGTCTGCGAGAAGAACTCCAAGGGCGTGTGGGTCGCGACCGGTCTCATCAGCAATGCGGGCAAGTCCAAGGCGACCTTCCAGGTCACGGTCTACGTGGGCGAGGCCGCCGGCAGCGACGAGCAGGCGAAGACCAGGCAGCTCGCCAACATCCAGGCCAAGGGCTCAGCGAAATTTGCGATCGGCGACGTACCCGCACCAAAGACCGGCGGCACCTGTCGCGTCCAGGTCCTCCGCCGGTGAACTGCAGTCACTGACCGCTTATTAGAGTGGCGGGATGACCACAGCTCCTGTCACCTGGACCGCCGCCGGCGAGTACGAGGACATCTCGTACGAGACCTCGCCCGAAGGCATCGCCAAGATCACGATCGCCCGCCCCGAGGTCCACAACGCCTTCCGCCCGCAGACGATCATCGAGATCGGGCACGCCCTCAACGTGGCACGCGAGGACGAGACGGTCGGCGTCATCATCCTCACCGGCAAGGGCGACAAGGCGTTCTGTTCAGGCGGCGACCAACGCGTCCGCGGTGACAGCGGCTACAAGATCGACGAGAACTCGGTCGGCCGCTTCCACGTCACCGATCTGCACGTGCAGATGCGCCGTACGCCCAAGCCGATCATCGCGATGGTGGCGGGCTGGGCCATCGGCGGCGGTCACGTGCTCCACCTCGTCTGCGACCTGACGATCGCCGCGGACAACGCCGTGTTCGGCCAAGTGGGCCCCAAGGTCGGTTCGTTCGACGGGGGGTACGGAGCCAGCATCCTGTCCGACCTCGTCGGGCCCAAGAAGGCCAAGGAGATCTGGATGCTGTGCCGTCAGTACGACGCGCAGCAGGCTCTCGAGATGGGCCTCATCAACACCGTCGTGCCGCTTGCCGAGCTCGAGGCCGAGACGATCCAGTGGTGCCGCGAGATGCTCGAGCTCTCGCCGTACGCGTTGCGGTTGAGCAAGCTGAGCTTCCATGCGCACGAGGACGGCTATGCCGGCATCCAGCAGCTGGCGCACGACACCAACCTGCTGTTCTACGGCAACCCGGAGGCGCAGGAGGGCCGCGAGGCGTACAAAGCCAAGCGCAAGCCCGACTTCAGCCAGTTCCCCAAGCGCGCCTAATCCCCGCGATTTGTGACCTTAAAGGCGCTGTCCGCGCGCGGTAGCGCTCGGAACGTCACAAATCGCGGCTGATCTCGACCATCTCGTCGCGGGGCACGACCTTGATGCGGGTACGGCCAGCGGCTTCGCCGAGGGCGATCTCGTGCTGCTCGAGCTTCTCGAAGCCGTCCCACGTCGTGTACTCGAGGCCGCGACCGTCGAGATAGGCGTCGACGTCCTCGCGCGCGGGGTTGGCCGGCGCCTGGAGCTTGTCGATGTCGGCGAGCAACAGCTCGATCGTCTGGGCGGCGTCGGACTTGGTGTGCCCGATGAGACCGACGGGTCCCCGCTTGATCCAACCGGTCACGTACGCGCCCGGCAGCGGCTGGCCGTCGATGTCGATGACCCGACCGCCGTCGTTCGGGACGGTGGCGGTGCCGTTGTCGAAGGGAAGGCCGGCGAGGTTGTCGGAGCGATAACCGACGGCGCGATAGACGGCCTGGACGGGCCAGTCCTTGAACTCCCCGGTGCCGCGGACGTTGCCGGTGCCGTCGAGCTCGGTGACCTCGGTCCGGAGACCGACGACCTTGCCGTCCTCGCCGAGGATCTCGACAGGGTTCTGGCAGAAGTGGATGTGGATGCGGTGGTCGGCGCCGGTCGGTTCCTTGGCGAGGTAGTTCTGCAGCACGTCGACCACGAGCTTGACCGACTTGGAGGCGCGGATCGCATCCATCGATCCCTCGTCGAGCTCGAAGCCCTCCGGGTGCACGATGACGTCGACGTTGGGCGAGTGCGACAGCTCGCGCAGCTCCATGGGCGTGAACTTCACTTGGGCCGGTCCCCGACGTGCGAAGACGTGGATGTCCTTGGCCGCATTGGCCTTGAGCCCGCGGTAGACGTTGTCGGGGATCTCGGTGACGAGCTGCTCGTCGGCGGTCTTGGCGAGCATGCGGGCGACGTCGAGTCCGACGTTGCCGACCCCGAGCACGGCGACCGTCTCGGCGGCCGGGTCGAAGGGCCAGTCGCGAGGTACGTCGGGGTGCCCGTCGTACCAGTAGACGAAGTCAGCGGCGCCGAACGAGCCCTTGAGCTCGATACCGGGGATGTCGAGGTCGCGGTCTGCGCGCGCACCGGTGGCGAAGATGACGGCGTCGTAGAACTGCTGGAGGTGGTCGAGCTTGAGGTCGGCACCGTAGTTGACGTTTCCGAAGAAGCGGATGCCGTCGTGGGAGAGCACGCGCTTGAGCGCCTTGATGATCTCCTTGATGCGCGGATGATCCGGAGCGACGCCGTAGCGGATCAGGCCGAACGGGGTGGGGTCGCGATCGAGGATGTCGATCGTCACGTCGACGTCGGACTTGGTGAGTATGTCTGCGGCGTAGATGCCCGCGGGACCGGCGCCGATCACGGCGACACGCAACTGCCTGGTCATGCTCACTCCTGGGAAGAAAGGATTCGCTCTTAGGCGAGCCTAAGAGGCTGCTCCAACCCTCCCGCAACGTGTCTTGCGATGCGAACACGAAGCGTGTGGCGTGAGTCACAGGCGTTTGATCGATCATCTGGTCGCGGCAAGGCGCAGGGCCTAGTGTTCAACCACTATGGGCCTGATCTCGCCGACCTTGCCGGACCTCGACGTCGATGCGTGGCGTGCCAAGTCGCGTGCCGAACGGACCAAGGTGTTGCAGCAGCACTGGGCGATCTACGGCTTCGGCACGCCGTACGCGATCTATCTCCTCTACACGCTCAAGATCGGCCTCTACATTCTCGGCGGCCTGCTGTTCGCAGCGTCGACCCCAGGCATCGGCTCGCTCGGGGACGTCAACGACTGGTGGTTCGAGCCGATCGTGTTCCAGAAGGTCATCATCTGGACGCTGCTGTTCGAGGTGCTCGGCTTCGGCTGCGGCTTCGGGCCTCTGACGATGCGCTTCCTGCCGCCGCTGGGTTCATTCCTGTACTGGCTGCGGCCGGGCACGATCCGTCAGCCTCCATGGCCCGATCGCGTACGCGGCACCGCGGGTTCGCGCCGGACGATCGTGGACATCGCGCTCTACCTCGGCGTGATCGCGGCGGCCGTGTACGTGCTGCTCTCGCCGGCCCAGCGTGCCGTGACGGGGCTGGGCGATGACGCATTCAACCTGATCGAGCCGTGGCGCTTCCTGCCGCTGCTGATCGTCCTGCCGATCATGGGTCTGCGTGACAAGACGATCTTCCTGGCGGCTCGTTCGGAGCACTACTGGGTCACCGCCATCGTCTTCCTGTTCCCGTTCGTCGACATGATCGTGGCCGCCAAGCTGCTGATGATCTCGATCTGGTGGGGTGCAGCGACGTCGAAGCTCAATCGCCACTTCCCGTACGTCGTGTCGACCATGATGAGCAACGCGCCGTTGGTGCCGATGGCCGTCAAGCGTCGGCTCTGGCGCGACGTGGAGTTCGACGTACGACCGGGGCTGCTCTCGCGTGCGCTGGCCCATGGCGGAACGGTCATCGAGTTCAGCGTGCCGCTGATCCTGCTGCTCTCGCGTGGCGGATGGGTCACCACGATCGCGCTGGTCGTCATCATCGCGTTCCACCTGCAGATCCTCACCGCGATCCCGATGGGCGTGCCGCTGGAGTGGAACGTCGTGATGATGTTCGGCGCCGTGTTCCTGTTCGGTCACTACTCCGAGTACGGGCTCACCGACGTCACCGAGCCGTTCCTCGCCTACGCGCTGTTGGCGCTGGTCGCCGCGACGATCGTCGGCGGCAACCTGCGGCCGGACCTCTTCTCGTTCCTGCCGTCGATGCGCTACTACGCCGGCACCTGGGCGACGTCGGTGTGGTTGTTCGCCGAGGGGGCCGAGCAGACGTACGCCGACAAGGTCACCAAGTCGGCCCAGCTCCCGCACCGCCAGCTCGCCAAGCTGTACGACGACGACACCGTCGACCTGATGATCGGCAAGCTCGGCGCCTGGCGAGGGCTGCACCCGCATGGTCGGGCGATGGTCGGGCTCTATTCGCATGCCGCCGACGATCATGAGCAGCGGTTCGTGGTCGACGGCGAGATGGTGGCCGGGTCGGCGATCGGCTGGAACTTCGGCGATGGCCACCTGCACCACGAGGCGCTGCTCGCGGCGATCCAGGAGCAGTGTGCGTACGAGCCCGGTGAGCTGCGGGTGATCATGTTGGAGTCGCCGCCGTTCTTCCGTCAGGTCCAGCGCTACCGGATCCTCGATGCGGCCACCGGCGTGATCGAGACCGGTGAAGCCAAGGTCTCGGAGATGTTGTCGCGTCAGCCGTGGGACGGCTCCGTCCCGTACGACAACGTCAAGCGCACCCCCTAGGTTGGTGACATGACCTCTGCCGTTGTCGTGGGCTCCGGGCCCAATGGACTCGCTGCCGCCGTGGTGCTGGCGCAGGCCGGGATCGACGTGACGGTGCTGGAGGCCGAGGACGAGATCGGTGGTGGCACCCGGTCGGCTGAGCTGACGATCCCGGGACTGGTCCACGACGTCTGCTCGGCGACCCACCCGACGGGTGTCGCCTCGCCGTTCTTCCAGTCCCTCGACCTTGAACGTCACGGGCTCGAGTGGCTGTGGCCGGAGGTCGACGCAGCGCACCCCATCGACGGCGGTCGTGCCGGTGTCATGTTCCGCGACCTGGACCGTACGGTCGAGATGCTCGGCGAGGACGGCAAGTCCTGGCGCAAGCTCTATGCGCCACTGGTCAAGCACAGCGATGTGCTGATCGATGAGCTCTTCCGTCCGATCATCCATCTCCCCAAGCACCCGCTGACCCTCGCTGGTTTCGGCGCTCGTGCGTTGCTACCGGCGACGGTGATCGCCCGGCGTTGGTCGACCGATGAGGCGCGCGGCCTGTTCGCCGGTCTCGCAGCTCACGCGATCCACCCGCTCAACAGGCCCACGACCGGCGGCCTCGGTCTGATGTTCGGCATGACGAGCCATGCGTACGGGTGGCCCGTGGCAAAAGGTGGTTCGTCGGCAATCGCGACGGCACTGGCCGCGGAGATCACCGAGCACGGCGGCAGGATCGAGACGGGCCACCGCGTCACCGAGCTGCCCGAGGCGGACATCGTCATGTTCGACACGACGCCATCAGGTGTCCTGGAGATCACGGGCGACCGGCTGCCCGGTCGGGTGCAACGCCCGTTCAGGAAGTGGCGTCGTGGACCGGGTGTGTTCAAGGTCGACTTCGCGATCGACGGCGACATCCCGTGGGCCAACGAGTGGGCGCGCAAAGCCGGGACGGTGCACCTGGCCGGTACGATCGAGCAGCTCAACGCCGCCGAGCAGGAGGTGCATGCCGGCCGTATGCCGGAGCGTCCCTTCGTCCTGCTCTGCCAGCAGTATCTCGCCGACCCCGACCGCTCGGTCGGCGACGTGAACCCGATCTGGGCCTACGCGCACGTGCCCCAGGGCTACACCGGCGACGCGACTGAAGCGTTGATCGCGCAGATCGAGAGATTCGCGCCGGGATTCCGTGAGCAGATCGTGGCGACGTCGGTCAGCGGCCCGGCGCAGCTCGAGGCGCACAACGCCAACTACCTGGGCGGTGACATCGCCGGCGGCGCCAACGATCCGTGGCAGCTCGTGATGCGACCGCGCATGTCCCTCAATCCCTACTCCTTGGGAGTCAAGGGTCTCTACCTGTGCTCGGCATCAACTCCACCCGGTGGAGGCGTCCACGGGATGGGCGGATATCGGGCCGCGTCCCACGCTGTGGCCAACCTGTGAAGACCACCCGGCAGGAACTCGACGCGCTGCCCCCGCGTTCTCATGTGAAAGCTCGCCGATCAACCCAGTCCTACCAGGAGCCCGCCCGATGAAGCTCTCCACGCACCAGAGGTTCTTTTCGGCGTCGGCCGCCGCATCCGTCCTGCTGCTGACCGCAGCGTGTGGCGGCAGTGATGAGCCGGCGAGCTCCGCTCCGACGACATCGCAGACCTCCGCGACGAGCGACGGCGGCACCTCGACCGGCACGTACAAGGACGGCGACTACGACGGTGAGGGCGAGTACTCCAACCCGGGCGGCCAGTCCAAGGTCAAGGTTGACCTGACGCTCACGGAAGGCAAGATCGCGGACATCACGGTGACTCCCGAGGCGACCAACGGCACGTCGAAGGGCTACCAGCAGAAGTTCGCCGGAGGCATCGCCGACGAGGTCGTCGGCAAGAGCCTCGATGAGCTGAACGTCAGCAAGGTTTCCGGATCGTCGTTGACCTCGCAGGGCTTCAACCAGGCGATCGAACAGATCAAGGCTGATGCCAGCGTCTGACGCCTGGCAGTTCGAGGCGATCGGCACGGCCTGGCAGATCGACACCGCCGGGCCACTGGCCGAGTCGACCCGGGAGGCGGTCCTAGGACGCATCGAGGCGTTCGATGCCGTCTGGTCGCGCTTTCGCGAGGACTCCGTCATCAGCGCCATCGCCGGTGACGCAGGCACGTGGGAGCTGCCGGACGAGGCTGATGGGTTGCTCACCCTGTACGCGGACCTGTACGGGCTCACCGACGGAGCGATGACGCCGTTGATCGGGCAAGCGCTGGCTGACCTCGGCTACGACGCCGACTACTCATTGACCGAGCACGCCAATCCTGCACCGGTGCCGTCATGGGATGCGATCGCGTGGCACCGGCCATACCTCACGAACATCGCGCCCGTCCTGCTCGACGTCGGCGCTGCAGGCAAGGGGCTGCTGGTTGATCTCGTTGCGGGTGTGCTCAGCGATGCGGGCATCGAAGGCTTCGCGGTCGACGCCAGCGGAGACCTGACGCTGCAAGGTGCGACCGAGACATTGCGCATCGCGCTCGAGCACCCGGCAGATGCCTCCCGGGCAATTGGCGTCGTCGAGCTCTCGAGTGGGCAGGCGCTCTGCGGATCGGCGACCAACCGGAGGACGTGGGGTGATGGGCTCCACCACGTGCTCGACGGGCGTACGGGTCGGCCCACCGACGACGTCATCGCAAGCTGGGTCGTCGCCGACTCCTGCATGGTCGCTGACAGCTTGGCCACCGCGCTCTTCCTTGCCGAACCCGACCGGCTCATGTCAGGTTTCACCTACGAGTTCGTGCGCATGCACGGCGATGGCAGGGTTGAGTGGTCGCCGGGCCTTCCCGGAGAGGTGTTTGCATGATCGCAACGGCCAGGGACCTGCTGGATCGTCAGCTCGGACGCGTCACCATGTATCGGTTGGTCACGATCGTGCTCGCGGTGCTCGCGGCGATCTACATCACGTACTCCGTGACCGGCGTGATCGACGGGATCTCGGTCAAGCACGAGCTGATCTCGCTCGTGGTGCTCCTCGCCGCGTCGTACGGGGCCAACCGGGTCTTCGGCCGACTCTGGAAGATCACGCCGCACGACGAATCGTCGGTCATCACCGGGTTGCTGCTGTTCTTCCTGTTCGTGCCGATGTTCACGACCGATCTCGAGAGCTACGCCTGGTTGGCGGCGGCTGCGGTGCTGGCCAATGCCTCGAAGTACGTGCTTGCCTGGCGTGGCCGACACATCTTCAACCCGGCTGCCGCGGGCGCGTTCCTCGTCTACGTCACGCAGCAGGCCGTCGGCCGTGAGAGCCAGACGCTCGCCATCTGGCAGGCCGCGGCGACCGACAAGCTGCTGCCCTTCGTGGGGGCGGGTGCCTTCCTCGTGCTGTGGCGCACTCGCCGGCTCCAAGTCGGCCTCCTGTTCATCGCGCTGGCGTCCGTCCTGGTGGTTTTCGGCCTCGACCACCTCGGCGCGCAGCTCGGTGACGCGATCCGTACAGCGGCCTACTCGTTCCCGATCGTGTTCCTCGCCGGCTTCATGCTGAGTGAGCCGCTCACGCTGCCGCCGCGCCGCAAGCAACAGCTCGTGGTTGCTGGTGTGACGGCCTTGGTCTTCGCCTATCCGACCTTTGTCTCGGTGATCACCGACAGCCCGCCCAATCTCCACTGGTTGGGCCCGACGCCCGAGCTGGCGTTGCTTGTCGGCAACGCCGTGGCGTTCGCGTTCACCCGCCGCCACGGGGTGTCGCTCGACCTGGTGTCCCGTCGCCAGCTCACTCCGGAGACGCACGAGTTCACGTTCAGGCCGAGACGGCCGCTGGCGTTCAAGCCCGGACAGTTCGTCGAGCTGACGATGCCGCACACGGGCGCCGACACCCGGGGGATGCGTCGCTCGTTCAGCATCAGCTCGCCACCCCATGCCGGCGATGTGACCTTCGCGCTCCGAGTGCCCGACCCGTCATCGACGTTCAAGCGGGCGATGGTCAACCTCGAGCCTGGTGCGCGCCTGTACTCGACAGGTGTCGGCGGTGACTTCCTGCTTCCCCGTGACCCGAGGGTGCCGGTCGTGCTGGTCGCCGGAGGCATCGGCATCACGCCGTTCATCAGCCAGCTCCGGCACGAGCCCGATCGAGATGCCGTGCTCGTGTACGGCGTCACGGCCCCCGAGGAGATCGCGTACGCCGACGAGCTCGCCGGATTCAGGGTCGTGATCGTCTCACCGGTCGCCCCGGACCACCTGCCCACGTCATGGCGCCATGTCGAGGCGCCGTTCCTCTCGGTGGACCTGGTGGCGGCGGCCGTCCCTGATCTCGATCAGCGTGCTGCGTACATCTCCGGACCGCCCGCGATGGTCAACGCCGTCCGCGCCGGCCTGGCCAAGCGGTGCAAACGGATCAGGACCGACTACTTCACGGGTTACTGAGCCGCCGCGACCAACGCTCCTCGATCCTGCCGAGGCGCCAGATCGCGACGGACACGGCCCAGGTGACGACGAAGACGGTGACGATCGCGTAGCCGACGTGGTCGAGGTCGATGGCGCCGATCCAGGCGATCGGTCCGTCCGTGACGTCGAGCCTGTCGGCGAGCAGACTGGTGATCTCGATGCCGCCGATGCCGACGGCCACGACGACCGACAGCCCGGTCACGGTCAGGTTGTAGTAGACCTTGCGCACCGGCTTGAGGAACGCCCAGTCATACGCGAGGCCCATGAAGGCGCCGTCGACGGTGTCGAACAGGCACATCCCGGCCGTGAACAGGATCGGTAGGACCAAGAAGGCGTACCAAGGCACCTGGAGCGAAGCGGCTCCTGCGGCGAGCACGAGCAGCGAGACCTCGGTCGCCGTGTCGAAACCGAGCCCGAACAGCAGACCCACGGGGTACATGTCGCGTGGCTTGCGGACGGAACGGGTGAACCTCCCGAGCACCCGGTTGAGGAGGCCGCGGTTGCCGAGCTGTCGTTCCAGCTCGGCTTCGTCGTACGCGCCCGCGCGAAGCTTGCGCGCCACCCGCACGATGCCGACGAGGACGAGCGCGTTGATCGCCCCGATCGCGAGGAGGAAGACGCCGGAGACGCTGGTGCCGATGAATCCCGCCGTCTGCTGAAGGGTCGACGACTCGTCGGTGACCTCGCCGCTGAGGGTTCGTACGCCGAGCGCGAGCAGCACGCACAAGCCGAACACGACGCTGGAGTGTCCCAGGGAGAACCAGAACCCGACCGACAGCGGCCGGCTCCGGTCCGGATGGTCGGCGAGCAGCTTGCGAGTCACGTTGTCCACCGCTGCGATGTGGTCGATGTCGAAGGCGTGTCGCATGCCGAGGGTGTACGCCGTGATGCCGAGGCCCACGCTGAACACGCCGGATGCCCCGAGCTCGACGCGCTGCGAGGCGATGAAGAGCAGCAACCCCCAGCCAATCGCGTGAAGAGCGAGGATCGCTCCTGCCATGGCGGTGAGCGATCGGCACTCGTCGCGGTCGAGGCTGCGTAGAAGCCGAGTGGATACGGGTGCAGCCATGCGATCCATTACAACGCAGAAACGGCCACACTTCTCGGCGGGGAGCGCCCCGTCGGGTCCACCCCGATGGGCGGGCGATTTTCCCGACGCCTTTGCCCGTGTGGTGGGATGAACGGGTGAGCGAGCTTCGACGTCCCCCAGCTGTGACGATGGCGGCCGTGTTCGTCGGGCTGACGAGCCTGATCGTGTTCGGAAGCCTCACCTCGGCACTGTCCAGCTGGGGCTCGATCGAGCTCCAGGACGCAGTGCGCGACGCGCTCAACCAGCCCCCGCTGGAGAGCATGGATCTCTCGGTTCCCCAGTTCATCAGCTGGCTCCGCTGGGCCGCGTACGTAGCCGTCCTCCTGTCGATCGCCGGCATGGTTTTCGCGGTGTTCACCGCACGCGGGCACCGCTCCTCGCGCATCAGCCTGACCGTGATGTGCGGGCTGGCGTTCTTCGGCTTCGTGCTCATCGGCGGGATCGCCGGCCTGTTTCCCGCCGCACTCGCCGCGGTCTGCGCCGTCCAGCTGTGGTCACCGGAGTCGCGCGCCTGGTTCAACGCCAAGAACGGGGTCGCTGCACCGGTGACCCCCACGGCGCTTCCGCCCGCCGGCGCGCAACCGGTCGCCCCGCAGTCCGTCACGGCTCCTCAGGCCGCGGCGCGGCCGAAGTCCGTGCACGTTGCCGGGCTCGTCACGCTGATCGCATCGTGGCTGGTGCTGATGTTCTCCGCGTACTTCATCCTCGTCTACACCACAGCTCGCCAGTCGTACGTCGACTCGATCTCCAAGGGATCGACCAAGGAGATGCTCGACGAGTACGGGATCGTTCCCGCTGACTTCGTGGACTGGATGTTCATCTTCTTCGCCATCTGTGGAGTCCTCGCGCTCATGGCGTGCGTGTCAGCGGCCCTGCTGCTGAAGGGCGCACGTCACGCACGCATCGCGACCATGGTGCTTGCCGGTGTCGCAGCGCCCGTGTCGTTCCTCCTCATCGGCGTCGGCTGGCCGTGGACCGCCGCAGCGGTGTTCGTGCTGGTGAAGCTGAGCCGACCCGACGCCCGTACTGCTCTGTAGATCACACCTCGCCGATTTCGGTGCACCTCGTTGCACCGATAAACTGGACACATGGCCAAGAGCTCCCCGTCCCAGCGTCCGCACGTCGTCGTCGTCGGAGGCGGATTCGGTGGAATCGCGGCCGTCCGCAAGCTCAAGAAGGCCGACGTCGACGTCACGCTGATCGACCGTCACACCTACAACACGTTCCAGCCGCTGCTCTACCAAGTGGCGACCGCCAGCCTCAACCCCGGCGACGTCACCTGGTTCCTCCGCGCCATCCGCGCCAAGCAGAAGAACGTGCGGTTCATGAAGGGCACCGTGCTCACCATGGACCACGTCAACAAGACGCTGGGGCTCGAGAGCGGGCTGACGGTCTCGTACGACCACCTGATCATCGCTGCGGGCGTGACGACCAACTTCTTCGGCGTGCCCGGGGCCGAAGAGTTCGGCATGCCGCTCTACAAGCGCTCCCAGGCGCTGGCCGTGCGTGACCGAATGTTCGCCGCGCTCGAGAACGCCGTCATCAACCGCACCGAAGAAGACCTGCGCATCATCGTGGTCGGCGGCGGCGCGACCGGTGTCGAGACCGCTGGCGCTTTCGCCGAGCTGCGCAACAACGACATGCCGACGACCTATCCCGAGCTGGACCCCAAGCGCATGCACATCACGCTGATCGAGATGGGCCCGCACGTGCTGGCTCCGTTCCACCCCAACCTTCGTGAGTACGCCCGCAAGGCTCTGGAGAAGCGCGATGTCGACCTGCGCCTCGAGACCACGGTCAAGGAAGTCACCAGCGACGGCGTGGTCATCGTCAAGGGCGACAAGGAGGAGTTCCTCCAGGCAGGCATCGTCGTCTGGGCCAGTGGTGTCACGGCACACAGCACGATCCAGGCGTGGAACATCCCGCAAGGTCGTGGCGGACGCGTCGTCGTCGGCAAGGACTGGGAGGTCGAGGGCCTCAAGGACGTCTACGCGATCGGCGACATCGCGATCAGCCCGGAGCCACTGCCTCAGCTCGCCCAGCCCGCCATTCAGGCCGGCAAGCACGTGGCAAAGCTGATCGACCGTGCCCAGCACGGCAAGGGCATGAAGGCGTTCCGCTACAAGGACAAGGGCACCATGGCGACGATCGGCCGTGCATCGGCGATCGCCCAGATCAAGGGCCTGCCTCGCCTCAAGGGCTTCCCGGCGTGGTTCATCTGGGTCGCCCTCCACGTCGCGACACTGCTTGGCAACCGCAACCGGTTCGCCACGATGATCAACCTCACGGCCAAGTATCTCGCCTGGGGCAGCCACAACGCGATCGTCGGCGAGACGCCTCTGGTGATTGCCAACAACCCGACCACGGTGCGTGCCCTCGAGCAGCACTACGGCGAGGGCAAGGCTCCTCGCTCGCTGGCCAAGAAGGCCGGCGCCGCCGCCAAGAAGGCCACCACCAAGAAGGCCGCCGCCAAGCCGGCCAAGGCTCCGGCCAAGAAGGTCGTGACGCCGAAGGTCGCTTCGACCACGACTGCTGCCAAGGCTCCTGCCAAGAAGACCCCGGCCAAGGCCCCTGCCAGGTCAACCGCCAAGAAGACCCCGGCCAAGGCCCCTGCGGCCAAGAAAGCACCGACCAAGTCGACCGCCAAGAAGGCCTCGGCCAAGACTGCCGCGAAGAAACCCTGACCCAGGCCCCTTCGGTGGAGCGGTGAGTTAGGGGCAACCAGCGACCCTCCGGTTGACCGTAAGTCACCGCTGCCGGTGGTGGGTTGACCGTAAGTCACCGCTGCCGGTGGTGGGCTAGCTGAGTGCCGCGAGGAGCTCGTCGCGGGCGGTGAGCATCGACGGTCCGTACCAGGTCAGCGCGCGGCCCGACACGAGCACGGTCGGGGTGCGGGTGAAAGCCTCCGGGCCGTCGTCGGCCGTGAACACGTACGGCTCGTCAGGCAGCAGCACGAGGTCGATGCCTTCGCTGTCGATCGAGGCGAGGTCGACATGGGGGTAGCGATCGGCGGAGTCGCCGAATGCGTTGACCAGGCCGAGCCGACTGAGCACGTCACCTGTGAACGTACGGGAGCCGACGACCATCCACGGGTCGCGCCAGATCGGCACGGCGACGCGCCGACCGCTCGGCGACACGGGCGCGGCCCACATCTCCTCCGCCCGCGCCAACCACTCGGGTGCGCCCCAGCCGAGGGCGTCGAACATGCGGGTCATCGAGGCGAATGCCTGGTCGACCGTCTCGATCTCGGTGACCCACACGTTGACGCCGTCAGCTCGGAGCCGCTCGACGTCCAGCTCACGGTTCTCCTCGCGATTTGCCAGGACGATGTCCGGCTCGAGCTCGGCGATTGCGGCACGGTTGGGGTTCTTGGTTCCGCGGACGCGACTGACGTCGAGATCGGCGGGGTGGGTGCACCAGTCCGTGGCTCCAACCAGCGCCTCGGGTCTGGTCGCGGCGACGGCCTCGGTCAGCGATGGCACCAGCGACACGACACGACGGGCCGGGCGAGGGATCTCCACCTCGTGACCGAGGTCATCGTTCGCCCGAACCGTCATGGCTCCAACCTAGGCGCGGCGCCCCGACCCGCCGTCCTCGCCTTCGACCGGAGCATCAGTGCGTACGTCGCTCTCGGTGACGTCGGGGTCGATCCGGTCCGCCTTCGCGAGCTGTTCACGGGCGTCGTCCTTGATCTCGGCCGCGGAACGCTCCTGTTCACGTGCGTGTCGTTCGAGCTCGGCGGCCCGCACCTTCGCCTCCTCGACCTTGGCGCGTGTCGCCGCGGCTTCGGTCTCGCGCACCCGTACCTCTTCCTGGGCCGCCAGTGCGCGTTCGCGCAGATCGGCGGCCTCGCTGCGTCGACGCTCAGCGCTCCTGCGCGGCCCGAACGACGCGATCAGTGCTCCGATGATCAGCACCGCGGCAACTGCGATGATCAGCCAGACCCACCAGTCGATGTCTTCCATGTCGATCTCCCTCTTCCTGTCGCGCGCCGACGCGGCACGCTTGTCCACAGGTCGTACCCCGTTGGGAGATCGCCACTCAGGCCTTGCGGATGCCCATCGCGCCGCACACCGGGGCCTGCCAGTCGAGCGCGTCGCCGGCGCCGATCAGCACGTCGAGCTCGCGGGCGATCTCGGCCGGGAGGTCGATCGAGGCCCGTGACTCCATGCTGACGTGGACCAGGGTCACCTCCTGGGTGCAGGCCAGTGACCGCCTCTCCTGGTCGACGACGAACGAGATGCCGTGCAGGGCGCGGGACGAACGTTCGAGGAGTCGGGTGTGAACGGTGAACCGTTGGCCGAGTCGCAGCTCGCCGTAGTAGCGCATGTGCTGCTCGACCGTGAACATGCTCTGCCTGTGCTCGTGGATGTACTCCTCGCCGAGACCGGCGGCGATGGTGGTATTCCAGATCGAGTGAGAGCAGATCCGGAAGTAGTCGCCGATGTTCATGTGGCCGTTCTCGTCGATGAACTCCTCGGGAACGGCCCGGTCGAAGATGGCTGGCAGCTGCACGATCTGCTCGTACGTCGGGGTGCTCACACCGAGCGACGATACTGGTCTGGCCGAGGCTCAGCCGCCGAGGGATCCCACCGCGCGCGCGATGACGAGCAATGAGACGAGCAGGGCGGCGGTCGCCTCGAGTCCCATGAGTGCCTTGGCGCGCGTCGACAGCGGCATCGTGTCAGTCGGGCTGAAGGCGCTGGAGTTGGTCAAGGAGACGTACAGGTAGTCGGGGAACGTGGGGATCCACCCGGAGTTGCGGCTGGCGGAGACGGCGACCTCGTCAACGGTGTCGTGGTTCTCGTCCTGCGAAAAGCGCCAGTCGGCGGGCTGCATGTCGGCATGCCTCGTGATTCGTCGCGCAACCGGTCCGCCGCGATCGATCTGCCAGAACAGCAAGCCGAACCCGATGACACCCGTCACCCATACCTGCCCCGCGGCGATCAGCAGCGCTCCGCCGGCCGCGCCCTTCTCCGTCATGGCCTCCACCAACATCCCGAGAGCGACGAGATTGGAGACGATCACCAGCGACGACAAGACGATCGAGGCGATGCGAGACCAGCGGGTCTCACGCGTCATGCGTGTCGGGTTGGTGGCGATCAGCGCGATGAGCAACGCCACCTCGATCGCCGGGATGACGTAGCGCGGTCCGATCAGAAGTGACTTGGGAAGTGCGGCGTACGCGGTGATCGCGAGGATGACCGCGATCGCCGGCGGCAGCCGGTGCTCACCCTGGGCGTTGCGTCGTCCCTCGAGCTCATCCTCAGCCTTGGTCATGACCAAACGCTAGACCCGCCGGTCGCAGTTCGCGCGTCATACGTTGCGACGATATTGGCCGCCGACTTCGAAGAACGCCTCGGTCACCTGCTGCAACGAGCAGACCCGGGCAGCGTCCATGAGCGCCGCGAACACGTTCTCGTTGTTGATCGACGCGCGCTTGAGGCGGTCCAGCGCTTCCGCTGCCTCGACGCTGTGTGCAGCCTGGAACTCCTGGACTCTTCGCAGCTGCGACGACTTCTCGTCCTCGGTGGCCCTGGCGAGCTCGACCGTCGGCGGCTCAGCGCCCTCGACCTCGGGCTTGCGAAACGTGTTGACGCCGATGATCGGCAGCGAGCCGTCGTGCTTCTTGTGCTCGTAGAGCATCGACTCGTCCTGGATGCGACCGCGCTGATAGCCGGTCTCCATCGCACCGAGCACGCCCCCGCGCTCGTTGATCGCGTCGAACTCGGCCAGCACGGCGGCCTCGACCAGGTCGGTCAGCTCGTCGGTGATGAACGCGCCCTGGGTGGGGTTCTCGTTCATCGCGAGGCCCCATTCCTTGTTGATGATCATCTGGATCGCGAGTGCCCGACGTACGGACTCCTCCGACGGGGTCGTGACCGCCTCGTCGTACGCGTTGGTGTGCAGGCTGCTCGCGTTGTCATAGATCGCGATGAGTGCCTGCAGGGTCGTGCGGATGTCGTTGAAGTCCATCTCCTGCGCGTGCAGCGAGCGGCCCGACGTCTGTACGTGGTACTTCATCTTCTGAGAACGCTCGTTGGCTCCGTACCTCTCCTTCATCGCGACGGCCCAGATGCGGCGGGCGACGCGGCCGAGCACGGAGTACTCAGGATCCATGCCGTTGGAGAAGAAGAACGACAGGTTGGGCGCGAAGTCATCGATGTCCATGCCTCGTGCGAGATAGGACTCGACGTAGGTGAATCCGTTCGACAGCGTGAACGCGAGCTGGCTGATGGGGTTCGCCCCCGCCTCGGCGATGTGATAGCCCGAGATGCTCACCGAGTAGAAGTTCCGTACGCCCTCATCGATGAAGTACTGCTGGATGTCACCCATCATCCGCAGGCTGAACTCGGTGGAGAACAGGCACGTGTTCTGGCCCTGGTCCTCCTTGAGGATGTCGGCCTGCACGGTCCCGCGGACGTTCTTGAGCGCGTACGAGCGAAGGTCCGCGTATTCGGACTCTGACGGTTCACGGCCCTCCTTGTCGCGGAACGCGTCGACCTGCTGGTCAATGACGGTGTTGAGGAAGAAGGCGAGGACCGTCGGGGCGGGCCCGTTGATCGTCATCGACACCGAGGTCGACGGAGCAACGAGGTCGAAGCCGTCGTACAACGCCTTCATGTCGTCAAGAGTCGCGACGGACACACCCGAGGTGCCGACCTTGCCGTAGACGTCGGGGCGCGGATCGGGATCGCGGCCATAGAGCGTCACCGAGTCGAAAGCCGTCGAGAGCCGAGTCGCCTCGCCGTCGTGGGACAGCAGCTTGAAGCGGCGGTTGGTACGGAACGGATCGCCCTCGCCGGCGAACATCCGGGCCGGGTCCTCGCCGTCACGCTTGAACGGGAAGACGCCTGCCGTGAACGGGTAGTGGCCCGGGAGGTTCTCCTTGCGCCAGAAGCGCACCAGCTCGCCGTGATCGGTGTACGTCGGCAGGGAGACGCGAGGAACCTTGGTTCCGGAGAGCGACTCACGGGTGAGCTGGGTGTGGATCTCCTTGTCGCGGGACTTCACGACCATCTCGTCACCGGAGTAGGACTCGACCACGGCGGGCCAGCCCTCGATGCGGTCGGTGATGTCGGCGGGGAGCGCCTTCTTGGCCTGGGCAGCCAGCTGGGCGATCTCCTCACCCGAACCTTCGGACAGGTCCTCGCCGGCGACGAGCTCGAGGCGCTGAGCACGGCTCGCAGCCTGCGCGAGCGTCTCGGTCTCTGCGTGGAAGTCGCGGATCGTCTCTGTGATCTCGGCGAGGTAGCGCACGCGATCGGCCGGTACGACCTGCCGGATGCCGCTCGAGTAGCGGACGTCGACGTGGGGGAGGGTGCCATCCTCGACGGGCAGACCCTGCTCGCCGAGAGCGGCGCGCAGATGTTGGTAGAGCGCCGTCACGCCGTCGTCGTTGAACGTCGCGGCGGACGTACCGAAGATCGGCATGTCCTCGGGCTTCTTTCCGAAGGCTTCGCGGTTGCGCACCATCTGGCGGCCGACGTCGCGCAGCGCGTCCTTGGCTCCGCGGCGCTCGAACTTGTTGATCGCGACGGTGTCGGCGAAGTCGAGCATGTCGATCTTCTCGAGCTGTGAGGCGGCCCCGAACTCGGGGGTCATGACGTACATCGACGAGTCGACGAACGGGACGATCGCCGCGTCACCCTGGCCTATGCCGGGCGTCTCCACGATGACAAGGTCGAAGCCGGCAGCCTTGACCACGTCGATCACGTCGGCCAGGGAATCGGGCAGCTCGTGCGATCCGCGGGTGGCGAGGGAGCGGAAGTAGGCGCGATCGCCATCGAGGGCGTTCATCCGGATGCGGTCGCCGAGGAGGGCGCCGCCACCGCGACGGCGAGTCGGGTCGACCGCGATGACAGCGATGCGCAGCTTGTCCTGCTGATCGACGCGGAATCGGCGTACGAGCTCGTCGGTCAGCGACGACTTGCCCGATCCGCCAGTGCCGGTGATGCCGAGGACGGGCGACGTGTGGGTGGCGGCAGCGGCGCGGATCTGCTCGAGATGGGCGTCGGTGAGTGATCCGGACTCGGCGTACGTGATGGCGCGGGCGATCGCTGCCCGATCACCGGCGACCACGGCATCGACGTCGAGCTCGCCAAGTGCCTTGAGGTCGAAGTCGCAGTCCTTGACGACCGAGTTGATCATGCCGACCAGGCCCAGGCGCTGGCCGTCCTCCGGCGAGAAGATCGTGACGCCCGACGTGCGGAGGCGGGAGATCTCCTCGGGAACGATGACGCCGCCACCGCCGCCGACGACGTGGATGTGGCCGGCTCCCTGCTCGCGCAGCGACTCGACGAGGTACTCGAAGTACTCGACGTGCCCGCCTTGGTAGGACGAGACGGCGATGCCCTGGACGTCTTCCTCGATCGCGGCGTCGACGACTTCCTTGACCGAGCGGTTGTGCCCGAGGTGGATGACTTCGGCGCCCTGCGACTGGAAGATGCGTCGCATGATGTTGATCGACGCGTCGTGACCGTCGAACAGTGCGGATGCCGTGACGAAGCGCACCGGGTTCTTCGGCTGGTGCAGGGGCTGGTTCGTCATGGTCGCTCGCATCCCATAGATTTCATATTGCTAGGTATTAAAATAGTCGGTCGTCCTACTAAATGCCAATGGGCACTAGTATGTGGACGTGCCCAAGGACCCCAAGCTCCCGTTCGACCCCATCGAGCGGGCCGGTGACATCTGGTCGGATCGTATCGGCGAAGCCAGCGCGATGAAGGTCGCGACGTCGATCATGCGCGTCCAGCAGCTCATCCTCGCCGAGCTCGACGGAGCCCTGAAGCCGTACGACATCACGTTCGCGCGCTACGAGGTGTTGGTGCTGATCTCGTTCAGCGCCGAAGGGTCGCTGCCGCTCAGCAAGATCGGTGAGCGACTGATGGTCCACCCGACCTCGGTGACCAATGCGATCGATCGCCTGGAGGCCCAGGGCCTGGTCAAGCGTCTGCCTGATGTGGCCGATCGCCGCCGCACGTTGGCTGAGCTGACCGCCAAGGGCAAGGACGTGATGACGCAGGGGACCAAGGCATTGATGGCGATCGACTTCGCCATCGAGGGTCTCAGCGCCAAGGAGCAGGACAAGACGTACGAGCTCCTCCGCACGCTGCGAGCATCCGCCGGCGACTTCTGAGCCCGATTCGTTCGATCGTGATCCGTTCACCACGTCCAACGTTCAAGATCCGTCAAATCTGGGTGCTTCAGTGCTCGAGCATGACGGCGCCCAGAGACTCCTCGGGCACGCCGAACCCCTCGATCAACGCAAGGGTGTGCGGTCGGAGCTTCACCAGCAGCTCGTTGACCAGCGAGGTCACCGTCTTGGCGCGGGTGTCGGCCAGGCGGTTGTGCCCCATGAACCACGCCAAGTCTTCCTCGATCGTCGTCAGCGCGTAGAGCGAGCAGACATCGCGCAACAGGTCCTGCGCCTCTTCGTTCTCGCAGCGGGCGATGCCAGCGGTGAACGCCTCCAGCACGATGCGGTCGATGTGCACACGGCCGGCCCGGATGACATGGTCCTGGGCCGCGTTGAACACCTCGAACGCCGATGCCGGGTCGTCCTTGTCGGCGCGACGGAGGCGACGAGCCGCTGTCTCGAGCACGTGCTGCTCGCGATCCTCGAACAGGTCAAGCTGTGCACCGCGATCAAGCAGGTCGTGGTCGTCGTCGCTCCTGCCCGGGCGAGCATCGATGAGTCGCTGGATCAGCTGGGAGGCCGCGGTGCGTTCCTTGACGACATCGGCGACCGTACCGGCGGCGAAACGTACGAGACCGACCGGGTCGAGACCGCCGACCTCCTGCGCGTACGACGTCAGCAGCTCCTTGGCGACGAGCTGGAACAACACGTGATTGTCGCCCTCGAACGTCGTGAAGACGTCGGTGTCGCCCTTGAGGGTGGTGAGCCTGTTCTCGGCGAGATAGCCCGCACCGCCGCAGGCTTCACGCGCCTCCTGGATCGCCTTGGTCGCGTGCCAGGTCTGCGCCGCCTTGAGTCCAGCAGCGCGTCCCTCGAGCTCGCGGGACTCCTGCGGATCGGGATCGTCGGTCGTCTGCAGTCGGTGCATGCGAGCGGTGAGCTGGTTCTGCGCGTAACGGTAGGCGTACGACTTGGCGATCAGCGGAAGGAGTCGACGCTGGTGCATCCGGTAGTCCATGAGCGTGATCTCCTCGCCCGGTGCTGGTCCGAACTGGGTGCGCTCGAGCGCGTAGCGGCCGGCAATGCTCAGCGCGACCTCGCACGCGGCACTGGCTGAGCCTCCGACGCTGACCCGCCCGCGTACGAGGGTGCCGAGCATCGTGAAGAACCGGCGGTTGATGTTGTCGACCGGCGACGAGTAGGTGCCACCCTCGTCGACCTGTCCGTACTTGTTGAGGAGGTTGTCCCGCGGGATGCGCACGTCATCGAACATGATGCGGCCGTTGTCGACTGCGCCGAGGCCACCCTTGTGACCACAGTCGGACGTCGTGACCCCCGGGAGGTCGTTCCCATCCTTGTCACGCAGCGGCACCACGAAGCAGTGGACGCCATGGTTCTCGCCCTTGGTGATGAGTTGAGCAAACACCGCGCCGACCTCGGCGTGCAGGGCGGCGCCGCCGATGTAGTCCTTGCGGGACGACGGCGTGGGCGAGTTGATCACGAACTCCTGCGCCTCGATGTCGTACGTCGCCGTCGTCTCGATGCTCTGGACGTCGCTTCCGTGACCCGTCTCGGTCATGGCGAAGCAGCCGATGAGGTCGAGGTTGATCAGGTCGCGGATGTAGAGGTCGTGATGCTTCTTGGTGCCGAGGTTCTCGATGGCGCCGCCGAAGAGTCCCCACTGCACGCCGGCCTTGACCATCAGCGACAGATCGAACTGGGCGAGCATGCCGATGCCCGTCACGGCCATGCCCGGATCGCCGGTGCCGCCGTTCTCCACCCGGAAGCCGGCAGCCGGCACGCCGGTCGGCACCAGCTTGCGCATCTGCTCGAGCCCGCGCATACGGGCTTCCTCAAGGTTGAGGTCGTGGTCGTACGCGAGGTCGAGCGCCGCAAGTTCCTTGCGGGACTGCTCACGTACATGTCGCCACTTGCCGTCCAGGGAGATGCGAAGCTCATCGCTCAAAGTCATGGGAACACGCTACTGCGAATAATCAGGGCGGTGGGTGAGCAGCATCACGAGATGGGCCCCTCCGGCAATGCAGGTGATAGATTCACCGTGCCCATCCGGGCAAAACTCAACACGTCCTTCATGTCAGGGGAAGCCGGTCCAATTCCGGCGCTGACCCGCAACCGTAGGCCACATACGTGGCGAGCCGGAGCACCTGCTGAAGGACAGATCTACTCACGCTGTCGAGGAAAGCACGTGACGTCCCCTTCGGGCTTCGCGTGCGTGCAGCCGGAAGGAATCATGAAGATCTCATTGCATCGCGTGGGTGTCGCCGTCGCGACCGTCGCCGTCACCGCCGGGCTTGCGCTGTTCCCAGCAGTTGCCCAGGCCGCCGGTCCGAGCCCACAGGCAACCGCGGGAGCCGCATGGCTGGCCGACCAGGTCCCGTCGTCGACCCACCTGTTCGAGAGCGTCTACGGGGACGGCGAGTTCGACAAGTACGTCGACTACGGCCTCAACCTCGATCTGCAGTACGCACTCGACACGCTCGGCGAGTCCAGCACCGCCGACGACGTCTACGACGCGGTCATCGCGGGCTCTGAGGACTACACGGATGCTTACGGCACCCGCTACGCCGGAGCGGTCGGCAAGCTGGCGACGTACGTCCAGCTGCACGGCGACAACCCCAAGAGCATCGCCGGCCGAAACCTGATCACCGACCTCGAAGGACTCATGGTCACCGACGGCGCAGAGGCCGGACGGTTCAAGGACTCACCCGACAGTCAGTACCAGTCGGCCAACACGGTCGGGCAGGCCTGGGGCGTGCGTGCCCTGGTCGGCGCCGACAGCGACGACGCCGAAAAGGCGACAGCGTTCCTCGCCGCCCAGCAGTGCAGCGACGGCGGATTCCGGCTCTACCAGACCGGTGCGGGGTGCGAGTCCGGCGTCGACGCCACGGCATTCGCCATCACTGCGCTCAAGGAGGCCGGGGGTCACGGCGACGAAGTGGCCGATGCAACCGACTTCCTGCTCGGAGAGCAGGCGAGCGACGGTTCGCTGACCGACGCCGAGGCCAAGAACTCCAACAGCACCGCCCTCGCGGCGGTCATCTTTGCCAAGTCCGGACACGCCGCCGAGGCCACCAAGGCGGCTGACTGGATCGTCCCGCTGCAGGCAACGGCATCCTCCAAGCCCGGGCTGGACGACGAGGTGGGGGCCATCGCATACGGTCCGACCGAGTTCGCGGCGGGCAAGGCCAGCGGCATCAGCACCACTGGGCGCGACCAATGGGTCCGTACCTCGGTCCAGGCGGCGCTCGCCTTGAACTACGCAACGCAGGCAGAACCCGAGCCGGAGCCAGGGCCCGTCGCATCCATGAAGCTGAAGCTCTCGGATGCGCACCCCAAGCAGGGGGACACCATCACGATCACCGCGACCGGCAAGGACGCCGAAGGGCGCTCCACGGGCGACATCTCGGACGAGCTGACGCTGGCCTCCGACGTCGACACCGACACGGTCGAGGGCAACACGGTGAAGTTCAACCACGCATCGCCGCACACCATCACCGCAACCCACACGCCGACCGGTACGACGGCCAAGATCACGGTCCAGGTGACGCCGACGGCAGCCGCCGGTGGCGGAAGCGGCAGCGGTGCCGGCGGCGGCGCTGATGACGGGTCAGCATTGCCGGACACAGGATCATTCGTGGAGCCTTGGCAGATCGCAGCCGTCGCTGGGCTGCTCCTGCTGGGCGCCGCGCTGACATTCGCCGGGCGTCGCAAGCTGGCTCCCGCACACGTCGACCGATGACCGGGCGACTGGTTCGCACCCTGGCCGCACTCATCCTCGGTGCGGCCGGCGGGATCGTCGCTCTGACCGGGACTGCGTACGCGGCAGCCTGTCCGTCCGGCACAGGCGTGACCGTGGTCGTGAACTCCTCGGTCTCCTGTGACGGCAACGGCGGTGGTTCGGCGGCGTCGAACTTCCGCGACGCGGGACACACGCTGACCATGGCGAGCCGGCAGCCGGGATTCGTGTGCCGCGTCGACGGCTATCCAGCAAACGATCCGTGCGTCAACGCTTCGCCGTCGGACGCCTACTGGGCGCTCTTCTGGGCCGACGGCAAGGGCGGTGGCTGGACCTATGCCAGCTCA
Organism: uncultured Actinomycetota bacterium; assembly: GCA_963849625.1. Taxonomy (GTDB): domain Bacteria; phylum Actinomycetota; class Actinomycetes; order Propionibacteriales; family Nocardioidaceae; genus Aeromicrobium. The sequence continues at coordinate 300,212 of CAWKHU010000005.1, forward strand.
GGCGCGGGCAGCCTGAGCGTGCCACAGGGAGGGTGGGTCGCGTTCAAGTTCCAGACGTCGACCTCGCGGTCCTACCCGGGGGTGAACCCGTACACGCCACCTCCGGCCCCCAAGCCCAAGCCGGCCGCGAAGCCCAAGAGCAGACCGACCGTCTCGGCACCGAGCAAGCCGAATGCATCGGCCAGCGCGTCCGCGAAGGCCAAGGCGAAGGCCAAGGCCAAGGCCAAGCCAAAGCCACGGCATCTGCCTCGGCGTCGGCTTCGTCGAGTGCCTCCGCCGGCTCGGCACCCAGCAGCGATGAGCTCGTCAACGCCGCGAACGAGACGGATGGCTCGAGTGGCATGGTCTGGGTCGGCGCCGGCCTGGCAGCACTGCTGGTCATCGGCATGGGTGCTGCGGTGTGGCGCAAGCGCGTGGCGGGTCGACAACCATAGCGACGGTCCTGCCGCGTGACCTGCACCCCGGCGCCTGGTGGATCTGGGCGCTGGGGCTGGCGGCCGCGGCATCGAGCACGACCAACCCGTGGCTGATCGGGCTGATCGTCCTGGTCGCCTCCTTCGTCGTCGTGATGCGGCGGACCGAGGCCCCCTGGGCACTGTCGTTCCGCTACTACATCTACCTCGGTCTGCTGATCATCGCGATCCGGGTGATCTTCCGGATCATCTTTGGTGGCGCTGACGGCGCCCACGTCCTCTTCACGCTGCCCGAGATCCCGCTGCCGTCGTGGGCCGCGGGCATCAGACTGCTCGGTCCGGTGACCTCCGAATCGGTGCTGGCCGGCCTGTACGACGGCCTGCGACTCGCTGCGATCATCATCTGCGTCGGAGCTGCCAATGCGCTCGCCAACCCCAAGCGGCTGCTCAAGTCGCTGCCGCCGGCGTTGTACGAGGTCGGCACCGCCGTCGTCGTCGCGCTCTCGGTCTTCCCGCAGCTTGCCGAGAGCGTCCAGCGCGTACGCAGGGCTCGACGTCTGCGCGGTGACCCGGGCAAGGGTGTGGGTGCGCTTCGACGCATCGTCGTACCGGTGCTCGAAGACGCCCTCGAACGATCGATGACCTTGGCTGCCGGGATGGACGCGCGCGGATACGGGCGCTCGGGTGCGTCCACCCCGCGGGAGCGATTCGTCACCGGCACGCTGATGCTGGCTGGCTTGCTCGGCATGTGCGTCGGCACGTACGCATTCCTCGACTCGACGGCGCCCCGGGTGCTGGCGTGGCCCATGCTCTCGGTCGGCGTGTTCCTCGCGGTTCTGGGTTTCATCGCGGCCGGTCGGCGGGTGGAGCGCACCCGTTACCGCCCCGACCGCTGGCGGACCGGCGAGCTGGTGGCCGTCGTCAGCGGGATTGCGGTTGCCGTACTGCTCCACGTGGTCGCGACTCGTTCACCGGCGGTGTTGTACCCGGCACTGACCGCGTGGCCGTCGCTGTCGGCCCTCGCCCTGATCGCTGTCATGATCGGAGTCGTACCGGCATTCCTGACGCCGGAGCCCATCTTGGACACGGCGGAGGTGAAGCGATGATCGAGCTCGGCGATGTCAGCTTCTCCTATGACGGCGCCTCCCGGCCGGCACTGACCAACGTCAACCTCGTCCTGCCGGAGGGCGAGCTGGTGCTCGTCGCCGGCCGCACCGGGTCGGGCAAGTCGACCCTGCTCGGCACGATCAACGGGCTGGTGCCGCACTTCAGCGGTGGCACGCTCCAGGGCGACGTGCTGATCGACGGCCAGAGCATCCGCCGACGCGCACCGCGCGAGCTCGCCCATCTCGTCGGCTACGTCGGCCAGGACCCGCTCGCCGGGTTCGTCAGTGACGTGGTCGAGGACGAGCTGGCGTACGGCATGGAGCAGCTCGGGCTCGAGGCGCAGACGATGCGGCGGCGCGTCGAGGAGACGCTCGACCTGCTGGGCATCGCGTCGCTGCGCGCCCGCCCGCTGCGCACCCTGTCGGGCGGACAACAGCAGCGCGTCGCCATCGGTGCCGTGCTGACGATGCACCCCCGGATCCTCGTGCTCGACGAGCCGACGTCCGCGCTCGACCCGACGGCGGCTGAGGAGGTTCTCGCCGCACTGGCCCGGCTCGTCGACGACCTCGGCCTCACCGTCGTGCTCGCCGAGCACCGCATGGAGCGCGTCATACCGTTCGCCGATCGCCTGGTGCTGGTCGATCGCGGTGTCGTACGCGACGGGCCGCCCGCCGAGCTGCTGCGCGACTCGACCGTTGCGCCGCCGGTGATCGAGCTCGGCCGCCTCGCCGGCTGGTCACCGTTGCCGCTGTCGGTCCGCGAGGCTCGTCGTGAGGTCGGATCGCTCCGCGACCTCGCCGTGCCCGCCGAGGTCGTCCCCGTGCCGACCACACCGCTGCTGCTTGCCGAGGGCATCTCGGTCACCTACGGTTCGGTCGTCGCCGTGCGTGAGGTCGATCTGCAGGTGTCAGCCGGACAGGTCGTGGCCCTGATGGGTCGCAACGGCTCGGGCAAGTCGTCATTGCTGTGGGCGGTGCAAGGAACAGGTCGACGACAGGCCGGCAAGGTGGGCGTCGACGGCGCCGACCCGGCGGACCTCTCGAGCTCGAAGGCCCGCGCCCTGGTCGGGCTGGTGCCGCAGACGGCCAGCGATCTGCTCTATCTCGAGACCGTCGACGAGGAATGCGCGGCGGCCGATCAACAGGCTGATGCAGAGGCCGGCGCCTGCCGGTCGATCCTCGATCGGCTGGCTCCTGGCATCGACGGGTCGGTGCACCCGCGCGACCTGTCGGAGGGTCAGCGGCTCTCGCTGGTGCTGGCGATCATCCTGGCTGCCCGACCTCGCGTCATCGCCCTGGACGAGCCGACCCGTGGGCTCGACTACACCGCCAAGGACGCCCTCGCAGCGATCCTGCGCGACCTCGCCGGCGAGGGGCACGGGGTGATCGTCGCAACACACGACGTCGAGTTCGTCGCGGGTGTCGCCGACGAGGTCGTCGTGATGGCTTCCGGTGAAGTCGTGTCGGCCGGTCCGACAGCGCGCGTGCTCGCGGAGTCGCCGGCATTCGCGCCGCAGGTGTCCAAGATCCTCGGCAGTGGCTGGCTCACGGTCGACCAGGTCGCGGCGGCGTTGGCATGACTGGATCCGCGGTACGCCTGGGACCGCGTTCGATCGCGGTGCTCTCCGTCGCGTCGTTCGCCGGCCTGATGATGTTCGCCTGGCCGCTGATCTTCCACCCTGACCAGGACGCGACACGGGTCGATCCACCCTTCTTCTTCCTGCTGCTGCTCCCGCTCATCGTCGCCGTCGTGATCGCCGAGCTCACCGAGGGTGGCATGGACTCGAAGGCGCTGGCGATGCTCGGGGTGCTCACCGCGATCAACGCCGCGCTGCGCAGCCTCGGAGCCGGTACGGCAGGGGTGGAGCTCGTGTTCTTCCTGCTGATCCTCGCCGGACGGGTGTTCGGCGCCGGGTTCGGCTTCGTACTGGGCTGCACATCGCTGTTCGCCTCCGCGTTGCTGACGTCAGGCGTCGGGCCGTGGCTGCCGTTCCAGATGCTGGCGTCGGCGTGGATCGGCATGGGCGCCGGGCTCCTGCCCAGGCGTCTCACCGGCAAGGCTGAGATCGCGGTACTGGTCGTCTACGGCGTCTTCTGCGCGTACTTCTTCGGCATCCTGATGAACCTGTCCTCCTGGCCGTTCATCCTCGGCATCGAGGTCTCAGGACATGTCGGTTCGCTGTCGTACGTACCCGGCGATCCGCTGTTCGAGAACCTGCACCGGTTCGGCGTCTACACGCTGCTGACGTCAACCGGTGGCTGGGACACCGGGCGCGCGATCACCAACTCGATCGCGATCGTCACCCTCGGTCCCGCGATCCTGGCCACCCTGCGCCGGGCCGCTCGCCGGGCCTCGTACGGAGTGGTGCCGCGACACGACGACGCTCCTACTCTGGTCTCATGAGCGCACCCGTCACCGTCTCGATCACCCGGCACGTCGATCCGGCGCAAGAGGATCAGATGCGCGCGTGGCTGCGCGCCGGGTTCGAGCTGTCGGAGCGGTTCGACGGGTTCCTCGGTTCGGGGTGGGTGCGTCCGGCGCCGGACTCCGATGAGTGGCACGTGCTCTATCGCTTCGCCTCGCAGGAGTCGCTGGAGGCGTGGGAGTTGTCGCCGCAGCGTCGTTGGTGGCTCGACTCGGCTCAGGGCCTGGTCGACGAGTCGTCGCGCGAGCACCGTACGGGCATCGAGGGCTGGTTCGACGAGCCGTCGAGCGTCGACGTCGAAGACCTGCGTACGCCGCCGACCGCCCCGCCGCGCTGGAAGCAGATGTGTGCGATCTTCCTGGTGTTCTTCCCCCTGAGCGTCGCCGCCAACTACGCCTCCCGGGAGCTGCTGGACGGTTGGTCGTTGCCCCTGCGGGTGCTTGCCAGTGTCACCGTGATGACGCCGATCATGACGTACTTCGCACTGCCGTGGATCACCAAGCTCCTCCACGGTTGGCTCACCAAGCCGAGGGGCTAGCCGTGGGCGCCCTGCTGGTGGCCGGCACCACGTCCGATGCCGGCAAGAGCATCGTCACCACCGGCCTGTGCCGTGCGTTCGCGCGCCGCGGGGTCAAGGTCGCCCCCTTCAAAGCGCAGAACATGTCCAACAACTCGATGGTCTGTGTCGACGGCTCCGAGATCGGCCGAGCCCAGTGGATCCAGGCACAGGCGGCGGGTGTCGAACCGACGGCGTTGATGAACCCGGTTCTGCTCAAGCCCGGCGGAGATCGCCGGAGCCATGTCGTGGTGATGGGCCAGCCAGCGGGCGAGATCTCGTCGGCGGAGTTCGTCGGTGGCCGAATGCACCTGGCAGAGGCGGCCCACCGTGCGTACGACGAGCTCGCCTCGCACTTCGACGTCGTGGTCTGCGAAGGCGCAGGCAGTCCCACAGAGATCAACCTGCGCGCCGACGACTACGTCAACATGGGGCTGGCGCAGCACGGCGACATACCGACGATCGTGGTCGGTGACATCGACCGCGGAGGAGTCTTCGCCGCGTTGTACGGAACCGTCGCACTGCTCTCGGAAGCCGACCAGCACCTGGTCGCCGGCTTCGTCATCAACAAGTTTCGCGGCGACGAGACGCTCCTCGCGCCCGGCATCGAGCAGATCCAGCAGCTCACCGGACGCCGGGTGTTCGGCGTGCTGCCGTGGAACCCGGACCTGTGGCTCGACTCGGAGGACGCCCTGGACGTCAGCGGCCGGCGGTCTGACCACGAAGGCTCGCGACTCAAGGTTGCGGTGATCAGGCTGCCGCGCATCAGCAACTTCACCGACCTCGACGCCTTCGGGCTCGAGCCGGACGTCGACGTGGTGTTCACCGCCGATCCGCGAGAGCTGAGCGATGCAGATCTCGTCGTTCTGCCCGGTACGCGGGCCACGATCGCCGATCTCGACTGGTTGCGTCTGCACGGCCTCGACCGGGCGATCCTCGACCATGCCGCGTCCGGAGGCGCACTCCTGGGACTCTGTGGTGGCTTCCAGATGCTGGGTGAGCGGGTTGCCGATCCCGATGCGGTCGAGGGCCCTCCGACTGAGGTCGATGGACTCGGTCTGCTGGACGTCACGACGACGTTCTCGCCCGACAAGGTGTTGCGTCGCCCGTCCGGGTCCGCCTGGGGCGCCCAGGTGAGCGGCTACGAGATCCACCACGGTCGGATCCAGCGAGGTGCCGACGAGGAATTCCTCGGAGGTGCCCGACGGGCCAACGTCTTCGGCACGATGTGGCACGGTGCGTTCGAGTCGGATGTGTTCCGGCAGGCGTTCCTGGCAGAGGTGACCGGACGTTCAGCCTCGAACGTCAGCTTCGCGGCAGCACGAGAGGCAAGGCTCGAGCTGCTCGCCGACCTTGCCGAGCAGCATCTTGATGTCGACGCCTTGCTTGATCTGGCGACGTCCGGAGCCGGGGTTTTGCCGGTCATTCCTCCCGCACCCGACATTCGCAAGTGAGCTAGCCAGCCGGCTGCGCCAATGCCGCGATCGCCACCATCAACAGAGCCAACATCCCGTACCCGACCCGGGGCAGCACATGGTCGGACGTCCGGAGCGCGAGCACAGCCTGGATGGCGTAGTAGACAGCGAACGCCCTCGACGCCACCGCGATGATCATGAACGTGTTGACCGTGGCGGCCAGCGCAACTGCGGCCACACCGCTGATGAGGTAGGACCGCGCGCCCTTCATCCACGACGACAACGCCTTCAGGTTGCCGTCAGCGGCGGCCGTGTCAGCGACGGCGGCGCTGAACTGGCTCAACACCGCCGAGAGGACGAGCGGCAGGGCGAGCCAGGGCGCCACCCTCGACGTGATGTCGAGCAGGGTCTTGTCGGCCCCGGCGTCGGTGCCCAGCCCCATGAAGGGTGTGGCAACTGCGACGAAGCCGAGGTACATGGCCGCGGCCACCAGCTGAGCAGCGCGGGAGGCCCAGATGCGGGTGCGGGCGTCGTACTCGTCCTTGAGGTAGCGGACCGTCTCGAACCCCTGGACGGTGATCACGATTCCGCCCAGGATCAGCAGCAGGTGCCATGTGCTGGACTCTGGCACTGGCGGGAGGTCGAGGCCGGATGAGTTCGCCTTCTGGACGGCGTTGACCAAGAGCGTGCCGCCGAGGACTGAGGTGAGTATGACGACTGCGCCCACCGTCACGTCGTCCAGCCGCTCCAGCCCGGAAAATCCCCGGAAGATCCCGATGCCGACGATGATCGCCACGGCAACACAGGCGAGCACCTTCTCGGCAGCGGTCCCACCCCATCCGGCGTAGTCGAACACGTACTCCGCCATGATGCGCAGGTAGAGCGCCACCGAGATGACGTACGCGACGACGATGACGGCATCACCGAACCGGTCAAGTCGCTCGGTGAGGTGGTCGAGATCGCCAGACTCCTCCAGCGGCTCGATCACCTTGATGTTGTGGCGCACGGAGGATCCAACCAACCAGGCCACCGCGGAGACGCCGACGACGCCGAGGATCGACAGGGACCCGAGTGCGCCTTCGAGGACGGGCACGATGATCAGCAGCCCGGAGCCCAGGATCGAGGCCAGAGGAGTGATGGTCGCGAACAGCACGGTCCGCTTGTTCAGCTTCTGCGCAGAAATGGTCTAGTCCTCCGGTTCGGCCGGTGTCTCGGCGCCGTCGCGCTCGTCGCGGTCAGCCCACTCGAGCAGCGATGCGATGTCGAACGACGTCCTGTCGATGCCGCCATGGAGGTCGCCGATCGTGGCGAACCGGTCAGGGACTGTCGCGATCGTGAAGTCGTGCGGGTCGACATCATCGATCTCGTCCCAGCGGATCGGCGTCGACACACGCCCGTCCGGGAAACCGCGTACGGAATAGGCCGCCGCGATCGTGTGGTCGCGGGCGTTCTGGTTGTAGTCGACGAAAAGCTGGTCCGGGTCGCGGTCCTTGCGCCACCACTGCGTCGTCACGTCGTCCGGTGCCCGCCGTTCGACCTCGCGGGCAAAGGCGAGGGCTGCCCGGCGTACGTCCTTGAACTCGTGATCGGGAGGGATGCGCACGTAGATGTGCAGGCCTGAGCCACCCGACGTCTTGGGGAAACCGGTGGCGCCGAGCTCCTCCAGCACCTCATGGGCGACATGCGCCACCCGACGTACGGTGTTGAAGTCGCACTCAGGACCGGGGTCGAGGTCGATGCGCCACTCGTCGGGCTTCTCGACGTCGCCGCGCCGACTGTTCCACGGATGGAACTCGACGGTCGACATCTGCACCGCCCAGATCACGGTGGCGAGCTCGGTGACGCACACCTCGTGGACGATCCGGTCCCATCGGGGGAAGTGGATCGGGACTGTCTCGAGCCACGGCGGGGCACCCGGCGGCACCTTCTTCTGGTGCACCTTGTCGCCGGCCAGGCCCTTGGGGAAGCGGTGCAGCATGCACGGCCGCTCGTACAACGCGTTGACGATGCCGTCGCCGACGGCGAGGTAGTACTCGATCAGGTCGAGCTTGGTCCAGCCGTGATCGGGGAAGTAGACGCGATCGGGGTTGCTGACGCGTACGACCTTGTCGTCGACCTCGATCTCGATCGATGGGGACGCCTTGGCCATGTGGCCACGCTACTGCGGAGCCTTGGCTGCCGTCGGATTTGGGAAAGCGATCGCGCCGGTCTTGAGCACCGCCCGGGCGAGTGCCCGTACGCCGTCCTCGACCGTGATGGCTCGTCCAGTCGCCTCCTTGTCCATGCCGGCGGCGCAGACGCGATCGGTGGCGTCCTCGATCTGCTGGCGGGCTGCGGCCCCGGACGCGGTGATCGTGCCGTCGGCGTCGGTCCATCCGCGGGCCGCGAGCTCGGCGTAGCCCGTAGCCCACTCGTCCTCGGTCCAGCCGCGCATCTTGCGCTGCTCGACGACCGTGAGCCCCGCCGCGACGGCGAGCGTGTTGGCGGCGACGCCGTCGAGACCGGCAGCGGTGAGAACGGCGATGTGGCAGTCGCCGCGGAACTCGCGAATCACCGACGCGGCCCACCACAGCAGCCCGGTGTCGTCGGCTGGCTTGTCGAGTGAGGCGTGCGCGGCAGCGAGGGGCTTGCCGGCGAAGTTGAGCCCGGCGACGATCGCCTCGAGCTCCTTGGCGACCCGGGCGGTGTCAGTGCCATCCGCCTCGGTCGCGGGGGCGAGCGAGTCGCGAGCCAGGTCGAGCCGGGCTTTCAGGATGTCGTCGCGTGAGGCCAGCGCCCAGGCATCGGGAAGCGCCCGGCGCACCATGCCGGGAGCGAAACCGTGGAACGTGGCGATCACGAGCTCCGGTGACGGTGTGCCCATCGCGGCCGAGCGCGAAGCAAAATAGCCCATCCAGTAGCCCTTGAGGCCGAGCGACTCGTATCGCTCCTTTGTGCCGGGCGCGAAGTAGACGACGTCATGCAGCACTTCGACCGATCGCCAGAACTTGGTATTCGACATGCTGGTGAGTATGCACCAGCCGGGTAGGGTCCGAGCAGTGACCGACAACATGCGCATCCTGCTCGCCTCCCGCCCCCACGGGGAGCCGACCCACGACAACTTCCGCCTCGAGACCGGGCCGGTGCCGGCGCCCGGTGACGGTGAGGTGTTGCTTCGCACGATCTACCTCTCGCTCGACCCCTACATGCGCGGCCGGATGAACGACGCCAAGTCATACGCGGCTCCGCAGCCTCTCGATGAGGTGATGCAGGGCGGCACGGTGGCCGAGGTGGTGGAGTCCCACGACCCGTCCCTGACCCCTGGCGACTTCGTGCTCTCCTACCACGGCTGGCAGGCGTACGCGGTGCTGCCGGCGAAGCACGTACGCAAGCTTGACCCTTCTCGCGCGCCGATCTCCACGGCATTGGGCGTGCTCGGCATGCCGGGCTTCACGGCGTACGCGGGGCTGCTCGAGATCGGCAAGCCACAACCCGGGGAGACCGTGGTCGTCGCAGCGGCTGCGGGTCCCGTCGGGTCGGCGGTCGGGCAGATCGCCAGGATCAAGGGCGCACGCGCTGTCGGCATCGCCGGTGGCGCCGACAAGGTCGCCTGGCTCACCGAGCTGGGGTTCGACGTCGCCCTCGACCACCGATCGCCCGACTTCAAGGCTGAACTCAAGGCAGCGGTGCCGGACGGGATCGACGTCTACTTCGAGAACGTCGGCGGGCATGTGTGGGACGCAGTCCTGCCGCGCCTCAACACGTACGCCCGGGTCCCGGTGTGCGGCCTCGTCGCCACGTACAACTCGACCGAGCTGCCGTCGGGACCGGACCGCATGCCGTACTTGATGTCGTCGATCCTCACCAGGAGCATCACGATGCGCGGGTTCATCCAGGACGAGTTCGTCAAGGCGCACTACAAGCAGTTCCAGAGCGACGCCGCCGACTGGATCGCGTCGGGTGAGCTGCGCCACCGCGAGGACATCGTCGAAGGTCTCGAGAATGCGCCGGAGGCGTTCTTTGGTCTGCTGACCGGCAAGAACTTCGGCAAGCTCCTCGTCCAGGTCGGCGACGACCCGACCCGCTAACCCCTCGCAGGAGCGGTGGATTCTCAACCAAATGGGCCGACTTCTAATTGATCGGTTGATCCCCAACCCAAAGAGGGACGATTCAGTTGAGAACTCACCGCTCGAGGGTGCATGTGGGTTCAGGCGTCAAGTCTCTGCTCACCGGCTCGATTTGACCTGGAGTGCACTCCAGGGTGAATGCTGAAGACATGACTACGACTGAGGTCCCCGCAGAGGGGCTGACGATCAGTGCCGCCGCTGAGGCGAGCGGGTTGACCGTCGACACGCTGCGCTACTACGAGAAGGAGGGACTGACCCTCCAGCCACCCGAGCGATCGAGCTCGGGGCAGCGCCGGTACGCCGAGGGTGACGTCCGCTGGCTCGGAACGCTCGTCATGCTCCGCAAGACCGGCATGCCGATCCGGGACATCCGCCGCTTCGTCGACCTCTACCGCGTCGAGGGCAGCGAGCCCGACCGGCTGGCGATACTCGAGGCGCACCGCGAACACGTACGTGATCAGCTCCGCGAGGTGCAGACGCACCTCGAGGCCATCGATCGCAAGATCGATTTCTACAACACAAAGGTGATGAACAAGTGAAGACCACACCATGGGGAAGCCAGGGCCTCGAGGCCAGCGTCGAAGGACTCGGCGCGATGGGAATGTCAGCGTTCTACGGCGGCCGCGACGACGAGGAGTCGGCAGCCACGCTGACTCGCGCGCTCGACCTGGGCGTGAGCCTGATCGACACCGCCGAGATGTACGGCCCGTTCCTCAACGAACAGCTCATCGGTCGAGTCATCGGCAACCGCAGCGGGGAGTATGCCCTCGCCACCAAGACGGGTGTCGAGGTCACCGATGAGGGCGAACGACTGGCGACGAACGGCTCACCGGCCTACCTCCGCAAGGCGCTGGAGCGGTCACTGCGCAACCTCGGTCGGGAGACGATTGACCTTTACTACATCCACCGTGTCGATCCCTCCATCCCCATCGAGGAGACATTTGGCGCGATGGGGGAGTTCGTCACAGAGGGCAAGGTCAAGTACCTCGGAATCTCCGAGGCTGCGCCCGAGACGATCCGTCGAGCTCACGCCACTCATCCGCTGAGTGCAGTGCAGACTGAGTACTCGCTGTTCGAGCGGAGCCCTGAGGTCAACGGCGTGCTGGACACGACCCGGGAGCTGGGCATCGCCTTCGTGGCTTACTCACCTCTGGGCCGCGGCATTCTCACCGGTGCGATCACGTCAATCGACGATCTCGACGCCGACGACTTCCGCCGGCACAATCCGCGCTACTCCGACGAGAACCTGGTCCAGAACCTCACGATCGTCGACAAGGTGCGGGCTCTGGCGGGTGCCAAGGGCGTCACACCGGGCCAGCTCGCGCTGGCTTGGGTCCTGCACCAGGACGGCGTCGTCGCGATCCCCGGCACCAAGCGTCGCACCTACCTTGAGGAGAACGTCGCTGCCGCCGACGTGGAGCTGACCGTCGAGGACCTCGCCGACCTGGACGCAGCCGTGCCGGTTGGAGTCGTAGCGGGCGAGCGCTATCCCGAGGCCGGTATGAAGGCCGTCCACAACTGATCTCGGGGCGGAACTAGGCCTTGGCGTGCGCCAAGACCCAGTCGATCAGCGGCCGGGCTTCGCGCCAGTCAGCGCGGACCCGGTCGAGCAGCTCCGGGGTGTGGATGAACGGCTCGAAACCGTAGCTCTTGCCGAGGTTCATCGACTTGTGCCGGAGCAGCTCGATCCGCGGATGGTCGGCGTCGTAGCCGCGTGGTGACGTCTTCAGGGTCTCTCCGCCCAGGGTCCATCCGGCCGTCTGCATCGTCGCGAGGATGCCCTCGAGCTCCGCACCGTGGCGGTCGTGGACGATCGCCTCGCGAATGCTCGCCAGTCTCGCCGGAGATGCGTCGTAGAAGCCGGCGCCGACCCTGACGCCCGGCGCGCCGACCTGCACGTACCAGCCGGTTGACGGACCCGCCGGGACGAACGCACCCTGGTGGGTCTTGTACGGAGTCTTGTCCTTGGCGAAGCGCACGTCCCTATAGGGCCGAAAGATCTTGGCGTCGCCAAACTCCTCCGTCAGCTCGGCCATGAGTGACTTCATCGGTGCGGCGACCTCGGTGTCGTACGTCGCGCGGTTGGCTTCCCAGTACGCCTTGGTGTTGTCCATCTCGAGGTCGTCGTAGAAATCGAGCGCGGCGACGGAGAACCCGGAGAACATGGCTAGAGGTTACGTGGCTCGACTATCGACCGTACTGGCGAATGCGCTGCAACAAGGAGCCGCCGGTCTTGGGGTGCCCCGGGCACCAGTTGTCCGCAGGCACCTGAGCCTTCACCTGCGCCACGTGGGATCCACATCCTGCCCAGGTGATCTTCTTGCAGGTCTTGCACTGCACTGGATGGCACATGTCATTCCTTTCGACCGTGGGTCAGGATGGCTCGTCGCCAGCCTCGAATGATTCGGCGAACTCACAGAACGCCTCGTAGGCCCGCGGGCCATGGACTGTGGCGGGACCGCCCTTCATCAAGAAGGTGACACCGATCGCTTCGGCGGCTTGCTGACGAGTTGCCCCGGCGCGTACGGCCGCCTGCGAATGTGAGGCGATGCAGCCGTCGCAGCCTTCGACCACCCCGATCGCCAGGGCGATGAGCTCTTTGGTCTTGGTGTCGAGCTCGCCCTCGGCGAAGGCGCCCTCGTGGAGCGCGCTGAAACCCTTGTAGACGTCGGGTATGGCGCGGCGCAGCTCGCGCGACAGCGGGCGGAGGTCTTGCAGGACGGTCTTGCCGTGCGATCCGTGATCGGTCATGCCGGTTCCTTCCGGTGGCAACGCAAGCGATGCCGGTGACGGGGTGCTGCTGTGGTGGCCTGGTTCCATACGGCTTGCAAATACCCTAGGGGGTATCTAATATGAAGTCAAAAGGCGCCCGGACCGTGCATCCGTCCGGCCAGGTGTCACCGGAAAGCGGGAGATCTGATGGAGCTCGATCCACAAGCCATGACCGCAGTGATCAACCGAATCAAGCGAGCCCAGGGCCAGCTGGCGGGCGTCCTGCGTCTCATCGAGGACGGCAGGGACTGCGAAGACGTCGTCACCCAGCTTGCAGCCGTCTCAAAGGCGTTGGATCGAGCCGGGTTCGCGATCGTCGCGACGGGCCTTGAGCAATGTCTTGTGGCCGGCGACGGGGTGGACAGCGTCGACGTCAAGAAGCTGGAGAAGCTCTTCCTCTCGCTGGCGTGATCGCCAGGCTAGGCCCGCGGCAGGAGGTCGCCGAACAGGGCAACCAGCGCCGACACCACCTTCAAGCGAGTGGTGGCTCGACCCGTCACGGGACGATGAGGACCTTGCCGGTTGCCCGGCGCTCGTCGAGGGTCAGCAGCGCCTGGGCTGCTTCCTCGAGCGGGAACGTCGGCCCGACGACGGGCTGCAGCGCACCACTCTGCAGGTGCGGGACCATCGCCTCCCACTCCTTGGCGATGTGACCGGGCCGCGACATGACGTACGCGCCCCAGCCGACGCCGACCACCGACACGTTGTTCAGCAGCAGTCGGTTGACCTTGACGGTCGGGATCTCGCCCGCGGTGAACCCGATGACCAGGAGCCGGCCATCGTCCTTGAGGCACCGCAGCGAGTCGGTGAATCGATCTCCGCCGACCGGGTCGACGACGAGGTCGACCTTGCCGCCCGCCGTCACCGCATCCTTGAAGCCGTCGGCCAGGACGAACTCGTCGGCCCCAGCCTCGAGCGCCACGGCGCCCTTCTCGGGAGTCGACGTCACGGCGATCACTCGCCCGGCGCCAAATGCCTTGGCGATTTGGATCGCGGCCGTCCCCACGCCGCCGGCAGCGCCCTGCACCAGCACGGACTCACCGTCCTGCAGCCCGCCGCGTTCGACGAGCGCGAAGTACGCCGTGCCGTAGTTGAAGATGATCGACGCACCCTGCTCGTACGAGACCGCATCGGGAAGCTTGAAGGTTGTGTCGAGAGGTGCGACGGCTTCCTCGGCGAAGCCGCCCAAGAGGCAGAGGGCGGCAACTCGGTCGCCGGGAGCGAACCCGGACCCGTCGGGGGCGGTGATGATCTCGCCGGCGATCTCGGCACCGGGAATGAAAGGAAGCTCGGGTTTCATCTGGTAGAGCCCGCGGCTCTGCAGCACCTCCGGGAACGCGACACCGGCCGCGTGCACGCGGATCAGGACCTGGTCGGCACCGGCTGCGGGACTGGGGAGCTCGTTGAGCTCGACGGCTGAAGGACCCTCGAGGGTGGTGATCTGCACTGCTCTCATGGCCGCGACACTACCGCAGCACTAAGCAAACGCTTAGGCGTCTCCCATACGGTGAAGACATGCTTCCCGGCGACTCCTTCGATGAAAGGCTCCTGCGCTGGATCGATGGACACCGGCTCGACGCGCTGGACTCGGTCACGACCCAGGTGATGGACGTGTCCGAGCTGAAATGGTTCTGGGCGGTCGTCGGTCTGATCGGTCTTGCTCTTGTCATCTACACCAAGGCCTGGCGAGTCGGGCTCGCCGTGGGAGCAGCGGGCTACCTCGGAGCGTTCGCATCGGGGTTGCTCAAGAGCGAGTTCGCACGCGTGCGTCCGACGTACTCAGAAGGCGCTTTGGCCCAGGTCGGCAGCAGCTACGCCATGCCGTCGAGCCACGCCGCGCTCATGATGGCGGCGGCGATTGCGCTGCTGGCGGTCGTCGGCTGGAGATCCCGTAGATCCTTGGTGCTGGCGACCACCTGTCTCGGGCTGGGTCTGCTGCTGATCGGCGCGATGATGGTCTACCTCGGAGCGCACTGGGCCACGGACGTGCTTGCCGGGTGGGTGCTCGGCATGCTGATAGGCGTGGTGGTCGGGCTGTTGTTCAGGCCCCGCGAACGGCTGGTCTGACCGCCGGACACAATGCAGGTGTGCGCCTCATCGATCTGCTCCCGTCAGGGACGACGAACAATGAGGACGCCGTCTACGAGGCGATCGCACATTGGGTCCAGAGCCGCGGACTGACGCTGTACCCCGCGCAGGACGAAGCGATCCTGGAGTGTGTCGCCGGTTCGAATGTCATCCTCGCGACGCCCACCGGCTCCGGCAAGAGCCTCGTCGCGACGGCCGCGATGGCGGCGGCCCTGGCCCGAGGTGAGTGCAGCGTCTACACCGCGCCGATCAAGGCGCTCGTCAGCGAGAAGTTCTTTGACCTGTGCGAGATCTTCGGTGCCGACAACGTTGGCATGGTCACCGGCGACGCTGCGGTCAACGCGGATGCCCCGATCATCGCAGCCACTGCCGAGATCCTCGCCAACATGGCGCTGCGGGAAGGTGCCGCGGCTGACATCGGGCTGGTCGTGATGGACGAGTTCCACTTCTACGCCGACCCCGACCGAGGGTGGGCCTGGCAGGTGCCGCTCATCGAGCTTCCACGGGCACAGTTCCTGCTGATGTCTGCGACGCTCGGCGACACCTCGACGTTCGAGGCGGACCTCACGCGACGTACCGGACGCGAGACCGCTGTGGTCAGCTCGGCCGAACGGCCTGTCCCACTGGTCAGCGAGTACGTGACGTCGCCCGTGCAGGAGACCCTTGAACAGCTCATCGAGACGGGCCAGACCCCGGTGTACGTCGTCCACTTCACCCAGCTATCTGCCCTGGAGCGCGCACAGGCGCTCACCAGCATCAAGGTCGCGACCCGCGAGGAGCGCGACACCATCGCCGACGCATTGGGCGACTTCCGCTTCTCCTCGGCGTTCGGCAAGACGCTGTCGCGACTCATCAGGATGGGTGTTGGCGTGCATCACGCCGGGATGCTGCCGCGCTACCGTCGGCTGGTCGAGACGCTGACCCAGCAGGGGCTGCTCAAGGTCGTCTGCGGCACCGACACCCTCGGCGTGGGCATCAACGTCCCGATCCGGACGGTCCTGTTCAGCGGGTTGTCGAAATATGACGGCACGCGTCAGCGACAGCTCCAGGTGCGCGAGTTCCAGCAGATCGCGGGGCGGGCAGGACGGGCAGGCTTCGACACGATCGGCCACGTCGTCGTCGAGGCTCCCGAGCACGACATCGAGAACGCCCGACTCGTGCGCAAGGCGGGCGACGATCCCAAGAAGCTGCGCAGGATCAACCGCAAGAAGGCGCCCGAGGGCTTCGTGTCGTGGGGTGAGAAGACGTTCGAGAAGCTCTCGACCGGTACGCCGGAGCAGCTCGTGTCGCGAATGAGGGTCAGTCACTCGATGGTGCTCGACGTCATCTCTCGACCTGGTGACGCGCGGGGTTCGCTCGAACGGCTGATCCGCGAGAGCGGCGAGACCGAGGAGTCGCAGGACAAGCTGCTGGCCGAGGTGGACGAGATCATCGAGGCCCTGCTCGCCGGCGAGGTCGTCGAGCCGATCGACCCACCCGACCACGAGGGCCGGACGCTGCGGCTGACCGTCGACCTGCAAGCCAACTTCGCGCTCAACCAGCCGCTGTCTCCCTTCGCCGTCGCGACGCTCGAGCTGCTCGACATCGAGTCGCCGACGTACGCGCTGGACGTGGTGTCGGTGATCGAGGCGACACTCGATGATCCGCGGCCGATCGTCAACGCGCAGCGTCACCGCGCGCGCGGCGAGGCGATCAACGAGATGAAGATGGATGGCATCGAGTACGACGAGCGGATGGAGCTGCTCGAGGAGATCACCCATCCCAAGCCCCTCGAGGAGCTGCTCACGGCGGCGTACGAGACCTATCGTGGGGGGCACCCATGGGTCGCCGATCACGAGCTGCGGCCGAAGTCGGTCGTGCGCGAGATGTGGGAGCGGGCCATGACGTTCTCCGAGCTGATCGGCGACTACCAGCTCGCGCGGTCGGAGGGGCTCGTGCTCCGCTATCTGTCCGACGTCTACAAGACGCTCGGGCGGACCGTGCCCGAGAAGGCCCGCAACACCGAGCTCGAGGACCTCACCGAATGGCTCGGCGAGCTGGTGCGCCAGACCGACTCGAGCCTGCTCGACGAGTGGGAGCAGCTGATCAACCCGGGTGATGATCCGGCCGACGTGCGACCGAAGGCGCTCGGCGCCGAGACCCCACGACCCGTCACCGGCAACCCGCGGGCGTTCAGGGTGCTCGTCCGCAACGCGATGTTCCGCCGGGTCGAGCTCGCCGCATTCGGTCGCTGGACCGCGCTGGCCGACCTCGACGGCGATGACGGTTGGGATGCTGCCGCCTGGATGGAGGCGATGGCGGCGTACCACGACGAGTATGACGAGATCGGCACCGGACCCGGGTCTCGTGGACCCGAGCTGTTCATGGTCACCGAAGGCCCGACGACCTGGACAGTACGACAGACGTTCGATGATCCCGCGGGCGATCGCGACTGGGGCATCACCGCCCAGGTCGACCTCGCCGAGAGTGACGCGATCGGGGAGGCGGCCCTCACCGTGCTGGACGTCGGTCCACGGTGAGCGAGCTCATGAGCCGGCGAGCGACCCGCCAAAGATCTGCCAGGCGAGGGCAGATTTCGCCACGAGGCTGAGGACGAGATAGAACTTCTCGCCGAAGGCGTAGCTCCGCCATGGGCCGATCTCGCGGTACTGCAGCCACTGGTTGACTGCAAAGGTCGAGAAGAACACCAGGAGCGAGACGAAGATCGCGATGACGAATGACGGAACCTCATCGGATCCGAGGAAGTTGATCGTGATCGCCGCCCATGGCGCGGCACCGGCGACCGTGCCGAACCAGAACGGCAACATCGTGGTGCTCTCCCGGCCGGGTGGGTTCATGCGCTCCTGCATCCAGCCGAAGAAGATCATGGCCACGTTGGCGCCGATGACTGCGACGACGGCGGTGATGTCGGTGACGCCGAAGTAGAACCCGATGAGCACGATCATGATGGTCGCGCTGATCGAGTACTCGGCCCAGCGGAACCGGTTGATGCCGCCACGCAGATCGGACTCGTACACACCGCGGGCTGCTGTGGCGGTCAGCAGGTGGTCGGCGGCCGCCAGGCACAGGAACACGGCGATCGCCACACCGACGTTGATGTCGAACAATGCCGAAGGCGCCGGAGGCGTGGTTCCGGGCGGGCCTGTCGGGTAGGTCGAGGTCACCGCGATGGAGAACCCGTTGGCGAGCAACAAGATGGCCACGGCCTGGACAGCATGTAGACCTGTCAGCCCGAGGTTCCAGCGTCGCAGGCTGGCGAGTGCTGCGTCGGTAACACCTCGAGCGCGATCACCACCGCGCGTGGTTTCGACATGACTCATGCGGTGACCCTACGCGCAAATCGTGGGGTCGGCCTCGTCAGCGACGGGTCAGGATGACCGGTGCCTTGTCGCCAGGAACGTTGGTGATGTTGCGCAGCTTGTTGGGTGCGACCTTGGGGGCCTCCACCGAGTAGCGCTGCAGCACCTCGCGGAGCACGACGGTGCCCTCCATCAGCGAGAACGCGGCGCCGATGCAACGGCGTACGCCGCCACCGAAGGGGATCCAGGTGTTGGCCGCGACCTTGTCGACCAGGAAGCGCTCGGGGTTGAACAGGTGCGCGTCGGCGAAGCTCTCCTCGCGGCTGTGCGACAGCATGATCGACGGGGTGACGGTGGTGCCCTTGGGCAGGAGTCGTCCGCCGACGACCTGGTCGCTCTGCAGGGTGCGGGCCACGAAGTCGATGATCGGGTGGACGCGCATCGACTCCTTGAGGCAGGCCTCGAGGAATGCATCGTCTCCGTTGTCGGCTGCGGCCAGCGCCTTGGCCTGGATCTCGCGGTTGCGGCCGAGCTCGTGCAAGGTCCATGACAGGGCCGAGGCGGTGGTTTCGTGACCGGCCAGCATCAGCGTGATGAGCTGATCGCGCATCTCGATGTCACTGAGCGGCTCGTCGCCTTCTGAATCGCCGACCCGGAGCAGGCGTGACAACACGTCGTCGCGACCTTCGAGATCCTTGGCGGTCCGACGTTCGGCGATCTCGGTGAACAGGATCTCGTCGACCTCCTGCTGGTTCTTGAAGTAGCCCCGCCACGGCGGAAGGGCGAACAGCCGGGGGTACGACCACGCCAGCAGCATCTTGGCGTCGATGTTGACCATGCGGTTGACCTTCGGTCGCAGCACGGCGAGGCGCTGCTCGTCGGTCACGCCGAACACGACCTGGAGGATGACGTCGAGCGTCAGGGCGTTCATGCGGTCGAGGGTGATCAGCGTGTCGCCGTCGTGCCAGGAGTCGACCTCGACCTTGGCGATCGCCTCGACCAGTGGCTGGTAGGAGCGCATCGAGGGGCCGGTGAAGGCCGGCATCAGGAGCTTGCGGCCGCGCTGGTGCTCCATGTCGTCGGTGAGCAGCAGGGAGTGCTCACCCATGACGGGCTTGAGGATCGCGTTGCCCTCGCCGGCGTGGAACTGCGAGGGGTCGGACGCAAAGATCTCCTTGATGTCGACCGGGTCACTGAAGATCACGAACGTACGAGGACCCGGCAGGATCCTGATCGAGAAGGTGTCGCCGTACTTCTCGTGCATGCCTGGGACCAGTCGTTGCCGGTCACGCAGGAACTTCCAGGTCATCAGCCATGCGGGCGTCCGTGGTCCCGCCGGGATGCCTGGCAGCTCCTGCTCCGTCATCAGGCGGCCTTCTCCCACTCGAAGTCCTTGCCTTCGACCTTGCGGGTCTCCCACCAGTACTGGAACGTGAACTTGGGCCAGATCGTGCGGTTCTTGCCGTGGCTGTCGAGGTACCAGCTGGTGCACCCGCCCTGGGTCCAGATGCCCTTCTCGACGAGCTTTTGGATCTCGACGTTGAACTCCGTCTGGGCTTCCTGGGTGGCGTCGGCCGCGACGGCCCCACGCTTGTCCATCTCGTCGAGCATCTTGACGATGAACTTGGTCTGCTGCTCGATCATGAAGACCACCGAGTTGTGGCCGAGTGCGGTGTTGGGGCCGAGCATGAAGTAGAGGTTGGGGAACCCGTGCACCGTCATGCCCATGTAGGTCTCGGTGCCGTGCTCGCGGAACTGGGCCGCGAGGTTGACGCCGCCCTTGCCCTTGACGTCGAGGTAGTCGAACGCGTCGATCACGTGGAAGCCGGTGCCGTAGATGACGATGTCGGCCTCGTGCTTGACGCCATTGCCGTCGATCACGCCGTCCTTGACTATCTCGGCGACGCCGTCGGTGCTGAGCGTGACGTTGTCGCGCAGGAAGGTCGGGTAGTACGTGTTGGACTGGAGCACGCGCTTGCAGCCGAGGCGGTAGTCAGGTGTCAGCTTGGCGCGGAGCTCGGGGTCGGGGATCTTCTTGGCGAGGTAGCGCTTCACGATCTTCTCGGCGACCGGAAGGATCTTGATGTGTCCGTTGAAGCCGACCGCGCGGGCTTCGAGCGCCCAGTAGAGCGCGTTGCGGTAGGCACGCTGCGCGCCGGGAACCTTTGCGAAGAGCTTCTTGCGCCACTCGGGCGTCGGCTTGTCCTTCTTGGGCAGCACCCAGGCGGGAGTGCGCTGGAAGACCGTGAGGTGGCCGACTTCCCTGGCGATGATCGGGATGAACTGAATCGCGCTGGCGCCCGTACCGATGACGACGACCTTCTTGCCGGCGAGGTCGACCTCGTGGTCCCACTGCGCTGAGTGGAACTTCGGACCGGCGAAGGTGTCGGCGCCCTTGATCTCGGGGATGTTGGGGATGTGCAGGCCGCCGACCCCGGCGATCACGACGCGGGCTTCGTAGTCCTCGCCGCTGCGGGTCTTGACGGTCCAGACATTGCGGGCGTCATCCCACGTAGCGCCGGTGACCTCGACGCCGAACGTGATGTAGGGGCGGATGCCCTTCTCGTCGGCAACCTTGCGCATGTAGGCCCAGATCTCTTCCTGGCCCGAGAAGCTCTTGCTCCACTCGGTGTTGAGCTCGTACGAGAAGGAGTACATGTGACTCGGGATGTCGCACTCGCAGCCGGGGTAGGTGTTGTCGCGCCAGGTGCCTCCGACGTCGTGGGCTTTCTCGAGGACGACGAAGTCCTCGCGGCCTGAGTCGCGCAGCTTCATGGCGGCGCCCATGCCCGAAAAGCCGGTGCCGATGATGACGATGTCCTTTTTGATCACCTTTCGGATACTATCGGTATCTGGAATGCTTGCCAATGTGACGCAGGCCGCGTCAGGAGCAGAGGGGGTCCGCGATGACCGTGAACGAGACTCGCACCGTCAGTCGCGCCGAACGCCAGGCGCAGACGCGTGAAAGCTTGATCGCCGTGGCCCGTGAGATGTTTCTGACCGACGGCTACGCCGCCACCTCGCTCGACAAGGTCGCCCTGAAGGCCGGCTTCTCCAAAGGTGCGGTCTACTCCAACTTCTCCGGCAAGGAAGAGCTCTGCCTGGCCGTGCTCGACAGCATTCACGAGGAGCAGATCGCCGGTGTGGTCGGCGCCTTCACCCAGCACACCGACCTCAGCGGTCGCATCGATGCGTTCACCGCGTGGGCGCAGGAGGGGGTCGGTCGTCCGAGCTGGACGGCGCTGGAGGTCGAGTTCGCCGCGGCTGCCCGCCAGAGCCCGTACGTCGCCGACGAGCTCAAGAAGCGCCACCGCGAGATCGTGGCCGCAACGGCCGACCTGATCCGTCAGGTGATGCGCGAAGCCGGGATCGAGCTTCACATCCCTGCCGAGCAGGCCGCGACTGTCCTGCTGAGCATGGGCATCGGTCTGGCCGCCCTGCGCTCGCTCGACAGCTCGGTCGACGTCGGCTTGCTCGCCGACACGATGCGTACGCTGCTCAGCGGCAACGCCAGCGCCACCTGAGACGTTGTCAGTAGCCGCCGTTGACCTTGAAGCGCTCGAAGCTCGCGGCGACCTCGGCCTCGGCCTCGACCCGGCCGACCCAGTTGGCACCCTCGACGGACTTGCCCGGCTCGAGATCCTTGTAGACCTCGAAGAAGTGCTGGATCTCGAGGCGGTCGAACTCCGGTACGTGGTGGATGTCGCGCAGGTGCTCCTGGCGCGGGTCTGACGCCGGCACACACAGCACCTTGTCGTCTCCGCCAGCCTCGTCGGTCATGCGGAACATCCCGATGGCACGGCAGGCAATGACACAGCCGGGAAAGGTCGGCTCCGACAGGAGCACGAGGGCGTCCAGCGGATCGGTGTCCAGGCCGAGCGTGTTGTCGATGAAGCCGTAGTCGGCGGGATACTGCGTCGAGGTGAAGAGCGTCCGGTCAAGGCGGATGCGATGGGTCTCGTGGTCGACTTCGTACTTGTTGCGATTTCCCTTGGGAATTTCAACGGTGACGTCGAAAATCACGGGTGCCTCCGGCTGCTCGAGGGTGGCGGCGAGCGCGGGGCGCACGGCGCGACGGTGTCTCTATAGTCTGGCCCATGTGGCAGACCGGGGCGTACGCAGGGTGACCACCGCGCGTGGAAGGGTGCTCGTCCCCTCTGCGGCCCTCGCACTCGTGCTGGTCGTCTCGGTCGTGCTCTGGACCCGCGGCACGCTCAACCCACTGATCTGCGACGGTGACTGCGGCCCGACCTATGTGACGGCTCCCCGCTCGCTCACGGACAACTCGACACCGGACAAAACAGCTCCGGACCCGGCGCCGAGCGGCTCGCTCGACCCGGCCAAGCTGGAGGCGGCAGTCAACGACGCGCTCGGTGACGACGCGCTGGGCGACGACGCCGGACTCGTCCTGATGGGAGCCACGGGTGAGGTGCTCCTGTCCAGAGGCAGCGGCACGTACATACCGGCGTCGACGGCCAAGCTGCTCACCGGTTTTGCCGCCCTTTCGACCGTCGGGCCGCAAAAGCGATTCACCACCAGCGTCGTCGCGGCGGGGGACAAGCTCGTGCTCGTCGGCGGCGGCGACCCGTACCTGATGACCAAGATGCCCAAGAAGTCGACCCAACCCTTCCGCGCGACTCTCACCACGCTTGCCGCTCGGACCGCTGCCGCACTCAAACGAGACGACGTGAGCAAAGTCCGCCTCGGTTTCGACGCGTCGTTGTTCACGGGACCGTCGCAGAGTCCGGACTGGAAGCCCAGCTACGTCACCGACAACATCGTGACGCCGGTCAGCGCCTTGTGGGCGGATCAGGGATTGGTCGGCGGGATCCGCGCCGCCGACCCCCCGGCGAGCGCAGCCCGCATCTTCGCCGGACTGCTCGAGGACCGTGGAATCGACGTCTCGGGTGATCCGACGTCCGTGAAGGCGCCTCGGGGAGCGGCGCCAGTTGCCGCAGTACAGAGCGCGACGGTCGCCCAGATGGTCGGCGCAATGATTCGCACGAGTGACAACCAGGCCGCCGAGGTGCTGTTCCGCCAGGTTGCGGTCGCAGCCAAGCTCCCCGCCACCTTCGATGGCGCGGCTGAAGCGGTCACCGAGGCGCTCAAGAAGGCCGGCATCGACACATCCGGACTGCGGCTTCACGACGGCAGCGGTCTTTCACGCGCTGACCGGGTCAGTCCCACGACCCTGGCGCAGACCGTGGTGGCCTCGGTCGCCAGCCTGCCGACGGCGAACGTGCTCGGCTACCTCCCCGTCAGTGGATTCAGTGGAACGCTGTCGTCGCGGTTCTCCACGGCCAAGGACGCGTACGGGCTCGTCCGCGCCAAGACCGGAACCCTGACAGGAGTCCATTCGCTCGCCGGCTACGCCTTGGAAGCGGACGGCCTGCCGGTGATCTTCGCGTTGATGTCAGACGGCACTCCCGGCGTCGATCTCCTCACCGCTGAGGCTGCGCTCGACAAGGTGGCTGCCGCAATCGCCACCTGCGCGTGTGCCGTGTAGGTAGCGTGGAGCAATGATCGATTGGAAGCTCGCGCTGTCCACGGCGACCAGGCTGACCAGGCCCGGCCCCGAGATGGAGGCCGACGAGGTGGCCGAAGCCGTCGCCGAGCTTCGCGAGGGAGCGGCGCGCTCCGAAGGTCCCGTACGCGAGTTCAGCCAGCTGCACGCGACGTCCGCCACCGCACCGGTGCTGATCGTGGACCGCCCGCGGTGGATCGAGGCCAACCTCGACACGTTCCGTGTCCTCATGGACCCCGTCATGGACAAGCTGGCCGACTCGAACAAGATGCCGTCGGGCCTGGGTCGTACGGTCGGCAGCAAGGTCGGCGGCGCCGAGGTCGGCGCGCTGATGTCGTTCATGTCCAGCAAGGTGCTCGGTCAGTTCGACCCGTTCTGGAATGGCACCCAAGGCGAGGGCGGTCGACTCCTGCTCGTGGCACCCAACATCGTCCACGCCGAACGACAGCTGGGCGTTGACCCGCACGACTTCCGTCTCTGGGTCTGCCTCCACGAAGAGACCCATCGAGTCCAGTTCACCGCCACCTCGTGGATGCGCGACCACATGCGGTCCTTGCTCGACGAGTTCATCGACGCAACAGATCTTGAGTCCGGCGCCCTGTCCGCGATGGTCAACGACTCGTTCAGCGAGATCGTCAAGATCCTCCGCGGTGACTCAGAGACCTCCATCAACGAGCTGTTCCAGAATTCTCGCCAGCGCGAGATCGTCGACCAGCTCACCGGCATCATGTCGCTGCTCGAGGGGCATGCCGACGTCGTCATGGATGGTGTGGGGCCGGACGTGATCCCCAGCGTCGACGAGATCCGGCGCAAGTTCAATCAGCGCCGCAAGGGCGCCGGCAGTCTCGACAAGCTGCTTCGCCGGCTGCTGGGGCTCGACGCCAAGATGCGCCAGTACAAGGATGGCGCGGCGTTCGTCAACAGCGTGATCGCCAAGGTCGGCATGGAAGGGTTCAACGCCGTCTGGGAGAAGCCGGCAAACCTACCGACCAAGGCAGAGATCCTCGACCCGCAGTCGTGGGTCACCCGCGTCCACGGTTGAGCTCGTGCCGACTCTCGATCCGGCCGTCGCGACAGGGCGTAACGCCGTACGCGCCTCGCTCGCCGATCTGGGCCCGGGCGCCAAGGTGGTCGTCGGCGTGTCCGGTGGTGCCGACTCCCTGGCGCTGGCTGCCGTCACCGCATTCGTCGCCGCGCAGGAGACGTGGAAGCTGAGGGCTGTTGTCGTCGACCACCAGCTGCAACCCGGATCGGCAGACGTTGCTGCCAAGGCCGCCAACCAGCTTGCCGGTATGGGCATCGAAGTCGATGTCGTCGCGGTCGACGTCGGCGGAGCTGGAGGGCCTGAAGCGGCTGCTCGATCGGCGCGCTATGCCGTTCTCGGGGCCCAGGAAGCCGACGCAGTCCTGCTGGCGCACACCCTCGACGACCAGGCCGAGACGGTCCTGCTCGGGCTCGGCCGTGGGTCGGGTCCGCGATCGATCGCCGGCATGGCGCCGATGAACGGCGCCTTCCGTCGGCCGTTCCTCGCGCTGCGTCGCGACGACACCGAGCAGATCTGTCGGGCGTCGGGGATCGAGTGGTGGGTCGACCCCCACAACAGTGACCCGGCCTACCGCCGCGTACGCATCAGGTCTGAGCTCATGCCGGCATTCGAAGACGTCCTCGGCGGGGGTGTGGCCGAAGCGTTGGCGCGTACGGCCGAGCAGGTCCGGGCTGACGGGGCCTACCTCGACTCACTGGCCGATGACGTGGCCGATCCGCTGGACCTGACCACGCTCGAGGCGTTGGCACCCGCCCTGAGGTCTCGCGTGCTGCGTCGCTGCGCGCTGACGGCCGGCGCCGATCCGTCGGCCCTGACGGCGCGCCACCTGGCGGAGATGGATCGTCTCGTGACCGACTGGCACGGCCAGCTGCGGATCGAGCTGCCCGGCGGGGTCGCCTGCGTACGAACAGGGGATTGCCTCGCATTCGTCACGACGCCTGTGGGAGGGTGAGCACGTGGATCAGACGCATGTTGCCGGAGAGATCGAAGCCGACCAGGTCCTGTTGACCGAGGAGCAGATCCTGGCCCGTCTCGGTGAGATGGCGGCCCAGATCGAAGCCGACTACGAGGGCAAGGATCTCTTGCTCGTCGGCGTCCTCAAGGGCGCCGTCATGGTCATGGCCGATCTCGCACGCGGGCTCAACCGGCACGTCGAGATGGACTGGATGGCGGTGTCGTCCTACGGCTCGGGCACCAAGTCGTCGGGAGTCGTACGGATCCTCAAAGACCTCGACACCGACATCAAGGACCGTCACGTGCTGGTCGTCGAAGACATCATCGACACCGGGCTCACCCTCTCGTGGCTCATCACCAACCTGCGGTCACGCGGCCCCGCCTCGGTCGAGATCGCCACGCTCCTGCGCAAGCCCGAGGCAGTGACGATGGACGTCGACGTGACGTACGTCGGCTTCGACATCCCCAACGCCTTCGTGGTCGGCTACGGCCTCGACTACGACGAGAAGTACCGCAACCTGCGCTGCATCGGCACGCTGTCGCCGCACGTCTACTCCTGACGGGCTCCCACGGACTGGATCGCCTTTCGCAGGAATCCGTCGTGCTCGTCCAGCAGTGTCCGTGCCGCCGGCGCTTCGAGCCCTGAGGTGAGTGCCAGGATCGCGACCTTGACCGATCCGTCGGACGCGTCGAGCGCACGCGCCGCCCGGACGGCATCCACGCGTGCGGCCAGCATGATGGTGCGCTCGGAGCGCGCTCTGAGCTTTTCGTTGGTGGCCTGCAGGTCGACCATCAGGTTGCCGTAGGTCTTGCCGAGCCGGATCATGCTCAGGGTCGTGAGCGCATTGCACACCAGCTTCTGGGCTGTGCCCGACTTGAGGCGGGTCGAGCCGGTGATCAGCTCTGGGCCCACGATCACCTCGATGCTCAGCTCAGCGTCTCGCGCGATGTCAGACCCGCGATTGCAGGCGACGGCGATCGTCAGAGCGCCCTGGTCGCGGGCGTAGCCGATGGCTGACACGACGTACGGTGTGCGGCCCGACGCCGAGAGCCCGACGACCGTGTCGACACTCGTCAGGTCGAGTGCCGCGAGGTCTGCTCGAGCGGCGTCGCGGTCATCCTCGACATCTTCGATGGCCTGATGGATCGCCCGCTCACCACCGGCGATGACGCCGACGACCAGCGACGGGTCGGTGCCGAACGTCGGTGGGCACTCGCTGGCATCGAGCACGCCCATGCGCCCCGCCGTACCGGCACCGCAGTAGACCAGCCGCCCGCCGCGACTCATCCTCTCCACGATGGCGTCGACCGCACTGGCGATCTGGGGGCTCGCGCTGTCCATGGCAGAGCTGACCGAGTGGGTGTTGTCGTTCATGACCCGCACGAGCTCGGCCGTCGAATAGGTGTCGAGGTGTGCGTGCTGCGGGTCGATCGCCTCGGTGGTCAGCAGGCTGAGCTCGATCCGCAGGCCCTGGCGACGGTCGGCGGCCTCAGACACGGAAGATCCGGGACTCGTGCGGGAGCGTCGAGGTCGTCGCGATCAGTGCTGCACCGTCGAGCGGCGACCCGAGTGGTGTGCCGGCGGTGATGCCCTGCTCGGCTAGTGCCGAGTCGAGTACCTGGCGGAAGTAAGGGTGGTCGTACAGGCCGCCGACGATGCAGACCCGTTGTTCGGGCCCTCCTGCGGCCTGGACCGTCCTGGTGAGCTGCGCCGCCGCGTGCCGGACGATCTCCACGGCGATCGCATCACCACGCTGGGCGTGCGCGAGGACGGTCGGCGTGAAGGAGGCGAGGCGACGGGCATCGTGGCCGGTTGCCGAGACCCACAGCGGAAGGGCTCGAAGGTCGCCGGCCAGCTCGGCTGCCGCGTGGGTGAGTGACGTCGAGGTGGCACGACCGTCGGCATCGCGAAGAGCCGCCTTGATGCCTTCCTGGCCGATCCACCTCCCACCTCCGTCGTCACCGAGCAGGGGACCCCAGCCGTCGACCTGGCGAAGCTCTCCGGCCGTGTCGAAGTAGAAGGCGATTGCGCCCGTACCGGCAATCAGCACCGTGCCGGGGGCGCCGCCGAATGCACCGACGTGCGCCACGAGCGCGTCGTTGATCAGGGCCGTCGGCGCGCCGAGCGTCTCGCTGATCCGCTTGGCCAACGACTGTGATGCGTCCGGGCTGGCCTCGACCCCCGCAGCGCCGATGCCGACTGCGCCGATCTGGTCGCGCAGGTCGCCAAGTCGTGAGACGACCTGCGTGATGGCCGCGAATGCGAGATCCTCGCCATGTGCTTCGGCAAGGCCGGGGGCGCCGGGACCGACCTCTTCGGCCAGGACCTCGGTGCGGGTGAGTCGCACCCGGCAGGATGTCTTGCCGAGGTCGACGGCGAGCACCGCAGCGGGAGTTGCGCCCACACCGGCCTCCTCGGGGGTGAAATTTGTTTTCCTCAACGCAGTGATGAATGTAGATGAATGTCGTTCGGATGGCTACTCTGGGCGCAACGTCCTGCGGGGGATCAGTCAGCAAAGGTGAGCATGAGCGAGCGAAGCGAGCGGGTAGAGAAGTCCGGCATGAGCGATCGAATCGACAAGCCGGCATGAGCATCCAGAGCACCATCCAGTCGTTGGCGCCGAGCATGTCTCCCGTGGCTTCGCGCATCGCCGCCGAGATCCTCGCGCGACCCGACGTGGTGATCGACGAGACGATCTCGCGGTTCGCCGTACGGTGCAAGACGTCAGAGGCTTCGATCGTCCGCTTCTGCCGCACCCTCGGACTGAGTGGCTATTCGCAGCTCCGCATTCAGCTCGCCGGTGAGATCGGCCGGGAGACGGCCCACCTCGATGAGGTCAGTGACTCGGGCGGGGGCGGATGGCAGTCGAGTGACATCAGCCGCACGGACACCCTCGCCGACGCCGTGGCCAAG
Source organism: uncultured Actinomycetota bacterium (assembly GCA_963849625.1). Lineage (GTDB taxonomy): Bacteria > Actinomycetota > Actinomycetes > Propionibacteriales > Nocardioidaceae > Aeromicrobium. The sequence continues at coordinate 328,830 of CAWKHU010000005.1, forward strand.
GTCGCCTTCGCCGAGAAGGTGGGACTGCAGGAGACGATCGCGGGCATCGACATGGGCGTGCTCGAGAAGGTCGTCGCGGCTCTCGCAGGCGCCGAGCGCTCGGTGCTGTTCGGCGTCGGTGCGAGCGCCCTCGGTGCCCTCGACCTCACCCAGAAGGTCCAGCGCATCGGGCGGGTGGCGTTCAGCTATACCGACCCGCACGAGGCCGTCGCTGCTGCCTCCCTGCTCAAGCCGGGAGACATCGCGATCGGGTTCAGCCACAGCGGTCAGACCAGCGAGACCGTCCGGTTCCTCGACACGGCACGCGCCCACGGCGCCACCGCCGTGGTCATCACCAACACCGCCGACAGTGCCGCGGCCCAGGACGCCGACCACGTGCTCCTGACGCGGGTGCGCGAGACGGCGTTCCGTTCGGGCGCCATGGCGAGCCGGATCGCTCAGCTCACCTTGGTCGACTGTGTGTTCGTGGGCGTCGCCCAGCGTGACCACGACCAGACGATCAAGGCTCTCGCAGCGACGTTCGACGCCGTCGCACCCCTGCGTGGTCGCGGCCGGCGCAACGCGACCTGACCTGTTGACAGTGCACCGCGCGTGAAACTAGGTTTCTCATCTAGTGGTGATTGCGTACATCAATTTCATGGGTGACGCCTCGTGCCACGCAACCGTGGCAGTTCTGACTGCGGCGCCGACACAGATCGAGGGGACAAACAGATGAGGAACAGATTCAAGCTGGGCGCCGTGCTTGTCGCGGTCGGCCTCGCGCTGGCGGGATGTGGCGACAGCGGAGGCTCCGGCAACGACGCTGGAGGCAACTCACTGACCTGGTGGGTCATGAAGGGCACGAACCCTGATGCCAGCGCGTTCTACGCAGCGGCCAAGAAGGAGTTCAAGGCCGAGACGGGCGCGACCCTCAAGATCGAAGAGGTCGAGTGGGCCGATGCCCACGACAAGCTCGTGCGTACGTTTGCCGGAGGCGGCGGACCCGACGTGTCGGAGATCGGCACGACGTGGACCACCGAGTTCGCAGAAGCCGGTGGCCTGGCCGACCTGACCTCCAAGATCGAGGACGCCGGCATCGGCGATGACCTGATCCAGGCACTCAAGGACTCGGCGACTCTTGACGGCAAGATCTACGGCATGGGCTGGTACGCCGGCACGCGCGCGGTGGTCTACCGCAAGGACATCTTCGACAAGCACGGACTGAAGGAGCCCACCAACTGGGCCGAGCTCCGTGACCTCGTGCGCACCTTGAAGACCAAGGAACCCGACATGATGCCGATGCCCATCGCTGGCGCCAGCGCCTACGCCTCGGCTCCGTTCATCTGGGGAGCAGGCGGCGACTTCGCCACCGATGCAGACGGCAAGTGGACCGGTGCGCTCGACTCGGCCAAGGCCAAGGAAGGTCTGGACTTCTACACCGGGCTCGCGCTCAAGGACAAGTCGTCGAGCGCAGGAGCCGCCACCTGGCTCGAGACCGACCTGCTCGACTCGTTCAGCAAGAACAAGGCCGTCATGGTGATCCAGGGCAACTGGACCCCCAAGGCCGCGATCGAGGCAAACCCCGATCTCAAGGGCAAGGTCGCCGCTTTCGCGATCCCCGGCAAGGACGGCGGACTCGCTCCGGCGTTCCTGGGTGGCTCGAACCTCGCGGTCCTCAAGACGAGCAAGAACCAGGATCTCGCCTGGAAGCTCGTCGAGATGATCGCCACGGGTGACCTCGGCAAGAAGTGGGCGGACGACACCGGGTTCTTCCCGGCGACCAACGAGCTCTTGTCGACGTACGCCGAGAGCTCTGACCCGCTGGTGGCTCCCTTCGCCACCGCGATGCTCGAGGCCGGCAAGAACGTACCGGGCTCACCCGCATGGGGAGCTGTTGAGGGCGCCAAGATCATCCCGCAGATGCTGCAGGCGATCTTGACCGGCAAATCGATCGATGAAGCGACCAAGACCGCTTCGGATGCGATCACGAAGTCGCTCCAGGGCAGCTAGTGGCCCAGCCCACCCTGACCGGCGGCACGGAGGCACCAGTCTCCGTGCCGCCGGTCGGTGTCACCCCCAAGCGTCGGCGAAAGCCATTCGTCGAGCGGTTCCGGCCGTGGTTGCTCCTCGTCGGGCCGCTGCTCGTCATCGCCGTCCTGCTCCTCTATCCGATACTCCGGGTCGGCTACCTGTCGTTCACGCAGTACAAGCTGAAGGAAGTCATCTCGGGCCACCCCGAGTGGATCGGGTTCGACAACTTCCGCGAAGTGCTGTCGGGTTCGTACCTGTGGCACACCGTGTTGCCCAACACCGTCGTGTTCGCCGCCGTCGCGGTCGTCGGCACGATCGTGCTCGGCACCCTGGTCGCGCTGCTGCTGCAGAGCGTCGGGCCCAAGATCCGGGCAGCCATCATCGCCTCGGCGCTCGTCGCGTGGGCACTCCCTGCGGTCACGGGCACGTACATCTGGGTCTGGATCTTCGAGCCGGACAGCGGCCTCGTCCGCCGCACGCTCCAGTCAATCGGTCTGGTCGGGCCCGAGGGGTTCAACTGGTTCACCGAGCGACTCTCGTTCTACGCGATCGCCGTCCTCAACGTGATCCACCACGGCTATCCGTTCATCGCGATCACGATCTTCGCCGGACTGACAACGGTGCCGACCGAGCTCTATGAAGCAGCCAAGATCGATGGCGCCTCGGCCTGGCGGCGCTTCTGGAGCATCACCGTCCCGATGATGCGACCAGTCTTCGCGGTCGTGACGATCCTGTCGACCATCTGGGATTTCAAGGTGTTCACCCAGGTCTATCTGATGCCTGGCGGCTCCGGATCCAACCCGGAAGTGTTCAACCTCGGGGTGTGGTCGTACGTGAGGTCGATCAACCAGAACGACTACGGCGTCGGCGCCGCCATCGCGGTGCTGCTCACCTTGGTGCTGCTCGCCATCACGCTCGTCTACCTGAGGGCCATGTTCAGAGAGGATGAGCTGCGCTGATGGGATTCCTCGCTGCCCGGGCCAAGACGATCGCCGTCATCGCGATCCTGCTCTTCACGCTGTTCCCTATCTACTTCATGCTGACGACGGCCTTCAACCCCCGAGCGTCATCCGGTACCGACTCACTCCTGCCCGACCACCTGTCGTTCGACAACTTCACCCGGGCTATGACCGACGGCAACTTCAGCACCTACATGCGCAACTCGGCCATCGTGACGGTCATCTGTGTCGTGATGTCGTGCCTCCTGGCACTGCTCGGCGCCATCGCGGTGACGCGTTTCAGGTTCCGGATGCGAACGACCCTGCTCGTGCTGATCCTCGTCGTCCAGATGCTTCCGGCCGAGGCGCTGCTGATCCCGCTGTTCCTGCAGATGAAGGACCTCGCGCTGCTCAACTCGCTGATCGGCCTGTCGATCGTCTACATCGCGTTCAGCCTGCCGTTCGCGATCTGGAACCTGCGCGGATTCGTCGCGGCGATCCCGGTCGAGCTCGAGGAGGCTGCATACCTCGACGGCTGCTCGTGGTGGCGGATGTTCACGTCCGTGCTGTTGCCGCTCGTCGTTCCGGGCCTGGTGGCAACGTCCGCCTTCTCGTTCGTCATGGCGTGGGAGGAGTTCGCGTTCGCGCTGACGTTCCTGTCCGACCAGCAGAAGATGACGGTGGGTGTCGGCCTGCAGCAGTACTTCGGCCAGAACACCAACGACTGGGGCGGGCTGATGGCGGCATCGACACTCGTCACCTTGCCGGTCGTCGTGATCTTCGTCCTGGCGCAGAAGCGGCTCGGCTCGGGCGTGGTTGCCGGTGCCGTCAAGTAGCGACGTACGAGCGCTGGCCCACGCCGTGCTGATGCCCAGCTTCGCCGGGACGACCGCACCTGGTTGGGTCATCGACGCAATCGATGCGGGGCTCGGCGGACTCTGCTATTTCGGCCACAACATCGTGTCGCCCGAGCAGGTCGCCACGCTGTCCCGGCAGCTGCACGATCGAGGTCCCGTGCTGATCTCGATCGATGAGGAGGGCGGGATCGTCACCCGCCTACATGCTCGGCACGGCTCGCCCCACGTGGGTGCGGCCGTGCTGGGCCGTGGCCCGACTGCGGTCACCCGCGAGGTGGCCACCCTGATTGCCGCGGAGATCCGGGCAGCGGGCATCGACATCGACCTCGCTCCGGTCGCGGACGTCAATTCCAGTCCGGCCAATCCGGTCATCGGCGTACGTTCGTTCGGTGACGATCCTGAGACCGTGGCCGGACACGTCACGGCGTTTGTCGGCGGACTGCAGGCCCACGGTGTCGCCGCCTGCGTCAAGCACTTCCCGGGGCACGGGGACACCGTCGTCGACTCGCATGTCGGGCTGCCCGTCGTCGACGCCGACCTCGCGACATTGCGGGTGCGCGAGCTCGTGCCGTTCAAGGCCGCCGTCGACTCCGGGGCACGGTGCATCATGACGGCTCACGCGGTCTACCCCGCAATCGACGACCAGCCCGGCACGATCAGCTCCCAGGTGCTCGGGCTGCTGCGTGACGAGCTCGGCTTCGATGGCGTGATCATCTCTGACGCGATCGACATGCAGGCGATCAGCGGCACGATCGGGTTCGCGGAGGGCGCCGTACGCGCACTCATGGCGGGCGTCGACCTGGTCGGCCTCGGCAATCCTGTTCTCGGCAAGCAGAGTCTGGGCGAGCACGGGCGGCGACGGCAGCGAGGAGTTCAGCGCCGCGCTCGAGGCCATCGTGGAAGCGACCGAGGACGGCAGGCTCGACGTCGACAGCCTCCGGCGATCAGCGGCACGCATGCAGGCGCTCCGTGACTGGCGAGCGGCCCATGGCTCACCAGTCCGTCCAGGATCTCCATCGCCGGACGACAAGGCGGCAAGGACTGCGCTCCGCGTACGCGGAACCGTCACGATCGACGGGCCGTTGCAGGTCGTCGACGTCAGGCACCGTCGCAACATCGCCAGTGGGCGGCTGACATCACTCCTGGCTGATGAGCTCTGCGCACGCAGGCCCGGCAGCACGGCAACGACCGCTCATGGTCGCCACGCCGGCGCCGAAGGCCGGGTGGTCGATGCGGACTCGGCGCCTGGAGCTGTCGAGGATCTCGGCAGGGCCGACGTCATCGTCGCGGGTTCGCCGCACGATCCGCAGGAGGCTGCACTCATCGAAGACCTGCTGCGTACGACCCCGAACGCGGTCGTGGTGTGCCTCGGCTGGTCGGCCGAAGAGGCAGACATCCCGGCGGCCCGCAACGCGATCTTCACGTTCGGCGACTCGTTGCCAACGGCGCGGGCAGTGGCGGACCTCGTGTGCCGATGATCGTCCTCGCGCTGTCATCCGGTACGTCGGTCGATGCGATCGACGTGGCCGCCGCACGGTTCACCCAGGTCGACGACCTGCTCGAGCTCGAGCCGCTGGCCAGCCTCGAGCTTTCGTGGCCCGCCGGCCTTCCGCAACGCATCCGGGCCCTGGCTGAGAGGGCCACGATCGCGGAGGTCGCAGCGCTCGACAACCTGATCGGTCAAGCACTCGCCGCTGCTGCGGTGGACGCCCTGGCACAGCTCGACGTCGACGCCGATCTCGTCGTCTCCCACGGGCAGACGGTGTTCCACTGGGTCGAGGACGGAATCGCGCGCGGCACCATGCAGCTCGGAGAGGCGGCATGGATCGCCGAGTCGACCGGCTTGCCGGTGCTGAGCAACGTACGGGCGCGCGACATCGCGGCCGGGGGACAAGGCGCCCCGTTGGCGAGCACGTTCGACGCCCTGTGGCTGCCTTCGGTCGCCGAACAGCTCGGCGTCACCCGCATCGCCGCGCTCAACCTGGGTGGTATCGCCAATGTCTCGGTGTGGTCGGCCGGCGAGCTGGCGTCGTACGACACGGGCCCCGCCAACTGCCTGATCGACGACGCGGTGACAGCGGCCGGCAATCACACGTACGACGTGGGTGGAGCCCTCGCCGCGAGCGGCACCGTCGACGAGACGCTTCTGCAACAGCTGCTCGGTGATCCGTTCTATGCGCTGCCAGCCCCCAAGTCGACCGGTCGCGAGTACTTCCATGCCCACTACGTCGAGTCCTACGGCGCACCCGACATCGGGCTCGAAGACCTCGTCGCGACCCTCACGGAGCTGACCGCCCGCACCGTCGCCGACCAGCTCGCCGGATGTGAGCTGGTGGTGGCCAGCGGTGGCGGAGTGCGCAATCGGACGCTGATGGATGCACTCCGGCACCGCCTGGGCTCGTCCAGGCTGACGACGAGTGCGGAGCTCGGCATCGATCCCGAGGCCAAGGAGGCCTATCTCTTCGCCCTGCTGGGATACCTCAGCGCGACCGGCCAGCCCGGCACCACGAGCGGGCGCCAAGGTCGTACGACCACAGGTGCGGTTGGTCCCAGGGTGCTCGGAGACTTCACGCCCGGCACCGGCCCGCTGGCCCTGCCGGCTCCAACACCGCCTGTGCGCAGGCTCAGCTGGCATGGCAGCGGGGAACGTCGCTGATCCAGGCTTCGTTCATGAGGTGTACCAGTCGGCGTGTACCGTCTAGATACCCACTATTGCTAGGGAGAAGTGGACTCGTTCCACACTGTCATGAATCTGAAACGCCTCTTCAAAGGTCCATTGCCCTGGATCATCCTGATCGCCGTGATCGTGTTCACGGTGCTCGGCTTCGCCAACTCCGCTGACGGCTTCAACGAGGTCAAGACCGCGACGATGGTCTCCTATCTCGACGACGGCAAGGTCAAGGACGTCAAGTTCGTCGAAGGCGACCAGGAGATTCGCGCGACGCTCAAGGATGGCAAGAAGGTCCGCGCCACCTGGCTCGGCGACCAGGGCTACGCCCTGCTCCAGAAGGCTGACGAGGCACGTACGGACAAGACGCTCTCGACCTATGACGTGGAGATACCCAAGACCAGTCCGATCGTCAGCGTGCTGCTCACCCTGGCTCCCTTCGTGCTGATCTTCCTCTTCATCATGTGGATCATGAACAACGCTGCCGGCGGTGGCGGCCGCGTCATGCAGTTCGCCAAGTCCAAGGCCAAACTGATGAACAAGGACACCCCCAAGACCACGTTCGCCGACGTCGCCGGATGCGACGAGGCGATCGAGGAGCTCGGCGAGATCAAGGAGTTCCTCCAGGCCCCGGCCAAGTTCCAGGCCGTCGGCGCCAAGATCCCCAAGGGCGTCCTGCTCTACGGACAGCCCGGCACCGGCAAGACGCTGCTGGCCCGTGCGGTCGCCGGCGAGGCAGGCGTCCCGTTCTACTCGATCTCCGGTTCCGACTTCGTCGAGATGTTCGTCGGTGTCGGCGCCAGCCGTGTCCGCGACCTGTTCGAGCAGGCCAAGGAGAACGCCCCGGCCATCGTGTTCATCGACGAGATCGACGCCGTCGGACGCCACCGCGGCACCGGCATGGGTGGCGGCCACGACGAGCGCGAGCAGACGCTCAACCAGCTGCTCGTCGAGATGGACGGATTCGACGTACGCGGCGGAGTCATCCTGATCGCCGCGACCAACCGTCCCGACGTCCTCGACCCGGCGCTGCTGCGCCCCGGTCGCTTCGACCGCCAGATCGGCGTCGAGGCTCCCGATCTCAAGGGCCGCACCCAGATCCTCAAGGTGCACGCACGCGGCAAGCCGATGGCACCGGAGGTCGATCTCGAAGCCGTCGGCCGCCGTACGCCCGGGTTCAGCGGTGCCGACCTCGCCAACGTCCTCAACGAGGCCGCGCTGCTCACGGCGCGCAACGGCGACAAGACGATCGACAACCTCGCACTGGACGAGGCGATCGACCGGGTCATCTCCGGCCCGCAGAAGCGCAGTCGACTGATGAACGAGAAGGAACGCCTCATCACGGCCTATCACGAGGGCGGCCACGCTCTCGTCGCAGCGGCGCTCCCGCAGAGCGACCCGGTCCACAAGATCACGATCCTTCCGCGTGGTCGGGCCCTCGGCTACACGATGGTGCTCCCCGACGAGGACAAGTACTCCCAGACCCGCGCCGAGCTGCTCGACAAGCTCGCCTACATGATGGGTGGCCGCGCGGCCGAGGAGCTCGTGTTCCACGACCCGACGACCGGCGCCGGCAACGACATCGAGAAGGCCACGGGCCTCGCTCGGGCCATGGTCACGCAGTACGGCATGACCGAGCGGCTGGGAGCCGTACGCCTCGGCGAGAACGAGGGGCAGCCGTTCCTGGGCCGCGACATCGGGCACGCCCGCAACTACTCCGAATCGGTCGCTGCGATCGTCGACGAGGAGATCAACAAGCTCATCACGTTCGCCCACCAGGAGGCGTTCGACATCCTCGACGAGAACCGCGACGTGCTCGACGAGCTGGTCAAACAGCTCATGGAGCGCGAGACTCTCGACAAGTCCGAGGTTGCCGAGATCTTCGAGCCGTTGCGTCGTCGCAAGATCCGCCCGCCGTGGACCGGCTCGAAGACCCGTGTCCCGTCCAAGGTCCCGCCGATCGTCGGAGCCGCCCGTCCGAGCCCCAACGGGCACGGTTCCGGAGTCGGCGTCGTCATCGGACCCGACACCGGGCCTGATGCGCCGTCCCCCGACTCCGCGGACAACGCGTGACGGTCGACCTGCCACGGGCGGAGGCGGCCGTACGTGAGCTGCTCATCGCCATCGGTGAGGATCCCGACCGCGACGGTCTCAGGGACACCCCTGCGCGTGTCGCCAATTCGTACGTCGAGCTGCTCGCGGGGCTCGACAAGGCACCCGAGGACGTCCTCACCGCCGTCTTCGAGGTCGGTCATGACGAGCTCGTCCTGGTCAAGGACATCGAGATGTGGTCGATGTGCGAGCACCACCTGGTGCCGTTCTTCGGTGTCGCCCACGTGGGCTACATCCCCACCGAGGGTGGACGCGTCACCGGACTGTCCAAGCTGGCCCGACTCGTCGACGTCTTCGCCCGTCGCCCGCAGGTGCAGGAACGACTGACCACCGAGATCGCCGACGCACTGGTCAAGCACCTCCAGCCCCGCGGCGTGATCGTCGTGATCGAGGCCGAGCACCTCTGCATGACGATGCGCGGGGTGCGCAAAGGTGGCGCCAAGACCATCACGAGTGCCGTACGCGGTCAGCTGCGAGACCCGGCGACCCGAGCCGAGGCCATGGGCCTCATCACCGCGCGCTAGTTTTCAGGGCATGCTCCCCGGACTCGCTGACGACAGATGTCTCGTCATGGGAGTCGTCAACGTGACGCCCGATTCGTTCTCCGACGGCGGCAGGTGGCTGGACCCGGCATCGGCCATCCGTCACGGCATCGAGCTGGCGGCCAACGGTGCTGACCTGGTCGATGTGGGCGGTGAGTCAACCCGCCCGGGCGCGATCCGGATCGACGTCGACGAAGAGCTGCGTCGGGTCATACCCGTCATCGAAGGGCTCGTCGCCGAGGGCATCGCGGTCTCGGTCGACACGATGCGTGCGTCAGTCGCCGAGCGGGCACTGGACGCTGGTGCGGCAATGCTCAATGACGTCTCCGGCGGCCGCGCCGACCCGGCCATGGTCGGCGTCGCGGCGACTGCGGCCTGCCCGGTGGTGCTCATGCACTGGCGCCAGCACTCGGCGCAGATGCAGCACGCGGACCACACGACGTACGACGACCTGATCGCCGACATCATCCGCGAGCTGATGGAGCAGGTCGAGGCGGCGCTGGCCGCCGGTGTCGATCGCAACCACATCATCATCGATCCGGGGCTGGGCTTCTCCAAGACCGGTGACCACAACTGGACGGTGCTCGCGCACCTCGACGCGTTCACCGGGCTCGGTTACCCGGTGTTGATCGCTGCCAGCCGCAAGCGCTTCCTCGGCGAGCTGCTGGCCACCGGTGACGAGCTCCGGCCGACCGATCGGCGTGAGGACGCGACGACCGCCATCACGGCGCTGGCCGCGGCGGGCGGAGCGTGGGGCGTTCGCGTGCACGAGCCTGCCGCATCAGCCGATGCCGTACGCGTGGCTGCGCGCGTGCGCCTCGAGCAGGCCCCCAGTGCGTCCTGGAGGGACCTCCGGTGACCGAGGCCGCACTCGCGACGCACCGGGCCTTCTACGACGCCGTGGAGACGGGCGATGTCGACCTCATGGCGTCGCTGTGGGTCGACGACCCCAACACGTCCTGCATCCACCCCGGCGCCACGCCGTTGCGCGGCACCTCAGCCGTCCTGAGGTCGTGGACCGTGCTGATGGCCAACGTCGGGTACATCCAGTTCTTCCTGACCGAGCGAGAGATCACGTCCCTGCCAGCCGGTGACGACGACCCATCAGTCGTGGCGATCACGTGCACCGAGAACATCCTGTCCGGCGGAGAGGCAACCGGGGCGGAGACATTCTCCGGAGCCAAGGCGGTGTGCACCAGTATCTTGGTACGCGACGGGGCGGGGTGGAAGTTCTGGTCCCGTCACGCATCGCCGGTTGCCGACCTCGGCATCCCTGATTCGGAGGGTGCATGACGATTCCCGAGGGGCTGGACCGCATCGACCTGCGGGGCGTCAGCGCCCACGGACATCACGGCCTGTTCGACTTCGAGCGCGAGAACGGCCAGCTCTTCAGCGTCGACGTGAGCCTCGGCCTCGACCTGGGGCCGGCCGCCCGGGACAACGATCTGACCAGGTCGGTCGACTACGGAGAGCTTGCACAGCGCGTGCACGACGCCATCGTCAACGACCCCGTCGATCTCATCGAGACGCTGGCACTCCGCATCGTGGACATGTGCCTCTCCGGCGAGTCGGTGCAATGGGTTAGCGTGACGGTGCACAAACCAGAAGCGCCCATCGCGGTGACGTTCACCGACGTCGCCGTCACGATCGAGCGGAGCAGACAGTGACCGAATCGCCCACCCCATACGTATTGGACGCTGACACGATGACCGGCGGCATGCGGCCCATCCGTCAAGCCGTGCTTTCGTTCGGGTCCAACATGGGTGATCGTCACGGACGGCTCCAAGGCGGAGTGTCCACGCTCGAGGACACCCCCGAGGTCACGGTCGTCGCCATCTCATCGGTCTACGAGACCGAGCCGGTCGGCGCTCCTGACGGATCTGACAAGTTCCTCAATGCCGTCGTGCTGATCGACACGACCCTGACGGTGCACACGCTCCTCGATCGCGCGCTGGCCATCGAGGACGCATTCGGTCGCGAACGGTCCGAGCCAGGCGCACCCCGCACTCTCGACGTCGACCTGATCGTCGTCGGCGATCGCATCGCAGATGACGATCAGCTCGTTCTTCCGCATCCCCGGGCGCACGAGAGGGGCTTCGTCCTCGTACCGTGGCTGGAGATCGACCCCGAGGGTGAGATTCCCGGCAAGGGCTTCGTGGCTGACCTCATCGGCGACATCGACACGTCCGGTGTGACCAAGCGCGAGGACCTCGAGATCATCTTGTGAAGCCCGCCGCGCCCCCGCATCCTGCTTGCTGGCCCAGCCGTTGGCGCGGGGGGATTCCCATCCGGGCAACCGGAGCATGAACAAGACGAAGCGGACCTCCGCGCTCCTGATCGCGTCGCTCGTCGGCATCGGTCTGGTCGTCGGTCGGCTGGTCCCCGAGCTGTTCGTTCGCGCAGATCACAGCGTTCCCGTCGTGGGCTGGGGTGCTGCGGTGACGCTGCTCCTGGGCGCTGCGATCCTCGGCGCGATCGCGTGGAACACGTGGCAGAGCCTGCACAAGAAGAACCAGCGCATGACGTCAGACCACGGCGTCACGATGCTTGCGCTCGCCAAGGCCAGCGCAGCAGTGGCGGCCCTGTTCGCCGGCGCATACAGCGGTTACGCGATCGCCTACCTCGACTCGTACGACTCACCGCTGGGCAAGGATCGCGTCATCCATTCCGGCGCCGCGGCGATCGCCGGACTGCTCATGATGATCGCGGCGTTGGTGCTCGAACGATCGCTGCGCATCCCCGGTGACGACGACGAGTCCAGCGGTGGCAAGTCCCTCCCGGACCCCACCCCGGCGTGACCGTGCCGCTCTGCGGCCTACGTGACGGTAGCTAGGTGAGGAGGGCTTGGCGCAGGGTGCCGAGCCCGACGCTGCCGACGCCCAGCGCGCGGCGGTGAAACTCCTTGAGGTCATGTCCGTTGGCCGCGACCCATTCGGTGCGGAGCTGCTCCCACATGCGTTGGCCGACCTTGTACGACGGCGCCTGCCCCGGCCAGCCGAGGTAGCGGTTGACCTCGAACCGTACGAAGGGCTCGTTCATGTTGACGTGCCGTGCCATGAATCCGAACGCGTCCTCCCCGGTCCACGGGCCTGAGCCGTCGGGCTTGGGCTTGCCGAGGTGCACGCCGATGTCGACGACGACTCGGGCAGCGCGCATACGTTGACCGTCGAGCATGCCGAGGCGGTCGGCCGGGTCGTCGAGGTGTCCCAGCTCCGCCATGAGCCGCTCGGCGTACAACGCCCAGCCCTCGCCGTGGCCGGAGCTCCAGTTGAACCGCCGCCACCCGTTGAGCTCGGCACTGTTGTGGACCGCGAGACCGCACTGGAGGTGGTGGCCCGGGACGCCCTCGTGGAAGACCGTTGTCAGCTCGCGCCAGGTGTCGAACTCGGTGACACCCACCGGCACGCTCCACCACATGCGCCCGGCGCGCTCGAAGTCGTCACTCGGTGGCGTGTAGTAGATGCCGCCCTCCTGGGTTGGCGCGATCATGCACTCGAGCCGGCGCATGGGCTCGGGGATGTCGAAGTGGGTACGCCCCAGCTCGGCCACTGCCTTGTCGCTGGTCTCCTGCATCCAGGCCTGCAGCGCTTCGGTGCCGTGCAGCTTGCGGGCGGGATCGGCTTCGAGATGCTGAATGGCTTCGGCGACGGTGGCGCCGGATTTGATCTGATCGGCGATGGACTCCTGCTCGGCCACCATGCGTGCGAGCTCGTCGAGCCCCCACTCGTACGTCTCGTCGAGGTCGATCTCCGCGCCGACGAAGTATCGCGAGGCGAGGGCGTAGTGCTCGCGTCCGACGCCGTCGGCCGCGGGCGCGTGCGGTGCGAGCTCGGCATCCAGGAACTCGACCATGGAGGCGTAGGCGTCGATGGCAGCCTTGGCGCCCGCCTCGAGCTCGTGGGCGAGCGAGGCGGGCGCATCGGTTCGTGCGGCGAGCTTGAGGAAGAAGCTGTCGGCGCTGACCTGTTTGCGTGCCTGGGCCGAGACCTCACGCACCTGACGAATGGCGGGGACGTTGCCGGCGGAGATGCCAGCACGCAGCGACTCGAGGTAGCCCGACATCGCCTCGGGGATGTTGTTCATCCGCCGGGCGATGTGTGCCCAGTCGTCGTCGGTTCGGGTCGGCATCAGGTCGAAGATGTCGCGGAGGTCCTGGCCGGGCGACGCGATGACGTTGAGGTCGCGCTGCCAGAACCCGGCCTCGTGCATCTCGATGCCCAGCCGCAGCGTGCGGATCAGCTCGGCCTTGGTGATGACATCGACTGCGTCAACGGTCTCGGCCCCGCGTACGCGAGCCAGCATCGACCTGGTCGCGTCATCGACGGCAGCGTGGCCATCGGGTGATCGGTCGGAGTAGTCGGACTCACGACCGGGTCGGCCGAGGTGGATGTGCAGCTCAGGCTCGAGGTCGAGCAAGGTGTCGAGCCACTCCTCGGAGAGGGCGTCGAGAGCGGTTGGTGGGCGAGTCGTTTCGGCCATGGCTTCGACCCTACGACGCCGCCTTCAAGCCCTCTGCGCGACTGCGACGGTTTCCCATGAGGCCCAGGGGTTTTGTCGCAGACCTCGTGTTACAGCGCTTGGTGGGTGACAACTTCGGGGGGCCTCATGGGAAACCGCCCACCCGACCTACTTGTCGATGTCGCCGACGACGAAGAACATCGAGCCGAGGATCGCGACGAGGTCGGCGACGACGCACCCGTGCACGATCTCGGGCAGCACGGCGACGTTGTTGAACGAGGCGGTACGGAGCTTGAGTCGCCAGGGGGTCTTCTCGCCGCGGGACACGAGGTAGTAGCCGTTGAGGCCGAGCGGGTTCTCGGTCCAGACGTACGTGGAGCCCTCGGGCGCCTTGAGGATCTTGGGCAGTCGTACGTTGACCGGTCCGGGCTCGAGGTCGGCCAATCGGTCCAAGCAGGCATCCGCGAGGTCGAGCGCGACCTTCGTCTGGTCGAGCAGCACCGAGAAGCGGGCAAAGCAGTCGCCCTCGGTGCGCGTCGGCACCCGCAGCGTGTCCTGCAGCTCGCCGTAGGCGAGGTAGGGCTCGTCGCGCCGCAGATCGAAGTCGAGACCGGAGCCGCGCGCAATCGGACCGGAGACGCCGTAGGCCTCGACGAGCTCCGTCGACAGGACGCCGACACCGACGGTTCGGGCCCGGAAGATCTCGTTGCCGAAGACGAGGTCCTCGATCTGCTGCAGACGGCCTCGGACAGTCGAGATCGCAGCCTGTGCCCGGCCGGTCCAGCCTGCCGGGAGGTCCTCCTTGAGGCCGCCGACCCGGTTGAACATGTAGTGCATGCGACCGCCGGAGACCTCTTCCATGATCTCCTGGATCGTCTCGCGCTCACGGAACGCGTAGAAGATCGGCGTGATGCCGCCCAGCTCGAGGGGGTAGGAGCCGAGGAACATGAGGTGATTGAGCACCCGGTTGAGCTCAGCGAGGAGCGTACGGATCCAGGTCGCCCGTTGGGGCACCTCCATGCCGAGCATGTCCTCGACAGCGAGCACGACCCCGAGCTCGGAGGAGAAGGCGCTGAGCCAGTCGTGGCGGTTGGCGAGCACGATGATCTGGCGGTAGTCGCGCACCTCGAACAGCTTCTCCACGCCGCGGTGCATGTAGCCGATGATCGGCTCGCACGCCATGACCCGCTCACCATCGAGCGTCAGGCGCAGGCGCAGGACGCCGTGGGTCGCGGGGTGCTGCGGCCCGATGTTGAGCACCATGTCGGTGGTGGCGAAGCCCGTACCGACGCTCGCGGTGACCTCGGTCACGAGCGCCTGACCAGCTTGCGCAGCCGGTTCCGGACGCGACGCAGGAAGATGTACGGTGAGCCACGCTCGATCAGCTCGAGCCTCGCGTGGAGCGTCTCGATCTCGCCTCGTTGCGCCTCGACCTGGGCGTGGAGCCGAGCGTGCCGACTTCCCGCACCGTTCCATTTCGGGTGCTCGTAGGGATGCTTGTACGCCTGGCGGTGCCGAGTGATGTCGAGGACCATGCCGTCGCGCAACCACTGCAGCCGCGATGCGATCTCGCGTCCGTCGGAGGCGGTCAGGGGCCGGACGGCGGGCGGGAACGTCGCGGCGGCGAGGCGATCATCGAAGTCGCCCGTGCCGTTGCCCTCTCGCCAGATGTGCTCGAGGCCGTTGCGCTCAAGGAATGCCACGTAGCGGTCGAAGCCCTTCGGGAGCTCGGCGTTGAACGCTGCCATGTCGGTCTGTTCATAGAGCTCCTCGACCAGGAGGTCGGCCGCCAGCTCGGGCATCACGCGATAGGGCATCTGGTGGTAGTCAGCGAGCTCGAGGGTCCTCGAGTCATGGGCCAGGAGCAGTGCGGGTGTGCCGCCGAGGAGTGCTGCGACATTGCCATGGAAGCGGGTGCCGTACGCGAAGTGCTGGGTCGCCAGGAAGTCGTACCAGGGCCAGGTGTCGAGGAAGAGCCGGATGCGGTCGGACTGGTAGAGCGGGTGGTCCATGTGCACGGGAGCGAGCGGGTCGTGCACATGGCGGGAAGGGGACTCCCCAGAGCAACATCCGCAGGTCGTTGGCGTCCTGGCCGATGTACGTGAGGTTGGGATGGCGCTGCGCCTGCGCCGTGGCGAACGCGCCGATGCCGGGCACCTCGGGGGTGAGGTTGAGCGCGAGCGGGCTGTCGGCGGTGAGGGCGTCGACCTTCTTGGTGACGGCGAAGTCCCGGCCGTGGAGGAACAGCGACGGGCATCCGATGATGTCGATCGAATCAGCCGGGAAGCCAAGCACTGGCGAGATAGGACTTCGTGAACTCGCCGCGTACCCCGATCGACGCCGAGCGGTCGAGGACGAGTCCCACGAAACGCTTCACCGTGTCGGCGATGCTCGGCGAGCGACTCGACGCCCTGTCCGTGTGCCGCCTGCGCGCCAATGCCCACGACCGTGACCGGTATGTTGACGCCCTCCAGCAGCTCGCTCAATCGATCGAGTCGTGCAGCGAAGTCTGGACGGAACGCGTTGGCCAGCGGGATGACGAACGCGTCGAACTCGTCATTGATGCGTGCCGCGTCACCGGCCGCCGGCTGCCTCCGCTCCGAGAGCGTCCCGTTCGAGATGAGCTCGGCACCATCGACGTTGAGGGCCTTCCAGACCGCATGCTGGAAGAGGTAGTTGCCGCTGTTGCTGTTGAACACGTCCTGCGTCAGCGTGGACTCGGCGACGACGGGCGTGAACGGGTCCTTGCCGGACCTGATCAACAGACGAGACATGCAGCTCATCCTTCCACGTCACGTGTGTCCGTCATGGCCCACATGAAGTCTCCCCAGCCACCGCGTGCGCGGAGCTCGCCGGCCTGCGTGGTGCGAGCTGAGCGCCCGAACGTACGCGCCCGGGTCGGTAGTGGCCAGTTCGAGCGGCGGACGCGAACCATCCAGGCCGAGCTCGGCGAGAGCATCGCGCTGGGTAGTCAGCGTCGCGCCGACTGCTGAGGCCACCGAGTCGATGGCCACGTGGGCGGTCACGTCGCGGGAGCCGTCCGGTACGACGTCGACCTCGCGCCCGCCGGCGTACGAGCGCAACGAGCCGAAGGGAGGGCGAGCCTCACGGGTGTGTGCGTAGTCGATCGCGACGGCGATTCCGTTGACGCGCGCCACGGCGTCGGCCCAGGCACGATCTCGCGGCTCGCCGACCTCGGCTCGCTGCCCCGGCTCGGTCAAGGGCCACCACGTGTCGAGCCAGTCGGAGGAGCACGGAGCTCCGAGCGACTCCTCACCGGTGGCCGGATCGACCTCGACCATCCGTACGACGCCGTCTTCGTCGAGCTCGACGACGTCACAGGGGATGTTGTCGAGCCACTCATGGGCGATGAGCAGCCCGTCGATCGACGGGGGAAGGTGATCGGTCCACTCGATCGGGGAGGGCAGCTCGATCGGACGGTCGACCAGCTCGACACCGATCAACGTCGCTGGCACGTCCAGGGCGTGCAGCGAGGTCAGCAGCTCCCCACTGCCGGCCGCCATGTCCACGATCGTGGCTGATCCGTTGCGCCGTGCCAGCTCGGCGATCGCCTCGGCGAACAGGCCGCCCTGCGCACTCGTACGAAAATGCTCAGCGGGTCGGCTCCGGCGATAGAACCCCTCGTCGCCGTAGAGCGCGGACGTCCAGGCATCTCGCCAGGGCACGTTCAGCGAGGTCATTGCTCCACCATACGAACGCTGACCCGTCGGTATGCTCAGCGCGTGGTCCGTTCCCGGCAGTTGTTGACCCGAGTTGCCGGGCCCGCCGTGCGACGGTGGCGTGATCGGGGCCGACCCGTGCTGAGTGTCGTGGTTCCCGTCTACAACGGCGAAACCCACCTCGACGCCTGCCTGCAGTCCCTGCTGCACCAGCATTATCGAAACGTCGAGATCGTCGTGGTCGACGACGGATCGACCGACTCCAGCCTCGCGATTGCCCAGCGGTGGGAGCGACACAGCCGCCGCGTTCGGACGATCTCGCAGTCCAACACCGGCGTCGCCGGCGCCAGACGCAACGGTGTCGCCGCCGCCACGGGCGATTTCCTGACCTTCGTCGACGCCGATGACACTGTGACCAAGACTGGCCTGCGCGCCGGGATGGGCGTGATCGAGGCGACCGGCTCTGACGTCACGGTGATGCCGTACCAGCGACTGGTCGGGGAGACCGTGCATCCGCCGGCACCGTGGATCCGCGCGTTGAAGGCTCGCCCCGCCCGCGCCATCACTTTGGAGGACCGCCCGGACGTCCTCGTCCACTCGATGACGTGCGCCAAGATCTACCGCCGCGCGTTCTGGGACGAGATCGGCCTCGAGTTCGCCAATGTCCTCCTGGCTGGCGACCAGGTGGTCAGTACGCGGGCCTATCTGGCGGCTCGGTCGATCGACATCACCTCCGAGACGTCACTCAACTGGCGCCGTCAGGACTCGTCGATCTCGCAGGGCCAGGTGACCGCCGCTGCCGTGCATGCATGGTCCGACTCGGCCGAGACCGTCTTCGAGCTGCTCGAGCCGCTGCCCGCCGTGCGCGCCGAGCGGGCGATCCAGCTGCTGACCCAGGGATTCGCCAACCTGATGCTCAAGCTCGAACGGGCCGACGACGCGTACCTCGACGCGCTGATCCAGCGGCTGCCGGCAATCGTCGCAGTCGCGCCCGCCGACCGCTACGCGCGTGAGGTGCCAGCGCAGTATCGCGTGGTGCATGCCCTCATCGCGACCGGTGACCGCGACGCGATCTGGAGGTTCGTGAGGGCCGAAGGCCTGCACCCGGAGATGCACAGCTCCGGCGAGGAGCCCGCAGGCTTCACGGTGTATCTCCCGGGCTGGCAGAGCGACCCGGTGCCGCCCGAGGCCTATGTCCTCACGGCCGAGCAGACTGCAGTCAAGGTCAAGGTTCGGCGAGCTCACGCAGCCGGCCCAGACCTGGTGCTCGATGTCGCAGCCTGGTTCCCCAACGTCGAACCAGTGGCCCCGACACTCGGGGTCAGGACCGACGACGGCGGGGCCGCAGAGATCGAGCACGGGGGAGAGCCTGTGGTCTACACATCGCGTCACGGCAACGAGCGGGCGTACGTCGGGTCCGCCTGGACTGTCACGCTCAAGGGCCGGGCGCGCCGACCCCCCGGGAAGCTCGAGGTCACCCTCGACGATGCCGGGCGCTCCGGCTTCCGGCACTGTTCGCGTCCCCGCTCCGGTGACATGATTCGTCCATGGATGCTGACCTGATCGGACTGCTGCTCGGGGTCGCCTTCGGCGCCGCCGCGATCTTCCTCGTACGCCGACTCGACGGCGAGCCGTGGATGTATGCGTACGCGCTGCTGGTGCTGCCGTTCATCTACGTCGTGTTCGCGGTGGTCAATGACGCACCCAACACGGCGGGCAAGGAGTTCCTGGCGGGCATACCGTTCATCGCGGCCGGCATCGGGCTGCTGTGGTTCAAGGTCCCCTACGCGACGATGATCGTCGGCGCCTTCTGGGTCCTCCACGCCATCTACGACGTGGTGCACGACGACATCTTCGTCAACCCGCACGTGCCCGACTGGTACCCGCTCGCCTGCTTCGGCACCGACATCGTCATCGGCCTCTACCTGCTGTGGCTCGGCGTGCGTGAGAGGCGACCTGCAACCGTGTGATCGACGGCATAGGGTCGAAACAGTGCGACCGCCCCGAGGCGGAGATAGACTGAAGTCGTCAATTTGTCTGGTACCCGTCAGGGACTGGAACGAAAGGCATCACGCATGACGCGTCCCACTCTGGGCGTGATCGGAGCCGGCAAGGTCGGCGCCGTTCTCGCCTCCCGACTCCGCACCGCCGGCTACCCCGTCACGGGCGCCACCGGTCGTACGGAGGCGACTCTGCTTCGCATCGCCGCGTTGCTTCCCGGCGTCGACGTGCTCACCCCTGCCGAGGTCGCGACAGCCAGCGACATCGTCCTGATCTCCGTGCCTGACGACAGCCTGATCGCCGTCGCCGAAGAGCTCGCCGCCTCGGGTGCCGTACGCCCCGGCCAGCTCGTCCTGCACACCAGCGGCCGGCACGGCACCGATGCCCTCGCCTCGCTGACCCGCCTGGGCGCCCGCGCGATCGCATTCCACCCGGCCATGACGTTCACCGGCACCTCGGTCGACTTCGAGCGCACCTGCGTCTTCGGCCTGACCGCAGCGGTCGCCGATCGACCGTTCGCCGAAGAGCTCGTCGCGGCACTCGGTGGCACCCCGATGTGGGTCGCCGAGACCGATCGCGCGCTCTATCACGCGGCACTCGCCCACGGCGCCAACCATCTCGGCACCCTCGTAGCCCAGTCGATGGACCTGCTGCGTCAGGCCGGTGCCACCGATCCTGCCGCCGTCCTCCGTCCGCTGCTCTCGGCATCGCTCGAGAACGTCCTCGCCTACGGCGACGCCGCGCTCACGGGTCCGGTCGTGCGCGGCGACATCACCACGATCCGTGCCCACATCGATGCGCTCGCCGCTGCGGGTGTCGACGATGCGACGGTCGACGCCTACCTCGAGCTCGCTCGCGCGACGGCCAGTCGTGCCGAGGTCGACGGCCGCATCGCGCCGGCCACCGCCGGCAGCATTCGTTCGGTTCTCGACGAGGCCGACTGGGACACCATGGCGCAGATCGCCGCGGGGATCTGAACATGTCCATCACGATCGCGCGGACACGCGCTGAGCTCGCCGCTGCTGTCGGCGACTCGACGGTCGCGTTCGTACCCACGATGGGTGCGCTGCACGACGGTCACGTCCAGCTGCTCAAGCACGCCCGCCCGCTCGGCGAGCTGCTCGTCGCCTCGATCTTCGTCAACCCGACCCAGTTCGCACCCGGCGAGGACTTCGAGGACTACCCGCGTACGTTCGACGCCGACCTGGAGCGTTGCGCCGAAGCCGGCGTCGACATCGTGTTCGCACCCACCGTCGAGACGATGTACCCGTCCGGACTGGAGACAACGATCACGGTCGACCCCGGCCCACTCGGCTCGATCCTCGAAGGCGCCGCACGACCCACGCACTTTCGCGGGGTGCTGACCGTCGTCGCCAAGCTGTTCAACCTCGTACGTCCGGACGTGGCCGTGTTCGGCGAGAAGGACTACCAGCAGCTGACGCTGATCCGACAGATGTCGCGCGAGCTCGCCCTGGACGTCGAGATCGTCGGCTGCCCCACCGTTCGCGAGGCCGACGGACTGGCCATGAGCTCACGCAACGTCTATCTGACGGCCGGCGATCGCGTACGCGCTGCTGCCGTCTCGGCTGCACTCAGGGCTGGAGTCGCTGCCGGCCCCGAAGGCGCCGACGCCGTTCTCGCCGCTGCGCGATCCGTACTCGATGCCGCCGGCATCGACCCCGACTACCTCGTACTGACCAACCCCGAGCTCGGCACGCCCGAGCCCGGCCAAGAGGCTCGCCTGCTCGTCGCTGCCCGCGTCGGCAAGCCGCGCCTTCTGGACAACTGTGCCCTCACCATCGGCGCAACGAAGCTAGGGAGCTGACCATGCTGCGAACCATGATGACCTCGAAGATCCACCGCGCGACGGTGACGCAGGCCGACCTGCACTACGTCGGATCGGTGACGGTCGACCAGGACCTGCTCGATGCTGCCAATCTGCTGCCCGGTGAGATGGTGCACATCGTCGACATCGACAACGGTGCCCGTCTGGTGACGTACACGATCGCCGGTGAACGAGGCAGTGGCGTCATCGGCATCAACGGTGCCGCCGCCCGGCTCGTGCACGAAGGTGACCTCGTCATCCTCATCGCCTACGGCCAGATGGAAGACGCCGAGGCGCGCGAGCTCGAGCCGAGCGTCGTGTTCGTCGACGCCGACAACAAGATCATCGGTACGGGCAGCGACCCCGCCGAAGCCCTGCCCGGCACTGGCCTGGTCCGCGGCGACATCGTCGACAACCCACTGCTCGCCACGGTCTGAGTCATGTCTCTCCTCTGCCTCGACGTCAGCAACAGTCACACGACGATTGGTGCGTTCGATGGCGAGGAGCTGATCGCCCACTGGCAGGTGTCGTCCGACGAGCGCCGTACCGCCGACGAGTGGGAGCTGCTGATCACCGGTTTGGTGTCGCAGATCGACATCAAACGGGTCGAGGCGGTCAGCATGTGCTGCACCGTCCCGTCGATCCTCGTCGAGCTGCGGGGGTTGCAGGAGCGCTACTACTCAGGCATGGCCGTGACGATCGTCGGGCCGGGTGTCAAGACCGGCGTTCCCATTCACACAGACAACCCGCGCGAGGTCGGAGCCGACCGCATCGTCAATGCTCTGGCAGCGGCCGAGCTCTATGGCGGACCGGCGATCGTGGTCGACCTCAACGGCACCGCGACGATCTTCGACGTGGTCGATGACGCCAACCGATACATCGGTGGCGCCATCGCCCCAGGCGTCGAGCTGGCTCAGGAGGGTCTGGCACGCCGCGGGGCCCAGCTTCGCAGCGTCGAGCTGGCACTGCCGCGCGATGTCATCGGCAAGAACACGGTCGAGGCAATCCAGTCCGGCTTGATATTCGGCTTCGCCGGGCTCGTCGACGGCATGGTCACCCGGATCATCGAGTCGCTCGACGCAGATCCCGATCACGTCACCGTGATCGCCACCGGTTCGTATCCGGAGGCCGTCATCGACCAGTGCACGTCGATCACGACCCGCGATCCGTGGCTGACCCTCACCGGCCTGCGCCTCATTCACGAAAAGAACCGCGACTGACCGAGCAGCGCCCTGCCGATAGGCTTGCTCCTCGTGAACGACGCCACCCCGACACCTCCGGCCGAGGACGACCTCCCCGAGCAGATGCTCGTGCGCCGCAACAAGCGCCAGCAGCTGCTTGACGCCGGCGAGGATCCCTATCCCGTGGTCGTCGATCGCACCCACACCCTCAAGCAGATCGTCGCCACGTACGACGCCGAGGCACTCGGGGCCGACGTGCAGACCGGCGACATCGTCTCGGTCGCCGGGCGGGTCATCTTCCTGCGCAACACCGGCAAGCTGTGCTTCGTACGCCTCCGCGAAGGCGATGGCACCGAGCTCCAGGCCATGCTCTCGCTCGACCTGGTCGGAGAAGCACGCCTCGCCGCGTTCAAGTCGTTCGTCGACATCGGCGATCACCTGGCAGTGACCGGTGAGGTCATCACGAGCCGACGGGGCGAGCTGTCCGTCCAGGCGACGACCTGGCAGCTCGCGGCCAAGACCGTACGACCGCTCCCCAACGAGCACAACCCGCTGTCGGACGAGGCGCGCAGCCGGATGCGTTACGTCGACCTGATCGTGCGACCCGAGGCTCGCGAGAACGTCCGCGTCAAGGCCAAGGTCCTGCAGTCGCTGCGAGCAACGCTGGACGCCCGTGACTTCATCGAGGTCGAGACACCGGTTCTGCAGCACACCAATGGCGGCGCGGCGGCGCGGCCTTTCGCGACGCACACCAACGCGTTCGACGAGGACATGTTGCTGCGCATCGCGATCGAGCTGCACCTCAAGCGTGCGGTGGTCGGCGGGGTAGACCGGGTCTACGAGATCGGCAAGACGTTCCGCAACGAGGGTGTCGACAACACGCACAACCCCGAGTTCATGATGCTCGAAGCCTATGAGGCGTACGGCTCGTACGACACCATGGCCGAGCTCACCCGTGATCTGGTCCTCAACGCTGCGCGTGCTGTCGGTCGTACGACCGTGCCCGGCAGGGACGGCACCGAGATCGACCTCGAAGCGCCCTGGCGCCGGGCGTCCCTCCACGAGCTGGTGTCCGAGGCGACCGGAGCTGTCGTCGACAACGACACGCCCGAAGCCGACCTCAAGGCGCTCGCCGCCAAGCACGACGTGGCCCTCCAGCCGCACTGGGGCGCCGGTGAGATCGTGCTCGAGCTGTTCGAGAAGCTCGTCGAGCACACCCTGATCCAGCCGACGTTCGTGTGTGACTACCCCGCATCCGTACGCCCGTTGGCCAAGGCGCACCGCACCAAGCCTGGGCTGGTCGAGGCGTGGGACCTCATCATCAACGGTGTCGAGCTCGCCCCGGCCTACTCCGAGCTCAACGACCCGGTCGTGCAGCGCGAGCGCCTGGAGGAGCAGTCGTTGCTGGCAGCGGCCGGTGATCCCGAGGCGATGGACATCGACGAGGACTTCCTGCGCGCCATGGAGTTCGGCATGCCCCCGCAGGGTGGCATGGGCCTCGGCGTCGACCGACTCGTCATGCTCCTGCTCGGCATCGGCATCCGCGAGGCGATCCTCTTCCCGCTCTCCCGCGCCGAGGATGGGCGGTTCCCAGGAGAAGCCAGAGAACTGCCACCCAGCCCTGTTGCAACGAGGGTAAAGCGTCAGTTTCCGGAGACCTGCGGGAAACGCACCATTCCGCCCTCAGCGAACGTCGGAACACTGACCTCGCGGTGACGGTTGGGTTACACATATGGACATTCGGCTCGCCGTTTCCCATACCCGACTAAACTGAACTGATAGTCCAGCAGAGGGGGACGCTAATGTTCGAAAGATTCACTGACCGTGCTCGTCGCGTGGTCGTGCTTGCCCAAGAAGAGGCACGCATGCTCAGCCACAACTACATCGGCACGGAGCACATCCTCCTCGGCCTGATCCACGAGGGCGAAGGTGTTGCCGCCAAGGCGCTCGAGAGCCTCGACATCTCGTTGGAGGCCGTACGCGGCCAGGTCGAAGACATCATCGGCCAGGGGCAGCAGGCCCCCAGCGGACACATTCCCTTCACGCCGCGCGCCAAGAAGGTCCTCGAGCTGAGCCTGCGCGAAGCGCTGCAGCTCGGACACAACTACATCGGCACCGAGCACATCCTGCTCGGCCTCATCCGCGAGGGCGAGGGTGTTGCCGCCCAGGTGTTGGTCAAGCTCGGCGCCGACCTCAACCGCGTACGCCAGCAGGTCATCCAGCTCGTCAGCGGATTCCAGGGCAAGGAAGCCGAGCAGGCAGGCGGTCAGGCCGAGAGCGCACCGAGCACCTCGGCAGTCCTCGACCAGTTCGGCCGCAACCTGACCCAGGCCGCCCGCGAGGGCAAGCTCGATCCCGTCATCGGCCGCGACGACGAGGCGGAGCGCGTCATGCAGACGCTGTCGCGTCGTACCAAGAACAACCCTGTCCTCGTCGGTGAGCCCGGCGTCGGCAAGACCGCTGTTGTCGAGAGCCTCGCCCAGGACATCGTCCGTGGTGACGTCCCTGAGACGCTGCGCGACAAGCAGATCTACACGCTCGACCTCGGCGCGCTCGTCGCCGGCTCGCGCTACCGCGGTGACTTCGAGGAACGCCTCAAGAAGGTCCTCAAGGAGATCCGCACTCGCGGAGACATCATCTTGTTCATCGACGAGATCCACACGCTCGTCGGCGCAGGTGCTGCCGAGGGCGCGATCGACGCGGCGAGCATCCTCAAGCCGATGCTGGCTCGTGGTGAGCTGCAGACCATCGGCGCCACCACGCTCGACGAGTACCGCAAGCACTTCGAGAAGGACGCGGCACTCAACCGCCGCTTCCAGCCGATCCTCGTCGAAGAGCCGTCCGTCATCGACACCGTCGAGATCCTCAAGGGTCTGCGCGACCGCTACGAGGCGCACCACCGCGTCTCCATCACGGACGAGGCGCTCGTCGCCGCGGCCACGATGGGTGACCGCTACGTCTCCGACCGCTTCCTCCCGGACAAGGCGATCGACCTGATCGACGAGGCTGGCGCCCGTCTGCGCATCCGCCGCATGGCGACGCCGCCGGAGCTTCGCGAGTTCGACGACAAGATCTCCGACGTACGCCGACGCAAGGAAGGCGCCATCGACGCCCAGGACTTCGAGGCTGCTGCCGCCCTGCGCGACGAGGAAAAGAAGCTCATCACCGCCAAGGGCGAGCGCGAGAAGCAGTGGAAGTCGGGTGACCTCGACACGGTCGCGGTCGTCGACGAGCACCTGATCGCCGAAGTTCTCGCCAAGGCCACGGGCATCCCGGTCGGCCAGCTCAGTGAGGCTGAGTCCAGCCGCCTGCTCAACATGGAGGAAGAGCTCCACAAGCGGGTCATCGGTCAGGAAGAAGCCATCAAGGCGCTGTCGCGGGCAATCCGTCGTACACGCGCAGGGCTCAAGGACCCCAAGCGGCCCGGTGGATCGTTCATCTTCGCCGGACCCTCAGGCGTCGGCAAGACGTGGCTGTCCAAGGCGCTCGCCAACTTCCTGTTCGGCGACGAGGACTCACTCATCCAGCTCGACATGTCGGAGTACAGCGAGAAGCACACCGTCTCGCGTCTCTTCGGCTCGCCTCCCGGCTACGTCGGCTACGAAGAGGGCGGTCAGCTGACCGAGAAGGTCCGCCGCAAGCCGTTCTCCGTGGTGCTGTTCGACGAGATCGAGAAGGCTCACCCCGACATCTTCAACTCGCTGTTGCAGATCCTCGAGGAGGGTCACCTCACCGACGGTCAGGGCCGAGTCATCAACTTCAAGAACACGGTCGTCATCATGACCACCAACCTCGGTGCTCGTGAGATCTCCAAGGGCGTCAACCTCGGCTTCAGCCAGGCCGGCGACGTGGCAGGTTCCTACAACAAGATGAAGGAACGCGTCTCGATCGAGCTCAAGCAGCACTTCCGTCCTGAGTTCCTCAACCGTGTCGACGAGATCATCGTCTTCCCGCCGTTGACGCAGGAAGAGATCCTCGAGATGGTCGACATGATGATCGAGTCGCTGGAGAAGCGCATGGCCGAGAAGGACATGAGCATCGAGCTCACGACCGAGGCCAAGGTGCTGCTGTCGACTCGCGGTTTCGATCCCGTGCTCGGTGCGCGCCCGTTGCGCCGTACCGTCCAGCGTGAGATCGAGGACGTGATGGCCGAGAAGCTGCTGTACGGGGACCTCCGCGCAGGCCAGCTCGTGCTGGTCGGTGTCGAGGGCGAAGGCTCAGAAGCCGTCTTCACGTTCGAGGGCCGCGCCAAGGCAGAGCTTGAGCTCGAAGAGGTCACCACCCCGCCGGCCGTCGAGGCCGCAGCCGAATAGCGGTCCACCCCCAAGATTTGGGCACCTTCAGGGCATCCGACGCGGATTGAACCCCGAAAGGTGCCCACATCTTGGGTCAGTTGGGCAGGGCGTACGAGTCCTCGCCGACCGGCTCGACCAGGCCGTCGGCGACGAGACCGTCGAGGGCGCGCTCTCGTTGCAGCGCGTCCGGCCAGACCAGATCAAGCTGAGGCTTGGGGACCGGGGTGGGCGAGTCGCGTAGCACCGCCATGAGTCGTCCACGGCATTGACGATCCGTACCGGTCCACGACTGACCGCGGCGGGGCGGGCCGTCGTACGCCGGGTAGCCCAACCGTCGCCACTGGCAGAGATCAGCCACCGGACACTCGCTGCAGAGCGGAGCGCGGGCGGTGCACACCAGGGCGCCGAGCTCCATCGTCGCGGCGGCCCAGCGGTGGGCATCATGCTCGGGCATCAGCGCGGCCGCAAGCTCGCGCTCTGCCGACGTGAGCGATGGCCCGGGGAACTGCTCGCCCGAGACGACTCGTGCGAACACCCGGCGGACATTGGTGTCGAGCACGGGGTGCCGTTGTCGGTAAGCGAACGAGGCGACCGCGGCTGCGGTGTACTCGCCGACACCGGGCAGCGCGAGCAGCTCGTCCAGTGCGCTCGGCACTTCTCCGCGATGGTTGGTGACGATCGCAGCTGCCGCAGCATGCAGTCGAAGTGCTCGACGTGGATAGCCCAGCCGGCCCCAGGCCCTCACGGCATCGCCGGTCGACGACCCCGCCAGCGCGGTCGGAGTCGGCCATCGTTCGATCCAGGCCTCGTAGACGGGCAGGACTCGAGAGACCGGCGTCTGCTGGAGCATGAATTCCGAGACCATGACCGACCACGGCGAGGCGCCTCGGCGCCATGGCAGATCGCGTGCTTCGCGGTCGAACCAGCCGAGGATCAGCTCGTGCAGCTTCGTGGTGTCGGCGATCATGGCGCGTCGATCTTCGCACGAGCGCCCAGCGCATTAGTTTGGGAGTGTGAGCCAAAGACGGTTGCCGGCGGAGATCTATTGGCGCCGT
This sequence comes from uncultured Actinomycetota bacterium, assembly GCA_963849625.1. Lineage (GTDB taxonomy): Bacteria > Actinomycetota > Actinomycetes > Propionibacteriales > Nocardioidaceae > Aeromicrobium. Next base: position 356,452 of record CAWKHU010000005.1, read on the forward strand.
CGACTTCTGTTTCTGGCCGTCATCATCGCGTTGATCTGGATTGGCACGCAGGTGTTCGGTGGTGGGGACGATCCCAAGGCGAAGCCCAGGGCGACCGCGACAGCAACCGCGACCGTCACACCGGTGCCGGCGCCAACTGATGGCGTGCTGTCGGTCAACCTGGTCAGCGCGACCCGGGCCTGCGACCCGGAAAAGATCCGCATCACGCCGACGGTCAAGCCCGGTCAGCTGACCAAGGCTCCCGTGGGCATCGGACTGGTGGTCAGCTCGACCGAGACCAAGGCCTGCACCCTGACACCTGCGGCCGCCGATCTCTTGGTCGTCATCAGTGCCAACAAGGTTGCCGTGTGGGACTCGACGGTGTGCAAGACGTCTCTGCTCACCACCCCAGCTGCAATCTCACCCAGTTGGGCAACCCTGGTCCAGGCGAGCTGGTCCGGCCGTGGGTCGGGGAGCAGGTGTTCCGCGAAGGAGGGTTTCGCGACACCAGGGACCTACACGATCCAGGCTGGGACCCTGGGCGGCGAGCCCGGCAAGACGTCGTTCGTGCTCAAACCAGCTCCCAAGCCGAAGCCCACCGCGACCCCGACCAAGCCGACGCCCAGCGCGAAGAACACGACCAAGCCGGCTGACGGGTGAGGGGCTTCGGTCAGACGTAGCGTTCGAGGATGCTGGACTCGGCGAGGCGCGACAGGCCTTCCCGTACGCCGCGGGCTCGCAGGTCACCGACACCTTCGACGGTCTGCAGGTCTTCCATGCTGGCTGCGAGCAGCTTCTGCAGCGAGCCGAACTGCTCGATGAGCCCGTCGACGACACCGGACGGCAGGCGTGGGATGCGGGCGAGAAGTCGGTAGCCGCGCGGTGCGAGCGGGCTGTCGAGCGTGTCGACGGAACCGATGCGCAGTGCGTGCGCGACAGTGCCGAGATCGACGAGGTCGGGGGAGGGGATGTTGGCCAGTGCGGCAAGGACGGCTTCGGTCGACCGCGCGCGACGCCCGGTCGGCATGTAGTCGCGGATGACCAGCTCTCGTTCGGCGTCGACGCCGCCGATGAGCTCTTCGAGCTGCAGGGCCAGCAGGCGTCCATCGGTGCCGAGCTCGAGGACGTACGTGTCGATCTCACCGGCGATGCGGCTGACCATCTCGAGCCGCTGGGCCACGGCGGCGACGTCGCGAACTGTGACGAGGTCCTCGATCTCAAGTGCCGACAACGCGTCGGACACCTCGTCGAGGCGGTTGCGGTAACGCTCGAGCGTCTGGAGGGCCTGGTTGGCACGGCCGAGCACGGCGGCGGTCTCCTCAAGCACCCGGCGCAGGTCGTCCTGATAGAGCGCGATGATGTGCATCGAGGCAGACACCGAGATCACGGGAACGCTGGTCTGGCGGGCGACCCGGTCGGCGGTGCGGTGCCGGGTGCCGGACTCCTCGGTGAAGATCGACGGATCGGGCATGAGGTGCACACCGGCCATCAGGATGCGGCTCGCGTCCTTGTCCAGGATGATCGCGCCGTCCATCTTGGCGAGCTCGCGAAGACCCGTGGCGGTGAACGGGACATCGAGCTTGAACCCGCCGGTCGAGACCGCTTCGATCTGTCGATCGTGACCGACCACGATCAGGGCGCCGGTGCGTCCGCGGAGGATCCGCTCGAGCCCTTCACGCAGCTCAGTTCCGGGCGCGACAGTTGCCAGCGTCTCGCGCAGTCGTGCTGCGGAGTCGACCTGCGTGGCGTTGCGTTCTGCAGGAGTAGCCATCTGGGCCCCGTCACCCCTCATCTGAGTCCCCGACAGTCTAGGGGACCGCCGGAGGGACTGATGCCGCCCAGGCAGCGTCAGTAAGGGGGCGCGAGTCGAGACATGCCACAGCCTCGGCGATCGTCTGTACGGCGGTGACCGTCATCGAGCCCTGGAACTCGTCGATGCCCTCAGACCCCGCCGGTACGACAGCGCGCTTGAAGCCGATGCGCTCGGCTTCGCGCAGGCGGACCTTGAGGTTGCTGACCTTGCGCACCTCGCCGGCGAGGCCCACCTCGCCGAAAGCCACCAGGTCGGCGGGTGCGGGCTTGTTGACGTGGGCTGATGCTGTCGCGATCGCCACAGCGAGGTCGACGGACGGGTCGGTCAGCCGTGCGCCGCCGACGGTTGCGGTGTAGACGTCGTGCCTGGACAGGTCGACCCGGCAGTGCTTGGTCAGCACGGCAAGGATCATCGCGACCCGGGACGAGTCGAGTCCGCTCGACGTACGGCGCGGCGACGGGTTGGAGGTCTCGACGCTCAACGCCTGCACCTCGGCGAGGAGCGGCCGGCGACCTTCCATCGTGACGGTGACGCAGGTGCCGGCAACGGGGGTCTCATGGCGCGACAGGAAGAGTCCGGTCGGGTCTGGCACCTCGACGATGCCGTCGCCGGTGAGGTCGAAGCAGCCGATCTCGTCGACCGGTCCGAAGCGGTTCTTGACGGCGCGCAGCAACCGCAGGCGCGAGCTTCGATCGCCCTCGAACTGCAGCACCACGTCGACCAGGTGCTCCAGCACCCGCGGGCCGGCGACCGAGCCGTCCTTGGTGACATGTCCGACCAGCAGCGTGGCGATGTTGTCGTGCTTGGCGCGTTGGATCACGGCGGAGGCGACCTCGCGTACCTGGGTGACGCCACCTGGTACGCCGTCGACGTCGGCCGAGCCGATCGTCTGCACCGAGTCGACGATCAGGAGCCCGGGCTTGACCACGTCGACATGGGTCAGGAGGCCGCCGAGATCGGTCTCGGCGGCGAGGTAGAGAAGGTCATGCACGGCGCCGGTGCGCTCGGCGCGGAGCCTCACCTGCGCCGCCGACTCCTCGCCGGAGACGTACAGGGTGCGCCGACCGGCGCGTGCCCAACGCGCCGCAACCTCCAGCAACAGTGTCGACTTGCCGACCCCGGGCTCACCGGCAAGCAGGAGAACGGCTCCCGGGACTACTCCACCGCCGAGCACCCGATCGAGCTCGCCGATGCCGGACGTTTCCGAGCGTGCAGACTCGATCGTGACCTGACTGATGGGGATGGCAGGAGAGGTGACGGGCGCGGCCTGGGTGCGACCGGTACGCAGGCCGGCGGCGATGTCCACCGTGCCCCACGCCTGGCACTCTCCACAGCGACCGACCCACTTGCTGGTCGTCCAGCCACAGTCGGCGCATCGATAAGCGGGTCGCGCGGTCTTGGTGGTCGCCATGCCAACACGCTAGGCGAACCGTGTGACGCTTTTGCGCACTAGATGCGTACGGGTCCTGATGCCGTGGCGAACTCGGCGGCGAGGATGCCCGGTGTTCCGTGGGGTGCGACCCATCGCACCTCGATCTCCTCCAGAGCCTCGACCGCCGGCTGTCCGAGGTAGGTCGCCAACCGGTTGGGGTCGCCGGCAATCTCCAAGGCCGTCAGGGAGATGTCGGAGTCGGCTCCCTGCGAGGGGTGCTCCGCCATGTCGATGTCCCAGCTGATGACGAACGGCAGCTGCGGGTCGGACTTCATCCCGCTGGTGCCGATCTGGCGCCACTCGAGGTTGAAACCGTCGGGGCGGCGGCGGTTGCCGGGTACGGCGTGGCGGCCCATGCGCTTCTCGACCTCCGACATGTCCTCGACGGCGAGGCACCAGCCGAGCCATCCGCCGCCGGCGTCTGAGCGCTGGCGCACGGCTTGGCCGAAGGCGGCCTTGTCGGCAGCAGGGTGGTCGAGTACCTCGACCACTTCGAGGTACTGGTGGTTCGTGAGCGGCAGGAGCATGTTGCGGGTGCCGAAGCGGGGGTGCGCGCCGCCATCGATGAACGAGGCACCGAGCAGTTTTCCGAGGCTGGCAGTCGTGCCGGCGAGGCCGTCAGGGCCGACTGCGAAAGAGACGTGATCGAGGTGCATACGGCATTGTTGCCTGACGACGGATCCCGTCATTCCGGGGGGTTACTGATTCATGCCGAAATGGCGTGGTGTAGTGCAGGTCACACGCTGGCGGGGTGCGGGTTGGGTGTCCCGGATGCTTCGTGCTCCTCACATTGGCGGACCAGCTCGGCGTAGCCTTCTTCGCCCATGAGCTCCGTCAGCTCGTCACGGTTGGAGACGTAGACCGGCTCCATGCCGACGTGCGCCTCGGTGTTGGAGGAGCAGTACCAGTCGAGGTCGGCTCCGCCGGGTCCCCAGCCTGCCCGGGTGTATTCGCCGATCTGCACCTCGGTGTACGTCGATCCGTCGCCGCGGTCGACATCGCGGAACTGTCGACGCAACGGCAGCTGCCAGCAGACGTCGGGCTTGGTGGTGTGGGGTTTCAGGCCTTCTTCGAGTGCATGGCCGTGCAGGGCGCAGCCGTAGCCGCCTTCGAAGTCCCGCGAGTTGTGGAAGATGCAGGCGCCCTCGAACGCACGGGTCTTGAGCTCGCCCTCGTCGTCCTTCTCGGTCCAGCCGCGCGCGTGCCCCTCGTCATGGTTCTGCCACTGAGCGGGAGTCAGCTTCTCCATGACCGCGCCGACACGGTTGGCGTCGTCCTCATCGGAGAAGTGGGCGCCGAGAGTGCAGCAGCCGGCGTCTGGGCTGGTCTCGTAGATGCCCGGGCACCCGGCGCCGAAGATGCAGGTCCAGCGTGATGTGAGCCAGGTCAGATCGCAGCGGAACACCTCCGTCTCGTCGGACGGGTTGGCGAACTCGACGTACGTACGGGGAAACCCGAGCTCGATTTCTGGCACCACACCACCCTAGGCGGTGAGGCAAGGACCCACGCGGTGAGACAATGAACGTATGCGCATGGGCGTGCTCGACATCGGGTCCAACACGGGCCACCTCCTTGTCGTCGACGCATTCCGCGGTGGGCCGCCGGTGCCGGCGCACTCGTACAAGGAGCCCCTGAGGCTGACCGACCATCTTGACGCCGACGGCGCGATCTCGGATGAAGGGGTGGCCCGGCTCAGCAAGTACATGGTCGAGGCCAAGGCTGAGGCCGAGGACAAGGGCTGCACGCAGATCAGGGCGTTTGCCACCTCGGCCGTCCGCGAGGCGGTCAACGCCGATGACGTCATCGACCGGGTCAACAAGGCGAGCGGTCTCGACCTCGAGGTGCTGGGGGGCGAGGACGAGGCGCGTCTGACGTTCCTTGCTGCTCGACGGTGGTTCGGTTGGTCGTCGGGACGCCTCGGAGTGTTCGACATCGGTGGTGGATCGCTTGAGATGGCGGCCGGTTTCGACGAGAGTCCGGACGTCGCGAGCTCCCTGCCCCTGGGTGCCGGCCGGCTGACACGCGAGTGGTTCAACGTCGGCAGAAGTGGTGCCGAGCTTCGGCTCCACGTGCGCTCGTCGATCGCCGAGGAGGCCGGCGCACTGTTGCGCGGTGGCTCGTTCGACCGAGCCGTCGCGACGAGCAAGACGTTCCGCTCGCTCGCCCGCATGTGCGGTGCCGCGGCCTCCAGCGAAGGCCAGTACGTGCGCCGTTCGTTGCGCCGCGACGACCTCGTGCCCCTCGTCCAACAGCTGGCGGAGATGCGACCTGATGATGTCGCTTCATTGCCCGGCGTGTCGGTGGATCGTGCTGACCAGATGTACGCCGGCGCCATCGTCGCCGCAGCCGCGATGGATCTGTTCGATCTCGAGGAGCTCGAGATCTGCCCCTGGGCCCTGCGTGAAGGCGTTCTGCTGGAGCATCTCGACCAGCTGTAGACCCCGCGGCATACGCTAGGAAACGTGTCCGAAGCCATCCGCGTCTCCATGTCGACCTCCTCGGTCTATCCGGGGTCGACCGCGAGCGGGTTCGAGGCAGCCGCCCGGCTCGGCTTCGACGGCGTCGAGGTCATGGTCGGCATCGACGACGTCAGTGCAGACATCACCGCGATCAAGGCGTTGAGTACGTTCCACGAGATCCCGGTCGTGTCGGTCCACGCTCCCTGCCTGCTCGTGACGCAGCGAGTGTGGGGCAGCGATCCGTGGGGCAAGCTCGACCGCAGTGCCGAGATGGCCCATGCGGTCGGCGCCGAGGTCATCGTGGTGCACCCGCCGTTCAGGTGGCAGCGTGACTACGCCCGGGGATTCGTCGAGGGCATCGCCGACATGGAGGCCAAGCACGGCGTCACGTACGCCGTCGAGAACATGTACCCGTGGCGTACCGGCAAGCGTGAGTTCCAGGCGTACGCACCGGGCTGGAACCCGGTCGAGCACGACTACGCACACGTCACGGTCGACCTGTCGCACAGCTCGACGGCGCACCAGGACCCCGTGAAGATGGCTGAGGATCTCGGCGATCGGCTCGCCCATGTGCACATCACCGACGGTTCGGGATCGGGCAAGGACGAGCATCTCGTGCCGGGTCGTGGCACCCAGCCGTGCGAGGCCTTCCTCGCGACCGTCGCCGCCTCGAGCTTTGCCGGTGAGATCGTCGTCGAGATCAACACGCGCAAGGCCGGGGATCAGCAATCACGTGAGGCGGACCTCCTCGAGGCCATGGCGTTCACCCGCCTCCACGCGTCGCGCGAGGTGGCGTCGTGACGGTCTCGTTCCACCTCCTCGGTTTCGAAGGGCTCTTGTGATCACCGGTGAGCAGGTGCTGGCCTTCGGGCTGGCGGCTTTCATCCTCATCGCGATCCCCGGTCCGAGTGTCGTCTTCGTGATCGGTCGTGCACTCTCGTACGGTCGCGGCATCGCCTTGGCGACCGTCGCCGGCAACTCGCTGGGCCTGCTCGCGATCGTCGCCCTGGTCGCGCTCGGTCTCGGCGTGATCGTGCAAGAATCCGTGCTCGTCTTCACGATCCTGAAGTTCGCCGGTGCCGCCTACCTCGTGTGGCTCGGGGTGCAGGCGATTCGGCACCGCAAGGCCTTCGACGTCAGTGAAACGGGAGTGGCGATGGCCCCGGCGCTGTCGACCGCCAAGGCAGTGCGCCAAGGATTCATCGTCGGCTTCTCCAACCCCAAGTCGTTCATGATCCTCGGCGCCGTGCTGCCACAGTTCGTCGACCGCGGCGCCGGTCACGTACAGCTCCAGATGCTCCTGCTCGGGCTGCTGGCCTTCGGCATCGGGATCGTGTCCGACAGCCTCTGGGCGGTCATCGCCAGCCAGCTGCGCTCGTGGTTCAACGCCTCTCCTCGGCGCGGTGAAGCGCTGGGGGCAGTCGGCGGGGGATCGATGATCGCCCTGGGTGTCGGTCTGGCAGCGAGCGGAAACAGTCGCCATTAGTGTGGAGCGCATGACTCAGCGCGTCGCAATCCTTGGTGCAGGCGTGATGGGGGAGACCCTTCTGTCCGCGATCCTGGACCACGGACATCCCGTCGCTGACCTCGTGATCAGCGAGAAGCGCGCCGAACGTGCCGCCGAGCTGCGTGAGGCCTACGGCGTGCAGGTCACCGGCAACGCCGAGGCGGTCACCGATGCCGACACGATCCTGATCGTGGTCAAGCCGCAGGACGTGCCTTCGTTGCTCACCGAGATCTCTTCGAATGTCGCCGCCAGCGCCACCGTGGTGTCCCTCGCTGCCGGCATCCTGATCGACACCCTCGAGACGGCCCTCCCGGACGGTGTCGCCGTCGTGCGCGCGATGCCCAACACGCCGGCCCTGGTCGGCGAGGGGATGTTCGGCATCTCCGGCGGATCGTCCTGCTCGGCAGACCAGCTCGCCGCTGTGTCGGCGCTGCTCGAGTCCGGCGGCAAGGTCGTCGTGGTCGATGAGACACAGCAGGACGCCGTCACCGCGGTCTCCGGGTCCGGCCCCGCGTACGTGTTCTACCTCGCCGAGGCCATGATCGCCGGGGGAGTCGAAGCGGGCCTCGACGATGTCACCGCCCGGACGTTGGCTGCGCAGACCCTGGTCGGCGCTGCCAAGCTGCTCTCCGAGTCGCCCGAGAACGCCGACGAGCTGCGTCGGCGGGTCACCTCGCCCAACGGTACGACCGCCGCGGCGATAGCCACCTTCGACGACCGTGGCGTCAAGGACGCCCTCGTCGCCGGCGTGAAGGCTGCGGCGGCGCGATCCGCGGAGCTGTCGAAGCCATGAGCGACCGCCAGCGAGCGAACACCACCGACCGTGCGGTGCTCGTCTTCGACGAGACGATGACGAGCTACAACTTCGGCCCGTCACACCCCATGGCGCCCGTACGCATCGAGCTGACGATCAATCTGGCCAGGGAGCTCGGCATCCTCAGCGCGATGGATGTCGTCGGGGCAGCCGCCGCGACCGAGGACGACCTCAACCGGATCCACTCGGCCGAATACATCGAGAAGGTCCACCGGCTCAGCGACAACCCGACGCACGGCGATCCCTCGATCGGCCTCGGCACGGCCGACAACCCCGTGTTCGCGCAGATGCACGAAGCCAGCTCACTCGCTGCCGGTGCGAGCGTCGAGGCGGCCCGGCGAGTCTGGACCGGCCAGGCTCCACGTTCGGTCAACATCGCCGGCGGGCTCCACCACGCCATGCGCGACCATGCCAGCGGGTTCTGCATCTACAACGATGTCGCCCTCGCGATCCGATGGCTGCTGGACAACGGTGCGCAGCGGGTTGCGTACGTCGACGTCGACGCACATCACGGCGACGGCGTGCAGGCGATGTTCTATGACGACCCGCGCGTGCTGACCATCTCGATCCACGAAGGACCGCAGACGTTGTTCCCCGGTACGGGTTACGCCACCGAGACCGGCGGCGAGGGCGCCGAGGGCTCGTCGGTCAACGTCGCCCTTCCGCCGGGCACCTCCGATGCCGGTTGGTTGAGAGCCTTCCATGCGGTGGTGCCGCCACTCGTACGCGAGTTCAAGCCCGACATCCTGGTGACCCAGCACGGCTGCGACTCGCACATGGATGATCCGCTGACCAACCTGATGCTCACGGTCGACGGGCAACGCGCGTCGTACGTCGCGCTCGGCGAGCTCGCCGAAGAGGTGTGTGGGGGCAAATGGGTCGCCACGGGCGGAGGTGGCTATGCCGTCATGGACGTCGTCCCGAGGGCCTGGGCGCACCTGCTCGCCATCGTGGCCGGCTCCCCGCTGGACCCACAGTCGGCCACCCCGGAGCAGTGGCGAGCCCAGATCGAGAAAATGCGTGGCGTTGCAGGGCCAGCACAGATGACGGACGGTCGAACCGTCGCCTTCCGGGCCTGGGAAGACGGTTACGACCCCGCCAGCTGGCTCGATCGTTCCATCCAGGCCACCAGAACAGCCTCGTTCCCGCTGAACGGGCTTGATCCACAACCCTGAACGAGCCAATCGGGGTGACATTCCCCACCTGAAGCGATTTTGGTCAACTACTGTCACGGGGGCCTCATTTGCCACTAGTGTCGACGCAAGCACGCGCGCTGTTTCTCCGGTGGGGAAGCCGGAGAGCGCGCGTGCCCTCAGAGAGCAGGTGACGAGATGGCATCCGGCCAGACGTTCATGACAGTGGCGGAGGTCGCCACGCAGATGCGCGTGTCCAAGATGACTGTCTACCGCCTCGTCCACTCAGGCGAGCTCGAGGCGGTCCGGGTGGGCCGTTCGTTCCGGGTACCCGAGTCGGCGGTCGAGGAGTTCCTCTCCAAGTCCTACTTCCAGGCCGGTTGATCGTTCGCCCTCTGGTCGGCGCAAATCCGTGCCTGTTGTCCCGTGTAGGCTGTAAGACAGTCAAACCGGAGACCAAGACGTCGCCGCGCAGGCTCTGGCAGACCATCTTTCGTGCACACAGCCGCCATCGCGTGGCCAACAGGAATTGAGTAGTGACCCGTGGGTTCAGTCATCAAGAAGCGTCGCAAGCGGATGTCGAAGAAGAAGCACCGCAAGATGCTCAAGCGCACTCGAGTGCAGCGCCGCCGTCTGGGCAAGTAGCACCAAACCATGGGCAGGGTCGTCCTCGTCACGGGGGTCGCGAGCAACTTTGCGTCCCAGTGCGCCCTCCGTGTCGCCGCGCTCGAAGGTGTCGACAAGGTCGTCGGCATCGACACGATCCTCCCCACAGGTCAGCTCGACGGGGTCAAGTTCGTACGAGCTGACATCCGCACGCCCGTCGTCGGCAAGGTCATCGCCGTCGAGGAGGTCGACACCGTCGTCCACCTGGACCTCGGCCCGCCGACCCGTGGGCGTTCGGGCGCGGCGAAGGAGCTCAACGTCATCGGCACGATGCAGCTGTTGGCCGCCTGCCAGCGGGCTGCCGGGCTCACCAAGTTCGTGCTCGGTTCGTCGACCTCGGTCTACGGCACGTCGCCCCGCGATCCGGCGATGTTCACCGAGTCGCTGCTGGCGCGCGACGGAGTGCGATCCGGATTCCCCAAGGACATCGTCGAGGTCGAGTCATACGTACGCGGTTTTGCCCGACGGCGCCCCGAGGTCATCATCACGACCCTGCGCGGAGCGCAGCTGCTCCACCCGGACATCGACACCCCGATCCGCAACTACTTCGACAACCCGGTCCTGCCGATGGCTCTGGGCTACGACCCGCGTCTGCAGTTCCTCCACCTCGACGACGCCATGAACGTCCTCGCTGAGTCCGTGCTGCACGATCGCCCGGGCACGTTCAACGTCGCCGGCGACGGTGTGGTCTTGCTGAGCCAGGCGGCACGTCGACTCGGCAAGCCGCTCCTGCCCCTCCCGTCCCTCGGATTCGCGGCGGGCGCACGCCGCGCCCTCAAGGTGATGGGGTCGGATCTCTCACCTGACCTGCATCGCCTGCTGATGTACGGGCGGGTCGTCGACACCTCGGCGTTGCGTGACATCTTCGGCTACGAGCTCAAGTGGACGTCGGAACAGGCCTTCGAGGAATACCGCAGCTCGGCTCGTCCCGGCATACTTTCCTCGCTAGGAGGCAGGTCATGACCAATGACGACAAGCTGAAGGGCATCGGTACGTCCGGCAAGGCCGGTCGTGGCAGCAGCGCCGCGTCACCGTCGAGTGCTGCACGCGCGCTGGCGGGTGACAAGCCGGTGGCCAAGAAGCCCGTCAAGAAGGCGAAGGCCGCAGAGCCCGTCGCGGCGAAGAAGACTGCCAAGAAGGCTCCGGCCAAGAATCCCCCGCGGACTGCGTCCGCGGGAGGTGACCCCGTCGCTCCCAAGAAGGAAGCACCCGCGACCGAGAAGCCCCACCTCCGTGCGGTGACGGACGAGGACGCCGCACGTGCTGCCGCGGGTGCCGCCGAGGAGGCAGCGCGCAGGACCCGTACGGCAGGCGCAGCGCCGCTGTCAGCGGGCATCCCTCTCGACGAGATCTTCGTGGCGCTCATCCAGGGAGCCCAACGAGTGTTCGGGTCCGACTGGGAGAAGCGCGTCGCCACGTTGCTGGCGACGATTCGTACCCGGCTCGACGGCGACTACGAGGTTGACGAGTTCGGCTTCGATCCGCAGATCACCGAGGTCCTCACCGCGGCGATCGAGCCACTGGCCGAGAAGTGGTTCAGACTCGAGGTCCGCGGCATCGAGAACATCCCGACGGAGGGTGGGGCGCTGCTCGTGGCCAACCACTCGGGCACGGTGCCCCTCGACGGCCTGATCACCGGATATGCCGTCAAGAAGTACTCTGATCGCAATCTCCGTCCACTGGGCGCCGACCTCGTCTTCTCACTTCCCTTCGTCGGCCAGATCGCCCGCAAGGTCGGTGCGACCCTGGCGTGCTCGGAGGATGCTGAACGTCTGCTCACGACGGGCGAGCTCGCGGGCGTGTGGCCCGAGGGGTTCAAGGGCATCGGCAAGCCGTACGCCGATCGTTACAAGCTTCAGCGCTTCGGCCGCGGCGGATTCGTGTCATCCGCGATGCGCGCCCAAGTGCCGATCGTGCCCGTCTCGATCGTCGGTGCCGAGGAGATCTACCCCTTGGTGGGCAACGTCCCGTCACTGGCGCGACTGCTCGGGCTGCCCTATCTGCCGATCACGCCGTTCTTCCCGCTGCTCGGCCCACTGGGCCTGATCCCGTTGCCCAGCAAGTGGATCATCGAGTTCGGTGAACCGATTCGCACGGATGCGTACGAGCCCGAAGCGGCCGACGACCCGATGCTGCTGTTCAACGTCACCGACCAGGTGCGTGAGACGATCCAGCAGACGCTCTACAACCTGCTTGTGGACCGAGGCAACGCGTTCTTCTGAGGCTGAGCGAGCCCTGCGAGGACTTGACACACCGGCTCGTTCCTCGCAGGCACTCGTCCAACGAGAGAACTACTTCTTGGTGCCCAGCAGGCCGTTCAGCAGACCGGGTACGAGGCCCTCTTTGCCCAGCAGTCCGTCGATCAGCGGCTGGGTGACCGGCGCGAGGTCGATCTGCGGCGGTGCGGTCGCCGTCGGAACCGGTGCGGTCGGAGCCGGTTTGGTGGCCGTGACGGCGACGGGAGCCGGGCTGGGCTTCTGAGTGGTCGTCGAGGGCTTCTTGGTCGCCGCTGCCGGCGCGGGGTCAGCGACAACGCCCGTGGTGGTCAACGACGTGACGGCGTTGACCAAGGACTGCGCGTCAGCGGCCGCGCAGGTCGAGCACAGTGATGAGGCCTCGATCGCGAGGTCGCTGATCGTCTTGGTCGCCGTGGTGAAGGCGCCCTCGGCGCTCTCGGGCACGAGCGCCGAAAGGGTCGCGAGCTCGGTGGCGGCTGCGGCCGCGAAGTCATTGACCTTCTGGATCGACGTGGTCTTGCCGTTGCTGTCGAAATCGTCGAACAACGAGTCGGATCCGGTCTCGGCCTGGCTGCTGAAGTCCTCGAGGGTCGACGCGATGAGCGAGTCGGTGCGCTCTGACGGGTTGTCGCTCAGCTGGCGTGCCTCGGCGAGCCGCTCAGAAGCCTGCGCCAGCAGGAACGCACCCCGTGAGCCGTCGCCCTGGTGGAGGGCGAGCTGCACGGACTCGACGCTGCGCTTGACGGAGTACAGCATCTCGCCGGGAACGGCGGAGGCGCTCGTGGAGACCATGCCGACGACGCCCACCGACGCCAGGGCGGCCGCGGTCACTCCGGCGACGCGGCGGCGGACTGGGTGCTGAGCTGGCGCGGTGGTGAACGTACGAGCCTTGGTTTTAGTTGGGGCTAGCGACTCGACCGGCACGAGCGTGGTCTGCGCCTCGGCCATCAAGGTCGAGCGAAGGGAGAGGCGGAACTCCGGGGTCGGCTCGACAACGGCAGACTCGCACAGAGTCTCGGCGAACCGGACCAGCTGGGCGATCTGCTCGTCTCGGGGCGTACGTCCGCTCCAGGCCTCGTCAAAGGACTGGGCGTCGTCAGCTCGACGGCCGATCATGAAGGGTTCCTTCCGGTGATTAGTTCAACACTCATATCAACGAGTTCGGATGCCGCGAAGTTACGGCCAGTCACCGTGGTCTGGGTCATCGGACATCCTCCGAAACTGTCTTGGCGAGACTGCGAACTGCGCGCAGCTGGAGCTGCTTGACGGCACCCTCGCTGCGCCCGAGGGCGGCGGCGGTCTGGGCGATCGACAGGCCTTGGATGAATCGCATCAGGACGCAGTCGCGCTGTTCGTTCGGCAGCGAGCTCACTGCCTCGAACAGCATCTCGTTGGAGATCAGGGAGAGGACTTCCTGCTCGGGGCTTGCGACGGTGGTGCGGCCCTCGGGGATGGTCTCGGTGACGATCTCGAGGCGAGCGCGGCTCGACTTGAAGTGATCGGCGACCAGGTTGCGGGCAATGGTCGTCAGCCATGCGCCGAAGTCCTTGCCCTGCCAGTTGAAGCGCTGGATCGCGCGCAGTCCGCGCACGAAGGTCTCGCTGGTCAGGTCTTCGGCGAGCTGCTGTGAGCTGACGCGGTAGTAGATGAAGCGGAACACGCCCGACACGTAGTGGTCGTAGAGCTGACCGTAGGCCTCGGCGTCGCCTTCCTTGGCGAGGTCGACGAGGGCGCGCAGGCGTGAGGCCTCGGGATCGAAGCCTTCGTCATCGGGGCCCGGCGAGGAGCTGCTGGACGGCGCGTACGCGGGGGAGTCGGCAACCGTCAACGCGATCGCGAGCTGCCTGTTGTCCAGGCCCATGAGGGCATACGACAACGCATCGCGCAGCACAGTCGTTGAAAAACTCACAGGCCCTCCCTGATCACAGGGAGTCTAACGGGTGTGGGGGTCGCTGTCAGGATTTCCTTTTTTTCCGGAGGCGCAGGAATTTGAGGGCGCCTCCAGCGGCCCCCGCGACGAACGCGGTCTTGGCTCCGGCGACTGCCACCTTGCGGCCGGTGCGGTAGTCGCGGATGCGCCAACCGTTGGCCTTGGCGTGAGCCCGCAGGGTCTTGTCGGGATTGACCGCGCACGGGTGTCCGACCAACGACAGCATGGGCAGGTCATTGCTGGAGTCGGAGTACGCGTAGCAGTCCTCGAGCACCAATCCGTCGCGGGAGGCGATCTCGCGGACCGCGACCGCTTTGCCCTCGCCGTGCAGCATCTCGCCGACCAGCTCGCCGGTGTAGACACCGTCGACGTGCTCGGCCACGGTGCCGAGTGCGCCCGTGAGGCCCAGGCGGCGGGCGATCGTGGAGGCGATCTCGACGGGTGCGGCGGTGACGAGCCACACGTTCTGCCCGCGATCGAGATGCCATTGCGCGAGAGCGCGAGTGCCGGGCCAGATCTTGTGGGCCATGTTCTCGTCGAAGATCTCCTCGCCCACCTCTTGGAGCTCCTGGACGGTGTGACCCTTGATGAACGCCAGTCCGGAGGCGCGAGCCTTGGCGATGTGCTCGGGGTCCTCGACGCCGGCGAAGCGGAAGTAGAACTGTTGCCACGCCGCTTTGGCGATGTCGCCGGTGGTGAAGAACTTGCGGCGATGGAGCCCGCGGGCGAGATGGAAGATCGAGGCGCCCTGCATGATCGTGTTGTCGACGTCGAAGAACGCCGCAGCGGTCGTGTCAGGTGCTGTGGTGAGCGCGTCCTCCATCTCCGAGCTGGAGGCGGAGGCCTGACCTGCCAGCAGCGAGCGCGACTTCAGGTTGCGCGGCTGGTCGGGGTCCTTGGACATGTAGTCGACAGTAATGGTTATGCGGCACATGGGGCTGTGGTTGACTCGATGGTGTGACAGTCAATGTCAGCGAGTACCTGCGTGAGGCCGCGGTGCGCGACCCCGACGGGGTTGCGCTGGTCGAAAATCGCACCGATCGACGCCAGCTCACCTGGAAACAGTTCGACGAGGCCGCCGATGCCGTGGCTCGTGGACTCTCCGGCCGAGGCCTGAGGGCGGGTCAACGAGTCGCACTCGTGATGGCCAACCGCATCGACCTGCCGATCGCCTATTACGGGATCCTGCGCGGCGGCATGGTCGCCGTACCGATCAATCCGCGCTCCACGACCGGCGAGATCGGCCGTATGCTCTCCGACTCGCGCACCAAGGTCGTGCTCTGCGACGAGGCCGCCCTGGCCCAGGTGCGCGAAGCGGTCACCCCCGACATCTCGGTGATCGTCGACGGCGCCGAGCCGCAGGGTGACGAAACGGCGTTCGCCAGCTTCCTCGCCGACGCGTCGGGCACCGAGCCGGCGGCACCGCCGGACCCCGAGGCGCTGGCCGTCGTGCTCTACACGTCGGGCACGAGCGGCAAGCCACGTGGAGCGATGCTGAGCCACCGCGCCTTGATCGCCAACATCGAGCAGGTCGCGGCCCTCGATCCGCCGGCGGTGACTCGCGAGGACGTCTGCCTCGGCCTGCTGCCGATGTTCCACATCTACGGGCTCAACTGCGTGCTGGGTCAGGCCGTCAAGCAGGGAGCCTCGGTCGTGCTCGTCGACGGGTTCGACCCCGGTGGACTGCTCGACCAGATCAAGGCCGAACGCGTCACCAACCTTCCGCTGGCCCCGCCCGTCGTCGCGGCCTGGGCCGGTCGCGACGACCTCCGCGACAAGCTCGCGGGCGTCAATCTCATCCTCTCGGGCGCCTCGACGCTCGACCCCGAGCTCGCCGACTCGTTCTTCTCGTCCTCCGGCAAGCACATCGAGCAGGGCTACGGGCTGACCGAGACGGCACCGGTCATCGCGGTCACGATGGGCGCTCGCCGTGCCGAGGATGGCGGCCCGCGTGGCGGCTCGGTCGGTCGCCCGCTGCCCGGTATCGACGTACGGATCGTCGAGGCCAGCGGCGCCGACGCCTCTCCCGGCGATCCGGCCGAGATCTGGGTCCAGGGCGACAACCTCTTCAACGGCTACTGGCCTGACGGTGTCGACGGTCCTCGTGACGATGGTTGGTACCCCACCGGCGACATCGGCTATCTCGACGAGGCGGGCGACCTCACGCTCGTCGACCGGCTGCGCGAGCTGGTGATCGTGTCCGGGTTCAACGTCTACCCCTTCGAGGTCGAGGACGTCATCTCCGAGGTCACCGGAGTCGCCCAGGTTGCAGTGGTCGGCCTGCCGGACGAAGAGACCGGCGAGGCGGTCGTCGCCTTCGTCGTTGCCGAGTCCGCATCTGCCCATGACGAGCAGCTGCTGCGCGAATCGGTCGAGGCGCACTGCCGTACGCGATTGGCACGCTTCAAGCAGCCACGCCGCATCGTTGTGGTCAAGGGCCTGCCGCAGTCCGCCACCGGCAAGGTTGCCAAGGGTCGTCTGCGAGCGCTCGCCCGCAGCGAGACCCTCGGCCTCGAGACCTCGTGACATCGCCTGCTCACGCTGATGACGCACGTGTCGTCGTCTACTCGCGCGCCGATTGCCACCTGTGTGAGGTCGCCGAGCAGCTGGTCGCCGAGATCTGCGCGGACACGGGGGACTCGTGGCTGCGGGTCGAGATCGACGGGGACGACGATCTGGTGAGGCGGTTCACCGAGCAAGTGCCGGTGACCTTCGTCAACGGCAAGCAGCACGACTTCTGGCGAGTCGACGAGCGCCGCCTCCGGTCCGCGCTCGCGAAACGCTGACCGCACGGAGAAGCGGTGACTTCTCAACCGTATGCGCCCGAAAGCTGGTGAACGGTGACCTCTCAACCGAAAGCGCCGTCATCAGGTTGAGAAATCACCGCTGACGATGGGTTGAGCTGGTGAGTTTTCTCACCGGGTTTCGGTGGTCTTGGCGCTTGTGACGCGGTTCGCCCGGCTCCTCGATTTTGAGAACGCGTTCACAAACTCTTAAACTGAATGAGCGCAGCGAGCCAGTCCCACTAGGGATAATCCCCGGCCCCGCAGCGCAGGAGCACCGTGACGATACTTCGCAACAGGCCTTCGGCCGGTACGCCCGACCGTGGCATCCCTGACGCCACAGTGGCGCGGCTACCTGTCTATCTGCGTGCCCTCAACTCTCTCACCGAGCAGGGCATCGGCACGTGCTCGTCCAATGACCTCGCGGCACAGGCGGGCGTCAACCCCGCCAAGCTGCGCAAGGACCTGTCCCACCTCGGTTCCTACGGCACCCGTGGGGTCGGCTACGACGTCGAGTATCTCCGCTACCAGATCGCACTCGAGATCGGGCAGAACCAAGACTGGGACGTCGTCATCGTCGGCGTGGGCAACCTCGGCTCCGCCCTCTCGGCCTATCAGGGATTCAGCACCCGCGGCATCCGCGTCGCGGCCCTCGTCGACAGCAACCCCGAGCGGGTCGGCACCACCATCTCCGGCATCCAGGTCTCGGCGATGTCTGAGCTCACCCAGGTCGTCGCCGATCGCGAGATCTCGATCGGCATCATCGCCACACCCGGAGAGGCCGCCCAGGAGGTCGCCGACCGCCTGGTCGAGGCCGGCATCACGAGCATCCTCAACTTTGCGCCGGCGCTCGTGCAGGTGCCGGACGGCGTCGACGTACGCAAGGTCGACCTGTCGATCGAGCTCCAGATCCTCGCCTATCACGAGCAACGCAAGGCCGGGGAGGTGTCGGCATGAGCGTTCTTGTCGTGGGCATGTCCCACAAGTCTGCGCCGCTCGAGGTGCTCGAAAAGGTCGCGCTCGATCCTTCGGCGTCGATCAAGCTCGCGCAGCTCGTGCTCGAGACACCGTTCGTCACCGAGTCCGTCGTCGTCTCGACGTGCAACCGGGTCGAGATCTACGTCGAGGCTGAGCGCTTCCACGGCGCCGTCGAAGAGGTGTCGCGTCTGCTCGCCGAGCACTCGGGTCTCGATCGCGACGAGTTCGTACGCCACGTCTACGTGCACTTCGACGAAGCGGCAGTGGCCCACGTCTTCGGCGTCGCCGCAGGCATGGACTCGATGATCCTCGGCGAGAGCCAGATCCTCGGCCAGGTCCGCGACGCGCTGCTGACCGCCCAGACCGAGGCGACCGTCGGACCTGCCCTGAACGCGCTGTTCCAGCAGGCGCTGCGCATCGGAAAGCGCGGCCACGCCGAAACCGGGATCGATCGTCTCGCGCCGTCGATCGTCACCGCATCGCTGGCCGCTGCTGGCGAGATCGTCGACACCACCGGGACACGTTTCCTTGTCGCCGGCGCCGGCACGATGGCCAAGCTCGCCATACGCACGCTGATCGAGCGTGGCGTCACCCCCGGGCAGATCGCGATCGCCAACCGGACGCACGTACGCGCCCAGGACCTCGCCATCGAATGGGGCGTCCGCGCCCTCCACTGGGAGGACATGGGCGACGAGCTCGCGGCGGTCGACGTGCTCATCAGCTGCACGGGTGCCAACGGTGTCGTCTTCGATCGCCAGCGCATCGAGGCCGCACGTGGCCGCCTCAGCGTGCTGATCGACCTCGCCCTGCCGCGTGACATCGACAGCTCCGCGCGTGACATCGACGGCATCACGCTGATCGATCTCCTGGTGCTGTCCAAGATGACCGAGAACGCCGAGCTCGCCGCCGACGTCTTGCAGGTCCGCTCGATCGTCGAGGAAGAAGTTCGTACGTTCCTTGTCGCCAAGGCCGCCTCGCACATCACGCCGACCGTGGTGGCCCTGCGCACCATGGCGACCGATGTCGTCGACGCCGAGGTCGCCCGTATCGAAGCTCGCCTTCCCGACCTCACAGCGGATGAGCTCGCTTCCGTGCGCCAGGCTCTTCGCCGGGTGGCGGACAAGCTCATCCACACGCCGACGGTCCGCGTGCAGCAACTCGTGGACGGCACCGGCGGTCTCACCTACGCCGAGGCCTTGGCTGACCTGTTCGCCCTCGACCAGGCCGCTGTCGATGCCGTGACGCGGGTCGGGGGTGAGCCCGCATGACCACGATCAAGCTCGGCACGCGTAGCTCAGCCCTCGCCATGACCCAGTCGATGATGATCGCCGACCGGCTCCGGGCCAAACACGGCGTCGAGATCGACCTCGTCCCGATCTCCACCGAGGGCGACCGCAGCTCCGAACCGCTCGCCGAGATGGGGGGCCAGGGCGTGTTCGTGGCTGCCCTGCGCGAGGCCCTGGCTGCCGGCGAGATCGACATCGCAGTCCACTCGCTCAAGGATCTGCCAACTGCCCAGGACCCGCGCCTGGTGATCGCGGCGATCCCACCCCGTGTCGACGCACGTGACTGCCTCGTGGCCCGTGACGGCATGACCCTCGGTGAGCTGCCGCAGGGGTCACGTGTGGGCACCGGCTCGCCGCGTCGTGAGGCGCAGCTCAACGCGCTCGGCCTCGGGGTCGAAGTCGTACCGATCCGCGGCAACGTCGACACCCGCTTGGCCAAGGTGGCCTCCGGTGAGTACGACGCCGTGCTCCTTGCTCGTGCCGGTCTGCTGCGGCTCGGCCGCGCCGACGAGGCGACCGAGCTCATAGATCCCCTTCAGATGCTTCCTGCCCCCGGGCAGGGTGCTCTCGCCTGTGAATGCCGCGCCGACGATGCCGCGACGATTCACCTCCTCGACGGACTCGACGACACCTGACACCCGGGTCGCCGTGACCGCCGAACGCAGTCTGCTTGCCGCACTTGAAGCAGGCTGCAGCGCACCAGTCGGGGCTCTCGCGGAAGTCGCCACCGGCGACGACGGTGACGAGCTGTGGCTTCGTGCGGTGGTCGGAGACATTTCCGGCTCGCCCACCATCCGACTGTCCGCGACCGGCTTGCCTTCCGAAGCCGCCGCGGTCGGCGAACGTCTTGCTGCCGAGATGCTCGCCGAAGGTGCCGACACCCTCGTGGCCGTCGCCTCACCAACCCCAGGCAGATAGAGATAAGGAACACCGTGACAATCACCAACGCGATGCCAGCATCACAGGCTCCCAGCCCGAGCGCACGTAAGGCCCCACGTGGCCACGTGAGCTTCGTGGGCGCGGGGCCGGGCGATGCCAGCCTGCTGACGGTGCGTGCTGCTGAGCTGCTCGCCCAGGCTGATGTCGTCATCACGGAACTGCCCGAGCAGGAAAACCTCGTCACCAACGGCGCTGAGATCGTCGACGGCGGCGTGGGGGAGGACGGTGAGCAGCTGACACATGCTGCGCGCGCCCGTCTCGTCGTACGCCATGCGAAGACCGGCGCCAACGTCGTACGCCTGATCTCCGGCGATCCGTTCACCTACGCGACCGGCCCCGAGGAGGCGTCGGCTTGCACCAAGGCCGGCATCGGCTTTGAGATCGTGCCGGGCATCTCGTCGGTCTCGGCCGTCCCCGCGTACGCCGGTGTGCCGCTGACGAACCGAACACACCGCGAGTACTCCGTGGTCAGCGTCGGAGACTCGACGATCCACTGGGGGGACCACGCCGGTCAGCAGACCCTCGTGCTGCTGTCGGCCGTCGCCCGCATCGGCGAGGCCGCTCGTGGACTCATCGAGGCGGGACGTTCGCCCGAGACACCGGTTGCCATGACTCGCGTCGGCACGACGACCGAGCAGACCACGGTCGTCTCGACGCTGGCCGACATCGCCGCTGACGCCAAGGCCGCCGGCATGACCGCTCCCGCGATCACGGTGGTCGGCGAGGTCGTCTCGATGCGCGAGGCGCTCTCGTGGTTCGAGACCAAGCCGCTGTACGGCTGGCGCATCCTGGTGCCCCGCACCAAGGAACAGTCCGCCGGGCTCGCGACCCGCCTGCGTGGCTACGGTGCGCTCTCGGAAGAGGTCCCCACGATCTCGGTCGAGCCGCCGCGCAACCCGCAGCAGATGGACAAGGCCGTACGCGGTCTCGTCGAGGGCCGCTACGAGTGGATCGCGTTCACCAGCGTCAACGCCGTCAAGGCCGTCCGCGAGAAGTTCGAGGAGTACGGGCTCGACGCCCGCGCGTTCTCGGGACTCAAGGTCGCTGCCGTCGGTGACAAGACCGCCGAAGCGATCGCCACCTGGGGCATCCGCGCCGACCTCGTCCCCACGGGCGAGCAGTCGGCTCGGGGTCTGCTCGAGGACTGGCCTCCGTACGACGACCTGCTCGACCCGATCAACCGGGTGTTCCTGCCTCGCGCAGACATCGCCACGGAGACCCTGGTCGCCGGCCTGATCGACCTGGGCTGGGAGGTCGACGACGTCACCGCCTACCGCACCGTCCGCGCCGCGCCGCCGCCGGCGCCGGTCCGCGAGGCCATCAAGACCGGCAAGTTCGACGCCGTGTTGTTCACGTCGTCGTCCACGGTCCGCAACCTCGTGGGCATCGCTGGCAAACCGCACACGTCGACGATCATCGCGTGCATCGGTCCGGCCACGGCCAAGACCGCCGAGGAGCACGGCCTGCGCGTCGACGTCCTTGCGGAGTCGCCGTCGGTCGAGGTGCTCGCTGATGCGCTCGCCGAGTTCGGTGCAGCTCGTCGTCTGGCGTTCCTGGACGCCGGCGAGCCGGTCACCAAGCCGTCGCAGCGTCGTCCGTCGACTCGGCGCAAGGCTTAGGCCGTATGTCGTTCCCTGCCGACCGCCCTCGTCGCCTGCGCCAGTCGCCAGCGATGAGGCGGTTGGTATCGGAGACGCATGTCGAGCCGTCGCAGCTGATCCTGCCGATCTTCGTCGGTGAAGAACTCAGCGAGCCCAAGGCGATCTCGAGCATGCCGGGAGTCGTCCAGCACACCCGCGAGACGGCCCGCAAGGCGTACGCGGAAGCCGCCGATCTCGGTCTCGGTGGTGTGATGTTGTTCGGCGTGCCGGAGCACAAGGACGCTGTCGGTTCGGGTGCGCTCGATCCGGGTGGCATCCTCAACGTCGCCATCCACGATGCCCGTGCCGAGGTGGGCGACTCCTTGGTGGTCATGGCAGATCTGTGCCTCGACGAGTTCACCGATCACGGTCACTGTGGCGTGCTCGACGCGACTGGTCGCGTCGACAACGATGCGACGCTCGAGATCTATGCCCAGATGGGCGTCATCCAGGCCGAGTCGGGTGCTCACGCCGTCGGCCCCAGCGGGATGATGGACGGTCAGGTGGGAGTCGTGCGCGCGGCGCTCGACGCTGCCGGTCACTCCGACACGGTGATCTTGGCGTATGCCGCGAAGTACGCCTCTGCCTTCTACGGCCCGTTCCGCGAGGCGGTGGACTCGTCGCTGCAGGGTGATCGCAGGACCTACCAGCAGGATCCCGCCAACGCGCGCGAGGCACTCCGGGAGGCCTTGCTCGACGTCTCCGAGGGCGCGGACATCGTCATGGTGAAGCCGGCCATGTCCTACCTCGATCTGATCCCGCTCATCCGGTCGCACGTCACCGTCCCGGTCGCCGCTTACAACGTCTCGGGCGAGCTGGCCATGGTGGAGGCTGCTGCAGCAAACGGCTGGATCGACCGCGAGCGCGCGATCGACGAGATGCTGCTCTCGATCCGCCGTGCAGGTGCCGACATCGTGCTGACCTACTGGGCTGCTGAAGTAGCCGCCCGCCTCACCCGCTGACCTGTGGGGCGGTGGCTCAGTCGCCCATTCGGGCACGTGATGGGCGAGTAGGTCACCGCCCCTGAACGGGCTGGGCGGGTCGCCGCACATAGAAAGGCCCCGCTCTTGCGAGCGGGGCCTTTCGTGATTGTTCAAGTCAGCTGAGCAGGCCGGTGATGCACTTGGTCAGCTTGGCCACGTCGAGCACCGAGAGCCCGCTGGCGAGGCACTGGGTCTTGGCCTGTGCCCAGGTCAGGGTCGCCGGCTGGCTGGCACCGCTGCCGGCTTCGGAATTCTTGCCGCCAAGGTCTCCGAGGAGTCCGCCCACGAGTCCACTGAGGCCACCGCTGGGCGGCCGCCGCAGTGCCGCCGCCGGTTCCTCCGCCGTCCCGCCACCCGTACCTGGATCGGTGCCGCCGCCGGTGCCCGGCGTTCCGCCGGTGCCGCCCGACGGCTTGGACGGCTTGGGCTTGTTGGCGTTGTTCTCGGCCTTCTTGGCCTTCTGGCGCTGTTCGGGCGTGAGCGTCTGGTCGTTGCTCTGGCTGGTCAGGACCGTGGCGGTCGAGAAGCCGTCGGGTGACTGGGTGAACTCCCCCTGCGCGTAGGCGGCAGAGACCCGGAGGACGAGATCGACGTACTCCTGCGAGTGGTTGTAACGTCTCGACCGCCGCCGCTGCGCCCTCCTGGGTGGAGAGGTCGCCGGGACCGGCGCAGAGGTAGATGCCAGCCGAGGTCGCAGCGTCATCGATGTCCTGGGGGTTCTTCATGCCGTCGTTGTCAGCATCGACCGCGACGGACTTCCAGGTGCTGGGGATGAACTGCATCGGACCGACAGCGCGGTCGTAGACCGAGTTCTTGTCGAGGGCGCCGTTGTCGGTGTCGTTGATGCGGGCGCGGCCGTCGTTGCCGTCCAGCGGGACACCGTAGATGCCGGGCTTGGCGATGCCGTCGGCGTTCAGCGAGTTGCCGTCGCTGCGGCCGTGGTTGCTCTCCACCCGGCCGATGGCCGCGACGAGGTTCCACGGGAGCTGGCACGACGCGTCAGCGCTGTCGAGCAGAGTCTCGGCACGGCGGTAGGCGAACAGGGCCGAGGCCGGGATGCCATTGGTGGAGAGGGTTGAGACGGTGCCGGCGAGACCTGCCCGTTGGTCGATGCCGCCGGGCGTCGCCTGGACGCTGGCGGGCTGCTCGAACGCGGCCGACGGTACGTCGGGGACGGCTCCGCCGCCCTTGCCGTCGGATGCCGTTGCGAAGCTTGACGAGTTGAGCGCCGCTCCCCAGGCGCCAACCAGAATTGCCATCGGGACCAAGGCGCTTGCCTTCTGCCACCGTGTGAGCTTGCGTGCTCCCATGCGTCGTGCCCTCCAACTAACAAAAACTTGAGTAACCCGATGTTACAGGCCAAGTCGGACCATCGTGGAAAGTCCCGGATATGAGAACAACGATCCCCACGGGGCATTGTTACGCGGAACCGACGCCGCCGCACCCCGCGGATCACGCCTTGGGACAATGGTCGGGTGACCCAGTCCATCTCCCAAGAGTTGTTTGATCGCGCCCGTGGCGTCTCGCCGGGCGGGGTGAACTCGCCGGTCCGCGCATTCAGGGCGGTGGGCGGCACGCCGATCTTCATGAAGTCGGGGTCCGGCGCATGGCTCACGGACGTGGACGGCAACCGGTACGTCGACCTCGTCGGCTCATGGGGTCCCATGCTGCTCGGTCACGCCCACCCCGACGTACTGGCAGCCGTTGCCGATGCCGTCACCCGTGGCACCTCCTTCGGCACGCCGTCGGAGCCCGAGGTGCTCCTCGCCGAGGAGATCGTCGGCCGTACCTCTGCCGAGTCGGTACGCCTGGTCTCTTCTGGCACCGAGGCCACGATGTCCGCGATCCGTCTGGCTCGCGGGTTCACCGGGCGCAACAAGATCGTGAAGTTCGCCGGTTGCTATCACGGCCACGTCGATGCGTTGCTCGCCGAAGCGGGATCGGGAGTCGTCACATTGGGCATCCCGGGCACGCCCGGCGTACCGGCGCACGTCACCGCCGACACGATCGTGCTGCCCTACAACGACCGGGCTGCGGTTGAGGCCGCGTTCGGCGAGTACGGCCCCGACATCGCATGCCTCATCACCGAAGCAGCGCCGGGCAACATGGGCGTCATCCCACCGGCTCCGGGCTTCAACCAGTTCTTGTCCGAGGTCTGTGCCGTCAACGGCGCGTTGTTCATCAGCGACGAGGTGATGACCGGTTTCCGCGTGACGGCCTCGGGCCAGTGGGGGGCAGACGGCAAGGTCGAGGGCTGGGAGCCGGACCTGGTGACGTTCGGCAAGGTCATGGGTGGAGGATTCCCGGCTGCCGCCTTCGGTGGTCGCGCCGACGTCATGGACCTGCTCGCGCCCGTCGGCCCCGTCTACCAAGCTGGCACCCTCTCGGGCAATCCGATCGCGACCACCGCAGGCCTCGCCACGCTCCGCCTCGCAGACGACGCCGCGTACGGCCGACTCGACGCGACGTCCGCGGAGCTGCAGCGACTGGTCGGCGAGGCGCTCACCGCCGAAGGCGTCGGCCATGTGCTCCAACATGCCGGGGGTCGGTCCTTCTCAAACATGTTCAGCGTCTTCTGGGGCGTCGACGCGCCGGTGACCAACTTCGAGCAGGCGCAAGCGCAGGAGGCGTGGCGATACAAGCCGTTCTTCCACGCCATGCTCGACGCCGGTGTCTACCTCCCGCCGAGCGCTTTCGAGTGCTGGTTCGTCTCGGCTGCACACGATGAAGAGGCACTCTCTAGAATTGCCGAGGCGCTCCCCGGCGCCGCCCGGGCCGCCGCCACAGCTGAGAAGGAAAACTGATGACTGAACGCACGATCGTGCACTTGATGCGCCACGGCGAGGTCCACAACCCCGACGGCGTGCTCTACGGTCGCCTGCCGGAGTACTTCCTCTCCGATCTGGGCCACGAGATGGCCGCCGCCGCCGCGGACTGGCTGTCCAAGAACGAGATCATCCACCTGGTCGCGTCGCCGCTGGAGCGGGCGCAGCAGACTGCCGAGCCGCTCTCGGCGATCCTCGAGGTGCCGATCACCACCGACCCCCGGGTCATCGAGGCCGGCAACCAGTTCGAGGGCAAGACCTTCGGCGTCGGCGACGGTGCGCTCAAGCGTCCGCAGAACTGGTGGAAGCTGCGCAACCCGCTGCGTCCGTCGTGGGGTGAGCCGTACACCGAGATTGCCGCCCGGATGAAGGCTGCCGTCGACGACGCCCGCGACGCCGCCCGCGGTCACGAAGCCGTGATCGTCTCGCACCAGCTGCCCGTGTGGACTGCGCGTCGCTACTACGAGAAGAAGCGGTTCTTCCACGATCCGCGCAATCGTGAGTGCTCGCTGGCCAGCCTCACCAGCCTGACGTTCGACGGCGACGAGTTCGTCGGCCTGACCTACAGCGAGCCGGCCGGACACCTGATCCCTGAGTCGCTGCGCAAGAAGTTCGTCGGCGGCGCCTGACAGTGAGGCCATCCCCACCAAACCGTGCGCTCGGCGACGGTCTCGGTCGCGAGTCCGCCGCGGCGCCGCGCACGGTTTTGCGGGGACACCTCCGTACACGGGTGCTCCTGGTTGCCCTTGCCGGTGGGCTCGTGCTGTTGGCCGGCTGCGGCGGTGCGGGCAACCGTGGGTCGACCGGCGGGTATGTCAGCGCAAACGGCCAGATCACGAAGGTCGCTCCCGCTGACCGCAAGGAAGCGCCGGTCCTCGAGGGCAATGACCTCGACGGCAAGGCCTTCACCTCCAAGACCTATGCGGGCAAGACGCTCGTCGTGAACGTGTGGGGCTCATGGTGCCCGCCGTGCCGCAAGGAGGCGCCCGGGTTCAAGATCGTGGCCGACGAGTACGCCGACAAGGGCGTGCAGTTCATCGGCATCCTCGTACGCGATGATGCGTCGTCCGCCAAGGCGTTCAACCGCAAGGTCGGAATCACCTACCCGAGCATCGATGACTACTCCAACAAGAACGGGCTCGGCTTCGCATCGTCGTTGCCCGCCCAGGCGATCCCGACGACCTGGATCATCGACGCGAAGGGCCGGGTCGCCGTTCGCATCACCTCAGAGGGGCTGACCGCTTCCACGCTGTCCGGACTGATCGACGACGTACGGGCCGATTCCGCGTGACCGACTGGTTCGTCGAGACCGTTGGATCCGGTTCACTGATCCTCGCCGTTCCGATCGCGGTGCTGGCGGGACTTGTCTCCTTCTTCTCCCCGTGCGTGCTTCCGTTGCTGCCCGGCTACCTGTCCTACATGACCGGCGTCGGGGTGCAGGATCTCGAGACCGCCAAGCGCGGGCGCATGCTGGTCGGCTCATCGCTGTTCGTGCTGGGCTTCTCGGTCGTCTTCGTCACCGGCGGCCTGCTGTTCGGGTCGATCGGCGCACGCCTCGCCGAGCACCAGCGCACCATCTCGATCGTCATGGGCATCGTCGTGATCCTGCTCGGCCTTGTGTTCATGGGGTTCATCCCGTTCATGCAGCGCGAGTACAAGATCCACACCGTGCCTGCTGTCGGCCTCGCCGTCGCACCGCTGCTCGGTGCGCTGTTCGCGTTCGGCTGGATCCCCTGCATCGGCCCGACGCTCGGTACGGTCCTCACCCTGGCCAACACCGAGGGGACGGCAGCACGAGGCGCCTTCCTCTCCTTCACCTACTGCCTCGGCCTCGGTATCCCGTTCGTCCTCGCCGCGCTCGGCTTCGGCCGGTTCATGAAGGCGCTCGCCTGGGTCAAGCGCAATCAGCGCGCGGTCAACGTCGCGGGCGGACTGCTGCTGGTGGCTGTCGGCATCCTGCTCGTCACGGGGGCGTACGACTCGATGGTCGACGAGCTGCGCAGCACCTTTGGCACCGGATCGGCTGCCATATGAGCAGCAACGCGGTCCCGGCACTTGGCAGCCGTGAGTTCACCCGGTGGTTCTGGCGTCAGCTGACGTCGATGCGTACGGCGCTGTTCCTCCTCCTTCTGCTGGCGATCGCCGCGGTCCCCGGCTCGCTGGTGCCGCAGCGCGGTGTCGACGCGCGCGCCACCGAGGCGTACCTCATCGAGCACCCCAAGCTCGGGCCGATCCTCGACAGCCTCGGCTTCTTCTCCGTCTACACGTCACCGTGGTTCAGCGCGGTCTACCTGCTGTTGCTGGTCTCGCTGGTTGGTTGCATCCTCCCGCGATCGTTCGTCTATCTGCGCGCGGTGCGCGCCCGGCCGCCCAAGGCGCCCAAGAACTTCGGCCGCCTACCGGCCTCGGCATCGTTTGAGACCGACGCGTCGTTGGAAGAGGTCGCCACCGCGGCCCGCCGAGCTCTTCGCCGAGCCCGTGTCGATGTCATCAGCGGCCAGGAGCTCGTCGAGGTCAGCGCCGAGAAGGGCTTCCTCCGTGAGGCCGGCAACCTCGTCTTCCACATCAGCGTCGTCGTGGTCCTGGTGGGCGTCGCCGCCGGAACCCTGTTCGGCTATCGCGGATCGTCGATCGTGACCGAGGGCGACGGCTTCTCCAACGTCCTGACGCAGTATGACGAGTTCGGCTCCGGGTCGCTGTTCGACACCGACGAGCTGCCCCCGTTCTCCCTCAACCTCGACGAGTTCACCGCCAAGTTCCAGCCGCTCGGCAGTGCGCAGGCGGGAGCGCCGCGCCTCTTTCGGGCCGAGGGCACCTATGTCGCGAAGCCCGGTGACGGCCCCAAGCCGTTCGACATCACCGTCAACCACCCGCTCTCGATCGACGGCACCTCGGTCTATCTCGTCGGCCAAGGCTATGCGCCCGTCATCAGGGTCAAGGACGCCAAGGGTGATGTCGTGTTCGAAGACGCTGTGCCGTTCCTGCCGACCGATCCCTCGTACACCTCCAACGGCGTGATCAAGGTGCCGGGCGCCGAGCCCGAGCAGCTCGGCTTCCAAGGTTTCTTCCTGCCGACGGCGATCTCCGGTGACGATGGAGTCTCGATCTCGGCGTTCCCCGGCGCGGCGAATCCGCTGCTCGGCCTGTTCGTCTGGCACGGCGACCTTGGCCTCGACGACGGACTGCCGCAGTCGGTGTACGTGCTCGACAAGACCAAGATGAAGCAGTACCTCGGTCCCAATGGCAAGGGTTTCCGGATCAGCCTCAGCCGCGGCCAGGAAACCGACCTGCCGGGTGGAGGCACGATTCAGTTCGTCGAGCTGCGCCAGTTCGTACGGTTCCAGTTCAGCTCGTCCCCGTTGGTGAAGGTGCCGTTGATCGGCATCGTCGCGGGTCTGCTCGGCCTGATGATCTCGCTGTCGGTCAAGCCGCGAAGGACCTGGATCCGAGCACGCCGGGACGGCTCACGTACCGTTGTCGATGTTGCAGCACTCGACCGAGTGCCCCGCGACGACCTGCCCGCCGACCTGGACGCGTTCCTCGAACGGTTCCGCGAAGCCCTCGGTGAATCAGAGGAGACCACATGACCGCCGCGCAGTACGAGCAGTTCTCCAACTATGCCGTCGCCTCGGCCACCGGCATTCTTGCGCTGGCCTTCGTCGCGTACGTCGCGCAGTGGGGCTTTGCCCGCAACGTCGCGCCCGCCCGTGAGCTGGTCAACGCGGGGTCGGGTGCCACAGAGGCAGAGCAGCCCGGAGCCGAACGCAGCAACATGGCCGGCGGGATGGGCTTCTCGCTCACGGTCCTCGCCGCGGTCGTCCTGCTTGCCGGCGTCGTCTCGCGCGGTCTGTCCGCGGGACGGGTGCCGTGGGGCAACATGTACGAGTTCGGCTGCGCCGCGACGCTGATGGCGGTCACCGTGTACATCGTCCTGGTCAGGATGTGGGCGATCGACTGGGTCGGACCGATCATCACCGGATTCGGCACCGTCGTGCTCGGCATGTCGGCGCTGGTCTTCGTGCCGCCCGGACCGCTCGTGCCGGCGCTCCACTCCTATTGGCTCGTGATCCACGTGCTCGGCGCCATGATCGCCGGCGCAGCGTTCCTGGTGGGAGCCGCCGCTTCGGTGCTCTATCTCGTCAAGGCCCGCGCCGAACGTACGACGCCTGAGGACGAGCGCACCGGTTTTCTCTGGAGCATCCCGGAGTCGGCCAAGATCGACCAGGTTGCCTATCGCGTGCACGCCTTCGCGTTCCCGATCTGGACCTTCGCGGCTCTGATCGCCGGTCCGATCTGGGCGCAGTACTCGTGGGGTCGCTACTGGGGCTGGGACCCCAAGGAGGTCTGGGCGTTCATCACCTGGGTCGTCTATGCCGGCTACCTGCACGCCCGCGCCACCGCCGGATGGAAGGGCAAGGCAGCCGCGATCGTCGCGTTGATCGGGTTCGCAACGTTCGTCTTCAACTTCGTCGGCGTCAATCTCTACGTGCCGGGCCTGCACTCGTACGCCAAGTAGCGACACCCCGGCTCAGAGGCCGCGCAGGTAGTCCGGGTCGTCGTCGGGGCCCTTTGGGCCCGGTGGGGGAGTCCACCCGCCGCCGCTGGACCTGGGTGGAGGGGTCGCCTTGAGGCGCCCGAAGAACAGCCAGATCAGCGGGCCGACCGGTGCGAGGAGCACGATGATGAACCACACCGGCTTGGGCAGGAAGCGTACGCGGTCCGCGGGCGTGGCGATGAGGTCGAAGATCGCATAGATCAGCAGCGCGACGCCGATGAGGATGATCAATGCCTTGCCCATGCGGTCAACCGTACCGGGGCGGCTGCAACCGGAATCGGGCCTTCGCGCCTCAGCGATTAGGCTGCGGTCATGAAGGCTTTCCTGACGTACACGTTCGCGCGGCTCGCGGTTTTCGCCGCGACGTTCGCCGTGGTGTGGCTGATCGCGTCGATCTTCTTCGAGACGAGCGCCAACTTCTACCTCCTGGTGCTCCTCGTGGCCCTCATCGCTTCATCGGTTGCCTCGATCTTCCTGCTGGCCGATCTCCGCAACAAGCTCGCGCTCAACGTCCAGCAACGTGCCGAGCGGATGACGGAACGCCTCGAGGAGTCGCGTCGTGCCGAAGACATCGACTGAGGATCGTGCCTGGATCGCAGAGGCGATCCGCCGTGTCGACGCGGACGCCAATCGCAGCGCCGACACGCACCTGCTCGTCCTGCCGATCCCGGTGCCCGGCATCGAGCTCTACCTCAAGGACGAGTCGGTCCACACGACCGGCAGCCTGAAGCATCGCCTGGCGCGTTCGCTGTTCCTGTACGCGTTGTGCAACGGCTGGATCGGCCCCAAGAGCACGATCATCGAGGCCTCCAGCGGGTCGACCGCGGTCAGTGAGGCATTCTTCGCGCGGCTGATCGGTTTGCCGTTCGTCGCCGTCATGCCGGCCACCACGAGTCCCGAGAAGATCGCGCTGATCGAGTTCTACGGTGGCACCTGTCATCTGGTCGACGATCCGGCGATGATCTACGACGAGGCCCGACGGCTGGAGTCGGAGTGCAACGGCCACTACATGGACCAGTTCACCTATGCCGAGCGCGCAACGGACTGGCGCGGCAACAACAACATCGCCGAGTCGATCTTCGACCAGATGCAGGCCGAACCACACTCATGCCCGAGCTGGGTGGTCGTCGGCGCTGGCACGGGAGGGACGTCAGCGACGATCGGCCGCTTCGTCCGCTACCGGCGCTTCAGGACCAAGGTGGCGGTGGCCGACCCCGAGAACTCCGCGTTCTACGGCGGCTGGGAGTCCGACAGCTCCGACGTCACGACCGACAAGCCATCGCGCATCGAGGGCATCGGGCGGATGCGGGTCGAGAAGTCATTCGTCGGGGGAGTCATCGATGACATGGTTCGGGTGCCGGACGCCGCGTCGATCGCCGCGATGCGCTGGGTCTCGGGGATTCTCGGTCGGCCGGTCGGCGGTTCGACCGGCACCAACGTCTGGGCGTCGCTGCAGCTGATCGGCCAGATGCGTGTTGCCGGCGAGGAGGGCAGCGTCGTCACGTTGCTGTGCGATGGCGGTGAGCGATACGCCCACACGTACTTCGACGAGTCCTGGCTGGAGTCCAAGGGGCTCGACATCACCCCGTACGCCGATGCACTGGCCGAGTTCGACAAGACCGGCGTCCTGCCTACGGTGTGACGGCGACGATCTCGACACTGACGAGCACGCCGGCATCGATGACGAGCTGACCCATCGTTCCGTGGGGTTGGCGCCGTTTGTCCGTCGGTGAACCGGGGTTGAAGAGTCGCTGCCCGTTCGATGCCGTGTCCCAGGGGATGTGCGAGTGGCCGAACACGACAAGATCTGCGTCGGGGAAGAGCTTGCGCATCCGAGCAGCGCGACCATCCTTCTGTCCGGAGTCATGGATCATCGCCACGCGCAGACCGTCGAGCTCGATCTCCAGCGTCTCCGGCGCACCCCAGGCGGCGACATCAGTGCCGTCGTTGTTGCCGAGGACGACGTGGACCGGTGCGTACGCCGCCAGCTCGTCGAGCACGTCGGGTGTGCAGACGTCACCCGCATGGAGGATCACGTCGACACCTTCGAGCAGCGAGGCGACCGCCGCCGGCATCTTCTTCCAGAA
The DNA here is from genome assembly GCA_963849625.1 of uncultured Actinomycetota bacterium. Lineage (GTDB taxonomy): Bacteria > Actinomycetota > Actinomycetes > Propionibacteriales > Nocardioidaceae > Aeromicrobium. The sequence goes on from CAWKHU010000005.1 coordinate 388,498, forward strand.
GCGCGGCGAGTGGGTGTCGGAGATGACGGCGACCCGGAGCATGCTCAGGACCCGAGTGCGAGACCGAGCGCGAGACCCCCGGCGTACACGAGCTCGGCGATGCCGGTGTCCTTGAGGACCGGGATCAGCGCCAGACCCTTGGCGCCGGATGAGACGACCTGCCGGGCGCGTACGGCGAGCGGGACGAAGACGAGGCCGAGCAGGGCCCACGTCGTGAACGCGGACGCCCAGACGAGGCAGCCGAGGGCCACCAGGAGCAGGAAGGCGTAGAAGCGGCGGGTCTTTTCGTCACCGAGCAGCACCGCCAGTGTCCGCTTGCCCGACTCGGTGTCGGTCGGGATGTCACGCAGGTTGTTGGCCACCAGGATCGCGCAGGCGAGAGCGCCGACGCCGATGCCGGCCGCCACCGACAGCCAGGTGATCTCCTCGATCTGCACGTAGGCCGTGCCGAGCACGGCGACGAGACCGAAGAAGACGAAGACGCTGACCTCGCCGAGTGCGCGATAACCGTACGGCGACGGTCCGCCGGTGTAGGTCCACGCGGCGAGGATCGCGGCGGCACCCACGAGCAGCATCCACCACGAAGAGGTGGCCGCGAGCGCGAAGCCGAGCGCACCTCCCAACGCGAGAAATGCGAGCGCTGCGATCTTGACCTGCCTGGCCGGCACCAGGCCGGAGCCGACGAGCCGCAGCGGTCCGACGCGATCGTCGTCGGTGCCCTTGATCCCGTCGGAGTAGTCGTTGGCGTAGTTGACGCCGATCTGCAGGGCCAACGAGACGCCCAGGGCGAGCAGCGCTTTCCACCAGACGACGGAGTCGTAGAAGGCGGCGACGCCCGTACCGGCCACGACCGGGGCGATGGCGGCGGGCAGGGTCCGGGGCCGGGAGCCCGCGATCCAGAGCTGGGAGCGGGAGGGCGTGGTCACGAGCGACAAGTCTGCCACCACTCGATCCCGGTGGCGGTCTGAGGTTGTCAACTTCGAGTTGACGAGCTTGGGTCGTCAACCTAGCGTTGACGACATGGCTTCCGAACCGGACGAGCTCGCCGATCTCCTGGCACAGGCGATCGCCAAGATCGACCCCACGATCGCCCGCCGGCTCGACACCGACCCACAGGCTCACCTCGATCTCATCGTGCTGACCAGCAGGGCGCACGCCGAGACCCGGGCACTCAACCTCTCGGCTGTCTCCTCAGCCCGCTCCGCGGGTTGGAGCTGGGAAGCGATCGGCACGGCGTTGGGCATGAGCAAGCAGGCCGCTCAACAGCGCTTCGGCTTCAAGTCCGAGACGCACGAGGACTCGCCCGAGCGGCGCCGCCTGGTCGGTCTGACCGCCGCCAACGAGATCGAACAGCTCAACGAGTGGGGCGCCCAGGGCTGGCACTCGATCGCCTTCGGTCCCGGATTCCACGACATCGAGAAGTCGACCAGCCGGTGGGAGCACCGCCGGGCTGTCGTCGGGAGCCGCCGTGCGCGCGACCTCGACGCCAAGGGATGGCAGCGCATCGGCACGATGTGGTTTCCCTGGATGTACTTCAAGCGCCAGGTCGCCGGCCCGCTGGAGAGTGGTGGGATCGCGTGAACGAGCGAAGCGAGCGAGCTGACGTGAGCCTGCGACCCGTGTCCGGTACGCGGCGCGACGTGCTCGCGCTGCTCGAACCATGGGTACGTGAGGGTGGTGAGCCAATCGTCGTCCGTACGTCCGGCAGCACGGGCGAGGCCAAGGACGTCGTCCTGTCGCATGCTGCGGTGATGGCATCGGCTCATGCCGCCCTCGACCGGCTCGGCGGCCCGGGGCAATGGCTGTCGGCGATACCTGCCACCGGTGTCGGCGGTCTGCAGGTTCTCGTGCGCTCCATCGTCGCTGGCATCGAGCCGGTGTTCGACGACGAGCACGACAGCCTCGCGGCGGCCATTGAGGCGATGACAGGAGACCGGCGCTACGCCTCATTGGTGCCGACTCAGCTGCACCGTCTCGCCGCTGACCTCGCGGTGCTCGCGCCCCTTGACGCGGTGCTGATCGGTGGCGCCGCAACTCCGGCTGCGCTGCTCGAGAAGGCGCGCGACGCGGGTGTCTCGGTCGTCCGTACGTACGGGATGAGCGAGACCTGCGGCGGTTGCGTCTATGACGGGATGCCGCTCGACGGTGTCCGTGTGCGAATCGACGACGAACACCAGGTGCACCTCGCCGGACCGGTGCTCTTCGAGGGCTACGGCGACCCGGGGAGGCCGACGAACGTCGTCGACGGCTGGTTCGCCACCGATGACCTCGGCGAGATCAAGGACGGTCGGCTGCGCATCACGGGGCGCAGCGACGACGTCATCATCAGCGGCGGCGTCAACATCGCTCTGCCGGCTGTCACCGAGGTGCTGCGCCAGCACGACGGGGTCGGCGATGCCGTCGCGGTCGGCGTGCCCGACGCCGAGTGGGGCAGCCGAGTAGTTGCCTACCTCGTACCCGCAGATGCCGTGTGTCTCGACGGCCTGCGACTCGACGAGGTGCGTGATGCGGTCGAGGCGGCGGGGTTGCCGCGTACGTGGGCTCCCCGCGAGGTCGTGCTCGTCGATGCGCTGCCGCTGCTGCCCGGCGGCAAAGTTGATCGTCAGGCGTTGAAGGGCCGCTAGACCGCCGCGGCGACAGCCTCGGCGATTGGCGTGGATCCGCCCACGACCTCCCACTGCTTGCCAATCGCTGCTGGCTCATCGAGCACGGCGACGATCAGCGCCGCGACATCGGCGCGGGAGATCTGACCGCGCTCGACCGTCTCGGCGACTTCGACCTGCCCGGTCGGCTCGTCGTCGGTGAGGCCTCCGGGTCGCACGATGGTCCAGTCGAGGCCGCTGTCGCGGAGGGCGACGTCGGCGTCGCGCTTGGCGTCGACGTACGCGACCCAGGTGTCATCGGCGTCGTCGGCGAGCGGTTTGTCGACGCCGATCGCTGAGATCTGCACGAAGCGGCGGACACCGGCATCGGTCGCGCCGGCGATCGACTTGACGGAGCCACCGAGGTCGACGGTCTTCTTGCGCTCGATGTTGCCGTCGGGACCGCCCCCGGCTGCGAACACGACGGCGTCAGCGCCCGCGAACGCCTTGGCGAACGTCTCGACCGTGTCCTGCTCGATGTCGATGATGCCGACCTCGGCCCCGAGGCCTTCGAGCTCCTCGCGGTAGTCCGGGTTGCGAACCAGGGCGACGGGTTGGTGTCCGTCGTCGACGAGCTGGGGGATGAGGAGGCGGGCGATCTGGCCATGGCCTCCGACTATTGCGACTCTGCTCATGTAACCAACCTACGGACCTCCCGGTAAGTTGCCAGTCGTGCAGTTCCGGACCTACTCGATCGCGATGCCGACGCCGTTTCGTGGCATCACTCGCCGCGAGGGCATGCTCGTCGAGGGTCCCGCGGGCTGGGCCGAGTTCAGCCCGTTCCTCGACTACGACGCCGCCGAGTCCGCGCCGTGGCTCTCCGCAGCCCTCGACTCCGCCGAGCGTGAGTGGCCGACACCGCTGCGCGACAGGATTGCGGTCAACTGCACCGTCCCGGCTGTCGGCCCCGACCAGGCGGCGCGAATCGTACGAGCCAGCGGATGCAGCACCGCCAAGGTCAAGGTCGCCGAGAAGGGTCAGACGATCGCCGACGACATCGCGCGGGTCGAAGCCGTACGCGATGCGATCGGCCCGCGCGGCAGCGTGCGGGTCGACGCCAACGGTGGCTGGTCAGTCGACGAGGCCGTGAGCGCCATCGCCGCCCTCAACATCGCAGCGCACGGGCTTGAGTACGTCGAGCAGCCCTGCGCGAGCGTCGAGGATCTCGCCGCGGTCCGCCGCCAGGTCGGCGTTCCGATCGCCGCCGACGAGTCGATCCGACGCGCTGCCGATCCGATGCGAGTCGTCGAGCTGGAGGCCGCCGACATCGCGGTGCTCAAGGTCGCGCCGCTGGGCGGCGTCCACGCCTGCCTCCGCATCGCCGAGCAGATCGGCCTGCCCGTCGTGGTGTCGAGCGCGGTCGAGACCTCGATCGGCCTCGCCGCCGGGCTCGCGCTTGCCAGCGCACTGCCTGAGCTGCCGTACGCCTGCGGCCTCGCCACCACGTCATTGCTCAACGGCGATGTCGTCGCGTCGCCCCTCGTCCCTGTTGAGGGGTTCCTCCCCGTCGGTCGCCAGCTGCTCGACGAGGACGCGTACGACTCGGTCGCCGCCGACCCGCAGACCGATGCCTTCTGGCAGCAACGGCTCGCGGACGTGCAGGCGGTGCTGGCATGACCGCCACCGAGACTGCCCAGGCCCTGATCCGCAACTTGGTCAATAACGGCGTGACCGACGCGGTGCTCGCACCCGGTTCGCGCTCGGGACCACTTGCGCTGGGACTGCATGCCGCAGACCAGCAGGGAGTGATCCGACTCCACGTACGAGTCGACGAGCGCGAGGCCGGTTTCCTCGCCCTCGGGCTCGCCAAGGCAGCCCGCCGCCCGGTTCCGGTGGTCACCACGTCCGGCACGGCCGTCGCCAACCTCCATCCGGCGATGCTCGAGGCGTTGCACGCCGGAGTGCGCATCATTGCCGTCACCGCCGATCGCCCTGGACGGCTTCGCGGCACCGGTGCGAACCAAACCACCGAGCAGCGCGAGATCTTCCCCGGTGTCCCGTTCTTCTCGGATCCGGGCGACCTCTCCTTCGAGGGGGTGGCCCACCTCAATCTCGAGCTCGACGAGCCGCTGATCCAGCCAGTGGATTGGGACGTCTCGGTGGACAGCTCGGCGACCTATGACGGGAGCTACGAACCGGTCCCGACCGAGCACTTGACCGCAGGACCGCGGACGGTGGTGGTCGCGGGCGACGGCGCCCAGAAGTGGGCGCGCCGGGCCGCCGACGACGCTGGTTGGCCGCTGTTCGCCGAGCCGACCTCGGGATCACGCACCGGCGACAATGCCCTGGTCGCCTACCGCCTCCTGCTGAAGCACTCGCCGCTCGCCGACCAGGTCGAGCGCGTCGTGAGCTTCGGCCACGCCACCCTGTCCCGCCCCGTCACGCAGCTGCTCAGCCGTACGGACATCGAGATCCTCCACGTCGGCGACCAGTCGACCTTCCCCGTACCGGCTGGCAAGAACGTCCGATTCGTCAAGGTCGAGGCCGTCGACGCCGATCCCGCCGATTCGGCCTGGCTCGATGCCTGGCTCGAGGCTGACCAGGCTGCGACGGCCGCGATCGACTCGCTGCTCGACGGCACCACGCCGTACGACGTAGCCCGCACGGTCAGCCAAGCCGTCCCGCCGGAGGGCTTGCTGTTCGCCGGGTCATCGAACCCGATCCGAGACCTCGATCTCGTTGCTCGCCCCTACCCGGTCGGCGAGCATCGCCTCGTCATCGGCAATCGCGGGCTTGCCGGGATCGACGGCACCCTGTCGAGCGCGATCGGCGCCGCCCTGGCACGACCGACAGGGCGCGCGATTGCGTACGTCGGCGACCTGACGTTCCTCCACGGCAGCAACGGTCTGCTGATCGGCCCCGGTGAACCCCGCCCGGACCTGACGATCGTGGTGGCATCCGACGACGGCGGCAGCATCTTCTCCACGCTGGAGCAAGGAGCGCCGGCGTACGCCGACGCGTTCGAACGGGTCTACGCGACGCCGACGGGGGCCGACCTCGGCGGGCTCTGCGCGGGCTACGGCATCGCACACCGGATCGTGGGGTCGTCGGATCTCGCCACTGCGCTGGAGGAGTCGGTGACCGGCATACGGGTGCTGGAGGTGCCTGTCGACCGTCACGGTCGGCAAGCCCTCGCGGCATCGATCGACGACGCCGTGAGCGCCGCAGCTCGACCGTGACAGCAGTTGTGTCATTGTCGTACCCGCAGTAGGTTTGTGAGGCGCATCACGCGCCATCGCGAGAGGTTGCTGTCATTTCCCAAAACGTGCCCGACGAGACATTCGACTACATCGTCATCGGATCAGGAAGCGCTGGCGGAGTTGTCGCGGCACGACTGAGCGAGGATCCGAGCGTCTCCGTGCTGCTCCTCGAAGCCGGTCCCGAGGACGACGACGACATGATTCACCTCCCGGCGGGCTTCCCGGCGCTGTTCAAGACCAAGTGGGACTGGGGCTACCAGACGACTCCGCAGAAGCAGCTCGGCGGCCGGCGCGCCGACTGGCCGCGCATGAAGGCGCTCGGTGGGTGCTCGTCGATGAACGCGATGATCTACATCCGCGGCAATCACGCCGACTATGACGAATGGCGCGATGCGTACGGCGCCACCGGCTGGGGCTTCGATGACGTCCTCCCGTACTTCAAGAAGGCCGAGTCCAACACCCGTCTCTCCGACCCCTTCCACGGCACCGACGGACCGCTGCACGTCGAGGACCGGCGCTACAACCACGAGCTGACGAACATGTTCGTGGAGTCTGCGGTCGCTGCCGGATTCAAGCGCAACGACGACTTCAACGGCGCCGAGCAGGAGGGGGCCGGCCTCTACCAGGTCACCTGCAAGAAGGGCCGGCGGTGGTCGGTCGCCGACGCCTACATCCACCCGGCGCGCAAGCGTCCCAACCTGACGGTCCGCACCGAGGCGTTCGTGACCAAGATCGAGATGGAGGGCAACCGCGCGACCGGTGTCACCTATCAACGCGGTGGAGCCACCGAGACCGTACGGTCCGGGGTCGAGATCATCCTCTCCGCCGGCGCGATCGGCAGCCCGCAGATGTTGATGCTCTCGGGCATCGGTCCAGGCGCGCACCTGCGTGACATGGGCATCGAGGTGGTCGTCGACTCGCCCGGCGTCGGGCAGAACCTCCAGGACCACCCCGTCACGGGCTCGCTCTACTACACCAAGGACACCTCAGACCTCGCCGAGTTCCTGTCGCTGGGCAACGTCGTCAAGTCGCAGAAGACCGGCCGAGGACCGCTCAGCTCGAACGTCGCCGAGTCGGGTGCGTTCTTCAAGTCGCGTCCTGATCTCGACGTCCCCGACCTCCAGCTCCACGTCGCTCCGACTGGGTTCTACGACAACGGCTTGCACGAGCCCGTACGCCGGGCCATCACCATCGCCAACACGCTCGTACACGTCGAGAGCAAAGGACACATCAGGCTGCGCTCGGCCGACCCGACCTGGCATCCCGAGATCGACCCCGGCTACTTCGACGACGGCGCCGACCTCGACGCGATGATCGCGGGCTACGCGGTGATGGCGGAGATCATGGGCCAGGGCCCCATCGCCAAGCACATCGACGAGCCGTGGGAGCCCGCCTCGTTCACGCCCACCACTGACGAGATCCTGGCCTCCATCGCACGACTCGGCCAGACGCTCTATCACCCCGTCGCCACCTGTGCGATGGGCACGATCGAGGGGAGCGTCGTCGGCCCCGATCTCAAGGTCCATGGCGTCGAGGGCCTGCGGGTCGCCGACGCCTCGGTCATGCCGCGCGTACCGCGAGGCAACACCAACGCACCAACCATCATGGTCGGCGAGAAGGCTGCCGACCTCATCAAGGAGTCCGCATGACCGCAACGCTCGACACCCCCAGCGCCCAAGCGTCCGCGCCGACCTTCGAGTCGCTCAACCCCGCCAACGGTGACGTCGTCGGCGTCCACCCGATCACCAGCAAGGCGGGTGTCGATGCGGCCGTCGAGCGCGCACACGAGGCCGCGCAGTGGTGGGGAGGTCTGTCGTTCGGCGAGCGTGAGGAATACCTGCTGACCTGGCGAAGCGTCATGACCCGCCGCATCGCCCAGCTCGCCCAGGTGTCGCACCTGGAGACCGGCAAGCCGCACGGCGACGCCCAGCTCGAGATCGTCCTCGCGATCGACCACATCGCGTGGGCTGCCAAGAATGCCAAGAAGACCCTCGGCCCGCACAAGGTGAAGTCGGGTCTGCTGATGGCCAACCAGGCGTCGACAGTCGAGTACCACCCGCTCGGCGTCATTGGCGTCATCGGCCCGTGGAACTATCCCGTGTTCACGCCGTGCGGCTCGATCGCGTACGCACTGGCCGCGGGCAACGCCGTCGTCTTCAAGCCCAGCGAGTACACGCCGGGTGTCGGCCAGTGGCTCGCCGACACGTTCACGGAGGTCGTCGGCGGCCGCCCGGTCTTCCAGGTCGTGACAGGCCTCGGCGAGACCGGTGCATCGCTGTGCACCTCGTCGGTCAACAAGCTGGCATTCACCGGCTCCGGAGCCACCGGCAAGAAGGTCATGGCCGCCTGCGCCGAGAACCTCACCCCGGTGATCATCGAGGCCGGTGGCAAGGACTCGCTGATCGTCGATGAGGATGCCGATCTCCCCAAGGCCGCCGAAGCCGCGCTCTGGAGCGGCATGGCGAACGCCGGTCAGACCTGCATCGGCACCGAGCGTGTCTACGTCCACGAGAAGGTCTTCGACAAGTTCGTCACCGAGATCACCGAGCAGGCCAAGGAGCTCAAGGCTGGTCCCGGTGCCCTGATCGGCCCGATCACGATGCCGTCGCAGATCGGCATCATCAAGAGCCACATCGACGACGCGATCTCCAAGGGCGCGACGGTCGTCACGGGAGGTTCGGATGCGGTCGGCGAACGGTTCGTCCAGCCCACGATCCTGACCCACGTGCCTGAGGACTCGACCGAGATCACCGAGGAGACGTTCGGCCCGACCCTGGCGATCAACCCGGTCAAGAGCATGGACGAGGCGATCGAGCTGACCAACGCCACCAAGTACGGTCTGGCCGGCTCGGTGTTCTCCAAGAAGAACGGTGTCGACATCGCCCGCCGAGTCCGTTCGGGGATGACCTCGGTCAACTCGGTCACGGCGTTCGCAGGCGTGCCGGCGCTGCCGTTCGGCGGTGTGGGAGAGTCCGGATTCGGACGCATCCACGGCGCTGACGGGCTCAAGGAGTTCACGTATGCGAAGTCGATCACCCGGCAGAAGTTCAAGCCGGTGATGATGCTGACGTCGTTCGCGCGTGACGCCAAGACCGACAACCGGGCGGCCAAGCTGATCACGGTCCTCCACGGCGGCAAGAAGACCCTCAAGTGAGCCAAGGCGCCACACGGCGCCTCAAGATAGGGACTTCGTCCGATGTGAGGCACTACCTCAGACGGCGAGGATCAAGTCATGATCCTCAATCCAGAAGCATTCGTACGAGCTGATCACCAGTATCGGCTCGAAGCCACACCCCGACGCATCGCGCAGTCGGAGACGCAGTGCAACGCGTGCCGGAGCGCCGCGCCCAAGGTGCGGCTCCTCGGCGCCCTGCATGACATGTTCATGTCCTCTCGCATCCGTCTCACGTGAGCGTGGGCACCGGCCTCAAAGCGTCTGACAAGTCGGGCATCATGGGGACCATGGCCGACCGGAGTCCCGTCATGCCGCTCATCGGACGAGCCGCCGAGCTGGAGCAGCTCCTGGCTGCCGCCGGCATCGTCGACAGCCGCAGCGGTGACGCGGTCCTGCTCGGCGGGGACGCCGGAATTGGCAAGACCCGACTGCTTCGCGAGCTCGTCGACCGTGCTGACGAGGCAGGACATCGCGTGCTCGTCGGGCACTGCCTCGACCTCGGAGACAGTCACCTCCCGTTCCAGCCCTTCGTCGAGGCGTTCAGCATCCTCAAAGACGAAGAGCGAGATGAGCTGGCTTCACGGTTCCCGGCCCTCGCCCCGCTGCTGCCGTGGAAGAGCGCTGGTGAGGACAACGAGGTCGATCGCACCGAGCTCTTCTCGTCGGTCGTCGGAGGTCTTGACCACCTGGCACTGCATCGACCGATCCTGCTCGTCGTCGAAGACGTCCACTGGGCAGACGGATCGACCCGCCACCTGATCCGTTACGTGCTGGCACACACCTTCAGCCAGCCCGTGCACGTCGTCGTCAGCTATCGAGCCGACGACCTGCACCGTCGCCACCCGTTGCGCCAGGCCGTCGCCGAGTGGGTACGACTGCCCAGCGTGCGCCGCATCGAGCTGAGCCCGTTGCCCGATGCGGACGTCCGCACCCTGATCACCACGCGCGGCGCCGGTGACCTCGCCGACGACGGCGTGCGCGCCGTGGTCCGGCGCGCCTCCGGCAACGCGTTCTACGCCGAGGAGCTTCTGGACGCCGGACTGGCCAACATCGAGTCTGCACTGCCCGAGACGCTCGCCGACCTGTTGCTCATCAGGCTCGACCGACTCGACGATGATGCACGGCTCGTCGTACGAGCTGCATCGTGCTCGGGTGGCCGCGTCACTGATCAGATCCTCGCCGCGGTCGTCGGGCTCCCCCCGGACCAGCTCGACGAGGCCTTGCGGTCGGCGATCGATCACAAGGTGCTGATCCAGGTCGCCGGTGACTCCTACGCGTTCAGGCACGCGCTCCTCGCCGAGGCGGTGCACGACGACCTGTTGCCGAGCGAGCGACGTCGCATCAACAACGCCTACATCGCTGCGCTCACCGCCGATGGCACGCACGGCCCGGCGGCTGAGATCGCGATGCACGCGGCGGCCGCCGGAGACCTGACCCGTGCGTTCACCGCCAACGTCGAAGCCGCCGAGGCCGCCGTCCGTGTTGCCGGCTATGACGAGAGCGCCCATCACTACGAGGCGGCGCTCGAGATCGTCGACGCAGCGCCCGAGGACACCGACCTGGTCGGACTGGTCGTCGCCGCGGCCGATGCCGTGCTCACGGCTGGTCACCTCTACCGCTCTCTCGCACTCCTGCGCGATCATCTCGACCAGCTTCGCGCCGACGCGCCCACGGAGGACCGCGTACGGCTGCTGCTCGCGATCGGCAACACCGCGTTCTACGCGGGCCTCGATCCCGAGGCGCAGGCGAGCAGTGCTGAAGCCCTCACGCTGGTCGGCGACGAGCGCACCGTGCTGCGCGCCGAGGCCGAGGCGCTCGGCGCCCGCATCGCCTCCGACCTGCGCAACGACGAGGAGGCCATGGAGCGCGGCGAGCGTGCCGCGGCGCTGGCCGAGGAGCTCGGCGCATCCCACGTCATCGCCGACGTCACCACGACATTGACCCGACTGGTCGCTCGCACCGGTGGCGCCAATCTCGACAAGGCGCGACAGCGCTACAACGACCTGGTTGCGGCTTCGCGCGCTGACGGCAACATCGCCGGCGAGCTGCGCGGGCTGCACAATCTCGCCTTCGTGCTCTACAACGCCGGTGAGCTCGACGACGCCGAAGAAGCGTTCCGCACTGCGATGAAGCGGGCCGAGCAGACCCGCCGGAAGTGGGCGCCCTACGGATTCGACGGCCGGGTGTTCGCCGCCATCATCTGCTACGTCCGGGGTCGCTGGGACGATGCGCTCGCCCTGGCGAAGGTCGGCCCTGACGCGCCGATGCTCGCTGAGGCGATTCTCGCCGGTGGCGCGCTGCAGGTCGCGGCGGGCCGCGGCGAGGTGGCAGCGTTGGCCCACGAGCAACGCCTCCGCGACTATTGGGAGAAGGACGTCGCCATGACCGTCCACAGTGCATCGGCGTTGATCGACCTGCACGGTGACTCGGGCGACCTCACCTCGGCTCTCAAGGTTCACGACGATGTCGTCGAGACCCTCGACGAGGTGTGGGACGGCCGCCTGTTCCCGGCCAGGCTTCGCCTGACGGGTCTGATTGTCGGGCAGTTCGCCTCGGCCGCTCCACGCCTTGCGAAGTCTGAGCATGCCGCGCTCGTACGCCGCGCGCTCGAGCTCGAGCAGGATGCCGCCGACACTGTCGCCGGCTACCCCCCGTTCGGTCCGGAAGGCTTGGCCTGGCAGGCGCGTGTTGCTGCCGAGATCGCCCGGCTTCGTTGGCGCACCGGCATCGACGCCCCGCTCGAGGCCGACCTGGTGAAGCTGTGGCGCGAGGCCGTGGCCGGTTTCGCTGCCGTCGGTCAGCCCTTCGAGCAGGCGCGCTCCGGCGTACGTCTCGCCGCCGTCCTGCGGGCAGGCGGACAGGACGAGGAGGCGCGAACCGTTCGCGCGACGGCCCGCGAGATCGCCACCCAGCTCGGTGCCAAGCCGCTGCTCGCCGAGATCGACGAGTCCGGCGGGCGTGCGGCGCGACCCGATGACGAGCTGACACCGCGCGAGCGAGAAGTCCTGACGCACGTCAGCGCCGGACGCAGCAACGGCGAGATCGCCGCACTCCTGTTCATCAGCACCAAGACGGTCTCGGTCCACGTCTCCAACATTCTCGCCAAGCTGAAGGCGAGCGGTCGCACCGAGGCCGCCGCCATCGCGCGTCGGAGGGGCCTGCTCGACGCGTGACCGCGCTTGGCACCGCCCCGATAGGATGATCGGGTGCAATTTCACCGATATGTCGCCATGGGGGACTCCTTCACCGAAGGCGTTGGCGACCATGACGAGAGCCTGCCCAACGGTGTACGCGGCTGGGCCGATCGCATGGCCGAGGTGCTCGGTGCCCGCGACGACAGCTTCACGTACGCCAACCTCGCGATCCGCGGCCGCAAGCTCCTGCCCATCCTGAGGGAGCAGGTGGACCCCACGCTCGCCCTGCAGCCCGATCTCGTCAGCATCTACGCCGGCGCCAACGATGTCCTGCGCCCGCGACTCGACCTCGACATGCTGGTCGACGAGTACGACAAGGCGCTCGGCCGTCTCGCCGAGTCGGGTGCGCACCTCGTGGTGTTCACCGCGTACGACCCGGGCCGCGTTCCCGTGTTCGCAGCCCTGCGCGGGCGCTTCGCGATCTACAACGAGCTCGTGCGCCACGTGGCCGACAAGCACGGTGCGACGCTCGTCGACTTCTGGCGCATGAGTGCCTACCGCGACCCTCGGTTGTGGGACACCGATCGCATGCACATGTCGAGCGCCGGGCACCAGGTCATGGCGATCGAGGTGCTCAACGCGCTCGGCATCGAACACGATCTGCAGCCCCTGGAGCTCGTCGATCGCGAGCAGTCGTCCTTGGTCCGGCAGGGCGCTGACCACGCGCACTGGCTGCGCGCCAGTGCCGGTCCATGGGTCAAGCGCCGGCTGACCGGGACATCGTCGGGGGACAACCTCGAGCCTCGCTGGCCCGAGCTCGTGCGACTCGACGCCGCGACTGCAGGCTGAGGGTGCCATGGTCCGACTGCCGAAGCTGGGCCCCAAGCTGGCCCCCTTGCCGTCGGACCTCGATGACGACTCGATGGAGCGGCTCCACGAGCTCGTGCGGATGGCGGGCGGCGAGCCGGTGGTCAACACCCGACGGCTGTTGTGGCTCGCCGTCGTCCACTCAGGCGTGCTGCGGCTCAAGGATGACCAGATCCACAAGGCAACCGGTGAGACGACAGTGCTCAACCCGCACACCGTCGTGATGACACCTCAGCAGTTCGTCGGGGTGGCCAAGATCAACTACTACCTGACCCAGCTCGATGCGGGAGAGACGATCAAGCCCGCCCGGGTGGCGGAGGTCGGGGATGGCGATGGCTGGTGGCACCTCGATGGGCTGCACCGCCTTCTGGCGGCTCGCATCATGGGCCAGGACCTCGAGGCGAAGGTCTGGCGTTGACTAACGCGGGGTGAGCGCGTCGCGTACGGGGATCAGCTTGGCGTTCGACTCGGCCAGCTCATCGGCGGGTACGGAGTCGGCCACGATGCCGCACCCGGCGAACAACCGCACCTGCGTGCCGGCGTCCTCAATCTGTGCCGAGCGCAGCCCGATGCCCCACTCGCCGTCGCCGGAGGCGCCGATCCAGCCGACCGGTCCGGCGTAGCGGCCGCGATCGAGCTGTTCGATCTCGTCGATCAGGGCAACTGCGGCGGGGGTGGGGGTGCCGCCGACCGCCGCCGAAGGGTGGAGCGATGCTGCCAGCGTCAGCGCGCTGGCTTCGTCCTTGATGACTCCCGTGACATCGGTGGCAAGGTGCATGACGTTGGGCAGGTGCAGCACGAACGGCGCTTCGGGAACGTTCATGCTGGTGCAGTGCGGGGCCAGCGCCTCGGCGACGGAGCGTACGGCGTACTCGTGCTCCTCGAGATCCTTGCTCGAGCGGGCGAGCGACGCGGCCAGGGCCAGGTCACGCTCGTCGTCACCGGTGCGGCGGATCGTGCCGGCCAGCACGCGCGAGGTGATCAGTCCGCGCTCCAGGCGGACCAGCATCTCCGGCGTCGACCCGAAGAAGCCGTCGACGTGGAATGTCCAGCAGCTCGGATAGTCGCCCGCGAGCTTGGTGAGCGGTGCGCGTACGTCGAGGGGCTCCGTGAGCGTGGCGACCAGGTCACGTGCCAGCACGACCTTGTCGAGCTCTCCGGCGGCAATGCGTTCCACCGCCTGCGCGACGAGACCCTGCCACCTCACGCTGTCGACCGGTCCGTCGGCGAAGGTCGTGCCGGCGGCTGGTGACGATGCCGGTGTCGGGGTGAGATCAGGGGTGGACGCGATGCCATGGCCGATCATCGTGATCCAGGCAACGCCGTCGCGGCGGCCGATGACCACTTCGGGGACGATCAGCACGCTCCCGTCCGATCCGTCGCTGAACGCGAACGAGCCGAACGTGATCAGCCCGCTGCCGGGTACGTCGACGTCATCGCGTACGACGGCGTGTGCGGCGAGCTCGCTCCACCACTCGGACGCCTCGGCGAAGCGATCGGAGCCGGACGTGTGAAACTCTGCGGCGCGTCCCCAACCGACGAGTCCGTCGCCACCGTGAACCCAGGCGAGGGAGTCATCAGCGGGCAGGAGTGCGAGCAGCTCACCGGGGTCACCGATGCGTTGGGACCGGACCACCATGGGCTCGGCCGCGGCGTCGAGTGCAGGGTTGCTCACAACCAATGAGCCTACCCGTGGCAAGGTAGACGGGTGACTCGAGCCGGTCTGGACAAAGAGCCCCATGACGTCGCCCGGATGTTCGACGGCGTCGCTGAGAAGTATGACCTCACCAACGATGTGCTCTCGATGGGTCAGGATCGCCGCTGGCGCAAACGGGTCGTTGAGCTGGTCGCACCGCGTTCAGGCGAGCTGATCCTCGATCTGGCTGCTGGCACCGGTACGTCGAGTGAGCCATTTGCCGACGCCGGCGCGACCGTGGTTCCGTGCGACTTCTCGATCGGCATGCTCGAAGTCGGCAAAAAGGCGCGACCCGGGCTGCCGTTCGCGGCCGGCGATGGGATGAAGCTGCCGTTCGGCGACGAGGTGTTTGACGCCGTGACGATCTCGTTCGGGCTGCGCAACATCCACGACCCGATCGAGGGATTGCGTGAGATGTTGCGCGTGACCAAGCCGGGCGGGCGCATCGTGGTCTGCGAGTTCAGCACTCCGACCTGGGCGCCGTTCGACGCGATCTACAGCAACTACCTGATGCGCGCCCTGCCGGCAGTCGCGCGCAAGGTGTCGTCCAACCCGGAGTCGTACGTCTACCTCGCCGAGTCGATCCGTGCGTGGCCCGACCAGAAGGGGCTAGCACGCAAGATGGTCGAAGCGGGCTGGGGCAAGGTCGACTGGCACAACCTGTCGGGCGGGATCGTCGCCCTGCACCACTCGTTCAAGCCTTAGTGGTTCAGGCGGGCTGTTCGTCGGATTCCTTGGTCTCGCCGTAGCCCGAGGCTATGTGCGCCGGGACATGTGGTTCGCGTTCGACTTCCTGCTCTTCTTCGCGCGGCTCGCCCCGGTGGCTGTGCGGCTCGGTCATGGTGGGACCTCCATCCCTCGGCACAGAATTTACCTGCGGCCGGGCGCGCGCGCGAGCGCAACGGCGCCTTTCTCCCTCCATCGCAGCCGGGGCGCTCCGAGTTAGTGTGACCTAAGTTACATCCGCCATCACACGGGCGTATCGTGTGTCTCGAGCAAGTTGTGAACTGATTCACAAGCGAACGATCGTGTGCTGGATCACAAGCCCGGGAGGTGTCGTGACGGCTTATACGCCGATTCTCGTGCTGGGTGCGCTGGCCGCGGGCTTCGCCATCTTCAGCATCGCCATCGCTCCGCTCACCGGGCCCAAGCGCTACAACCGGGCCAAGCTCGATCGCTACGAGTCCGGCATCCAGCCGAGCCCGCTGCCCGAGGGCGGCGGCAAGATCTCGGTCCGCTACTTCATCATCGCGATGCTGTTCATCGTCTTCGACATCGAGATCATCTTCCTCTACCCGTTCGCGGTCGCGTTCGACTCGCTCGGGTGGTTCGGACTGATCGAGATGTTCATCTTCATGGCCACGGTGTTCGTCGCCTATGGCTACGTCTGGCGCCGCGGAGGTCTCGAATGGGACTGAGCGAAGCGACCGCGGACCGAGGACGGACGATGACGCAGGAAAAGGTGGCACGACGTGGGAATTGAAGAAAAGCTGCCGAGTGGTGTGCTCCTCTCCACAGTTGAGGGGCTGGCCGGCTACATGCGCAAGGCCTCGTTCTGGCCCGCCACGTTCGGGCTCGCCTGCTGCGCGATCGAGATGATGACGTTCGGCGCTCCGCGCTTCGACTCGTCCCGCTTCGGCATGGAGGTGTTCCGTCCTTCGCCCCGCCAGGCCGACCTGATGATCGTCGCCGGCCGCGTCAGCCAGAAGATGGCTCCGGTCCTGCGCCAGATCTACGACCAGATGGCAGAGCCCAAGTACGTCCTCGCGATGGGCGTGTGCGCCAGCTCCGGCGGCATGTTCAACAACTACGCGATCGTCCAGGGCGTCGACCACGTCGTACCCGTCGACATGTACCTCCCCGGTTGTCCGCCGCGGCCCGAGATGCTGATCGACGCAGTCCTCAAGCTGCACGACCAGATCCAGCACCAGAAGCTCGGATCCAACCGCCTCGCCGAGATCAAGTCCGACGAGAAGGTCGCCCTCCTCGCCACCCCGACCTCGGCGATGAAGGGGTTGATGAGGTGACCGACAAGAAGGGCAACAGGGACGCGCGGGACAAGGGCACCAAGACCCAGGACGCGTCGCACGAGGTCAACACCGAGGTCGTCAAGAGCGACGCCGTCCAGCTCGAGGTCGTCAACGTTCGCGAAGGCGCCTTCGGCGCACATGGCACCGGCGACACCAGCGGCTTCGGCGGACTCACCCAGCCAGTCATCATGCCCGGCGCCACGCAGAAACCCTATGGCGGCTGGTACGACGATGTCGCCGACAAGCTCGCGGCGCTGACGCTGCCCGACGCGATCGAGAAGGTCGTCGTCGACCGCGGGGAGATCACCTTCTTCATCCGCCGCCACGCGCTCCTCGAGACGGTGACGCACCTGCGCAACGACCCCGAGCTGCGCTTTGAGTTCTGCTCGTCGCTGTCTGGTGTGCACTTCCCGCACGAGACCGACCGCGAGCTGCACGTCGCCATCCACCTGTTGTCGATGACGCACAACCGCCGAATCCGCGTCGAGGTCACGGCACCCGACTCCGACCCGCACGTGCCCAGCATCGTCAGCATCTATCCGACGGCTGACTGGCACGAGCGTGAGACGTACGACTTCTTCGGCATCATCTTTGACGGGCACCCGGCGCTGACCCGCATCATGATGCCGGACGACTGGCCCGGCCACCCCCAACGCAAGGACTACCCGTTGGGCGGCATACCTGTCGAGTTCAAGGGCGGCACGATTGCCCCTCCAGATCAGAGGAGGAGCTACTCATGATCGCCCAACGGATAGTCCGGGACGCTCTGTCTATTTGTGCGCTCCGCGCACGGGGGTTGGGCGGCATACCTGTCGAGTTCAAGGGCGGCACGATCCCGGCGCCCGATCAGCGCAGGAGCTACTCATGACTGCCACTTCAGACCCGTACGCGGGCAGCACCGAGACCAGCGACGGACCGGTCTTCACCGTCACCGGCCAGGACTGGGACACGATCGACCCGTCCGCCGTCGAGGGCGACCACCTGGTCATCAACATGGGCCCGCAGCACCCTTCGACGCACGGCGTGCTTCGGCTGGTGCTCGAGATCGACGGCGAGACCGTGCGCGACGCTCGCGCCGGCATCGGCTACCTCCACACCGGCATTGAGAAGAACATGGAGTACCGCACCTGGACCCAGGGTGTGACGTTCTGCACCCGCATGGACTATGTCGCCCCGTTCTCCAACGAGGCGGCCTACGTCATGGCGGTCGAGAAGCTGCTCGGCATCGAGGCGCCCGAGAAGGCGCAGGCCATCCGTGTCCTGCTGCTCGAGCTCAACCGCATCTCCTCGCACCTCGTCTGCATCGCCACCGGTGGCATGGAGATCGGCGCCCTGACGGTCATGACGATCGGCTTCCGCGACCGCGAGGAGATCCTCAACCTGTTCGAGCTGATCACCGGGCTGCGCATGAACCACGCCTACTTCCGTCCCGGCGGTGTCGCGCTCGATCTGCCGGACGGCGCCATCGAAAAGATCCGCGCGACCGTGCGCCTGCTCAAGAAGCGACTGCCCGAGTACGCCGCGCTGTGCAACGCCAACCCGATCTTCAAGGGCCGCCTCAAAGATGTCGGCCACCTCGAGCTCGCCGGGTGCCTGGCCCTTGGCTTGACCGGTCCCGTGCTGCGCTCGACGGGCTACGACTGGGACCTCCGCAAGAAGCAGCCCTACTGGGGTTACGAGACGTACGACTTCGAGGTCGTCACGCGCGATGAGCCCGACGCCTACGGTCGGTTCCGGGTGCGCCTGGACGAGATGTGGGAGTCGCTCAAGATCGTCGAGCAGGCAGTCGAACGCATCGCCTCCATGGCGGGCGAGCCGGTCATGGTCGCCGACAAGAAGATCGCCTGGCCCTCGCAGCTGAGCGTGGGAGCCGACGGTCAGGGCAACTCCGCCGAGCACATCAAGCACATCATGGGCGAGTCGATGGAAGCGCTGATCCACCACTTCAAGATCGTCACCGAGGGCTTTCGAGTCCCGGTCGGCCAGGCGTACGCCAGCATCGAGTCCCCGCGCGGCGAGATCAGCTGCCACCTCGTGTCCGACGGAGGCACCCGCCCCTATCGAGCGCACTTCCGGGACCCGTCCTTCGTCAACCTTCAAGGCACCTCGGTGATGAGCGAGGGCGGCATGATCTCCGACGTCATCGTCGCGATTGCCAGCATCGATCCCGTCATGGGGGGTGTCGATCGATGACCCTTGGTCGCTTCGCTCCCTCGGCTCTTCGATCGCCGCGCGACTGCGTCGCCCCCTCGCTTCGCTCGGACCCCTCTCCTCGCTTCGCTCGGACCATGGTTGGGATGGAGAGCTGATGACCCTTTCTGATGTCACCATTTCCGAGCTGCACGAGCTGGGGTCGCGGTATCCGCAGGCGCGGAGCGCGCTGCTTCCGATGCTGCACCTGATCCAGTCCGTCGAGGGCCACGTGACCAACGAGGGCATCGAGCTGTGCGCCGAGATCCTCGGCATCACCGCCGCCGAGGTGTCAGGCGTTGCGACGTTCTACACGATGTACAAGCGCCGTCCCATGGGCGAGCACCATGTCGGGGTCTGCACCAACACCCTGTGCGCAGTGATGGGCGGCGACGCGATCTTCGAACGACTCAAGGGTCACCTCGACGTCGGCAACGACGAGACCACCGAGGACGGCAAGGTCAC
This sequence comes from uncultured Actinomycetota bacterium, assembly GCA_963849625.1. GTDB lineage: Bacteria > Actinomycetota > Actinomycetes > Propionibacteriales > Nocardioidaceae > Aeromicrobium. Next base: position 407,897 of record CAWKHU010000005.1, read on the forward strand.
CCTCGAGCACATCGAGTGCAATGCCGCGTGCGACTTCGCACCCGTGATGACGGTCAACTGGGAGTTCTTCGACAACCAGACACCGGAGTCTGCCGTCGAGCTGGTCGACAAGCTGCGGGCCGGCGACAAGGTTCGGGCAACCCGCGGCGCAACCATCACGTCGTGGCGTGAGGCCGAGCGTGTGCTGGCCGGCTACGAGGACGGGCTCGTCGACGAGGGCCCCGCCGCCGCCGGACCCTCGCTGGTCGGGCTCGACATTGCCAACGAACGAGGCTGGTCGGCACCGTCCACCGACGACGCAGCGGTCAAGAACGACAAGGTGGCTGACGACAAAGAGGGTGCGGTCAAGCAGGCCGACACCGCCCGCGCCGAGTCAGAGACCATCGACGAGGAGAAGAAGTGACCGACATGCTCACTCCCGTTCTCACGGCTGACTGGGGCAACGATCGCGCCTGGACGCGCGCGGCGTACGAGGAGACCGGCGGCTACGACGCGCTCCGGTCCGCGCTCGACATGGCGCCCGACGCGCTCATCACCTTGGTCAAGGACTCCGGCCTCCGCGGTCGTGGCGGCGCGGGATTCCCGACCGGCATGAAGTGGAGCTTCATCCCGCAGGACAACCCGAAACCCAAGTACCTCGTCGTCAACGCTGACGAGTCCGAGCCGGGCACCTGCAAGGACATCCCGCTCATGATGGCCTCCCCGCACGTGCTGATCGAGGGTGTCATCATCGCCGCCCACGCCATCCGGGCAGAGAAGGCGTTCATCTACGTACGCGGTGAGGTGCTCCACGTCGTACGTCGCCTGCGCGCTGCTGCACGGGAGGCGTACGAAGCCGGCTACCTCGGCGAGAACATCTTGGGCTCCGGCGTCAACCTCGACCTGGTGATCCACGCCGGCGCGGGCGCCTACATCTGCGGCGAGGAGACGGCCCTGCTCGACTCGCTCGAGGGCCGTCGCGGCCAACCGCGTCTCCGCCCGCCGTTCCCCGCAGTCGAGGGCCTGTACGCCAGCCCGACCGTCATCAACAACGTCGAGTCGATCGCCTCGGTGCCCGCCATCGTGCGCGGCGGCGTCGAGTGGTTCGGCTCGATGGGCACCGAGAAGTCCAAGGGCTTCACGATCTACTCGCTGTCGGGTCACGTGAAGAGCCCCGGCCAGTACGAGGCGCCGCTCGGCATCACGCTGCGCGAGCTGCTCGAGCTCGGTGGCGGGATGCGTGAAGGCAGTGAGCTGAAGTTCTGGACGCCCGGCGGCTCCTCGACGCCGATCCTCACCGCAGAGCACCTCGACATCCCCCTCGACTACGAAGCTGTGAGCGAGGCGGGATCGATGCTCGGCACCAAGGCGCTGCAGGTCTTCGACCAGACGACGTCGGTCGTACGCTGCGTGCTGCGGTGGACCGAGTTCTACAAGCACGAGTCGTGCGGCAAGTGCACGCCCTGCCGCGAAGGCACCTGGTGGCTGGTCCAAACCCTCCAGCGGCTCGACGACGGTGAGGGCAGGCCCGGTGACATCGACCTGCTGCTGGACCTGTGCGACAACATCCTGGGTCGTTCGTTCTGCGCCCTCGGTGATGGGGCGACGAGTCCCATCACCTCGGCGATCCAGTACTTCCGCGACGAGTTCGAAGCCGGCATGCACACGCCGTCCCGGGAGACCTTCCCACCGGCCGCATCGACCCTCTTCCCGCAGGAGGTCAACGCATGACCATCGAAGCTTCGCGCGAGACCGAGCTGATCACGCTGACGATCGACGATGTCGAGGTCAGCGTCCCCAAGGGCACGCTCGTCATCCGCGCTGCCGAGCTCGTGGGCACCGAGATCCCGCGCTTCTGCGACCACCCACTCCTCGATCCGGTGGGTGCCTGCCGGCAGTGTCTCGTCGACATCACCGATGCCGGCAACGGTCGCGGGTTTCCCAAGCCGCAAGCCTCCTGCACGATCGAGGTCGCAGACGGGATGGTCGTCAAGACCCAGGTCACGTCCGAGATCGCCGAGAAGGCGCAGCGCGGCAACATGGAGTTCCTCCTCATCAACCACCCGCTCGACTGCCCCGTCTGCGACAAGGGCGGCGAGTGCCCGCTGCAGAACCAGGCCATGACCCACGGTCAGGGCGAGACGCGGTTCACCGAGACCAAGCGGACGTTCCCCAAGCCGATCATGGTGTCCGAGCAGGTGCTGCTTGACCGTGAACGCTGCGTGCTGTGCGCTCGGTGCACCCGCTTCTCCGAGCAGATCGCCGGCGATCCGTTCATCGAGCTCCTGGAGCGCGGCCCGCAGCAGCAGGTCGGCATCTATGAGGAAGAGCCGTTCCACTCGTACTTCTCCGGCAACACGATCCAGATCTGCCCCGTCGGCGCACTGACGAGCTCCGACTACCGGTTCCGTTCGCGGCCCTTCGACCTGGTGTCGACGCCGTCGATCGCCGAGCACGATGCCTGCGGTTCGGCGATTCGAGTCGATCACCGCCGCGGCAAGGTCATGCGCCGACTTGCCGGCGACGACCCCGAGGTCAACGAGGAATGGATCACCGACAAGGACCGATTCGCGTTCACCTCGACGATGCAGGGTGACCGGCTCACGACGCCGCTCGTGCGGGGAGACGGGGGCAAGCTCGAGCCGGCTTCCTGGCCCGCTGCCCTGGCGATTGCTGCGCGTGGACTGGCGCAGGCAGCCGGAAAGGTCGGCGTGCTTCCGGGTGGCCGGCTGACCGCCGAGGACGCATTCGCGTACAGCAAGTTCGCCCGTACGGTCCTCAAGACCAACGACATCGACTTCCGTGCCCGCGCCCATTCGGCGGAGGAGGAGGAGTTCCTCGCCTCCCACGTCGTCGCAACCTCGCTCGACGTGACGTTCGCGTCGCTCGAGAAGGCGTCGACCGTCGTCCTCGTGGGCTTCGAGCCCGAGGACGAGGCGGGTGCGGTGTTCCTGCGTCTCCGCAAGGCTTCGCGCCAGGGCGTCAAGGTCGTCGCGATCGCCAGCCACACGACGCGTGGCCTGACCAAGATGGCCGGTGAGCTGATCCGTACGGCGCCGGGTGATGAGCCGGCCGCCATCGCGGAGCTCGAGCTCGACGGCGATGCCGTGATCCTGGTCGGTGAACGGCTCGCAACCGTGCCGGGAGGATTCAGCGCCGCAGCCGACCTCGCTTCCAGGTGCAAGGCGCGCATCGCCTGGATCCCGCGTCGTGCGGGGGAGCGAGGTGCACTCGAGACCGGCTGCCTCCCCACTCTGCTGCCTGGCGGTCGTCCTCTCGACGTCGCCGAGGCCCGTGCCGATCTCGCGGCCGCGTGGGGCGTCAAGACGATCGCTGCCAAGAAGGGCAAGGACACGTCGGCCATCATCGAGGCCGTCGCGGCCGGCACCCTGAAGGCCCTCGTCATCGGCGGTGTCGAGATCGACGACCTGCCTGATCCGATCGCGGCTCGCGCCGCACTCAAGGCCGCCGACTTCGTCGTCAGCCTCGAAGTTCGCGAGAGTGACGTCACCGCCGCCGCCGACGTCGTGCTGCCGATTGCGCCGATGGTGGAGAAGCCCGGCATGTTCGTCAACTGGGAAGGTCGCGTCCGTACGTTCGACGCAGTCATCCGTGACCAGCACTCGCTCAGCGACGTTCGCGTCCTCGCCGGCATCGCCGAGGAGATGGGCACGCCGCTGGGGTTCCGTACGATCGCCGACGCCCGCGCCGCCATGACCGAGCTCGGCCCCTGGGACGGCGCCCGGTCGCCGGCGCCGACCACATCTCCCGAGAAGTCACCTTCAGCTCCCAAGCGCAGGGTCGTGCTCGACACCTGGCGTCAGCTGATCGACGACGGTCGCGGCCAGGACGGCCAGGACCTCTACAAGGCCACAGCCCGTCCGGCGGTGCTCCGCGCAAGTGCCGCCACGCTGGGCGCTTTCGACGTCGACCCAGGCAAGAAGGCGACGATCTCGACCGACGCGGGCAAGGCGACGTTCATCGCCGAGGTCGCCGACCTCCCCGATGGGGTCGTCTGGGCGCCGGCCAACAATGGCGATCAACCTGCGGGTTGCTCTGGGCGCCGGCTTCGGAGACTCCGTCGAGCTGAGGGGCGGTGCGCGATGAGTGAGCGAAGCGACCGAATCAAGGACACACGGATCATGCCGATGCCGACGTACCGTGGCTCCATCTCGGAGGCGGCGGCATGAGCCAGCTCTTCGGCAACGAGCCGTTCTGGGTCATCGCGCTCAAGGCGTTGGTCGTCTTCGTGTTCCTCGTGCTCTACACGCTGTTCAACATCTGGTTCGAGCGTCGCGTCGTCGCCAGGATGCAGCACCGCATCGGACCCAACGTCCACGGTCCGTTCGGCCTGCTGCAGAGCCTCGCCGACGGTGTGAAGCTGGCGCTCAAGGAGGATCTGGTCGTCAAGGCCGCCGACAAGGTCGTCTACATCGCTGCGCCGATCATCGCGACGGTCCCGGCGTTCATGGCGTGGTCGGTGATCCCGTTCGGCCCCGAGGTCAAGATCCCGTTCACCGACACCGTGACACCGTTGCAGCTCACGGACTTCCCGGTCGCCGTCCTCTACATCCTCGCCGTCACGTCGATCGGCATCTACGGCATCGTGCTCGCCGGGTGGGCGTCCGGCTCGATCTACGCCCTGCTCGGCGGGATGCGCTCGAGTGCACAGATGATCTCGTACGAGGTCGCGATGGGTCTCGCGTTCGTACCCGTCTTCATCTACGCAGGATCGATGTCGACGTCGGAGATCGTGGCGGCACAGGCGGACACCTGGTACGTCTTCCTGCTCTTCCCGTCGTTCGTCATCTACGTCATCTCGATGGTCGGCGAGACCAACCGTGCACCGTTCGACCTCCCCGAGGCCGAGGGTGAGCTGGTCGGCGGGTTCCACACCGAGTACTCCTCGCTGAAGTTCGCGCTGTTCTTCCTGGCCGAGTACGTCAACATGGTCACCGTCTCCGCCCTGGCGACGACGCTGTTCCTCGGCGGCTGGCGCGCGCCGTTCGGATTGGCGCAGATCAACGACGGCTACCTCAACACCGGCTACTGGCCCGTGCTGTGGTTCTTCCTCAAGACGCTGGCCTTCATCTTCTTCTTCATCTGGCTGCGCGGCACGCTGCCACGCATGCGCTACGACCAGTTCATGACCTTCGGGTGGAAGGTCCTGATCCCATTCTCGCTGCTCTGGATCATCGCCGTGGGCGCGATCCACAAGCTCGACACCGAGGACATGATCACCAGACCAGTGATGATGGTGATCGCCATCGTGGTCGCCGTCTTCATCCTCCTGACCTTCCTCTGGCCGGCCAAGAAGGAACCCGAACCCGAGCCCGAGCCCGAGTTCGACGCCTTCGCCGGCGGCTACCCCGTCCCGCCCATGCCAGGACAAAAAGTGACCACGACGAAAGTTGACGAGCATGGCTGACGAGACCAAGGGCATCTTCGAGGAGGCGCGCGAGGTCCTGTGGGACCCGATCGCCGGCTTCGGCGTGACGTTCCGGACCATGTTCCGCAAGCCCGTCACCGAGCAGTACCCGTTCGAGAAGATCCCGACCGCTCCGCGCTTCCACGGTCGACACCAGCTCAACCGCTGGCCCGACGGACTGGAGAAGTGCATCGGCTGCGAGCTGTGTGCCTGGGCCTGCCCGGCGGACGCGATCTACGTCGAAGGTGCCTCCAACGTAGAAGGTGGTCGCTACAGCCCCGGCGAGCGTTACGGTCGCGTCTACCAGATCAACTACCTGCGGTGCATCCTCTGCGGACTCTGCATCGAGGCCTGCCCGACGCGTGCGCTGACCATGACCAACGAGTACGAGCTGGCCGACAACAACCGCGCCGACCTGATCTACGAGAAGGACGATCTGCTCGCGCCACTGTTGCCCGGCATGGTCGAGGCGCCGCACGAGATGATGATCAGCGACGACCACCACGACTACTACCGCGGCAAGCTGTTGCCCATCCATCCCGTCGACAGCTCGACAGGCTCAACGGGGGAGGCCCCATGACGACGTTCTGGATCCTGGCGCCGCTCATGGTGCTCTCCGCGCTCGGACTGGTGTTCGCCAGGAAGGCCGTGCACGCCGCGCTGTGCCTTGCGATCGTGATGATCAGCCTCGCCATCCTGTACGCCGTGCAGGACGCACCCTTCCTGTTCGTGGTGCAGATCATCGTCTACACCGGCGCGATCATGATGCTGTTCCTGTTCGTCCTGATGCTCGTCGGCGTCGACTCCTCCGACGCGGTCAAGGAGACGATCAAGGGCCAGCAATTCTTCGCCGCCGTCATCGGCCTGCTCTTCGGCATCACCGCGGTGCTCGCGATCGGCCAGACGGTCACCGGTGCGGTGGCCGGCCTCAAAGGTGCCAACGAGAACGGCAACCCGTACGGACTCGCCGAGCTGCTGTTCGGCAAGTACGTCCTCGCCTTCGAGTTCACCAGCGCCCTGCTCATCACCGCGGCGCTGGGTGCGATGGTGCTGGCGCACAGCGAGCGGCTCACCCCGCGACAGACGCAGGCAGACATCGCCGCCCGGCGCATGCGTGAGTACGCGGAGTCAGGTCGCCACCCCGGACCGCTCCCGACCCCTGGCGTCTACGCACGCCACAACGCCGTCGACACCCCGGCTCTGCTGCCTGACGGCACACCGCTGGAGTCGTCGATCTCCTCGAGCCTCGTCGCCCGCGGCCAGGTCGTCGAGGGCAACGCCGACAACGTCGAAGAAGTCCTCGAACAGCTCGAGGAGGGTGACAAGTGAACGAGTACGTCACTTTGTCGTTGATCCTGTTCACGATCGGATCGGTCGGCGTGCTCGTACGCCGCAACGCGATCGTCGTCTTCATGTGCATCGAGCTCATGCTCAACGCGACCAACCTCGCGTTCGTCAGCTTCTCGCGCCAGCACGGCAATCTCGACGGGCAGGTGGCTGCGTTCTTCGTGATGGTCGTCGCCGCGGCCGAGGTCGTCGTCGGTCTGGCCATCATCGTGTCCATCTATCGCACGCGTCGTTCGGCTTCGGTCGACGAGGCGAGCCTGCTGAAGTCCTAAGGGGAACACCATGTTCGACCTTCAGTGGCTCCTGATTGCCATCCCGCTCGCCGGGGCAGCGCTCCTCCTGACGTGGGGCAAGGAAGCCGATCGCTTCGGCCACATCATCGGCACCCTCGCCTCGGCTGCGTCCTTCGTGCTCGGCGCCGTGCTGTTCGTGCAGCTACTTGGCAAGGCCGAGGACGACCGCTCGCAGAGCACCACGCTCTTCACCTGGGTCGATGCCGGGCGCTTCCACGTCGACATGTCGTTCACGTTCGACCAGCTGTCCGGGCTGTTCGTCCTGCTGATCACCGGTGTCGGCACGCTGATCCACATCTACTCGATCGGCTACATGGCGCACGACGAGCGGCGCCGCCGGTTCTTCGCCTACCTCAATCTGTTCATCGCCGCGATGCTCACCCTGGTCCTCGCTGCCGACTACCTCGTCATGTTCCTCGGCTGGGAGGGCGTCGGCCTGGCTTCGTACTTGCTGATCGGCTTCTGGCAGCACAAGGACTCGGCCGCAGCCGCAGCCAAGAAGGCATTCGTGGTCAACCGCGTCGGTGATCTCGGCATGGCGCTCGCGATCATGCTCATGTTCGCGCAGTTCGGCACCACAGCGATCGAGGCGGTCAACCAGTCGATCCCCGGCGCCTCGCAGTCGGTCGCCACCGCCATGGGCCTGCTGCTCCTCCTCGGTGCGTGCGGCAAGTCGGCACAGGTTCCGCTGCAGAGCTGGTTGCTCGACGCGATGGAGGGTCCCACCCCGGTGTCGGCCCTGATCCACGCGGCGACGATGGTCACCGCCGGGGTCTACCTGATCGTACGGTCCGCGGCGATCTTCGATGCGTCCGAGATCGCTCGCAACGCCGTCATCGTCGTCGGCCTGGTCACGCTGCTCGTCGGCGCCTGGATCGGTTGCACCAAGGACGACATCAAGAAGGCGCTCGCCGGTTCGACCATGAGCCAGATCGGCTACATGATGCTGGCGGCCGGCCTCGGCCCGGCCGGTTACGCATTCGCAATCTTCCACCTCCTCACCCATGGCTTCTTCAAGGCCAACATGTTCCTCGGCGCCGGCTCGGTGATGCACGGCATGGACGACGACGTGGAGATGCGGCACTACGGCGCTCTCCGCAAGGCCATGCCGATCACCTTCGCGACGTTCGGCCTCGGCTACCTGGCGATCATCGGCTTCCCCGGATTCTCCGGGTTCTTCTCCAAGGACAAGATCATCGAGGCGGCGTTCGGTGAGAACTTCTGGGTCGGCTTGGGCGCGCTGCTCGGCGCCGGTGTGACCGCCTTCTACATGACGCGACTGATGATGATGACGTTCTTCGGCGATCAGCGCTGGAAGGACGAGGTGCACCCGCACGAGTCGCCCAGGGTGATGACCTACCCGCTCATCGCCCTCGGCGCGTTGTCCCTGCTCGGTGGCCTGCTCCTGATCGGCGACTGGATCGTGGAGTGGCTCGAGCCGGTCGCTGGGCACGCCGAGCACCACGAGCTCGGCATTCCGGTGTGGCTGATGACCGTCATCATCACCTCGACCGCCGCGCTCGGTGTCGCGCTCGGCTATCTCACCTACGGCCGCCAGCCGATCGCGGGCGAGACACCTGCCGACAGCTCGGTGTCGATCTGGACCCGGGCGGGACGCCACGAGCTCTACGGCAACGAGATCAACGAAGCCGTCGCCGTGCGCCCCACTCGCCATCTCACCCGCTTCCTCGTCTGGTTCGACCGAATGGGCGTCGACGGGCTCGTCACCGGCATCGCCGACCGACTCGGCGACACCTCGCAGTTCCTGCGCCAGCCGCAGACCGGCTACGTCCGCTCGTACGCGCTGATGATGTTCGGCGGCGCGGCCCTCGTTCTCCTTGCTCTCCTGGCGGTGACCCTCGCATGATCCTTTCCGTACTCGCCGCCGTTCCCCTCGTGGGAGCGATCGCGCTCGCGCTGTTGCCGAAGGCGACCTCGGGATCGCAGTCCCAGGCGAAGCTCATCGCGTTCTCCGTCTCGATGATCACGCTCGTGGTGTCGCTGATCGCGCTCGCCCGCTACGACCTTGACGCCGGTGGCTACCAGCTGACCGAGAAGCACGAGTGGATCTCGGCGTTCGGCGCCTGGTACTCGGTGGGCATCAACGGCATCAGCATCACGCTGATCCTGTTGACCACGATCCTCACGCCGATCGTGATCCTCGCCGCCTGGGACGATCGCCTGCCAGATCCACGCAACACCAATGCGTACTTCGCCTGGATGCTCGCGGTCGAGGGCCTCGCACTGGGTGCCTTCATGGCCACCGACGCGTTCTTGTTCTACGTCTTCTTCGAGGCGACACTGATCCCGCTGTACTTCCTGATCGGCACGTTCGGCGGTCCCAACCGCTCGTACGCCGCGGTGAAGTTCCTGATCTACAACCTCGTCGGCGGACTGCTGATGCTGGCGTCGATCGTCGGCCTGTACGTCGTCAGCTCTCGCGACGGGGGAGCGACCTACCTGCTCAGCGACCTGTCCAGCATCGACATGAGCACCAACACCGAGCGGCTGCTGTTCCTCGGCTTCATGGCGGCATTCGCGATCAAGGCGCCCCTGTGGCCGCTGCACACGTGGCTGCCCGATGCCGCCGGTCAGGCGACGCCCGGCACCTCCGTGTTGATGGTCAGCGTCGTCGACAAGATCGGCACCTTCGGCATGATCGTCTGGTGCATCGGCCTGTTCCCGGAGGCGGCCGACTGGGCCAGTCCGGTGATCATGATCCTCGCGGTCATCAGCATCTTGTACGGCGCGTTGCTCGCGATCGGCCAGGACGACATCCGGCGCCTCATCGCGTTCACCTCGGTGTCGCACTTCGGTTTCATCATCCTGGGCATCTTCGCGTTCACGACGACCTCGATGGCCGGCGCGACGCTCTACATGTTCAATCACGGTCTCTCGACCGCAGCGCTGTTCCTCGTGACCGGCATGATGATCGCCCGCCGCGGCTCGGCCAAGATCTCCGACTTCGGCGGCGTGCAGAAGATCGCCCCGATCATGTCGGGCATCCTGCTCGTCGCGGGTCTCTCGAGCCTCTCGCTGCCCGGCCTGGCGCCGTTCATATCGGAGTTCATGGTGCTGGCCGGCACGTTCACCCGATCGATCCCGCTGGCCGCGATCGCCACCCTCGGCATCGTGCTCGCCGCGCTGTACATCCTGATCATGTACCAACGCACCATGACCGGGCCGCTGCGCGAGGACAACCAGGGCGTCCACGATCTGGTGCCTCGTGAGATCGCGTCGCTGACCCCCGCGATCGTGCTGATCATCGGACTCGGCTTCTTCCCGCAGCCCGTGCTCAACGTGATCAACCCGGCGATCGACGAGGTCGCGAGCCACATCGGCAAGGGTGACCCCGAGCCGAAGTCCCCGACCTCGATTGCCCCGGCCGCGGAAGAAGGTGGCCACGAATGATCACTGCCGACCTGACCATCGATGCCCCGACCCTCGAGTACTCGATGCTGGCTCCGTTGTTCATCATCGCCGGTGTTGCCGTCGCCGGTGTGATCGTCGAGGCCGTGGTGCCTCGTGCCTCGCGCTTCACCGCACAGGTGGTGCTCGCCGTCGTCGGTGTCGTCGCCGCCTTCGTCGACACCGTGTGGGTGTGGCAGCACCTCGACACGGTCGACGACCCCAAGCTTGCTCGTGGTCTGATCGGCGCCGAGGGTGCCCTCTCGATCGACGGTCCGGGTGTCTTCGCGTGGGGCATCCTGCTGGTCTTCGCCCTGATGAGCATGCTGCTGTTCGCCGAGCGCCGACTCGAGGGCGGGCTCAGCGCGTTCACCGGTCGTGCCGCCGACGCACCTGGCTCTGCCGGTGAGGCAGCGGCGATCACCCAGCGCATCGAGCACACCGAGGTGTTCCCGCTGGCGATGTTCTCGCTGGTCGGCATGATGCTGTTCGCCACCTCCAACGACCTGTTGACCATGTTCGTCGCGCTCGAGGTGCTCTCCCTCCCGCTCTACCTGCTCTGCGGTCTCGCCCGCCGACGCAGGCTGCTGAGCCAGGAGGCCGCCCTCAAGTACTTCCTGCTCGGCGCGTTCTCGTCGGTCTTCTTTCTCTACGGCATCGCGCTCACGTACGGTTTCGCCGGCAGCTTCCGGCTCTCTGACATCGATGTCGCGGTGTCGACGCGTACGGGTGGCGTCAACATGCTGCTCGCCGCCATCGCCCTGATGTCGGTCGGCCTGCTCTTCAAGATCGGCGCTGCGCCGTTCCACACGTGGACGCCCGACGTCTATCAGGGCGCTCCGACCCCGGTCACCGCGTTCATGGCAGCGGGCACCAAGGCGGCGGCATTTCTCGCGATGCTCCGGGTCTTCTTCGTCGCCTTCGGCGGCTCGTCCTGGGACTGGCGCCCGACGATCATCGCGATCGCCGTCGTCACGATGTTCCTCGGCGCGGTCGTCTCGATCTCGCAGACCGACGTCAAGCGCATGCTGGCCTACTCGTCGATCGCGCACGCGGGCTTCCTGCTGGTCGGTCTGGTCGGTGTCTACGGCGGAGTTGCAGGCGAGGATCGCATCACGTCGGTGTCGAGCATCCTGTTCTACCTCGCGGTCTACGGTGTGGCGTCGATCGGCGCGTTCGCGGTCGTGACCCTCGTACGCGACTCGGGGGGTGAGACGACACACCTCTCGCGGTGGGCCGGGCTGGGCAAGACGTCGCCGGTGCTGGCCGGCTCGTTCGCCCTGTTCATGCTCTCGTTCGCCGGCATCCCGCTGACCGGCGGTTTCATCGGCAAGTGGAGTGTCTTCACCGCTGCGTGGTCCGGTGGCGTGTGGCCGCTGGTGGTGTTCGGCGTGCTCGTGAGTGCCCTGGCCGCCTACTTCTACGTACGGGTCATCGTCCTCATGTTCTTCACCGATCCCGTTGGGGATGGGCCGACGGTAGGTGTGCCGAGTGCGCTGACTACCGTAGTGATCGGTTTCGCTGTGCTGGCGACCATCGGTCTCGGTATTCTTCCGGGGCCGCTGCTCGATCTGGCGCAGCACGCTGGCGCATTTGTGCGCTGACCGTTCCTGAGGAGTACTCGCGTGTCCAATTTGGGTGTCCCGTTCACCGACGAGGGCCTTGAAGCGCGCGTACAAGCGGGCATCACCGAGATCGAGGCCCAGCTCGCGGCCGCTGTCGACAGCCCTGACGAGTTCGTCGCCGAGGCCTCGGCGCACTTGCTGAACGCCGGCGGCAAGCGCTTTCGTCCGCTGCTCGTCATGCTGGCCGCTGAGTTCGGTGATCAGGCCCATCCCGACGTACCCCGGTCAGCCGTCGTCGTGGAGCTCACCCACCTGGCGACGCTCTATCACGACGACGTGATGGATGAGGCCTCGATGCGTCGCGGTGCGCCGAGCGCCAACTCCCGGTGGGACAACTCGGTGGCCATCCTGGTCGGCGACTATCTCTTCGCCCAGGCGTCGGACCTGGTCTCGGATCTGGGACCCGAGTGCGTACGCATCCAGGCTCGTACGTTCTCGCGTCTCGTGCAGGGGCAGATCCGGGAGACCCTCGGACCGCGTGAGGGTGACGACCACCTCGCGCACTACCTCTCGGTCGTCGCCGACAAGACCGGGTCGCTGATCGCGACGGCGGCTCGACTCGGCGCCAAGATGGCAGGCGCTTCTGCGGAGATCGAGGAGACGCTGACCGAGTTCGGTGAGCGCATCGGAGCTGCCTTCCAGCTGAGCGATGACATCATCGACATCGCCAGTGAGACCGGTGACTCCGGCAAGACTCCGGGCACCGATCTGCGCGAGGGTGTGCCGACGCTTCCGACGCTCATCGCGTTGCGCTCCACCGACGCCGGGAGCGAGCGTCTCCGCTCGCTGCTGTCCAAGCCGCTCACCGATGACGATGAGCTGGCCGAGGCGATCACGCTGCTGCGGGCGCACCCGGCGATGGACGAGGCGCGCGCCTACGTACGCGCCGAGACCGATGCCGCGCAGGCGTTGCTGGCGAAACTTCCTGACAACGCCGCACGCGAGGCGCTGCAAGCCCTCTGCACCACCGTCGCCACCCGTTTGGGCTGACCTTAAGTCCGTCTGCGAAGTTCCCAAAGCTCCTTGAGTCACCAGCGGCCAAGCCCGCAAACTCCCAATGCACCTAGTGTGCGGTGAGTTCTCAACCGTAAGACGACCTATTGAGTTGAATCGCCACCGCTCCCAACGGCTCGGCCCTGCCAAGCCCGCAAACTCCCAATACACCTAGTGGCGTGCCGGTGGGCCGCCGGACTCGTGGTCAGGCGGCCTGGCGGTAGTGGGTTCGTCGTCGTCTGCGGATGGGTCGGTGGAGGCGGTTGGTGAACTGGAATCCGGCGACGGCGTTGCCGGTGATGTTGAGCAGTCCGCGGTGGAGCAGGTGGTGGCATCGGACGCAGAGTCCGATGAGGAGGTCGAGGTCGGTGGGTCCGCCGAGTGACCACCAGATGGTGTGATGGATCTCGAGGTGGGTTTGGTTGCACCCGGGTGTTGCGCAGACGCCTTGTTGGCGGGCGATGACTGCGCGGCGTTGTTTGAGGGACGGGTCGCGGCGTTTGGTGCCGGCGTTGAGGATCTGCGCCTGACGTGTGCCGGCGCCCTCCTTCATGAGGAATGCGCTGAAGTCGCTGACGCACAGGAAGTACATGAGCAGGTTGGGGCCGATCGCGCCGTGGCCGGCGAGGGCGGCCGGTTCGACGTCGGGCATGGGTTCGGGGATGAGGTGAGGCTGTTCGGTCTTGGCCTGAACATGGTCGGCTGCGGCTTGGAGGGTGTCGGCGTCGACGAACACCGACAGGTGGGGACGCACGCCCTTGTCGGATGGCAGCCCGTTGTTCAGGACTGTCGAGAGCAGATCGTCGAGACCCTGGACCCGTCGTTCGGATCCGGTGCGGGTGTCGTCCTTGTCGCGGGGTGCTGAGACCGAGTCGAGCACTTTCTTGAGCTTTGCGCCGGTGATGGTGTTGAGGTAACCACTCACGTGCCAACCGTCGGGGACGGCGTCGACGGCGAGGTCTTCTCGATCCATGCCGCGTTCCCACGCGGCGTCGAGGTCTTCGGGATGGACCTTGTCCTTGAGATGCTTGACGGCTTCGAACAGCTCACCGGGTTCGCAATCCTTGGCTACATCGACAAACACCTCTTCGAAGTGGCGCATCGGCTCGAGCCCGACATGGGCGAGCCCGTAGACGAATACCCGCACATGGGCGGCGCTGACCTGCCCGGTCAACGCGGCGTCGGCCAGCAGCGGCAGATCACGCAGCGCGGCAACGTTCTTGACCAACGCGGTGGCGTGTCCGGCGTTCATCCGCAACTGGTTGCGCACCCAGGCATTCAACGTCGAGGCACCGTCGAGCTCGAAATCCTTGGATGCCTCGAGCTTGGCCAGAAGCACAGCCTTCTGAGCATCCAGTGCATCCTGAGCTGCCTGGACGGCGTGCAACTGAGAGCGCGTGTCACCCGATACGAGCGTCTGCGCGGCGGTGCGCATCGCCTCGATCGTCGGCTGCGGATCCATACCAAAACTCTACTCGAACATAGGTTCGATCGCCAGTGGAAAACCCTGTGAATTCAAGGAAAATCAAAGATTCGTATTCACAAATGACGCCGCTGTCGCGGCTGTCCACAGCACCAGCGTCACCCTTTGTATCTGCGCTCTTCTACACAACTGGCGAGGGCACCATCGGTTCTCACCGCGGCCGGGCTGGCGCCCGGAGCGCGTACCCGAGCTCACTCGGCCATTGATCGGCTCTCAGACCGGCGCAGGTTGTATGCGAAGAGTGCGACGTTTGCTGCGCACCATATCGACGGTGAACATCACGAGCGCCAGCCAGACGAGGATGAAGCCGACCCATCGAGCACCCGTCATGTCCTCGTCGAAGATCGTGAGCCCAGTGATGAACTGGATGATGGGTCCGAGGTACTGCAGGATGCCGATCGTCGTGAGCGACAATCGCGTCGCGGCAGCGCCGAACAGCAGGAGAGGGATGGCCGTGACGACGCCGGTGCCGATCAGGAGTGCGACATTGCCCGGTCCTTCGTGCCCGAAGGTCAGGTTGCCGCGCAGCTGCAGGGCGATGAGGAAGCTGAGCGCAACGGGGAACAGAATCAACGTCTCCATGCCCAGCCCCTCGAAGGCGCCAAGATTGGCCTTCTTCTTGAGGAATCCGTACGTAGCGAACGAGAACGCGACCAGCAGCGCCACCCACGGCGGTCGACCATAGTCGACGGCCAGCACGACGACTGCCAGTCCACCGATACCGACCGCAGCCCACTGGGCCGGTCGAAGCGTCTCCTTGAGCACGAAGACGCCGAGCAGCACGGTGACGAGCGGGTTGATGAAGTAGCCGAGCGAGGTCTCGATGACGTGCCCGTTGGTCACTCCGTAGATGAACCCGCCCCAGTTGAGAGCAATGGTGATCGAAGCGAACGTCAGGATGATCATGAGTCGCCGGTCGCGGGCGATCGCCACGAATCGGCTCCACCGGCCGAGGGCGATGACCGCGATGATCACGAAGAGCATCGACCACACGAACCTGTGAGCCAGGATCTCGAGCGAACCGGCAGGGTCCAGAAGTGGCCAGTAGAGCGGGAAGAACCCCCAGCAGAGGTAGGCCGCAGTCCCCAGCAACACACCGCTGCGGGACTCGTTCACGGATTGAGCGTACGCCTGGCAGCACGCCGCAGGGTGGGGGGCTTCAACGTTGTCTGGATCTCCGTCAGATCTGGCCGAACCTACGAGGTCGCTCGCGTGCTACAGCACGAGCTGAGCTATCCACATGCGCCCGATCCAGGTGGCGTACTGCTCGTCGGTCCAACCCCGCTCGATCACGAGCTGGTGCCACAGATGGCCGTCGGTGGTCGCCCACATGATGTCGCGGCACTCCTCCTCGGTGACCTTGAGCTGGCCGGTGGCCACGGCCTCGCTCGCCATCACGGAGAGACCGACCAGCCGTTGAGCTTCCATCTCGGCAGCCATCTTCGCGGCGCTCGGCTCGCTGGCGGCCGCGCCCTGTACGGAGCGCACGAACGGAGTCATCCTGCGCGCGGTCGCCGTTGACAGGCGGGCGTGCAACATGAGCCGCTTTGCCAAGTCGGGCTCGGCTCGGACCTCCATCACCTCGGGTCGCTCGTGGAAGAGGACCTCCTTGTCGTCCCCACCGACGGTGACATCCCACGTTCGGTGCAGCAAGGTCGCCTTGTTTCGAAAGGTTGCGTAGATCGTCTCGGCGGAGGTCCCTGCACGCTCGGCCACCTGCGCGATGGTCGTGCGGCCGTAGCCCTGCTCGACGAACAGGTCATGTGCCGCGCGCAGGATCGCGCGTTGCGTCTCCTGTGCCTGTGCGCGCCGCCGGGTGGAGTCGTACGACCTCTTGACAGACTCAGTCATTGGATACACCATCTCTGTATTGGAAACAGTTCCAGTGTATCGAAAAGGAGCAGCATCATGACGGCAGAAGAGTGGTCCCGCGTGTCGGACGCCTGGGAGGCGCACGCAGAAAACATTGAACAGACCAGCGGGACGGCAACGAACGTGCTCCTCGAGCTTGCGGCGATCGAGCCGGGCGAACGAGTGCTCGAGCTCGGCGCGGGCACCGGCCACTTCGCAGTACACCTGGCCAAGCTGGTCGGCCCAGATGGCTCGCTCGTCGCGAGCGACATCTCGCCGGCGATGGTCGAGCTGATCCAGCAGAAGCTGGCCGGGCTGCCTCAGGCCCGGGCCGAAGTCATGGACGCTGCTGCCATCCCGGACCCTGCCGAGCCGTACGACGCCATCGTGTCGCGCATGGGGCTGATGTTCGTGACTGAGCCCTTGCAGGCATTTCTGGCCATACGACGCACCCTGCGACCAGATGGGCGGCTCGCGGCCGCGGTCTGGGCCGCTCCCGGGCGCAACCCGTGGATGACGGCGGTCGGCATGGCGGCTGTCATGAACGGTGTCCTTTCGGGCCCGCCGCCGACGAGCCCCGGTGGCCCGTTCTCGCTCGGCGACCCGGAGCAGCTGGAGAAGTTGGCGCGTGACGCCGGCTTCTCCGAGGTGCGCGTGGAGACCACGGAGTACACGCGCCACTACGAGAGTGCGGCGGAGCAGTTCGACATGGTCCGGGTGTTGGCGCCGCCGATCGCCGCGGCGCTCGCAAGCGCCACTTCCGAGCAGGTGGAGGCTGTCCGACGCAGTGCCGGGGAGTTCCTCGCGCCGTATGAGTCCGACGCCGGCGGCTATGACGTGCCGGCGTGCGCTCTCGTGCTGCGAGCCTCCTGACCTCCCGATCACAGAACTGAGAGGACTGTGCGCCGCTTTCGAGCCGCAAAACCACGGCCAACTTCGGTCAGGAGGCCCTGACTTCCCTAGACTCACCACATGGGCGCCTACCTCGACGACTACCGGGCGGTCGGCGTCATCATCCTCGTCGGCTTCGTGCTGGCTGGTGGCATGCTCGGAGCCAACCGACTGTTCCGTCCCAGCGTCCCGGCACGCGAGAAGACCGTGACGTACGAGTCGGGAGTCGACCCGATCGGCGAGGGCTGGTCGCAGTCGAATGTCCGCTACTTCGTCTACGCGTTCCTGTACGTGATCTTCGCCGTCGATGCGGTGTTCCTGTTCCCGTGGGCCGTGGTGCTCGAGGACATCGGCAGTGCGGCCGCGATCGAGATGGGCATCTTCATCGGCATCATCGTCGTCGGCCTCGTCTACGCCTGGCGCAAGGGAGTCCTGTCATGGACGTCGTAGGGGCTCAGCGCATTGATCTGCCGATGCCAACCGTCGGCCTCGGCACCGCCGTCGCGCCCAAGCCGGCGCGCTACATCCTCAACTGGGGCCGCAAGTACTCCCTGTGGGTATTCAACTTCGGCCTGGCGTGCTGCGCCATCGAGTTCATCGCGACCTCGATGTCGCGTCACGACTTCATCAGGCTTGGCGTGATCCCGTTCGCGATGGGCCCCCGCCAGGCCGACCTGATGGTCGTCTCCGGCACGGTCACCGACAAGATGGCGCCCGCGATCAAGCGCCTCTACGACCAGATGCCCGAGCCCAAGTACGTCATCAGCTTCGGCTCGTGCGCCAACTCCGGCGGACCCTACTGGGACTCCTACTCGGTCACCAAGGGCGTCGACCAGATCATCCCGGTCGACGTGTACGTGCCAGGTTGCCCGCCACGGCCCGAGGCGCTGCTCAACGGGATCGTGACGCTGCAGCAGCAGATCGCCGGCGAGAACCTCGCCGACCGCTACAAGCGCTCGACGACGTCGTTGCTCAGCCCCAAGATCGAACCGCCCGCATGAGCCTTGCGGACAACACGTTCGGCCCGCCGCACCGGGTGGTCGACGTCGCCGGGTGGCATGACGCCGTCGCCGCCCTGAAGAGCGAGGGTTACACGTACTTCGACTGGCTCTCCGCCGTCGACGAGCATCCCGAAGGGTTCCGGCTCGTGGTGCACCTCGCCCGGCTCGAAGAGCTCGACCACCTGCTGCTCGTCACGTACGTCGACCGCGAGTCGCCGAGTGTGGCCTCCATCGCCGACCTGTTCTCCGGAGCGCGGTGGCACGAGCGCGAGACGCACGAGATGTTCGGCATCGACTTCGGCGCAGCGCTCGAGCCGTTGCTCCTGCCGGACGGATTCGAGGGGCACCCGCTGCGCAAGGAGTTCGTGCTCGCCTCGCGCGTCGCCAAGGCGTGGCCGGGTGCCAAGGAACCGGGCGAGAGCGACGCCGACTCGACGCACTCACCGGGCCGTCGGCGCATCAAGCCGCCTGGCGTGCCCGACCCGTCCGAGTGGGGCCCTGGGCGCGTGGACCCCGAGGTCGCCGATGAGTGACTTCCTCGACGTCGTGCTCCGCTGCGCACTGGTGCTGGGTGCGTTCATGACGCTGCCGCTGCTCGTCGGCCAGATGGAGCACAAGGCCATGGCGCACATGCAGAGCCGTGTCGGCCCGATGAAGGCCGGCGCGTTCCACGGCTGGGCCCAGCTCATCGCCGATGGCGTGAAGTTCGTGCAGAAGGAGAGCATCGTCCCGGCCGCCGCCGACGGCCCGGTGTTTCGCCTGGCGCCCGCTGTCGCGCTGGTGCCGTACCTCGTGGCCATGGTCGCGATCCCGCTCGGCCCGTTCTTCGGTCATCCCCTGATTGGCGTCGACCTCGATGTCGGCCTGTTCTTCGTCCTTGCCGCGATGAGCGTCGGAGTGCTCGGGTCCCTGATGGGTGGCTTGGGCAGCGGCAACAAGTACTCCTACATCGGCGGCATGCGCGTCGCCGCCCAGCTGATGTCGTACGAGCTGCCGATGGTGCTCGCCGCGGCCAGCGTTGCGATGGCAGCCGGCACGCTCTCCCTGGTCGGCATTGCGAACGCCTGGGAGTGGTGGTGGCTCGCCGCCCAGCTGCCGGGTCTGATCGTGTTCTTCACGGCCGGGCTCGCCGAGCTGCAGCGCCCTCCGTTCGACGCGCCCCTCGCTGATGCCGAGCTGGTGATGGGTCCGATCACGGAGTACGGCGGCATGCGGTTCGCGATGTTCCTGCTCGCGGAGTACGCCGGCATCGTCGTGCTCGCCGCTCTGACCACCGTGCTCTATCTCGGTGGCTGGGCCGGACCGTGGTCGGGCGACCTCGGCTGGTTGTGGTCGTTGCTCAAGATCTTCGCGGTGTCGTTCCTCGTCATCTGGGCGCGCGTCGCCTATCCCCGGCTGCGTGAGGACCAGGTCAACGCCCTGGCCTGGAAGATCCTCGTACCGCTCTCACTCCTCCAGCTGACGCTGACGACCTGTCTGGTGGTGCTCTGAATGTTCGGTAGCGGGCTGCTCACCGGTTTGCGGGTGACGATGCGCAACATGCTGCACCGCAGCGTGACAGCGCACTATCCCGACGTCGAGCCCGATCTGCCGCCACGCAGCCGCGGCGTGATCGCCCTTCAGGAGGAGAACTGCACCTCCTGCATGCTCTGCGCACGCGAGTGCCCGTCGTGGTGCATCACGATCGACTCGCACAAGGAGACGATCCCGGCGGCGACGGCAGGCGGCAAGGATCGCAGCATCAACGTGCTCGACACGTTCGACATCGACTACTCGCTCTGCATGTACTGCAGCATCTGCATCGAGGTGTGCCCGTTCGACGCGTTGCACTGGTCGCCGGAGTTCGCGTACGCCGAGGGCGACATCGTCGACCTGACCCATGACATGAACAAGCTCCGTGAGTGGATGTGGACCGTTCCCGCCCCACCCGCGCTCGACGCCGGCGCCGAGACGTCCAAGGAGCTCGCCTCGTACCAGGCGAAGCTCGAGGCCGAAGAGGCGACCGAGTGACCGCAACCGAGATCCTGTTCCTCGTCCTCGCCGTGCTTGCTGTCGGCTCGGCGCTGCTGGCCATGACCTCCGACCAGCTCGTCCACTCGGCGCTGTGGCTCGTCGTCACCCTCGGCGCGGTCGCGGGCTGCTTCGTGCTGATGACGGCCGAGTTCGTCGCCTGGGTGCAGGTGCTCGTGTACGTCGGGTCGATCGTCGTGCTGGTGATCTTTGCGCTGATGATGACCCGGCAACCCGCCGCAGGCCCCTCTGCCGAGGTGACGGGCAACCGGTGGACCGCCGCGGTCCTCGGTGTCGTCGCATCGGTGGGCCTCGGCGCGACGGTTGCCGCCGGGTTCGAGGGCGAACGCATCGAGGGTGACCACATCGGTACCGCCCGCTCGCTGGGCGATGCGCTGTTCAACGACTGGGTCCTCGCGTTCGAGGTGCTCAGCCTGGTGCTGCTCGCCGCCCTCATCGGCGCGATCGTCATCTCACGGGCGGGATCCGACCTCTGATGCCGCTCCTCTATCCGTTGATCCTTGCCGCCGCGCTCTTCGGCATCGGCCTGTACGGCGTGCTCGCCCGTCGCAACGCCGTCCTGATGCTTCTCGGCGTCGAGCTGATGCTCAATGCCGTCAACCTCAACCTGGTGGCATTCGATGCGTGGCTCGGAGACGAGATCCACACGGGCCAGTCGCTGACGTTGTTCATCATCGCGATCGCCGCCGCCGAGATCGGGCTCGGCCTGGCGATCATCCTCGCGCTGTTCCGAGCGGTTCGCACGATCGACGTCGACCAGGTCGGTGCCAGATGAACCGGTGGTCGTACGTCGTCCTCACGGCGATGCTGGCGGTCGTCGTGGCGGTGTGGGCGATCCCATATCTCGGTGACGCCGGCGGCGACACCGACGTCTGGGTCGAGGGCAACGCGCTCCTCGGCGTCTCGCTCGCTGTGCACATCGACTCGCTCGCCGCCCAGGTGCTCCTGCTCGCGGTGGGCGTCGGACTGCTGGTGCAGATCTACTCGACGGCCTATCTCCAGCATCATCCGCGCTATCGCTCGTACGCGCTGATCATCATCGTGTTCCTGCTCGGCATGATCGCCGTGGTCGCAGCAGACGACTTCTTCGTGCTGCTGATCGGCTGGGAGGTCATGGGTCTGTGCTCATACCTGCTGATCGGGCACGAGTGGGAGACCCCCGAAGCGCGCTCCGGCGCCGCCAAGGCGTTCCTCATGACGCGAGTGGCCGACCTCGGCCTGCTCGTCGGCATCATCGTCATCGGCGAGACGTACGGGACCTATCGCATCAGCGAGGTGCTGGCGCAGGAGCCTCAGAACGTCACCCCGATCGGCCTGCTGCTCCTGGTGGCGGTCGTCGGCAAGTCCGCACAGTTCCCGCTGCACACCTGGCTGCCCGACGCGATGCCCGGTCCCACCCCGATCACCGCCCTGATCCATGCCGCGACCATGGTTGCCGCCGGCGTCTACCTCGTCGCGCGGCTGCTGCCGATCTTCGAGGCGTCCGAGCTGGTCATGACGGCATTGGCGATCATCGCTGCGATCACGATGCTGCTCGGTGCGTTGTTCGCTCTGGCCCAGACCGACCTCAAGCGCGCTCTGGCCTGGTCGACGGTGAGCCAGCTCGCGTTCATGTTCGCTGCGCTGTCGATGGGTGATCGCGACGCCGGCACCGACCACCTGCTTTCTCACGGTGCCTTCAAGGCGCTGCTGTTCCTCGGCTGTGGCTGCCTGATGCACGCCGTCGGCTCGAGCGCGCTGACGTCCATGGGTGGTCTCCGCAAGGCGATGCCGGTGACCTTCGCGTCGATGACGATTGGCTTCGCCGCGCTGGCCGGGTTCATCCCCACGGTCGGCTTCTTCACCAAGGACAGCGTGCTCGCCGCACTCGAGCACGGTTCCCAGGGCGACGGCGTCGTACCGGCGGCCGTCGGTCAGGTCGTCTTCTACGTGGCGCTGGCGACGACGTTCGTCACGGCGGTCTACGCAGCTCGCCTCTGGCTCACGGTGTTCTTCGGCGAAGCCTCCGAAGTCCGTGAGGCGCCGCGGGCCATGCTCCTCCCGGTCGTGGTCCTCGCCGTCGCCACGTTCGCACTGTCCATCGGCCAGCCGTTCCACCTGGGCTTCGGTCTCATCTCGACCGCCGTCGCACTCGGGGCCGTCGGCGTCGCCGTGCATGCCTGGCGCACTCGCGGCGAGCTCGACATCGATGCGCCGCTGCTGACGGGAGAGCTGGGCCTCGACGCTCCCTACTCTCGCTGGATCCCTGCAGCGACGCGCGAGGCGTCACGGCTCGTGATCGTTGTCGATCGCGACGGTGTCGACGCCTACCCTGACGGTGGTGCCGCGGCCGCTCAGCTCGGCTCCCGGCTGCTCGACCTGGTCCAGTCCCGCAACGTACAGCGCTATGCGACAGTCATCTCTGTCGGCGTCCTGGTTCTCGTCCTGGTGGCGGTGATCTGATCATGATCGTTGCCGCCCTGGCCGCGCCCTTCGGCGTCGGCGTGCTCCTCCTGCTCTTCCGCGCCTCCGTGTCAGGGCGGATCGCCGCACTGCTCGGCAGCGCCGCCATGGCTGTCTCGTTGGTGCTCTACTCGCTGGTGTGGGAGGGCCGTACGAAGGTCTCCGGAGAGGTCGACACCTCGTGGATCGAGCCGCTCGGGGCGCGCCTGCACCTCGGCGTCACGTACATCTCCTGGCCGTTCCTGCTCATGACGGCGCTGATCGGCCTGCTCTGCTGCCTCTGGCTCGTCGCCGACGACACCTCGCCGGCGCTGGTCGGACTCGTCCTGGTCATCAGCGCCTCGTCGTTGGGTGTGTTCAGCTCGCTCGACCTGCTGCTGTTCTTCGTGTTCTTCGAGCTCGCGCTCATCCCGATGTGGTTCGTCATCGCCTGGTGGGGCGACCCGGCCGACGAGGTGGGTCGGCGGCGTGCGGCCACCCGCTTCCTGCTGTTCACGGTCACCGGTTCGGCGCTGCTCCTTGTCGGCATCGTCCTCGTTGCGTTGCCGTTCAACACGCTGCAGATCCTCGACATCGATGGGGCGCCGACGGCGGCCGCGGTCCTGATCGTCCTCGGGTTCGCAGTCAAGACCCCACTCGTACCGCTGCACACCTGGCTCCCCGATGCGCACAGCAAGGCGCCGACGGTCGGCTCGGTGCTGCTCGCTGCGGTGTTCCTCAAGCTCGGCACGTACGGGTTGATCCTGCTCGGAGCGCAGATGCTGCCGACGCAGTTCGCCGACCTCGCGCCCTGGGTGGCTGTTGCCGGAGTCGTCGGCATCGTCTGGTCGGCACTGGCCTGCTACGCGCAGGACGACCTCAAACGGATGATCGCCTACTCCAGCATCGGCCACATGGGCTTCGTCGCCCTGGCCATCTCGACGATGAGCGAGGTCGGACTCGCCGCTGCGGTGTTCGGCTCCGTCGCCCACGGACTGATCACGGGCCTGCTGTTCTTCGCCTCCGGCTCGCTCAAGGATCGTCTTGGCACCGCGTCGATGGCCCGGATCGGTCGCGGTCTCTACGCCCGCGCGCCGTGGCTCGCCGTCGCCTTCGTCTTCGGTGCCATCGCCAGCCTCGGACTGCCGGGGCTTGCCGGGTTCTGGGGTGAGCTGCTGTCACTGCGGGCTGCGTACGAGGTGGGTGACGTGCTCAGCAAGCCACTGGCCTGGACGCTTGTCGGGTTCGCCGTGCTGGGCGTGGCGCTCACGACGGCCTATTTCGTCCGGGCCATCCGCCTGATTGCCCAGGGTGAGCCGGTGCCGCACGACGGAGATCGTGAGCTCAACCGACGCGAGGCTCTCGTGCTGGGCGTGCTTGCCGTCGGCATCGTCGTGCTCGGCCTCGTCCCCGGTCTGCTGATCGGACTGTATGACCAGGGGACGGTCGGATGAACATTCCCGTCGACTGGGTCGTCGCCGGACCTGCCACGATCCTTGCCGCTGGAGCCCTCGTGGCGCTGATGGTCGATGCGTTCTATCCGCGCCGTACCTGGCTGGGCTCGGGACTGCCCGCCACCGTTGCGCTCGTCGCCGCCGGTGTCGAGCTGTTCCGACTTGAGGATGACAACTTCCCGTTCACGTTCGCCCTGTCGTTGATCGTGCTCGCAGGCACCCTGGTCGTGGTGGTCGCGTCGAACGTCATGAACTTCGAGAACGCCATGCCCCCGGGGGAGTATCACTTCCTGATCCTCAGCTCCGCCGCCGGCGCGCTGATCATGGTGGGCGCTCGCGACCTGGTGACGTTGGTCGTGGCGCTCGAGCTGTTGTCGCTGCCCTCCATTGCGCTCGTCGGCCTGCGCCAGGGAGACAGTCGGGCGATCCGATCGGCATGGACGTTCTTCCTGGCCTCCGTGGTCTCGACCGCGATCACGCTGATGGGCGTCTCCTTGCTCTATGGCATCGCGGGCACGCTCAGCTACGAAGGCATCGACAAGGCGCTGCGCACCACCGAGCTACCGGACAGCGTCATCGCCGTCGCGGTCGTCCTGACGATCGTGGGCCTGTTGTTCAAGCTCGGCGCGGTCCCGTTCCACATCTGGGTCCCCGACGCCTACCTCGGCGCCCCCGTCCTGGTCGCGGGCTTCCTCTCGGCCGTGTCCAAGGCCGCGTCCCTCGGCGCCGTGTTCACCCTCGTCGCCACCGCGTTCCCGTCTGAGATCTTCCGCACCCTGACGATCGTGCTCATGGTGGTTGCCGCGGTGACGATGACAGTCGGCAACCTGGGTGCGCTGCGGCAGACCAACGCGATCGGCATGCTCGCGTGGTCGTCGATAGCCCAGGCGGGCTTCCTGCTGGTGCCGGTGGCAGTGTTCACCCGCCTCGGGGCGGCTGCGGTGGTCCAGTACCTCGCGGTGTACGTGCTCGCCAACCTCGTCGCATTCGCCGCCCTTGCCGTGGTGCTCCGCCTGAGGGGCAGCACCGACTACAGCGATCTGCGAGGACTCGCCCGGACGGATCCTCCGACAGGTGTGCCCCTGGTGGTGGCCGCGCTGACACTCGCAGGCTTCCCGCCGGCTGTCATCGGTCTTGTCACCAAGTACGTCGTGATCCGCCCCGCCATCGAGGCCGACGAGGTGTGGCTGGCCGTGGTGATGGCGATCAACGTCATGCTGGGCCTCACCTACTACTTGCGCTTCGTCGCCGTGCTCGTCGACCGGCCCGCCGTCGACGACCCGTACGTGAGCCCGTCGCCGCCGTTCTCGGTTCGCATCGCCAAGACCGTGGTCATCCTCGGCGCACTCGGTCTCGTGGCACTCAGCGCCTGGCCCGACCTGTTGCTGAGCAACCTGCCGTAGTTGTGGGCCGAGGCTCCGGTGTGCTCGGCGTTCTCGTGTCGGGTGTCGCCGTGCCACTCCCGGCACCGCGTTGCCGGCCGAAGGTCAACATGGCCGGTACGACGGAGACGCTGGCGAGGCCGATCGTGATGATCTCGATGTGTGTGGCCACGAATGGGATGCCTCCGAAGAGGAATCCGATGATCACGATGCCGACTCCCCAGAGCAGTGCACCGACGATGTTGTACGCGGTGAAGCGGCGTCGTGGCATGTCGACGACTCCCGCCACGACCGGCAGGAAAGTGCGCACCACCGGGATGAAGCGTGCCCCGATCACTGCCGTGTGCCCGTGGCGGTCAAAGAATTCCTGTGCTCTCTCGGCGTACTCCCGACGGAAGAACCTCGAGTTGGGGCGCGCCAGCAGGCTCGGGCCTGTCCGTCTTCCGATCAGGTAACCCAGCTGGTCACCTGCCACGGCTGCGGTGAAGACACCGAGAACGACGAGCCACACGGGCAGCTGGATGACGTGGGCCGCGACGAGGGCGCCAGCCAGGAACAGCAATGAATCACCCGGCAGGAAGAAGCCCAGCAGGAGACCCGTCTCGGCAAAGACCACACCCATGACCAACAGCAGGGCACTCGGTCCAAGGGTGAGCATCAGGGGGGTGAGAAGAGCGGTCATGCGCCGATCTTCGTACGATCGACCTGACTGCCACCTGACCGCTGCAGGACGTGTTGGACGACGCCGAGCGCCAGGATCACCGCCGCGACCCACGCGCTGGCCAGCGCCCAGGAGGCGAGGACGTCGGTGGCCCAGTGGTAGCCAAGGTAGACGCGGCTCGCACCTATGCCGAGGCTCGCCACGACAACTCCGACGACCGCCGCCACGCGCCACGATCGGCGAGTCAGAAATGGCACGATGAGCACCGCCACCATGCCGAGGAGGACGGCAGAGTTGAGCGTGTGTCCTGATGGGAACGAGTAGGTGGAGTCCTGAGGTCCGAGCCTGATCGCGCCACCAGGCCGGTCACGCGAGACCGCCATCTTGATTCCCAGGGTCATCGCTGCAGATCCCGCCATCGCGATGGCGATTGCTGCGGCGCGCATGATCTGTCGCCTCTCCAACAGGAACAGGACGGCGAAGAGTGCCAGCGCCGACACCGCCACTTCACTGCCGAGTGCTGTCAGCAGGTGCGCGCCACCGGTCATCCCGCCAGTACGGTCATGCACTGCGACTTCGGCGATGTGTGGGTCGATACGTGTCACGCCATCACCCTCCGAGGCCGCATCTGCGAGGACACCAAACGCAGTGGCGCCGACGACGACGGTGCTCAGCGTGAGCACCTGCGCGAAGGGCGTGACCATGTTTGGCGCGAGCTCCGTCCGGCGCGCCCCTCGGGGGTTGGGCGGCCGGACGGAGGGATCGGAGGTCACGCGGCTGGCGTGACGGCCGGTTCGGCCGACCTGCGAGCCTGCAGGGTGAACCAGGACACGACGGCGATGATCACGACCAGGAAGATGGCGCTCGTCCCGTTGGTGCCGAGCCCGAGCCCACCGTCCTTCGGCGAGGCAGTCAGGAAGTCTCCCATCGAGGCGCCGAAGGGCCGGGTGAGGATGTACGCCGCCCAGAACGCGATGACTGCATCGAGGCCGAGCTTCCAGTACGCCACGAAGATCAACGCGATGACACCGCCGAACATGAGAGCTGAAGGGACATATCCGAAGGCCAGCTTCTCGGCGATCAGGTCTCCAGCCGATGTGCCAAGAGCAAAGGTGAACAAGATGGCGAGCCAGTAGTACGCCTCGCGCCGGCGCGTGACGATCGAGTGGATCGACAAGGTGCGCTCGCTGCGATACCAAGCCACGAAGGAGGCGACCAGTCCGGCGCCGAAGATTCCCGTGGTGGTCCACAGGCTGACGCCGAGGTTGTCGACCAGATTGTCGGAGAACAGGGTGCCGACGACACTGATCAGGACCACGGCGAACCAGTAGATCGCCGGGATGTAGCGACGAACCGAGAACTGGGCGACGAGGGCGGCGGCGAGGAGGACGCTCATGATCGCGGTCGTGGCGGGAAGTCCGAGTCCCAGGTTTTCCGACAGGAAGTCGGCGGCGGTCTCGCCGACGGTCGTGGACAGGATCTTCACGATCCAGAACAGGATCGTGATCTCGGGGACCTTGTTCAGCAGCGTCTTGGTCCAGGCGCTGTGCTGGACTCGGTGCGGGGCGAGCGCAGGCTCATGCTGTTGGCTTGTGTAAGTCATGTGCTCACGGTGACCTGATCGACCTGCACACAACCTGACTGGTTCAGAAGCGGGGCAGAGTCAACGTGAATGTGGTGGGTGACGAGGTGGATGTGATCGTGACGTCGCCCCCGAGCGTGCGTGAGACTCGTCGCGCGAGCGCCAGGCCAAGTCCCGCGCCTTGGCTTTCGGATCCGCGCTCGCCAGCGTCGAAGACAGAGTCGGTGGTCGTGTGCCCGATCCCCGGCCCGTCGTCGGAGACAGCAATCATCACCTCCCGTGGTTGCGAGGTGACGCTGATGGAGACCGAGGTGGCTGCATGGTTGAACGCATTGTCGACCAAGGGGGCGAGTGCCCGGACGCCCAGATTGAGGGGAGCCGCCAGCTCCGATTGGTCCGTCAGCTCCACGGTGCAGGTGATGCCGGCATACGGGGGGTGGTCGGCCAGTACTGCGTCGATGACAGCTGATGGTGAGCTCGAGGCGCCGTGGTCAGTGCCGCCTCGTGCCATGTCCAGCAAGGCGGAGATCGTGCTGCTCATGCGCTCGGCGAGTCCCACCACCTGTTCGAACCGAGCTGCGATCGCCGGATCCGATGTCGTCATGAGACCGAGCTCGGCTTCGCCCCTGATGGCGGTCAGCGGTGTCCGCAGCTCATGGGCCAGCTCGGCCGTGAGTCGCTGCTCGTTTCGGAGAGCTCCGGTGACGCGATCGAGCAGGTGGTTGAGTGTGTGTCCCAGAGCGCTGATCTCGTCGCTGCTTTCAGGGGTGGCTGCGAACCGCGATTCAGGCTGGCGCTCACTCCACTCTTCGGCCCGCGCGGCCATCGACTCAACCGGCGCCAAGGCGCGTCGGACGGTCCAGGCGGCGATGGCGGTCGCTCCTGCGGTGACGATCAGGCCGAGTGCGCTGAACAACGAGATGACTTGGTTGCGGGTGCGTTCGTACGGTTCGAGGGATTCCGACACCACGACGACGGCGTTGGGCCCACGTGACCCGGTGACGGTGATGGGTGCTGCAAGGTAGCGGCGTTCCCCCCTCTCCACGGATGTCCGCTGGGACACTGTGGCGAGCGACTCGGCCCTGGCCTGGACTCGCTTTCCGGCGTTGGGCCCTTGGATCTGCCGCCCATTGCCGTCGAACAGCCACGTGGAGTCCTCGACCGAGTCGTCAGGTACCTCGACCCCGGAGACCGTTCCCTCGGGCCCCGACTGCACCGCTGAAGTGACGAGAGCAAGCCTGTCGTCGAGGGCTGAGTCGACGCTGTTACGTGTCAGGGCCGCAAGGACCAGCACCACGGTGCCGATCACGGCGGTCATCGCCAGAGCGGTGACGACGGCGGTGGACCAGACGACGCGTCGGCGGAGGCTGCGGACGGGGGGTCTCATTGCAGGACGAACCCGACTCCGCGCACAGTCTGCAGCGTCAACGGTGAGTCCACTGCAGCCAGCTTGATGCGCACCCGTCTCACATATGAGTCGATGGTGTTCTCGCTGACCATGGCCCCATCGGGCCACGCGGCTGCCACAGCGGCTCGTCGACGCACGACCGTGCCCGGTTGGGCTGCCAGTACGGCCAGGAACCTGAACTCGGTCGGGGTGAGTCGCGCCTCCTGTTCACCATGTCGAAGCGAGTGGCGCGAGGGGTCGAGCTTGAGTCCGCTGGTCAGATCGGGCGCTGGACGGGTGCGACGCACCAACGCTTCGACGCGTACGAGGATCTCGGCGATGGCAAAGGGCTTGGCGACGTAGTCGTCGCCACCGGCATTGAACCCGGCGACGCGATCGTGGACGCCGTCCAGCGCGGTGAGGAACAGGACCGGCGCGTGCTGCCCGGCGGCCCGCAGGGCCTGACACACGTCCCGGCCGTCCGCGTCGGGCAAGCCGATGTCGATGATGAGCACTTCGACACCGGACGACACCGTGAGATTCCCCAGAGCCTCGTGGCCGTTGCGGGCGATGACGACGTCATGGTCATGAAGCTTGAGGGCGTCCGTGAGGACGCGGCGAACTGCGGGGTCGTCCTCGCAGATGCCGATGCGGGTCACGAACCCATCGTGCACCACGTGTGCGCGGAAGAGCGCCACTTCCCGTTTGCAGTCAGGTCTCGGTCAGGTTGACGTACGCACCGTGGTGTCATGTCGACGACTGTGGTGCGCCCCTCCCCGCCGTCGACCCCCATGCCGCGAACCATACGGTGGGCAGTTCCGATCATCGCTGTCGGCGCAGTCGCGGCGCGCCTGCCAGGCATCGCGCATGCCCCGCGACCGGATGAGGCGGGCTTTTTGGCGATTGGCCAACAGTGGCACGCCGGCGGCGGCTCCCTGTACGGAAGCTATTGGGTCGACAGGCCGCCACTTCTCATCACGATCTTCCAGCTCGCGTCCAAGCTTGGCGGAATCGTGCCACTGAGGTTGCTGGGCTGCCTCGCTGTGGTTGGCATGGTGCTGGGCATCGCCCACATTGCCCGGCGAACAGCCGGTGATCGCGCTGCCATGTGGGCGGCGTTGTCTGTCGCAGTGCTGACGGCAAGCCCATTGTTCGGGGGTGCGGAGGTCAACGGTGAGCTCCTGTCCGCTCCGTTTGTGGTGGGCGGGGTCGCGGCAGCCGTGCATGCGCTTGAAGCCAAGAGTGGGCGCCAGGCCCTTCGAGCCGCCCTGCTCACCGGCGCAGCGATGGCCTGCGCGTTGATGGTCAAGCAGAACATGGCTGACGTCGGCGTCTTCGCCGCGACGGCCGGACTGATCGCGGCGCGTCGCGGGGAGATCACCAGGTCCAGGCTTTTGGTGCTGGCCGGGGGGTTGGCAGCCGGTTCAGCCCTTGCGGGAGGAGTCGTCGCTGCATGGACTCTGTCCCACGGGACGTCCTTGAGCGGTGTCTTCTACGCGATGTACCCGTTCCGGGTCGCGGCAAGCCAGGTGCTCGCCAGCTCGACCGGGTCCCAGGCGTCGTCACGGATCTGGACCATGCTGATCGGTTGGGTGGCCAGTGGTGCAGCAGTCGTCACGATTGTCGCGGGCGCGGCCGTTGTCACCCGCCGTCTGCGTGGGAGCGTCGCCGGGGCCCTGCTCGCCGTGGTCGCGTTCGACTCAGTCTCAGTGTTGCTGGGCGGGAACTACTGGCGGCACTATCTGATCGAGCTGGTCGTCCCGGTATCACTGTTGGCTGGGCTCCTGGTGGCTCGTCGGCAGCCTGGCATCAGAACCATTCTGGTCGGCTCGGCGCTGGTGTCGGCGATTGCCTGGACGTTGGTTCTCCCACGTGCAGGCTCGGTGACACAGGGGGCGCTGATCGGCTCGGCCGTCCAGCAGGCCGCCGTCTCGAGCGACACGATCGTGACGTTGTACGGCCACGCCGAGGTCACCGAGGTGTCCGGTCTTTCATCGCCCTACCCCTACCTGTGGAGCCTCCCGGCCAAGACTCTCGATCCCGACCAGGAGCTGATGGGAGACGTGCTCTCCGGGCCGTCTGCGCCCACCTGGGTCGTGGTGTGGAAACAGGTCAGCACCTGGGGGATGGACACCACACGGACGTCAACGATCCTCGCCGAGCGCTATCACCGGGTGGCCGACCTGCACGGTCACACGATCTACCTGCGAGACGACGTCACCCGGCGTACGCCCCGCCTCTCCGGCGGCCCGTCGACTCGGGTCGCCGCCATCCAACATCAGGAGGACCTCCCATGAGGACAATCGTCGTGATCCCGACCTACAACGAGGCGGAGGGCATCGAGCAGATCCTCGACGCCGTCCTGAGAGAGGCGCCGTACGTCGACATCCTGGTGGTCGACGACGACAGCCCCGACGGAACGGCGACGTTGGTGGCGAGTCATCCCGAGTTCACCAGGCGAGTCCGGCTGCTGAGTCGCCCTGGCAAGGACGGTCTTGGCGCGGCTTATCGTGCCGGTTTCGGCTGGGCCCTGATCTCCGGCTATGACGCAATAGTCCAGATGGATGCGGACATGTCGCATCCGCCCGAGCGACTTCCGGCGCTGATCGGCGCCCTTGAGCGGGCAGATGTCGCAGTCGGGTCCAGGTATGTCGCCGGGGGCGGCGTACGCGACTGGCCACTGCGGCGACGGGCGATCTCGTGGGCGGGGAACACCTACGTACGCCTCGTGCTCGGCATTCCGGTCCACGACGTGACGGCTGGGTTCAAGGCCTTCCGCCGCGACGCCCTGTTGAGGGTCGGCGCGGTGGAGTCTGAGTCAAACGGCTATTGCTTCCAGATCGAGAACACCTGGCGTGCCAGTCGGCTGGGTCTGAAGATCGTGGAGGTGCCGATCACCTTCACCGATCGCGCCCTCGGCGTCTCCAAGATGTCTGCCGCGATCGTGCGCGAGGCGCTGCTCCGGGTGCTTGCATGGCGTTGGCAGGAGCTCACCGAGCCTGATTCCGTTCCAACCGGCACACCCACACGGCTCGGTCACCATGCTCAGGCTTGAGACTGCCCTGGCCCGGTGGGCCACACCCGAGATCATCTCGTTTCTGTCGGTCGGAGGAGCTGGCTACATCGTGGACGTCGTGGCGTTCAACGAGCTGCGGTCGGCGCCGGTGCTGAGTGTGCTCGACCCTGCTGTGGCACGAACGCTGGCCGTAGCGATGGCGATGGTGGTCACGTACGTCGGCAACAGCCTGTTCACCTGGCGCGACGTGCCGTCGGTTGATCGTCGTCGCGAGATCGGTCTGTTCGTGCTGTTCAACGTCGTCGGTCTCGGGCTCTCCGTCATCACCTTGACGATCTCGCACGATCTGATGGGGCTCACGTCGCGGCTGGCAGACAACATCTCGGCCAACGTCGTCGGTCTCGCACTGGGAACGGCATTTCGCTTTTGGTCGTACAAGCGATTTGTGTTCGCGCGGTCATCTGAAGCTACGAACGATCAATTCGCCGGGGTGCCAGGCCTCATCGAGTGAACGCGAGGGGCGGGTCGCTCAAGTGGGTGCCCTGCGAGGGGCATTTCACGGTCGTTGAGATGAGGTCATGTTGGTGTCGGCCCAGGCGGCCTTGGCCCCGCTGTGGCCGATGCGGGCGACCTGGACGGTGGTCCCGACGACGGCTACGACTGCCAGGGCTGCAACGGCGACCGACAGAAGCTTCCGTGTCGTCTGCCCGTGGGCGTCCCGTCGGTGGATTGCGTACCCGACGAGCGCGAACACTGTCAGCCCGATCATCCATGGCAGCAGTCCGTCGGCGAGGTGGGTGTGTTCCTCGAGCAGCTTCGAACGAGCGACGTGCCGTTCGAGGGTCTCGCCGGTGGAGGTGGACAGCGGCACCAGGATCAACCCGATCAGGCTGAGCCCAGCCGGGAGCCATCCGGCCCAGACCCGGAAGCGTCGCCACAGTGCTGACAGCAGGACCGTCACCGCTGCCAAGGGGATGATGACGACCGTGGCGTGAACGATCAGTGGGTGCAGCGGGAGGCCGTAGAAGTCGTTTGGCATCGAGTGCCTCTCAGTTAGGTGTTTGAGCGGTCGCGGGAGGGTAGCCCGCGGTTGAAGATTGCCGCTGG
Source organism: uncultured Actinomycetota bacterium (assembly GCA_963849625.1). Lineage (GTDB taxonomy): Bacteria > Actinomycetota > Actinomycetes > Propionibacteriales > Nocardioidaceae > Aeromicrobium. The sequence continues at coordinate 441,237 of CAWKHU010000005.1, forward strand.
TGACCTGAAAGCAACCTGACTGCGATGTGCCCTGACCCCGCAAGATGTGGGCGCTTTCCCGGTATGTCGCCGCCGGGGATGCCCCATATGTGCCCACATCTTGGGGTCAGCCCAGTCCTTCGATGATCCTGATCTCGCGATCGGCGCCGTTACCCAGTGCGCGGAGCGCGGCCTGGTAGGCGTCGCTGTGATACGCGGCGACGGCCGCGTCGACGCTGTCGAACTCGATCAGCGTCGTACGTTCGGTGGTCCCGGCTTCGAACGCGTGGGCCGGGTTGCCGCGGGCGAGGAACCGTCCGCCGGCGGCAAGCATCGCCGGGCCGGCGAGGTCGATGTAGGCGGCGAGGCGTGCCTCGTCGTGGATCGCAGTGAATGTGTTGATCCAGTAGGCAACGGTCATGTCTGCTCCTTCAGCGGGCGAGATCGCGGCTGATCACGAGTCGCTGTATCTGGTTGGTGCCTTCGAAGATCTGCATGACCTTGGCCTCGCGCATGTAGCGCTCGACCGGGAAGTCACGGGTGTAACCCGCCCCGCCGAGCACCTGCACGGCGTCGGTGGTGACCTTCATGGCGTTGTCGGTGCAGACGAGCTTGGCGACCGACGCCTGCCGGCTGTACTTCTGACCGGCGTCCTTGAGTCGCGCGGCGGCGAGGTAGGTCGCCCGTGCCGACTCCACTGCGGCAGCCATGTCGGCCAGCACGAAGCCGAGCCCCTGGTGGTCGATGATCGCCTTGCCGAAGGTCTCGCGTTCCTTGGCGTACGTGACCGCTGCGTCGAGTGCGCCCTGAGCCAGACCGGTCGCGACGGCGGCGATGCCGAGGCGTCCGGCGTCAAGACCGGCCAGCGCGATCGGCAGGCCCTGTCCCTCGTCACCAAGTCGGCGCTCGACCGGAATGCGCACGTCGTCGAACAACATCGTCGCGGTCGTCGAGCCCATCAGACCCATCTTCTGCTCAGGGGTGTCCGCCGTCAGGCCCGCCGTGTCGGCCGGCACCAGGAAGCAGGAGATGCCGCGGCCGCCGTCGTCGGACGTGCGGGCCATGACCTTGTAGAAGTCGGCGTGCCCGCCGTGCGTCGTCCACGCCTTGGCGCCGTTGATGACGTACGAGTCACCGTCGCGCACTGCCTTCGTACGCATCGCCGCCGGGTCGGAGCCGGCGTGCGACTCCGACAGGCAGTAGGCCCCGAGCTGCTCGCCCGACAACATCCCGGGCAGCCAGTCCTGTTTCTGCTGCTCGGTGCCGGCGGTGAACAGGCCGAAGCACGACAGCGCATGCACCGAGGTGCCAACGCCGACCGACGCCCACGCCGCCCCGATCTCCTCGAGCACCTGCAAGTAGACCTCGTACGGTTGCCCGCCACCACCGAGCTCCTCCGGATAGGGGAGCGACAGCAGGCCTGCGCGGCCCAACGTCCGAAACACGTCACGAGGGAACGCCGCCGCTGCCTCAGCCTCCGCTGCCTTCGGCGCAAGCTCCTTGGCGACGATCTCCCGGGTCAGGGCGATGAGGTGCTCTGACTCCTCGGTCGGCATCAGGCGAGTTGCGGGCATCGCTCAGCTCGCCAGCTTCGACAGTCGTCCGATGAGCTCGTCGGCCTCGGTGACGATCCGGGTCACCAGGTCACCGGCTGACGGGATGTCGTCGATGAGTCCCTGGACCAGGCCGACGGACCAGACGCCTGCCTCGGGATCGCCGAGCTCGTACACCGTCTTGCCGCGCTTGCCCGACACGAGGTCCTGGATCTGCTCGAACTGTCCACCGTCGTTGAGGATCTCGACGACCTCACGGCTGACCGAGTTGCGGGCGACCCGGGCGGTGTTGCCGAGCGTGCGGAAGATCAGCTCGGTGTCCTGCTCGCTCGCGTCGACGATCGACTGCTTGATGGACTCGTGGATCGGCGACTCCGTCGTGCACATGAAGCGCGTGCCCATGTTGATGCCGTCAGCGCCGAGCGCCAGGGCAGCGACGAGTCCGCGTGCGTCAGCGAAGCCGCCGGAGGCGATCATCGGGATCGTGATGTGCTTGGCGGCTGCCGGGATCAGTACGAGTCCGGGGATGTCGTCCTCACCGGGGTGCCCGGCACACTCGAAACCGTCGATGCTGATGCCGTCGACACCCAGGCTCTGCGCCTTGATGGCGTGCCTGACGCTGGTGCACTTGTGGAGCACCTTGATGCCGGCGTCATGGAACTGCGCCATGTGGGGGCCGGGGTTGGAGCCCGCCGTCTCCACGATCTTGATGCCCTCGTCGACGATCACCTTGCGGTACTCGTCGTAGGGCGGCGGCGTGATGCTCGGCAGGATCGTCAGGTTGACTCCGAACGGCTTGTCGGTCATCTCCCGCGTACGGGCGATCTCCTTGGCCAGATCGCCCGGCGTCGGCTGCGTCAGCGCCGTGATCATGCCCAGACCGCCAGCGTTGGAGACGGCTGCGACGAGCTCGGCGACGCCGACCCACTGCATGCCGCCCTGGACGATCGGGTGCTCGACGCCGAACGCCTCCGTGAACTTGGTCCTCATCAGCGGTAGTTGGTGAACTGGACGGCGAAGTCGAGGTCAGCAGCCTTCACCAGCGCAATGATCTCCTGCAGGTCGTCGCGCTTCTTGCTCGAGACGCGGAGCTCCTCGCCCTGGATCTGTACCTTGGCACCCTTGGGGCCTTCGTCGCGGATGATCTTGGAAACCTTCTTGGCCTGCTCCTGGTCGATGCCGTCCTTGAACCGCGCCGAGAGCTTGACGTCCTTGCCGGACTGGCGGGGCTCGTCGGCCTCCAACGCCTTCAGCGAGATGCCACGTTTGATGAGCTTGTCCTTGAACACGTCGAGGACCGCGAGAGCACGTTCGTCGGCGTTCGCCTCGATCTCGACACCCAGCTCACCGCTCCACTTGATGGAGGCGCCGGTGTTCTTGAAGTCGTAGCGCTGCGCGATCTCCTTGACGGCCTGTTGCATCGCGTTGTCGGCTTCCTGGCGGTCCAGCTTGCTGACGATGTCGAATGACGAGTCGGCCATGACTGCTCCTGCGTGTTTGGGGTGGATCTGATTTCTCACACCTTACGAGGCTGAGATAGTCTTGCTTGTCGTTGCCCCCGGGCAACAACCCCCGGCAGGTTGCCCGAGTGGCCAAAGGGATCTGACTGTAAATCAGACGGCTCAGCCTACAGAGGTTCGAACCCTCTACCTGCCACACCAAAGCCCGGTTCCTCCATGGAGCCGGGCTTCGAGTGTTCCCCGGTTCTCGTAAATCAGACGGACTCTGCCTGATGCAGAGGTCCCGAACCCTCTACCTGCCACACCAAAGCCCGGTTCCTCCATGGAGCCGGGCTTGAGTGTTTCCCGGTTTTCGTAAATCAGACGGACTCTGCCTGATGCAGAGGTCCCGAACCCTCTACCTGCCACACCAAAGCCCGGTTCCTCCATGGAGCCGGGCTTGAGTGTTTCCCGGTTTTCGTAAATCAGACGGACTCTGCCTGATGCAGAGGTCCGAACCCTCTACCTGCCACACCAAAGCCCGGTTCCCCATGGAGCCGGGCTTCAGTGTGCCGACGTTGGCTCGAGTCTCTACTTGGGAGGCATTCGGATCGCTCCGTCGACGCGAACCGTCTCGCCGTTCATGTACGAGTTGGTGACGCACTCGAGGACCATGCTGGCGAGCTCGTCAGGGAATCCGAGACGCTTGGGGAAGTTGACCGATTCGCCCAGCTTGGCCTTGAAAGCCTCTGAGGCTTCGCCCTCGCCGTAGATCGGGGTGTCGATCAGACCGGGGGCGACGGTGTTGACGCGGATGCCGGACGCAGCGAGGTCGCGGGCGATCGGCAGGGTCATCCCGACCACGCCGCCCTTGGACGAGGAGTAGGCGGCTTGGCCGATCTGGCCGTCGAAGGCAGCCACGGAAGCGAGATTGCAGATGGCACCGCGTTCTCCGGACTCCATCGGCTCGGTACGGCTGATCGCGGTGGCAGCCAGTCGTAGTGCGTCGAAGGTGCCGATGAGGTTGATCTCGATGACCTTCTTGTATGCGTCCAGGTCATGGGCGGAGTCAAAGGTGCCGTCGCGCCCGATCGTGCGCTGAGCCCAGCCAATACCGGCCGAGTTGACGAGCACCCTCAGGGGGGCGAGCTCCTCGGCGGCGGCGATCGCAGTCTTGATCTGCTCGGTGTCGGTCACGTCGACCCGGATGAAGACGCCCCCGATCTCGCTCGCGAGAGATTGGCCGTCGTCCTCCTTGAGGTCGGCAACCACGACGAGTGCGCCCTTGGCGGCGAGCTGACGACTGACTGCGGCGCCGATGCCAGACGCGCCTCCGGTGACAATGGCAGATGCTCCAGAAATTTCCATGGGAGGACGCTA
>CAWKHU010000006.1:0-641016 GCA_963849625.1 uncultured Actinomycetota bacterium
GGCAGCTGGGATGCATCAGGTGGCCACACCTCGCAGAACGGAAGGAAATGCCTAGATGGCACGCCTCGTTGGAGTAGATCTCCCGCGCGAAAAGCGCATCGAGATCGCACTCACGTACGTATTCGGGATCGGTCGCACCCGCGCCGCCCAGACCCTCGCTGCAACCGGCATCAGCCCGGACAAGCGCGTCCACGAGCTCGACGACACTGACCTCGTCGCACTCCGCGATCACATCGAAGCGAACTACCAGACCGAGGGCGACCTGCGTCGTGAGGTCACGGCAGACATTCGCCGCAAGATGGAGATCGGCAGCTACCAGGGCCGTCGCCACCGTGCGCACCTGCCCGTTCGTGGCCAGCGGACCAAGACCAACGCGCGTACCCGCAAGGGTCCCAAGCGCACCGTCGCCGGAAAGAAGAAGTGATAGCGCATGCCTCCTAAGACAGCCGGCAAGAAGACTCGCCGCAAGGAGAAGAAGAACGTCGCTCAGGGCGAAGCCCACATCAAGAGCACGTTCAACAACACTCACGTGACGATCACGGACCCCTCGGGTGCCGTCATCGCGTGGGCCTCCGGCGGAACCGTCGGATTCAAGGGCTCGCGCAAGTCCACGCCGTTCGCCGCAGGCATGGCCGCTGAGTCGGCCGGGCGCCAGGCAATGGAGCACGGGATGAAGAAGGTTGACGTCTTCGTGAAGGGCCCCGGTTCGGGCCGCGAGACGGCGATCCGGTCGCTGAGCGGAGTCGGCCTCGAGGTCGGCACCATCTCCGACGTGACACCCAGCCCGCACAACGGCTGCCGTCCGCCCAAGCACCGTCGTCTCTGACGCCCTGCCCCCCATTCAGTCTTTCTAGGAGTTATCCAACATGGCCCGTTACACCGGACCTCTCACCAAGAAGTCGCGCCGCCTCGGCATCGACCTCGTCGGTGGTGACGCTGCATTCGAAAAGCGTCCTTACCCTCCCGGCCAGCACGGCCGCGCCCGGGTCAAGGAGTCGGAGTACCGCAACCAGCTGCTCGAGAAGCAGAAGGCGCGTTACACCTACGGAGTGCTCGAGAAGCAGTTCCGCAAGTACTACGAGCTCGCATCGCGTCGTCCCGGCAAGACCGGTGACAACCTGCTGCAGATCCTCGAGTCCCGCCTCGACAACGTCGTCTACCGTGCAGGCTTCGCCCGTACGCGTCGTCACGCCCGCCAGCTCGTCAACCACGGTCACTTCGTGGTCAACGGCGTCAAGACCGACATCCCGTCGTTCCAGGTGAGCAAGCACGACATCATCGACGTCAAGACGAAGTCGCTCGAGACCACGCCATTCATCGTTGCGCGTGAGACCTTCGACAAGGACACCGTTCCGGCCTGGCTCGATGTTGCCCCCGATCGCGGTCGCGTGCTCGTTCACTCCCAGCCCGTACGCGAGCAGATCACGGTTCCGATCAACGAACAGCTGATCGTGGAGTTCTACTCCAAGATCTGATCCAGCTTCACCAACACCGAAAATGACCCGGACCTTCAAATAGAGGTTGGTTCGGAAAGGAAAAGCACATGCTCATCGCCCAGCGCCCCGCCCTGTCAGAAGAGGTTGTTGACGAGTTCCGTTCGCGGTTCGTCATCGAGCCCCTCGAGCCCGGTTTCGGCTACACCCTCGGCAACTCGATCCGCCGTACGCTGCTCTCGTCCATCCCGGGCGCGGCAGTCACGTCGATCAAGATCGATGGTGTCCTGCACGAGTTCTCGACCATCCCCGGTGTCACCGAGGACGTCACCGAGATCATCTTGAACCTGAAGGAGCTTGTCGTCTCCTCGGAGAACGACGAGCCCGTCGTGATGTACGTCCGCAAGGACGGCGCAGGCGCGGTCACCGCCGCCGACATCCAGCCTCCGGCCGGTGTCGAGGTCCACAACCCCGACCTGCACATCGCAACGCTCAACACCAAGGGCAAGATCGAGATCGAGCTCGTCGTCGAGCGTGGCCGTGGCTACGTCTCGGCCGTGCAGAACAAGTCGGGTGACGAAGAGATCGGCCGTATGCCGGTTGACTCGATCTACTCGCCCGTTCTCAAGGTGACCTACAAGGTCGAGGCAACTCGAGTCGAGCAGCGCACCGACTTCGACAAGCTCGTCATCGACGTCGAGACCAAGAAGTCGATCCTGCCCCGTGACGCGATTGCGTCGGCCGGCTCGACCCTGGTCGAGCTCTTCGGGCTCGCCCGTGAGCTCAACGTGGAGGCAGAGGGCATCGACATCGGCCCGAGCCCGGTCGACGAGCAGCTCGCTGCTGACCTGGCTCTGCCGATCGAGGACCTCAACTTCACCGTGCGGTCCTACAACTGCCTCAAGCGCGAGGGCGTCCACACCGTGGGCGAGCTCATCACGCGCTCGGAGCAGGACCTGCTCGACATTCGCAACTTCGGTTCGAAGTCGATCGACGAGGTCAAGGCCAAGCTCGCTGAGATGGGTCTTGCACTCAAGGACAGCCCGGCTGGTTTCGACCCGTCGGCCGTCATCGACGCCTATGACGACGACGCAAGCTTCGCTGAGGACGAGCAGTACTAACTGCTCGCCTGACTGATCTGAAACTGGAGTAATCATGCCTACGCCCACCAAGGGACCCCGCCTCGGCGGAAGCCCAGCGCACCAGCGGCTGATCCTTGCCAACCTCGCACAGAACCTGTTCGAGCACGGCAAGATCACGACGACTGAGGCCAAGGCTCGCCGTCTGCGCCCCTACGCGGAGTCGCTCATCTCGAAGGCCAAGAACGACACGGTGGCCAACCGCCGCCAGGTCGTCAAGGTCATCCGTGACAAGAGCATCCTGCACACGCTGTTCACCGAGATCGGTCCCGCCATGGCGACCCGTCCCGGCGGCTACACGCGCATCACGAAGGTCGCGCCGCGCAAGGGCGACAATGCCCCCATGGCCGTCATCGAGATCGTCGAGGCCAAGACGTTCGCTGCTCAGAACCAGGCTCCCAAGAAGCCCAAGGCTGAGAAGTCGGCACCCGTCGAGGCCCCGGCCGACGAGGCTGAGGTCGTCGAGGCCGACGCACCTGAGGTCGCAGCCGAGGACGCACCGTCCGAGGACCTCGGCACGGATGTCGATGTCGCTGAAGCGATCGAGGATGCCCCCGAGGCAGCCGAGAACGTCGAGGCCGCAACTGAGGAGGCTTCCGCAGAGGAGCCGACCGAGGACGACGCCAAGTAATCATCAGTCGTTCAGAGGGCCCGTCACCGCAAGGTGGCGGGCTTTCTGCGTTCCTCTAGCGGGCGACGCGCAAGATCCTGAATCCTTTGGCGCTGGCCAGGCGCTCGGTCGGCCAGCCCTGATCAGTCAGCCACGACTGCAGCGAGTCTGCACCGAGGTTCTTGGCGACCACGAGCCTGGCTGATCCGCCGGGTGTGAGCCGAGGCAGCCATCGCAGCATGAGCTCGTGCAAGGCTTCCTTGCCGATCCGGATCGGTGGGTTGGACCAGATCTCGTCGAACGCCAGGTCGGCCGGTACGTCGTCGGGCAGGGCCGCGCGCACCGTGGCGCCGAGGCGCTCGGCGTTCGTGCGCGTCAGGTCCAGTGCTCGTTCGTTGGTGTCGACAGCCCAGACGGTCGTGTCAGGCGCCGTCGTGGCGATGGCGCACGCAATGGGCCCCCAGCCGCAGCCGAGATCGAGAATCGTTCCCCCACTGGGCGGCGTGCTGTGCTGCAGGAACACCGCAGTGGCCTTGTCGAGACCATCGGTCGCGAACACCCCGCTCGCCGTCGTGAAGGTCAAGTCGCGCTCCCAGATGCGGACGCTGATGTCGCGGCGCCGGTCGTCCGACGACGGCTGCCCGCTGAAGTAGTGGTCTGTCACCGGCCCAGTCTTTCAGCAGGCCCGGCTGCCGCCCTCAGTCGTGCCACCGCAGGCGTCAGAGCAGGAAGAGGACCAGCGCCGCCGTCACCGCGACGACCGCCGCCCCGGCCAGCTGCCTGGGCCAGGTCCACGTGCTCTTCGGGGTCTCGCCGCCGAACACGGAGAGGATCTCCAAGGCGGCTGCGGGGAGGGCGAGGAGCACGAAGCCCTGCCTGATGGCGGTCAGCTCGTCGCCGCTGCCGTGAGCGTCGACGAAGTAGGCGATCGCAGCTCCGACCCCGACCAGGACGAATACCTGGACGACGCCACGTGGGACCGCCGACGCGAGCGCCGCCACGTCAGGGATGCGTCCTTCGGCCAGCTGCAGGACCTGGGGGATCGAGAAGATCGCCACGCCCGCCCAGAGCTGCCAGCAGCTGCCGAGGAACGCACCAGCAAAGAACGCGAGGAGTCCAGCGCGGACCAGCAGCCCGCGTGCCTGCTGGAGCTTCGTCGGAGCGGGCAGCTCCTCAACCGCCTGCACGGCCTGGAGCCGTCGCGGATAGAGCATGGCGGCGGCTTCCTCGAGCAGGAACCTGCCGACCACGGCCGCAATCGTCAACAGAGCGAGCCCGTCGGCGTGGGAGGTGATTGCCAGGTCGCGGCCGGTCAGGTCGCCCAGACCGCCGACGATGCCCTGCACGGCCCATCCGCTGATCAGTGCGGCGATCACGGTGTCACCGAAGCGGTCCCAGGAGTACACGTGATCCGGCTCCGCCGCCCTGCGCAGCGGACGCGCTGCGGCAGCAACCAGCGGGGCGACGAACCAGAGGGCGGCGAGACCCATCAGTCCGCGTATGCCCTCATCGAGATCTAGGCCCTCGGCGGTGAGACCACCACGCGCCAGGGTGATCACGGCGAACACCGTCACTGCGGCGACACCCGCGGAGGCATCGAGAACGGCGATGACCAGCAGGACCCCGACCAGCCCAAGCGCAGGCGGGAACGGTGCGGCGCCTCCGCTGGTGGCTGCCACCAGTCCGAGGACCAGCCCGGCAGTCGGAAGCAGCGCCCAGAGCACGCCCAGCGCGGCGCGCAAGTAGGCGCCGTCGGCGGCCACACGAGCAACGAGCGGGAGTCTCGGCGCCAAGCTGACGGGCACGTTTCGACTCAACAGATCGAGACGCAGCCAGCCGGGAAAACGCCAGGTCAACGACTTGTCACCCCAGGCATCACCGAACGGTCGCGCGCGGCCGGCGTCGTCGTCGGGGCCATCGAGACCGCCGGCGCCCAGACCGGCGATGATGGCAACGGTGGCGTCTCGCGTCGCCGGATCGGCAAGATGCTGAGGTCCGGTGCCGGGTGCACCGACGGGAGCCTCAATCAGTCGTCTTGGCCATCCCAGGCCCCGCGCGCCGCTCATCGTCATGACCGTGAACGCAATGATCGCGAGGATCAGGATTCGCAGGACGTCGTCGTCGACGGGGACGACGGGCGGCGCGGCGGTCGGCGTCTCCGGTTCCTCGGTCTCGGGGCCATCGGGAATGGTTGCCTCTGGCTCGTCGAGCTCGGGCAGCGGCGCCAGAGGGATGGTCTGGAACGGGGTGGCGACGACGTCGTCGGTCGTGTTGCCCCCCTCGCCACCATCGCCGCCCTCGCTGCCATCACCCGGAGGAGCGTTCGGCGGAGGCGCGTCGGGGACATTGCCCACCGTGAAGCTGAACGAGATGGAGTCGATCTCGACGGAGTCAAGCAACTCGGTGAAGGTCGCGACATAGCCCCCATTGGGAAGGGCCGCGGGGGAGACGGCGAGAGCGGGAACCACCTTGCCGGCGGGGCTGGCAGCGGACGGAGCACGATCGCCATCTGGATTGTTGCTGTCGTACGTGCACGTGAACGCCTGGTACTCGTCGTACTCGCCGTCGGGACCGACGACCTCGCACCGGCGGGCCGGGAACAGGGACGCACCATCGTGCTGCAGGGTCCACTCGATGGTGAATTGACCGAAGTCCTCGCGGGATCCCTCAAGAACGATGGCGTCTCCAGCAGGCAGCGCGGGCGGGGTCGTGATGGCGAGTCTTGACGCCGCGAAGCTGATGGTCGCTGTGGTGCCGAGTGACCGAGCTCCCTGAACGACTTGGAAGACCTCCACGTCCTCGGTCGTCACCTGCCTCGGACGTGGGTTGAAGAAGTCGTTGCCCCAGATCGTGCACCGCCACTCGCCGACGCCGTCGGCGTCGTCGTCGACGGCGATGATGGGGGCGCTGAGGCAGGGGAGCGACTCGCCTGTCGTCTTGCGAACTACCTCGATGGTCGCGCCGGGCTCACCTGCGCCGGCGAGCCGCACGTCCTTGTGAAATTCTGTCGTTCCGAAGGTTCGGACAGGTGGCGCAGGAGGCCGTTCCTCAGCCTCGCCTGGCGCCGGCCACAGCAGAAATGCCGCCAACAGGACCAGCGTCAGCAGCCAAGGAGCACGTGGGAGTGAGGCGCGCACCGAAATATTCTAGGAGGATCCGGCCCCTGTCGTAGTCACTTCTGACTATCCGTTGTGTTGCTTCCGGAGCCTCGCGGGGGCCGCGATGTGCCAGGCATCGTCGATGAGCTCGGCAAGCTCGGAGGCGTCGGCAAGCTCGAGGTTGACGAGGATGTAGTCGTATCCGTCGTAGTGCGGGGTCGTGAAGTAGGCCGCGTCGTCACTGGCGACCAGGGCTTCCTTGTCGGAGGTCTTGAGCGCGAGGGAGCCGTCGGAGTCCGTACGCAGCCGACCCATCAGCTTGCCGGCCACCTTGAGCGCCGGAGTGCCGTAGGACGTCGAGATCTCGACCTCGGGCAGCTCGGTGGCCATCGTCTCGACCTCTGCCCACGTCACCGCCATGTGGTCAGTCTGTCAGCGGGTGCTGGCGAGATCGTGCCGGAACACGAGCTGGCGCCCCCAGCGTTCGTGGATGCGGTCGCCGGCGAGCACGAATCCAGAGGCCCTGATCGTCGCGATCGAGGCGGCGTTGTCCGGTGCGATCGTGGCGAACAGGCCGGTGACCGACGGCTCGTGGATGCAACGCTCGATGAGCAGCCGGGTCGCCGCGACGGCGATGCCCTTGCGGCGATGTGCCGTGAGCACGGTGTAGCCGAGCTCCACGTCGCCAACGGGGTTGGGCGCCCCCTTGAACCCGGCGTTGCCGACGATGGTGTCGCCCTGGACGATCGCGTTCATCGTCCAGCCTTCGTTGGCCGGGTTGCCTTCGAGCAGGGTGATCATGAAGGTCCAGATCTCGACGTGGGCGGCAAACTCCGGCGGGATGTCGAAGCCGAGGATGGTTGCTGCGGTGTCGACGTCGCCGTCACGCAGGGCGATCAGGACGGGCAACGGAAGGTCGACGAGACGTACGGTCACTCGCCTCTCCTTTGACGTGCCTCCTCGGCCCTGACGGCAAGGCCCGCAGCATCGGGGTAGATGACTTCCTCGAGCACCAGCCCGTGTGGCGGCAGCACGGTGACGCGGGCGTTGCGCTGGGCGTGCGCGAGCACCTCGCCGGCCCAGGAGGGCTCGAAGCGCCCCTCCCCGACCGCGACCAGGACGCCCATCAGCGACCGCACCATCGAGTGGCAGAAGGCGTCGGCCCGCACCGTGGTCTCGAGCATCGCCCCGTCGCGCACCGTGTGCAGGTCGAGAAGGGTGCGGATCGTCGTCGCCCCCTTGCGCTTCTTGCAGAACGCCGCAAAGTCGTGGTGACCGAGGAGGTACGTCGCCGCGGAGTTCATCGCATCGACGTCGAGTGGGCGCTGCCAACGTACGACGGATCCTCGCTCGAGCGGATCGGGACCGGTGGGGGAGTCGGTCATCCGGTAGACGTAGCGGCGCTCGAGTGCAGCGAAGCGTGCGTCGAACCCGTCGGGCGCCACCGACAGCGCACGGAGGCTGATGTCGTCGGGCAGCAGCCTGCGCAACCGGCGTTCGAGGGTGACCGGGTCGACCTTGTCGAGGTCGACGTGGGCGACCTGCCCGCGGGCGTGGACACCGGCATCGGTACGTCCGGCGCAGGTCAGCGAAGGGTTGTCGGGCATCCGCAGGATCGTGGCGATCGCCGTCTCGATCGTGCCCTGCACAGTACGCAGGCCCGGCTGGACGCCCCAACCCCTGAAGTTGCTGCCGTCATACGAAAGATCCAGGCGCAGGCGCATGGATCCACGCTATCGAAGGGCCCGTACGAGTTCTCAACCGAAGGCGAGAACCGAAGCCACGGTCGCGGCAACCACAGCGGCCCCGGCAAGCTGACGTGGCCAGGTCCAGCGGGGCTCGTCAGGTGTCTCGCCAAGAGTGGAGAGCAGCTCCAGCAGTGCCCCTGGGATCGCCAGGAGGATGAAGCCGGTACGCAACGCGTCCGCCCGTACGTCACCGGGTCCCGCATCGATCTGGTGGGCGATGGCGGCCCCCGCGAGGACGAGCACGAAGATCTGCAGCACACCGCGTGGTGAGATCTGGCCCAAAGCTGCGAGTCGAGACGGCTTCAAGCCGAGCAGGTCAAGAAGTTGCGGCGCAGTGAAGATCACCACACCTGCCCAGAGCTGCCAACAATTGCCGATCACGGCGCCCGCGAAGAACGCGAGGAGGCTCGCCCGGATCAACACCCCGCGCACTGCGTGGAACGTCGAAGGCTCGCGCATCGCGCTCTCGGCGTCCGTGGTGGCGAGCCGTCGGGGGTAACCAGTCGCGACGATCTCCTCAAGGAGGAATCGAAGGATGACGGCCCCGATGGCGGTCAGCGCCAGCGCGTCGGCCCGCTCAGCGATCGCCAGGTCTCGCCCTGTCAGGTCCGGCAGACTGCTGACGATGCCCTGCACCGCCCACCCACTGATCAGAGCAGCGATGACGGTGTCGCCCAGACGGTCCCACCCATAGACCTTCCCGGGCTCTCGGGGTCGACGAACGGGTCGCGCGGCCGCCGCGATCAGAGGTGTCACGAACCACAGGGCGGCCAGGCCGAGAAGACCGCGCAGGCCTGGACCGAGGCTCAGCCCACCGGCGGTCAACCCGCCGGACGCCAGCGTGACGATCGCGAACACCGTGACCGCTACAAGTCCGGCCGTGGCGTCAAGCACGGCGATCACGAGCAGGATCGCGGCGACGATCCAAGCCGGCGACAGTGCCGAGTCGCCGCTTGATGCTGCCAACCCCAAGACAATCCCTGTCAGCGGGACTGCCAGCCAGATCACGCCAAGGGCGGCGCGCAGGTAGGCCGCATCGCCGAGCCCGCGTGCGGTGAGGGGGAGAGCTGCGGAGAGGCGCGCCGGGACCAGACTGCTGAGCGTGTCCATGCGAGGCCATCCGGGGAACCGCCAGGTGAACGACTTGTCGCCCCACGCGTTGCCGAATGGTCGGGCCCGCCCGGCGTCGTCGTCGGCGGAGGTGGGATCCCCTCCGCCCGCAGCACCGGCGGATGCGGCGGTCGGGTCGTTCGCGGAGTGGGCGCCGACCTGTGCGGGAGCGGACAGGCGACGTGGGTGAGCGAGCCCACGAGGGCCGACCAGCGCCAGCAGGGTCATGGCGGTGACGCCCACCAGCAAGGTGGCAAGGACCGGGTCGTCCTGCGGTGCCGGTCCGGGTAGCTGCTCCACCTCCTGCTCGATGGGGGCCGTGGTCTCCTCGTCGGGGGTCGGGTCGTCCGAGATCACGTCACGCTCGATGATCGGCGCGAGAGCCAAGGGAACATACGTGGGTGCTTGCGGCGCAGTTGGCGTATCGGGAGTCTCGGGCGTTGTGTCTGGCGGTGTTGGGTCCGGGGGAAGCGTCACCGGCCCGATGTTGAAGGTGTAGACCATGGTGTCGAGGAGCTGTGACCCGTTGCCGTACTCCTGGACCGTCGCGGTGTAGGCGCCATTTGAGATGGCAGCCGGAAGAAACAGCGCAGCGGGTTGGACATGTGAAGTGTTGCGCGAAGCAAACGCTGCCGGGCTCGAATCGGTGTACTCGCACCTGAATTTGTAGGTCTCATCTTCCTCGTCGAACCAGTCATCGCACACGTCCTCGACGAGAAGCTCTGCACCCTTCTCCAGTGTCCAAAAGACGCTGATGCTCGGGTCCTCCTCCGTCTCGCCGGCGATGATGATGCTGTCGCTACCGGGAACATGTGGTGGCTCATCGGAGCGTCGAAGCTTGGAGGGCTCGAAGGTGACCACGATCTCCGCGGAGTCGACAAGATTTCCCTGACGGTCCAGCTCTTTGACGACGATGGTCTCGGAGAGCCCTGCTTGGCTGGCATCGGTGTACAAGCCATCGACAGTGCAGTCGAAGTACGGGAGTACACCGGGGAGCACCTCGGGCCCGCAGGTCAAGGCGCGGCCATCTCGCGTCTCGACCTGGATCGTGTCCGCGGGATCTGCGCGGTGGCCCCAGACCCACAGGGCGCTTTTGTAGGGAATTTTCAGCGTCGCAGGAACGTCCAGCTCGGGAGCCGCGACGGCGGAGGCCGGAGCCAGGATCGCCAGTGAAACGGCAAGGAGAAGTGTTGCGACAAGGCCCGAGAGTACGGCGATCCCCTTCACCATTCCCTCAGAGTAGGTCGAGAATGCCCTCAGGGAACAGGTTTCGAGGACTCCACCCCAGGCTGGTCAGGCCCAGCGCTGCTGTGCCGGAACGAAGTCGAGCTTGCGGTCGCCGGTGTAGATCTGCTTGGGACGGGCGATCTTCTGCTCCTTGTCGTCCACCAGCTCGAGCCACTGGGCGAGCCAGCCGGCCGTACGCGGGATGGCGAACAGCACCGTGAACATCTCCGGCGGGAACTTCAGCGCCTCGTAGATGAGGCCCGAGTAGAAGTCGACGTTGGGGTAGAGCTTGCGGCTGATGAAGTAGTCGTCCTCGAGCGCGATCCGCTCCAGCTCCTGGGCGATCTCCAGCAAGGGGTTGACCCCGGTGACCTCGAAGACGTCGTCGACGGCCTTCTTGATGATCGTGGCGCGCGGGTCGAAGTTCTTGTAGACACGGTGACCGAAGCCCATGAGCTTCTCGTCGCCCTTCTTGACGCCCTCGATGAACGCCGGGATCTTGTCGGGCGTGCCGATGCGCTTGAGCATCTTGAGCACTGCCTCGTTGGCGCCACCGTGCAGCGGGCCGTACAGCGCGGCAACGCCGGAGCTGACAGCCGAGTAGGGGTCGACCTGCGAGGAACCGACGGCGCGCACGGCGTTGGTCGAGCAGTTCTGCTCGTGGTCGGCGTGCAGGATGAAGAGCACCTCGAGGGCCTTGGCCAGGCGCGGGTCGGGGTCGTACTTCTGCTCGCTCATCTTGAACAGCATCGACAGGAAGTTCTCGGTGTAGGAGAGGTCGTTGTCGGGGTAGACATACGGCTTGCCCTGCGCGTGCCTGAACGACCAGGCGCCGAGCGTCGGCATCTTGGCGATCAGGCGGACGACCTGGTCGTGACGGACCTTCGGATCGTGGATGTTGCGGGCCTCGGGGTAGAACGTCGACAGCGCGCCCACGCTCGACAGCAGCATGCCCATGGGGTGCGCGTCGTAGCGGAAGCCCTGCAGCTGGGACTTGAGGTTCTCGTGCACGAACGTGTGGAACGTGATCTCGTGCACCCACTGCTCGTGCTGCTCCTTGGTGGGCAGCTCGCCGTGGATCAGCAGGTAGGCGACCTCGAGGAACGTCGAGTGCTCCGCGAGCTGCTCGATGGGGTAGCCGCGGTACTCGAGGATGCCCTTGTCGCCGTCGATGAACGTCACGGCGCTGCGGGTGGAGGCAGTGTTGAGGAAGCCTGGGTCGTAGACCGCAAGACCGGGCTCGTCGTCGCTCTTGCCGATCTGGTTGAAGTCGGCTGCGCGTACGGTGCCGTCGGTGATCGGGAGCTCGTACTCCTCGCCCGTGCGGTTGTCGCGTACGGTCAGGGTCTGCTTGTCGGTCACGATGGGTCTCCTGTGACGGGTGTTCTGCTCTGAAGAATGTGGCGCCGCGGGGTGGTGCAGCACCTCACCAACTTAGTGCCGTGACCGAAATCGCGCTCCGTGGGGTGGAGGCGATGCCCCGTTTTGACCCGAGGACGCCTCGGCGGTTAACCTTGTGTGTCGTGTCTCCACCGGCTGATGCCGTGGGATCGACCGCCGCAGAATCCATTCAGGCAGTATCGAATCAAGACTCAATCCAAGAACGAGAAGGTCACGCCGTGCGCACGTTCAGCCCCAAGCCGTCTGACATCACCCGTCAGTGGCACGTCATCGACGCCGAGGACATCGTCCTGGGCCGTCTCGCCGTCCAGGCTGCGACGCTGCTCCGCGGCAAGCACAAGCCGACCTTCGCCCCTCACGTCGACGGTGGCGACTTCGTCATCATCATCAACGCCGAGAAGGTGGCACTGTCGGGCAACAAGCGCACCGACAAGCTCGCCTACCGTCACAGCGGTTACCCCGGTGGACTCAAGTCCATCGCGTACGGCGACCTGCTGGTCAAGGATGCCCGCAAGGCGATCGAGAAGTCGGTCCGCGGCATGCTTCCCAAGAACCGTCTGGGTGATCAGCTGATCACCAAGCTCAAGGTCTACTCCGGCCCCGAGCACCCGCACAGCGCCCAGAAGCCCCAGCCGTTCGAGATCACTCAGATCTCCCAGTAAAGAAGAGCACCCGTGACTGAGACCACTGCAGAAGTGACCGAGAACGACACCGAAGACTTCGTTCCCAACGAAGAGGGCGTCGCCTACACCTCCGAGACCGCTGGTTCGTCGGCAACGTCCGACAAGCCCGCGACGATCGCTCCGGGTGCAGCCACCGGCCGCCGCAAGGAAGCTGTTGCGCGCGTACGCATCGTCCCCGGCACCGGTGTCTGGACCGTCAACGGCAAGCCGCTCGAGGAGTACCTCCCCAACAAGCTGCACCAGCAGATTGCCAAGGAAGCCTTCGCCGAGACCGGTCTGCAGGACCGCTTCGACGTCATCGCTCGTGTCACCGGTGGTGGCATGACCGGCCAGGCCGGCGCTCTGCGCCTCGGTGTGGCACGCTCGCTCAACCAGATCGACGAAGAGGCCAACCGCCCCGTCCTCAAGAAGGCCGGACTCCTGACGCGCGACTCGCGCATCAAGGAGCGCAAGAAGGCTGGACTCAAGAAGGCCCGTAAGGCTCCTCAGTACAGCAAGCGCTGATCCCTCGTGGGCCGATTGTTTGGCACCGATGGCGTTCGCGGAGTCGCGAATCGTGATCTGACTGCCGAGCTCGCTGTCGACCTCGCGGTCGCAGCGGCCCACATCCTCGGTGAGGTCGGTGCTTTCGCCGACCAGCGCCCCACAGCAGTCGTGGCCCGCGATCCCCGCGCCTCAGGAGAGTTCCTGGAGGCAGCGGTGGTCGCGGGTCTTGCGTCTGCCGGCGTTGACGTCCACCGCCTCGGTGTCGTGCCGACCCCCGGCGCCGCCTATCTGACGTCGTTCCTCGAGGCCGACATGGGCGTCATGATCTCCGCGAGTCACAACGCAATGCCCGACAACGGCATCAAGTTCCTCGCCCGCGGCGGCCTCAAGCTCGACGACGACCTCGAGATCCAGATCGAGAAGCGCCTCGAAGAACCGTGGGACCGCCCGATCGGTGGTGGTGTCGGTCGCATCGGCGACAGCCACGCCGGACTCGGCTCCTACATCAAGCACCTCGTCGACTCCTCGCCCGGACGCCTCGACGGCCTGACGATCGTGTTGGACTGCGCCAACGGTGCGGCGTACGAGACCGGCCCCCAGGTGTTCGAGCAGCTTGGTGCCACGGTCATCGCGATCCACGCCGAGCCTGACGGGCTCAACATCAACCTCAACTGCGGGTCGACTCACATCGAGGACCTGCGGGCCGCTGTCGTCGCGCACGGCGCCGACGCGGGCTTCGCCTTCGATGGTGACGCTGACCGCTGCCTCGCAGTCGACGCAGCAGGTGAGGTGGTCGACGGCGACCAGATCCTTGCGATCCTCTCGCTCGCTGCCCGCGACGCAGGCCGTCTCACTGACGACACCGTCGTGGCGACCGTGATGAGCAACCTCGGCTTCGTGCAGGCGTTGGCGGCCGCCCAGATCACCGTCATCCAGACATCGGTCGGTGACCGGTACGTCCTC
This sequence comes from uncultured Actinomycetota bacterium, assembly GCA_963849625.1. GTDB lineage: Bacteria > Actinomycetota > Actinomycetes > Propionibacteriales > Nocardioidaceae > Aeromicrobium. The sequence goes on from CAWKHU010000006.1 coordinate 13,899, forward strand.
GAGGCGATGCGCAGCGGCGGCTACAACCTCGGGGGCGAGCAGTCCGGCCACGTGATCATGAGCGATCACGCGACCACCGGCGACGGTGTGCTCGCTGCGGTGCACGTCGCCGCGCGGATGATGTCCACCGGCGAGTCGCTCGCCTCGCTCGCCTCGGTCATGAAGCGGCTCCCGCAGGTGCTCGTCAATGTCCCCGACGTCGACAAAGCCCGCGCTGACACCGATCCCGTGCTGCGCGGTGAGGTCGCGATCGCGTCCGCCAAGCTGGGCGACACCGGCCGCGTCCTGTTGCGGCAGTCAGGCACCGAGCCGCTCGTGCGCGTCATGGTCGAGGCGGCGACTCACCAAGAGGCCGCCAGCGTCGCCGAGCACCTCGCCGAGGTCGTCCGCGCCAATCTCGCCCTCTGAACCTTCGGCCCAAGGGCCGGCAAATAGGATCACGGGGTGACCTCCGCGGAGCCCATCGACCCGACTGACTCGACGGTGTTCGCGGAGTTGTACGCCGCGTACGCATCGTCGTTCAACCGCTCCTTCGACCTGCCCTACTCCGCCGCCGAGCTTGCCGTCGACATGGTCGCTGACGAGTACAACGCGGTCGTCGCGCTGATGGGGCGTGATGCCGGCGGCAAGCTGGTGGGCGGAGCATGGGCCGAGCTGCCACAGAAGGACAATCGCGAGTTCGCGTTCGGCGAGGTGTTCGTCATCCCTGAGCGTCGTCGTGAGGGCCATGGCACGGCACTCATCGAGGCACTCGCTGCGGCCTGCAGCGACGCGAGGCGATCCACGCTGATGTGTGAAGGTGCGTGGGCCGTCGACGACCAGGCGCCCGCAGCGCAGCGGTTCGCCGAGCGCAACGGCTTCGAGCTCGACATCATCGACGCGCACCGCGAGCTGGCGCTCCCGGCCGACCTGCCGCCGCTGGTGATCGATCCGGCGTACGAGATCCGCAGCTGGCGAGGAGCGTGCCCCGACGACCTGGTCGACGGTTATGCCGACGTACGTCGGCTGATGGTGCAGGAAGCACCCAGCGGTGACTCGGGCCTGGAGAACGAGCACTGGGACGCCGCCCGCGTACGCACCGAGGAAGCCAAGTGGAGGAAGTCGGGTCGTGTGCCGCAGGTCAGCGTCGCGATCGCACGTGACGGGTCAGTGGTCGGACACACGCAGCTGGTGTTCCCGAGCGACGGCGGCGACGTCTATCAGTGGGACACGCTGGTGCTGCCCTCGCACCGCGGGCACGGACTTGGGCTGACGCTCAAGGTGTTCACGATGCACGAGTCCGCAGACCTGCTGGACGGTCGCCGGCGCATCCACACCTTCAACGCCGCCAGCAACGCGCCGATGATTGCCGTGAACGAGGCGATGGGGTTTCGTCAGGTCGCGTGGCTCGGCGAGTACGTACGAGCCATCTAGTCGCGCCGGCCGTCAGAGCTTGCGCAGGCGGACCCAGCTGACCTGGTGGTCGGGTCCCTTGCGCAGCACCAGAGACGCGCGTCCGCGGGTCGTCTGGATGTTCTCGCGCAGGTTGGGCCAGTTGATGGTGTCCCACAGCTCACTGGCGCGGGCGACTGCCTCGTCGTCGGTGAGCGCGCTGTAGCGATGGAAGTAGGACGCGGGGTCGGCGAACGCCGTCTTGCGCAGGCTGAGGAACCGTTCGACGTACCAGCCGCGGATGTCCTTGCTCGAAGCGTCGACATAGATCGAGAAGTCGAAGAAGTCACTGATCGCAAGACCGGGGGAGCCGTCGCCCCGCGCACGCGCTGGTGCGAGCACGTTGAGGCCCTCGACGATCACGATGTCGGGCTCCTTGAGCGTCACGACCTCGTCGGTGCGGTCGTAGGTGAGGTGCGAGTAGACGGGCGCAGTCACGACCTCGACGCCAGACTTCACGTCGATGATGAATCGCAGGAGCGCCTTGCGGTCGTAGGACTCCGGGAACCCTTTGCGGTCGAGGATGCCGCGACGTTCGAGCTCGGCGTTGGGGAACAGATAGCCGTCGGTCGTGACCAGCGCGACCTCCGGATGATCGGGCCCACTGGCCAACAGCTCACGGATCAGGCGTGCGGTCGTCGACTTGCCGACGGCGACCGATCCGCCGATGCCGATGACGAACGGCGTGCGCTTCGGCTGTGGCCGGCCGAGGAACTTGTCGGTCGCCCGATGCAGTCCGGCGGCGGCCCGTATGCGCAGGCTGATCAGCTGGGTCAGCGGGAGGTAGACCTGTCGGACCTCCTCGAGATCCAGCTCGTCGCCGAGGCCGCGTACACGCTCGATCTCCTCGTGCCCCAGAGGCTGCGGAGCGTCGCCCGCGAGCTCGGCCCAGGCTGAGCGTTCGAGCTCGACATACGGTGACTGGTCGCGCGTCATCCCGCCATTCTCCCGTCTGGCCATTGGCCACTATCCTTGACCCCATGTGCGGAATAGTCGGGTACGTCGGAGAGCGCTCTGCCGAAGAGGTCATCATCGGTGGTTTGAGGCGACTCGAGTACCGCGGCTACGACTCGGCAGGCATCGCACTGGTGCTCGACGGCAAGATCGTCTCGGCGAAGAAGGCCGGCAAGCTGACCAACCTGGACGCCGAGCTCGAGGCGCACCCGCTGCCGTTGGCCAACACCGGCATCGGCCACACCCGCTGGGCTACCCATGGCGCGCCCAACGACCGCAACGCACACCCGCACCTCGACCAGACCGGACAGGTCGCGGTCGTGCACAACGGCATCATCGAGAACTTCGCGACGCTGCGGACCGAGCTCGAGGCCGCCGGTCACGAGATGCTGTCGGAGACCGACACCGAGATCGTCGCCCACCTGCTGCAGGTCGAGCTCGAGACGACCGAGGACCTGTCAGATGCCGTACGAGCCGTGTGCCGCCGGCTTGAGGGCGCGTTCACGCTGGTCTTCTGCGATGCCCGCCACCCCGACGTCGTCGTGGGCGCTCGCCGCAACTCTCCACTCGTCGTCGGCCGCGGCAAGGGCGAGAATTTCCTCGGCTCCGACGTCGCAGCGTTCATCGAGTTCACCCGCGAGGCGATCGAGCTCGGCCAGGACCAGGTCGTCACGATCACGCCCGACGACATCGTGGTCACCGACTTCGACGGCAATCCCGCCGAGACCAAGGACTACCACGTCGACTGGGACGTGTCGGCTGCCGAAAAGGGTGGCTTCGACTGGTTCATGCTCAAGGAGATCGAGGAGCAGCCCCAAGCCGTCGCAGACACATTGCTCGGCCGCCACTCGCCCGACGGCCGCCTCCAGCTCGACGAGATGCGGTTGTCCGACGACGAGCTGCGTGAGGTCGACAAGATCATCGTCATCGCCTGCGGCACCTCGTTCTACGCCGCGATGGTCGCGAAGTACGCGATCGAGCACTGGACCCGCACACCGTGCGAGGTCGAGCTCGCCTCCGAGTTCCGCTACCGCGACCCGATCCTCGACAAGAGCACGTTGATCGTCACGATCAGCCAGTCCGGCGAGACCATGGACACGCTCATGGCCATCCGGTACGCCCGCCAGCAGCGCGCGCGGGTGCTCTCGATCTGCAACACCAACGGCTCGACGATCCCGCGCGAGTCCGACGCCGTGCTCTACACGCACGCCGGACCCGAGATCGCCGTCGCCTCCACCAAGGGCTTCCTGGCGCAGGTCACGGCCTGCTATCTCCTCGCGCTGTACATCGCGCAGGTCAAGGGCAGCAAGTACGGCGACGAGATCGCCGCGATCCTCACCGAGATCGAGAAGATCCCGGCCGGCATCCAGCGCATGCTCGACGAGGGCGACCAGGTCCGCAAGCTGGCAGCCGACCTCGTGGGGTCGCGCTCGATCCTGTTCCTCGGTCGTCACGTCGGCTATCCGGTGGCGCTCGAGGGTGCCCTCAAGCTCAAGGAGCTCGCCTACATCCACGCCGAGGGATTTGCGGCCGGTGAGCTCAAGCACGGACCAATCGCCCTGATCGAGGAGGGCCTCCCGGTCTTCATCGTCGTACCGCCCAAGGGCCGCGACCAGCTGCAGGAAAAAACCGTCAGCAGCATCCAGGAGATCCGGGCCCGTGGCGCTCGCACGATCGTGCTGGCCGAGGACGGTGACGAGGACGTCGTGGCGTACGCCGACCACCTGATCCGCCTGCCCAAGGTGCCCACCCTGCTGCAGCCCCTGCTCGCGACGGTGCCGCTGCAGATCTTCGCCTGTGAGTTCGCCAGCCAGCTCGGTCACGACATCGACCAGCCTCGCAACCTCGCGAAGTCGGTCACGGTCGAGTGAGCGAGCGTCAGCGAATGAACAGTCAGCAGGCAATCACGACGGCGCGTCCGTACCGTGGCTTTTTCAGGGGCGTGGCGTCGTGAGCATTCTGGGGATCGGGGTCGACGTGGTGGACCTCAAGCGGTTCACGGAGACGCTCGAACGTACGCCGACCATGCGTACGCGGTTGTTCACCGACGCCGAGCGCGACCTGCCGGTCGAGTCACTCGCCGGACGCTTCGCCGCCAAGGAGGCGCTCGCCAAGGCCATGGGCACGCCGTCCGGGCTGTCCTGGCAGGACTTCGAGATCGTCAACGACACACACGGTGCACCTTCGTTCAAGCTTCATGGAGCGGCGCCGGAGCGGCTCGCCGCGTTGGGCATCGAGTCGATCCACGTGTCGATCTCGCACGACACGAGTGTCGCGACCGCATTCGTCGTGACAGAGCGCTGAGGCTGCATCGTGCTGACGGCACACCTCGTCGCTGACATACGCGCGGCCGAGGAAGCCCTTGCGGCAACGCTCCCTGACGGGGAGCTGATGCGCCGCGCCGCCAAGGGTCTCGCCGACAATCTCGACGCTTGCCGCTGCGGGTGACCTCGTGCTCATGCTGATCGGGCCCGGCAACAACGGTGGAGATGCCCTGTACGCGGCGGCCCATCTGCTGGATCGAGGTGTACGCGTCGACGTGTGCCTGCTCGACAAGGACACGGTGCACGCTGACGGGCTCGCCGCAGCCCTGACAGCCGGCGCGCAGGTCGTCGATGCGCCGGGTGCACAACGCTTGTGTGTGGACGCGGTCTTCGGGATCGGGGCTCGTCCAGGTCTCGACGGCAAGGCTGCCGAGTGGGCCGAATGGATCGCCGAGCACGGGCCGCAGGTCATCGCCGTCGACACACCGTCCGGTATCGACGTCGATGGCGGGACGCTGCCCGCGACGTACGTGAAGGCTGACTCGACGATCACCTTCGGCACCTACAAGAACGGCTTGCTGGTTGCTCCCGCGGCAACAGCGGCGGGCTGGAACGGCACGTCGATCGCTGAGCTCGTCGACATCGGGCTCGGCCCGCACCTCGGCATGCCGTCGCTCGAGGCGATCGAGGAGAGTGACGGGCACCTCCTGGTCCAGCTGTTCGACTGGCTCGGCGAGCCGTCGAGCCACAAGTACTCACGCGGCGTCGTCGGCATTGCCGCCGGATCTGACCAATACGCCGGAGCGGCCCACCTCTGCATTGCTGGTGCGCAAGCCGGCATGGCCGGGATGGTGCGGTTCGCCGGCTCGGAGGCGTTGTCGGCGCGTGTCGTCGACCGCGCACCCGAGGTCGTTGCCTCGCCGGGCCGTGTGCAGGCCTGGGTCGTCGGTCCTGGCGGTGGCGATGACGTCGCCGACCTGATCACTGCGGCGCTCGCCGATGGTGTGCCTGTCGTCCTCGACGCCGCAGCTCTCGAGGTCGAGCACCTGCCCGACTCGTTCGACGTGCCTGCTCTCCTCACGCCGCATGCCGGTGAGCTGGCACGACTGCTCGACACGGATCGCGACGAGGTCGAAGCTGATCCTCTCGGCCATGTCACCAGAGCGGCAGGACAGTGGAACGCCACCGTCCTGCTCAAGGGCCCTCGCACGCTGATCGCCACACCAGGTCGAACGACGCGGGTCAACCTGACCGGATCGCCGTGGCTGGCCACCGCAGGAGCCGGCGACGTGCTGGCAGGGCTGGCGGGCTCGATGCTGGCGGCCGGTGCAGACCCGCACGACGCGGGTTCGCTTGCAGCATTCCTGCACGGCGCTGCCAGCGTGCGCGCCAACCCCGGCGGACCTGTCACGGCATCCGACGTCGCCGCGTCGCTGCCCGGGACGATTGCGGCCTTTCACGACGGACTTCTCGACACCGTGCGCGACTGGAGGGACTGACATGTCACCCCAGGCCGAAGCGATCGTCGACCTCGACGCCTACCGTACGAACATCGAGACCCTCGCGTCCCTCGCACCCGACTCGGCGCTCATGGCGGTCGTGAAGGCCGATGCGTATGGCCACGGCATGCTCCCGTGCGCCCGCGCTGCCCGCGAGGCCGGCGCCGGATGGCTCGGAGTAGCCACGATCGACGAAGCGCTCGCTCTGCGTGCCGGCGGCGACACCGGCGAGCTGCTCTGCTGGCTGGCCGCTCCGGGCGCCGACTTCGCGTCCGCTGTCGGCGCTGGCGTCGAGGTCACCGCGTCGTCTGCCGACCAGCTCGCGGAGATCCTCGCCGTTGGAGCCGAGCGTCCGAAGGTGCAGCTGAAGGTCGACACCGGACTCTCCCGCAACGGCGCCTACGGCGAGCAGTGGACCGCGCTCGTCGGGGCGGCCGCCGGGGCCCAGAAGCGGGGCAAGGTCGAGGTCACCGGCGTGTGGTCGCACTTCGCCTGTGCCGACGAGCCAGAGCATCCCGCCAACGACGACCAGGAGCGGGTCTTCGCCGAAGCCGTTGCCGAGCTCGAAGCGGCCGGCGTCACGCCCGCGCTGCGTCATCTCAGCAACTCGGCAGCGACGCTGACCCGCCCGTCGGCCCACCTCGACCTCGTCCGGGTTGGCATCGCGTCGTACGGCATCAACCCCGACCGCCTCCTCGTCCACGACGCCAATCTGCTGCCGGTGATGACGCTGCGGGCCGAGCTCGCCGCGGTCAAGCGGGTAGCGGCGGGCACCAGCGTGTCCTACGGTCACACGTGGACCGCCGACCGCGAGACGACCTTGGGCCTCGTGCCGATCGGGTACGCCGAGGGCATCCTGCGGACGGCGTCCAACCGCGCACAGGTGGCATACGGGGACCAGCGTGCACCCGTGACCGGGACGATCTGCATGGACCAGTTCGTCGTCGACCTCGGTGACAGCCCCGCGCAGCGCGGAGACGTCGTGACCGTGTTCGGCCCCACCGGCCCGACCGCTGATGACTGGGCGATCGCGGCCGGCACCATCGCGTACGAAGTGGTCACGCGTCTCGGTGGGCGTATCGAGCGCACCTATCGGGGTTCGCTGTGAACAAGTCGACACGCGTCGCCACGACCGCCGGAGCGTTCGTCGCCGCGGGCGTGGCCGCCACGCTGCTCAACGGTCGCCAGCGCCACAAGCGGCGGCTGCGTCGAGGCGAAGAGGTCGAGTTCGGCTCGGTCCACAGCGCCAAGCTGACCGTCACCGCGAGCGACGGACTGCGGATCCATGCCGAGGTCGATGAGGGGCCGCGCAAGACGCCGACGGTGGTCTTCATCCACGGCTGGGTCGAGACGCTCGACGTGTGGCACTACCAACGCCTCGCCCTGCGCGACAAGGTGCGCATGGTGTTCCTCGACCAGCGATCGCACGGCCTGTCGGGACGCTCGCATGTCGACGGCGCCTCGATCGATCAGCTCGCGGACGACCTCGACACGGTGATCCGTGAGCTGGTTCCACGAGGTCCGATCATCCTCGTCGGCCACTCGCTGGGGGGCATGGCGATCATGGGGCTCGCCGATGCGAAGCCGGAGCTGTTCGGCAAACGGGTCAAAGGTGTCGTGCTGATCGCCACGAGCAGTGGCAAGCTGGCGCGCCAGAGCCCCGCCCTGCGTCGCCTCCTGCCGCTCGTACGCGTGGCGTCGCCCGTGCTCGACTGGGGCCGAGCGTTCAACAGCTATTCGGTGATCCGGCGCTGGGGTCTTGGCCCGAACGCGCTCGAACGCCACGTCGACATGACCAACGAGATGATCCTGCAGGCGCCGACGCACGTGCTGATGGACTTCTCGCCGATCTTCCTCGATCTCGACCTAGAGCACGCGCTCGAGACCGTCGGCCAGGCTTCGACGATCGTGATCGGCGGCTCGCACGACCAGCTGACCCCGCTCAAGCACAGCCGTCGGCTGGCCAACCGCATCCCGGGCGCCAGGCTCGTCGCGATCGAGGATGCGGGTCACATGCTCCCGTTCGAAGCCAACGAACAGGTCACCGAGGCGATCGAAGGACTGGTCGAGAAGCTATGACTGCGCTCAACGTCATCGAGGCCGGACCCGAGCACGCCAGGCAGGTCGTCGACATCATCCGCCGCTCCTTCGGTGCCCGCCCCACGCTCGACCCGCCCTCGACCGCCATGGACGAGACCGAGGAATCGGTCGCAGCCGCCCTGGCCGGACCCGGTGGCCTGCTGGTGGAGCGCCGCGGACTGCCGATGGGTGCGTTGCTGTTCGACGAGTCGCGTCCTGGCTTGCTGGGTCTTCGGCGAGTCTCGGTGGACCCCGATCTGCAGGATCGGGGCATCGCGTCGGCGATGGTCGGCGTCGCGGAGGACACCGCCGAGGAGCGCGGCAAGGACGGCATCTGGCTGCACGTGCGCGAAGAGCTGCCCGAGACGGTGCAGTTCTGGACCCGCCGCTTCTATCATCCGCACGCCCAGGTCGGGTCGACGATCGAGTTCGGCAAGACGCTGTGGTTGTCGCGTGAGATCCCGACCGCCGACGACATGAAGGCGTTCGCCGGCCGCCTCTCCACGCTGCTTGGTGCCGGCGACCTGCTGGTGCTTTCGGGCGACCTCGGCGCGGGCAAGACGACGTTCACGCAAGGGCTGGGTGACGGGCTCGGCGTACGGGGCCCCGTCACCTCTCCGACGTTCGTCATCGCACGTACGCATCCGTCGCTGGTCGGTGGCCCTCCGTTGGTGCACGTCGATGCCTACCGGCTCGGAGCTGCCGCCGAGATCGACGACATCGACCTCGATGCCACCACCGACGAGGCCGTCACGGTTGTCGAGTGGGGTGACGGCCTCGCCGAGCAGCTGAGTGACAGCTTCCTGCACGTGCGTATCGAGGTGCGAGGTGCCCGTCCCGGCGATCCGCTGGGGACGCAGGTCGCCGGCGACAGCAACGAGACCCGCGTCGTCACGGTCAAGCCACACGGACCCCGTTGGGTCGGCGTCCCCCTCCGGTCGACGTTGCTCGGGGATTAGGGTCGACCCGTGCTGCTCCTTGCCTTTGACACCGCGACGCCGGCGATCACGGTGGCCGTCCACGACGGTGATGCCGTCGTCGGTGAGGCATCCGGTCACGGCGCGATGGCGCATGGCGAGCTGCTCGCTCCTGCGATCCGCGATGCGATGGCCCAAGCCGACGTGGCGATGGCCGACCTCACCGACGTCGCCGTCGGTGTCGGCCCCGGACCGTTCACCGGACTGCGGGTCGGAGTCGTCACGGCGCTGACGCTCGGCTCGACGCTGGGACTCACGCAGCACGGAGTCTGCTCGCTGGACATCGTGGCCTTCGGGGTCCAGGCCGAGTCGGAGTACCTCGTCGCGACGGATGCTCGCCGCAAGGAGGTCTACTGGGCCCGCTACGCCGCCGACGGCACCCGGCTCGACGGTCCTCATGTCTCGTTTCCCGCCGACCTGGCGCACCAGCACCCCGACCTGCCGACGTACGGACGCGGGGGAGAGCTGTACGACGGCGTGCTGCGACCGGCCGGCGACGCACAGGATCCGAGTGCGGCGGCCCTCGCCTCGGCGGTGGTTGCGGGTCGCGCGATCGAGCTGCCTCTGGAGCCGCTCTACCTGCGCCGCCCCGACGCCGTGGCGCAGATCGTCAACCCTCGCGCATGATCCGCGGCGCGTCGATCGGCGACGCCGCGACGATTGGCACGATCGAGGCCGAGTGCTTCGCGGCGTCGGCGTGGAGTGACGAGCTCGTACGCGAGCAGCTCGCCGCTGATCACCGGATCGTCCTGATCGACGACACCATCGCGTACGGCGTGGTCTCGGTGCTCGGCGATGTTGCCGACCTGGAACGCATCGCCGTCCTCCCGTTCGCCCGTCGTCGAGGGGTGGCCGGCGGGCTCCTCGAGCAGCTGGTCGAGGCCGCCGGCGGCCATGGTGCAGAGCGCATGCTGCTCGAGGTCGCTGCCGACAACGCGGCGGCGATCGGCCTCTACGAGTCGTACGGGTTCACGACGATCAGCACTCGCAGGGGTTACTACCCGGGTGGCGTTGACGCTCAGATCATGGAGCTCGCGCTCTGAGGTTGCTTGTTGCGCGCAGCGTGTCACTCTGGGGAGATGACTGAGACACCCGATGGCCTGCCAGACGAGTCCGACAACCTGGACCAGCTCCAGCCCGAGGACACCCTGATCGACCGCGGTGTCGACGACGTCCTCGACGAGGGCTATTCGCCCGCCGAGAAGTGGTCGGGAGGAGAAGGGTTCGGTACGACCGCGGACGAGGCGCTGCAGGGCGAGAACCTCGACCAACGCATCGCGCAGGAAGTACCCGACATCGATCCGTATGCGGAGGACGGTGGCGAGGATCTCGACGACGGCGAGGTCGGCACCGAGCGGGCGGGGCGTCTGGTCGACCCCGACGAGGGATTCGGTGAGGACACCGAGAAGGACCTGATCGGCGAGGACGTCGGGATCGACGGCGCGGGCGCCAGCGCCGAAGAGGCTGCCGTGCACGTCGTGGAGGAAGAGTGAGAGCCTCGTCTCGCTCGAACGGCGCCAGCCCCGGCAACCACTAGGCTTCCCGGATGCGTGACATCACCTACCCGCCTGTCATCCTCACCGCCAAGACTTTGTTCAAGGTCCTCGGCATGAAGTTCCAGATGTCCGGCACCGAGAACATCCCGCGCAAGGGCGGCGCGATCCTTGCCGCCAACCACATCGGCTACGTCGACTTCATCTTCGACGGTTTCGCGGCGCACCCCAACAAGAGGCTCGTGCGTTTCATGGCCAAGAAGGACGCGTTCGACAACCGGATCTCGGGGCCGATCATGCGATCGCTGCACCACATCTCGGTCGATCGGGAGCACGGCGTGGATTCGTACAACCAGGCCGTCGAGTACGCCCGCAACGGTGAGATCGTCGGCATCTTCCCCGAAGCCACCATCAGCCGCTCCTTCGAGATCAAGGAGCTCAAGACAGGCGCCGTACGTATGGCCGCCGAAGCCGGCGTACCGCTGATCCCGATGGTCACCTGGGGCACCCAGCTGCTCAAGACCAAGGATCACGAGTCCGACCTCAAGGGTCGTGGCAAGACGATCGGCCTTCACGTCGGCACTCCGCTCGAGGTCACGGGCGAGGATCCCGTCGCCGAGACCGAGAAGCTCCGTCAGGCGATGAGCGCACTGCTCGACAAGGCGATTGCCGAGTACCCGATCAGCCCCGAGGGCCAGTGGTGGGCGCCCGCACGCCACGGCGGTACAGCCCCCACCCCCGAGCAGGCCAAGAAGCTCGACGAGGAAGAGTACGCGGCCCGTGCCGCACGCCGCGCCGCGAAGAACGCGGCCAAGGACTAGACGCCGACCGACCCGTCGGCCATCTCGCGCAGCAGGTCCAGGTGGCCGTTGTGGCGGGCCGTCTCCTCGATCAGGTGCATCACGACCCAACGGACGTTGGGATGGAAGTCCTTGAGCGGCTGGTGGGACTCGGCCTCGAGGTCGAGATCGGCGAGCAGTGAACGGGTGAGCTGCACCTGCTCGGAGTAGCCGTCGATGATCTCCTGCAGGGGTACGGTGAGTCCGGCTTCGAGCTCACCATCGGGATGCTCGTCGGTCCACGGGGCTCGGTCATCGCGGCCCAGGAGCACGACCTCGACCCAGTAGTGCTCGTTCCAACGCAGGTGGTTGAGAAGCGATGCGGGGTTGGTGAGTGGCGACGTCGAGATCGGCGCCGTGCGGGCGAGCTCTTCGCTCAGCCCGCGCACCTTGAACAGCGCGGTCTGCTGGACGTACTCCAGCACTTGCATCAGGACGGAACGCTCGTCGCCGGCGGGAGGTGTGTCGGTACGGACCATGGGGCCACCCTGACACAATGGCGACGTGACTGAACCCCTCGTGCTCGGCATCGAGTCGTCCTGTGACGAGACAGGCGTCGGCATCGTGCGTGGCACCGAGCTGCTCGCGCACGCGCTGTCGTCGAGCATGGAGGAGCACGTACGGTTCGGCGGCATCGTGCCCGAGGTCGCCAGCCGGGCGCACCTCGAGGCGATGGTGCCGACGCTCGAGCAGGCGTACGCAGAGTCGGGCGTGCGCATCGAGGATGTCGACGCGATAGCCGTGACGAGCGGCCCGGGACTCACCGGCGCGCTGCTGGTCGGCGTCGCTGCGGCCAAGGCGCTCGCTCTGGCGCACGACAAGCCGCTCTACGGCGTGAACCACCTCGCCGCCCACGTGGCGGTCGATCAGCTCGAGCACGGTCGCTTCGACGGTCGCATGGCGGCGATGCTCGTCAGCGGCGGCCACACCGAGATCCTGCTCGTCGACGACATCGCCACCGACATCACACTGCTCGGCCAGACGATCGACGACGCGGCGGGGGAGGCGTTCGACAAGGTCGCCCGCCTGCTCGGACTGCCCTATCCCGGCGGACCGCACATCGATCGCGTCGCCCGCGAAGGTGACGGAACCGCGTATGACTTCCCACGTGCGCTGACGGGCCGTGATGCGCAGAAGTACAGGTACGACTTCTCGTTCTCGGGCCTCAAGAGTGCGGTCGCCCGGCTCGTGCAGCACGAAGAACGCATGGGTCGCACCTTCAACGTCGCCGATGTCGCCGCGGCGTTCCAGGACTCGGTGTGCGACGTGCTGACCAAGAAAACCATCGCTGCGTGCAAGGACCACGACGTCGACACCCTGATCATCGGCGGCGGAGTCGCCGCCAACGCGCGCCTCCGTCACTTCGCCGAGGAGCGCGCCGCCAAGGCGGGCATCACCGTACGAGTGCCGCGACTCGGGCTGTGCACCGACAACGGTGCGATGGTGGCCGCGCTCGGAGCTGAAGTCGTGCGCCGCGGCCTGCCGCCGTCGTCACTGGATCTCCCCGTCGACTCGAGCATGCCGGTGACGCAGATCCTCGCCGCCTGATGCCCAGCCAGCACGCCAGTCACCGGAGCCAGCGGGTCTCGCCGTGGCGCCGCAACGTCGCCGCAATGGTCTCCGTGATCCTGATCGGAGGTCTCGCCATCTGGTGGCTGGGGCGCGGCGATGCGGCCGACCCATCCGAGACCGCATCGCCCAAGCCGGCCGTCACGACCACGGCGCCGGTGAGCAAGCAGCCCGAGGGGTGGGTGCCGACGCCGGCCGAACGCAAGACTGCCAAGACCCTGGCTGACGCACTCAGCCTCGAAGACCTCGCCGGCCAGCTGATCATCGCCCGGCACCGCAGCGATGAAGCCTCGCTGGCGCTCGTCCGCGACAAGCACTTCGCCGGCGTGATGGTCACCAGCCCGCAGATCCTCGACGTCGCAACGGACGATCCGCTCAGCAAGATCAAGACGTTCAACGGGGACCTCCAGGACGCCGCGGATAATCGTGGTTATCCCGTCATGGTGCCGATCGACCAGGAGGGCGGACTCGTCACCCGACTCAAGCAGCCGATGACACCGTTCCCCACGTTCATGTCGGCGGGAGCGGCGATTGCCGGCGACCCCACACAGGGTGCTCGTGCGATCACCGAGGCGACGAGGGCGTCGGGTGCCGAGCTGCGGGCGGCTGGATTCAACACGGTGTTCGCGCCGGACGGCGACATCACGATCGGTGCGGCCGATCCGATCATCGGCAGCAGGTCGGCCGGCAGCGATCCCGCGATCGTCGCGAACGCCGTGGTGGCGGCAGTCACCGGATATTCGCAGTCGGGCCTGATCTCGGCGGTCAAGCACTTTCCCGGGCACAACGTGTCAGCCGACAGCCACAGCTCCCTGCCGCTGCTGGCCAGCAACGACAAGCGCCTCACCGAGCACGACCTGGTTCCGTTCAAGGTGGCGATAGCCTCCGCGGCTCCGAGCATCATGACGGGACACCTCAACGTCTCGACGCTGGATCCTGGCGTACCGGCGTCGATGTCGAGCAAGGTGGTCACCGGCCTGCTGCGCAAGGACCTCGGCTACGACGGCATCATCATCAGCGACTCGCTCGGCATGGGTGCGGTGATGCAGCGTTACCCGGGTGGTGACGCGACCGTCCAGGCGATCAAGGCCGGCAGTGACCTCGCGCTGATGCCCGCCGACAACGATCGCGCGTACGCAGCGGTGCTGGCGGCCCTGAAGTCCGGCGAGATTCCCGAGAAGCAGGCTCGGGCGTCGGCGGCGCGAGTCATCGCCTACCTCTTGCACGGCAAGGCGGCACCGCACCTGGACGGCGCCCCAGGAAGTCACGAGATCGAGTCGCAGGCGCTCAGTGCCGCCGCGGTGACGATGGTCGACAGGGCGTGTGGAGCCGACAAACCAGTCGCAGGTGTGCGCCCGAGCGGCTCTCCCGAAGCCGTCGCGAACTTCCAGGTCGCTGCCAAGGATGCCGGCCTTCCCACAGGCAGTGGTCCTTCGCTCGCGTTTGTGGGATCGCGTGGCGCCTACGCCGACATCGTGGTGTCGACCGATCGTCCGTACGCGCTGGCGAGCAGCGTGGCGCCGACCAAGATCGCCCTCTACGGCAGCGATGTGCCCGCGATGCGCGCGCTCGTCGCGGTGCTGCAGGGCAAGGCCGAGCCGCGAGGCAAGCTCCCGGTCGACGGGATGAAGACGGGGGAGTGCTGATGCTTCGCACCCTCGCTGTCGACAACTATCGCTCGATACGCAGCCTCCGTCTCGAGCTCGACTCGCTCAACGTCGTCACCGGCGCCAACGGTGTCGGCAAGTCGAGCCTCTACCGCGCTCTGCGACTTCTGGCGATGTGTGCTCGAGGTGGCGTGGTGTCTGCGCTCGCCACCGAAGGCGGCCTCGAGTCGACGCTGTGGGCCGGCCCCGAGTCGATCAGCGATGCCATGCGTCGCGGTGACGTACCGATCCAGGGGACCCGGCGCACGGAAGCCGTGGCGCTGCGGCTCGGATTTCAGACCGATGAGTTCGGCTACTCGATAGATCTGGGGTTCCCTCCGCCCGCACAGACGGTGTTCGGGCGCGATCCGGAGATCAAGGCCGAGTCGATCTGGCATGCGCCGTCATTGCGCCCGTCGAGCTTGCTGTCCGAACGCAAGAACGCCGCAGTTCGCATCCGTGAGGCCGACGGTGCGTGGCGCCAGCTGCTGGAGCCCCTCGATCCTGGCGACTCGATGCTGTCCCAGGTTGCCGACCCGGTGGCAGCGCCCGAGGTCATGATGGTGCGGGAGCAGGTGCGTCGCTGGCGGTTCTACGACCATGTCCGTACGGACGCCGACGCGCCCGCTCGACAATCACGACTCGGCACGCGCACGCCGGTGATGAGCGCCGACGGGTCCGACCTTGCGGCGGCCCTCCAGACCATCATCGAGATCGGCGACAGCGCGGCGCTGGCTGAGATCGTGGACCGCGCCTTTCCGGGCAGCAACATCTGGGTGGAGGTCGGTGAGGACGGACGATTCGAGGTGCGACTCAGCCAACCCGGCATGCTCCGGCCACTCGGCACCGCCGAGCTGTCCGACGGGACGCTGCGCTTCCTGCTCTGGGCGGCCGCGCTGCTGACCCCCCGCGCACCGGCGCTGATGGTGCTCAACGAGCCCGAGACCAGCCTGCACCCGGACCTGCTGCCGGCGCTCGGCGAGCTGATCGTCAGCGCGTCCGAGCGCAGCCAGGTGATCGTCGTGACCCATGCGACCGCCCTGTCAGCAATTGCCGACAAGGCGGGCGCGCGTGCGATCGAGCTGGTCAAGGACACCGGCGAGACGCAGGTCCTGGGTCAGGACAGGTTAGGCGGACCGTCCTGGACCTGGCCCAAGCGCTGATCACCAGTTGGGTGTCGACCCCTTGACGTGCTTGGGCAGCTTCACGTTCTTCGGGTGGTAGATGTACGAGACGCCACCGGTGGAGTCCTGCCACACCTTCTCGAAGTTCTTGCGCGTGTAGATGCTGCGCACGTTGTCGTTGCTGTTGGCTGCCGGGTCGTTGAGGATCGGGTCGCCGTCCTTGGTGAACCCGACGATGACCATCAGGTGGCCGTTGGTGTCGTATCCCGCTTCTGGCATCTCCTCCAGATCCCACGACAGCGACACGACGACCGGGATGCCGGCCTCGACGAACTTCTCGACCTCGGCGAGCGACCGCAGTCGCGTCACGAAGGTCCGCAGCCCGTACTGGTGCGCGTACGCGGCGTTGAACGGCCAGTTGCCGGCGCCGTCGTAGGTGTAGTCCCACGTGTTGATGGCGGCGAAGTCGACCTGGGGATCGCCGTTGGGCGCCACGATGTCGGCCAGCTCCGATGCGGGTACGTGGTGCTTCTTGCCCCAGTAGTACTGCGCCATCGTGGTGGAGGTCGGGGAGCACCAGACCTCGCCGCCACCGCCGTACTCGGGGTATTCGCCGCTGTGGATGTTCTGCGCGTAGGCCGGTACGTCGAGCTCGACCTGCTTGCCCAGCGTGAAGGCGCTGGTCACGCCGGAGTAGTCGGGCAGCAGCTCACTGGTCATGGTGGTGATCTCGTTCAGCGAGGGACTTGTCCTGGCGCCGTGCGGCCGCAGCAGCGTGACCCGGGTCTGGTGGGCGTTGATCGTCTTGCCGGTTCGCGCCGAGAACGTATCGGTCCAGACTGTCGCGTCGGTGTCGCCCTGGCCGTCGAGGGAGGTCCGATGGATGTCTCCCTCCGCGAAGTCGTCGCCCGAGGTCCAGCGACCCAGGACGTACCACTTGGTCCAGGTGCCATCCGGGTGACGGCCGCGGAACGTCGTCTCCACCCAGGTGCCGGTCGGCGTCTCGGCGTTCCACGACGCGATGGCTTCGTCACCGCCGTAGTCGAGCGTGACGACCGGTGACGTCCAGGTGCCGTAGTCGTACGCCTTGGCGCTCCCGTCACCGAATGGATCCACGTACTCCCGGGTCCTGTGCGTGGACGGGCTGATGCGAAGGCTGCCTCCGGGGCCGGGCATGACGTTGTCCCAGTGGCCACGCATGAAGTCACGGACGCCGGAGAAGTGGGTGACGGTGATCTGGTTGCCCGCTGCCGGTGGCGCCGGAGCAGCTGAGACGGCTCCGATCGGTGCGATCAAGGTGGCCGCCGCGATGAGCGCGACTGCCGCGGTGCGCAATTGACGAAACATAATTTCCCCCCAAGGTAAATATATGGAGATCATCTACCTTCTCGGCGCGTATGGGAAGAGGTGATGTATGAGCCTTTCGGTCGGTACGCTTGGTTCCCGGCAGAACGGCGGTTGGCGATGAACACGACAGTGCGTGCACTTGTGGCAGCTGCCGCCATGGCAGCAGTCCTGAGCGCCTGCGGCGACGACGCGCCTGCGGATGAGCTCACGACGACGGCAACCGCACCCACTCCGTCCGCGACGGAGACCGGTGCATCGACCGATGACGTCAGCGAGGAGTCCGAGTCGTTCGGCCAGCTCGTCGACGTGAGAGTCGGCGAGCACTCCGGCTTCGACCGGGTGGTGTTCGAATTCGCGGACGAAATGCCCGGCTATGTCGTGAAGTACGTCGAGCTGCCGGTGTACGCCGACGGATCGGGAGAGCCTGTCGATCTGCCGAAGGCCGAGACCGCGGTGCAGGTCACCTTCACGCCGGCATCAGGCTTCGACATGGAAGCGGGTGAGGAGACGTACACGGGCCCCGACACGGTCACGGGCGCCAAGACGGCCGAGATCACCGGTGCCGTGAGCGCGGGCGACTTCGAGTCGCTGCTCAGCTGGGCCGTGGGACTCCGTCACGAGGTGCCCTTCAAGGTCTCGAAGCTGGAAAGTCCCGCCCGCCTGGTCATCGACTTCCAGGTCGACTAGCTAGTTCAGGAACGCATCGAGCGCGTCGGTGACGAGGGTGGTGGGGCTGACGCCCCGCTCCTTGGCTGCAGTGGCAATGCGTGACTCGACTGCGGTGGTCAGCAACGCCGGCTCGCCCTCCGGGCGGTGGTCGCGACCGAAGGCCTTCGTCGCCGCGATCACCACCGTGCCCAGGACGTCGAGGATCGCCACGACGCCGAACGTCCGCCAGAAGTCGTCGCCGAGGTCTGTCGCGTCGACGATCGCGAGGGTGATCATCCCGGCGACGACGGCAATCGACACGAGCGTGGCGAGCAGCATCCAGTCGAGCTTCTTGCGGCCCGCGAGGGCGAGCAGCAGGCACGCCTGTGCGATCGACGCTGCGACGGTGACGCCGACGCCGAACGTCTCCAGCACGGACCCTTCCCCGTCGAAGCCGCCCCAGGTCAGCACGAGCGCGAGCCCGAACGGCACGAGTGAGACCAGACCGCCGATGATCCCGACGATCGCTGTCGGTCGGCCCGCCACGGCCAGGTAGCAGAGCGCGGCGATCGACTCGACACCCACGATCACGGTGGTGAGCAGCACGTGGGCCTCGGTCTCGCCGAAGCTGCCACCACCCAGCAGGGCGACGATGCCCATCAGTGCGGCGACGGAGAACGAGCCGACGACGAGCCAGATGACGAGCTTTCGCAGATCCTTCATGCGCTGCATCCTGCCAGTCTCGACACTTGCGTGGTGTCGTCCGCAAGGCTCAGCGCAGCGGCACGGGTCTGAAACGGATGGTCGCGCCCGGCCGTACCTGAGCGAGGAGATCGGTGTGCGCATCGACGACCACAGCCATGACGGGATAGCCGCCCGTCACCGGATGGTCCGGGCCGAAGACGATGGGCTGGCCGTCCGCCGCGACCTGGATGCTGCCACGCAGACACGGCTCGCTGGGGAGCTCGTCCTGACGCGAACGGGGGAGCGACGGCCCGACCAGGCGTACGCCGACGCGATCCGACGCCTGATCGATCCGCCAGGCCACCTCGAGCAGGCTGCGGACGGCCGCTGGCGTGAACCAGTCGTCACGGGGACCGAGCACGACGTCCAGCGTCACCTCCCCGCTGTTCACGAGCGGTGGGACGTCGTCGAGGTCAGGCGTCGGCTGCGCCGGCCCGACCTCGAGGACGTCGTCCCTCGCGAGTCGGGCAGGACCGAGCCAGGAGAGCGTGTCCGTCGAAGCCGAGCCCAGCTCGGTGTCGACCTCGATCCCGCCGCCCACCCCGACGTACGTCCGCAGACCGACCATCGGTGAGCCGATCCGCAGTCGTTGACCAGGTTGGAGGCGGAGCGCGCGTCCGTACGCCGCGTTGACTCCGTCGATCGTCACGGGTGCGGCAGCTCCCGTCACGGCGAGCACATGTGGGGCGGTGGCGCGCACGACCAGCCCCCCGGCGAGCACCTCGATCGCTGCCCAGCCGGGCTCGTTGCCGAGCAGCCTGTTGGCCCGTCGTAGCGCTCCGCGGTCAAATGCGCCCGACGTGCTCACGCCCAGGTGTCCCAGACCTGGCCGTCCGTGGTCCTGCACCAGGCCCAGCATCCCGGGGTCGTCCACGACGAGGCTCATGCGACCACGAACCTGACTGTCGTCCCGGGAGCCAGCAGCGCGGCCCGCTCCCGCGAGGTGTCCCACATCGTCAGGGCGGTGTGTCCGATGAGCTGCCATCCGCCGGGGGACTCGCGCGGGTAGATGCCGCTGAACTCGCCGGCCAGGCCCACCGATCCTGTCGGAACCCGTGTACGCGGGGAGTCGCGCCGCGGGACGTGCAAGCGAGCATCACCACCGACGAGGTAGAAGAAGCCGGGCGCGAACCCTCCGAAGGCGACGGTCCACGTGCTGCCGGTGTGGGCCGAGACGACGTCGTCGGGCGCGAGGTCGACCAGCCTGGACACGTCGAGCAGGTCATCGCCGTCGTACGTCACGGGGATCTCGACGACGGTGGCGGTGACGGCCCGCGTCACCCCGGGCCGAGTGTCACGAAGCAGGGCACGGGTTGCCTTCGGATCACCCACCACCAGGACCGAACGGGCACCGAGCACCACCTCGATCCGGCCATCGAGCGCGGCGAACCAGCCCTGCGCCTCGTCGAGGCTGTCGCAGTCGAGGAGCAACGCACGGTCGCCGTAGGGCTTGATGTTCATGTTGCGCTCGCCAGCTCGGCACCCGCTGACTCGAGGGCGCCCCTGACGGTGCGGGCGAGCTCGAGGGCGCCCGGGCTGTCGCTGTGCACGCAGAGTGAGTCGACCTCTCCGAGCAGTCGCAGAGCTTGGTCGGTGACGGTGACGGGATCGTCCAGCACGGCGCCGGGCTCCGTACGCGCCACGAGTCGTCCCTCCGCCGTGTAGGCACGATCGACGAAACCCTCCCGCACGACGGCGATCCCGCTTGTCGCAGCCACGGACAGTGAGACCGAGCGCGGCAGCCCCATCAGCGGCAGCGATGCCCCGTGCTCACGGATCGCTCCGACGACCGCCTGCGCCTGGGTCTTGTCGTCGACGATGGTGTTGTAGAGAGCGCCGTGTGGCTTGACGTACGAGACCCGGCCTCCAGCCGCGCGGGCGATGACGTCGAGGCGCTGGATCTGGCCCAGCACCTCGGCCGTCAGATCTGCGGGCAGGAGCTCGACGTGCACTCGGCCGAAGTTCTCGCGATCTGGATAGCCGACCTGGGCGCCGATCGCGACCCCGCGTGCGATGGCCGCCTCGCACGTGACTCGCATCAGCTCGGCGTCGCCGGCGTACGCCCCGCAGCAGACGTTGGCGGAGGTGACCACGTCGAGCAGCTCGACGTCCTCACCGGAGCGCCAACGCGTCCAGGACTCGCCGAGGTCAGCGTTGAGGTCGATACGCATCAGACGCGCTCCACGAGGAATGCGCGACCCTCACCGCGGACGCGAGTCATGATGACCGTCGCCGGGTTGGGGCCCTTGAGCTTCAGTCGCTTGATCAGCTCTTCGGGCACGATGTCGACGCCGCGCTTCTTGACCGTCAGCGTGCCGATGCGTCGCACCTGCAGGGCGGCCTTGAGTGGCTTTTCTCGGAACGGCAGCTCGTCGATGACGTGGAAACAGCGAGCCAACGGAGTCGTCTCGGCGCGGTCTGAGCTGACGTACGCGATGTGCGAGTCCAGCAGCCACCCGTCGATCGTCGCGGCCAGCTCGCCGACGAGGCCGGATCTGATGACGGCATCGTCGGGCTCGTAGATGTATGAGCCTGGCTGACCGAGCGCGACGGGCTCTCCGACCGACTCGAGCCCGGCGCCGGAGGGCAGCACGGTGGCCCGCCTGGTCGCCGTGGCAAACGGCGCACCCCACAGGCAGGCCTCGACCAGGTTGCCGCCGTCGCTGACCCACTCGGCCTCGACTTCATGGGGCACGGCATCGTGGGCCAGTCCGGGCATCACCTTGGCGACGGCTCGACCCTCGAGGAGCTGACGCACCCAGTCCCACGGCGGTTGCAGGTCGGCGGTGGAGAACGTGCGACCGCGGCCATTGCGACGGGCCGGGTCGATGAAGGCGACCTCGTCGGCTTCGACCGGCACGGTCTGGACGTCGGCGCTGAGGACCTCGCCATCCAGCTCGAGCGCTCGCAGGTTGGCGGCTGCGATCGCGGCACGTACGGGATCGAGCTCGACCCCACGCACGCGGAGCCCCGCCCTGGCCATGGCGATGAGGTCGCCGCCGATGCCGCACCCCAGGTCGACGACAGCCTCGGCGCCGGACGTCACGAGCCGCGCGGCGCGGTGCGCCGCCACCCGCTGGCGGGTCGACTGCTCCAGCGCGTCGTGGGTGAAGTACAGCCGCGCTGCGTCATCCCCGAACTTCGCGACGGCCCTTCCGCGCAGGTGGTTCTGCGTCACAGCGGCTGCGACGAGCGAGGAGGCGTACGTCTTGCGCAGCCGCGTACCGAGCGCCAGATCGCTCTCCTTGCCGGCGTGCTGGGCGACGTCCGCAAGGAGCAGCTGACCCGCGGGGGACAGCAGCTTCTCGAATGTCGCCAGATCCATGGAGGAAGTCTGCCGTGCCGTGCGGCCCAGCATTTCAGCGGAGCGCGAACACCCTTAGCACTCTCACGGAGAGAGTGCTAAGTTTCGTATTGGCGCTCTCGCTATGAGAGTGCCAGCAAAGGTGAGTATGAGCCCCGCGACGGCGTACTCACCAGCGTCCAGAGTTCCACCGCCGAAAGGGGAGGTCGACACGTGTCGGTCACCATCAAGCCGCTCGAAGATCGTCTGGTCATCCAGGCTGTCGAAGCCGAGCAGACCACCAAGTCGGGACTGGTCATTCCAGAAACCGCCAAAGAGAAGCCGCAGGAAGGTCTTGTCATCTCAGTAGGCCCCGGTCGGGTCGATGACAACGGCAACCGCGTTCCGATCGATGTCGCCGTCGGCGACAAGGTCATCTTCAGCAAGTACGGCGGCACCGAGGTCAAGTACGACGGAGACGAGTACCTCATCCTCTCCGCTCGCGACGTCCTCGCTGTCGTTTCGTGATGTGACGCCCGAGACCTCCGCCAGGAGGTCTCGGGCTCTCGCGTCCTCAGCCATCGTCCTTCCACGGAGGACAGGCTCACCCACAACTTTCGAAAGAAGCCACCCCCATGCCCAAGATCCTCGAATTTGACGAGAACGCCCGCCGCGCGCTCGAGCGTGGCGTCGACAAGCTCGCCGACACAGTCAAGGTCACGCTCGGCCCCAAGGGCCGCTACGTCGTGCTCGACAAGAAGTGGGGCGCGCCCACCATCACCAACGATGGCGTGACGGTTGCCCGCGAGGTCGAGCTCGACGACCCGTTCGAGAACCTCGGCGCCCAGCTCGCCAAGGAAGTTGCCACCAAGACCAACGACGTCGCCGGTGACGGTACGACCACCGCGACCGTACTGGCCCAGGCGATGGTTCACGAAGGCCTGCGCGCCGTCGCGGCCGGATCCAACCCGATGGGACTCAAGAAGGGCATCGAGGCAGCCGTCACGGCCGTTGTCGAGCAGCTGCACAAGCTGGCCCGCCCCGTCGACGACGTCAAGGACATGACCGACGTCGCCACCGTCTCATCGCGTGACGCCCACATCGGCGAGCTCATCGCCGAGGCGTTCGACAAGGTCGGCAAGGACGGCGTCATCACGGTCGAAGAGTCCAACACCATGGGCACCGAGCTCGAGTTCACCGAGGGCATGCAGTTCGACAAGGGCTACCTCTCGCCGTACATGGTGACCGACACCGAGCGCATGGAAGCCGTGCTCGACGATCCCTACATCCTCGTCAACCAGGGCAAGATCTCCTCGGTCAGCGACATCCTTCCGCTGCTGGAGAAGGTCGTTGCTGCTGGCAAGACCCTGTTCATCATCGCCGAGGACGTCGACGGTGAAGCCCTCTCGACGATCGTCGTCAACAAGATCCGCGGCACGTTCACCTCGGTGGCTGTCAAGGCTCCCGCGTTCGGTGACCGTCGCAAGGCGATGCTGCAGGACATTGCGACCCTGACCGGTGCCACCGTCGTCACACCTGATGTGGGGCTCAAGCTCGACCAGGTCGGCCTCGAGGTGCTCGGCACGGCTCGCCGTGTCGTCGTGACCAAGGACGCCACCACGATCATCGACGGCGGCGGGGACAAGGCCGAGGTCGAGGGTCGGGTCAACCAGATCAAGGCTGAGATCGAGCTGTCCGACTCGGACTGGGACAAGGAGAAGCTCCAGGAGCGTCTCGCCAAGCTGGCCGGCGGCGTCTGCGTCGTCAAGGTCGGCGCGGCCACCGAGGTCGAGCTCAAGGAAAAGAAGCACCGCATCGAGGATGCCGTCTCGGCGACTCGCGCAGCGATCGAAGAAGGCATCGTCGCTGGTGGTGGATCTGCGCTCGTGCACGCCGTCTCGGTCCTGTCCGACAACCTCGGGCTCGAAGGTGACGAGGCCATCGGCGTACGCATCGTGCGCATCGGTGCCGACGCCCCGCTCGAGTGGATCGCCCGCAACGGTGGCGTTTCCGGCGAGGTCGTCGTCAACAAGGTCCGCGAGAGCGGCGAAGGCTACAACGCCGCGACCGGCGAGTACGGCGACCTGGTCGCACAGGGTGTCCTCGACCCGGTCAAGGTGACGCGTTCCGCGCTCGCCAACGCCGCGTCGATCACGGCGATGCTGCTGACGACCGAGACGCTGATCGTCGAGAAGCCTGCTGAAGAGGCTCCCGACGCGCACGCCGGTCACAACCACTAAGCCGGACCAAGCACCACCGAAAAGGCTCGTCCCCTCGCGGGGGCGGGCCTTTTCGGCGTCCCCGAGAGAGAGCGGCATCTACTTAGGTTAGGCTGCCCTTATGAAACGGATCTCTGCGGCCATTGCCGCGCTCACCCTCCTGACCCTCGCCGCCTGCGGCTCCTCCTCCTCCGACGACACCAAGTCCGGCCCGTGGACGTTCACCGACGATCTGGGCAGCAAGATCAAGCTCGAGGCCGCACCCGAGCGACTGCTCGTGCAGTCGTCGATGGCGGCGGCGCTGACCGACCTCGGCCTCGGCGACGAGATTGTGGGCACGTTCGGCCCACTCAAGAACGCGGCGGGCGAGCCCGACTCGCAGGTCGCGGGCCTCGACGTCGATGACGTCACCGATGTCACCGCCGCGGGCGAGTATGGATCGATCGATCTCGAGAAGGCGGCGCTGCTCAAGCCCGACCTCGTCGTCACGAGCGCATACCTGGACGACGACCTCTGGTACGTCAACGACGCCACCGCCAAGGACCTCAAGAAGCTCGCGCCGATCGCCGTCGTCAGCTTTGACGGCAAGACGCTCCCCGAGCTGCTGGAAGGCACCGAGCGTATGGCCGAGGCGCTGGGCGCCGACCTCTCCGACGACGACGTGACCGAGGCGCACGACGAGTTCGACGCTGCGGCCAAGCGCGTCAAGGACGCCGGCGCCAAGCTCGGCGACCGCAAGATCCTGGCCGGCTCGCCGTCCAAGGAGCTGTTCTACGTCTCCAACCCCGGAGTTAGCCCCGACCTGAGCTACTGGCGCGAAGAGCTCGACCTTCCCCTCGTCGTGCCGTCCAATCCTGACGAGGGCGGCTACTTCGAGAGCCTGAGCTGGGAAAAGGCAGACACGTACCAAGCCGACGTGTTCCTGTACGACGACCGGGTCGGCGCGGCGGGCCTGGCGTTGCTGGATGACCAGCCCGTGTTCGAGACCCTGGCTGCCGCCAAGAACAAGGCGTACGCCCCGTGGACCTCGGTGGCACCGCCGAGCTACCAGGCCTACGCCGATCTCATGAACCGTCTGGCCGACGACCTCGCGAAGTTCGTCTAGTCCCGCGTGCTCGAACTCACCAGATGAGGGGCGACCCGTCTGCTCCTTGACCCGTACAATCGGCTCATGGAGCAGACGGGCATCCCAGACAAGTTCGCGGCGCTTGGCCTCACGTACGACGATGTGCTCCTCCTGCCGGGCATGTCGGACCTCAACCCGTCCGAGATCGACACCACCTCCCGCCTGACCCGAGGCATCAGCCTCAAGGTCCCGCTCATCAGCGCTGCGATGGACACCGTCACCGAGTCCCGCATGGCGATCGCCATGGCCCGCGAAGGTGGCCTCGGCGTGCTGCACCGCAACCTGTCGCTCGACGACCAGGCCTACCAGGTCGACCTCGTCAAGCGCACCCAGACCGGCATCATCTCCAACCCCGTGACGATCGGCCCCGACGCGACGCTCGAGGACCTGGATCGCATCTGCGGCGAGTACCGCGTCTCAGGGCTCCCCGTCGTCGACACCGACAACCACATCCTCGGCATCATCACCAACCGCGACCTGAGGTTCACCCCGGTCGCCGAGTGGGAGTCGACCAAGGTCGACGAGGTCATGACCCCGATGCCGCTGATCACGGGGCACGAGGGCATCTCTCGCGAGGACGCGACGCTGCTGCTGCGCAAGCACAAGCGCGAACGCCTGCCGCTGGTCGACGACGCAGGCCGACTGGCTGGCCTCATCACGGTCAAGGACTTCGTCAAGTCCGAGCAGTTCCCTGACGCCTCCAAGGATGCCGACGGACGCCTCATGGTCGGTGCAGCGATCGGCTACTTCGGCGACGCCTGGCAGCGCGCCACCACCCTCATCGAGGCCGGCGTCGACGTGCTGGTGGCCGACACGGCTCACGGCCACGTACGCATGCTGCTCGAGATCGTCCAGCGGCTCAAGACCGATCCCGCGACCAAGCACGTGCAGGTCATCGGCGGCAACGTCGCCACCCGCGAGGGTGCGCAGGCGTTCGTCGACGCCGGCGCCGACGCCGTCAAGGTCGGTTTCGGTCCGGGCTCGATATGCACCACCCGCGTCGTGACAGGCTGCGGCGTCCCTCAGATCACCGCAGTCTACGAGGCGTCGCTGGCGTGCAAGCCAGCCGGCGTACCAGTCATCGCCGACGGTGGTCTGCAACAGTCCGGGGACATTGCCAAGGCACTGGTCGCCGGCGCCGACACCGTGATGATCGGCTCGATGCTGGCTGGCGTCGAGGAGTCGCCGGGCGAGGTGGTCTTCGTCAATGGCAAGCAGTTCAAGGCCTATCGCGGCATGGGCTCGCTCGGAGCGATGAGCAGCCGCGGCAAGAAGTCCTACTCCAAGGACCGCTACTTCCAGGCCGAGGTCACCAGCGACGACAAGATCGTGCCCGAGGGTGTCGAGGGCCAGGTGGCGTTCCGCGGACCGCTCTCCGCCGTTGCCCACCAGCTCATCGGAGGGCTCAACCAGTCGATGTTCTACGTCGGCGCTCGCACGATCCCCGAGCTGCAGGACAAGGGCCGGTTCGTACGCATCACGTCTGCTTCGCTCAAGGAGAGTCACCCGCACGACATCCAGATGACCGCCGAAGCTCCCAACTACAGCTCACGCTGAGTCGGGCTCGTAGTTCCCAGCTGCTCCTTTGACCCTGTCACTCCACCCCCGTTGCAGCAGGTGATCGGTGTCAGTTTTCGAGGTGATGCTGGGAAACTGTGACGGCTGGTGCGGCCGGGTGTTCCGCCACCGTTAGCCTCAAGGGGTGACCAGTCGAAACGTCGCAGTCTTCATCGACGCCGAGAACCTCTTCAAGGGTTACGGCAAGCTCGACATCCCCGACGTGTCGATGGACGACATCGTCGACCAGCTCGAAAAGGCCGCAGCGCGCGAAGCCGGTTCCGGCAGCATTGCGCTCGCGCGCGCCTACGCCGACTGGGGTCGCATCGGGTTGGAGGACTACCGCCGCGACGTCGTACGCAGCGGGGTCGAGACGGTGCAGGTCTTCTCGGTCGGAAAGGCCGAGAAGAACGCCGCGGACATCGTGCTCGTCGTCGACTGCCTGCGAGCGGCGGCCGACCTGGAACAGCTCGAGGTGTTCATCCTGGTGTCTGCCGACGGTGACTTCGTCCCGCTGGTGCGCCGGTTGCATGAGCTCGGCAAGTACGTCATCGGGGCGACGCTGGCCAATCACCCGGTCAACTCCGTGCTGGAGAAGGAAGTCGACCAGTACGTAGCGCTCAAGGTGAAGCAGGCGCCCCCGACGGCGGCTCTGCAGGCCGTGTTCTCGGCCAGCGACGGCCCCACTGCGCCGGCCAAGAAGGCTGCGGCCAAGGTCGTCCAGCCGCAGAAGGTTGAGAAGGCCCCGGCAGAGAAGGCCGCCAAGAAGGTCCCCGCCAAGAAGGCGCCCGCAGAGAAGGCCGCCAAGAAGGTCTCAGCCAAGAAGGCAACCAAGAAGCCCCCTCCCGAGGCCAAGCAGCCCGCAGCGGCCAAGCAGCAGCCAGCGGGCAAGGCCAACTGGCACGCCATGGCCCAGGACATCCCCGTGGTGCACAAGGGTCCGGCAAAGTCGCCCGAGGACTACAAGGCGATCATCAAGACGGTGCTGAACGACTCGAAGGTCCGCAGCTTCTGCGACAAGCTCGCCAATCAGGGCGGCACGCTTCCGATCCTGGCCATGGCGCTCAAGGCGGCCGCGCCCGAGCTCAGCCCCTCGGACGCCAAGGTCAGCTCGCTGTCGCGTGCGCTGCGGTTCGCCCTCGCTGATACCCAGTACGCGTTGGCCCGCGAGAGCGACGACGTCCAACCCGTGCTCGTCCGACGTCAGAACAACCCCGCCGGGATGCTGCCGGACCTCTCGCTGGACGACATCGCTCGAGGCGTTCAGTAGCCCACTAGGCTGTCCTCATGGACATCGAGATCGGCACCGCCAAGCGCGGTCGACGAGCCTATTCGTTCGACGACATTGCGATCGTGCCGAGCCGCCGTACGCGTGACCCGCAGGAGGTCTCGACTGCGTGGCAGATCGACGCCTACCGCTTCGAGCTGCCGCTGATCGCCGCGCCGATGGACTCGGTCATGAGTCCCGACACCGCTATCGCCCTCGGCAAGCATGGCGGGCTGGGCGTGCTCGACCTCGAGGGGTTGTGGACTCGCTACGAAGACCCCGAAAGGCTGCTCGACGAGCTCGCCAACGGTCCGGCCGACACCAAGAGGCTCCAGGAGATCTACGCCGAGCCGATCAAGGCCGAGCTGATCAGCGCGCGCCTCCAGCAGGTGCGCGACGCGGGTGTCACGGTCGCGGGCGCTCTCTCGCCCCAGCGCACCAAGCAGTTCGCCACCGCGGTCGTCGATGCGGGCGTGGACCTGTTCGTCATACGCGGCACGACCGTGTCTGCGGAGCACGTCTCGGGAAGCGCGGAGCCGCTCAACCTCAAGGAGTTCATCTACGAGCTCGATGTGCCTGTCATCGTGGGTGGCTGCGCGACCTATCAGGCCGCGCTGCACCTGATGCGTACCGGCGCCGCCGGCGTGCTCGTCGGATTCGGTGGCGGCGCCGCCCACACGACACGCGAGGTGCTCGGCATTGCCGTGCCGATGGCTTCCGCAGTCGCCGACGTCTCGGCCGCGCGTCGCGACTACCTCGACGAGTCGGGCGGCCGCTACGTCCACGTCATCGCCGATGGCTCGATCGGTCGCAGTGGAGACATCGCCAAGGCCATCGCCTGTGGCGCCGACGCCGTGATGATCGGTTCCCCCTTTGCCCGCGCCGTCGAGGCGCCCGGTCGTGGTGTGCACTGGGGCGCCGAGGCCTGGCACCCCGAGCTGCCGCGCGGTGAGCGCGTCGAGATCGGCACGGTGGGCGACCTCGAGTCGGTGCTCTTCGGCCCGTCATCCGTGCCCGACGGCACCATGAACCTCATCGGTGCTCTGCGCCGCGCCATGGCAACGACCGGCTACAGCGACCTCAAGGAGTTCCAGCGGGTCGAGGTCGTCGTCGGTTGATCACCGCCGCGCGAGTCGAGTGGGACGACGCGGACGCCGTACGACTCCGCGACGCCATGACGGCCGAGGTGCGGACCCTGTACGCCGATGACCCGACCTCGCAGAACCGCGACGGGCGACTCGACATCGATCCGGCGTCGATCGTGCTCACGGTGCTGCTCCGGGATGGCGACGAGCCGGTGGGTCACATCGCGCTGCGCCGCATGGGCGACGATCTCGAGATCAAGCGGATGTTCGTCCTGCCCGAGCGCCGTGGCGGCGACCTCGCGGATGTGCTCCTGGCCGAGGTGGAGCGCGAAGCCCGGTCGCTGGGGGCGCCGCGACTGATCCTGCACACGGGCGATCGTCAGCGGGCGGCGCTGTCGTTCTACGAGCGCCACGGCTACACGCCGATCGATGTGTACCCGCCGTACGAGCAGCTGGCCTATTCGCAGTGCTTCGAGAAGGTTCTTGCGTGAGGGTCGCTTCGGTCAGCATCTATCCGGTGAAGTCCACGGCGCCAACGGACCTGGCAAGCGCCGAGGTCCAGCTCGCCGGTCTGAGGAACGATCGCCGGTGGATGGTGGTTGACGCGGTGGGACGAAAGGTCACGGCGTTCAGACATGATGCGCTCCTCGGTGTCACTGCAACGGCGCGCGAGGACGGATCACTGAGGGTTGGGGCCGCGGGCCATCCTGATCTGGAGATCGACGTGCCGATCGATGGTCGCCCTGTTCCGACCCGGGTCACCCGACTGGCGACGGCCAGGGACGCCGGGGAGGCCGCCGCTGGCTGGTTCAGCGACATCGTGGGCAAGCCGGTCCGGCTCGTGTGGCAGGACGACCCGGCGAAGCGCACGGTGACGGAGAAGCACGGTGGTGCCGGCGAACCGCTGAGTCTCGCCGACACAGCTCCCCTGCTGCTGACCACCACGGCATCGCTGTCCCAGCTCAATGAATGGATTGCCACAGAGCACGAGC
The DNA here is from genome assembly GCA_963849625.1 of uncultured Actinomycetota bacterium. GTDB lineage: Bacteria > Actinomycetota > Actinomycetes > Propionibacteriales > Nocardioidaceae > Aeromicrobium. Next base: position 44,042 of record CAWKHU010000006.1, read on the forward strand.
CCGACGCGATGGAGATGAGGCGCTTCCGTCCCAATGTCGTGGTCGAAGGCGACATCGCGCCGTTCGCCGAGGACGGCTGGAAGCGCGTACGCATCGGCGACGTCGTCTATCGCTTTGCCGAGCACTGTGACCGGTGCGTGGTCACCACGATCGATCCCGTGACGCTCAAGCACGGCAGGGAGCCAATACGTTCGCTCGCCAGGCACCGCAAGTGGGACGGCAAGACCTGGTTCGGCATCCGGATCATCCCGCTCGACACAGGCCGAGTTTCGGTCGGCGACGAGGTCTCCGCCGGTTGACAACATCAGGGCCCGACTTCCGTGAAGGAGACGGGCCCTGATGTCTGATGTGTTCAAGCGGTGACGAGACCACGATTCCGCCGTCTTGATCCCACCTTGCGGCCGAGGGCTACCAGTCCGAAGCCGACCGCGAAGATCCCGGCGGCCACCAGTCCGTACGACAGCGGGAAATTGTCAGGATCTTTCGGGAAGGCCGACGCGTCTCCACCGACCCACTGCCGGGTCAGATACAGGCCCTGGAAGGTGAAGGCCCAGAGGTAGGCGACCGCGTACGCGACGTTGGCGTTGAGGTGGGAGCGGAAGAAGAAGCCCAGCGGGAACGCGAGCAGGATCGTGACGATGGCGATCATGCCCGAACTTCCGCCTGGCGCTTGGACGTCGAGAACATCAGCACGACGATGACGACCGTGAGAACGACGCCGACTGCACAAATCGCCTTGACTCCGGCAGGAACGTCGACGAAGAACGCCGGAACCGAGGTCAGCGTGATGACTATGATGCTGGCGGCGGTCAGTCGGGCGGCGGGTCGGCTTCCGTTGCGCCAAGCGATGACACCGGCCACGGTTGCCACGACGGCCAGCACCGAACTCAGGATCATGACTGCCAGCGGGGGGCCGACCTCGCCGTCGCCGGCGGAGAAGAGGAAGCTGGGAATGTTGGTGATGCTGTAGAAGATGGCGAGGCCGAGGCCGACCTTGTTCTTGGTGCTCCACGGTGCGATGGACGTGCTCATGGTGACTCCTTTGGTGGGTGGTGAGACCACTTTCACCCGCGGAAACGCTGCCTGACATCGGTCGTTGCACCCAATTCTCCGGGACAACTCCCGGCACGTATAGGTGCGTGATCCCGGGTCAGGGAGCCGTGTACGCGGGACAATCGATGCATGGATCCGATCCGCGTGCTGCTCGCCGACGATCACCCTGTGGTCCGCAGCGGTCTGCGCGCGCTGCTCGACTCGCTGCCCGGGTATGAGGTCGTGGCCGAAGCGCCCGACGGTGAAGGTGCAATCCGAGAAGCGCAGCTGACCCGGCCCGATGTCGTGCTGATGGACATCCGGATGCCGGGAATCGACGGGATCGAGGCCACGCGGCGCCTGCGGGTTGCCGTGCCAGAGACGGCGATCCTGGTGCTGACGATGTTCGACGACGACGACACCGTCTTTGCGGCGATGCGGGCAGGTGCCATGGGCTATCTCCTCAAAGGCGCCGAGCAGGTCGAGATCGACCGCGGCATACGGGCGGTCGTCGCCGGCGAGGCGATCTTCAGTCCCGGTATCGCCCAGCGCATTCTCGGGTTCTTCGCAGCACCGCCGGTTGGAGCCGATCCGTTTCCGGAGCTGACCGCGCGTGAGCGGGAGGTGCTGGATCTCGTGGCTGCCGGCCGCCGCAACCAGGCCATCGCCGACGAGCTGTTCCTGTCGCCGAAGACCGTCGCCAACCACATCTCCTCGATCTTCGTGAAGCTGGCCGTGGCCGACCGCTCCGAGGCGATCGTGCGCGCACGACAAGGCGGACTCGGAGGACCATGACGATCTTGTTGGCAGCCGCGACACTCTTCGGCGTCTCCGCTTCGCTCGCCGGATGGTTCATTCTCCAGGGCCCGATGGCGCGAACCTCCGGGGCCGTGATGCTGCTCGGTGGACTCGTGACGCTCGCCGGGTGCGCTGCGATCGAGCTGAAGCTTGACGACACCGCGGCCGTCCTCTTTCGTGCTGCCGGTTGTCTGGCGATACCGGCAGCCCTGGTGCTCTTTCCGCGAACTCGGTGGAGCGAGCCGGTGGGGTTCAGCCTGACCATGGTGGTGGTGGCATCCGGAGGCATCTGCATCGCCTGGCCGGATGTGATCTACCCCATGGGATTCGTCACCGTGACCACGGTGCTGTTGGCAGTGTGGTGGGGGTTGGAGCGCGGCGATGAGCTCGAACGGCGTGCGATGACCTGGAGCTCCCTCGTGTGGATCGTGTGCGGACTTCTCGCCATGCTCGTTGGATTCGTCCGTGAGTCCGCGAACTCAGGAGACGCGTTTGACATCGCTGCGCTCGCAGTATTCCTTGCCGTTCCGGGCCCTGCCGCCATGGTGATCGGCGTGCTCCGCCCTGAGGTGGTCGACGTTCGTGGCCTTGTCACGCGTGTCGTGGTGGCTTCGACGGTGCTGTTCACGTTCACGTCTGTGGCGATTGGTCTGATCTCCGTCGTCGAGGAGCAGCGAGGACGTCCCCTCGAGGCGCCGCCCGTCGTCGTCCTCTGCGCGGTGCTGGCTTTCGGCGTACGCCCACTGGAGGTACTGCTGCGCGGTGTCGTGGATCAGCTGCTGTTCGGTGATCGGCCGGATGCGCTCACGGCAGCCTCGAGCCTTGCGGACCGAATCGGAGACGACCCTGTTCTTGCCCTGACCGCAATGCGCGAGGCCTTGGTGCTTCCGTACGCGAGCCTCCGCGTGGGAGACGAGACACTCGCGACGTCGGGTTCTGAGGTGACGCACACCCGTTCTCTTCCGCTACGCCTGGGCAACGACCTGCTGGGCGAGGTCGTCGTCGGACTCCGACCCGGTGACCTGAGCCTTTCGCCTGGCGACGAGGACGTGCTCCGGATCGTTGCGCCGCTGCTCGCGCAGACCCTGCGGGCACGGGCCTTGGCGAGCGATCTCAAGGAGTCGCGCGGCGCAGCGATCACCGCCATCGAGGAGGAGCGCCGCAGGCTGCGACGTGACATCCACGACGGCCTCGGCCCGACACTGTCCGGTGTGGCATTCGCGGCTGATGCCGCACGGAACCAGGTTCGCAGCGCCCCAGACCGTGCTGAAGAGCTGCTGACGAGCCTGCGGGCAGACACTGCGGGCGCGATCTTGGAGATCCGGCGGCTGGTCGAAGGGCTGCGTCCTCCAGCACTGGACGAGCTGGGTCTTGTCGGTGCCGTCCGCCAGCACGCGGCCGCCCTCCATACCGATGGGGGAGCGCTGTTGCGGGTGGACATCACTGGCCCGGAGGACCCCATCGACGTATCTGCAGCCATCGAGGCGGCGGCCTACCGCATCGTCGTCGAGGCCTTGACGAACGTGTCGCGGCACGCCGAGGCCACGTGCGCCTGGGTCGACATCTCCCACGGCGGTGACGGCCTTCACCTGGAGGTACGTGACGATGGGACGCAAACCTGGCGCGTGGACTTCCGGAGTCGGTGTGAGGTCGATGCGGGAACGAGCCGAGCAGGTGGGCGGCACCCTCGACGCGGGCCCCGGGGACCACGGCGGCGTCGTTCGGGCGTTGCTGCCCCTATAGATGACTGTCGAACATGTCACATCCCACCGGCTGGGCAAGCGGATGAGGCACCCCTTACGATGGTGAGGCTTGCCTTACTGTGCATGCCTCGATTCACAAAGGACTGCCCTTCATGAAGATCCCCCTCCCGGCCGTCGGCGCCCTGACCCTGGCCGCGCTGAGCCTGTCGGCGTGCGCCTCCGATAGCGCCGCCTCGGGTGATCTGACCGTCAAGGCGTCCGACTCGTCCTGCAACATCTCCTCGACCAAGCTCGAGGCGGGACCGTCGACGTTCAAGGTGACCAACACCGGCAGCAAGGTCACCGAGTTCTACATCTACGCCGAGGGTGACCGGATCGTGGGGGAAGTCGAGAACATCGGGCCCGGGCTGTCGCGCAACCTCGTCATCGACCTGCCCAAGGGCACGTACGAAGGCGCCTGCAAGCCCGGCATGATCGGCGACGGCATCCGACAGACCCTCACTGTCACCGGTGATTCGGCTCAGAAGCTGTCGGACTCCGAGGAGCTCACGGCAGCCGCCGACAGCTACGCCCGCTACGTCAAGTCGCAGTCCGACGCCCTGATCGTCAAGACCGAGGAGTTCGTCGCAGCCGTCAAGGCCGGCAACGTCGACGAGGCCAAGAGGCTCTTCCCGATCGCGCGCACCTACTGGGAGCGCATCGAGCCCGTCGCCGAGAAGTTCGGTGACCTCGACCCGATCACCGACGGCCGCGAGCCTGACGCGATCGCCGAGGGCGTTGACTTCACCGGCTGGCACCGCATCGAGAAGCAGCTCTGGGTTGCAGGCAACACCGAGGGCATGGGCAAGTACGCCGACCAGCTCCTGACCAACGTCAAGGAGATCGTCAAGCTCGGCCAGGATGCGCCACTGACGGCACTCGAGCTGGCCCAAGGCACCAAGGGTCTGCTGGATGAGGTCGCCACCGGCAAGATCACCGGCGAGGAGGACGAGTTCAGCCATACCGATCTGTGGGACTTCAAGGCCAACATCGAGGGCTCGCAGGCCGCCATCGCGGCGCTGCGTCCGGTTCTCGAGGCTCAGGATCCTGCCTTGGTGAAGGATCTCGACGCCAAGTTCAAGGCGGTCGACGCCGAGCTCAACCAGTACCAGGACAAGGCGACCGGTGACTGGAAGTTCTACGACGAGCTGAGCAAGGAGCAGGTCAAGGCGCTCTCGAACGCTGTCGCCGCACTGAGCGAGCCGATCAGCAAGGTGGCGGCAGTCGTCGCCGCTTCTGCCTGAGACGATGGACACGTGACTTCCGAAAGCGCCTCAGCCGGGTCCGGCGTCTCCCGCAGGAAGCTGCTGGGGGCGGCCGGGCTTGGTGCGTTGGCAGCCGGCGCTGCGGGCGCTGGCGCCGGCTACGCGGTCGGCGACAAACCTGTGGAGGTTCTGCCCGACCCTGATGCGCTGCCGATCCCGTTCGATGGCAAGCACCAGGCCGGCATCGTCACGCCCGCCCAGGACCGCCTCTACCTGGCGGCCCTTGACCTCACCACCGAGAGTCGCGCCGACCTGATCCTGCTGCTCAAGGAGTGGACCGACGCTGCCCGCAAGATGACGCAGGGCAACGACGTCGGCGACTTCGGTGCTGTCGCCGGCTCACCGTTTGCGCCGCCGGAGGACACCGGTGAGGCGCTGGGCCTGCCACCGTCGGGCCTCACCATCACGGTCGGATTCGGCCGCGGGATGTTCGTCGACGCCAACGGCAAGGCTCGCTTCGGTCTCGACGGCAAGCTGCCCGATCGACTCAAGGACCTCCCGCTCTTCTCGGGCGACCGACTCGATCCGGCACTGAGCGGTGGCGACCTGGTGATCCAGGCCTGCGCCAACGACCCACAGGTTGCCGTCCATGCCGTACGCAATCTCGTGCGCATCGCGTTTGGTCGAGCTTCGGTGCGTTATTCGCAGATGGGCTTCGGACGTACGTCGTCGACGTCATCGGCGCAGGTCACGGCGCGCAACCTGTTCGGGTTCAAGGACGGCACGGCCAACATCAAGGCCGAGCACAAGAAGGACGTCGAGGACTTCGTCTGGGTGCATGAGGAGGACGGTCCGGACTGGCTGGTTGGTGGGTCGTACGTCGTGACCCGCAAGATCGACATGCGCATCGAGATCTGGGACCGCGAGCCGCTGGAGGGTCAGGAGACCATCATCGGCCGCACCAAGGGCTCGGGCGGCCCCCTCTCGGGCGGCGACGAGTTTGCGGAGATCGACTTCGACAAGAAGAACGAGGCAGGCGAGCCGCTGATCGACATGAAGTCACACGTACGACTGGCGCACCCCGATTTCAACAAGGGCGCCAAGCTGCTGCGTCGTGGCTACAACTTCGTGGACGGCTCGAACGGACTCGGCCAGCTGTCGGCGGGGTTGTTCTTCATCGCCTACCAGCGTGATCCGGAGAAGCAGTTCGTCCAGATCCAGCGGAGCCTCGCGGGCAAGCTCAACGACGTGCTCAACGAGTACATCGTCCATGTCGGCTCGGGCCTGTTCGCCTGCCCGCCCGGCGTCACCGCGAACGGCTACTGGGGAGACACGCTGTTCGCCTGACCAGCGCGGTGAGTTGGTCGCCTTTCCGGCTCGCTGATGGGCGAGCAGGTCACCGCCTTGCGGTTCTCATAGCCGTAACCGGCATACCAGCGGTATGCTCGCCCTTATGTCTGTTGCTGAAGCCGCACCCCGAACCACGTCTTCGCTCGTCACGCCCGAGCGGGTTGCCGAGCTCACTGCCCTGATCCGGACGACATCAGGCGAGTCGCGTACGACGATCTCGCCGCTCAACGGTGTGCCCGTTGCCGAGATCCCGGTCTCCAGCATCGAGGACGTCGACGCGGCCTTCGTCGCGGCTCGTACGGCACAGCAGGCCTGGTCCAAGACCTCGCTGCGTGAGCGCAAGAAGGCACTCCTGCGCCTGCATGACCTGGTCCTCGAGCACCAGGAGGAGCTGCTCGACCTGATCCAGATCGAGTCGGGCAAGAGCCGCAAGAACGCCTTCGACGAGGTCGCACACGTTGCCCTCACCGCTCGCTACTACGCTCGCCGACTCAACAAGCAGCTCAAGCCGCAACGCCGCAACGGCGCCCTGCCGGGGCTCACCAGCGTCACCGTCACCCCGCAGCCCAAGGGTGTCGTCGGGCTGATCAGCCCGTGGAACTACCCGCTGACCATGGCTGTCTCGGACGGCATCCCGGCCATCGCCGCAGGCAACGCGATCGTGCACAAGCCTGACAGCCAGAGCCCGCTCATCGCGTTGGCCGGCATCGAGCTGATGCGCAAGGCGGGCTTCCCCGCCGACATCTGGCAGGTCGTCAGCGGCGCCGGATCAGTCGTCGGAACGGCAATCATCGAGCGGGCCGACTACATCTGTTTCACCGGTTCGACGGCCACCGGCAAGCTCATCGCGCAGCAGGCTGCCGCGCGTCTGGTCAGCTGCTCGCTCGAGCTCGGCGGCAAGAACCCCATGATCGTGCTGCCCAGCGCCAACATCGACAAGGCCGCCGCAGGAGCTGTCGAGGCATGCTTCTCGTCGGCCGGTCAGCTCTGCGTCTCGATCGAGCGCATGTACGTGCCGCAGGAGCGGTTCGAGGAGTTCAAGACCGCGTTCGTGTCCCGCGTGGAGCACTTGGCGCTGGGCGCCGCCCTCGACTGGGACGCCGATCTCGGTTCGCTGGTGTCGCAGGCACAGCTGGAGACCGTCACGGCGCACGTCAAGGACGCTGTCGCCAACGGAGCGACCGTGCTCGCCGGCGGCAAGGGTCGACCAGACCTGGGTCCCTACTTCTACGAGCCCACGGTCCTCGAGGGCGTCACCGAGTCGGCTGAGTGCTTTGCCGGAGAGACCTTCGGCCCGCTGGTGTCGCTCTACCCGTACAAGACGACCGAGGAGGCGATCGCGCTCGCCAACCAGGGCGAGTACGGCCTCAACGCCAGCCTGTGGGGCAAGCCCCGCGAGGCCAAGGCGATCGCGACGCGCATCAAGGCCGGCACGGTCAACATCAATGAGGGGTTCTCGGCGACGTTCGGCAGCGTCGATGCCCCCATGGGCGGTATGCGCCAGTCGGGCCTAGGCCGCCGCCAGGGCGCCGAGGGCATTCTGCGCTACACCGAGCCGCAGTCAGTCGGCGTCCAACGAATCATGGCGATGAACGGTCCGAGCTCGATGAAGCCTCAGACGTGGGCCAAGCTGCTCACGGTAGGCCTCAAGTTCCTGCGACGGACGCCGCGCGCATGAGTGGCGCTGGCGCATTCGACTACGACGTCCTGGTCATCGGGTCAGGCTTCGGTGGCAGCGTCTCGGCGCTGCGGCTGACCGAGAAGGGCTACAAGGTTGCCGTCCTCGAGGCCGGCAAGCGCTTCTCCGACGAGGACTTCGCCAAGAGCTCGTGGCGACTTCGCAAGTTCCTCTGGATGCCCCAGCTCGGTTGCTACGGCATCCAGCGCATCGACAAGCTCAAGGACGTGCTGATCCTGTCCGGCGCGGGCGTCGGCGGCGGCTCGCTGGTCTACGCCAACACGCTGTACGAACCGCTCGACCCGTTCTACAAGGATCCCGCGTGGGGTCACATCACCGACTGGAAGGCCGAGCTCGCGCCGTACTACGACCAGGCCAAGCGCATGCTCGGTGTCACGATCTACCCGTACGTTTCGCCGGCTGACGAGATCGTCAAGAGGGTCGCAGAGCGCATGGGAGTCGGCGGCACGTTCCACCACACCCCCGTCGGCGTGTTCTTCGGCGAGCCGGGGGAGAGGGTTGCCGACCCGTTCTTCGGCGGCGCCGGTCCCGAGCGCAACGCGTGCCTCAACTGCGGTGAGTGCATGACGGGCTGCCGGCACAACGCCAAGAACACCCTGGTCAAGAACTACCTGCACCTGGCTGAGAAGGCCGGCGCCGAGGTGCACCCGCTCACGACGGCCACGGCCGTACGTCCGTTGCCCGGTGGGGGCTACGAGATCGAGACCCGCCGTACGAACAAGCGGTTCCGCCGGCACAAGAAGATCACCGCCGAGCAGGTGGTGTTCTCCGCCAGCACGATGGGCACGCAGAAGCTGCTGCACAAGATGAAGGACAAGGGGCACCTGCCAGGTGTCTCCGACCGCCTGGGCCTGCTCACCCGTACGAATTCCGAGGCGCTCCTCGGGTCGATCTCCGACGGCAAGGACGTCGACTACAGCGAGGGCGTGGCGATCACGTCGTCGTTCCACCCGGACGAGTTCACCCACATCGAGCCGACCCGCTACGGCAAGGGCTCCAACGCCATGTCTCTGATGCAGACCGTGCTGACCGATGGCAGCACCGACCAGGCGCGTTGGCGCGTGTGGCTCCGCGAGATGTGGACGCAGAAGCGCAATCTCTTCAAGCTCTACGACCTGCGCCACTGGTCAGAGCGAACGATCATCGCGCTCGTCATGCAGACGCACGACAACTCGATCACGACCTACACCAAGCGCGGCATCACGGGTCGTCGCAAGCTGACGTCCAGGCAGGGCCACGGAGCACCCAACCCCGCGTTCATCGAGCCCGGGCACCGCGCCGTGCAGATGATGGCCGAGGAGATGGGCGGCACGCCGGGTGGCACGATCGGCGAGCCGTTCAACGTACCGTTGACGGCGCACTTCATGGGCGGCTGCGCGATCGGTGACAGTCCCGAGAACGGTGTCGTGGACCCGTACCAGCGCCTGTACGGGCATGAGGGGCTGCACGTGGCCGATGGCTCGGCGATCACCGCCAACCTGGGCGTCAATCCGTCGCTCACGATCACGGCGCAGACGGAGCGGGCGATGTCCTACTGGCCCAACAAGGGCGAGGTGGACATGCGCCCTGCCGTTGGCGAGGGATATCGCAAGATCGAGCCGATTGCGCCTCGAGCCCCGGTCGTCCCGGCCGATGCGCCTGCCGCGCTCCGCCTCCCCATCATCGGCGTCAGCTGAAACGGGCACGTTCCCCTGCGATTGCTGGAGAAAGTGCCCGTAACGTACAGAACCCGACCGGGAGGGAGCTCACGGGTCGGGCCCTGTTGTGCCAACGTGATGTGGGCACATGATCTAACGGGAGGGAGTTTTGTTAGATCCACTCTGTAAAACGAGGCGAGGAGCACAGGGTTACGTCGTTACGCAACTATTTTCCGCCGATAGACTGCACCCGTGACCCCCGAACATGACCTTGTCCTCGTCGTTGACTTCGGGGCGCAGTACGCGCAGCTGATCGCCCGCCGCGTACGCGAGGCGCGGGTCTACTCCGAGATAGTTCCGCACACGATGGCTGCCGCCGAGATCCTGGCTCGAAAGCCCGCCGCGATCATCCTGTCGGGCGGCCCGTCATCGGTGTACGAAGAAGGCGCTCCCACGCTTGATCCGGCCATGCTCGAGGGCGAAGTGCCCGTGTTCGGCATCTGCTACGGATTCATGGCCATGGCGCAGGCGCTGGGCGGCAACGTCGCCAAGACAGGGCAGCGCGAGTACGGCCGGACGGCGGTCTCGGTGCTGGAGCCCGGCACGCTGCTGGCGGGACTGCCGGACACGCTGACCTCATGGATGTCGCATGGGGATGAAGTCATCGGCGCTCCCGAGGGGTTCACGGTCAACGCCAACTCACCGCGCGCCACCGTCGCCGCCTTCGAGCACACCGATCGGCGGCTCGCCGGTGTCCAGTGGCACCCCGAGGTCATGCACAGCGAGCACGGTCAGCGCATCCTCGAGCAGTTTCTCGTCGAGATCGCCGGCTGCCGGCAGACCTGGACCAGCACCAACATCGTCGAGGAGCAGATCGAGCTCATCCGCGAGCAGGTGGGCGACTTCCGGGTGATCTCCGGCCTCTCCGGTGGCGTCGACTCCGCCGTGTCGACCGCGCTGGTGCAGCGTGCGATCGGCGACCAGCTGACCGCCGTGTTCGTCGACCACGGACTGCTGCGCGAGGGTGAGGCCGAGCAGGTCGAGAAGGACTATGTGAAGGCCACCGGAGTCGATCTCAAAGTTGTCGACGCCAGGGACCAGTTCCTGGGATTCCTCGCCGGCGTCTCCGACCCCGAGGAGAAGCGCAAGATCATCGGTCGCGAGTTCATCCGCGTGTTCGAGGCCGCCGAGCGCGAAGTCCTCGCGACGCCCGGTCCGCCGGTCAAGTTCCTGGTCCAGGGCACGCTCTATCCAGACGTCGTCGAGTCAGGCGGGGGAACGGGCGCGTCCAACATCAAGAGCCACCACAACGTCGGCGGCCTGCCCGAGGACCTCGAGTTCAGCCTGATCGAGCCGCTGCGCACCCTGTTCAAGGACGAGGTCCGAGATGTCGGCCGCCAGCTCGGCATCCCGGAGGCAATCGTCGGTCGCCACCCGTTTCCCGGCCCTGGCCTCGCGATCCGCATCGTCGGTGCGGTCGACGCCGACCGCCTGGAGATACTTCGCGCGGCCGACGCCATCGTGCGCGAAGAGACGACGTTGGCAGATCTCGACTCCGCCATCTGGCAGTTCCCGGTGGTCCTGCTCGCTGATGTCCGTTCCGTCGGTGTCCAGGGTGATGGCCGTACGTACGGCCACCCGATCGTGCTTCGGCCGGTGTCCAGCGAGGACGCGATGACTGCCGACTGGAGCCGCCTTCCGTACGACGTCCTCGAGCGAATCTCGACCCGCATCACCAATGAGGTCGACGAGGTCAACCGTGTCGTCCTTGACATCACGAGCAAGCCGCCCGGCACGATCGAGTGGGAGTAGTTGTTAGGCTCGTTGGAGTCGATCGAGGGGCAAGCCAGTGAGTGAGACCGTCAACCCACGCAACAAGCGTGTGCTGATTGCCCTGCTGGCGCTGGCAGTGGCTGCCGTCGCCGCGTTCGCGGTGTGGCGCATGGCCGGCGGTGACGAAGACCCGAAGGCAGACCTGTCTGGTCCGACGAGCACCTCGGCTCCCACTGACGAGCCGACGACATCGCCCACGCCGACCCAGAAGCCCAAGTGCGAAGGGCCCGACACCGACCTCGCGGACCTGCCCAACGACAGCCTGCTGCCTGACTGTGGTGCACCAGTCGTGACCACCGAGCAGGAGAAGAAGTCCGGACTGGGGCTCGGCTGCGGTGGCAGATATCCCGTGATCCTCTACAAGACCACGACCAGCGAGAGCGACACCTCGATCTGTGGCACGACGTCGTCGGGCGAGGACTTCCACATGGTGACGCAGAAGCGCGGCGGCCCCGTGCTTGACATGCCGGGCAGCTATGACCCGCAACGCGACGCGTTCGTGGCCAAGAAAAACGGCACCTCCTACGCCGTGCTGGCCTACGACGGAACCCTGGTGGTGACCAAGAACGGCCAGACGACGACCGAGGATTCCGACGACGACTGGATCTCGCTCGACAACGAGGATGACTTCGACTGAGGGTTGCTTCTGACGCGCGTGGGTACCTACCTCGCATGACGACGAACAACCGATTGGTGAATGCAACGCCCGACCAGGTCTGGGCGGTGCTGTCTGACGGCTGGCTCTATCCCGTCTGGGTCGTCGGCGCCACCCGCATGCGCGATGTCACCAAGGACTGGCCGAACGTCGGGGCGAAGCTGCACCACTCGGTCGGACTGTGGCCGCTGATGCTCGACGACCACACCGAGGTGCTCGCCTCAGCTGCCGGCAGCATGCTGAAGCTCAGGGCTCGGGCGTTCCCGGCCGGAGCGGCCGAGGTCGAGATCACGCTCGCCGCCGAGGAAGGACAGACGCGCGTGACGATCGAGGAGAAGGTGGTCGACGGGCCCGCCAAGTTCATCCCCGGGCCCGCTGAGGCCGCGGCGATGAAGTGGCGCAACACCGAGACGTTACGACGGCTCGCGTACGTCGTCGAAGGTCGCAACTAGCTCAGCTCAGCCGGTCGAGCCGCTGCTTGGCCCGGCTCAGCTCCTTGTGCGCGGCATCTCGTGCCGCAGTCGCCTTCGCCACGGCCCGCTCGAGCCCACGTGAGTCGGCGTCTGCCTCGGCGGCGTCCTCCTGGACCTCCTTGAGCTCGCGCTTGAGCTTGTCGATGCGATCGTGCAGCTCCGCCCGGGCCAGCTCGTTCGCCTCGTACGCGGACTCGCGCTCCTTGAGCTCTGAGTCCGCCTGCTCGGCGAGCTCGGAGGCCTCGGCGACGAGGTCCCGGGCAGCGTCCTGGCGGGCAACCTTGGGATCGGGAAGATCTGGGACAGCCTTGAGTCGACGCTCCCTGGCGGGCGACGTGCGCGGCTTCAGCGTGAAGTCTGGGAGCGCGACACTGTCGGAGAGGTCCCCGAAGCCCAGACCCGCACCGGAGAGCGCGGTCACCAGCAAGCCGGCCTGGACGGCTGCCGCCGCCTCGGGGCTGGCCAGCGCCGCCTTGATCGTCTCGTCCACTCCGCTGATGACCGAAGCGGCATGCGACAGCTCATGCTCCTCGGCAATCTCCATGGCCTCCTGCGTGACCCGGCGCAACAGCGCCTTGCGCTCATCGTTGAGCGATCGCAGCCGGGCGCCGTCGCCCTGGTCCTGCGCCTCGCGGAGCTCCTCGCCGAGGTCGACCACCTCCTGCAACAGCTCATCGGCCTCGCGGGCCAGGAGGTTGACGAGGGCTGCCGCGGCACTGGGCTTGCGCAGCTCCCCGATCGCACGGCTCAGCGCCAGATCGCCCGCAGCGCGTGCGGCACTGACACTGTCCTTGCGGGCGGCGACGAAGTCCTGCGGTGGCACGGAGTAGAGGTCGCGCGCGATCGAGCCCAGGTCCATGGCGCCAGCCTAGATTGGTTTGCCGGCGACAGGCTCGGGTACGTCGTCCCCATGACTTCCCTGTGGCTCGACCGTGCCCAACCGATCACCGATGATCTCCTGCCAGCTGACGGCCGAGTCGAGACGCTGGTCGTCGGCGGCGGGATCACCGGCTTGACGACGGCACTCCTGCTCGCGCGATCGGGCCGCCGAGTCGCGGTCGTCGAGGCGCGCACCATCGGAGCTGTCGCCACGGGCAACACGACGGCGAAGATCTCGCTGCTCCAGGGCACCCGGCTCTCCACCATCCTGGGCCGCCAGTCACAAGCCGTCGCACAGGCGTACGTGGACGCCAACCGTGAGGGTCAGCAATGGTTGCTGCGCTTCTGCGACGACCACGACGTGCCGTTCCAGACTCGGGATGCCATCACGTATGCGGCCTCAGCCGACGAGGTCGACACGGTACGCAGGGAGCATGACGCCGCCAGCGCGCTCGGACTGGATGTTCGTTGGAAGGACACGCTCGACGTGCCGTTCCCGCAGCAGGGGGCGGCGGTCCTTCCTGATCAGGCACAGTTCGACCCCATGGACGCATTGGCGGCTCTGGCCGAGGAGCTGCAAGGGCATGGGGGGACCATTCATCAGGGCCGTCGGGTCATCGCAGTCTCCAAGCTCGGAAAGCCGCGGGTCGAGCTCGACACGGGCGAGGTGCTGCATGCCGAGGACGTCGTGCTGGCAACTGGTACGCCGATCCTGGATCGCGGTCTCTACTTCGCCAAGCTCGAGCCGATGCGCTCGTACGCACTCGCCTTCTCTCATCCAAGCCCGCAGCAGGCGATGTACGTGTCGGCGGGCGGATCCACGCGATCGGTCCGAGACGCGCCGGGCCTCGAAGGTGACTTCCTGTTGGTCGGGGGCAGCGGGCATCCGGTCGGACGTGCCGACAGGGAGATGGATCATGTTGACGAGCTGAGGGAGTGGACTGCCCGCTACTTCCCGGAGGCGACCGAGACGCACCAGTGGTCGGCACAGGACTACGCGTCACACGACGGCATCCCGTACGTCGGCAAGCTACCTCGTGGCATGGGCAACATCTATGTCGCAACCGGTTTCGGCAAGTGGGGCATGACGAACGGCGTGGCGGCCGCCCGCAGCATCTCGGCGCAGATCCTGGGCAAGCCGACCTCCTGGTCGAAGGTCTTGGGACGTCGGGTCACGCGTCCTGCCGGCATCCTCAACGGCGTGAAGATCAACGCCGGAGTTGCCGTCGCCGGCGCTCGCGCACTGGTCGGAGCCGAGATGCACCAGGCTCCGGAGTCGCCTCCGGAGGGCGAGGGCGAGGTTGGCCGCAAGCCCGTGGTCCCGACGGGTGTGGCGACGGTCGACGGCCGTACGTGTGCGGTCGCTGCTGTGTGCACACACCTCGGTGGAGTGCTGTCGTGGAACGACGTCGAGCGAAGCTGGGACTGCCCGCTGCACGGATCACGATTCAGTGTCGACGGCGAGGTGCTGGAAGGGCCGGCCACCAAGCCCCTGGCGAAGCGCTGAAACGCCGCTATCCACAGCGATATTCACATTGTGCATAGTTCTTTGTGACTAGTTGGCGTGCGGATCCTTGAAGACGTCCGGGATGCCGTCGCCGTCGAGATCGAGGTGCTCTCGTTCGTCGATGGCACGGTAGCGACGGTTGCGTGACATGAGCACGATCGCGGCGCACAGCGCAGAAACGAGTGAGCCGACCAGCACGCCGATCTTGACGTGGTCGTCGGTGGCGTTGCCCACCCCGTACGCCAGCTCGCCGATCAGCAGCGACACCGTGAAGCCGACGCCACCGAGCATCGCGACGCCGAGCACGTCGGGCCAGGCAAGATCGTCGTCCAGCTCTGCGCCGGTGAACGTCGCCATCAACCACGTTGCGCCGAACACACCGATGGTCTTGCCGAGGAACAGGCCGGCGATGATGCCGAGCGTGATGGGCTCGGTCATGGCATCGGTGAAGCCCTCCCAGCCCTCAACCTGGACGCCGGCGGCGAAAAAGGCGAAGACGGGCACGGCCACCGCTGCAGACAGCGGACGGAACCGGTGCTCGAAATGCTCTGCGAGTCCGGCGCCGTCCCCACCGTCTCGGCGCATGACCGGTACGGCGAACGCCAGCAGAACCCCGGCCACGGTGGCGTGGACGCCGGAGGCGTGCACCAGCGCCCAGGTGGTCCCGGCGAGCGGGAGCAACAGCCACCAGGACTGGACGCGGCGCTGCACGAGCACGGTGAACGCTGCTAGCGGCAGCACGGCGAGCAACAGGTAGTTGACGTGCAGCGTCGAGGTGTAGACGACGGCGATGATGATGATCGCGAGCAGGTCGTCGACCACGGCAAGGGTCAGCAGGAACGTACGCAGCGCGGTGGGCAGGTGACTGCCGATGACCGCAAGCACCGCGAGGGCAAACGCGATGTCGGTGGCCGTCGGGATGGCCCAGCCCTTGGTCGACCCCCCGAGGTTGAACAGGATGAAGAAGAGCGCGGGGACCACCATGCCGCCGACCGCAGCGATGACAGGCAGCGCTGCCCGGCGCGGGTCGCGCAGGTCGCCGGCGACGAACTCGCGCTTGAGCTCGAGCCCGGCGACGAAGAAGAAGATCGCGAGCAGGCCGTCGGATGCCCAGCCGCCCAGCGTCAGATGGAGGTGCAAGGACTCAGGTCCGAACGCGCTGTCGCGGAGGTTCGCGTAGCCGTCGCCGAGATTGGCGAACGTGATGGCGGCGGCTGTCGCGATCAGCAGCAGGACTCCGCCGAGCGTCTCCTGTCGCAGGATGTCGGCGATCCGCGAAGCCTCGGGCCAGGATCCGCGTCCGAAAAGCCGAGAAGTCATGCTGCCAACCTATCGGGTCATCCAATCGTGCTAAGATGAGTGAAGATTCAACTAACTGGAAGATGGACCATGCCTGTGACCCGCCTCAACCACGCCGTCCTGTACGTCCGCGATGTCGACGCGAGCGTCGCGTTCTACGCCAGCACCCTCGGGTTCAGGACCGTCATGTCGTTCCCCGGCGCAGCATTCCTCCAGGCCAACGGCAGCACCAACGACCACGACCTCGGGCTGTTCCAGATCGGTGCGCAGGCGGGTGACTCGGGTGCCGGCCGCACGACCGTGGGTCTCTACCACCTCGCGTGGGAGGTCGACACCCTCGACGAGCTCGCTGCGACCCGTCAGCGCCTGCTCGACGCCGACGCGCTGATCGGCGCCACGGATCACGGGACCACCAAGGCGCTGTACGCCAAGGACCCCAACGGCCTCGAGTTCGAGGTCAGCTGGCTCGTTCCCGCCGACCAGCTCACCGAAGAGGTCCTCGCCGCCCGCGAGAAGATGAGCCCGCTCGACCTCGAGTCCGAGATCGCCCGCTTCGGCGGACAGACGCTCGGCGGCATCGGCGTCTCCCAACCCTCCTGACCCGATAACCTTCCGGCATGCCCGATGTCGCGATCGCCGCACCCAACGAGGCGGCCGCGGACGCGGGTGAGCAGATCGCGCTGGCAGGCGGCAATGCGATCGACGCCGCCATCGCGGCCACCCTCGTGACGATGGTCAACGAGGTCGGCATCGTCTCGTTGAGCTCCGGCGGCTTCATCACGGTGCAGCCGCCCGACGGCAGCGCACCTCACACGGTGGACGGTTGGATGGACATGCCCGGCCGCGATCGTGCGCTCGGTGGCGGCACGTGGGACATCCACACGGAATACGGCGACGGCGTCACCGCGACGATCGGTCCGGGGTCGGTCGCGTGCCATGGCTCGGTTGCCGCCCTCGGTGTGACGCACTCTCGCTGGGGCAGTCTGCCGTGGCGTGAGCTCGTCGCGCCAGCGGTCGTGGTGGCCCGAGGGGGCTTCCGCCTCGGCTCGGCCTCTCGCTACTACCTCGACCACGTGCACGACGAGATCTTCGGATGGGACGACCACAGCCGTGCTGCGGTGCACGACGAGAATGGCATGATCTCGACCGGACTCATCGAGCTCCCCGATCTGGTCGGCGCGCTCGAGCTGATTGCCGAGGAAGGGCCGTCGGCGCTCCACACCGGTGACCTGGCCCGGATGATCAGTGACGACGTCATCGATCGCGGCGGCATCCTCGGTCCTGCCGATCTCGCCGCCTACCAACCCGTCGTACGTCCGTCGCTGGTGAGCACCGTCGGTGAGTGGAAGCTCGGCACCAACCCGCCGCCCTCGGTCGGTGGCGTGTGCGTCGCCGCGATGTTGCGCCTGCTCGAGGGTCATCCCAGCTCCGACGTCGACCACCTCGTACGCGTGCAGCGTGCCGTACTGGGGCACCGCCTCGACACGCTGGACAACACCGACGACCTCGAAAGAGATGCTGCAGCGTTCCTTGCGCTGGTCGACCGCGACCACCTGGCAGTCCTCGAGTCCGGGTCGACGGCGCACGTGTCGGCGACCGACAGTGACGGCGGTGCCTGCGCGGTCACGGTCTCGTCCGGCTACAGCTCCGGGATGATCGCCAAGGGCACCGGGATCTGGCTCAACAACTGCCTCGGCGAGCAGGAGCTCAACGCCAAGGGTTTGCACGGTCTTGCCCCGGGCACGAGGTTGCTGTCCAACATGGCGCCAACCGTCGGCCACCACCCGGACGGGTCATCGATCGCCATCGGATCGCCCGGCGCTGATCGCATCACGACGGCGATCGTGCAGGTCCTCGCGGGCTTCATCAACGGTGGTCTCGGACTGCAGGACGCCGTCAATCACCCGCGGGTCCACGTGCACCGTGCCGGCCGCCCTGACGAGGACGTCAAGGTCGAGACCCGGCCGACGATGTATTACGGCGGCGTCGGGGTGACCCTTCGCAAGCCCGATGGACGAATGGTCGCCGCGGCCGATCCACGACGCGACGGTGCGGTTCGCCTCGTCCACGGGCCGGATGGAGCGTGACGAGCGCATGAACGTGCCATGGGTCATCGCGCACCGAGGCGTCCCGGGGGAGCGGCTCGAGCACACCCGACCGTCCTACCTCCTCGCGATCGAGCAGGGCGCTGACTTCATCGAGCCCGATGTCGTCAGCACCAGCGACGGCGTCCTCGTCGTGCGCCACGAGAACTGGATCGACGGCACCACCGATGTCGCCGACCGTCCCGAGTTCGCGGATCGAAAGACCACCAAGGTCGTCGACGGCACCTCGATCACGGGGTGGTTCACGGAGGACTTCACGGTGGCCGAGATCAAGACTCTGCGCTGCAAGGAACGCATCCCAGACCTTCGTCCCAAGAACGTCGCCCTTGCCGGCACCGAGGAGATCCTCACCCTCGACGAGGTGCTGGACATCGCCGAGACCGCAGGAGGCGAGGCGCCGGTCGGCGTCTACATCGAGACGAAGCATCCGAGCTATTTCGAGAGCATCGGCATCAACCTCAACGACCTGCTGATCGAGAACCTCCGGCGGCGCGGCTTCGACGGTCCCGACGCCCTGGTCGTGATCCAGTCCTTCGAGTCGGCGAACCTTCGGGCGCTGCGACCCCGTACGAGCGCGATGCTCGTGCAGCTGATGATGGTCAAGGGTGCGCCCGCCGACTTCGTGGCAGCGGGAGATCCGCGTACGTATGCCGATCTGCGCACCGACGAGGGCCTGGCCTTCGTCGCCGAGTACGCGGACGCGATCGGACCGTACAAGGAGCTCGTGGTCGCACCCGGAGAGGGCCCCACGGGCCTCGTTGAACGAGCTCACGCAGCCGATCTCGACGTACACGTGTGGACGATGCGCAACGAGAACAACTTCCTGCCGCCGAAGCTGCGCAAGGGCCGAAAGAAGCCCGCCCACGGCAAGGCCGTGGACGAGCTCCTTCAGTTCTTCGACGCGGGGATCGACGGCGTCTTCTCGGACTTCACTGCGACGGCGGTGCGGGCTCGCTCCCGCTGGCTGAGGCGTCGGTAGCCCCCGCCCACGTGGTCTGGGCTGCCGCCGGACGAGCCGGCATGAGCACCCAGGCGACGATGTAGGCGACGATCAGCGAGCCCGCGCCGAGCAGCGTGCAGACGGCGACGACCAGACGGACCACGTTGGCATCGACACCGGTGTAGTCGGCGATGCCTCCACAGACGCCTCCGAGCCACTTGTCATCAGGATTGCGAGTCAGCTTCTTCATCTTCACTACTTTCTGAGGGGTTGTCGTGAGGGTATGGAGGTGAGGTGAGCGGCGTGGGCTTCCAGAACGTCGCGATGACGCCGAGCAGGCCGAGTGCGATGAGCACGGCCGAGGAAGTCAGGCTGAGCTCGCGGGGAGTCAGCCAGTCCTGCTTCCACACCGCCCACTGCCCGACTCCGGCGAGGAACATCAGGCCGAAGCCGAGGCTGCTCCAGCGGAACGGATGACGAGTCATGACCGGATCACCTCGACGTTGCCGACGTTCTGGTCGATCTTGATCGTGAGCGCGGGACCCGTACCGGTGGCGGGGGCGTCGAGCTCGTTGCCGGTGCCGTCCACGCTGCGGTCGAACAGGTTGATCTGACCGATCCTGAGCTCCGACTCGATCCTGACGTTGAGACCCTCAGGGACGATGACCTTGGTCTGGCCGATGCCGTTGTCGAGGAAGATCGTCCGTCCGAGCAGGGCCGTCGGGTCGCTCACCGCGGTCAGGTCGAGCTCGAGCAGCCCGATGCCGTGCTGGTAGGTGGGGTGGACGTCAGTGGCAACTCGCGGGCTGGGCTGCTGGGCGCCGATCCGGCCGTCGGGCATCACGGATCCGACGAGCAGCACCGCACCCAGGACGAGCCCCAGGGCGATCAGTGGCCCGCCGTGGCCGAAGAACGTGCCGATGACCAGGCCGACGCCGGTGATCGCGAGCGCCACGGCGACGTATGTGGTCCAGTCGACCCCGTCGTGCGTGTCGGCGTAGATGCGGGTTGACGCGACCCCGATCGCGATCAGCGACAAGGTGAGAAGCGTGAGCGCCTTGGACTTGGGACGAGATGCGTGGGCCACCCGCTCGGCGACCTTCGCGTCGATCCTGGCCCGGGTCTCGGCGGTGACTGTCTCAGTGGTCGGCATCGACGCAAGGATCTGGGCCCTGATGGCCTCCTTGTCGTGCTTGCGTGGTCGGACCACGAAGAAGTAGTAGAGCGCTGCAAGTGGGACGAGGAGCCAGCCGGCGCCCCACCAGTTGCCGTGATCGCCCAACAGCGCGAACACCGCGATGATGCCGGCGATGAGCAGACCGATCTTGCGGACCTGCTCCTCGTTCTCGTCCAGGTTGAACCAGCCCGCGGCGATGCTCTTGTCGGCGTCCTCCGACGGCAGCAACAGCCATGCAGCTGCATACAGGATGGCGCCGGCGAAGCCGACGATCGTGAGCACGGCAATGACGATGCGCACGATGACGGGATCGATGTTGAGGTACTTGGCAACGCCCGAGCAGACGCCGCCGACGAACCGGTCGTCGGCGGATCGCTTGACGTCAAAGATGGTGCGCAGCTTGTGCGGGTCGAACTCGTCGTCCGGTCCGGCAGCGCGAGGCGTCTCCTGTGTGTCGTTCATACGTCCATCGTGGCCGAACGCGCCGCGGCGAACCATCGGTTAGGACCCTGAAACCGGTGCGACCCCACTCAGGGTGAACAAGGGTCGTCCCCGGTGGCGCCCGTGCGCGCGTACGTGTGACGATCGTCGGGTGCCCCCTGAAAGTCTCACCCAAGCCAGCGCGAGCCGCTATCGCCGCGCCTACCGCCCGGCCGATCGCCGGCTGGTGGGCGGCGTGGCGACCGGTCTGGCAGATCATTTCGGGGTCGGTGTCCTGTACGTCCGCCTCGCGCTGGTCGTGGCGACGTGGTTCAACGGCACCGGAATCATCGTCTACCTGCTGCTGTGGCGCTTCCTGCCGCTGCGCCAGCCCGAGCTCACACCTGGCCTCGAGGCCGCCACCAGGCAGGGTCTGAGGACCAACCCCAACCGCGCCGGCACCGCAGAGATCATGCAGACCTTGGCAATCGGCGCCCTCGGAGTCGGTGTCCTGCTGTTCCTGCAGGTCACCGGTCGAGGCATCAGTGATGGCCTCGTCGGTCCCGCGCTCGTCGCAGTCGTCGGACTCTCGGTCATCTGGCGCCAGTTCGACGATGTCGCCTGGCAGCGATGGATGCGCCAGACCAGCGGCATCGGCTTTGCAGTCCGCATCGCGGCAGGTGGCGTCCTCATCGCCCTGGCCGGCATCTACTTCCTCACCCAGGAACGCGGCTGGGGCGCCATGGTCGACGTCGCGTCAGCTCTCGGGGTCGCCGTGATCGGCCTCGCCCTGATCCTCGGCCCGTGGATCTCCAAGCTGCTCGGCGACCTGACCGAGGAGCGGCGCGCGCTCGTACGTTCGCAGGAGCGTGCTGATGTTGCGGCCCACCTGCACGACTCGGTGCTCCAGACCTTGGCGCTGCTGCAGAAGAACGCCGGCGACCAGGCAGCCGTGGCGACCCTTGCCCGTCGTCAGGAGCGCGAGCTCCGGGCCTGGCTGTACGGCACGGACGAGCAGGCCGGCGACTCGCTGGTCGCCGCGCTGCGCGCCTCGGCGGCCGATGTCGAGGATGCGCATCGCGTACCCGTCGAGGTGATTGCCGTCGGCGATGCGGCACTCGATCCTGATGTGACCGCCATTGCCAAGGCTGCACGCGAAGCCATGATCAACGCCGCCAAGCATGCGAAGGTCGATCGGATCGACGTCTACGCCGAGGTCACCGCAGGCACGGTGCACGTGTTCGTCCGTGACCGGGGCGTCGGGTTCACGGTCGACAAGATCGCCGAGGACCGGATGGGCGTACGCGGCTCGATCATCGATCGCGTCGAGCGTCATGGCGGCACCGCTACGATCCGCAGCAAGCACGGCGAGGGCACCGAGGTTGCACTGACGATGCCACTACGTAGCGCCGACCACGTATTCGAGGAGACCACATGAGCGAGCCGCTGCGTGTCGCGATCGTCGACGACCATGCGATGTTCCGGCGCGGAGTCCACGCAGAGATCGACGGTCCCGTCGAGATCGTCGCCGAGGCGGAAGACGTCGAGAGTGCCGTGCAGATCCTTGTCGAGACCAAGCCCGACGTCGTCCTGCTCGACGTGCACATGCCCGGTGGGGGAGGCCTCGAGGTCATCCGGCGACTGCACGTGCGGCACCCTGACATGAAATTCCTCGCACTCTCGGTCAGCGACGCCGCCGAGGACGTCATCGGCATCATCCGGGCGGGCGCCCGCGGCTACGTCACCAAGAACATCTCCGGTCCGGAGCTGCTCGATGCGATCGACCGGGTCGCTGCCGGTGACGCTGTGTTCTCGCCGCGTCTCGCCGGGTTCGTCCTCGACGCCTTCGCCGGCACGATCGAGGTTGCGCAGATCGACGAGGAGATCGACCGGCTCACCGAGCGCGAGCGCGAGGTCATGCGCCTGATCGCCCGTGGCTATGCGTACAAGGAGGTCGCCAAGGAGCTCTTCATCTCGATCAAGACGGTTGAGACGCATGTGTCGAGCGTGCTTCGCAAGCTCCAGCTCTCGAGCCGCCACGAGCTGACCCGCTGGGCCAACGATCGCCGCCTGATCTGACGTCAACCTCCCTTCGTGAGCGGTGACCTACGGTCAACGTCCTCACGTGGCGGTGACCTACGGTCAACGTCCTCACAGCGGCGGTGACGTACGGTCAATGCGCCGTCGCTGGGTTGACCACAGGTCACCGCCGCCCGGGACTCGTCGACCACAGGTCACCGCCACCCGGGGCTGGTTGACCACAGCTCACCGCCGCTCGGGACGGGGCTGGCGGCGGAATTCACCTTGCTGCAACGTCGGAGGTCTAGCCTGAGTCCATGAACGAGCCTCACCTCATCGTGCTCTTCGGTGCCACGGGCGACCTCGCCCGGCGCAAGCTGCTCCCCGGCATGATGCACCTCCTGCAATCGGGCCTCGTGCCGGACTCTCGCATCATCGGGGTGTCCCTCGACGAGTTCGACGACGAGTCGTTTCGTGCGTTCGCCGAGAAAGCCTGCCGCGAGTTCAGCACCCGCGCGGTCAGCGACGAGCAGTGGGAGGCGTTTGCGCAGAAGCTCACGTACGTCAACGTCAAAGCAGGCCCCGAGGCGCTGGCCAAGGCCGCAGCGGCGCACGAGAAGGATCTCGGCGGAAGCCCGCTCAGGCTGCACTACCTGAGCGTGCCGCCCAAGGCCGCCCTCGACGTCGTGCACACCCTGCGGGACGCCAAGCTCGTCGACCGGGCGCGGATCATCATGGAGAAGCCGTTCGGCACCGACCTCGCCAGCGCCAAGTCGCTCAACGCACAGCTCCACGAGGTGTTCGCCGAGGATCAGATCTTCCGCATCGACCACTTCCTGGGCAAGGAGGCGGCGCTCAACATCTTGGCGTTCCGATTCGCCAACGGCCTCTTCGAGCCGATCTGGAACCGCAACTTCATCGACCACGTGCAGATCGACGTGCCCGAGACACTGTCCCTCGAGGGCCGCTCAGGCTTCTACGAGGGCACCGGCGCCTTCAAGGACATGGTCGTCACGCACCTGTTCCAAGTGCTGGCCTTCATGGCGATGGAGCCGCCGACCTCGCTCGACTCCGACTCGATCAGCGAGGAGAAGAACAAGGTCTTCCGCTCGATGCGTCCGCTCGATCCGCAGCACGTCGTACGCGGCCAGTACGACGGCTATCGCGACGAGCCCGGGGTGGCCGCGGACTCCGAGACCGAGACGTTCGTGTCGCTGCGCGCCGAGATCGACAACTGGCGCTGGGCCGGGGTCCCGTTCTTCCTGCGCACGGGCAAGAAGATGGCCGAGGGCGCGCGCATCATCTCGATCGCCTTCCGTGAGCCACCCAAGAGCATGTTCCCCGCCGGAGCGGGTGTCGGGTTGTCCGGACCGGATCATCTGACGTTCGACCTCGCGGACGCCTCGAGGATGTCGCTGTCGTTCTATGGCAAGCGCCCGGGGCCGGGCATGCGCCTCGACAAGCTCAGCATGCAGTTCGCGATGCAGGAGACCGATCGCGCCGGCGACGTCTTGGAGGCGTACGAACGGCTCATCCACGACGCGATGCGCGGTGAGCGGACCCTGTTCACCACGGCCGAGGGCATCGAACGACTCTGGGAGATCTCCGAGCCGCTGCTCAACGACCCGCCACCCGTGCGGCCCTATCCCGCAGCGACCTGGGGACCGAACGCGGTGCACCAGCTGATCGCACCGCGTGCCTGGCGGCTGCCGTTCGAGCGCAGCTGGCGCAAGCCCAACACGATGGCTGAGTAGCTACGACCAGTTCTTCTCGACGAGCCTCCTGGCCTCGTCGAGCGAGAGCCCTTGGCGCCGGGCGACGCGTACGTACGTCTCGGCCGCCTGCTCCGCCTCGGCGTCGCCGATCCGTCGGGTGGCGATCAGCGTGCCGCCGCGTCCGTGGGTCTCGATGACGCCGTCGGCCTCGAGCGCGCGGTACGCCTTCGCGACGGTGTTGACGGCGAGGCCGAGGTCGGCGGCGAGCTGACGTACGGGCGGCAGCTTGCGGCCCGGCTTGAGCGTTCCCGTGGCCGCGCCCTCGGCGATCTGGCGGCGCACCTGCTCGTAGGGCGGCTCGGCTGCCGCGCTGTCGATCGTCACGAGGTTCATGTGTTCATTGTCGCGCGATGCGAAGGCGCCGATGTCGTGGGCGCCAACTAGGCTGGAGAGCCTGATGACATTGCCATTCCCCGTGCCCCAGACGGCGGAGAAGAAGTCTGCCCAAGAGGCCGAAAAGAAGCGGGCGCGCTCCGACATCCTGCTCGACGGGCTCAACGACGCGCAACGCGAAGCCGTGTCTCACCCGGGGGGTCCGCTGCTGGTCGTCGCCGGTGCGGGGTCCGGCAAGACGCGGGTGCTCACGCGTCGGATTGCCTGGCTGATTGCGGCTCGCGGAGCTCACCCCGGGTCGATCCTGGCGATCACGTTCACCAACAAGGCTGCGGCCGAGATGCGCGAGCGCGTCGCCGAGCTCGTCGGGCCGCGCGCCCGGATGATGTGGGTGTCGACGTTTCACTCCGCCTGCGTACGCATCCTGCGTCGTGAGGCGACCAAGTTCGGGTTCACCTCGACGTTCACGATCTACGACGCCGCCGACCAGCGCCGGCTCATGACCCAGGTGTGCCGCGACATGGACCTCGACCCCAAACGGGTCAATCCGCGGGCGGTGCTCAACTGGATCTCAAACCTCAAGAACGAGCTCGTCGACCACGAAGCAGCAGGGAGCAAGGCGGTCAACCCGACCGAGGAGCTCTACGCCGAGGCCTACACGACCTATCAGGCGAGGCTTCGCGCTGCCAACGCGATGGACTTCGACGACCTCATCATGAACACGGTGCACCTGTTCCAGGGGTGGCCCGACGTCGCCGAGACCTATCGGCGCAGGTTCCGGCACATCCTGGTCGACGAGTACCAGGACACCAACCACGCGCAGTACCAGCTGATCAAGGAGTTGACCGACACCGACTCCGACCTGCTGGTCGTCGGCGACTCCGACCAGTCGATCTATGCGTTCCGCGGCGCCAACATCCGCAACATCCTCGAGTTCGAGGACGACTTCCCCAATGCCTCCACGATCCTGTTGGAGCAGAACTACCGGTCGACCCAGACCATCCTGTCGGCGGCCAATGCCGTGATCAGCCGCAACGCCGGCCGCAAGGACAAACAGCTCTGGTCCGCGGAGGGTGACGGCGAAAAGATCGTCGGCTACGTGGGCGACGACGAGCGTGACGAGGCGCAGTTCATCGCCGAGGAGATTGACAAGCTCGGTGACGCCGGAGACGCGGCAGCCAAGGATGTCGCGATCTTCTATCGCACCAACGCGCAGAGCCGAGTGTTTGAAGAGGTCTTCATCCGGGTCGGCCTGCCCTATCGCGTGGTCGGCGGCGTCAGGTTCTACGAGCGCAAGGAGATCAAGGACGCGCTGGCGTACGTACGTGTCCTGATCAACTCCCGCGACGCGGTCTCGTTGCGACGCATCCTCAACGAACCCAAGCGCGGCATCGGCGATCGCGCCGAGGCAGCTCTGCAGCGTCTCGCCGACCGTGAGGAGATCAGCTTCTGGGAGGCGATGACCCGCGCCGACGAGGCCGACGACCTGGCGACCAGGTCGCTCAATGCGATCCAGACCTTCACCCAGACGATGACTGATCTCAAGGCGATGGCCGACAGTGGGGCCCCGGCCGATGCGGTGCTCGAGGCTGCCCTGACCCGCAGCGGTTATCTAGGCGCGCTCGAGCAGAGCACCGACCCGCAGGACGAGACCCGGGTCGAAAACCTCGCCGAGCTCGTCGCGGTGGCACGGGAGTTCGTGGTCGGTGCCAGCACGCTCGACGAGGATGCCGACTCCGAAGCGGTTGCCGACGCGGCCGCCGATCTTGCGCCGGGGTCGCTCGCGGCGTTCCTCGAGCAGGTCGCCCTGGTCGCCGATGCCGACCAGATCCCTGACGAGGGTGACGGGGTGGTCACGTTGATGACGCTCCACACGGCCAAGGGGCTCGAGTTTCCGGTGGTGTTCCTCACCGGTCTCGAGGACGGCGTCTTTCCGCACATGCGATCGCTGGCGGACAACGCCGAGCTCGAGGAGGAGCGCCGGCTCGCCTACGTCGGCATCACCCGCGCTCGTACGCGCCTCTACGTCACCCGGGCCCAGACGCGCGCCGCGTGGGGTGCGCCGTCCTACAACCCGGCCTCGCGCTTCCTCGACGAGCTGCCCGAGGCGCTGGTCGACTGGCGCCGCGTTGCCTCGTCGCCCACCCAGTGGACGCCCAGCAGCCCGTCCGTCACGGCGCAGTCGACGTTCCGGTCGACCAATGTCGCAGCGCGCTCCAAGCGAGCGACGCGCGAGGTGGTCTCACTCTCTCCGGGAGATCGTGTCTCGCACGACAGCTTTGGTCTCGGCACGGTCGTGGCCGTCGATGGCCAGGGCGACAAGGCGCAGGCGTCGGTCGACTTCGGGTCGCAGGGCGTCAAACGACTGCTCCTCCGCTACGCCCCAGTCGAAAAGCTCTAACCCCGCGATTTGTGACTTTCCGAGCGTCATTCCACGACTTTGACGCCAGAACGGTCACACATTGCGAATGACGCCTGGAGGGTCACAAATCGCGGGGGCTTGCTGGGTTACGGGCGGATGCGGTGGTCGACGAGCACCTGGTACGGATCAACCGGGCCGCCGCCGTTGGGGTGCACCTCAAGGTGCAGGTGCGGGCCGGTGACGTTACCAGTCGACCCGGTGTAGCCGATGATGTCGCGCGGGAGGACCTTCTGGCCGACCTTGACCGAAATGCGGCTCTGGTGGCAGTACCAGATGTCCGTGCCGTCATCGAGCGTGATGATCGTCCGGTTGCCGTAGGCACCTTCGTAGCCGACCGACTTGACCGTGCCACTGGCGACCGAGCTGATGGCCGAGCCCGACGGGCCGGCGAAGTCGAGGCCGGTGTGCGTGCGTGACCAGAGGCCGCTTCGCTGACCGAAACGCGCTGACAGGTGGTATCCGGTGACCGGCAGGACCCACTGGTTCAGCACGGCCTTGTCGGACACCTTTTCGGTCTTCTTGTTGAGCTCGGCGATCGCAATGAGGTATTGCTCGGCCTGAACCTTGCCCTGCTTGTCGAGGTTGCGATCGAAGTCGCGGCTCACGTCAACGGAGTTGACGTCGTCTCCGGTGTAGGTCTCGGAGATCGTCTGGTAGTTGCTGGCCGACAGCGTCGAGCCATCAACGTGACCCCCGACGACAGCGGAACCAAAACCAGCCATGATCAGCGCGAATGCGCCTGCCATGGCTGGGGTGAGACGAAACGAGCGCTTGCGAGCCCGGCGCCTTTCGGCGACCCGCTTGCCACTCGTGGTGCGCTTCGGGGTCTCCTGGCGTACGTCCAGTCGGCGTTTAGGCGCAGACGAAGACACGCAAATAACCTCCGAAAAGGGGACAGCAGGACTCGACGAGCCTAGCCCAACGACGGTCGCGGACGAAACCGAATCCACACATTTGTTGTTCGCCCCGCGGGGATTGTCGACATTGTGTGACCACCTTCACGCCGA
This sequence comes from uncultured Actinomycetota bacterium, assembly GCA_963849625.1. Classification (GTDB taxonomy): domain Bacteria; phylum Actinomycetota; class Actinomycetes; order Propionibacteriales; family Nocardioidaceae; genus Aeromicrobium. Next base: position 72,349 of record CAWKHU010000006.1, read on the forward strand.
TGCAAGGATGTGACCATGGCGAGACGACGGATCGTGGTGGGGGCAATGGGCGAGGGCGAAGCCACGTTCGGCGCCGCACACGCACTGCGTGATGCAGGGCGCGAGGTCGTGCTCGCAGGGGGACATCAGTCTCCTGAGCAGCTCATCAGGACGGCTCTGGCCGAGGACGCTGATGAGCTGATGACTGATGCGAGCGGTGACAAGCTGACGAGGCTCCGGGCGGCATGCAGGGAGCTTGGCGCCGAGCATCTTCGGCTGACACCCCTTGATCAGGCAGGTGTGACCGATCCGACACGCCAGGACCCTCCTTGAGCGGGTAGAGTCGCCACGCTCAATTTTTGTGGCCCATCGGCCGATATCTGAGCCAATCAGTACGTCAACAAGGGACGGACACACCGTGGATTTGATGGAATATCAGGCGAAGGAACTCTTCGCCAAGCATGGCGTCGCAACGACACTGGGAATCGTCGTTCAGACGGCCGAGGAAGCCAAGGCAGCTGCTGAGCAGCTCGGCGGCGTGACCGTCGTCAAGGCGCAGGTCAAGGCCGGGGGTCGTGGCAAGGCCGGCGGCGTCAAGATCGCCAAGACGCCCGACGAGGCCTTCGAGCACGCGACGAACATCCTCGCGCTCACGATCAAGGACCTGCCCGTCAACCGCGTGCTGGTGGTGCCCGCGACCCCACCGATCGAGGAGTACTACTTCTCGTTCCTGCTCGATCGCTCGAACCGCAGCTACCTGTGCATCGCCAGCATCGAGGGAGGTGTCGAGATCGAAGAGGTCGCCAAGACCAACCCCGAGGCTGTCCGCAAAATCGCGATCGACGCCGGAACCGGCGTCGACGAGGCCAAGGCCCGCGCCATCGTCGAGGATGTCAAGTTCCCGGCCGAGCTCGCCGACCAGGCCGTCGACATGGTGCAGTCGCTGTGGAAGGTATTCGTCGAAGAAGACGCGACGCTCGTCGAGGTCAACCCGCTCGCGCGGCTCGAAGGAGACAAGCTTGAAGCCCTTGACGGCAAGGTGTCGCTCGACGACAACGCCTCTGAGGTGCGCCACCCTGAGCACGAAGAATTCGTGATCCACGAAGAGGCCGACCCGCTCGAGGCCAGGGCCAAGGAAAAGGGTCTCAACTACGTCAAGCTCGACGGCGAGGTCGGCATCATCGGCAACGGTGCAGGACTCGTCATGAGCACCCTCGACGTGGTCGCCTACGCGGGCGAGGCACACGGCGGAGTCAAGCCGGCCAACTTCCTCGACATCGGTGGAGGCGCCTCGGCGCAGGTCATGGCCGATGGGCTCGACGTCATCCTCGGCGACGAGCAGGTCAAGTCGGTGTTCGTGAACGTGTTCGGCGGCATCACCTCGTGTGACGCGGTCGCCAACGGCATCAAGGGCGCTCTCGAGCTGCTCGGTGACAGCGCCACGAAGCCGCTGGTCGTACGCCTCGACGGCAACAACGTCGACGAGGGCCGCGCGATCCTCAACGAGCTCAACCACCCGCTCGTGACCCAGGTCGAGACGATGGACGGCGCCGCCGACAAGGCTGCCCAGTTCGCACACGAAGGAGTCTGAGAATGTCGATTTTCCTCAACAAGGACTCAAAGGTCATCGTCCAGGGCATCACCGGCGGTGAGGGCTCCAAGCACACCGCCCGCATGCTCGCGGCCGGCACCCAGGTCGTCGGTGGCGTCAACGCCCGCAAGGCCGGTACGACCGTCGAGCACGTCGATGCGTCGGGCACCAAGGTCGAGCTTCCGGTGTTCGGATCGGTCTCCGAGGCCATCGAGAAGACCGGCGCCGACGTGTCGGTCGCATTCGTGCCGCCGGCGTTCACCAAGGACGCTGTGGTCGAGGCCATCGACGCTGAGATCGGCCTGCTGGTGATCATCACCGAGGGCGTACCGGTGCAGGACAGCGCCGAGTTCTGGGCCTACGCCCAGGGCAAGAAGACGCGCATCATCGGCCCCAACTGCCCCGGCATCATCACGCCGGGCGAGGCACTCGCGGGCATCACGCCGGCGAACATCGCCGGCAGTGGTCCGATCGGCCTCGTGTCCAAGTCGGGCACGCTGACCTACCAGATGATGTTCGAGCTGCGCGACTTCGGTTTCTCGACCGCCATCGGCATCGGTGGTGACCCCATCATCGGTACGACGCACATCGACGCCCTGGAGGCGTTCGAGGCAGACCCCGACACGAAGGCGATCGTGATGATCGGTGAGATCGGTGGAGACGCTGAGGAGAAGGCGGCCGCCTACATCAAGGAGCACGTCACGAAGCCGGTCGTCGGCTACGTCGCAGGCTTCACCGCTCCCGAGGGCAAGACGATGGGCCACGCCGGCGCCATCGTGTCCGACGGCGCAGGGACGGCACAGGGCAAGAAGGAAGCCCTCGAAGCAGCAGGCGTCAAGGTCGGCAAGACGCCCTCGGAGACTGCTGAGCTCATGCGAGCCATCCTGAAGGACATCTAGCCTCACGCACTCCCAGAGGCAGCAACGACAAAGCCCCCTCCCGTCCCTCGGGAGGGGGTTTTGTCATTGCCCGATGAAGCGCAACCTCGCACCCGCGCGGTCGGCGAGTGCGGTGAACGTCTTCTGCGACACGTCGTACTTGCCGGACGGCGTGAACGTCACTTGGGAGACGTCGCGACCTCGACGAATGATCGCCACCCGGTAGATCGCGCTGTCGCCCTTGTCGACCTCGAGGCTGATGCGCCAGGCCTTGCCTGAATAGTTGGCCGTCTTGAAGGAGGCGCGTTGATCGACCTTGGCAGAGACCTTCTTGGCGGCGCAGTCCTCGATCCTCAGCGTGAGGGTCTTGACGAACGCCTTGGCACGCTTCTCGCTCGGGAAGCGGCCGATGGTCTCGGCGACGCCGAACTCCTTGGGCAGCCCTTTGGCCTGGGGGATCACGAACACCTTGGACTTGGCCGTCTTGACGGCGGAGAAGTCAGCCTGGTCGCACTCGGTGGCCGCGGGGTTGGCCTTGGCCGTCCTGAACGCCTCGACCGCAACCCAGACGCGATCGATCTCGGCAATGGGCGGAAGGTCGACGATCCCCAGGAAGTCGGGGTCCTCGGTCGTACGCGGTGGCTCGGTTCGCGCGACCGTGATCGCGTCGGTGCAGTTGCCTTCGGTGTCTCGGCACAGACGTGACACCGAGTCGTTCAGGGTCCGGGCGAACGCCGCTATCGCCGGACCCTTCGCGCCGTCGACCTCATGCACGAGGGTGCTCGTCACGTTGCCGGAATGGCTGAACCCGATCGTGAACGTGCGGACCGGGGTGGACTGCGATCGCAGGACCAGGATCTGGAAGTCACCGGCCGATCGCTTGACGGTGTAGGAGGCGACGAGCTGGACCCGCGGGTGCTGGCAGTCGGAGTACCAACGTACGAGTCGGCGGTACGACTCATCGGTGATCTTGGTGCTGCGAGACACCTCGATGGACTGGGCGACGCGCTCCTTGCCCAGTCCCTTGGCGCTGTAGGTGCGCACGAACACCCTGATGGGATCGGTGTCGGAGAAGCGCTTCGTCGGGCAGGTGGAGTAGGGCGTCGTGTTGTCCAGGTCGGTGTCGGTGGCGTCGACAGTCCAGGCGCGCTCGGGGGCGAGCGCGTTGACCTGGTCGACGGTGAGGAGGTTGCCACTGTCGATCTTCTCGGCGTCGAGCACCACGTCGGACCGCTCCGCTCCGATCTTCTCTCGATAGGGGAGTGAGGCTCGGCTGTCGAGGGCATCACCTTCGGTGACGGCGAAACCGCCGCCAATCACCAGGGCGATGGAGGCGGCGACGAGGAGCACGGTGTTGCGTTGGCGCCCACGCTTGGCCGCCTGGCGAATCGTCCCCGACGAGGGCTTCTGGAACGACGCGGTCGCGTCGCCGAGCCCGTTCATGCGTCGTTCGATCTCGTCGATCGTCTGCTCGAGCCTGCTCTCCAGCATGGCCAGCGCGTTGGTGACGCTCTCGATGCCCTCCTCGGCCGGCAGATCGACCTCGCGCGACGCCTCTTCGAGGTCGGTGTTGCCGAGCGTCATCAGCACGATCAGTCGGCGATCGGTGACCGACAGCTCGCCGAGCGCCTCGAGGAGCTGGGTGTCGCTGTCGTCCTCCTGCCTGCGTCGCAACGGGTGCGTGCCCCTGCTCAGGCCGGTGAGCTTCCAGGCCTCGTTGCGTACGTAGCCGAGCGGGTTGCCCTCGCGGATCTTGGCCCAGTCACGCCAGGCGCGGCGATAGGCGTCGACCACCGACTCGAAGGCGACGTGTCGGTCGCCGGAGACGGCGTACGTGACCTGCAGCGCTTGGGTGAACGTCGAGGCGTAGAAGCTGTTGAACTCGTCGACGCGAGTCATGGTCAGCCTCCCCATCCCTGTGCGATCGAGCGTCCCGGCGTGCCTGTGTGCAACGCCGCAACTTTACAGGGAGGATGAACTGGTGCCTGAGCCGTCCACCCCGTCCTTCTTGCGACCGGCATTCGTGACGGCGATCCTGGCGGCCGTCGCATCGCTGGCACTGTGTGCGCTGTTCGTCCTGGCCGCTCGCGGAGCGGCCGGTCTGTCGTTCGCTGGTTTCGCCCGCGGGACGGCCCGTACGTGGCTGGTCTCCCTCGGCTCGGGGATCGACGCCGGTGACGCCTCGCTGGCTCTCGTGCCGATCGGCGCCTCGGTCGTGTGCGTTGCCGTGGTCGCCCTGACGGCCCGCTGGGTCCTCGCCGATCCGGTCGAGCTGTCAGGTTTCGCCGCGGCGACGGCAGGTGCATCGGGTGTCATCGCCGGCATTGCCTCGGCGGCCTCGAATGCCGGGGACGTGCGCACCTCGGTCGTACGCGCCGCCGTCGGCGCGTTCATCATCAGCGGACTGGGTGCCGCGATCGGAGCGGTGCTGCGTCACGAATCGATGAAGGATCAGTGGCTGACGCTGAATCCCGACGTACGGTCGGCCCTTCGCGCCTCGGTGCCGGCAGCTCTGGCCGTGCTCGCCTCGTCCGCTTTGATCGTGCTGGCACTCCTTGTCGTTCACGTCTCTCGGGCCGGTGACCTCTGGGCCGTGCTGGACCCTGGCTTCGGCGGAGGGCTCGCTCTCGCGATCGGCTGCCTGCTGGCCATTCCGACGCTGGTCCTCTGGACGGCGTCTGCCCTCATCGGCCCCGGTTTCGCCCTCGGCACCGACACCAGCGTCGACCTGTCCGGCTCACAGCTCGGTGAGGTGCCGGGGTTCCCGATCCTCGCGGCGCTTCCGGCTCCCGGGCAATTTGCCGGCTGGATCTTCGTGCTGGGGCTCATCCCGCTTGTCGCCGGAATGCTGGCGGGATGGCGGGTCGAGGTACGCGACCGGGGAGACCTGCTCACCCGCGTCGGCCTGGGTGCTGCCGCCGGCGGCTGCGCCGGACTGCTGCTGGGTCTGCTGGTCGCGGCGTCCGGTGGTGCGGTCGGGCCGGGGCGCATGGCCGACGCCGGGCCGCCGATGCTCTCGCCATTGCTGGTCGCAGTGCCGGTGATGGCGTTGGGCGGCGCGTTGGGCGCACTGCTCGGCCACTATCGTGGTGACCGTGCCACAAACCCCTTCAGAGCTGGCACCGAAGCAACCAGCTCGCGTCGTGGTCCTCGTCTCTGGAAGCGGGACCAATCTGCAGGCCCTGATCGACGCGTCGACAAAGCCTGAGTACGGCGTCGAGATCGTCGCCGTCGGTGCTGACCGGCCTGACATCATGGCGCTCGAACGCGCCGAGAGGCACGGCATCGAGACATTCGTCCTCGAGACGTCGTCGTACGCCGATCGTCCCGCGTGGGACGCCGCGCTCGCCGAGGCGGTTGCCGCGCATGCCCCTGACCTCGTCGTGCTCGCCGGTTTCATGAAGCTGACCGGCCCTGCGTTTCTTTCGCGATTTGGCGGACGGACGCTCAACACCCACCCCGCGCTTTCGCCGGCGTTCCCGGGGATGCACGGTCCGCGCGACGCGCTTGCCTACGGCGTCAAGGTCACCGGCGCGACCCTGTTCGTGGTCGACGAGGGCGTGGACACCGGACCCATCGTGGCTCAGGTCGCCGTACCCGTGCTCGATGATGACGACGAAGAGACCTTGCACGAACGCATCAAGGCCAGCGAGCGGATCATGCTGGTCGAATGGGTTGGCACGCTGGCCCGTTCGGACTTTCACATCGACGACCGGGCCGTGCGCCTCGGAGGAGCCCCCACATGACCACTCGCCCACTCAAGCGTGCCTTGGTATCGGTCTACGACAAGACCGGCCTCGAGGATCTCGCGCGCGACCTGCACGCCGCCGGTGTCTCGATCGTGTCCACCGGATCGACCGCCAAGACGATCGAGGCTGCGGGCGTACCGGTGACTCCTGTGGAGCAGCTCACGGACTTCCCCGAGTGTCTCGACGGACGGGTCAAGACGCTGCACCCGCGCGTGCACGCCGGCATCCTTGCCGACCTCCGGCTCGACTCGCACGTCTCGCAGCTCGCCGATCTCGGGATCGAGCCCTTCGACATCGTGATCGTCAACCTCTACCCGTTCACCGAGACCGTGGCGTCGGGCGCCACGCCCGATGAGTGCGTCGAGCAGATCGACATCGGCGGGCCATCGATGGTGCGCGCGGCAGCCAAGAACCATCCCAGCGTCGCCGTGGTCACCTCGACGGCCCAGTACGGCCCGTTGCGCGAGGCGCTCGCCGCCGGTGGTTTCACCCTCGATCAGCGCAAGCGCCTCGCCGCGCAGGCGTTTGCGCACACTGCTGCGTACGACGTGGCCGTTGCCTCGTGGTTCGCCTCCGCCTATGTCGGTTCGGAGGACGGCTGGCCCGACTTCACCGGAGCGACGTGGGACAAGTCGGCCGTGCTGCGCTACGGCGAGAACCCGCACCAGCAGGCCGCGCTCTACGTCGATGGGAAGGGTGGCCTCGCGGCGGCCGAGCAGCTGCATGGCAAGGAGATGTCCTACAACAACTACGTCGACACCGATGCGGCTCGACGGGCGGCGTACGACTTTGAGCAGCCGGCCGTCGCGATCATCAAGCATGCCAACCCCTGCGGAATCGCCGTGGGCGCCGACATCGGTGAAGCGCATGCACGCGCGCATGCCTGCGATCCGGTGTCGGCCTATGGCGGCGTCATTGCCGCCAACCGTCCCGTGAGCATCGCCATGGCCGAGCAGGTCGCCGAGGTGTTCACCGAGGTCATCGTCGCCCCGGACTACGAGCCCGGCGCGGCCGAGATCCTGCAGGCCAAGAAGAACATCCGCATCCTGCGCTGCGAGGCCGGCGCCGACCAGCCGGCCGAGTACCGACCGATCAGCGGCGGCATCCTCGTCCAGATGCGCGACCACGTCGATGCTCCGGGCGACGACGCCTCCACCTGGACCCTCGTCGCCGGCGAGCCCGCCGACGAGGCGACGCTCGCCGACCTCACGTTCGCCTGGACGGCCTGCCGGGCCGTGAAGTCCAACGCGATCCTGCTGGCCAAGGACGGCGCCTCGGTCGGCGTCGGCATGGGCCAGGTCAACCGGGTCGACTCCTGCAAGCTCGCCGTGGAACGCGCTGGCGTCGATCGTGCCGCGGGCTCGGTCGCGGCCTCCGATGCGTTCTTCCCGTTCCCCGACGGCGCCGAGATCCTGATGGCTGCCGGCGTACGCGCCATCGTGCAGCCCGGTGGATCAATTCGCGATGACGCCGTCATCGAGGCCGCCAACGCCGCCGGCGTCACGATGTACGTCACCGGCACCAGGCACTTCTTTCACTAGAAGCTCTCACTGATGTCCGATCGACTGCTCGGGGCGCTGCTGGTTGGCGTGTCGGCGGCAGCGTTCGGATCGATGGCGCTGTTCGGGCGGTGGGCGCAGGAGTCAGGTGCAACGACTCCGGGATTGATCGCCGTACGTTTCCTGCTCGCCGCCGTGATCCTGGTGATCTTCATCAGAGCGCGTGGGCTCCGGCTCCCTTCGTTCAAGGCATCCTTGCCGATCGCCGCAATGGGCGGGATCGGCTATGTCGGCCAGGCGTACTGCTACTTCCTGGCGATCGAGCACGCCGATGCGAGCCTGGTGGCACTCCTCCTCTACCTCTATCCGGCCTTCGTCGCCGTGTTGGCGGTGGTGTTCCTGCGTGAGCGCATCGGGCCGCTGATCGTGGCAGCGCTGGTGCTGGCTCTCACCGGCACGGCCTTGGTCGTCGGCGGTGGATCAGGTCGCCCGATCGGCATCGCGCTCGGCATCGGAGCGGCAGTCATCTACTCGATCTACATCACAGTCGGATCGGTGGTGACCCGCGGACTCGATGCCATCGCGGTCTCCACCATCGTGTGCATCGCTGCGGCGATGACCAGCGGTCTGATCGTTGTGGTGATGCTGGGCAGCGGTCACGACGTCTCGCTCGCCGCGTCGACGCGCGGATGGGTGTCATTGCTGGCCATCGCCGTCGTGTGCACGGTTCTGGCGATTCTTGCCTTCTTCGCCGGGCTCCGACTGCTCGGACCGACCTCGACGTCGGTGCTGTCGACACTTGAGCCGGTCGTCACAGTCGGCCTGGCGACCTGGCTGCTGGGGGAGTCGCTCTCGGGTGTGCAGGCGGTCGGCGCCGTGCTCGTCCTCGCCGCAGTCATCTGGCTCGCCCTGAGTCACCGCCCCGCGCCCACCGAGGCCCCGCCCGTCTAGACCTCGACGCCGAGGTCCTCGAGCACAAGCGCGTTCGGGAGGTCGGCCAGTGCGGCGCCGGGGAGTGCAAGCTTCGAACGTCGTAGCCCGCTGCCCAGGAGCACCCACGGCTGCTCGATGACTCGCGCGTCGACGAGCAGTGGCCACCCGGTCGGAAGGCCGACGGGCGTGATGCCGCCGTACTCCATTGCGGTCTCCGTCACGGCCCAGTTTTGCGGCGCGAAGGACAGCTTGCGTACGTCGATCGTGCGTCGTACGAGTCCGTTGACGTCGGCTCGGGTGTGAGCCAGGACGACGCAGGCGGCGGGGCGCTGCTCGCCGCCGCGCTTGCCCAGCACGACGACGCAGTTGGCCGACACCTCGGGCGGGATGCCGTGCTCGGCAGCCAGCGCTGCGGTGTCCGCGAGGTCGGGGTCGATCTCGACCGTGTGCGCCAGCGCGGCAACCTCAGGAAGCACCGCGAGTGCCGCCGCCACGGGTGGGGCGAGCAGTGAGGAGTCGAGGGTGCCCAGCTCGAGGGTCCCGAGCGTGACCGTCACGACTGGCTCTTGCGGAGCTCGGCGAGCGTGCGGTCGACTCCCTGGGCGCCGAGGGCGTGGGCGGCAACGAGATTGCGGATCGCCGCGGTGAGCATTCGCGCCTCGGCGTCCTCGGTGTAGAGGCCGGACTGGCGTCGCAGGGCAGTGCCACCGATGAGGGCGACGATGGCTGCGGCCAGGTCATCCGGAGCGTCGACGCCGACCCGCGTCAGCACCGAGGCCGCCAACGCCTCGAGCGCCTGCATTGCCCGAGTGGCCTGGTCGCGCAGCTCCGGCTGGCGGGAGGCTGCAAGAAAGATCGAGAGCTCGAGCGCCGCGACATCGGGCCCGCGGGCGGCGAACACGCTGCTGATGAATCCGGCGGCGTCATCGAGACTCACGTCGACGTCGAGGTCGACCTTGGCAAGAGCTTCGAGGTCTGCGGTCCACTGCTCGATGTGGGCACTCAGCGCCTCGTTGATGAGCTCCCCGATCGACTCGAAGTAGTACGTCGTGGTCGCGGATGGCAACCCGGCGCGCAGCGAGACGGCCCGGTGCGTGATGGCCCGTGACCCACCTTCGGCGAACAGCTCGATCGCCGCGGTGAGAAGCTCATCGCGGCGCTGGCGGCTGCGCTCCTGCGACAGCTGGGCACGGGTAGTCATTTGGGAGAAGTCTAGGGGGCACGCTGACCAGCGTGACCCCTCATGGTCGGGAACGGCCGTCGTGAAACACTCGACCCGTGACTGCGCAGATCCTCGATGGCAAGGCGGCCGCCGCCGCGATCAAGACCGAGCTCCGCGAACGCGTGAGCGCCCTTGCGGCCAAGGGTGTCGTGCCTGGGCTCGGCACGATCCTGGTTGGTGACGATCCCGGAAGCCAGTGGTACGTCGCCGGCAAGCACAAGGACTGCGCCGAGGTCGGCATCGAGTCGATCCGCATCGACCTCCCCGACACGGCAACCCAGGCTGAAGTCGAGGCGGCTGTCGACCAGCTCAACGCCGATCCGGCATGTACGGGCTACATCGTGCAGCTCCCGTTGCCCAAGGGGCTCGATGAGAACGCCGTGATCGGACGCATCGACCCGGTCAAGGATGCCGACGGCCTGCAGCCGACCAACCTCGGCTGGCTCGTGCTCGGCAAGGAAGCGCCGCTGCCCTGCACGCCGCGCGGCATACTCGACCTCCTGCGCCGCCATGACGTCGCGATCGCCGGCCAGCACGTCGTTGTCGTCGGCCGGGGCATCACGGTCGGCCGGCCGATGGGCCTGCTGCTGACCCGTCGCAGCGAGAACGCCACCGTGACCCTGTGCCACACGGGTACGGCTGACCTCGCGGCCGAGGTGCGTCGTGCCGACATCGTCATCGCCGCGGCCGGTGTCCCCGGCATCATCACGGCCGAGATGGTCAAGCCCGGCGCGGCTCTGCTCGACGTCGGGGTGAGCCGCAACGAGAACGGCATCGTCGGCGACGTCGACCCCGCTGCGTACGAGGTCGCAGGCTGGATCTCACCCAACCCAGGGGGAGTCGGGCCGATGACACGCGCGATGCTCCTGACCAACGTCGTCGACACCGCAGAGCGGCTCAACCCGTGAGCCATCGCCGATGAGGATGCCTCGCAGCCGCGGCTCGCAGCTCTACCTGTTGCAGCTCGTGGTCGTCGCCGTGGGTCTCGGCCTCGTGGTGGCCGGGCCCTGGAGGGCAGGCGTCGCCCTGGTCGGGGGAGCGTTCATCGTCGGGGCGGCAGCGCGATCAGTCGTGCCGGTCAGTCACACGGGCATGCTCCGCGTACGCGGCAAGCTGTTCGACATGGTCTGGATGACCTTGCTCGGCGTCGCACTCGTCGTGTTGGCGCTGGTCATCCCCGACCAACCGGGCTGAACCGCCTCGGCTCTAGATGAGGCCGAGCTCCTTGACGGCGTCGCGCTCCTCGATGAGCTCGGCCGCGGTGGCGTCCATACGGGCCCGGGAGAACTCGTCGATCTCGAGACCCTGGACGATCGACCAGTCGCCGCCCTGGGTGGTGACGGGGAACGAGTAGATCAGGCCCTCGGGAACGCCGTACGAACCGTCGGACACGACAGCCATCGATGCCCAGTCACCCTCGGGGGTGCCGAACAACCAGTCGTGTGCGGCGTCGATCGTGGCAGAGGCCGCGGACGCTGCCGACGACGAGCCACGTGCCTCGATGATCGCGGCGCCGCGCTTGGCGACGGTCGGGATGAAGTCGTTCTCGATCCACGACTGGTCGTTGACGGTCTCTGCGGCGTTCTTGCCGCCCACCTCGGCGTGGAAGATGTCGGGGTACTGGGTGGCCGAGTGGTTGCCCCAGATCGTCATCTTCTTGATGTCGGTCACGCTGGCACCGGTCTTGGCCGCGAGCTGGGAGATGGCACGGTTGTGGTCGAGGCGCGTCAGGGCGCTGAAGCGCTCCTTGGGGATGTCCTGAGCGTTGCTCATCGCGATCAGCGCGTTGGTGTTGGCCGGGTTGCCGGTGACGCCGATGCGTACGTCGTCGGCGGCAACCTTGTTGAGCGCCTTGCCCTGGGCGGTGAAGATCGCACCATTGGCTTCGAGCAGGTCGCCGCGCTCCATGCCCGGTCCGCGGGGACGGGCGCCGACCAGCAGGGCGAGGTTGACGCCGTCGAAGATCTTCTCGGCGTCGTCGCCGATCTCGACGCCGGCCAGGGTCGGGAACGCGCAGTCGTCAAGCTCCATCACGACACCCTCGAGTGCCTTGAGAGCCGGCGTGATCTCGAGCAGCTGGAGCTGGATCGGCGTGTCGGGGCCGAGCAGTGATCCGCTGGCGAGGCGGAAGAGCAAGCTGTAGCCGATCTGACCGGCAGCTCCGGTGACGGCGACCTTGACGGGGGTTTTGCTCACGAATCTGCTCCTTGGTGCATGGGGGACTCTTTCGAAAATAGCCCACGCCCGCAGGGCCACTTCGTGCGGGTCTGACGACAGTCGAACCTGAATCTTGAATGATTCCAGAAAAGGTGCTTCGATGTGAGCATGCTCGTCGCCGAGGACCCCGTTGCGCTGCTGCGTGACGCCGGCCTGCGAGTCACCCGCCCTCGAGTCGCCGTCATCACTGCCCTCTCCAGTGCGCCGCATTCAGAGGTCGACCGCATCGCTGCGGACGTACGCGCTGAGCTTGGGTCGGTGTCGACCCAGGCTGTGTACGACGTGCTGAGGGCTCTGGCCGACGCAGGGATCGTACGCAGGATCGAGCCCGCCGGGTCGCCGGCGCTCTTTGAGATGCGGGTCGGCGACAATCATCACCACGTCGTCTGCCGCAGGTGCGGGGCAGTGGCCGACGTCGACTGCACCCACGGGAGCGCCCCCTGCCTGACCGCATCCGATGACCACGGCTTCACGATCGACGAAGCCGAAGTGACCTACTGGGGCACCTGCCCCGACTGCACAGCCACCACATCCAGCTGATCCGGAAGGAACGCCATGACCGAGAACCACGACCACCACAACGCCGTCGTCGGAGACATGAACGACGAGGAGAACGAAGGTCAAGGGCAGTGCCCCGTCTCGCACGGCGGGCGCGTCCACCCGACCGAGGGATCGGCCAACCAGGAGTGGTGGCCCAACCAGCTCAACCTCAAGATCCTGCGCAAGCACACCGACGTCGCCAACCCGATGGACGCCGACTTCGACTACGCCCAGGCGTTCAACAACCTCGACCTCGACGCCGTACGTGCTGACCTGGCCGCCCTGATGACCGACTCGCAGGACTGGTGGCCCGCCGACTTCGGCCACTACGGGGGGTTCTTCATCCGCATGGCGTGGCACAGTGCGGGCACCTACCGCATCCGCGACGGACGTGGTGGTGCCGGCGCCGGAATGCAGCGTTTTGCACCGCTCAACAGCTGGCCTGACAACGGCAACCTCGACAAGGCCCGTCGACTGCTGTGGCCGATCAAGAAGAAGTACGGCGCCGCGATCTCGTGGGCTGACCTGATGATCCTGACCGGCAACGTGGCCCTGGAGACCATGGGCTTCAAGACCTTTGGCTTTGCCGGTGGCCGTGCCGACGTGTGGGAGCCAGACGAGGACGTCTACTGGGGTCCCGAGGACGAGTGGCTCGGCGGGGACGAGGGTGGCTCGAAGCGCTACACCGGTGACCGTGAGCTCGAGAACCCGCTCGCCGCGGTCCAGATGGGGCTGATCTACGTCAACCCGGAAGGCCCCGAAGGTCAGCCGGACCCGCTCGGGTCGGCGCGTGACATCCGCGAGACGTTCGGTCGCATGGCCATGAACGACGAGGAGACGGTTGCGCTGATCGCCGGGGGCCACACATTTGGCAAGACCCACGGTGCAGGGGACCCTGATCAGTACGTCGGCCCCGAGCCGGAGGGTGCTCCGCTCGAGGAGATGGGTCTTGGCTGGAGGCAGTCCCTTGGCACCGGCAAGGGTCGCGACGTCATCACCAGCGGCCTCGAGGTCACCTGGACGGCGACGCCCACGACGTGGGACAACAGCTTCTTCGAGACGCTTTTCGGGTTCGAGTGGGAGCTCAGCAAGAGCCCTGCCGGAGCCAACCAATGGGTGGCCAAGGATGGCGCCGGGGCGAACACGTTCCCCGATCCGGAGACCAACGAGCTCAACCGTCCGCCGACCATGTTGACGTCGGACCTCGCACTGCGGTTCGACCCGATCTACGAGCCGATCTCACGTCGGTTCCTGGAGAACCCCGATCAGTTCGCCGACGCGTTCGCACGTGCTTGGTACAAGCTGACGCACCGCGACATGGGGCCGATCCAGCGCTACCTCGGCCCGCTCGTCCCGCAGGAAGAGCTGCTGTGGCAGGACCCGCTGCCGGCATCGACGGTGGAGCTGACCGAGGGTGACATCGCCGACCTCAAGGCGCAGATCGCCGCCTCGGGGCTGAGCGTCTCGCAGCTCGTGGCGACCGCTTGGGCGTCCGCATCGTCCTTCCGCATCAGCGACAAGCGCGGCGGCGCCAATGGTGCGCGCATCCGCCTCGAGCCGCAGAACGGCTGGGAGGTCAACAACCCCGACCAGCTCGCGACAGTCCTTCGTACGCTCGAGGGCGTCCAGCAGACCTTCGGCAAGGGTGTCTCGCTCGCCGACGTCATCGTGCTGGGTGGAGCGGTCGGCGTGGAGCAGGCCGCCAAGGCCGCGGGCCACGACGTCGTCGTGCCGTTCACGCCGGGCCGTACGGATGCATCTCAAGAGCAGACCGACGTCGAGTCGTTCGCAGCACTTGAGCCGCAGGCCGACGGGTTCCGCAACTACTACGGCAAGGGCAATCGCCTCCCCGCGGAGTTCCTGCTGATCGACAAGGCCAACCTGCTCGACCTCAGCGCACCGGAGATGACGGCGCTGGTTGGTGGCCTGCGGGTCCTCGACACCAACTACGACAACTCGTCGCTGGGTGTCCTGACCGACAAGCCGGGATCGTTGACGAACGACTTCTTCGTCAACCTTCTCGACCTGGACACGACGTGGACGGCTGCCTCGGCGGACTCTTCGACGTACGAGGCACGCGACGCGTCGGGCGCGGTGAAGTGGACCGGCAGCCGGGCCGATCTGGTGTTCGGCTCCAACTCCGAGCTGCGCGCGATCGCAGAGGTGTATGCGAGCGACGACGCAGCCGGCAAGTTCGTGGCTGACTTCGTCGCCGCGTGGTCGAAGGTCATGGACCTGGATCGCTACGACGTCGGCTGAGGCTGAACCGATGCAGAAGGGCCCGGTCATCCCGACCGGGCCCTTCTGCGTGTCCAGGGACTAGCGGGTCTGCTTGCCCTCGATGTCGACTCCGGAGCGCGCACCACCGGTGATCGCCTTGTAGCCGAGTCCGCCGACGATGCCACCGATCAGCGGGGCGACGATGAAGGCCCACACCTGCCCGAGGCTGTCGCCGCCGCCGAGGATTGCCGCCGCGATCGATCGTGCCGGGTTGACCGAGGTGTTGTCGATCGGGATCGTCACCAGGTGGATGAGCGTCAGCGCCAGGCCGATGGCGATCGGCGCGAACCCGTCAGGCGTTCGACCTGAGGTCACTCCGGCGATGATGAAGACGAACAGGGCGGTGAAGATGATCTCGGTGAGCAGGACGGCGAGCAGCGAGTAGCCACCGATCGTGTCGCCCCATCCGTTCGACGCACCGCCGAACGACGCCGCGCGATCGAAGTCAGCATTGCCGGAGGCGATGGCCCAGATGGCGAGGGCGCCGACGAACCCACCGATGAGCTGGGACACGACGTACGGGCCGACCTCGCTCCACTCGAATCTCTTGCCAGCTGCCAGCCCGACCGTCACGGCGGGGTTGAAATGGCCGCCCGAGATGTGGCCCACGGCGTAGGCCATCGTCAGCACGGTCAGGCCGAACGCCAGCGCGACGCCGGCGGCACCGATGGCCTCACCGGCCAGGATGGCGCTGCCCACTCCGCCGAGGACCAGTACGAACGTGCCCACTGCTTCAGCCGCGAGACGAGAGGATATTGGAATGGTTGTCGCCATGACGAGGACTCCTCAGGTAGGTGGGCCGCGCGCGCGACCTCGCCTGAGTTTAGGACGCACCTCGCCCGGGACCGATCAGCAGCGCGAGAAGGCTGTCTGGGAGTGTCGTCAGAAGTGAGATATCTTGATGTCAAACGAATTTTCTGCGCCTAGGAGGCTGGCCCGATGGCCAAGATCATCTACACCCACACTGACGAGGCGCCGTTGCTCGCCACCTACTCGTTCCTCCCCGTCATCGAGGCCTATGCCTCGACGGCCGGCGTCGAGGTCGAGACGCGCGACATTTCTCTGGCAGGGCGCATCATCGCTCTCTTCGGCGATCGGCTGACCCCTGAGCAGCAGATCGGGGACGCCCTCACCGAGCTCGGTGAGCTCGCCAAGACGCCCGAGGCCAACATCATCAAGCTCCCCAACATCAGCGCCTCGATCCCGCAGCTCAAGGCCGCGATCGCCGAGCTGCAGAGCCAGGGCTACGCACTGCCGGACTACCCGGACGATCCCAAGAGCGACGAGGACAAGGACGTTCGCGCGCGCTACGACAAGGTCAAGGGAAGCGCCGTCAACCCGGTTCTCCGTGAGGGCAACTCCGACCGCCGCGCACCCGCGTCGGTCAAGAACTTCGCCAAGGCGCACCCGCACTCGATGGGTGCCTGGTCCGCAGACTCGGCGACCAACGTCGCCACGATGGACGCCGACGACTTCCGAGACAACGAGAAGTCGGTCGTGCTCGAGGCCGACGACGCGCTGACGATCCAACACGTCGGCGCCGACGGCACCACGACGGTGCTCAAGGAAGCGTTTCCGGTCCTCGCCGGCGAGATCGTCGACGGCACCGTCATGCGCGCCGCTGCACTCGATGCCTTCCTCGCGGCCCAGGTCGAGCGGGCCAGGGCGGACGGAGTCCTGTTCTCGGTCCACCTCAAGGCCACCATGATGAAGGTCTCCGACCCGATCATCTTCGGCCACGTCGTCAAGGCGTTCCTGCCTGACGTGTTCGCCCAGTACGGAGATGACTTGGCTGCCGCCGGGCTCAGCCCCAGCAACGGGCTGGGCTCGATCATCGCCGGCCTTGACGCGCTCCCCAACGGCGCTGAGATCAAGGCAGCGATCGACGCCGGTATCGCTGCCGGACCCCCGCTCGCGATGGTCGATTCGGACAAGGGCATCACCAACCTGCACGTGCCGAGCGACGTCATCGTCGATGCATCGATGCCGGCCATGATCCGTACGTCGGGTCACATGTGGGGACCCGATGGCGCCGAGGCTGACACGCTCGCCGTGATCCCGGACAGCTCGTACGCCGGCATCTACCAGGTCGTCATCGATGACTGCCGCGCCAACGGCGCCTACGACCCCACGACGATGGGCTCGGTCCCCAACGTCGGCCTGATGGCCCAGGCTGCTGAGGAGTACGGCAGCCACGACAAGACGTTCGAGATCGCCGCGGCCGGCACCGTGCAGCTGGTCAACCGCGCCGGCGACGTGCTGATCGAGCACTCCGTGGAGGTCGGCGACGTCTGGCGTGCGTGCCAGACCAAGGACGTGCCGATCCGCGATTGGGTCAAGCTCGCCGTGACCCGTGCCCGTGCCTCGTCGACGCCCGCCGTGTTCTGGCTCGACTCGACGCGTGCGCACGACGCCAACCTCATCGCCAAGGTCAACGACTACCTGCCGGAGCACGACACCGACGGGCTGCAGATCGAGATCATGTCGCCGGTCGAGGCGACGAAGTTCTCGGTCGACCGCATCCGCAAGGGTGAGGACACCATCTCGGTCACCGGCAACGTGCTGCGCGACTACAACACCGACCTGTTCCCGATCCTGGAGCTCGGCACCAGCGCCAAGATGCTCTCGATCGTCCCGCTCATCAACGGCGGCGGGCTGTTCGAGACCGGCGCCGGCGGGTCGGCCCCCAAGCACGTGCAGCAGCTCGTCAAGGAAAACCACCTGCGGTGGGACAGTCTCGGCGAGTTCCTTGCACTGGCGTCGAGCTTCGAGCACATGGCCACGACGACCAACAACGCCCGGGCACAGATCCTCGCGGACACCCTCGACCGCGCGACGGGAACGTTCCTCAACGAGAACAAGTCACCCAGCCGCAAGGTCGGCGAGATCGACAACCGCGGCAGCCACTTCTACCTCGCGCTCTACTGGGCACAGGAGCTGGCCAAGCAGTCCGAGGACGCCGAGCTCGCAGCAGGATTCGCAGAGATCGCGGGAGCCCTGGAATCGAACGAGCAGAAGATCAACGACGAGCTGCTCGCCGTACAGGGCTCGCCGGCTGACATCGGTGGCTACTTCCGCCCTGACGACGCCAAGGTCAACGCCGTGATGCGGCCGTCGTCCACCTTCAGCGCAGTGCTCAAGGACCTCGTCGACCGCCTCGGCTGATTCCCAGCATCACCTTCGAACCGGTCACTTCTCCCTCGTTGCAACGAGGGAGGAGTGACCGGTTTCGAGGACCTGCTGGGAATCCGCGGTCCGACCGGCTCGGCTAGGAGCGCAGCTGCTTCTCCGACGGGGTCCAGCCGCGGGCACGAGCCTTGAGGCGTACGTCGCCCAGCACCTCGGTGAGCGATGCCGCCTCACGCTTCACGGCGCCGGCGGCTTCGGTCCCGATGTCGGCGAGCAGGTGGGTGACAACCTCACCGCTGTCGAGCTGGGCCCAGCCGCCCACCACCTCACCGTTGCACCACACGGTCGGACCGGCGTTGCCGTTGACGTCGAAGAGCTGCTCTCGGTGCGGCCCAAGATAGAAGTCGCGGTGCTTCCACCCCATGATCGTCGGGTCGAGGGCGGGCAGGAGCGCCACCCACGGCTCGTTCCCGGCCTCTGGTTCGTCATCGCCCGCGAGGATCAGTCCGATCTGCCCGTCGAGGTCGACCTCGACGACATCGCATCGCGCAAGGGCGGCTCGAGTGCGCGTCTTGGTCCAGCCGGTCCACCAGGCCAGGTCATCCTCGGTCGACGGGCCGTAGGAGGCAAGCCAGCGGCGGGCGATCTCTGCAGCTGCATCGTCGACTGAGAGGTCGGCGATCGCATCTGGGGCCCAGTTGCCGAGCGTGCTCCAGCGGAACTGCGTCGACGTCCAGGTGCCGCGCGGCCGGGCGCGGACGATCTCGCCCTTCGCCGACATCAGGGTGAGCAGTCGACTTGCCAGACCCTGCGTCGTCTCGTACTTGGTGCCCGGCGCGAGCACGAATCGCGTCGCCATGCGCTTGTCGACCTTGCCCAGCTCGGCGCTGGTGATCTCGCCGGCCTCCTCGACCGCGGCGAGGGCGACCTTCTCGACCGACCGGACCCACCTCGCCGGGTCCTTGGTGGCCTCGGCCTCGGTGAGCATCTTCTCGAGGAGACGGCGTTGCTCTCGTGCGACGGTGTCGGCCGCTCCTGCGTGGCACGCCGCGACGAAATCACGTGGCACGGCAAACACGGTGCGACGCATCGCGAGCACCCTGATCAGGGTCCGGTCGTCGTACAACGCCCGCTCGATGTCGCTGATCGTGACGCCGTCGGTACGCGCCAGGACGGCGAGGAACGTGGTGGCGGGATCGGTGCCGTGCAGGGCGACGACACTGCGCGCCGCGCCGACCGGATCAGCTGTCCGGTGTCCGGGCGCGAGCGCGTGACGACGCCCGAGCCGCGACCGCCGCTCGGAGGCACTGAAGGAACGCACGCCTCAGCGTGGCACGGCGATCTGACAAATTGGGCCCGCGGAATAACACGCCGACGCTCGTGGCTTGAATGGAGCTGTGAGCACTCCCCAGATCCCGGTCAGCACCCGCCACCTGTCGCTCGCCCTGCTCGCGCTGGCGCTGGGCGGATTTGCGATCGGTACGACCGAGTTCGTCACGATGGGTCTGCTCCCCGACATCGCCGAAGGCATCGATGAGTCGATCCCCAGGACCGGGCACCTGATCACGGCGTACGCATTCGGCGTCGTCATCGGCGCGCCGGTGATCGTGTCGCTCGGGGCGCGGCTGCCCAAGCGTGAGCTCGCCGTCGGCCTGATTCTCGCCCTCGGTGTCGGCAACGCGCTCACGGCAGTCTCGAGCGGTTACGTGCCCGTCATGGCTGCACGATTCGTCGCCGGTCTCCCGCACGGTGCGTACTTCGGGGTCGCGTCGCTCCTGGCTGCGTCGCTGGTGCGCCCCGAAAACCGTGGCCGAGCCGTCAGCTCGGTCATGCTGGGCCTGTCGGTGGCGCTGGTCGCCGGTGTCCCGGTCTCGAACTTCCTTGGTCAGCAGCTGGGCTGGCGCAGCGCCTACTGGGCGGTCCTGGTGATCGCGGCACTGGCGGCGGTGATGATCGTCAGCTTCGTCCCGCACTCGCCGGGCAACGTCGATGCGACCCTGCGTGGAGAGCTGGCCGCCCTGAAGCGGCCGCAGGTGCTGTTCGCGGTGGCAGCCGGACTCGTCGGGTTCGGCGGGCTGTTCGCAATGTACAGCTACATCGCACCCATCGTCACCGACGTGACCGACTTGTCGCGCGGATGGATCAACGTCTTCCTGCTGGTGTTCGGTGTCGGCTCCGTGTTCGGCTCGTGGGCGGCAGGCATCCTGGCCGACTGGGACATCGAGCGATCGGTGCTGGGCGGTTTCGCCGCAACCGTGGTCGTGCTGGCGGCGTTCTACCTCGCTGCCGGTGTCACGGTGCCTGCGCTCGTGCTGGTGTTCTTCGTCGGCAGCCTCGGCTCGGTCGTTGCGATCACTCTGCAGATGCGGCTCATGGACGCCGCCGGCGATGCGCAGATGCTCGGAGCGGCGCTCAACCACTCGGCACTCAACATCGCCAACGGCCTCGGAGCATGGCTGGGCGGAGTCGTGATCACGGCCGGCCATGGCTACCGGGCGACGAGCCTCGTCGGCATCGCGCTGGCAGCGTCCGGCCTTGCGATCTTCGCGATTGGCGTGGCGGCGGGGCGTCGTACGCGCTCAGTGAACGACGCTGTCGGCTCCGACCTTCACGCGTAGCCACACTCGATCGCCCTCGTGCAGACCGAGCGCCGTGGCCTCGGAGCGGGTCACCGTGACCTGGATCGGGGTCTTGTCGCCGTCCTCGGGGGTGACTTCGAGACGGATCTCGAAACCCACCCGCGTCCACCGGGTGATCGAGCCGACCGCCGTGGCTGCCTGCTCGTAGCGGGAGATCTCGATGTCGTGCGGACGTACGAGCTTGTCACCCAGCGTGGTGACAGGTCCGAGGAACGAGAGCACGAAGTCACTGGCGGGCCGGTCGTACAGGTCGTCTGGTGAGCCGATCTGCTCGATACGTCCCTCGTTGATGATCACCAGGCTGTCGGCGACCTCGAGCGCTTCCTCCTGGTCGTGCGTCACGAAGATGGTCGTCACGTGCATCTCGTCGTGCAGCCGACGGAGCCAGTCACGCAGCTCCTTGCGAACCTTGGCATCGAGTGCGCCGAACGGCTCGTCCAGCAGAAGCACGCTGGGCTCGATCGCCAGTGCGCGTGCCAGCGCCATGCGCTGTCGCTGACCACCCGACAGCTGCGATGGCAGGCGCTGTGACCACTGCTCCAGGTGCACCAGCTGGAGAAGCTCATGGACCTTGGCCTGGATCTCGTCCTTGGGTCGTTTGCGGATCTCCAGACCGAACGCGATGTTCTTCTCGACCGTCATGTGCTTGAACGCGGCGTAGTGCTGGAACACGAAGCCGACATTGCGCTTCTGCGCCGGGACGTTGGTCGCGTCGACACCCTCGATCTCGACCGTCCCGCTGTCGGAGGACTCGAGTCCCGCGATGATCCGGAGCAGGGTGGACTTGCCGCCACCGCTGGGCCCGAGCAGAGCGGTGAGCTGTCCGGTCGGGACGCTGAGGGTGATGTCCTCGAGCGCAACGAAGTCACCGAAGAGCTTGTTGATGCCGCGGATCTCAATGCCCATCGGTGTTCTCCTTGGGTCGAAGCACGGTCACGAGCACGAGGGCCGCGACGGCGATCAGTGCGAGCAGGAACGACGTGGCGTACGCCGAACCCTGCTCGAAGTCCTGGTACTTCTGTTCGACCACCAGCGTGGCGGTCTGGGTCTGCTCGGCGATGTTGCCGGAGACGATCTTGACGGCACCGAACTCGCCGAGTGATCGGGCGAGGCTCAGTACGACCCCGTAGACCAGCGCCCAGCGGATCGATGGCAGCGTGATGCGGCGGAACGTCTGCCAGGGGCCGGCGCCGAGGCTGCGTGCGGCCAGCTCCTGGTCGGTCCCGATCTCCTGCAGAACCGGTACGAGCTCGCGAATCACCAGGGGAAGGCTGACGAACGCGGTCGCCATGATGATGCCTGCCGGCGCGAAGGCGACCTGCAGGCCCGCAGATTCCAGTGCCGGCCCGAACGTGCCGTTGGTGCCGCCGTACGCGAGGAGCAGCGCGAGACCGACGACCACGGGTGACACCGACAGGGGCAGGTCGATCAGGGCCGACAGCACGCCACGTCCGGGGAAGTCGTAGCGCACGAGCAGCAGCGAGATGCCGATGCCGAAGACGGTGTTGATCGCCACGGCCCACACCGCCACATAGACGGTGAGCTGCAGCGCGAACGTCACGGCGGGGTCGCTGAAGGCGGTCTGCAGGTTGGCGAGCCCGCCGTCGAACGTCTTGATGCCGACGAGTGCAACGGGCCAGGCAACGAGGAAGAACAGGTAGGCGATCACGATGGAGCGGCGGAAGTACACGCCGAACGACTTCTTCCCGAAGCTACTCACGGCGCGCGACCACCCTGGAGAGGAGCTGCAGCGCGATGATCGCGGCGAGGGCAACGACGAGCAGGAGCACGGCGACCGTGGCGGCGGCCGCATCGTTGCCGTTCTCGACGTAGGTCAGGATGCGGACCGAGGCGACCTCGGTCTTGTTGGGCAGGTTGCCCGAGAGCAGGACCAGCGATCCGTACTCGCTGATGCCGCGCGCGAACGCGAGGGCGGCTCCGGCGGTGATCGCGGGCGCCAGCGCGGGCAGCAGGATGCGCCTGAACGTCGTGAACCGACTGGCGCCGAGAGATGCGGCAGCCTGCTCGACCTCGGGATCGAGCTCGAGGAGGACGGGCTCGACCGTGCGTACGACGAACGGCAGGGTGACGAACAGGAGTGCCAGGAACACCGAGCGCTCCGTGTTGGCGACGTTGATCCCGAGCGGGCTCTGCGGTCCGTAGAGGCTGAGCAGCACCAAGCCGGCGACGATCGTCGGCAGGGCGAACGGGATGTCGATGATGACCTCGAGGATCCGCTTGCCGGGGAAGCTGTCGCGTACGAGGACCCAGGCGATCAGGGTGCCGACCACGACGTTGACCAGGGTGACGATCATGGCCTGCGTCACCGTGAGGCGCAGGGCTGCCGCCGTTTGCGGGTTGGTGAGGGTGTCGCGGAACGTGTCCCATCCGCCCTCGGTCGACTGGACGACGACCAGGGCCAGCGGGATGAGCACCAGTGCGCTGAACCACGTCAACGCGACCCCGAGGCCCAGGCCTGAGGATCGTGTCAATGACGTCGCGCTGCGGGTGCGACGCGTGCGCGCCGCTCCCGGAGCGAGAGGGGTGTCGAGAGTCACGAGTTCCCGGATGCTGCGAGGAGCTTGGTGATGATTCCATCCTTCTCGTCGAAGAATTTCTTGGTGGCGGCTTCCCAGCCGCCGAGGTCGCCGTCGATCGTGAACAGCTTCTCGGGTGCCGGAAAGGGGTTCGCGGGATCGTTGGCGCCCTTGACCGTACCGACCTCGACACCTTCGACGGACTCCAGTGGACGGAAGCCCT
This sequence comes from uncultured Actinomycetota bacterium, assembly GCA_963849625.1. GTDB lineage: Bacteria > Actinomycetota > Actinomycetes > Propionibacteriales > Nocardioidaceae > Aeromicrobium. The sequence goes on from CAWKHU010000006.1 coordinate 95,765, forward strand.
TGGAGACGTACTGCTCCTGGCCTTCCTTGGTCAGCACGAAGTCGAGGAACTTCTTGGCCTTGGGATCAGCGTTGGTGGTGACGGCCGCAGGGTTCTCGATCTTCAGGGTGTCCGAGGGCACGACGTAGTCGATCTTCTCGCCGTTCTGACGAGCCAGGATGGCTTCGTTCTCGTACGAGATCAGTACGTCACCCGTCCCACCCTGGAATGCCGTGGTGGCGTCGCGACCGCTGCCGGGCAACGCCTTGACGTTGGCGAACAGCGAGGCGAGGAAGTCCTTGGCATCCGCGTCGTCGCCTCCCTTGGCGATCGCGTGCTGCCAGGCCGCCAGGATGTTCCAGCGTGCGGCACCTGAGGATCCGGGGTTGGGCGTCACGATGCCGACGCCGTCCTTGACCAGGTCGTCCCAGCCCTTGATGTTCTTGGGGTTGCCCTCGCGGACGACAAGGACGACGACCGAGTCGGTCACGATGCCGTGGTTGGTGCCCGCATCTCCAGTCCCTGGCCACGAGGCCGGCATCGACCAGGCGAGTGACGTCGGGGGTGATGGAGAAGTGCACGTAGTCAGCGTTGAGCCCGTTTGCGACGGCGCGGCTCTGGTCGCCGGATGCGCCGTACGACTCCCTCCACTTCGTGCCCTTGCCCTCATCGGTCTTGGCGAAGGCGGCCTGGGCCGCATTGTTGCCGGCCTTGGGGACTGCGAAGCCGACCAGCGAGAGTGACGTCGTGTCCGCGCCGGAGTCAGATCTTCCGCCCGGCGCACATGCCGTCAGCGCCGCTGCGCAGATGGCGAGTGCGGTGGCGATGCGGATGATCCTCATGTTCCTGCCTTGGGCCTGGCACGCCACGGCGCGTGCTCTGGCCATCAAGTTAGGGGTATCCGATGCGTCGTTCCTGCCGTCTCAGCATTCGATAACGCTGACCGCCAGACGAGATCTGTTGCTACTGGGGGCCCGCTGGCGTCAACGGCGACCGATCGACATCCGGTCTGGTGAGGTCTGGGACATGCATCCCCAAGCAAGCTACGCCGCGACGACCGGTTCGACGACCTTCGCGCCGCCGTGCCCGGCGTGGGACGGCCGCTGGAAGAACAGCACCAGCACGATGCCGATCAGGAATGCGCCGACGGGCAGCAGGAGTGACTGCGCCATCGCATCCGAGAAGGGGCCCTGCGCCGCAGCGGGCATGGCCTGGCCCGAGGACTGGAAGCCCTCCGATGATCCGGGGAGGCCGTTGGCGGTGAGTCGGGCCTGGATGATCGCGGCGATCGCAGCGCTGCCAAGCACGGCGCCGACCTGGCGTGTCGTGTTGTAGACGCCGGCGCCCGCACCGGCAGAGCTCATCGGGAGGTTGCGAGTTGCCGTTGCGCCCAGCGGTGCCCACAGGCATGCGTTGGAGACGCCGAACAGCGCCATCGGCAAGACGAGCTGCCAGACCGGGGTGTCGGGCGAGATGAGGCGGGAGAGCCAGAACATCGCAACGGCGGCCGTGCCGAATCCGACGACGACGATGTTGCGCGGATGCACCCGGTCGACCAGCTTGCCGACGATCGGCGAGAGCGCCAGCAGGACCACAGCCATGGGCGCCATGAGGAGAGCCGACTCCGTCGGGGACCAACCGCGTACGCCTTGTGCGTAGAAGAAGACCGGCAGCGACATCGAGGTGATGGCGAGCGAAACCATGGCGATGCCAGCGTTGCCCAGCGAGAAGTTGCGATCACGGAACAGGCTGAGCGGTACGAGTGGCTCGGCCTGGATGCGGCTCTGCCACCACAGGAAGCCCACGATCACGAGCAGTCCGACGCCGATCAGGGCGGGAACGGAGAGGATGCCGGTGATCGTGCCCCAGTCGTACTTCTCACCCTCTTGTATGCCGAACACCAGTAGGAACATGCCGATCGCGCTCAGCGCGACGCCGACCCAGTCGAAGGTGTGTGTGTGCGTCGCCAGCGTGGGCACGAGGCGCCAGGCGAGGACGAATCCGATGATGCCGACCGGGACGTTGATGAAGAAGATCCATTCCCAGCCGAGCGAGTCCACGAGGACGCCACCGAGGATCGGGCCGACCAGCGTGGCGACACCGGCCGTGGCGCCCCAGAGGGCCATGGCGCTGCCACGGTTGGCGGGGGCGAACGTACGTGTGATGACGGCCATCGTCTGCGGGGTCATGAGAGAGGCGCCGACGCCCTGCACGACGCGAGCGATGATGAGCATCTCGATGCTGCCGGTGAGTCCGCACCACAGCGACGCGAGCGTGAAGATCGTGAGGCCGATGAGGTAGACGTTCTTGGGTCCGAAGCGATCACCGAGCCGACCCGTCACCAGCAGCGGCACCGCATAAGCGAGCAGATAGGCGCTCGTCACCCAGATGACGCTGTTGATCGTGGCTTCCAGCTCGCGTGCGATGGCCGGCGTCGCGACAGACACGATCGTGTTGTCGACGAGGATCATGAAGAAGCCGATGACCATGGCCCAGAGTGCCGGCCAGGGCTTGTAGTCAGCGGGCAGGTCGGTCGTTGTGCTCATCCACCAAACTCTAGAGCCCGACTACGACATCCGGAGCAGTTCATAACCGTGCAGGTCGACGTACGATCCGTCGCCCAAGCGCTCCGCCAGCCGCTGTGTCCCGTAACGGGTGAACCCGACCGCCCTGGCGACCGCGTTGCTGCCGTCATTGCCGTCGGCGGCGTAAAGGACCAATCGGCGGCGATCGAGCCCCTTCGCACTGAAGGCGTGCGCCACGACGAGCTCGGCGGCCTCCGTCATGAGGCCGCGTTGGCGGGCGTCGGGGTGCATCCAGTAGCCGACCTCGCCAGATGTCGGATTGGGTCCGAGCATGTCCATCACCGCAATGTTTCCGAGCAGCTGGTCGGTGTCGCGGTCGGCGATCGCCCAGGTCGCCTTGCGACCCTTGGCGGCCTGCCAGATGCAGTCGGCGACGTAGAGGCGAGCCGTGGTCTCCGTGTACGGCTGCGGGAGGCCGTTGAGCCAGTGCAACGTGTCGGGGTCGCTGCATGCCTCGGCGATCCGGGGGAAGTCCGCCTCCACGAAGGGTCGGAGCCGGACCCGGTCGGACTCGAGCACAGTCGACTCGGCCCAGCGCGAGACGGCGACAGGAGCGTCGCCGAACCGGATCGACGCCGTCCACGCATCGATGACCTTGTCCCGCTCGATCAGGCATCCGGGGGTGGTGCCATGCAGGGTGAACCCGGTGGCGTGGGCGACCCGCAGCGATGCCTCGTTGCCCACGTGTGACCGCCAGTGCACGATCTCGACGCCGCCCTCGGTGAAGGCCCAGTCGACGGCCAGCCGTACGGCTCGCGCCATGATGCCGCGACCCCGTGCCCAGGGGTGGAGCGCGAAGCCGATGTCGGCCACCGGCGCCTGGCGCACATCGACGTTGCCGGCGTAGCGGCCTTCCGCCTCGATCGCCCAGACACGGTTGGATCCCTCGTCCCAGCCGCGGGGGATGGTCCGGAACGCGAAGTCCTCGCTCATCTCACGGGTGTGAGGTGTCGCGACGGAGGTCCACCTGACCATCTCGGGGTCGGCCGCCATCTCGAGCATCCCGTCGATGTCGGCAGGGGTGTGTGCGCGGAGCGTCACCACCCCGTCGGACAGCACCGGCACGGTGAGCGGCCACACCATCTCGGGCGGCTTCATGCGCGGTAGGGATCGGCGGGGTAAACCCCCAAAATCGTCACGTCGGTGGTGAAGAACGCGAGCTCCTCGAGAGCGTTCTTGAGGGGCAGGTCGTCGGGATGGCCGTCAACCTCGGCGAGGAACTGGGTCGCCGTGAACTCGCCGCCGACCATGTAGCTCTCGAGCTTGGTCATGTTGACGCCGTTGGTGGCGAATCCGCCGAGAGCCTTGTAGAGCGCGGCCGGCAGGTTGCGAACGTTGAAGATGAAGCTGGTGACCACCGGGCCGTTGCCGGCAGGGGCGACCTTGGGCTCGCGCGACAGCACGACGAACCGGGTCGTGTTGTGATCTTCGTCCTCGATGTCGGTGGCAAGGACGTCAAGGCCGTAGATCTCGGCGGCAAGCGGCGGTGAGATCGCTGCCTGGGTCGGATCGGCGGCGTCGGCAATCTCGCGGGCAGCTCCGGCGGTGTCGCCGGAGATCACGGTCGTGAGGCCGTACTTCTTGATCACCTTGCGGCACTGGCCGAGCGCGTGGACGTGGCTGTGGACCGTCTTGATCGTGTCGAGGCTCGACCCTGGTACGCCCAGCAGGCTGAACTGGATCCGGAGGAAGTGCTCGGCGACGATGTGCAGGCCGGAGGTCGGCAGGAAGTGGTGGATGTCGGCGACGCGGCCGGCGATCGAGTTGTCGATCGGGATCATGGCCAGCTCGGCCTCGCCGTTGGCCACGGCTGCGAAGACGTCCTCGAACGACGCGCAGGCGACTGCCTCGGCGTCGGGATAGTGCTCGCGCGCCACGATGTGGGAGTTGGAGCCGGGCTCTCCCTGATAGGCGATCCGAATGTCGTTCACGCCCACAGTGTTTCAGACGAGGTGCGCCCCTCTGGCGGCGTGCACGACGAACGTCTCGGGCGCTGCCCATTGGTGCGCCGTGTATCCCGCCTCGACGCGCTCTCGTACTTTCGCAACCAGGTCGAGCGGTACGAGCGCGATCGCGCTTCCACCGAATCCGCCACCGGTCATCCGGGCGCCCAGGGCGCCGGCTTCGACCGCTGCCTCGACGGCGACGTCGAGCTCGGGGCAGCTCACCTCGAAGTCGTCGCGGAGTGACTCGTGCGATGCGGTGAAGACGGCGCCCAGCTGCGGCCAGGCGCCGCGGTTGAGGGCACTGACGGCAGCCCGTACGCGGGCAGTCTCGGTCAGCACGTGACGCGTGCGCGCCTTGAGCACCTCGTCGGTGAGCTTCACGGTGGCGTCCAGCCCCGCTTGGGACAGATGCTCGAGCCCGAGCTCGACGGCTGCCCGTTCGCACTCCTCGCGCCGAGCGGCGTACTCGCCGTCAGCGAGCGAATGATGTGCACCCGTGGCGATGACCAGCAGGACCAGGCCGGCTTCCTCCCAGCCGAGCGGGACCGGCTGTGTCGTCGGGGGAGTGGCTGAGGTGTCGATCAGGATCGCGCTGCCGGTCTCACCGCGGAGCACCGCGAGCTGGTCCATGATGCCCACGGGTGCGCCCACATAACCGGACTCGGCTCGCTGGGCGATCAGCGCCAGGTCCGTACGGTCGATGCCGAGCGTGAAGAGCTCGTCGATGGCCGCAGCGATGCCGCAGGTCAGGGCCGCCGACGACGAGAGACCTGCACCGGATGGCAGCGAGGACTCGACCACGATGTCGACGCCGCCGAAGGTGTACCCGGACTGGCCGAGGCTCCACACTGTGCCGGCCGCGTACGAGGCCCAGTCCGCGACGTCGCCTGGCTGCACCGTCACCGGGAACGATGCCTTCGCCGAGCCGGGGTGATCGGTCCACACGTTGACGGTGTCATCGTCGCGACGTCGGATCTTGATCGTCATCGAGCGGTCGATGGCCATCGGGAGAACGGGGCCGCCGTTGTAGTCCAGGTGCTCGCCGATCAGGTTGACTCGGCCCGGCACGATCCACTGGCGAACGTCGGTCACCCGGTGAGGCTAGCCGACCGTTGGCTGGCAGAATGCGCATCATGCCTGCCGACCGCCGACCTCGCGTGCTCTCGGGTGCCCAGCCGACCGCCGATTCCTATCACCTGGGCAACTACTTCGGTGCGTTTCGTCAATGGGTCGCGCTCCAGGAGGAGTTCGAGGCGTTCTACTTCATCCCCGACCTCCACGCCATCACGGTCGAGTACTCGCCCACCGATCTGCGTGAGCGTACGTACATCGCCGCCGCGCAGCTCCTGGCCGCCGGCGTCGATCCGAGCCGTAGCGCTCTGTTCGTGCAGAGCCAGGTGCCGGAGCACGCCCAGCTGACCTGGGTGCTGAGCTGCATCACCGGTTTCGGCGAGGCCAACCGGATGACCCAGTTCAAGGACAAGACGTCCAAGGGTGGCGCGGACACCTCCTCAGTGGGGCTGTTCACCTATCCCATCCTGATGGCGGCCGACATCCTGCTCTACCAGGCCGACCAGGTGCCGGTCGGTGAGGACCAGCGCCAGCACCTCGAGCTCGCACGCAACCTCGCCCAGCGGTTCAACCACCGTTTCGGTGCGACGTTCACCGTGCCCGAGGCGTACATCGTCAAGGAGACCGCCAAGATCTACGACCTGCAGCACCCGACGGCCAAGATGAGCAAGTCGGCGACCTCGCCCAACGGCGTCGTGGGGCTGCTCGACGATCCCAAGAAGGCGGCCAAGAAGATCCGCTCGGCGATCACCGACTCCGGCGACGAGGTCCGCTTCGACGAGAAGGACAAGCCCGGGGTCTCCAACCTCCTGGTGATCTACTCCGCTCTGAGCAACCGGACGATCGCCGACATCGAGCGTGAGTACGTCGGTCAGCAGTACGGCGCGTTCAAGGTCGCGCTGTCTGAGCTCGTCGCCGACTTCGTCGGACCGTTCGGTGAACGTACGCGTGAGCTGCTCGACGACCGGGCAGAGCTCGACCGCATCCTCAAGGAAGGTGCCGAGCAGGCTCGCGCGGTGGCCTCCACGACCCTCGACCTCGTCTACGAGCGCTCCGGCTTCGTTCGGCCCACATGATCCACACCATCGGCGTGGCCATACCGGTCCCCGAGCCGTACGGTTCGCTGCTGCAGAACAAGCGGGCGGACTTTGGCGATCCCATGGCCAGGATGGTGCCGAGCCACGTCACCTTGATCCCACCGACGGAGGTGGCCGACGCCGACCTCGAAGGGGTCTGCGATGCGCTCGAACGAGCCTCCGCGACCCTGCCGTCCTTTCCGATGCGACTTCGTGGCACCGCAACATTCAGGCCCGTCTCCCCGGTGGTCTTCATTGCCGTCAGCCAGGGCATTTCGTACACCGAGATGTTGGCGAAGTCCGTTCGCTCGGCACTCAAGATCGATGAGCCGGAGTTCCCGTTCCACCCGCACGTGACGATCGCGCACAACCTCGACGATGCGAGCCTCGATCGCGCGTACGACGAGCTGAGCGGTTTCGAGTGCCGGTTCAACGTCGACGGCTTCGCTCTGTACCAGCACGACGATGTCGATGGCTGGGCGCCGCAGCGGACCTTCGACCTCGGCCCTCGCTAGACGACGACGGAGTCGCCCCCGACCGTCGTCAGGTGCTCGAGCAGCTCTGCCTTGAACGCCCGGGCCGCGAGCGGGAGGGCGTCGGCGCTGCGGTGGGCGAGGGCGATGACCCGATCGAGAGGCGGATTGTCGAGCTGGGTGGCCCGCAGCGCAGGTCGGTTGGTCAGCACCATGCTCGGCACGACCGCGTAGCCGAGACCGGCCTCGACGAATCTCAGCACGGCGCTCATCTCGCCGCCCTCGACGGCGAATCGCGGTTCGAACCCTGCATCGCGGCAGGCTCGCAAGGTGACGTCGCGAAGGTAATAGCCCTCACGGAACATCACGAGCGGCAGGTCCCTGAGCTCGCTGACGTCCATGCTGTCTGACAGATCGGAGTCGGCCGGGCTGACGAGAACGAGCTGTTCACGAAGCACCGGAGTCGTCTCGATGTCGGGATCGTCGGTGATGAGCGGGACGATCAGCAGCGCAACGTCCAGACGCCCCTGTGCGAGCTCGCGGGTGAGCACTTGGGAGCCGGCCTCCTGCACCTCGAGGTCGATGTCGGGATAGCGGCTGTGGAAGCGGCGCAGCGCCTCCGGCAAGAGCCCGTCACACAACGACGGCGTGGCTCCGAGCCGTACGCGTCCGCGGCGCAGATCGGCCACCTCTCGTACGGTGCGCTCGGCGCTCTCGACATCGATCAGGATGCGCTGGGCGTGGGGGAGCAGCGCCGCTCCGGCGCTGGTGAGCTCGATCGCGCCCCGGTTGCGCACGAACAGGGAGGTGCCGAGGGAGTTCTCCAGCACCCTGATCTGCTTGGACAGGGTGGGCTGCGAGACGCCGGTCAGCTCGGCGGCACGGGTGAAATGGCGGGTGCGCGCGACGGCGACGAAATAGCCGAGCTGCTGGATCTGCATGGGCACAGTGTTCCATAGCCAACGGCTATGAAACGTGGCCTCACTATGACTTGGCGAGAATCATGAGAGCGTCCTAAGGTATGGCGCGTGACCACCACCTCACCAGCTCCGTCGTCCGGAGCACCGCTGAAGGGGCCCAATGGGGCCGGACGCGCGGCGATTGCCGCCCGAACTCTGCGCAACGACAGGTGGTGGATACCGCCGCTGGCCACAGCGGTCGGGCTCATCGCCTGGCTGACCTACGCCACGGTGCGCGTGTTCATGCAGAAGGACTACTTCGTCGCGGAGTACGAGTACCTCACACCGTTCTACTCGCCGTGCATCTCCAACGGCTGCGTGCCGGAGTCCTCGCACTTCGGAAGCTTCCTGCCCGACGTGTGGTGGCTGCCGTACGCCGCCGCGACGCTTCCGTTCCTGCTGCTGTTCCGCATGACGTGCTACTACTACCGCAAGGCTTACTACCGCGCGTTCTGGCTGTCGCCCCCCGCGTGCGCCGTTGGCGAGCCGCACCAGAAGTACACCGGTGAGACGCGCTTCCCGCTGCTGGGACAGAACCTGCACCGCTACTTCTTCTACGCGGCCGCGATCATCTCCCTGATCAACACGTACGACGCGATCAAGGCGTTCCAGACCGCTGACCACGAGTTCGGCTTCGGCGTCGGCAACATCGTGTTGCTCCTCAACGTGATCGCGCTGTGGGCCTACACCGTGTCGTGCCACTCGTGCCGCAGCCTGATCGGCGGCCGGCTCAACCACTTCTCCAAGCACCCGATCCGCTACAAGCTCTGGGGCTGGGTCTCCAAGCTCAACGGTCGCCACATGGGGCTGGCCTGGCTGACGCTGGGCACCCTCGCCTTCACCGACTTCTACATCTGGGGCGTGGCAGCCGGATGGATCACCGACCTGCGCTTCATCAACTGACGGACTGAATATTCATGACTGCTGATATCGAGACACACACCTACGACGTCGTCATCATCGGCGCCGGTGGCGCCGGACTGCGCGCTGCGATCGAGGCCCGCGTGTCGGGCAAGAAGACCGCGATCATCTCCAAGTCGCTGTTCGGCAAGGCCCACACGGTCATGGCCGAGGGTGGTTGCGCCGCGGCGATGGGCAACGCCAACTCCAACGACAACTGGATGGTGCACTTCGGTGACACCATGCGCGGCGGCAAGTTCCTCAACAACTGGCGCATGGCCGAGCTGCACGCCAAGGAAGCCCCGGATCGTGTCTGGGAGCTCGAGACGTACGGCGCGCTGTTCGACCGCACGCCGGACGGCAAGATCAGCCAGCGCAACTTCGGCGGTCACAGCTACCCCCGCCTCGCCCACGTCGGCGACCGTACGGGCCTTGAGCTGATCCGAACCCTGCAGCAGAAGATCGTGTCGCTGCAGCAGGACGACTTCCGGGCGACCGGTGACTACGAGTCGAACATCAAGGTCTACGACGAGACAACGATCGTCGACCTGCTCAAGGACGGCGACAAGATCTCCGGCGCCGTCGCGTACGAGCGCGAGACCGGACGCCACCTGCTCTTCGAAGCTCCCGCGATCGTCATGGCGACCGGCGGCATCGGCAAGTCCTACAAGGTCACCAGCAACTCGTGGGAGTACACCGGTGACGGCCACGCGCTCGCACTCCGCGCCGGCGCCTCGCTGATCAACATGGAGTTCCTGCAGTTCCATCCCACCGGCATGGTCTGGCCGCCCTCGGTCAAGGGCATCCTCGTCACCGAGTCCGTACGCGGCGACGGCGGAGTGCTGACCAACTCCGAGGGCAAGCGCTTCATGTTCGACTACATCCCCGACGTGTTCAAGGCGCAGTACGCGACGACGGAGGAGGAAGCCGATCGTTGGTACACCGACGCCGACAACAACCGCCGTCCCCCCGAGCTGCTCCCGCGTGACGAGGTCGCCCGCGCGATCAACTCCGAGGTCAAGGCCGGCCGCGGATCACCGCACGGCGGCGTGTTCCTCGACGTGTCCAGCCGGATGCCGGCCGAGGTCATCATCAAGCGTCTCCCGTCGATGCACCACCAGTTCAAGGAGCTGGCAGACGTCGACATCACGAAGGAGCCGATGGAGGTCGGTCCGACGTGTCACTACGTCATGGGCGGCATCGAGGTCGATCCCGACACCGGCTCCGCCTCGGTCGAGGGACTGTTCGCCGCGGGTGAGTGCTCCGGCGGCATGCACGGGTCCAACCGCCTCGGCGGCAACTCGCTCTCGGACCTCCTGGTCTTCGGCAAGCGCGCCGGCGCCGGCGCGGCTGCGTACGTCGACCAGCTCGGCGCAGACCGCCCGAAGGTGTCCGACGCTGCCGTCAAGGAAGCTCGGGACCGTTCGGTCGCGCCGTTCGGTGACGGTGGCCAGGAAGGTGCCGAGAACCCGTACACGCTCCATCAGGAGCTTCAGCAGTCGATGAACGACCTTGTCGGCATCATCCGCAAGGCCGATGAGGTCGAGCAGGCCCAGGGCAAGATCGATGAGCTCCGCGAGCGCGCCAAGCACATGGTCGTCGAGGGACACCGCCAGTTCAACCCGGGCTGGCACCTCGCGCTCGACCTGCGCAACATGCTCCTTGTCAGCGAGTGCGTCGCGAAGGCGGCTCTCATCCGCACCGAGAGCCGTGGTGGCCACACTCGCGACGACTATCCCAAGATGGACGCCGACTGGCGCCACAAGCTGCTCGTCTGCAACGTCAACGACGACGGATCGGTCGACGTGCAGGCCAAGGAGCAGATCCCGCTGCGCGAGGACCTGCTGGACCTGTTCGAGATGGATGAGCTGACGAAGTACTTCACCGACGCAGAGCTTTCCGGAAGGAAGAACTGATGAGCTACGAGCAGAACTTTCGTGTCTGGCGCGGCGATGCAGAAGGCGGCGACTTCAAGGACTACGACGTCGAGGTCAACGAGGGCGAAGTCGTCCTCGACGTGATCCACCGCCTCCAGGCCACGCAGACTCCCGACCTCGCTGTCCGGTGGAACTGCAAGGCCGGCAAGTGCGGCTCGTGCAGCGCCGAGATCAACGGCCGTCCACGGCTGCTCTGCATGACTCGCATGTCGACGCTGCCGCCGGAGAGCACCGTCACGATCACGCCGATGCGTACATTCCCCGTCATCCGCGACCTCGTCACCGACGTCTCGTTCAACTACGAGAAGGCCCGGGAGGTCCGCGCGTTCGTACCGCCTGAGGGTCTCGAGCCGGGCGAGTACCGCATGCAGCAGGTCGACGTCGAGCGCTCGCAGGAGTTCCGCAAGTGCATCGAGTGCTTCCTGTGCCAGGACACCTGCCACGTGCTGCGTGACCACGAGGAGAACAAGCCGGCCTTCTCGGGCCCCCGCTTCCTCATGCGCGTCGCCGAGCTCGACATGCACCCGCTGGACGCTGCGGCGGAGCAGGGTGTCAACCGCAAGGCTGCCGCCCAGGACGAGCACGGTCTGGGCTTCTGCAACATCACGAAGTGCTGCACCGAGGTCTGCCCCGAGCACATCAAGATCACCGACAACGCACTGATCCCGCTCAAGGAGCGCGTCGTCGACCTCAAGTTCGATCCGCTGATCCGGCGCAAGAAGAAGGCCAAGGCCTGAGCGTCAGGCGCAGATTCCCAGCAGGTCCCTCGAATCAGTCACTCCACCCTTGTTGCACCGAGGGTGGAGTGGCTGGTTTCTGACCGGGTCGCCAGATTCTGGGGACCTGCTGGGAATCATTGCCATTTTAGTTAGCATGGGTAATGAGTTATGCTAAGGACATGCCCACCGACTCTCATCAGCTCGCTCGGTCGGTCGCGCGTCTCAACCGTCGGCTGCGCCAGGAACGGCAGACTGACCTGACGCCGACGCAGCTCTCCGTGCTCGGATCGATCCTCAAGCTCGGTCCGTCCACGCCCAGCGCGATCGCCGCCCATGAGCGCGTACAGCCGCCCTCGATCACCCGTACCCTCACCTGCCTCGTCGACGAAGGGCTCGCGATCCGCGAAGCTCATCCCGATGACGGCCGCCAGGTCCTCGTCTCGGTCTCCGACAAGGGTGACGCCGTGCTTGCCGAGGAACGAGATCGCCGCGACGAGTGGCTCGCCCAGCAGCTCGCGACCCTCACGACCGCCGAGCGCAAGACCCTGAGGGAGGCGACCTCTTTGATGGAACGGTTGGCTGCGTCTTGAGTCCCACGTTCCGGGCCCTGTCGAGTCGCAACTACCGGATCTACCTCACCGGATCAGTCTTCTCCAACACCGGCACGTGGATGCAGCGCGTCGCCCAGGACTGGTTGGTCCTCCAGCTCACCCACAGCGGCACCGCCCTTGGCATCACCACCGGTCTGCAGCTGCTCCCCGCCCTGCTGTTCTCGCCCATCGCCGGCGTGGTCGCCGACCGCGTGCCCAAGCGCACTGTCCTGCGGTTCACGCAGGTCGCCATGGCGGTGCCAGCAGCCATGCTCGGCATCCTCGCGATCACCGGCGTGGTGCAGACCTGGCAGGTCTACGTCCTGGCCTTCGTCTTCGGCATCGGAACGGCGTTCGACGCACCGGCCCGACAGTCGTTCGTGGTGGAAATCGTCGGCAAGGACGACCTCGCCAACGCGGTGGGTCTGAACTCGGCGTCATTCAACGTGGCTCGCATGATCGGTCCCGCCGCCGCAGGTGTACTGATCGCGGCCCTCGGATCGGGTGTCCGCGCCGCGGGCTGGGTCATCCTGATCAACGCGGTCAGCTACCTGGCGGTGTTCATCTCGTTGCACCGGTTGGACGGCAGCCTGCTCCGGCCGTCGCTGGTCACCGGCACCCGCAAGAGGGCCGTACGCGACGGTGTTGCCTACGTTCGTTCGCGCCCGGACCTGATCCTCATCCTGTGCTCGGTGTTCTTCGTCGGCACCTTCGGCATGAACTTCCAGATGACGAGTGCCCTGATGGCCACCGAGGTGTTCGACAAGGGCGCGGGGGAGTACGGTCTGCTCGCGTCGATCATGGCCAGCGGTTCGCTGGCAGGTGCGCTGCTCGCCGCGCGTCGCACCAAGCCACGGCTGTCCTTCGTCGTGCTCGCCGGCGCCGCATTCAGCCTGGTCGAGATCGGCTCGGGACTGATGCCGAGCTATGTCACCTTCGCCGCGATCCTCCCGCTGCTGGGGCTGTGCGCCCTGACGATGGTGACATCGGCCAACGCCATGATCCAGATGACCTCCAGCCCGATGATGCGGGGCCGGGTCTCAGCGCTCTACCTGATGATCTTTCTCGGCGGCACGCCATTTGGCTCCCCCTTGGTCGGCTGGGTCGGCGAGACGTTCGGGGCTCGGTGGATGCTGATCGGCGGCGGCGCCGTCTCATTCGTGGGCATCAGCATCGCGACAGCCTGGTACGTGCACCGTCAGGGCGAGCTGTCCTGGCGCCCGAGACGCCTTCGTTCTCGGAGCGCTCCAGTCCCCGAGGATGACCTGATCCTGGCCGACTGACCGTGATCTCGAGTTGCGGGCGCACGTGCGCTCCCTACCGTGGAGAACATGCATGTCGAGCGCACGTTCACAGTCTCAGTGCCCATCGAGGCAGTCTTCGCCTACCTCAGTGACTTCGAGAACACCGAGGAGTGGGATCCCGGCACCGTGAGCACCAAGCGCACCGGAGGCGACGGCGGACTGGGCACGACGTACGCCAACAAGTCTGAGTTCATGGGCCGCGAGACCGAGCTCGACTACGAGACCATCGCGTACGACGAGCCGACCTTCTTTGCGTGCCGCGGGCGCAACAAGACGGCCACGGCAACCGACACGATGACGTTCACCCGGGACTTTGATCGCACCCAGATCCATTATCGGGCGGACTTTGAGTTCCACGGTCTGGTCAAGCTGATCGCTCCACTCGTGGTGAAGCCCAAGCTCGACTCGCTGGCCGACGAGACGGTCGAGCAGATCGAGAAGACGCTCGAAAAGCTCTAGTCGCCGGTCGCGCCGGATCCTGCTGCCGATTCCGGACGTTTGGGCGGCCCCGACCAACAGCGATATCCTGAGCGGATGCACCTGGCAGATTCGCTCACTCGCTCGATCGAGGTCGTGACACCCGACCTCATCGAGGTGCGCCGTGATCTGCACGCCTTTCCTGAGCTCTCGTGGGCGGAGGAACGTACGACCGACGTCGTCGCGAGCTGGATGGACAAGATCGGCATCCCCTACGAACGGTTCGAGGGCACCGGCCTGATGGCGGAGGTCGGTCCTGCCGACGGTCCGATCGTCGCGCTCCGCGCAGACCTCGACGCGCTGCCGGTTGCGGACACCTCCCAAGATCCCTGGAAGTCGAGCGTCGCCGGTGTCTCGCACTCCTGCGGCCACGACGTGCACGTTGCTGCGCTCCTCGGCGCGGCGGTCGCGCTGTCGGAGGCCAACGCGGTCGAGCCGCTGCCCGTACGCGTGCGGCTGATCTTCCAGCCCGCCGAGGAGGTCATGCCCGGTGGCGCGCTCAAGCTGCTCGCCGCGGGTGCCCTCAAGGGAGTCGGCCGGGTGTTCGCCCTGCACTGCGACCCCTCGCTCGACGTCGGCCAGGTCGGTCTCCGCGAGGGCCCGATCACCGGGGCGTCCGACCGCATCCACGTGGTGCTCGCCGGCCGCGGTGGCCACACGTCGCGACCGCATCTCACCGAAGACCTCACCTACGCGCTGGGCAGCCTCGTCACCCAGCTGCCTGCAGTCCTGTCGCGACGCTTCGATCCGCGGGCCGGAGCCAGCATGGTGTGGGGCAGCATCCACTCGGGCAACGCCTCCAACGTGATCCCGTCGACCGGCGAGCTGAGCGGGACGCTGCGCATGCTCGACGCGGCCGCCTGGCACCAGGCAGAGCATCTCGTACGCGGACTGATCAGCGACATCATCGAGCCGTTCGGGGTGAGCGCTGACGTCACGTACGTACGCGGCGTCCCGCCCGTCGTCAACGACTTCCGGGCGACCGAGGTCCTGCGCGAGGCGGTGACCACCGCGATCGGTCCGAGCGCCGTGGCGTCAACGAGCCAGAGCCTCGGCGGTGAGGACTTCGCGTGGTACGTCGAGGCCGTTCCGGGCGCCATGGGTCGCTTGGGCACCCGCACCCCCGACGGGCCGACGTACGACCTCCATCAGGGCAATCTTCGCGTCGATGAGCGAGCCATCGCCATCGGCGCCAAGGTGCTGGCCTGCGCTGCCGTGGTCTGAGACCCGGCGCCACCGCAACGGCAGCGCGCACCCAACTTGCTGGGTGAGGTGACAAATCGGTTACGGCGCAGCACATTCTTTCCGTGCCACTCCCGCATGCCCCGCCCGTCTACTACGGTCGGAGCACGTGCCGGACTTCCGGCTCTGTATCGAGGAGGAATTTTGCGTCGATTGACAAAGCTTTCCGCCGTCGCCGCCGTGGCCGCGCTCGCACTTGCGGGCTGCGGAGGCAGCGACAGCGATGGTGGCACTGACAAGCCCTCAGCCAGCAAGGATGTCTGCAAGACAGCCAAGGGCGATGGACCCAAGATCGGCCTCGCGTATGACGTCGGCGGACGCGGCGACCAGTCGTTCAACGACTCGGCATACGCAGGTCTCGAGAAGGCAGTCGCCGATTTCGACGCCACCTGCCTCGAGGGCGAGGCCACCGATGGTGAAGCCGAGTCCGCACGCGAAGACCGTCTCCGCAACTTCGCCGAGAATGGCGCGACCGCCGTCATCGGTGTCGGCTTCGCCTACAGCGAGTCGGTCAACAAGGTCGCTCCGGACTTCCCGGACGTCAACTTCGGCGTGATCGACGGGTTCGACCCCGACACCACCGCCAATGACAACGTCGCCTACCTCGGTTTCGCCGAGGAGCAGGGCTCCTTCCTCGTCGGCGTGGCCGCCGCCGAGAAGAGCAAGAGCGGCACGATCGGCTTCGTCGGTGGCGTGCACAACGACCTCATCAAGAAGTTCGAAGCGGGCTACGTCGCCGGCGCCAAGGCTGCCAAGCCCGACATCAAGGTCGAGGTTGCCTACATCCAGGAGTCCGACCTCAAGGGCTTCGGCGACCCGGCCGGTGGCAAGGCCGCCGCGACGGGTGAGTTCGACAAGGGCGCCGACGTGGTCTACCACGCTTCCGGTGGTTCGGGTTCGGGCGTCTTCGATGCAGCTGTCGAAGCCGGTGAAGGCAACTACGCGATCGGCGTCGACTCCGATCAGTACCTCACTGCGACCGACGCACAGAAGCCGTTCATCCTGACGTCGATGCTCAAGCGCGTCGACACCGCGACGTACGACTTCGTCAAGTCGGTCGACTCGGGCAAGGCGCTCGTCAGCTACACGGTCTACGACCTGAAGGCTGATGGCGTCGGCTACTCGACTTCGGGTGGTTTCGTGGACGACATCGCAGCTGACATCGATGGCTACAAAGCCAAGATCGTCAGTGGCGAGATCAAGGTCCCGACGAAGCCGTAAGGCTCGGAAGCACCATTACGAACCTGGGTCGGACGCACGCGCGTCCGACCCAGGTTCGTGCCTTTTGGGTGCCGTAGAGTCCATCCGAGACGTGTGAAGAGGAGAGCCCAGTGACGCAGGAGACCGCGGCCGTCGAGCTGCGTGGGATCGGAAAACGGTTCCCTGGCGTGATCGCAAACCATGACGTCGACCTCACGATCCGACCGGGCACAGTGCACGCCCTGATCGGTGAGAACGGTGCCGGCAAGTCGACGTTGATGAAGATCCTCTACGGCGTGCAGAAGCCAGACGACGGCACTGTCGCCATCGAAGGCAACGTCGTGATGCTCAAGTCGCCGACAGACGCGATCGAGGCCGGTGTCGGCATGGTTTTCCAGCACTTCATGCTGGCTGACAACCTCACGGTGCTCGAGAACATGGTGCTGGGCGCCGAGAGGCTCCACGGCATCGGTGACGACGCCCGCGCCGAGATCAATCGCATCTCCGACAGCTTCGGCTTCGACCTCGAGCCTGACGTCCTGGTCGAGAGACTGGGCGTCGCAGCGCGCCAGCGGCTCGAGATCGCCAAGGTCCTCTATCGCGGCGCCAAGATCATCATTCTCGACGAGCCGACCGCAGTGCTCGTCCCGCAGGAGGTCGACGCCTTGTTCGCCAATCTGCGCGAGCTTCGCGACGCCGGCAAATCGGTCCTGTTCATCTCGCACAAGCTCGACGAGGTGCTCGCCATCGCCGACGACATCACGGTCATGCGCCGCGGCACCACGGTCGGGACGGCCGATCCCAGGACTGCCACCAAGCGCGAGCTCGCCGAGCTCATGGTCGGTTCAGAGCTTCCGTCCCCCGAGACTGCTGAGTCCACTGTCACCGACGACGTACAGCTCACCCTCGAGGACGTCACGCTGACCGACGAGTTCGGCCGCAACCTGCTGACCAGCATCTCGCTCAAGATCCGCCGCGGCGAGGTGCTGGGCATCGCCGGCGTCGAGGGCAACGGCCAGTCGGAGCTCGTCGAGACCATCATGGGCATGCGCATCCCCAACGCGGGCCGCATCACCCTCGGTGACCAGGACGTCACGCACTGGCACACCCGCAAGCTCCGCGAGGCTGGCATCGGCTACATCCCCGAGGACCGCCACCGTCACGGCCTGCTGCTCGACTCCCCACTGTGGGAGAACCGCATGCTCGGCCACCAGACTCAACCGCCCAACGCCAAGGGGCCCTGGATCAACCGGTCCGGTGCCCGCAAGGACACCAGTCGGATCATCGCTGACTACGACGTACGCGCACCGGGCATCGACACCCCTGCTCGTGCGCTCTCGGGCGGCAACCAGCAAAAGCTCATCGTGGGCCGCGAGATGAGCGGCGACCCGGTCCTTCTCATCGCCTCCCACCCGACACGTGGTGTCGACGTCGGCGCGCAAGCCGCGATCTGGGACCACATCAAACGCGCTCGCAAGGAGGGCCTCGCCGTCCTCCTGATCTCGGCGGACCTCGATGAGCTGATCGGCCTGTCCGACACGATCCAGGTGGTCCTTCGTGGCCGCCTGGTGGGTACCTTCGAGCCGTCCAAGGTCACGCCGCAAGATCTCGGCGCGGCCATGACCGGGGGTGAGGCAGCATGAGCGAGCGGCGAGCGAACGCCGGCCACGGCATGAGCACCCGTCTTCGCGGAGTCGGGCTGGCGCTGCTCGCACCAGCCATCGCGGTCATCGTCAGTGTCATCGTCACCACGGCGGTCATCGCCGCGGTGGGCAGCTCGCCGGGCGACTTCTGGTCGGCGATGTTCAGCAATCCGTTGCCCCGCATCCGGGTCAACATCGTCAACCAGACCGCCATGATCTACACCTCGGCCGTCGCCGCGGCGATCGGGTTCCGGATGGGCCTTTTCAACATCGGGCTCGAGGGTCAATACCTCATGGCGTCGTTCGCGGCGGCTTCGTTCGCCGGAGCGGCATACGTCGGAGGCTTCCTCAACGTCGGGCTGTCACTCATCATCGCCATTGCCGTCGGCGCGGCGTGGGCGGGCATCGCGGGCATCCTGCGCACGGCCCGGGGCGTGAGCGAGGTCATTTCGACCATCATGCTGAACGCGATCGCCCTCACGCTGGTGGGCTATCTCGTCGACCGCCACGGGGTGCACGAGGGCAACACGGTTCGTACCGCCAAGATCGCCGTGGGCGACATGGTCACGGGATTCACGCCCTACGAGAAGCGTGACGGGCAGGTGTGGGCGCTGGCGATCATCGCGGTACTCGTCGGCGTCGGCTTCTGGGTGCTGCTCAACAAGACGCGGTTCGGCTTCGACCTGCGTGCCAGCGGTCAGTCGGAGTCGGCCGCACTCGCGTCGGGCGTCAATCCCAAGCGCATGATCCTGGTGTCGATGATGCTCTCGGGTGGTGTGGCTGGATTGATCTGGATGCCTGCTCTGTTCGGCAGTGCCGGCTCGTACGGCACGTCGTTCCAGTTCGGTCTCGGCTTCCTCGGCATCGCCGTAGCCCTGCTAGGGCGCAACAGCCCCATCGGGATGCTGTTCGGCGCCGTGCTGTTCGCGTTCCTCTCGGCGCAGTCCAACATGTTGACGTTCAGCACCGACATCTCACCGAGCATCGTGCAGATCACCCAAGGCGTTGCCGTGCTCGCCGTGGTCGTGAGCTATGAGGTGGTTCGCCGATGGCGTGCCCGGCTCGACCAAGGGGTCGTCAGCCGGGAGCTGGCATCAGCGAATGGAGTGCCCGCATGAGCACCGCAACCAAGACCCCGACATCGCCGGGCCTGCTGGCGCGACTGACCAAGAATTGGTTCTACCTGTCACTGGTCGGCATCGCCGTCGTCTCGATCGTGCGCATCGTGACCGACACCAACGATCTCGACTCCGCAGGCACGATTCGTGCAGCGATCATCGCGACGTGCCCGATCCTGATGGCCGCCCTCGGCGGTCTCTGGGCCGAGCGTGCCGGTGTCGTCAACATCGGCCTCGAGGGCCAGATGATCCTTGGCACGTGGGGCGCGGCGTTCTTCACCTACCACTACGGACCGTGGGTGGGCATCCTCGGCGCGGCTCTGCTGGGCCTGATCGGCGGCCTGCTGCATGCGGTCGCGACGGTGACGTTCGGTGTCGACCACATCGTCTCGGGTGTTGCGATCAACCTGATTGGTGCCGGTGCGGCGACCTACCTCGCCGAGGCAGTGTTCTCCGACTACAAGGGCGGCGGTCCGCGCCAGCTCGTCGGCCTCGATCCGCCGACCAGCATCACGATCCCGGGCATCTCCGACGTCGCACTCGACCTGGCCGCCAAGCACTGGTTCTTCGTCTCTGACATCGCGTCGGTCGTCGCCGCGCTCACCACCCGGATCTCGTCGTTGAGCGTCGTGGTGTTCGCGCTGGTGGCCCTGTCGGCGTGGATCCTGTGGCGCACCTCGTTCGGCCTGCGCCTGCGCTCCTGCGGTGAAAACCCCCAGGCGGCCGAGACGCTGGGCGTCAACGTGATCCGCTACAAGTACATCGCCGTCCTCGTCTCGGGTGCCCTGGCTGGCGTCGGCGGTGGATTCCTCGCCCTCGTGGCCTCGAGCGGCTACTCGGCCAACCAGACAGGCGGCCGCGGCTACATCGGTCTTGCTGCGATGATCTTCGGCAACTGGCGGCCCGGCGGCTTGCTGGCCGGTGCACTGACGTTCGGCTACACCGACTCGCTGCGCCTGCGTGACTCTGACGCCGTCCACGCGCTCCTGCTGCTCGTGGCTCTTGGACTGTTGCTGCTCGCCGCGCTGCGCGTGGTGCGCAAGCAGATCGAGGGCGCGATCATCATGGGCGTCGCGGGTGCTGCGATCCTCGCCTGGTATCTGTTCACCGACAGCGTCCCGCGCGAGTTCACGGTCATGACGCCGTACGTCACGACCCTTTTCGTGCTTGCGCTCGGCGCACAACGGCTACGAATGCCCGCGGCCGACGGCAAGCCATATCGCAAGGGCTCTGCCGGATGACGCCCTCGCTTCGTTCTGGAGGTGTGGCCTGATGGCCGAGAAGAAGGTGGGTTCCCTGGGGATCACGAGCGCCGACGACCCGGTCGACTGGGACGCGCTCACCCGTTACGCCACCGAGGTGATGGGTCGGGCCTACGCGCCCTACTCCAACTTCAAGGTCGGCGTCGCCGGACTCGTTGACGACGGCCGCGTCGTGCTGGGCTGCAATGTCGAGAACGCCGCATACGGCGTGGCGCTGTGCGCAGAGTGCGGGATGGTCTCTGCGCTGCACGCCACCGGTGGCGGACGGCTGATCGCCGTCGCCTGCGTCGACGCACACGGCAAGCCACTGATGCCGTGCGGCAGATGCCGCCAGCTGCTGTGGGAGAACGGCGGGCCTGACATGCAGCTCATGACGGCACACGGCGTCAAGACCATGACCGAGGTGCTTCCCGATGCCTTCGGCGCGGACGACCTGGCCGAACGTTGACCAAGTACGCAGTACAGCTCGACCCGGGGGAGCCGTCATTCGTACGGGATCCCTATCCCGTGCTCTCCGCGTTGCGGGAGACCGGGCCGCTGCTGTGGCACGAGCCGATGGGCATGTGGCTCGCCACGACGCACGAGGCGGTGAGCGAGGTGCTGCGCAAGCGGACGTTCGGGCGCATCTGGGCCGATCGTCAGCCAGCCGATGAGCTCGAGCCGTTCAACACGCTCCACCGCAACCAGATGATGGACGGCAAAGATCATTCCAGGCTGCGAAGCCTGGTTGCGAAGTCATTCACCCGCGGCCATGTCGAACGTATGAGGCCCAGGATTGAGCAGCTGGCGTCCGAGATGGTCGAGCAGCTCGATGACCGGTTCGACGTCTTGGCAGACTACGCCGAGCCGATGCCGGTCTACGTCATCGCCGATCTCCTCGGCGTGCCGCGCGAGGATCATCAGCTGCTGAGGGCCTGGTCCCAGGCCATCGTGCACATGTACGAGCCGCGGCCCAGTGACGAAGCGACCGCCGCCGCGGTCGAGGCGAGCACGGCCTTCGCCGACTACGTACGAGACGTCATCGCCGCGCGTCGCCAGAGCCCTCGCGAGGACCTGATCTCGGACCTCATCGCTGCTCGCGAGCGGGGCGCCAGCCTGTCGGACGATGAGCTCGTCGCCTCGATCGTGCTGCTGCTCAACGCAGGGCACGAGGCATCGGTCAACGCATTCGGCAATGGCATGTACGCACTGTTGACCCACCCCGACCAGCTCGCCCGGATCACCAACAAGGAGGTCCCGGTGGAGACGGCGGTCGAGGAGCTGCTCCGCTTCGACGCACCGCTGCAGCTGTTCGAACGAACGGCCACCGCCAACACGAAGGTTCAGGGCGAACGCGTTGCCGCCGGCCAGAAGGTTGCCTGCCTGATGGGCTCCGCCAACAGGGATGAGGCGGCGTTCGAGGACGCAGCCAGCCTGGATGTCGGCCGTGACCCCAACCCGCACGTCGGCTTCGGCATGGGCCCGCACTTCTGCCTGGGGGCCCCGCTGGCCCGGCTCGAGCTACAGATCTCCATGACCCAGCTGCTCAAGCGGTTCCCGACGCTTGAGCTCGTCGGTGACGCCCCGCGACGCCCCACCTGGGTGCTGCGCGGATTCGAGAGCATAGGAGTCAGGGCATGAGCGAGCAGTTCGATGCTGTTGAGGTCATCGCCACCAAGCGCGACAGGGGCGAGCTGAGCGACGCGCAGATCGACTGGGTCGTCGACGCCTACACCCGCGGGGTCGTCGCGAACGAGCAGATGTCGGCGCTTGCCATGGCGATCCTGCTCAACGGCATGAACCGAGGTGAGATCGGTCGTTGGACCAACGCGATGATCGACAGCGGCGAGCGGATGGACTTCTCCGGCCTGTCCTGGCCGACCGCCGACAAGCACTCGACCGGGGGAGTCGGCGACAAGATCACGCTGCCGCTCGCACCCCTGGTCGCGGCCTGCGGCATCGCGGTTCCCCAGCTCTCCGGCCGTGGGCTGGGGCACACCGGTGGCACGCTCGACAAGCTCGAGTCGATCCCGGGCTGGCGCGCCGAGCTCAGCAACGAGGAGATGATGACGCAGCTGGAGGAGGTCGGCGCGGTGATCTGCGCCGCCGGCGCCGGTCTCGCACCGGCAGACAAGAAGCTGTACGCCCTCCGAGACGTCACCGGTACCGTCGAGGCGATCCCACTGATCGCCAGCTCGATCATGAGCAAGAAGATCGCCGAGGGCACCGGTGCTCTCGTGCTCGACGTCAAGGTCGGCACGGGGGCGTTCATGAAGTCCGAGGAGATGGCCCGGGAGCTTGCCGAGACCATGGTCAGCCTCGGCAACGACGCCGGCGTCCACACCGTCGCGCTGCTGACCGACATGTCGACGCCGCTGGGACTCACGGCCGGCAACGCCGTCGAGATCGCCGAGTCCGTCGAGGTGCTCGCCGGCGGAGGACCGGCCGACGTCGTCGAGCTCACGGTCGCGCTCGCCCGGGAGATGCTGGCGGGGGCGGGCAAGACTGATGTCGACCCCGCCGACGTTTTGGCTTCCGGTGCGGCGATGGACGTGTGGAAGCGGATGATCTCGGCACAGGGCGGCGATCCCGATGCGCCGCTGCCGACGCCCAGGGAGACCCACACGCTCGAAGCTCCGGAGAGCGGCACGCTCACGCGTCTCGACGCCCTCGCTGTCGGGGTCGCGGCCTGGCGCCTCGGTGCCGGACGATCGCGGCCGGGCGAGAAGGTGCAGGCCGCCGCCGGCATCGTGATGCACGCCAAGCCGGGCGACGCGGTCACCAAGGGCCAGCCACTGATGACGCTGCACACCGACACGCCCGATCGATTCGATCGTGCTGTCGCCGCCCTCGAGGGCGGCTTTGACATCGGGTCGGGCACGGTGGAGGCGGCCTCTGTCGTGATCGACCGAGTTGAGTAGGTTGGACAGATGCGCATCTTGAACGACAGCCAGGAGATCGCCGAAGCGGCGGGCGAAGAACTGGGAGTCAGTGAGTGGCTCGCCGTCACCCAGGAGCGCATCGACCTGTTTGCCGATGCCACGGGTGACCGACAGTGGATCCACGTCGACCCCGAACGAGCCGCTGGTGGACCGTTCGGCACGACCGTCGCTCACGGCCACTTGACGCTGTCATTGCTGCCGTTCCTCGGTGCGCAGGTCTACGCCTTCGCCGGCGATGTGGCGCGCGTCAACTACGGGCTCAACAAGGTGCGTTTCGTCGCACCGGTAAAGGTCAACTCCAAGATCCGCAATCGCGTCCGGCTGTTGACCGTCGAGGACATCGACAAGGGTCAGCGCGCAACGCTGCAGCACACTGTCGAGATCAAGGGCAGCGACAAGCCAGCCTGCGTCGCCGAGACCGTGGTCCTGCTGATGGGAACTGAGTGATGAGCGCAGCAACAGCAGAGCAGATCGCCAAGGCGCCCAAGGTTGCGTTGCACGAGCACCTCGACGGGGGCGTACGCCCGGCCACCATCGTCGAGATCGCCAAGGAGATCGGGCACGACCTTCCGGCTCCGGATGCTGACTCCCTCGGCGCCTGGTTCGAGGAGTCCTCCAGCTCAGGATCGTTGGAGCGCTACCTCGAGACGTTCATCCACACCGTCGCCGTCATGCAGCGCCCCCAAGATCTCGCCCGCGTGGCACGCGAGTCGGTGCTCGATCTGGCCGGTGACGGTTGCGTCTATGCCGAGCTGCGCTGGGCGCCCGAGCAGCACCTGTCGGCCGGGCTGACCCTCCGCGAGACGGTCGAGGCCGTGCAGGCGGGCATCGACGAGGGGCGCGCCGAAGCCGCAGCCCAGGGCACACCGATCGTCGTGGGGCAGCTGCTCACCGCGATGCGGCACGCCAAGCGTGGCCAGGAGATCGCCGAGATCGTGGTCGAATATCGCGACCGGGGGGTCGCCGGCTTCGACATCGCGGGTGCCGAGGACGGTTATCCGCCGATCCTGCACCTCGAGGCATTCGAGTACCTCCGCCGCGAGAACGCACACTTCACGATCCATGCCGGTGAGGCGTTCGGCCTCCCGTCGATCTGGCAGGCCATCCAGCGCTGCGGCGCCGAGCGCCTCGGCCATGGCGTACGCATCGTCGACGACATCGATTTCGATGCTCCCGGCGGACCGGTGCTGGGGCGGCTCGCGGCGTACGTGCGCGACCGGCGCATACCGCTCGAGATGTGCCCTTCGTCGAACATGCAGACGCATGCCGTGCCCGACATGGAGTCGATCGCCGATCACCCGATCGGCAAGCTCAAGGACCTCGGCTTCCGTGTCACGGTCAACTGCGACAACCGGCTCATGAGCGGCACGTCGATGAGCCGCGAGATGCAGCTCCTGGTGGACGCGTTCGGCTACTCCACCGACGACCTTCGCTGGTTCACGATCAACGCGATGAAGAGCGCATTCCTGCCCTTCGACGAGCGCCTGGCGATCATCAACGACCTCATCAAGCCGGGTTACGCCGCGCTCTGACCCCGCGATTTGTGACCTTCCAGGCGTCTTGCGCGCCTTGAAGCGCCCGTAACGTCACAAATCGCGGGGATTCAGGCTGCCTGGTGCGCTGCGTCCCCGACCGGTTCGAGGGCTAGCGCGAGGATCTCGGCCACGTCGGCCACCGGACGTACGTCGAGCTCGGCCAGCACCTCTTCGGGTACGTCGACCAGGTCGACCTCGTTGCGTGCCGGGATGAACACCGTCTTGAGCCCGGCGCGCTGGGCAGCCATCAGCTTCTGCTTGACTCCACCGATCGGCAGCACCCGACCGTTGAGGGTGACCTCGCCGGTCATGCCGACATCGGCCCGGATGTTGCGGCCGAGGGCCAGCGAGGTGAGTGCCGTGACCATCGTGACGCCCGCGGACGGCCCGTCCTTGGGCACCGCGCCGGCTGGTACGTGCAGGTGGATCGAGCGCTCGAGTGTCTCCAGGTCGATGCCGATCTCGTCGGCGTGTGACCGTACGTACGACAGCGCGATCTGCGCCGACTCCTTCATCACGTCGCCGAGCTGACCGGTGATCGCCAGTCCGCGCTCGCCGTCGTACGCACTCGCCTCGATGAACAGCACGTCGCCGCCGAGGCCCGTGACCGCCAGTCCTGTCGCGACGCCGGGGACCGCGGTGCGCTCCTCGGACTCGGGGATGAATCGCGGGCGGCCGATGAAGGGAACAAGCGTCGACGTGTCCACCAGGATGGGTGTTTCGGCTGACGGATCGGTCAGCTTGGTGGTGACCTTGCGGAACACCTTGGCGAGCAGTCGCTCCATCTGCCGTACGCCCGCCTCACGGGTGTAGGAGGCCGCAATCTCACGCAGCGCCTCGTCGGTGATCTCGACATCGTCCTCGGTCAGGGCGGCGCGCTCCAGCTGGCGGGGTGCGAGGTAGCGACGTGCGATCTGCACCTTGTCGTCCTCGGTGTACCCGTCGAGCTGCACGAGCTCCATGCGGTCGAGCAGCGGCTGCGGGATCGACTCGATCACGTTGGCCGTTGCCAGGAACAGCACGTCGGACAGATCGAGGTCGAGATCCAGGTAGTGGTCGCGGAACGTGTGGTTCTGCGCCGGGTCGAGCACCTCGAGCAGCGCCGCTGCGGGATCGCCGCGGTAGTCGGCGCCGACCTTGTCGATCTCGTCGAGCAGGATCACGGGATTCATCGAGCCGGCTTCGCCGATCGCACGCACGAGTCGGCCGGGGAGTGCGCCGACGTAGGTCCGCCGGTGGCCGCGGATCTCGGCCTCGTCACGTACGCCACCGAGGGCGACACGTACGAAGTTGCGACCCAGGGCGCGGGCGACGCTCTCACCGAGTGACGTCTTGCCGACACCGGGAGGGCCCACGAGTGCCATGACGGCGCCCGAGCCGCGTCCGCCCACGACCTCGAGGCCGCGATCCTTGCGTCGGGCGCGCACGGCGAGGTATTCGACGATCCGGTCCTTCACATCGTCCAGACCGTGGTGGTCGGCGTCCAGCACCTCGCGGGCGGCGCTGATGTCGGTCATGTCGTCGGTCTTCACGTTCCACGGGAGCTCGAGCACGGTGTCGAGCCACGTACGGATGTAGCCCGCCTCGGGGTTCTGGTCGCTGCCGCGCTCGAGCTTGCCGACCTCGCGCAGGGCTGCTTTGCGTACGTCGTCGGGCAGGTCGGCCTGCTCGACGCGTTCGCGGTAGTCCTTGGTGTCCTCAGGTTCGTCGTCGCCCAGCTCCTTGCGGATCGCGGCGAGCTGCTGACGGAGCACGAACTCGCGCTGGTTCTTGTCGATGCTCTCCTGCACCGAGCCTGCGATCTTCTCGTTGACGTCGGCTTCGGCGAGGTAGTCGCGGGCCCAGCCGATCAGCACGGTCAGACGCTCCTCGACGTCTGACGTCTCGAGCAGCTGGCGCTTCTGCTCGAGGTCGAGGTACGACGCATAGCCCGCCGTGTCAGCGAGCTGGCCGGGGTCGGTGATGCGCTGCACGGAGTCGATGACCTGCCACGCGTTGCGCTTCTGCAGGATCGTGACGAGAAGGCCCTTGTAGGTCTGGGCGAGGTCGCGCACCGCCTCGGTGGGCTCGGCATCGTCGACGAGCTCCGCCTCGACCCAGAGAGCAGCGCCCGGACCGGTGACGCCACCTTGGATGTGGGCGCGTTGCTCGGCCTGGATCACGGCGCCTGGCCCACCACCGGGGAGGCGGCCGACCTGCTGGATCGTGGCGACGACGCCGTACGTGGCGTAGCGGTCCTCGAGACGTGGAGCGACGAGGAGCCGGTCGTTGTTGCTGGTGCGTGCGGCGTCGACGGCGGCGCGAGCGGCGTCGTCGAGCTCGATGGGGACGACCATGCCCGGCAGGACGACAACGTCCTCGAGTGCGAGGACGGGGAACTTCTGCAACGTGCTCATGCGATTCTCCTGAAGTTGAGTCTGCTGGGCTCAACTACGCAGGTGAGTCACTTGTTCCGCCGTACGGGCGCGTTCGCTCAGGGCGGACGAGACCCGCCAGGCCCGCAAGCGCCCCATGCATGCATGCACTGGTGAGCGGTGAGCTGGTCGCCCTTCCGGCCCAGTGATGGGCGACCAGCGCACAGCTGCTCGAGGGATTGGGCGATCAAGTCACCGCCAAGCCCGCTCGTGTGCACCTCAGGCGGACAGCTGAAGGTGACCCGGCCCACCGTCTCTGCCTGCCCTGCGGAATGCCCTAGCCGCGGAACTTGCGCTCGTATCTCATCTTGATCGTCTTGCGGATCACGTCGTAGTGCTCCTCCGTACGGGGGAACTCCTGCACGTTCGGGCCCATGCTGAACTTCTTGCGGACCGTGCTCTTGGCGAAGGTGAACTCGCGCAGGCCGGCGTCGCCGTGGAAGCGGCCGAAGCCGGAGTCGCCGACTCCACCGAACGGCACCGACGGCATACCGACGAAGGACAGCACGGCGTTGACCGTGACACCACCCGAACGCATGCGTGCGGCGATCTCCGCGCCACGCTTCTTGGAAAACACGGAGGCGCCGAGTCCGAAGGAGGTGCCGTTGGTCCGCCGGATCGCATCGTCGATGTCGTCGACGGTGTTGATCACCACGACGGGCCCGAACGTCTCCTCGCACACCGCAGGATTGTCCTCGGGCACGTCGACGAGCACGACGGGATGCACGTACGGCGGCTTCACCGACTCGGGGCCGCCGACCAGCGCTGTCGCACCACCGGCGACCGCAGCATCGATGTGGCGGCGAACGATCTCGACCTGTCCGGGCGTGATCATCGGGCCGTAGCTGACGCCGCTGTCGAGTCCTGCGGTCACCTTCTCGGCCTTCTCGCGGACGAGCTCGAGGAACGCATCACGTACGTCACGCACCACGTACACGCGCTCGACGCCGACGCAGGCCTGGCCTCCGTTGAAGAAGGCACCCCAGACGACGGCGGTGGCGGCCGCTTCGAGATCGGCATCCTCGGCGACGATGGTGGCATCCTTGCCGCCGAGCTCGAGGACCACGGGCGTGAGCTTCTCGGCGCAGGCGGCCATCACGCGGCGGCCGGTGGGGACCGAACCGGTGAAGGCGAGCTTGTCGACGCCCGACTTGCACAGTGCGGAACCGGTCTCGCCGAGACCGTGGACGTAGCTGATGACGCCGACGGGCGCATCAGGGTTGGCCTCGTAGAAACCGTCGATGACGAATGCTCCGGCGCCTGCGCTGAGCTCGCTGGGCTTCACGATCACGGTGTTGCCGGCGGCCAGGGCGCAGGCAGCGCCGCTCAGCACGGTGTAGATCGGGACATTCCACGGCGTGATGATCCCGACGACGCCCAGCGGTTCGTGGACCACGTCGGCGGCGAAGTTGGGGAACGCGATGCCCGGCGCGACCTTGCGACGCTTCAGCACGCGCTCGGCGTGTGCCGCGGTCCACCGGATGTCCTCGAGGCCGGCGATGAACTCCATCTGCACATCACCGATCGGCCGGGCCGTCTCTGCGTTGCCGCGCTCGTAGATCTCCTCGGCATGGGCCGCGAGCCAGCGCACCCAGCGGGTCAGGAGCTTCTTGCGTCCGCCAAATCCCTGCGCCGCCCACCAGACCTGCGCCTCGCGTGCGTGCTCCAGCCGCGAAGCGATGTCCTCAGCCGTGTGGATGGGGTGGGTGCCGACCACGGCTCCCGTGCCGGGATTGATGACGTCGAACGTCGCGGCGGCGACGGGGGTCGATTCACGCTGTGTGGTGGTCATCTGCGACGGCCTTCTTTCAGGAGAGCCCAAGGGGCATGAGCCGAGGGTAGAACATGTTCCAGAAATCTGGAAGATTGACTGGACAAGTGTCCAGTCGCCGCGTGCGCTTGTTGTGGAATTGCTTGACCAACTTCGGCCGGACTGGTCTACTTCCGTCCTAGGACGCTACTTAGGAGAATACATGACCGCGTCAGAACACGACGTGCACGCGGAGACGAAGATGACCGTGCACGAGCGCGACTTCGCCACGCTCGCGAAGCCCATCGCCGACTGGCTGCAATCGGAATCTTCGGCTGATGGCCCGGTGACGGTCTCCGACCTGCACGCACCCTCGGGTGGCGGCATGTCGAGCGTGACGTTGCTGTTCGACGCCGCGACCGGTGGCCAGAACGCCCGCCCGTTGGTCGCGCGGATGGCCCCGGAGGACACGGCATACCCGGTGTTCCCCTCGTACAACATCGTCCAGCAGTTCGAGATCATGAAGCTCGTCGCCGAGCACAGCGATGTGCCGGTTCCGCCCATCGTTGGCGTCGACGAGACCGGTGACGTCGTGGGAGCGCCATTCGGCGTGATGGAGGCTGTGTCAGGCCGCGCCCCGACTGACAACCCGCCGTACGTGTTCGGCGGCTGGCTGATGGATGCCACGCCCGAGGAACGGCGGCAGCTGCAGGACGGGACGATCAAGGCCCTTGTCGGCATACATGGCATCGCCGATGCGTCGACCGTGTTCTCCACGTTGGCCACCGACGGCGAGCCCCTGCGCGACCACGTCGATGCGCTCCGCGCCTATTACGACTGGACCCGCGCCACAGATGACCTGCACATCCCGATCATCGAGGAGGCCTTCGACTGGCTCGAGGCCAACTGGCCGGCAGACCCCGGACCGGGCGTCCTCAGCTGGGGCGACGCGCGACCGGGCAACATCATCTATGACGGGTTCACGCCGGCCGCTGTCATCGACTGGGAGATGGCCGCCATCGCGCCCCGCGAGGTCGACTTGGCCTGGATGGTGTTCCTGCACCTGTTCTTCCAGGACATCGCCAACGTGTTCGAGATGCCTGGCATCCCCGACTTCTTCCGTCGTGAGGACGCCATTGCAACGTACGAGGAGCTCAGCGGGCACACGGTTCGCGACTTCGACTGGTACGTCGTCTACGCGGGGCTCCGGCACGCTGTCGTGATGAGCCGCGTCAAGCGCCGGATGATCCACTTCGGCGAAGAGCAGCAGCCCGACGATCCGGACGGCTTCGTCATGCACGCCGCGCTGCTCAAGCGACTCCTGGAAGGAACGCACTCATGGCTCTGACGCCGACCGAGCTCGACGAATATCCGATCCACCAGGCGCCGTTGCCGATCGCCCGGCCCGACAGCAGTGACCGCAATTTCTACGACCGCTGCTACCTCAACGCCCACGACAAGCAGGGTGAGGTGTTCCTGATCGCCGGCGTCGGCACCTATCCGAACCTCGGCGTACGCGATGCGTTCGCGACCGTACGGGTCAAGGACCAGCAGTTCGCGCTCAACCTGTCTGACGCGCTCGATGCCCGCAGCCTCGACCAGCAGGTCGGTCCGATGAAGCTCGAGGTCATCGACCCGTTGAAGTCACTGCGGCTGACCTGCACCAACGAGCACATCGGCATCGATCTCACCTGGACAGCAGCGTTCCCGGCCGTGCTTGAGCAGCGGCACATCATGCTCGATGCCAACGACCGCCCCACGCTCGACGCCCAGCGCTTCGCGCAGGTCGGCACGTGGGAGGGCTCGTTGACGGTCGACGGGACGACGTACGACGTCAAGGACTGGGCCGGCACCCGCGACCGGTCCTGGGGCATCCGCCCGATCGGCGAGCCAGAGACACCCGGGCGTGCCGCGGAGCAGCCGCTCGAAGGATTCTGGTGGCTCTACGCGCCGCTGCGGTTCGACGACTTCGCCGTGATCGTCATCGTGCAGGAGCAGCCGGACGGTTTCCGGAGCCTCAACGACGCCGTGCGGGTGTTCCCGGACGGGCGGGTCGAGCAGCTGGGTTGGCCGCGCTTCGAGATCGACTACACCTCGGGCACGCGCATCCCCACGGCTGCTCGCATCCACCTGACCACGCCGCAGGGTGAGGCGCTGCTGATCGAGGTCGAGACGCTGTCGTTCGTTCCGCTTCACATCGGCTGCGGCTATGGCGGTGACCCGGAGTGGACGCACGGCCTCTGGAAGGGCAAGGACTGGGTGAGCACGGCGACGTACGACCTCACCCAACCTGACATGATCGGGCGCTTCCCCTGGGGTGTCATCGACCACTCCGCACGCGCGACGTGCAATGGCCAGGTCGGCTACGGACTCTTCGAGCACGCCAGCGTGGGTCGTCACGACCCGACCGGCTTTGCCGACTACATGTCGGTCAGCGACTGACCGGAGCTCAGCCCTGGTCCGCGGTGACCGCGAAACGTGGGTCCATGTGGGGGACGAGCGACCACAGGGCCTGTGTGACGTCGGTGAGGTCGCTGGCACCCAGCTCTTTGAGCTGGCTGCTCCATTGGTTGACCAGCTGACGGAGCGGACCCTCGGCCAGGTCGCGCCCTTTGGCGGTCAGCACGACGAGTCGGGCGCGTCCGTCGTTCGGGTCGGAGACACGTTCGATCAGCCCGAGGCTCTCGACCCTGCGAAGCGTCTTGGACATGCCGCTGGTGGTCTGCAGGATCACATGGCTGAGCTGGGTCGGTGACATCGTGTGCGGCGGTCCGGCAAACCACAGCGCCGACAGCACCGAGTGCTCGGAGAGCTCCAGTCCCTCCGGCGCCAGGACGCTCTGGATCGACGACTCGACGAGCCGGCCGAGGTGCAACAGGGTCAGGTGCAGCAGGGCGACATCTTGGTTCACGTCAGGCACGCACTCGTTCAGCGCCTCTCGCAGCTCGAACGGCGGGACGATCCGCGGCGTGGTCTCTCCGTTCGTCACCATGGCGGGAGCTCCTCGCATTGTGGGAGTACTGACGTCCTGAGACGCTATCAAAGCGCGCCAGGCCGCACACGCTCAGCCGGACGACTCCTGAGCGCGAAGATCCCGCCCACGTACCTAGTATCGACGCATGCGTGCGGTGATGTACGAGGCGTTCCAGCAGGTCCCGGAGGTCGTGACGGTCGACGATCCTGCCTGCCCGCGCGGAGGTGTCGTGATCCGCGTCGAGGCGACCGGCTTGTGCCGCAGCGACTGGCACGGCTGGATGGGTCACGATCCGGGCATTCGTCTGCCGCACGTCCCCGGGCATGAGCTCGCTGGGACCGTCGTCGACGTCGGCACGGATGTGCGCGGCTTCCTCCCGGGCGACCGGGTCACCACGCCGTTCGTGATCGCGTGCGGTCGTTGCGCCACCTGCGAGCGTGGGGACCAGCAGGTCTGTGAGGACCAGCAGCAGCCCGGATTCACCCAGTGGGGATCCTTCGCGGAGTTCGTCGCCATCGACCGCGCCGGCACGAACCTGGTGTCAGTGCCCGGATCAATGACCGCGGACGTGGCGGCCAGCCTGGGCTGTCGGTTCAGCACGGCGTACCGCGCGGCCGTGCAGGTCGGCGAGGTCGAGGAGGGCGACTGGGTCGCCGTTCACGGCTGTGGTGGCGTGGGACTCTCCGCGGTGATGATCGCGGCGGCTCGAGGCGCCCGGGTGATCGCGGTCGATCTGTCGGAACGGTCCCTCACGCTGGCCACCTCGATAGGCGCGACACACGCCCTCAACGCCAGCTCGACGGACGTCGTCACCCAGATCAGGGACCTGACCGGGGGAGGGGTTGCCCTCTCGCTCGATGCGCTCGGGAGCACCACGACGCTGCTCAACTCGATCCAGTCGTTGCGTCGCCGCGGGCGCCACGTACAAGTGGGCCTGCTCGCCGGGCTCGACGCGGCACCGGCTGTCCCGATGGAGCTGGTCATCAGCTCAGAGCTGCAGCTGCTGGGCAGTCACGGCATGTCGGCGTGGGCGTACCCGGCGATGATGACCGAGATTGCCGACGGGCTGCTCGATCCGCAGCGACTCATCCGCGGCGTGATCGGACTGGACGACGTGCCGGAACGGCTGGCCACCCTCGGCGAGCCCGGTGCGGGCGCAGGCGGCGTGACGATCATCAGACCCTAGGCGCGAAGGACCTTGTCCATCGACTTGCCCTTGGCGAGCTCGTCGACGAGCTTGTCGAGATAGCGGATCTTCTGCATCAGCGGATCCTCGAGCTCTTCGACCCGGACGCCGCAGACGACGCCGGTGATCAGCGAGGCATGTGGATTGAGCTCGGCCTCTGCGAAGAACTCCTCGAACGTGGTCTCGGCCTTCAGGTGGCGGCGCAGCTCGGCCTGGTCGAAGCCGGTGAGCCAACGGATCACCTGATCGACCTCGCGCTTGGTGCGGCCCTTCTTCTCGGCCTTCGTCACGTAGAGCGGGTAGACCGAGCTGAAGCTTGTCGTGAAGATCCGGTGCACGCTGCGAGCCTAGATCGTCAGCAATGATGGAGCCAAGAGGGGAGAGGATGTCGATGGCACCCACCATGCAACCGGTCGAGTCATCGAGTGTTGAGGCGGTCGGCTTCGAGTCGCACACCAACGAGCTCTGGATCCGGTACGCGGGCGGGGCGACGTACGTCTACGCACCGGTGCCGAGGTCGATCCACCGTGAGCTGCTCGCCAGCGCCTCGATCGGTGCGTACGTGAACCAGTTCGTCAAGCCGCGCTTCGGCCACCGCGAGGTCTAGACGTGCGTACGGTCCGGGCGCCGAGGACGACCGGACCGTACGAGAGGGGTCGACTACTTGACCTCGGAGCGCATCACCATGCGCAGGCCGATCAGTGTCGGGATGACGAGCCAGAAGAGGCCGGTGACCCCGAGGTGTGCCCACTCGCTGGCAGTCATGTCGGCACCGTTGAACAGCGCGCCCTGGGCGTAGTTGAAGTCGACCCATGGCCAGACGTCGTCGAACCACGAGGTGACGTTGCTGAGGGTCATGAACAGCCCCGGCAGGACGAACGCGCCCACGAAGTAGCCGACGATCGCGCCCGACGAGTTCCGGATGACGACTCCGAGCATGAAGCCGAGCAGCATGCCGAGGACGTTCGCGAGGATGATCAGCAGGAAGTCCAGGATGCCCATGTCCCACACCGTGTCGACGCCGGCGACCGCAGAGCCGAAGACGTTGCCCAGTGCGCCGACGGCGAGGGCGATGAACATCGAGACGACCGCGACCGTCAGGGTTGCCAGCACCTTGGCGCCGATGACGCGTCCGCGATGCGGCACCAGCGTGAAGGTGGTCAGCCCGCTGCGTTGTGTCCACTCGCTGGTGACCGACAAGATCGCGACCATCGGAAGGATCACGGCCATGGGGAAGCCGATCGCTGCCGAGAACGCATCCTGCGTCAGCTCCTCGTCGGGTGCGAACAGGATCGTCGCGGTGGTGGCGAGCACGGCGGCGATGCCGATGCTGGCCATCAACCAGAAGCCCGAGCGGGTGTTGAACATCTTGCGGAGCTCAACCCCCACGAGGCGTGACATGGGTATCGGTTCGGCCTGTGCCGTACGGCGTGCGACCGGTTGGGTCGTCGCCTCGAGGGTTGCGGTGCTCATGCTGCTACTCCTTCTCGCTGGGTCTCGGCGGTGAGCTCGAGGAACATCTCTTCGAGGCCCGCGGTGTCCGCCGACCTCAGCTCGGTGAGGGCGACACCGGCCGCGAGGGCGACCCGGCCAACCTGGGCTGGCTCTGCGTCGGTGCGCAAGGTGCCTTCGGTGGATGACGTGCTGGTGATGCCAGCCCGGTTCAGGGCGAGCGCCAGGTCGGCCGGCGTGTCGGACCGTACGACCGTGCCGGCTGCGCTGAGGAGCTCGGACTTCGTGCCCTCGG
Organism: uncultured Actinomycetota bacterium; assembly: GCA_963849625.1. Classification (GTDB taxonomy): domain Bacteria; phylum Actinomycetota; class Actinomycetes; order Propionibacteriales; family Nocardioidaceae; genus Aeromicrobium. The sequence continues at coordinate 130,773 of CAWKHU010000006.1, forward strand.
CGACGATGCGGCCGTTGCCGATCACGACGATGTCGTCGGCGATGACCTCGATCTCGTGCAGCAGGTGCGACGAGAGCAGCACAGTGCCGCCCTTGTTGGCGTACTCGCGCAGCAGGTCGCGCATCCAGCGGATCCCGGCGGGGTCGAGACCGTTGGCGGGCTCGTCGAGGATCAGCACCTCGGGGTCGCCGATCAGCGCCGTGGCGATGCCCAGCCGCTGGCGCATGCCCAGCGAGTAGTTGCGCACGCGCCGGTCGGCCTCCGCATCGGTCAGGCTCACCTTGTTGAGCATGTGCTCGACGCTGAGCCGGGGCAGGCCCATCGTGCGTTGGGCGATCGTCAGGATCTCCCGACCCGTACGACCGGCGTGCTGGGCCGAGGCGTCGAGGAGGACGCCCACTTTGAGGCCCGGGTTGGGCAGGTCAGCAAACGGCTGACCATCGATCAGCGCGGTGCCCGCGGTCGGCACGGTCAGCCCGACCATGACCCGCATGCTGGTGGACTTTCCGGCGCCGTTGGGCCCGAGAAAGCCGGTGACTCGTCCGGAGCGTGCGGTGAACGAGACATCGTCCACGGCGGTGAAGCCGGCGTACTTCTTCGTGAGTGAATCGACTGTGATCATGTCCCGAAGCCTCGCGGCACGGGGCGCATCGGCACATCGGTGACCACGCGGTACTCACCCCTCAGCCGACCCTGAGTGCAGCTAGGGGTCTTCAACGGTGGGCATTGCGCCGCAGCGAGGCTCGTACCATGGTGTCCAAGGCGACGTCGGCCTCGGTACTGTTCGGTATCCACCGAGGGAGATCACGTGTCTGAGCCTGTTTCGTCCGTCCCTGACCAGCCGCGACCGCTGACGCTGGCCGACGTCCTGGAGGCCATGGCTGACGCCGTCCCCGAGCGACTGGCACTCGTGACGATGGATCGCGAGTACACGTATGCGGAGCTCGACGAACGGTCCACCCGCCTGGCGAACCACCTGGTCTCGATCGGCATCAGCCCCGGCGACCATGTCGCGATCCACTCAGCCAACCGCGCCGAGTGGATCGAGGCGTTCTATGCCTGCTTCAAGGCCCGCGCAGTCCCGATCAACATCAACCAGAAGTACCTGCGCGAAGAGCTCACGTACGTGTACGACAACGCCGACTGCGTGTTTGCGTTCATCGCTCCCGAGCACATCTCGGCGCTGACGGAGCTGGAGCTGCCCAAGCTGCGCGGGATGCTCGTCTTCGGTGACGACTACGACGCTGCGGTGAGCGCTGGATCCACCGAACGCCTCACCGGTCGATCGCCCGACGACCAGTACGTGCTCTACACCGGCGGCACGACGGGGCAGCCCAAGGGCGTGGTGTGGCGTCAGGCCGACATCATCCCGGCTGCGCTGAACGCCAACCGTTACGGTGCGCCCATCGAGTCGGTCGAGCAGCTTGCCGCCGAGGCGGTGGCCAACGACAACCCCATGGTGCTGCTGGCCTGCGGTCCGATGATGCACGGCGGGAGCCAGTGGATCATCGGCAACGCCCACGTCTCGGGCTCGACGGTCGCGCTCTACACGGCGCCGCAGTTCTCCGCCGCCACGCTGCTGGACCTGGTCGAGCAGCGAGGCGTGATCTCGCTGACGCTGCTGGGCGATGCGATGGGCCGTCCCGTTGCTGAGGCCGTGCTGGCCGAGCCGGATCGCTGGGACCTGACATCGCTCGCGGCGATCTCGAACGGCGCGGCGCCGCTGACCCCGGCCGTACGCGAGCAGCTCCGTATCGCGCTGCCGGGACTGTTCATCCTCGACGCGTATGGGTCGTCTGAGTCCGGCACGACCGGCCAGCTCCTCGACGCGGGCGACGAGAAGGTGTCGACCGCCCCGCGGTTCGGGGTGGGGGCAGACGTCGAGGTGTTCGACCTGGACCTTCGCCCCTGCCCTCCCGGGGTCGAAGGGATGCTCGGTCGGTCGGGCCGGATCCCACTGGGTTATTACAACGACCCGGAAAAGACCGCAGCCACGTTCAAGGAGATCGACGGCCGACGCTGGTCGATCCCGGGTGACTTCGCCCGCCGCGAGGAGGACGGGTCGGTGACTGTTCTCGGCCGTGGCTCGGGGTGCATCAACACCGGCGGCGAGAAGGTGTTTCCCGAGGAGATCGAGGCCATCCTCAAGCGGCACGAAGACGTCTTCGACGCAGCGGTGGTGGGCCTGCCACACGAACGGTGGGGACAGCAGGTCACCGCACTCGTCCAGCTTCGTGACGGGGCGACCCTCGAGGTCGAGGACCTGCGCGTGCACGTACGAGGCCTGCTGGCGAACTACAAGGCACCCAAGGAGATCTGGTTCGTACGCTCAGTTCCCCGCACGCCGGTCGCCAAGGTGGACTACCCAGCGGTCACGGCGATGGCCCTGGAGCTGCTCGCCTGAGTTCTCAGGCGTTGTACGCGACCGGCAGTGACTTGATGCCGTTCAGCCAACCTGACCGCAGGCGTGCGACATCGCCGGTCTGGCGGATGTTCGGGGCGATGTCGGCGAGCGCGTCGAACATCAGCTTGATCTCGGCTCGGGCGAGGTTTGCGCCGATGCAGTAGTGCGCGCCGTGGCCACCGAAGGCGAGGTGCGGGTTGGGGTCGCGGGTGATGTCGAACGTGTGCGGATCCGCGAACACCTCCTCGTCGTAGTTGGCGCTCGCGTAGAACAGCCCGACGCGCTGGCCGGCCTTGATCTGCACGCCACCGAGCTCGATGTCCTCGAGCGCCGTGCGCTGGAACGACGTCACCGGGGTGGCCCAGCGGATGACCTCGTCGATCATCGTGGTGGGACGTTCGCGTACCCAGAGGTCCCACTGGTCGGGGTTGTCGAAGAACGCCTTCATGCCGTGAGTTGTGGCGTTGCGGGTGGTCTCGTTGCCGGCAACGGCGAGGGTGATCACGAAGAAGCCAAACTCGTCGTCTGTCAGACCCCGGCCACCGTCCTCGCCGGACTGCACCAGCTTGGTGACGATGTCGTCGCGCGGGTTGGCCTTGCGGTCGGCTGCGAGGCCCATCGAGTACATGAGCACCTCGGCGGCCGCTGCCTCGGGATCGTTGTCCTCACGAGCCATGTCCTCGTCCTCGGCACCGGTCATCTGGTTGGTCCAGTCGAAGATCCGCTGCCGGTCCTCGGCGGGAATGCCGAGCATGTCGCCGATGACCTCGAGGGGGAACTGCGAGGCGACCTGGTCGACGAAGTTGCCCGATCCCGCGGCGACCGCCTCGGTCACGATGCGCCTCGCCTGCTCCTCGAGCACCTCGTCCAGCGCGCCGATGGCGCGAGGTGTGAAGCCACGGGCGATGATCGACCTCAGCGCGGTGTGGACGGGTGCGTCCTGGTTGAGGACCACGACCTGGGTCATCTCCAGGGACTCGCGGGTCGCGGTCTCCGGCAGGCGGATGATCGCTCCGTTCACCTGGCTGGAGAAGACCTTGCTGTTCTTGGACACCTCGGCGATGTCCTCGTGCCTGGTCACGGCCCAGTAGCCGGTGCCGGCGTCGGGGTGCATGCCGGCCCGGGCGTTGTCGGCCTGCTCGACCCAGTGGATCGGCGCCGTCTTGCGCAGCAGCGCGAACTGCTCGTGCGGCACGCCGGCGAGGTTGATGTCGGGGTCCGTCAGGTCGAAGCCGGTGGGCAGGATGTCGGTGGTCATGGTGCTCCTGGGTGGAGATGCGCTGGGCATACAGAAAAGAAAGACTGGATGTACAGAAACACGAAAGTGTATGGTCGTCAAGTGAGATCACATGGATGGGGCGGTCAGCCGCCGGTCGATGCCGAGGAAGCGCGCACCCGCATCCTGATCGCGACCTGCGAACGACTGGCCGAAGGCGGGACCACCAGCACCTCTGAGATCGCCGACCTGCTCGGCGTGACCCGGCAGACCGTCTATCGCTACTTCCCGACGACGAACGACCTGCTCAACGCCGCCGCCATGTACGCCGTGGGTGAGCTCCAGGACAACCTCGTCACGCATGTCGCCAACGCGGCTGCCGGCGATCCGGCCGAGGCCGTGGTCGAGGTCGTTGCTTACGTCTACGAGCACCTGCGCGACGATCCCGCCCTCAACCGGCTCGTCGCTCCCGGCCGCATCAGCACGACGATCGCCGGGCTCACGGCGCCATCGTCGATCGCGCTCGGCGGCAAGCTCCTCACCGACATCGGCGTGGACTGGTCCGAGGTCGGCCTGACCGACGACGAGCAGCTCGAGCTGGTCGAGCACCTGCTGCGTACGCTGCAGTCGTTCTTCCTCGATCCCGGTGACCCGGTCCGTACCGGCGAGGAGCTCCGCGCCTATCTTCGACGATGGATCGCCCCGGCACTGCTTCGCAGGGCTTAGAGTCACGCCGTGGTCAACAACGTCTTCGAGCCCGCGATGCTCGGTCCGATCCAGCTCCGCAACCGCACGGTCAAGGCCGCGACCTTCGAAGGCCGAACGCCGGACAGCCTGGTGACGGATGAGCTCATCGACTATCACCTGGCTCCGGCCCGCGGCGGTGTCGGCCTGACGACGGTCGCCTACCTCGCCGTCGCGCCGGAGGGGCGTACGCAGAAGGAAGTCATCGTCGTCAACGACAAGTCGGCGCCCGGACTTCAGCGGCTCACCGATGCGATCCACGAGACCGGTGCCAAGATCGCCGGCCAGCTCGGGCACGCAGGGCCGGTCGCCAACGGCAGGTCCAACGGTGTGCACGCCCTCGCCGCGTCGAAGATGCCGTCACCCCTGAGCATGCAGATGATCCACTCGGCGTCGGCCGCCGACATCGCCCGCGTCACGAAGGACTACGTACGAACCGCACGGATCATGGCTGACACCGGCTTCGACGTCCTCGAGATCCACATGGCGCACGGCTACCTCCTCAGCTCGTTCCTCGCTCCGGGGCAGAACCGGCGCAAGGACGGCTGGGGTGGCTCCCTCGACAACCGGGCGAAGTTCGCCCGGGACGTGGCGCGAGTCGTACGCGAGGAGGTCGGCGACCAGGTCGCCGTGACGGCCAAGATCGGGATGACCGAGGGATCGTCCAAGGGGTTCTCGATGCCGGAGAGCCTGGAGTTCGCCCAGATGCTCGAGGCCGATGGTCACCTCGATGCGCTCGAGCTCAGCGCCGGCAGCTCGCTGCTCAACCCGATGTACCTGTTCCGCGGCGATGTCCCGCTCAAGGAGTTCGCCGCCAACATGCCGGCGATCGTGCGGGTCGGCCTCAGGACGCCGGTGGGCAAGGCGTTCTTCAAGGCTTACCCGTTCGAGGAGGCCTATCTTCGCGACAAGGCGCTCGCCTTCCGCGAGGCCGTCTCGATGCCGCTGATCATGCTCGGCGGCATCAACGACAGGGCAACGATGGATCGCGCGATGGCCGAGGGATTCGAGTTCGTCGCGATGGGTCGCGCCCTGCTGCGGGAGCCGGACCTGGTCAACCGCATGCAGTCCGGCGAGACGACCAGGGGTGTCTGCATCCACTGCAACCAGTGCATGCCGACGATCTACAGCGGTACGCGCTGCACCGTCCTGGAGCCGACCGCGTGAACATCTTCCTGTGGGTCCTCCAGGGCGTCCTGGCGGCGTTGTTCCTGACGGCGGGCTGGCTGAAGGTCACCAAGACTCGCGAGAAGCTCGAGTCGTTCATGCCATGGGTTCAGCACTACGCCACACCTGTCGTACGGCGCGTGGGTGTTGCCGAGATCCTCGGCGCGTTCGGCCTGATCCTGCCGGCGGCGCTGGGTGTGGCTGTGTGGCTCACTCCACTGGCCGCGTCCGGACTGGCTCTGCTGATGGCGCTCGCCGGCATCCATCACCTGCGCAAGGGCGAGTGGTCGGAGGCGACCTTCAACGTCGTGCTGTTCGCTCTCACCGTGTTCGTGGCGATCAACCGCATCGGCCCCCACGCGTTCTAGCAGTTACCCCGTGGTGGGGTAGTCGCAGCTGAGTCCGCCAACTCCCAATGCACCTAGTGTGCGGTGAGTTCTCAACCGTAAGTCGACCTATTGAGTTGAATCGCCACCGCTCCCAGCGGCTAGGCCTGGCAAGCCCGCCTGTGTTCACCTTCAGGCGGCGTTGTCGCGCATCTCGTAATCGGTGGGCTCGGCGATCTGGTGGGTCTTGATGTTGTGGTGTCGTCGGCAGAGTCCGCGGAGGTTTTCTCCGTTGGTGGGTCCGTGGGGTCTGGGGATCTTGTGGTCGAGGTCGCACTCGGTGACTGGTCTGGAGCAGGTGGGGAATCTGCAGGTGCCGTCTCTGGCTTGGATCGAGGTGCGGAGTGCGTCGGAGGGGAAGGGTCTGGGTTCGGTGGTGTCCAAAATCCGTCCGAGCGGGTCGGTCAGGATCCGGAACCACAGCGTGCCCGGTTCGGCCGTCAGGTCGCGGACCATCTGAGCGGGAAGGGCGTACGTACCGTCGAACGATTCGCCTGGCAAGTCGTCTAGACCCGCGAGTGAGGTGACTGGGACGGTGATCCCAATGACAGCCCGGCCGCCGGTGGGGCGGCCGTCGGTGGTGGTGAGAAGTTGGTCGACGAACAGATCGGCTCGCCGCTGATCAAGTGTCCGGTCATCGGAGGCAGTCTTGGCTCGGTCGGTGAGCATCGCGTCGATGAACAGTGCGTCGGTGGTGGGGATGTAGGCGGTCAGGAAACTCATGCCGTCGTCCTGGTGGTTGACCCACACCGCACGCTTGGACTTCTCTTCCTTGACCGCAGCATCTGATGCTTCCCAGCGGGCGATGAAGCGGTTGAGCTTGGCCTTGACCTGTGACGTGGTGTGGGTGGCGGCGTGGTCGCCGATGATCGAGTCCAGGTGGATCAGGTTCTCGTGGGTTGTGAGTTTGGCGGTGGCAGAGGCGATCAGATGGACCCGGAACGAGTCGATCCGTCCCTGGGTGTGCGCGGCCCAGGTCCGCGGCAGCAGATTGCGAACCCGGCGCACCTCAGCCAACCGGACCTGCACAGTCCTGGTCGGTTGGTGAAGCACGACACCGAGCTCGTCGGCTGCGAAGCCGGCCTCCAGGTCACGGACCCGTGGGTCGTCATGGCGTTGGGCTTCGACCCGCCGATTGTCGGCGAACTCAAGCATCAGCGCCGCCGTCTCGGCTTCGATCTGAGCGCGCTGCACCTCAAGGTCGGCGATCCTGTCGAGGATCACCTGAGCGGTGTCGAGTGCTGTGCTCATACAACGAACCTAGTACCGGCCACCGACAACAGAAACTGACGAAATTCGTTCTGTGGACAGCGAAAAATGGCCATCAGGGTGTGGGTATCGAGAGACCGCAGGAAACAGGCTCCAGCCGATCATCTCCCGTCTCAATCGCCCGCTCTGATGCTCGCCCCACCCGGCCGGGTCAATGTTTCAGCGACAATCAGCCGCGGCGCAGGAACCGGACGTCGATCCGGTGGATCCGCGGGTCGTCGACCGGGATCTTGAAGATCTCGTGGACCTTCACGGGCTTGGGCAGTCCGCGGACATCGATGAGGAAGTCGACGATGACGTTGTCGCCGTCGACGGACCACTTCTTGTCGCTGATGTCCTTGACGAGCCGGTACTGCGGTCCCGAGGTCAGGCTGCGCGTGAGGTGCGGACCAGAGAAGCCCGTACGCAGGCCGGCTTCCTTCCGAACTGCCTTGGGGTGGAACGCGACCGATGCGCCGTCACGGCTCAGCAGCGCCTTGAGGTAGGCGTCGGCAATCTGGATCCGCTCTTCGTCAGTGGTCATCGGGCAGTCGCACCTGTCTGGACGAGGGGAGCGATGAACTGCTCGAGCAGTCGCTGCTCGTCAGCACTGTCGGCGCCCGGAGTGATCAACAGAGACAGTGTCACGCGGATGCACCAACGTGTCAGTTGAACAGAGTGATCGCTGGGGTGGTCCGAGGCGAAGAACGTGAGGGCCAGCGACTCGATCATGGGGGAGGAGTTGGCGATCTCGGCGGCGAGCGCCGGCTCACCGCTTCGGAACCACGCCGACAGGTAGTCGGTCGTCCTGACCTCGCGGAGCAGTGCCACGATCATCGCCACCAGGCGGTCGGCGGGATCGTCGATCGTCCTGACCTCATCCGAGACCAGCCCGATGAGCCGTACGGCTTCACGCTGCGCGAACGCCAGGTGCAGGTCCTGCCGACTGTCGAAGTAGCGATAGAGCGTCTGCCTCGAACATCCAGCGGCCTTGGCCACGTCGGCCATGCCGACGGCGCTGACACCTCTCTCGACGAACAAGGTGGTGGCGGCGTCGAGGATGTTCTGCGCGGCCATCGCCGAGTGCTCCTCGCGCAGCCAGGTCATGACGCGCTCCGGAACGGCACGGAGGTGGGTCGCCGTACGTAGCTGCCCGGCGCGTACGTGACCGCGTCGATGTCGACCTCGAACGTCGGGCAGAGCGCCAGCAGCTCCTCGAGCGCGACACGGGCCTGCATCCGGGCTGCCGCCGCGCCGAGGCAGTGGTGCGCGCCGTGCGAGAAGGTCATGATCTGTTGCGGTCGGCGCAGCACGTCGAGCTGCCCAGCATCGGGGCCGTACATGCGCTCGTCGCGGTTGGCCGCTCCGTACAACAGCAGCACCTTGCGCCCGGCCGGGATGACCTTGTCGTCCAGCTCGACGTCTCGGGTGACGGTGCGAGCCAGCGCCTGTACGGGTGAGGTCAGCCGCAGGAGCTCGTCGACGCTGTCGCCGATGAGGCTGGGATCCGCCAGCAGGATCGCGCGTTGATCGGGGTGCTGGGTCAGCAGCTGAACGGCGCCGCCGAGCATCCCGGTGGTGGTGTCGTTGCCGCCGGCGACCATGGTGAACGCGAATCCGAGGATCGACAGCAGCCCGGCATCGTCCCCCTCGACACCCATGCCGCTGGCGACGAGGTGGGAGATCGTGTCGTCCTCGGGCTCGATCCGACGGCGCGCAATGAGCTCGGTGAAGTAGACCATGAGGTCGGCGATCGCCTCACCACCTGCCGAGAAGCCCTGGCCGGCCGAGGCTTCGAAGATCGCCTCGGTCCACACGTCGAACTGGTGGCGATCCTCCTCCGGTACGCCGAGGTAGTGCGCGACGACCATGCTCGGCAGTGGCTTGAACAGCTCGTCGACGATGTCCCCTTCGCCTGCTGTCGCGAGCCGTTGCAGTCGGTCGCGCACGAACTCGCGTACGGCGGGCTCCACAGCTTCGACCTGCCGGGGGGTGAACCCGCGTGACACGAGGCGGCGAAACTCGGTGTGGGTAGGTGGGTCCTGCATGACCATCGGCGGGTTGTCGGCCATGCCGGTCTTCTCGAGCTCGTCGTACTCGACCGTGAGTCCGTTGGCGGAGGAGAACGTGGTGAAGTCCCGGGCCGCCTCGTGCACGTGCGCATGGCGGGTGAGGACCCAGTAGTCGTGCTGGGGAGCGTGTGGGGGCACGACGTGGTGGACGGGATCGTGGTCACGCAGCGCCGCGTACATCGGCCAGGGCTCTCGCCACGAATTCTCCGAGCGGGCGACATAGGCGGCGGCGCGCGACACGGTTTCTGTCATGTCAGGAGCGTGTTACAAAGTGCCTATCTGTCAAGAGGCGGAGCGAGCTCACCGGTCTTCTAGTGTGTGTACGTGACCGACGATTCCGTGACCGCTCCTTCGTGGACTCCATCGACGGCCTCGGCCGAGCACTCCCGCGTCGTGGAGCTTGCCCGTTGGCTCGAGTCCGAGGGCAAGGCTTCGTTCAGCGATGCGACCGACTATCGCGAGCTCCAGGGCTGGTCGGCGGCGCACCCGGGTGAGTTCTGGGGAGCGGTCGCGGCGTTCTTTGAGGTCAGGTTCGAGTCGCCGCCCACCGCTCAGCTCGCAGATGACTCGATGCCGGGTGCCGTGTGGTTCCCCGGCGCCACCCTCAACATCGCCGAGCACTTCCTCCGCAGGGACGACGACACCACCGCGATCCATCTCGTACGTGATGACGGCACGCGCGACTCGATCACCTTCGGTGAGCTGCGGCGTCAGGTCGGTGCCGCCGCCGCCGGGCTGGCCGACCTCGGGGTGGGGCCGGACCATCGAGTCGTGGCCTACCTGCCGAGCAGCATCGAAGGGGTCGTCGCATTCCTGGCGACCGCCTCGGTCGGCGCGACCTGGGCGCAGACCGCGATGGACTACGCGGCACCGGCCGCGGCCGATCGTCTCGCCCAGCTGGAGCCAACCGTGTTCATCGTCGGCACGGGCCACACGTTCAAGGGCAAGGTCGTCGACCGCCGCGACGAGGCAGCCACCTTGCGCGGCCTGCTGCCGAGCGTCAAGCACGTGATCACCGTGCCGACGTCGGGTGTCGAGCCCGCGATGACCGACACGTCGACCTGGGCCGACCTGATCTCGGGGCAGCGGTCGGTCGAACCCGTACCGGTGGCGTTCGACCACCCGCTGTGGGTGCTGTTCAGCTCCGGCACGACCGGCAAGCCCAAGGGCATCGTGCACGGCCACGGTGGCGCCCTGCTGGAGCAGCTGGCGCTGGCGGGTCTGCACGTGGGCCTGCGCGACGACGACGTGTTCTTCTGGTTCACCTCACCCAACTGGATGATGTGGAACGCCCAGATCGGTGGGCTGCTCACCGGATCGACCATCGTCCTGTACGACGGCAGTCCGGCCGTCCCGTCGCCGGATGCCCTCTGGCGAATTGCTGACGAGCTGAAGGTGACGGCATTTGGAACCAGCCCCGGCTACCTGCAGCTGTGCGAGCGCGAAGGTGTCGAGCCCGGCCGGGATCTCGACCTCAGCCGGATGCGGCTCATCGGCATCACCGGCTCGGTGCTGCCCGCATCGGGCAACCGCTGGATCCGCGAGCACGTGAGCCCCCAGATCCAGGTGGCATCGTTGAGTGGCGGCACCGACATCGTCGGGGTCTTCGTCGCGAGTGCGCCCACGACGCCGGTCTACGACGGCGAGATCAGCGCGATCGCACTGGGTGTCTCGCTCGAGGTGTGGGACGACGAGGGCAAGCAGGTCCCGCCAGGTGTCGCCGGCGAGATGGTGATCACCCGGCCGATGCCTTCGATGCCGATCACGTTCTGGAACGACCCGGATCGCACGGCGTACGAGGGCGCGTACTTCGAGACCTTCCCGGGCGTGTGGCGCCACGGCGACTCCATCACGGTCACCGACCGTGGCACCGTGATCATCCACGGCCGCTCGGACTCGACGCTGAACCGTCAGGGCATCCGGCTCGGCAGCGCCGAGATCTACGCTGCCGCCGAGTCGCTTCCCGATGTGTTGGACTCGCTCGTGGTGGGAGTCGAGCAGCCTGATGGCGGATACTGGATGCCGATGTTCGTGGTGCCGTCACCGGACTGTGATCTGGACGGGCTCGCCGACCGGATCAAGGCGCGCATTCGTGAGCGGACGTCGCCGCGTCACGTGCCCGACGAGATCATCATCGCCCCGGCCCTGCCGCACACCCGCACGGCCAAGAAGCTCGAGGTGCCGGTCAAACGTCTGCTCCTCGGTGGCGATCCCGCCAAGGTGCTGAGCGCCGGAGCGGTCGACGACGTGGACGCGCTCACGTGGATCGTCGACTTCGCCCAGCGGCGTCGCGGACCTCGCTAGCTGGATCCCAGGTTGCCGGCAAGGCGCGTGTGGCGGTCCATGCTTGCCTCATTGAGCCCGCGTATCTCAACGCGCTTGCCCTTGGCGGCGTACTTCGTCTCGATGGCGTCCAGGGTCGCCACGGTCGACGCGTCCCAGATGTGCGAGTCGGACATGTCGATGACGACGTGCTCGGGATCGCCGGCGTAGTCGAACTGGTAGACCAGATCGTTGCTGGAGGCGAAGAACAGCTCTCCGCGCACCTTGTACACACGGGTCTGGTCGTCCTGTGACACGTCGATGACTTCGGTGAAGTGGGCCACGCGGCGGGCAAACATCACCATGGCCACGACGACTCCGACGCCGACGCCGATCGCCAGGTTGTTGGTCGCAACGGTGACCGCCACGGTCGACAACATCACGGAGGTCTCGCTCTTGGGCATCCGACGAAGGGTTCGTGGGTGAATGCTGTGCCAGTCGAACGTACCGACGGCCACCATGACCATGACCGCGACGAGCGCCGCCATCGGAATGACCGCGACGACGTCGCCGAGCCCGACCACGAGCACGAGCAGGAAGAGGCCGGCGAGGAATGTCGAGATGCGAGTACGGGCGCCCGACGTCTTGACGTTGATCATGGTCTGGCCGATCATCGCGCAGCCACCCATGCCGCCGAAGAAGCCGGTGATGACGTTGGCCGCACCCTGGCCCCACGCCTCGCGGCTCTTGTCCGAATGGGTGTCGGTGATGTCGTCGACCAGCTTGGCCGTCATCAACGACTCCAGGAGGCCGACCAGGGCGACCGCGAGGGCGTACGGGGCAATGATTCGCAGGGTCTCCACGGTGAAGGGAACGTCCGGAATCAGCCAGTGGGGGAGGCTCTTCGGCAGCTCGCCTTCGTCGCCCACATTGGGTACGCCGATGCTCGCCACCACGGTGAAGACCGTGAGAGCGGCGATCGCGACCAGTGGGGCAGGAATGACGTTGAGCACCTTGGGAAGCATCACCATCACCACGATGCCGAATGCGATCATCGGGTAGACCAGCCACGGCACGTCGATCATGTGTGGCACCTGGGCGGTGAAGATCAAGATGGCCAGTGCGTTGACGAAGCCGACCATGACCGACCGGGGGATGAAGCGCATCAGCTTGGCGACCCCGCCGAGCGACAACAGGACCTGGAAGACGCCGCCCAGGATGACTGCGGCGATCAGGTAGTCGAGCCCGTGGTCACGGACGAGTGGGGCCACCACCAGTGCGATGGCGCCCGTGGCCGCCGAGATCATGGCGGGTCGACCACCGAGGAAAGCGATGGACACCGCCATCGTGAACGATGCGAACAGACCGACGCGCGGGTCCACTCCGGCAATGATCGAGAAGGAGATGGCTTCGGGGATCAGCGCCAGTGCGACGACGAGCCCGGCGAGCACTTCGGTCCGGAGCACCCGAGGTGATCGGAGCGCCGAGCGCACCGTGTGCACCTCGGAGACCTCCGGTGGATGGGGATGGCGTGGCTGGTCTGGAGCCTGGGAAATGGTCATGGGGTCCGTTCAGGACGTGGGCACGCCACACGTTCGGCAGCGCCTCAGAGAGTGGGACCGGCTGCGTGAGCCGGATGGGAGCGGCGGGATTCGACGTGGTCGATGCAACCGCTGCACTCCAGCGTACCGGTCGTGACGGTGATGTCTGGACGCCGTTGCCCGCATCTGGTGGCGAATGTCACGTCGGTCATTGGATGGTCAGAACGGCGGCCAGGGAACGGCTGGCATGTCCCCCTCGGGCGCCGGGAACGAGCCACGCCGCAGCAGTCGATCGCACCTGACGGCCAGGGCAGCGATCTCGTCGTCGGTGATCAGCTCGGCGAGAGCCGTAGCGAGCTGACCGGACAGCGCCGTACGAACGCGCTCGACGCCCGCCACCTCGTCGGCGGTGAGCGGCTCACCGATCCAGCCCCAGAGCACGGTTCGGAGCTTGTGCTCGGCGTGGAACGCGACGCCGTGGTCGATGCCGTAGCGATGTCCGTCTGCCATCTCGAGGACGTGGCCGCCCTTGCGGTCGGCATTGTTGACGACGACGTCGAACACCGTCATGCGTCGTAGGGCGGGGGAGTCCTCGTGGATGACGGAGACTGGACGGTCCTGGGCGTCCAGTCCATCCATGACGTGGTGCCACCCCTCGCGCAGAGCCGTCGCCGGAACGAGGTCGACGGCGGTCTGACCGGGATCGGGCTCCTGCCAGAGCTGGACCATTCCTATGCCGGCAGGTCCGTCGCGCAGCCACGTGCGAGGAACGATGTTCCACTCGAACGACTCCGAGACCACATAGGCCGCGGCCTCGCGACGGGCGAGGTTGCCGTCGGGGAAGTCCCACAGCGGCCGCTCGCCGGCCACAGGCTTGTAGACGACGGGCACGTCGCCGATGGTGCCGGCGAACGTCGCATTGGAGGCCGGCATGATCCGGCTCGTGAGGACGAGCTCGTCGGTGACGAGATCCGTCACCGGAACCCTTCGGGCAGCTCACAGATGTGATGGTCCGGGTCATCCATCGGCAGGCTGCACAGTGGGCAGAGCGGCCGTCCGGCACCCACCACCTCGCGGGTGCGCTTGGCGAATGCGCGAGCGGTGCCGACCGGGATGCGTACGACCAGCACCTCCTCCGGCTCGAGCTCTTCCATGTCGAGCGCCTCGAGCTCCTCGGCGTCGACCTCGATGATCGGGAATGCCTCGATGACGAGCTGTGCCGTCGTGGGATCCCAGCCGAGACCCATGGCACCGACCCGGAACTGCTCCTCGACCGGCGACTCGAGCGGATCGTTGTCGACCAGGCCCTCGGGGGTGAGGGCGGGAACGCTGAAGGGGTTGCCGTCCTCGGCCATCAGCTCGTCGAGGATCTCCTCGATGCGCTCGGCCAGGGCGGCGGACTGCTGCTTCTCCATCGAGACGCTGACGAGCTGTTTGCCGGCGCGGGCCTGGATGTAGAACGTCCGCTCACCGGGCTGACCGACGGTGCCGATGACCACGCGATCAGGCCAGTCGAATCCGTGGATGATGGGAGCCATGCTGACCAGCCTAGGAGCCGGTGGCAACGCCCGCTTCGGGACCCGCTCCGCCGCCGACGGCAGCGTCGTCCTCGGCGGGCTCTGAACGCAGCCAGGAGAGGTCTCCGGCGTGGGTGTTCGTTGCCACGACGTAGGGGCGGGCCGTGCTGTAGCGGATGATCGAGACCGACGCCGGATCGACGTTGATGCGTTGGAACAGGTCGAGGTGCATGCCCAGCGCATCAGCCAGGATCGACTTGATGATGTCGCCATGCGTGACGGCCGCCCAGACGGCGCCCGGGCCGTGCTCGGCCTCGAACGCGGTGTCGTGCCGGCGGATCGCGGCGACCGAGCGGGCCTGCATCGTCGCCATCGACTCACCGCCGGGGAATGCCGCCGCCGATGGGTGGTTCTGCACGATCGACCAAAGGTCTTCCTTGGCGAGATCGCTGAGCGATCCGCCCTGCCAGTCGCCGTAGTCACACTCGGTGATGCCCTTTTCGGTGACGGTCCGCAGCGGCGTCGGCTGATGGCTGACGATCGCCTTCGACGTCTGTCTGCACCGTTCGAGCGGACTCGTGACGATCCCCACGAGCGGCACGTCGCCGAGTCGTTCACCCGTGCGCGCAGCCTGCTCCTGTCCGGTGTCATCGAGCCTCACCCCGGGCGTACGTCCGGCGAGCACGCCGCTCGCATTCGCCGTCGTGCGTCCGTGTCGAACGAGGATCACCGTTGCCATGCCGCGAGCCTACTCATGCCGCATATGTAACCGCGAGGTTGCACGTTGTACCGATGTATGTGTAATCTTCAAGTTACACATACATCGGCATCTGGAGGACACATGAACACCGACACCATCGAGCGCGAGGTCTCCATCAACGCACCGGCAGATCGCGTATGGTCGCTGATCACCGAGGCCGAACATCTCGGCACCTGGTTCGGCGACGCAGGCGCGGAGATCGAGCTGCGTCCCGGAGGAGCCATGGAGGTCCACTGGAGCAGCCACACGCTGATCGGCACGGTCGACGCCGTCGAGCCGACCAGCCGCTTCGCCTTCCGCTGGCACCAGCTCGACACGCCCGCCGGTGCGGAGCTCACTGAGCAGAACTCCACTCTCGTCGAGTTCTCGCTCAAGGCCGAGGGCGAGACGACACACGTACGCGTCGTCGAGAGCGGTTTTGGAAAGCTGGCGCTGCCGGCCAACGAACGGGCCGAGATGCACGCCGGCCACAGCGGCGGTTGGCTGATGGAGCTCGGACAGCTCAAGGACCACGCCGCAGGCGTGGCGGCCTGAATGATCGCCACCGACACCGAGGTGTTCAGCGCCCTCGGTGACGCAACTCGTTGGCAGGTCCTCACCACGCTCGCCGAGCGCGGTGAGGGCTCCGCCACGGTCATTGCTCGCGACCTGCCGGTGAGCCGGCCCGCCGTCCTCAAGCACCTGCAGGTGCTGGACCGTGTGGGTCTGGTCGGCTCTCGCAAGGTCGGCCGCGAGGTGCTCTACTCGACACGCTCGGAGCGGCTCGAGGCCACGGCACGCCGTATGACCGAGCTCGCGGCGGCGTGGGACACCCGACTGGCAGCTCTCAAGAAGCTCGCCGAGAGCTGACCTTCACCTGAATTGAGGACATGACATGACAACAACGCACCACAACGACACGGCCGCATCCACGAGCCACGACTACGCGACGGCATTCACCGTCGAGCAATCACCGGAAGAGGTGTTCGCTGCCATCCTTGACGTCCGTGCCTGGTGGACAGGCGAGATCGAGGGCATCACGGACGAGACAGGTGCCGAGTTCACCTACCGGCACCCCCCGCAGCACCACAGCGTCCAGCGGGTGGTGGCGGTGGAGCCGGGCCGCCGAGTCGTCTGGCAGGTCACGGACAGCCATTTGTCGTTCGTCTCAGAACCTGACGAGTGGACCGGTAGTGAGATCGTGTTCGAGATCGCGCCCGTGAGTGGCGGCACCGAGCTGCGGTTCACCCACGTCGGGTTGGTGCCCGACGTCGAGTGCTACGGGGCATGCTCGGTCGGTTGGACCCACTACGTAGGAGGCAGCTTGCGCAGCCTCATCACCACAGGTGTGGGCCTGCCCGACCCCTGGTGAGCTAGCCGCCGACGTACTCGGCGAGGTGCCTGCCGGTGAGGGTTTTCTTCTGGGCGACCAGCTCGGCCGGCGTACCCTCGAAGACGACCTTGCCGCCGTCATGTCCCGCGCCGGGGCCGAGGTCGATGATCCAGTCCGCGTGAGCCATGACCGCCTGGTGGTGCTCGATCACGATGATCGACTTGCCGGACTCGACGAGCCGGTCGAGCAGGCCGAGCAGGTTCGCGACGTCGGCGAGGTGGAGTCCGGTGGTCGGCTCGTCGAGGACATAGATGTCGCCCTTGCCGGCCATCTGGGTGGCGAGCTTGATCCGCTGGCGCTCACCGCCTGACAGCGTCGTGAGCGGTTGGCCGAGCGTGAGGTAGCCGAGCCCGACATCGCAGAGCCGATCGAGGATCTTGTGGGCGGCCGGCGTCGCGGCATCGCCGCCGGCGAAGAACTCCTCCGCCTCGTCGACCGACATCGCCAACACCTCGGCGATGTTCCGCCCGCCCAGGGTGTACTCGAGGACCGACGCCTGGAAGCGCTTGCCGTTGCACTCCTCGCATACCGACTCGACCGTCGCCATGACGCCGAGCTCGGTGTAGATGATGCCGTTGCCGTTGCAGCTCGGGCAGGCACCTTCGGAGTTGGAGCTGAAGAGCGCGGGTTTCACGTCGTTGGCCTTGGCGAACGCCTTGCGGATGGGCTCGAGGAGTCCGGTGTACGTGGCAGGGTTGCTCCGTCGCGAACCCCGGATCGCGCCCTGGTCGATGACGACGACGCCGTCGCGGCCGTCGACCGACCCATGGATCAGCGAGCTCTTGCCGGAACCCGCCACACCGGTGACTACGCACAGCAGGCCGAGCGGGATGTCGACATCGACGTCCCGCAGGTTGTGGGTCGAGGCGCCGCGGACCTCCAGGGCGCCGGTGGACGTACGGACCTTGGCCTTGACGGCTGCCCGGTCGTCGAAGTGCCGTCCGGTCGTGGTGTCGCTCGTGCGCAGCCCCGCCACCGAGCCCTCGAAACAGACGGCGCCTCCACCGGCACCGGCTGCGGGGCCGAGATCGACGACGTGGTCGGCGATGGCGATGGTCTCGGGCTTGTGCTCGACGACGAGCACCGTGTTGCCCTTGTCGCGCAGCTGCAGGAGCAGCTGGTTCATGCGCTCGATGTCGTGGGGATGAAGGCCGATCGTCGGCTCGTCGAACACGTAGGTGATGTCGGTCAGCGATGATCCGAGGTGCCGGATCATCTTGGTGCGTTGGGCCTCGCCGCCGGACAGGGTGCCTGCCGGGCGGTCGAGCGAGAGGTAGCCGAGCCCGATCTCGGCGAACGAGTCAAGGACGTGCTGCAGGCCGGTGAGCAGGGGAGCGACTGACTCCTCCTTGAGCTCGCGAACCCAGTCGGCCAGGTCGCTGATCTGCATCGCGCAGAGATCGGCGATGTTCTTGCCCTTGATCCTGGACGAACGGGCCTCGGCGCTGAGCCGGGAGCCGTCGCACTCGGGACAGGTCTGGAACGTGATCGCGCGATCGACGAAGGCTCGGATGTGGGGCTGCATCGCGTCGACGTCCTTGGACAGGATCGACTTCTGGATCTTGGGGATCACGCCCTCGAAGGTGAGGTTGACGCCTTCGACCTTGATCTTGGTCGGCTCCTTGTAGAGCAGGTCGTTGAGCTCCTTCTTGGTGAACTTCTTGATCGGCTTGCCCATGTCGAAGCCTGC
This sequence comes from uncultured Actinomycetota bacterium, assembly GCA_963849625.1. Taxonomy (GTDB): domain Bacteria; phylum Actinomycetota; class Actinomycetes; order Propionibacteriales; family Nocardioidaceae; genus Aeromicrobium. The sequence continues at coordinate 149,152 of CAWKHU010000006.1, forward strand.
GCCTTCGAAGATGCGGCCGTACCAGCCGTCCATGCTGTAGCCGGGGACTGTCAGGGCGCCCTCGCGGAGCGACTTGTCCTCGTCGTACAACGCAGTCATGTCGAAGTCGGAGACGGCGCCCATGCCCTCGCACCGGGCGCACATGCCGCCGAGATAGACCTGGTTCTGCACGACGGCCTTCTCGACGCGTCCGCCGGCCTTCTCCGTGCTCATGACTCCGCTCGCCTTGCGGGTCGGGACATTGAACGAGAACGCCGTCGGTGGACCGATCTGGGGATCGCCGATGCGGCTGAACAGTATGCGCAGCAACGCATTGGCATCGGTGGCGGTGCCGACCGTCGATCGTGGGTTGGCACCCATGCGCTCCTGGTCGACGATGATCGCCGTCGTCAGGCCCTCAAGGTGGTCGACGTCAGGTCGCGCCAGGTTGGGCATGAACCCCTGGACGAAGGCGCTGTAGGTCTCATTGATCATGCGCTGCGACTCGGCGGCGATCGTGGCGAACACCAATGAGCTCTTGCCCGATCCGGAGACTCCCGTGAACACGGTCAGCCGGCGCTTGGGGATCTCGACGCTGACGTCCTTGAGGTTGTTCTCGCGGGCCCCCTGCACACGGATCAGGTCATGGGCGTCAGCGACGTGGTTGGCCATGCGGTCACCCTATCGACGCCGTACGACGGCGTGCTTCTCCAAACCTGATCAACCCTGGCGCGCGTGGCAGTACGCGTTGCGCTCGGTTGTTCGAGCCTTTCCGGAGGCGAACATCGCCCGGTAGAACACCGCCTGCGTCGTGGCGTACGTCTCGATCGTGGACTTCGCCAGCGACAGCGCGAGCGGGGTCTTGGCCAGTGACAGCAGCTCGGCGTTGCGCCAGACGAGCTCACGCCAACCACGCATGATGGCGCCCACTGCCTCTTCGTCGAGGGTGATGAGATCGACGTCGTCGAAGCGCGGGTCCAGCTCGAGCGCCTCCTCGGCGAAGACCGGGTGATAAAGGCTGTCGAGCCGGGCGTTGAAGGCGTTGTGGTCGGGCTTGTGCGAGACGCCATCCGGCCCGGTGAGACCGGCGCCGGCGAGCACGTAGGAGAAGTCGCGGTTGATGTGGGCGTTCATTGCGAGCATGAAGTTGCCCAGAGCCGAGACCGTGCCGTCGTCGGCGGCCTGGAACGCGATCTGCCATGCCCGGGGGACGAGGTCCTTGCGCCCGGTGTGCCAGTTGTCGTACGAGTCGTAGTAGTCCTGGGCGAACGCAGCGTCCTGGTTGCGCAGCCAGACCGGGTCGCGATAGAGCCCTTCGTCAAGGGCGTCACGCACGTTCTCGGTCACCCTGAGGTAGGCCAGCGCGAACACCGCATCGTGGTCGCACTTCACCCGCAGCGCGTCGTACCGGGCTTTCATCTGGTCGATCGTGGCGTTGATGCAGGTCGGGTTGCCGTCAGCGCACTCCGGCAGGAGTGTCGGGTGGTACGGCGCCGGCAGCGGCGGGAGGATCTCGACGATCGGGTCGAGCGTCCCGGCATGGGCTGGGAGGGCGGTGAAGCCGAGACCGATCGACAGGGCGGCGACGAGCACGCGTCGTGGGAGCGACATATGTGGACCCTAGCGGTGTTCAGGCGCCATGCCGAGGCTTCTCACTTGCCGCTGTCGTCGCTCTCGTCGGGGGTGTCCTGGTCGGGTGCTTCCTCGCCGCCGGGCAGGACCTCGGGAAATGCCGGATCGGGCAAGTCAGGTGCCTTGGGTCGGCTGGGCGCCTCGTTCGGGTCTTGGACGTCGGGTTCGCTCGGAGTCTCGGTCATGCGCACCAAGTACCCCCGAAGAGATGAGTGAACCCTCAGGCGTCCTGAGGAGCCGTCCGCCCTACTTGCAGCCGATGATGACGAACACGCCGCAGTTTCGGGTCGGAGTCGGCGAAGGGGTCGGCTCCGGATCAGGCTTTGGTTCCGGAGCCGGGTCCGGGTCCGGGTCGTGGGGCGGCGTGGTCGTGGGTGAGCCCGTGGGTCCGCCCTGCAATGGAGTCCTGGCCGGGTTCTTGGACTTGCCCTTGTCGTCAGAGTTCTGGGCGGCGCGCTCGGCGGCGTCCGCGGACGCAGGCGAGCTCGGACTCGGCGTGGTCTCCGAACCCACGACGACGGGCCCGCTGGTGTCGCTGACACCGGGCAGTGTGGCGGAAGCCGTGTCGGTCACCGGGGCTTCGCCGCGGGTGAACGTCAGCACGGCCGCGGTGGCGATCATGGCGATCACGGTGGCGGCGACGATACGAGGGAATGGCTTCTTGAACACGGGAGAGCTCCTCATGCGCCTCGGCATAGTGGGAGTGTGTCGGCAGCGCCCGACCAGATTATCGGTCGATCCCCCCTGGACGAAATCCGCGTAGGCCGAGAGAGCTCCTCCAGCGGGTCGAACCTGTCGCGGCGGGCGGCCGCTGTGGAGACCTCGTGAGGCAAGGGCGCAACGCGGTCAGGCGGCGGTTCCGGCGAGGAGTGCGTCACGCCGCGACCATGCCCAGCGCAGAGCAACGACGGAGAACGCAAGCGTGATGAGGTTGATCCCGGCCTCGATGATTCCCCCGGCCCCCTTGCCGTAGATGTCGTTCTGGAGGTCATAGAGCACGTCCATGCAGAACAGGTACATACCGGCCGAGCCAGCGGCGATCAGCCACAGGAGTGCGCTCGGTGATCGACGGCCCAGCGCAAGGAATGCGAGAACGCACGTGAGCCCGAGCCAGCCGTCGGCGAGCGGAAAGGCGTTCTCGAAGGCGACGTATGCCTCAGATGTGTCGCTCTCGACCCACGCGCGATGGGTGAACCACACCGTCCAGTAGGCGACGTCGATGACGATCGCCACCACCAACATGACCCGAACCGCCCTGACACTCATGGGGAGAGCGTAGAGCCGACCGCTCCGGGGGCCAGCAGCTCAGCCCTGGCGTGCCTTGAGACGGGGGTTGGTCTTGTTGATCACGAACGTACGGCCGTGACGGCGTACGACCTGAGAACCGGGCTGGTTCTTGAGTGAGCGAAGCGAGTTGCGAACCTTCATGATCGTCCTTCCGTGCGGAGGAGTTGCCCCGCCTACCTGAGAACGATTGTCAGGTGGCTTCTATTCCCACGCGCCTGAACGGCCCTGCTTGATGGTGCTGCGCCTCTTCTTCGAGTCCAGTCGGCGCTCCTTCGAGGCCCGGCTCGGCCTGGTGGCGCGTCGCGGCTTGGGCGGGATGATCGCGTGGGAGACGAGGTCCTCGAGCCGTACGCGGGCCGCTTCGCGATTGCGGTGCTGCGAGCGATACTGCGACGACACCACCGTGACCGTCCCGCCGACCAGCCGGTTGCTCAGCCTCTGGGAGGCGAGCTCCTTCTGTGCGGGGGAGAGCGCGGTGGTGTCGGTGAGCGACCAGATCAGCTCGACGCGGGTGTCGGTCGTGTTGACGTGCTGGCCGCCGGCGCCCGACGAGCGAGAGAACCGCCAGGTCATCTCGCTCTCGGGCAGGGACAGGCGTCCGTTATGGCTCATCGTCCGCAACACTAGTCATTCGCAAGAATGTGGTACATCGCCTTCCGGGCATCGTCCATGACCTTGGTGGCCTGCTCGCGCTGGCCGGGCGTACCGGCTTGCGCGACCTGCTTCCAGGCGTTCACGAATCCTTTGAGGCCCGAGGCGAACTCGCGCATCTCATCGGTCGGGCCACCGGCGGCGGCCTCCCACGGGGTGCCGAGCTCGTCCTTGTTGTCCTCGACGTAGGCGCGGCCTTCATCGGTCAGCGTCGCAGTCTTTCGACCGTCGACGCGCTCGAACGAGATCAGCCCTTCGTCCTCGAGCTGCTGGAGCACGGGGTAGATCGATCCGGGACTGGGCCGCCACGCTCCTTCGGTGCGTTCGCCGATTTCCTGGATGAGCTGGTAGCCGTGCTGCGGCTGCTCGTTCAGGAGGAGAAGGGCGGCGGCGCGGACGTCGCCACCTCGTCCGCCACGTCGGCGGCCACGAGGGCGGCCCGGGCCACCGAAGCCGGGGCCACCGAAGCCCGGGCCGAACTCACGGCCGAAGCCGAAGTCTGAGTGTCCACGTCCGCGCCGGCGATCGGCCGGATTGCGGTGTTCTGAAGAAATGTTGTTGCGCATGGGGGTTACCCACTTTCTGTGTACGTCGACACGACCGGTTTGATCTAGTGTCGATACATAAACGATATATCGCAATCGTATCGACTGTCAACCGTCGGGAAAGGCGAGTGGCGCAAACACAGCCGCGAGTGGTGCGGATCCGGGAGACTCGCCGTCTCATTTTCCCGAATCTGCACCACTCGCGGGGAGGGTTGCGCCGTTCGTTGAGGGTCAGCCGCCGGAGACGTACTTGTTGAGCTGATCTCGCTCGAACTCCAGCTGCTCCATGCGGTGCTTGACGGCATCGCCGATGCTGAGCACGCCGACCAGTCGCCCGTCGTCAAGCACGGGGATGTGGCGAACGCGGTGCTCGGTCATCGCAATCATCAGCGACTTGAACGAGTCGTCGGGCGCGGCAACCTGTACGTCGGTCGTCATGATGCTCGCAACCGTCACGTCTCGGGCGTTGTCGACATCGCGGAGCTTGCGGACCACATCGCGCTCGGAGACGATGCCGATCATCGACTCCCCGTCGTCGCTGACGACCATCGCGCCGACGTTGCGTTCGGCGAGCACGTCGAGCAGCTCGCGGATCGAAGCCTCGGGGCTGATCGTGAAGATGGCATCGCTGCCCTTGGACGCCAGGACGTCGCTCACGCGCATACGTAACTCCTCCGGTGGTCGTTCTGGCACTGTAACGCCGAGGAGCCGTCGCGGCGAGGCTTTGAGGCCTCAAGGCAGCCTTGCCGCTAGTCGGGCACCTCGCGGGTGAAGTCGAAGCTTCGTACGTTGTCCGGCGCCGGCGCGGTCTCGTCGTCCCATGACGGCTCTGCGGGACCGGTGTCGGGGAAGTGCCCGACGTACGCCATCGCCGCGTCGTGCAGGCGGGAGTTGGTCGCGAGCGCGTTGTCCCCCCAGGGCCCCGGCTTGCCGGCGAGGCTGGTGAACGTGCCACCGGCTTCTCGCACGATGATGTCGAGCGCGGCCATGTCCCACACCTTGAGCTCGGGCTCGGCGGCAATGTCAACGGCACCCTCGGCAAGCAGCATGTAGGAGTAGAAGTCGCCGTATGCGCGGGTCCGCCAGCAGCGACGAAGCAGAGCGGCGAAGGCATCGGCCTTGCCGATCGCATCCCACCCGCCGAGCGACGCGTACGACAATGACGCGTTGGCGAGCTCGGAGACCCGGGAGACGCGGATCTCGCGCGACGACATCAGCGACTTGCCGGTGTAGGCGCCGGTGCCCTTGCTCGCCCACCAACGGCGGCCGAGGGCTGGCGCGGACACGCAGCCGGCGACGATCTCGCCGTCTTCCTCGAGGGCGATGAGTGTGGCCCAGATCGGCACACCGCGCACGAAGTTGGACGTGCCGTCGATCGGGTCGATGATCCAGCGACGAGCGGCGGGGCCGGCTGTGCCTTCCTCCTCGCCCTGCTCTTCGCCCAGCACGATGTCACGTGTGCGGGCGGACTTGAGGGTGCGACGGATGGTCGCCTCGACGGCTTCGTCGGACTCGGTCACGTACGTCATGTCGGGCTTCGTGGAGACTTGGAGGTCGATCGAGCCAAACCGATCCATCGACAGGTTGTCGGCAGTGTCGGCGAGTACGTGAGCGAGGCGCAGGTCGTCGGTGTACGAGTGAGCCATGACCCTCAGAGTACGGCGTTCAGGCGGGGAAGTGCCGCACCGAGGTCAGTAGTCGTCCTTGGTGTTCATGCTCGCCAGGATGCGCCGGAACGACGTGAGCCGCTCGACCGGGACCGAGCCTGCAGCCTCCGCGCTGTCGAGGGCGCATTCCGGCTCGGTCGCCGAGTGCAGGCATCCGCGTGGGCAGTCGCGCGCGGCCTCCTGCAGATCGGGGAACGCCTTGATGAGCTGGTCGATCTCGACGTGGGCCAGCCCGAACGATCGGATGCCGGGCGTGTCGATGATCCAACCCCCGAAGGGCAGCTCGAGGGAGATCGCCGAGGTCGACGTGTGGCGCCCGCGCCCGGTCACCGCGTTGACGTAGCTGACCGAGCGGTGGGCATCGGGAACCAGCGCGTTGACCAGCGTTGACTTCCCGACACCGCTGTGGCCGACGAGCACGCTCGTCCGATCCTTCAGCACCTCGCGTACTGCGCCCAGCTCACCGCCCTGCTGCGTGACGACGACGCGCACGCCCAGGGGCTCGAACAGGGCGAGGATCTCGTCTGGTGGGCCGAGGTCGGCCTTCGTGAGGCAGACGAGCGGCTCCATGCCGGCGTCGTACGCCGCCACCAGGCATCGGTCGATCAGCCCCGCACGCGGTGGCGGGTCGGCGAGCGCCGCCACGATGACGAGCTGATCGGCATTGGCGACGATGATGCGCTCGATCGGGTCATCGTCGTCGGCCGAACGGCGCAGCACGGTTCGGCGGGGGAGCACCTCGACGATGCGGGCCAGTGATCCCTCGTCGCCGCTGATGTCTCCGACGACGCGCGCCTCGTCACCGACGACGACGCCCTTGCGGCCAAGGTTGCGTGACTTCATGGCGGTGATGGTGCGGTTGTCCAGGGTGACGGTGTAGCGGCCTCGGTCGATCGTCACGACCCGCGCGACGGCGGCGTCCTCGTAGTTGGGGCGGTCCTTGGTGCGCGGTCTGGTGCGCCGCTTCGGGCGCTCGAACTTGTCGTGCTCGTCATCACGCTCCCTCACCATGGATGGGGCCTCACGAGCTCATGAGCCGTTCCCAGACCGGCGCGAAGTTGGGGTAGGTCTTGATCGTCGTCACGACGTTCTCGACCATCAGCCCCTCGACGCGCAGCCCGAGCACGACGGCGGCGTGTGCCATGCGATGGTCGTCGTACGTCCTGAAGGTGGCGGCGTGAAGCGGTCGGGGCCGGATGACGATGCCGTCCTCGAGCTCCTCGGCATCGCCGCCGAGGCAGTTGATCTCGGCGACCAGGGCCGCGAGCCGGTCCGTCTCGTGACCGCGCAGGTGGGCAACTCCGGTGAGCCGTGAAGGTCCATCAGCCAGAGCTGCGATCGCGGCGACGACCGGCGTCAGCTCGCCGACATCGTGCAGGTCGAGCTCGACACCTGTCAGCGTCGGCCCGGCGCTGAACACCAGGTCGCCGCCGTCGCGCTCGACGGACCCGCCGAATGCGGTGACGATCGCCTGCCACGAGTCGCCGGCCTGATCGGTCCGTTCGGGCCAGTTGCGTATGCGGATGCTGCCGCCGGTCACCAGGGCGCCTGCGATGAACACGCCGGCGTTGGACAGGTCGGGCTCGATCTCGTCGTCGAGCGCAGCGATCGGACCCGGCGCGACCGTCCAGCGACGTGGCTGGCTGTCGTCGACCTCCACTCCGCGCTTGTGCAGCTCGGTGACCGTCATCTCGATGTGCGGCATCGACGGCAGAGAGGCGCCGACGTGGTGCAGGTCGAGCCCCTTGTCGAAGCGGGCGCCGGCGAGCAGCAGTGCCGAGACGAACTGGCTCGACGAGGAGGCGTCGATCTCGAGCGCACCACCGGCGACCTGCCCTGCCCCGTGCACGACGAACGGGAGAGAACCCCTGCCCTCGTCGTCGATGTCGACGCCCAGGTCGCGGAGCGTGGAGATCGTGGTCGACATCGGCCGTACGCGGGCGTGCTCGTCGCCGTCGAACGTGACGTCTGCGTTGGTGAGAGCGGCGACGGTCGGCACGAAGCGCATCACCGTACCGGCGAGACCGCAGTCGACCACGGCGGGCTCGGTGCGATCGAGGGCGGCCGGGGTGATGGTCCAGGTCATGCCGTCGCGCTCGATCGTCGCGCCGAGCGAGATCAGCGCATCAGCCATCAGCAGCGTGTCGCGCGACCGGAGTGGGCGGGTCAGAACTGATGGACCGTCGGAAAGCGCGGCGAGGATGAGCGCACGGTTGGTCTGCGACTTGGAACCGGGGACCAGCACCTCACCGACGACGGGCGTGGCTCGGTAGGGCGCGAGCCATGGCAGTGGGGCGTTCATCACCCCCAGCCTATCGGCGGGGCTACTTCTTCAGGTGGTCGATCTGGTCCGCGACGGAGGACGCCGTCTCCACGACCTTGTCCTTGGCGCGACGTGCGATGAACTTCTTGTGCGGGTCGGGATCGAGCGTCGCCATGAGCAGACCACCGATCATCGAGATGTTCTTGAAGAAGTGGATGCGCTGGTTGGCCCGGAGCGCGGGGTCGGTCTCGTTCCAGTAGGGATGACCGACGTACGTGGTCGGCGGCATCGTGGCAGCAAGGACGAGAGCCGCGAGCCGGGGGAACCGGCCGGTGGCCAGGGCAGTGCCGGCGACCAGCTGGACGCCGCCGCTGAAGCGGGTCAGGTTGGATCCGTTGACCGGCAGGTCGGGAGCGACCCGCTTGATCGCGTCAGCGACCGGCTGTGCCTTCGCCGCCCGTGGACCGGGATCCTTGAGGGCCATGGCTCCGCCGAAGACGAACATCGACGCGAGCATCGGACGGGCGGCAATACGCAGCAGGGTCATGTCTCATTTCTACCCCGTGACTGCAAGCCCCAATCAGAGGGTCGGCAGCCAGAGCCCGGCCATGAACGGGCGTGCGTCGTTGGCCGGGTTGGGATCCTCGGGAGATGAGACGGAGATGGTTCCGGACTGACCGAGACTGCGGGCCTTGGCGATGAACGTCGTGCCCTCTCCCGCGGGGAGCGTCGTGGTGCAGGTGAGCGTCGTGAGTCGGCGGTTGCGTACGGCGTCACCACAGCTCCATCCCGGGCTGACGACGCCCCGGAAGATCGTGCTGCGACGGAACGCGATCCGCAGTGTCACCTCGCGCGCGATCGCACGCCCGTCGGTGTTCGCCGAGATGCCGATGGTGTAGCGGTGCTGCAGGAGGGAGTCGTCGTTGGTGATGGCGACGGATGCGATGCCGTAGTCGGTCGGAGCGGGCGGCGGAGGCGGTGGTGGCGGCTCTTCGGTCTTGTCCGGAGTCGGCTCGGGCTCCGGCGTCGGCTCCAGCTCCCCGACCGGTTGCTCCCCGGCCTCCGCGGTCGGCTCGGCCGTGGGAGTCTCGGTCGGCTCGGGGATGACCTCGGTCTCGGTCTCGTCTCGGTCTCGTTCTCGGGCTCGAGGCCGGGCTCGAGCTCGACCAGCTCCGGAGCGGTTTCGGCAGGGGCCGATGCGTCGGGGGTGATCACTGTGGCGCTCACCGAAGGACGAGCTGAGGTGGTCGGACGGTTGACCCCGCCGAAGTCGGTGGCGACGGCGACGGTGCCGGCCGTGGCGAGACTCGCAACGACGGCCGCGGCGACCACACCCTGGGTGCCGGCGCCGACGACTCCAGTGGCTCCGGCGGTGGCGGCCTTCACCGGCACGGCGACCACGCGGACGACCTGCGCGGCCGCGCCGGAAAGACCCAGGGCCGTACCGACGCCGACGGCGGCAGTGGTCGCTGCGATGTAGCCGGCAGCGGCAGAGCCGAGGACGACCGGCCCGAGGACGCCCGAAAGATTGGAGTTGACCTCGGACAGCTCGAGGTAGAGGCCCGTGCAGCGGCTGCATCCGTCGAGGTGGTTCTCGACCGCGTGCGTGTCACGGGTCGACAGCCCCTTGCGCACGTATGCACCCAGCTGGCCGGTGGTCTTGCGGCACCCCTCGTGCAAGGTCGGCGCCAGGTGGCCTTGGAGATAGGCCTGGCGCAGCCCTTCGCGGGCGCGGTAGACCAGCGCGGAGACACCGTTGGCACTCATGCCGAGCATCGGCGCGATGTCGGCAGGCTTTTGTCCCTCGACATCGAGGTGCCACAGGACGAGCTGCCAACGCTCGGGCAGCGAGCCGAACGCCTCGGCGGCCGCGCCACGCTCGAACTGCATGGTGGCGGGGTCGATGAACTCGACGGCGCGATCCAGCTCGGATTCGTCATCGGTCGACCTGACGCGTTTGTTGCCTCGGATGCGGTCAAGGTGCAGGCGCCGGATCGAGCTCAGGAGATAGGCGCGGAAGAACTCGTCGGGACCCTTGCCGGCCTGCAGCACTCCGAGAACGCGGATGAACGACTCGGCAACCAGGTCGTCGGCGTCGGGTCCGGGCACCAGATGTCCGGCGAGGCGCGCGGCGGCCTGCCGGTGGCGTTCGAACAGCAATCCGTACGCCTCGGTGTCACCGCCGCGGACCGCAGCGATCAGCTCAGCGTCGGTTGACTCCGCTGTGGTGCTGAGCATGTCTGTCACGAGCGTCGGACCTCCTGGAATGACAACGACGAAATCTCTCGAAAGTCCCGTCTGGTTCCGCGTCATAGCCGGCAGGTTGGGGCGTCTCATAGGTGTCTGATCAGCGAAGGAGGTAACGATGTTCAACTCGGGTATGAGCTTCGTGCCTCTCGAGCAGGCCGTCCGCGACGGTCATGCAGACATCGCTGTTGTTGCACGCGAGGTGGGAGCGCGTGCAGCTCAGATGGGCGTGCCGCTCCACGAGGTCATGGACCACGTGGAGCGCGCGCACGCCACGGAGGAGCCGTCCTTCGCGACGGTCCGTGCTGCAGCACTGGCATGGGTCGAGGAGGCACTCCTGCACCAGGTGGATGTGTCGTGCGAGCACCCGTTGACTGCATTGTCGACGGTTTCGCATGTTCGCTCCCGGCTCGGCGACGTCTATCGGGGGGCCGAGCGGGACGGAACGCGAGCCGCGGACGCATACGCGCTGGTGGTGGTCGAGCTGGCACGGCTCGACGCCGGCAACGAGCTCGAGCAGTCGCTACGGGCGCTGGAGGTCGCCGAGTCAATGCGCATGGTCTTCACGGGAGACGAGACCATTGCGCAGCTGTCATCGCGCCGATTCGCCGCCTTGGCCGCGATCGAGCGCACGGACGCCGTGACGGTCAGGCTCTTGGCGATGATGCTCGAGCAGGTGCTGGGAGACGAGTCACAGGCGCGCCTGTGGGTCGAGCACCTGCCGAGCGGCGCTGATGGGATAGCGACGATGCTCGCAGCCCTTTCAGCCTGACCTGTCGGCACCACATGGCACGCTTGAGGTATGTGCGGGCGCTACGCGACAACTCAGACGGCGGCATCGCTCAACCAGGCGTTCGAGGTGGACCTCGTCAATGCGGGCGTCTCGCTCGAGGCCGACTACAACATGGCGCCGACCAAGCTTGCGCCGATCGTGATTGGTCGTGCAGCCGAGGAGGGCGCCGGACGCCCGCAGCGTGAGCTCCTGACGGCCAAGTGGGGACTCATCCCCAGCTGGGCCAAGGATCAGTCGATCGGCAACCGCATGATCAATGCCCGCTCGGAGACCATCGCCGAGAAGCCCGCGTTCAAGAAGGCCTTCGGCAAGCGCCGAGCTCTCGTCCCCGCTGACGGTTACTTCGAGTGGTACGCCCGCGAGCCGGTCGACGGCAAGAAGGTGCCCAAGCAGCCGTTCTACATCACTCCCAAGGACGGCTCGGTGCTGGCGATGGCGGGCCTCTACGAGTTCTGGAAGGACCGCGAGACCGACGAGTGGGTGATCAGCTACACGGTGATCACGACCACCGCCGAGGACGCACTCGGACATCTGCACGACCGCATGCCGCTGTTCGTCGAACCCGACGGCTACGACGCCTGGCTCGACCCCGCGCCACACCCCACCGGTCAGCTCATGGATCTGCTCATCCCGGCAGCACCGGGGCGTCTCGATGCGTTCCCGGTGTCGACCGAGGTCAACAATGTCCGCAACAACGGCCCCGAGCTGATCGTGCCGCTGCCCTCGGACACTGTGTCGGAATAGGGCGCGCTCCTGGGTCGTTCCACTAGACATGCAGACATGTGCCGTACGCGCCGCGGGTGCCATCACACCGCTGAGCAAGCGTCCGATCCCCGGAGTAGGCTGGGATGCAATGACAGTCACTCCTGCAAGCCCTGCTGACGCCGACCCGCGCAGCACCGAGACCCCGGAGCAGCGACAGGCCCGCTTCGAGGCCGATGCCCTGCCCTTCCTCGATCAGCTGTATTCCGCTGCGCTGCGCATGACCCGCAGCCCGCACGACGCCGAGGACCTCGTCCAGGAGACGTTTGCCAAGGCGTTCACTGCGTTCCACCAGTTCACGCCGGGCACCAACCTCAAGGCGTGGCTCTACCGCATCCTGACCAACACCTACATCAACTCCTATCGCAAGAAGCAGCGCCAGCCGCAGCAGATCACCAACGAGATCGAGGACTGGCAGATCGCCCGCGCGGAGTCGCACGGATCGAGCGGGCTCAAGTCCGCCGAGATGGAGGCGCTCGAGCATCTGCCTGACAGTGACGTCAAGGACGCTCTGCAGGCGTTGCCTGAGGACTTCCGGATGGCGGTCTACCTCGCCGACGTCGAAGGGTTTCCCTACAAGGAGATCGCCGAGATCATGGAGACGCCGATCGGCACTGTCATGTCACGCCTGCACCGTGGTCGTCGTCTGCTCCGAGACATGCTGAGCGACTACGCTCGCGATCGCGGCATGGCCGTGACCGGCGGAGGTGACACCAAATGACCACAGAAGGCTGCGAAGGACCCGACTGCGAGAAGGCGCTCAAGAATCTCTACCTGTTCATCGACCAGGAGATCGACACCGCGAGCTGCTCTGAGATCCAGTCCCACATCGACGAGTGCACACCCTGCCTGTCGGAGTACGAGCTCGAGCGGGTGGTCAAGTCACTGGTCTCGCGCTCCTGCTCTGAGGTGGCGCCCGACGTGCTCCGGGAAAAGGTGCTCATCTCGATTCGCACGGTCCAGGTCGAGATCACCGACAAGAAGCCGGGCTGACCCAGCAATCAAGAAATCCCCGTCCGACGGACGGGGATTTCTCATGTTGTGCTCGCTCAAGCGTTGGGGCGCTTGCCGTGGTTTGCGCCCTTCTTCTTACGAGCGCGGCGCTTGCGGCCTCGTTTGCTCATGCGGTCCTCCTTGAAAGCTGGAAGACCTAGTCTCCCACAGGGCTGATCCGACTCATGAATCGCTCCCGGTCGACGATCACCCGACGAATCTCGCCACTGGCGAGCAGCGTGCCGGTGTCGTCGAGGGCGGCGACCTGGAAACGTACGAGGCGCCCGTCCGTGTGGATCAGCGTCGCCGTAGCCGTGACCTTCGCGCCGACAGTGCTGGCAGCGAGGTGCTCGAGATCGACCCGGGTCCCGACGCTGGTCTGCTCGGACGAGAGCTCCAGCGCAGCACAGGTCGCCTCCTCGCACCAGGCGAGTACGACGGGCGTCCCCAGCACGGCGAGATCGCCGCTGCCGACAGCGATCGCGGTGTCGTCATCGCTGACCGTGTGAGTGACCGACGCCGTTTCCATGTGATCAGGTTACGGGTGCGGCGAACACCCAGAGGTTCACTCCGGGTCCGGGTGACCAATCCTGCTCCGGTCGGCGGGTGAAGCCGAAGGACGCGTACAGCTCGTGGGCGGGTTTCATCTCGAGCAGGGAGCAGAGCACGATCTCGCTGAGCCTCGCGCTCCGGGCGCGATCGAAGCACTCTGCGACCAGCGCTCGGCCGACCCCGCGCCCTCGAGCCTCGACGGCGACCGAAAGCGTACGGAACTCACCCTGGGCGTCGGAGGTTGAGACTTCACGCTCGGGTGAGCCGGGAGGGCACCACGTCACCGTGCCGAGCAGCTCGTCGCCCTCGACGGCGACGAGCAGCACGCTGTGCCGTCCACGAGGCGCCGCGTTGCGCAACCAGCCGGCGTAGACGTCGTCGAACGTACCGTCCGGATAGGTGAGATAGCCGTCGGCGTCGTAGCCCGCGACGGTCAGGTCGCCGACCGCCTCCCACTCAGTCTCCAGAGCCTCACGAACCTGCAATGTCAGATGCCCGTCGTGGCTCGCGGGTACGCCGCGTTGACGTCGGTCATGATGTTGACGAGATAGGGCACCCCCGAGGCGAACGCCCGGTCGAGCGCCGGACCGATGTCCTTGGGGTCGGTCACCATCTCGCCGCCACCGCCCAGTGCCGTCACGACCTGGTCGTAGCGGGTCTGGGGCGCGAGATCGGCGGCGACGTCATAGCCGTAGAGCCATTGCATCGGACCCTTTTCCAGGCCCCAGGCCGAGTTGTTGCCGACGATCATGACGATGGGGAGGTTGTGCCGTACGAGGGTGTCGACGTCCATCAGCGACATCCCGGCGGCGCCGTCTCCGTACAGCAGGACGACCTGGCTCGACGGACGCGCGATGCGGGCGGCCATCGCGGCTCCCATCCCGGCGCCGAGGCAACCGTACGGGCCCGGGTCGAGCCAGCCGCCGGGACGCTTGGGCTCGACGAACTTGCCGGCGAAAGACACGAAGTCGCCGCCATCACCGATCACGACAGCGTCCTCGGCGAGGCGGGGCAGCAGCTCGCCGTAGATGCGCGCCGGGTGGATCGGGTCGGCCGACGCCGTGAGGAGCTCGCCGTCACGCTCGGTGGCGGCGGCGACCTCCGTCTGCAGCGTCTCGATCCACGACGACCAGTCGGGGCGTCGGCCGTGCTCGGACGAAGTGGTGAGCGCGCCGAACAGTCCGGTGAAGACCGACGACAGATCACCGCTGACTGACGCCGCGAGCTCGGCGTGAGTGGAGACCTGGCCGGGGGAGTCGGCGATGTGCACCGTCTTGGCGGGCGTCGCACCGTCCTTGCCGCCGAAGATGCCGTAGCCGAGGCGGAAGTCCAACGGCGTGCCCACGACGATGACCAGGTCGGCCTGGTTGAACGAGGTGGAACGCGCCTTCGTGACGAGCTGAGGATGGCCGCCGGGGATGATGCCGCGGCCCATGCCGTTCGCAATCACCGGGATGCCGGTCTCCTCGACGAACTGCAGCGCAGCCTCTTCCGCGTGATCGGCCCAGACATCCGTACCGAGCACCAGCACGGGACGTGCCGACTGACGGATGAGCTCGGCGATTTGATGCAGTCCATCCGGGTCGGGTTCGATGGCAGCGGTCGTATTGCCCTGGGAGGGGGCCGCCAGCGGAGCAGTACCGAAGAACTCGTCCATCGGGATGTCGACGAACGCCGGACCGCGGTGCGACGAACCGGCAAGCGTGAACGCCTCGTCCATGGTCGGCGCGATGTCGCCGACCTTGTGCGCTGTCGTCGACGACTTCGACACGGTCTCGAGGATGGGGGGCTGATCGAGCTCCTGGAGGCTGCCCGTTCCCCAGCGGTTGTTGGGGGCGCGGCCGCCGATGACGACCAGCGGCGACCCGGAGAAGCTCGCCTGGGCGATGGGGCTGACGCCGTTGGTGACACCCGGTCCGGCGGTCAGCACGGCCAGGCCCGGCACGCGGGTCAGCTTGCCGATGGCCTCGGCGGCGAACACGGCGGTCGGCTCGTGGCGTACGTCAATGATCGGCATGGACGGATCGGCCTTGACCGCCGCGTCGTACATGGGGAACACATGGGCCCCCGAGAGGGTGAACATCGTCTCGACACCGTGCGCGCGGGCCACGTCGAATGCGTGGACACCACCGTGGGCTTCCTGGGCTTCGTCAGTCATGTGACGCACGTTACTGGACGGTAGGGCGCCGCCGGGGTTGAGGCTCAGGTGACTGGTTTGGCCCGGGTGGTGGGCCGGTAGAGCCACGGGCTCTCGGCGCGGATCTGGTCCAGCACCGCGAGGATCAGGTCAGCGCGGTGCGCAGGCTGCTCGGCGAACAGCTCGGCGTCGGCACGGAGGTCGGCACGTCCCTGTACGCCGAGAGCCAGCTGGAGGTGGAGGGCGCGCAGCAACGACGACGTGTTGCGCACCGACGGCGACGGCCACTCGGCCTCGATGTGGCCGCGCGTACGGGGCACCATGATCCCGGCGCCGAGGCGGGCCAGCCAGGGCTCGACGATGCTCGGGTCGAGGGCGTTGCGGTGCAGCAGCGTCATGACGGCGTAGGCCAGACGGTCTTCTTCGCCATGTCGCCAGATGTAGGACGTCGGAGTGAGGACGCGGTCGGCGATGACGTCGAGCAGGACTGTCAGCTCGAGCCGCTCGAAGTGCCGTGAGCGGGCGAGAGCGGCCAGAAGGTCGGCGCCGTGGGCGACCGCGTTGGCCCAACCCTGCTCGGGCACCCAGCCGCGGTGATCCTGCTCGCGGACGTACCAAGCAGTGGCGCTGTCACCCCAGCGGAGGACGGCGTCGGCCGTCATCAGGTGCTCGTTGTTGTCGCGGCCGATGATCTCGGCCAGCATCAGCGCGCTGTACGAGCGGCGCAGCACCGAGACGTCACCGTCATGGCCCAACCCGTAGCGCAGCCCGGGGACGATGCCGTCGCCCAGACCGGCGAGCAGGTCGTCGTAGATGCCCTTGGTGATCCACGTCGTCAGCAACGGATAGGCGATGTCCTCGCGCCAGCGCGGGTTGGGATGGCCCAGCATCTCCACCAGCTCGACCGTGCACTCATCAAGACTGCGCTCGGCAGGTACCTCCATGCCGGTCTGCATGACCGACAACCAGTACGCCTCAGACACCAAACCATCCTTACACGTCTTCGCGTCTACCCTTGAACCGTGCCCTCGCTGGATGACATCGCGCGATTCCAGACGTCGCTGTCAACCGGCGACGTCTCGTGGCTGCACGCCCTGGTGACGGACTGGCAGATCATCGCCGACCTGTCATTCTCCGATCTGGTGCTGTGGATCCCCGATGCGGAGTCGAAGGGCATGTGGGCGGGCGCGCAGATCCGACCGACGACGGGACCGACCACCCTGCTCGAGGACGCTGCCGGCAGCTTCGTCCCGTCCGGCCACGCCGACCACCTGGACCGGGCCCTGACGTCTGGCGAGGTGTTCGAGGTCGAGGAGATGTCGGACGGCAGCCGTGTCCGCACGCGCACGATCCCGGTCAAGCGCGACGCGGCGACGATCGCTGTCATCTCGTCGCGTCGAAACGGCAGTGCACCGCGTACGACGAGCGAGCTCGAGGCGACCTACCTCGAGGCTGCGGACGAGCTGATCGAGATGATCCAGCGCGGCGAGTTCCCCCTCGTCGGCGCACGGTCCGACCTCGCAGACTCGCTCCGGGTCGGCGACGGGTTGATCCGTACGGATGGTCGTGGCCGCGTCGCCTACGCCAGCCCGAATGCCCAGTCGGCCTACCGCCGACTGGGGCTCGCCGGCGACCTGGTCGGCGCCGAGCTCGGTGAGGTCACCACGAGCCTGATCGACCGCCGACCCACCGATCGGGGACCACTCGGCCTCCTGCGCGGCGACGCCGGTGGCGAAGCCGAGATCGAGAACTCCACCGGATCACTGCTGCTCCGGGTCATCCCGCTGAGGTCGGGCGGTCACGCCAACGGCGCCCTGATGCTGCTGCGTGACGTCACCGAGCTGAGGCTCCGCGAGCGGGAGCTGGTGTCGAAGGAAGCGACGATCCGTGAGATCCACCACCGGGTCAAGAACAACCTGCAGACCGTGGCGGCGCTGCTGCGACTTCAAGGGCGTCGGGTCGAGCTGCCCGAGGCGCGCGCCGCTCTTGACGACGCCGTGCGCCGCGTCGGCTCGATCGCGCTCGTGCACGAGACGCTCAGCCAGTCGTTCGGTGACGAGGTCGAGTTCGACGAGGTCGCCGACCGGCTGATCCGCAACGTCCTCGACGTGTCGCACGAGGCGTCGGGCTCCGGCTCGGTGCGGGCAGACCGCGTGGGCACCTTCGGCTCGCTTCCCGGAGTGATCGCCACGCCCCTGGCGATGGTGCTGACCGAGCTGATCCAGAACGCCGTCGAGCATGCGTACGGCGCCGGCGGCGGCACGCTGACACTCGCGGTCAACCGCATACGAGATCGTGTGCGGCTGAGGGTGAGCGACGACGGTGTCGGCCTGCCCGCCGATTTCGACCCGGCCGAAAGCCTGGGTCTGTCGATCGTCACGACGCTGGTGGAGGGCGAGCTCGGCGGGACTCTCACGTTCGAGCGGCGCAACGCCGGCGGCACGACGGTAGCCATATCGCTCCTCGTCTAGGCGCCGACCAGGTCCGAGACGCAAAGAACCCCGTACTCCAAGGAGTACGGGGCATCGATACGTTCTGGTCAGGCTGTACGAATACGCGCCCGAGCGTTGCGGCGCTTCAGCGTACGACGTTCGTCTTCGCCCAAGCCTCCCCACACTCCGTGGTCCTGGCCGCTCTCCAGTGCCCATTGCAGGCACAGCTCACGGACATCACAACGGCGGCACACGACTTTGGCCTCTTCGATCTGCAAGATGGCGGGACCCGTGTTGCCGATGGGGAAGAAGAGCTCAGGGTCCTCATCGAGACATGCGGAACGATGGCGCCAGTCCATGTGGGGACACTCCTTCCCGTTTGATTGCGCCTTGGGCAGGCCGGTCTGACCCGTACAAAGGCTTGGCCTCCATGTTTTCAAGGTTTGAACTGCTTTACAAGGGTACGGAGCCGGGCGAATTGTTGATTGGGTCACACCTTTCGTACGCTGACGCCGTGACGTCTCCAGAACCGGTCGCGAAACCTGCCCGAGCACTGCTCACGATCGCGGCGATCGTGGTGGGGATCGAGGCCGTTGCCTACGTCGCGCTCGCCGTACTGGACATCGCGAACGTGTCGAGTGAGCGGGTCGGTCTGGGCGTCGGGGCAGGCGTCCTGCTCGCGGCGTACGGCGGGGCTCAGCTGTTCTTCGCGTGGCGCGTCTCGCAGGGCGAGAGCTGGGCCCGAAGCCCGCTGGTCGTCACCCACGTGATCCAGCTCCTGCTGGCATGGAACCTGCGAAACGGTGACACGGCATGGCTGGCGTACGTGATGGCGGCTCTGGCGTTGCTGGTCCTGGTGTGTCTCCTGGCACCTCCTGTCACTCGGGCGTTGGGCCGCGCCCATTCTGATGACGCAGACCTGTTGTGAGAGACTGAGAGCCGGGCACGACCTGCACGCACACCCTCGTTGCGCGTGCCCCTTGAGCGGCCACAGGCCGCATCGGCGATCTGATCGATCCCGTCTCACGCTTTCAACTTCCCGAGGCTTCAATGGTTGCGACTGACATCGACGTGCACACTCCAACGCCGAACCCCGACGATCCCATCTTCGCGCTGCACCGCGGCGGCAAGATGGCGATCGCGGCGACCGTACCGCTCAACGATGCCGACGATCTCTCGATGTCCTACACGCCCGGTGTGGCGCTCGTGTGCGAGGCCATCGCGGCCGATCCGGAGATCGCGCACGAATACACCTGGGTCTCCAACACGGTTGCCGTCGTCACCGACGGCACCGCTGTCCTGGGACTCGGCGACATCGGTCCTGCCGCGTCGATGCCGGTGATGGAGGGCAAGGCCGTGCTGTTCAAGCAGTTCGGTGGCGTCGACGCCATCCCGATCGCACTCGCGACGACCGACCCCGACGAGATCGTCGAGACGATCGTGCGGCTCGCGCCCTCGTTCGGGGGCATCAACCTCGAGGACATCTCCAGCCCGCGGTGCTTCGAGATCGAACGCCGACTGATCGAACGCCTCGACATACCCGTCTTCCACGACGACCAGCACGGCACGGCCGTCGTCGTCCTGGCCGCGTTGTACAACGCCGTACGCGTGACCGAGCGATACCTCGAGGACGTCAAGGTCGTCATCTCCGGCGCCGGTGCAGCGGGCGTCGCGATCACCAAGATCCTCAAGTCCGCCGGGGTCAGCAAGATCGCGATCGTGGATCGCAGCGGCGTCGTCCACTCGAGTCGTGGGGCGCTGGACGACGTGAAGCAGTGGCTCGCCGACGAGACCGCCAGCTGGGCGAAGCCCGGCTCGGTGTCGGACGCATTGGCAGACGCGGACGTCTTCATCGGCGTCTCGGGTGGCACCGTTCCGGAGGAAGCCGTCGCCTCGATGGCCGCCGACGCGATCGTGTTCGCACTCGCCAACCCCCATCCTGAGGTGCACCCTGATGTCGCCAGCAAGTACGCGCGCGTCGTCGCGACCGGTCGCTCCGACTTCCCCAACCAGATCAACAACGTGCTCGTGTTCCCCGGCATCTTCCGAGGCGCCCTGGACGTGCGAGCCACGGGCATCTCCGAAGGCATGAAGCTCGCCGCGGCTCAGGCGATTGCCGATCTCGTCGGTGACGACCTCAACGAGTCGTGCATCATCCCGTCGCCGTTCGACCCGAGGGTTTCGACAGCGGTCGCGAAGGCCGTCACCGACACCGCTCGACGAGAAGGCCTGGCACGTCGGCCATACTGACTGCCCGGACTCACCCATCGCCCGAGGAGCTTGATGTTCGCCGTCTACGCAGACCAGATCAATCCCGACGATCCGCTGTCCGGCCTGGTGGTCGGCGAACGTCCTGAGCCAGAAGTGCCGGACGGCTGGACGACCGTCACGGTCAAGGCTGCCTCAATCAATCACCACGACGTGTGGAGCCTGCGCGGCGTCGGCCTGCCCGCCGATCGCCTCCCGATGATCCTTGGCTGCGATGCCGCCGGACTCGACGAGGACGGCAACGAGGTGTTGGTCCACGCAGTGATCAGCGAGCCGTCCTGGCGCGGTGACGAGACGCTCGACCCCAAGCGGTCGCTGCTGTCTGAGCGGCACCAGGGCACGTTCGCCGAGCGAGTGACGGTGCCGACTCGCAACGTCGTTGCCAAGCCTGCTGGTCTGTCCTTTGCCGAAGCAGCGTGCCTCCCGACGGCGTGGCTCACGGCGTACCGGATGTTGTTCACCCAGTCGGGGCTCAAGCAGGGCGACACGGTCCTCGTCCAGGGCGCCGGCGGCGGCGTCGCGACGGCGGCCATCACGCTGGCTCGGGCGGCGGGATTCCGCGTCTACGCCACCAGTCGCGACGAGGACAAGCGCCAGAAGGCTGTCGACATCGGCGCCCATGAGGCATTCGAGTCGGGCGCTCGTCTGCCGTCCAAGGTCGACGCGGTCATCGAGACCGTCGGGGCTGCCACGTGGTCGCACTCGGTGAAGTCGATGCGCCCTGGCGGCACGATCGTGATCGCCGGTGCAACGTCAGGCGACGCACCGTCGCACGCAGAGCTGACCCGGATCTTCTTCCAGCAGATGCGGGTGCACGGCTCGACGATGGGTACCCGCGACGAACTTCACGCGCTGGCGCAGTTCATGGATGTGACCGGCACCCGGCCGCTGATCGACCGCGAGGTCCCGATGGCCGATGCCGCATCGGGACTCGAGTCCGTCATCGACGGCAGCGTCTTCGGCAAGATCGTCCTGACGCTCTAGTCGCTCGCGGACCACGCTCGCGCCGACTCGCTGAGGCGCACGTGGGGGGACCCCAGCAGAGCTCGCTCACTCATCCTCATCGTCGAGGCGCGCCAGCCAGGTGGCGAGGCGCTCGACGGGGATCTCGAAGTCCGGATTGAGGTCGACGAACGTGCTGAGCTGCTCGGCGAGCCAGGCGAAGGTGACCTCCTCGTCACCTCGCCGACTCTGGAGCTCTTCGATCCCGCGATCGGTGAAGTACATCAGCTGATCAGGCGAACGCCTGCTCCATCAGAGCCTCGAACTCCTGTACGTGGCGCGAGTGCGAACCGACCGACGGAGCCGACGATGCGGCACGAGACACCCGCGTGAGCGGCAGCCCGTCGAACTCGCCCATGAAGTTGAGGGCGATGTGTGGCCACGGACCCTGGTTGGCGGGCTCGTCCTGCACCCAGCGGACCTCGCGCGCGTTGGGGAACTTCGCGATCTCGGCATTGAGGTCGGCAGTCGGGCGCGGGTAGATCTGCTCGAGCCGGACGATCGCCGTACGCGATGCTTCGGGCTCGCGCTTGGCGCGCTCGGCGAACAGGTCCCAGGCGATCTTGCCCGAGCACACGAGCACGCGCTCCACTGAAGCGGTGTTGACGGAGTCGTCACCAATCACCGGGCGGAACGTGCCGCTGGTGAAGTCATCGGGCTGCGAGGTCGCCGCCTTGTTGCGCAGCATCGACTTCGGGGTGAAGACGATGAGCGGGCGGTGCTCGCTCTCGAGGTTCTGGCGACGCAGCAGGTGGAAGTACGACGCTGGCGTCGAAGGCTGTGCAACCGTCATGGAGTCGTTGGCGCACAGCTCGAGGAAGCGCTCGATGCGGGCGGACGAGTGGTCGGGGCCCTGACCTTCGTAACCGTGCGGCAGCAGCAGCACGACACCTGACTTCTGGCCCCACTTGGTCTCGCCGGAGGAGATGTATTCGTCGACGACCGACTGGGCGCCGTTGATGAAGTCGCCGAACTGCGCCTCCCAGATCGTGAGTGCCTCGGGCCGGGCTACGGAGTAGCCGTATTCGAAGCCGAGGGCGGCGTACTCGCTCAACAGCGAGTCGTAGACGTAGAACGTCGCCTGGTCCTCGGAGACTCCGGTCAGCGGCGTCCACTCGCCGGCGTTGACCCGGTCGATGATGGTGGCGAAGCGCGAGGCGAACGTGCCTCGACGGGTGTCCTGACCGGAGATGCGCACGGGTCGACCGTCGGCGAGCAAGGAGCCCATCGCGATGATCTCGCCGGTGCCCCAGTCGATCGGGCCAGCCGTGATCGAGGCCGCCCGACGTTGGAGCTGCGGCAGCACCTTGGGGTGGACCGTGAAGCCCTCCGGGACGGCGGTGTAGGAGTCGGCGATCGCCTTGAGCATCTCGGGGGAGACCGCGGTGACGAGCTCGCCGGTGTGCTCGGGCTTCTCGGGGTAGTCAGGCGTACGCGAGTAGCCCGGGTCGGAGGTCGCTTCCTTGACCTCGGCGAAGTTGCGCTCGAGCTGCGCCTGGTAGTCGGAGAGGGCAGCCTCGGCCTCTTCGAGCGTGATGTCGCCACGGCCGACCAGAGCCTCGGTGTAGAGCTTGCGCACCGACTTCTTGTTCTCGATCGTGTCGTACATCAGCGGCTGCGTGAAGCTGGGGTCGTCGCCCTCGTTGTGACCGCGGCGGCGGTAGCAGACGAGGTCGATGACGATGTCCTTGTGGAATGTCCGGCGGTACTCGTACGCCAGGTGTGCCACCCGGATGCAGGCTTCGGGATCGTCGCCGTTGACATGGAAGATCGGCGCCTGGATCATCCGTGCGACGTCGGTGCAGTACTGCGACGAACGTGACGACGACGGTGAGGTGGTGAAACCGACCTGGTTGTTGACGATCAGGTGGATCGTGCCGCCCGTACGGTAGCCCCGCAGCAGCGAGAGGTTGAGCGTCTCCGCGACGACACCCTGCCCGGCGAAGGCTGCGTCGCCGTGCACCAGCACCGGAAGCACCGGATAGTCGGCGCCGCGGTTGAGGCGGTCCTGCTTGGCACGGGCGATGCCCTCGAGCACCGGGTCGACGACCTCGAGGTGCGACGGGTTGGCCGCGACCGAGACCTTGATCTTGTCGCCGGAGCCGGAGGTGAACTCGCCCTCGACGCCAAGGTGGTACTTGACGTCACCGGAGCCCTGAACCGTGCGCGGGTCGATGTTGCCCTCGAACTCGCGGAACACCTGGCTGGCGTGCTTGCCGGCGATGTTGACGAGCACGTTGAGGCGGCCGCGGTGCGCCATGCCGATGCAGACCTCGTCGAGCCCATCGGCCGCTGCGGCCTCGCAGATCTCGTCCAGGACGGGAACCGTGGTCTCGCCGCCTTCGAGGCTGAATCGCTTCTGGCCGACGAACTTGGTCTGCAGGAACGTCTCGAAGGCCTCGGCCTGGTTGAGCTTCTGCAGGATGCGCAACTGCTCCTCGCGCGGCGGCTTGGTGTGCGGACGCTCGATGCGCTCCTGGAACCACTTGCGCTCGGCGGGGTCCTGGATGTGCATGTACTCGAGCCCGATGGTGCGGGAGTAGGAGTCGCGCAGGATGCCGAGGATCTCGCGCAGCTTCATGAACCGCTTGCCGTTGCCGAACGACCCGGTGGCGAACTCGCGGTCGAGGTCCCACAACGTCAGTCCGTGGCTGGCGGTGTCGAGATCGGGGTGGCTGCGAGCGTGGTTCTCGAGCGGGTTGGTGTCGGCCATGAGGTGGCCGCGAACCCGGAACGCGTGGATGAGCTCCAGCACCCGGGCCTGCTTGTGCACCTCGTCGTCATGGCTGACGGCGATGTCCTGGGCCCAGCGGATGGGCTCGTACGGGATCTTGAGCGCACGGAAGATGCCGTCGTAGAACTCGTCCTCACCGAGCAGCAGCCCGTGGACCTTCTTGAGGAACTCGCCGGACTGGGCGCCTTGGATGACCCGGTGGTCGTAGGTCGACGTCAGGGTGACCATCTTGGAGATCGCCATCTGGGCGAGGGTGTGGTCGGATGCGCCCTGGAACTCGGGTGGGTATTCCATCGAGCCGACGCCGACGATGACGCCCTGGCCCTGCATGAGGCGGGGGATCGAGTGGTTGGTGCCGATGCCGCCCGGGTTGGTCAGACTGACCGTGGTGCCCTGGAAGTCGGCGACCTCGAGCTTGTTGTTGCGCGCCTTGGTCACCATCGTCTCGTAGGCAGACCAGAACTCAGCGAACGTGAGCGTCTCGGCGGCCTTGATGGAGGGGACCAGCAGCGTGCGGCTGCCATCAGGCTTCTGCAGGTCGATCGCGAGTCCGAAGTTGATGTGCTCGGGCTTGAGCTGGTTGGGCTTGCCGTCGACGACCTCGTAGCCGGTGTTCATCTCGGGCATCGACTTGATGGCCTGGACGATCGCCCAGCCGATCAGGTGCGTGAAGGAGACCTTGCCGCCTCGAGCGCGGGCGAGGTGGTTGTTGATGACGATGCGGTTGTCGAACAGCAGCTTGACCGGCATCGCGCGGACGCTGGTCGCCGTCGGGACGGCGAGGCTGGCATCCATGTTCTGGACCGTACGAGCGGCGGCGCCCCTCAGGACGGCCTTGCCGACCTCGCCGGGTCCGGCCTTGGCGGCGGGCTCAGCAGCTTTGGCGGCGGGAGTTGACTTGGTGGCTGGCTTGGCGGCCGGTGGTGCGGCCTTGGCGGCGGGTTTGGCAGCCGGTGGTGCGCCCTTGTCGAGGGGTGCCGGCGCGGCGGGCGCTTTGGTCTCGGCGGGGGCCGGTGCCGCCTTTGCCTCGGCCGGGGCCGGTGCGGCAGGGGCCGGTTTCGCCTCGGGAGTCACGGTGGCGGCTGACGCCTTCGGCGCGGCGCCGTTGGTCGACGCCGGAACACCGTTCTGGAACCCTTCGTCCTTGAAGAGCGTGGCCCAGGTCGGATCGACCGACGCAGGGTCTTCCTGGAACCGTTCGTACATTTCCTCTACGAGCCACTGATTCGTTCCGAAGTCAGGGGTTGTGTGGTCTGGTGAGGAGTCGGCCACTGCCTCGATCGCCTCTTCTGAGTAGTTGCTGGAGAGCATGTGAAATCTTCGATCACAAGGGTAACGCGCACGCCCAGCTGGCCATACGGCGGTTGGTCCGCGTCGCCACCCTCATTTCAGATTGCCATGACCCTGGCTCATCCGGGCGGGATCAGCCGATAATCTGCAGCTCTGGATCGCGCTCGACGAACCGCCCGAACGCCGCTGCTTCTGCCTCAAGGGCACGCCTGACCGCCGACGTGACCCGAGGTGAGGAGTTGACCACGATCTGAACGGTCTTGGACTTGACCGTGCGGCTCCACGTTCCGGCCAGCCGACCGTCGATCGCCAGCAGCCCTGCGCTGCGCATCATCTCGTCGGGTGTGCCGTTGAAGAGCTCGTAGTCACCGGCGTCGCGTGCGTACGAGATGTACTCGTCGAAGTTCGAGAGCAGCATCGCGACCGGGGGCCCAGCATCGACCGGCTCGTCGTGCGACCAGTAGGTCTCGCCGTCGACATCTGCGGGCCGCAGCCCACCGAGCTCGACAGCTCGCCGGCTCTCGGTCAGCGTGAGGCTCGCCCACCAGGCCAGGTCCTTGTCGCGGATCGGGCCGTGACCCCGTGCGTAGCGCCGGGCCATCAGCGCGAGGAGGTCGTCTCGTGGCTGGGCTGGGGGAGCGGGCATGACGGAGTCGAGCAGCACGTACGTGTGCTGCTTGCCCCGCATCGGACCGTTGACGATGAGGGCCTCGATCTCTGCGTGCATGGCCATGTGGATGAGGTGGCCGCTGGGATCGACACCGGCTTCCTCGAGGGCGCCCCCCAGCTCGGGGCGGGTGAGGGGTTCACCTGGCTTGAGTGCCTCGACGATGATCTCGGCGCCACGGTCCAGCTTGGTCGGACTGAGCCCGATCGTGTTGTTGCTCGAGGACATCAGCTGACGGATCCGCGGCGCCGTCACCGCCAGCAGCCAGTGGACGTCCGTCGGATCGACGAAGTGCCACGTCGGTCGGAGCACATGTGTACGGAGGAAGTCTCCTCGCGCGAAGGCCTCGTCGAGCTCTGGCTTCGTCAGCGACGGCGTACGCCGAGCCACCGCCCACAGACCCATGTCGTGCAGCTGGGACTGGACGCAGCCGAGGTGGCGTACGACATCGACCGCCGTGTCGAAGCGCGGCGAGTCGAGCCCCTGCGCATGCAGGCGACCGACGAGGCGCGGCTTCACCTCAGGCGGTGAGGAGCGCGGCGTCGAGGGTGATCTCCACGCCCGACAGTGCCTTGCTGATGGGGCATCCGACCTTGGCCGCCTGGGCTGCCTCCGCGAAGCCAGCCTCATCGATGCCCTCGACCTCCGCTCGCACCGTCAAGGTGATGCCGGTCAGCTTGAACCCGCCCTCCGGGTCGACCCCGAGCGTCACGTCCGCCTTGATCTCCATGGATTGAGGTGTGGCGCCGGCAGCGCCGAGCTGTCCGGCGAGGGACATGGCGTAGCAGGCCGAATGGGCCGCACCCACGAGCTCCTCGGGGTTGGTCGCGCCACCTCCGTCGTCGGAGGTGCGCTTGGGGAACGACACGTCGAACGTGCCGATCCCTGAGCTGCTCAGCTCGACCTGGCCGGAGCCGTCCTGAAGTCCGCCGTCCCAGGCGGTGCGGGCTGTACGTGTGGGCATCGTGTGTCGCCTCTCGTCGGTGGGTATGGGTCGACGCTACCCGTGCCGACCGTCAGGAAGCGAGGTGTGGATAGTCGGCAGAACGGTGCTGGAACGCGAGGATCTCTGGGTTCTGGATGACGCCCGCGCGGATCTCGATCGCCCGTCGGACGGTCTCGTTGGTGTCCCAGGACTTCTCGCCGGCGAGGACCTTCGGGATGTAGGGAAGCAGCGCCTGGCTGATCTCCCAGGTCGCCGAGTTCCACAGGTAGGACGGGCTGTGGTCGACGGCGTAGTAGGTCACGCCGTTGCCCACGGTGAACGTCGGCTCGTCGAATGTCGTGGGCCTCGCCCACTCGAAGCCCATGCCCTCGTCGCAGGACACATCGACGATGATCGTGCCCGACGCGAGGGTCGGCAGGTCGGCGTTCATCAGGAACGACATCGGCGAGTTCGGATCCTGCAGGACGCAGTTGACGATCACGTCGTGCTCGGCGAGCAGCGCTGGCATCGGCACCCACTCCTGGTCGATGAACGCCCGGCTCTCGGCAGGAGAATCGGCCGGATCGAAGTGCACGATCCGCGCGGAGTGGATCGGCGCGCTGACCGCTGCAACGCCGCGCTGGGTGAAGATGTCGACGTCGTGGATGCCGTGCGCGCTGAGTGCCGTGACGGCACCGCGGGCGGTCGCGCCGAATCCGATGACGGCAGCGCTCAGGCGGCGGCCATAGTTGCCCGTCAGGCCGGCGATCTCCATGGCGTGCAGGACGGATCCGTAGCCGGCGAGCTCGTTGTTCTTGTGGAACACGTGCAACAGGAAGTTGCCGTCGCCGCTCCAGTGGTTCATGACCTCCCACGCGATGAGGGTCAGCTTGCGGTCGATCGCAGCCTGGGTCAGCTCGGCGTCCTGGACGCAGTGAGGCCAGCCCCAGAGCGTCTGGCCTTCGCGCATCTCGAGCAGGTCGGCCGGCTGAGGCTTGGTCAGCAGGATTACGTCGCACCGCTCGATCAGCTCTGCCCTGGGCAGGATGCCCCCGACGAACGGGCGGAGCTCGTCATCGGAATAGCTGAAGTTCTCGCCATAGCCCTCTTCGAGGAACACGTGCGGTCGTACGGCATTGGTAAGCCGTTCGAGATGACGGGGGTGCAGCGGCAGCCGCCGTTCGTTCTCCTTGGAGGTGTGGGCGATGACGCCCAGATCAAGGTGGGTCATGTGGGGCCCGTCGTCGGTGTTTCGACAGTGACCGCTGCTCGGTTGTTTCGACCTGGCCGATCTTCACGCGTTCACGTATGGCATTGCGTGCCCCGGCAGGACTCCGTCGGCCGCAAGCGGCCTCCTCCCCGAATCCTGAGCGCCGGGGTCTTCTGAGTCATGCCAGCGTTGCACACGTGCCCCCGGCAGGACTCCGTCGGCCGCAAGCGGCCTCCTCCCCGAATCCTGAGCGCCGGGGTCTTCTGAGTCATGCCAGCGTTGCACACGTGCCCCCGGCAGGACTCCGTCGGCCGCAAGCGGCCTCCTCCCCGAATCCTGAGCGCCGGGGTCTTCTGAGTCATGCCAGCGTTGCACACGTGCCCCCGGCAGGATTCGAACCTGCGCTTCCGCCTCCGGAGGGCGGCGCTCTATCCCCTGAGCTACGGGGGCCCAATGCGGCCAACTGCCGTGTGAGCCTATCGCACTGGAGATACGGTGAATGCCGTGCCCAGAGTGCTTGTTGTCGACGACACCGCCTCGATTCGCTTCCTCATCCGGACCAACTTGGAGCTCGCCGGATTCGATGTCGACGAGGCGGTCGACGGGGTCGACTGTCTCGATCTCCTGAGGAGCGCAGAGGTCCTGCCGGACGTCATCACGGTCGACGTGATGATGCCTCGGATGGACGGAGTCACCACCGTGACGACGATCCGCGCCGACCCGCGTACGGCGAACATCGCCATCGTCATGGTGTCGACGCAGGGCCACCCCGCAGACATCCAGCGTGGGATGGACGCCGGCGTCGACGCGTACATCACCAAGCCCTTCGACCCGGACCACATGGTCGCCACGGTGAGCGAAGTCATCGAAAATCGCGCGAAATCTGACCCCAGCGGGCCTTGAGCGGGGCCATTTCGAGACGTACGGTTGCCGTACACGGAGAGGAGGTGGTCCCAGGAATGAATGACTCTTGGACATGTGAGGTGGCTGTCCGCTAGCCGCGAGGCTTGCAGCCGGCGGCGGGCGCAAATTCCCGCAGCCACCCGACCCGCAGGGAGCCGAGTAGTCCACTCGGCCCGCGCTCCTACTCCTCGGAGGCGAGTGCAACCCTGCGGGTCGTCCGCGTCCGAAGGGCGACTCGTGTGCCAGAGTTGATCCGTGACATCGGGGGATACACAGCAGCGCCCACCCGCCTGGCTCCACATCGCCGTGGCAGGACTCGTCGGCGCCTGCTTCACGACGTTCGCCGTCATGGCGTTCCTCCAGCTGCTTTTCGTCGGGAGCGTCGTCCTCGGCTCGTTTTTCGTGGTGATCTCGCCGTTCGTGTTCCAGGCGGTCAACCGCGTGTTCCACGGCCCGACAACCGGTGGCTGGGCACTCTTCACCGCAGCCTCGTGGTGGGCGGCGATGGTGGTGGCCGCGCTGTTGCTCACGGCCGACGACGACTACAGCCGGCAGGATCGAACAGCCCTGGTCATCGTGGCCGCCGCGGTCCCCATGGTGATCACGGCGATGATCCGCCCCGGGCGGTGTCGGCGCATGGCAATCGTGGCGGGATCCCTCGGTCTGAGCGTGACAGCGGTGTTGCTCGTGCACGCACTGGTGTCCGCAGGTGAGGAGAGCCGCAAGGAGGATCGGGCACAGGCGATCGCCGACTTCGGATCGAGTGTGCATCCGTGGGTCATCGGCTTGAAGGGTTATCGGCAGAACGGCGATCCTGCAGCGGTGAGCAGCGGGGTCATCGTGGGCACGTTCTACAAGCCTGAGACACCCGAGCAGATGTTGACCCTCACGAACGACGCCCTGACATCGCAGTTCTGCGGACCCGCGCTGAGAGCAGCGCTCGGTGCAGATGTCAGCCAGCCCGAGGTCTCGTGCGAGCTCGTCGACGGACTCTGGATTCGCACGAGCGAGGGCGGGCACGAAGCGGCCGTCAACGGCGACGAAGGCATCGTGCGAGTTGCTGCTTCGAACGACGTGCCGAGACAGGAGCTGATCGACGCCGTACGCAGTGCGAAGCCGATGTCGGATCGCTACTACCGTCACCTGCTCTTCGGTGAGGACGTCGAGTACATCCCCGAGCTGGACGGAGCGCGCTGAGCCGGTCACCACGACCGATAGGCTTGGCAGGTGACTCCCGAGCAGCTCTCAGCCGTGATCGTCGGCGCCCTCTCCTCGCTCAGCGAGGCGGGCACGATCGTGCTGCCCGAGGGCGTGCCGAGCGAAGTGCTCGTCGAGCGCCCCAAGGTGCGTGAGCACGGCGACTATGCGACCAACATCGCGCTGCGGCTGGCCAAGAACGCCGGCATGAACCCGCGCGACTTCGCGCAGCTGCTCGCAGACGAGCTCACGAGCGCCGACGGGATCGCCAGCGCCGAGATCGCCGGCCCCGGATTCCTCAACATCCGCGTCGCGGCAGGCGCCCAGGGTGCCTTGGCGCCGCAGATCGTCGCGGCAGGTGCGTCGTACGGCACCAGCGACCTCTACGCAGGTCAGAAGGTCAACCTCGAGTTCGTCAGCGCCAACCCGACCGGTCCGATCCACATCGGTGGCGTGCGGTGGGCCGCCGTTGGCGACTCTCTAGGGCGGATCCTCACCGCGATCGGCGCCGAGGTCACCCGCGAGTACTACTTCAACGACCACGGCGTGCAGATCGATCGTTTCGCGCGCTCCCTGCTCGCTGATGCGCGAGGCGAGGATGCGCCCGAGGACGGCTACGGCGGCCAGTACATCTCCGACATCGTCGCGAACGTGATCGCCAAGAACCCCGAGGCGGCAACGCTCCCGGATGCCGAGGCGCTCGAGACATTTCGGGCTGAGGGCGTCGAGCTGATGTTCGCCGACATCAAGCAGAGCCTGCATGACTTCGGGGTCGACTTCGACGTCTACTTCCACGAGAACGACCTGCACGAGTCGGGCGCCGTCGATCGCGCGATCCAGCGGCTGCAAGAGCTCGGCATGATGTACGAGCAGGACAACGCGACGTGGCTCCGTACGTCCGACTTCGGCGACGACAAGGACCGGGTCGTCATCAAGTCCGACGGTCAGCCCGCGTACATCTCCGGCGACCTCGCCTATTACCTCAACAAGCGGGAGCGCGGCTTCGACCGCTGCATCATCCTGCTCGGCGCCGACCACCACGGCTATGTCTCGCGGCTCCTCGCGATGTGCGCGGCCTTCGGCGACGTGCCCAAGGTCAACCTCGAGCTGCTGATCGGCCAGCTGGTCAACCTCGTACGAGATGGCGCTCCGCTGCGGATGAGCAAGCGGGCCGGCACGGTCATCTCTTTGGAGGATCTCGTCGAGTCGATCGGGGTCGACGCGTCTCGCTACGCGCTGGCGCGCTACTCGATGGACTCCACGATCGACCTCGACCTCGATCTGTGGGCCAAGCAGGACAGCGACAACCCGGTCTACTACGTGCAGTACGCCCACGCGCGTCTGTCGTCGATCATCCGCAACGCTGCCGACCTCGGAGTCGTGATCGACGAGGCCACGTTCGACCCGTCACTCCTCGCGGTCGAGCAAGAAGGCGCGTTGCTGCGTTCGCTGGCTGACTATCCCAAGGTCGTGGCGCGGGCGGCCGAGCTGCGCGAGCCCCACCGGGTCGCCCGCTATCTCGAGGACACCGCTGCGGCGTTCCACAAGTTCTACGACGTCGCCCATGTGTTGCCCAAGGGTGACGAAGAGCCGAGCGACCTGCACCGAGCTCGCCTGATGCTGGTCGGCGCCACGCGCCAGGTCATCGCCAACGGTCTCGGCCTGCTCGGTGTCAGCGCGCCGGAGAGGATGTAGTCATGCGTTCTCACGAAGCGGGAGCTCTGCACGGTCAGTCCGGCGATCGCGGACCCGCATGGCTGCGTACGCCCGAAGACTCCAACGAGCTCGTGCCACATCTGTGGGCCGCCAACGTGTCCAAGGTCGGCGGAGTGCTGACGGTTGCCGGCGAGTCGGCCACCGAGCTGGCCGCCGAGTTCGGCACTCCGATCTACGTCGTTGACGAGGATGACTTCCGGCGTCGCGCGCGCAGGTTCAAGGAAGCGTTTCCCGACGCGGACGTCTTCTACGCGGGCAAGGCCTTCCTCTGCGTTGCCGCCGCTCGCTGGATCGCCGAAGAAGGCCTCAACCTCGACGTGTGCACGGGCGGTGAGCTCGCCGTCGCTGTCAGGGCGGAGTTCCCGCCAGCTCGCATCGGCCTGCACGGCAACAACAAGTCGGTCGCCGAGCTGCGCCGCGCGCTCGAGCTGGGCGTCGGCCGCATCATCATCGACTCGGTGGAGGAGATCGAGCGGCTGACCGAGTTGACGGCCGAGCTCGGCGTCACCGCGCGCGTCATGGTGCGTGTCACGGCCGGCGTCGAAGCACATACCCACGAATACATCTCGACCTCGCACGAGGACCAGAAGTTCGGCTTCTCGATCTCCGGTGGCGACGCGCTGAACGCCGTGCGCCGCGTTCTCGCTGCGCCAGGCCTCCAGCTCCTCGGCCTCCACTCGCACATCGGGTCGCAGATCTTCGTCACCGACGGCTTCGAGGTTGCCGCTCGTCGGGTGCTCCGACTGCACGCGCAGATACAGAAGGAGCTCGGCGTCGCACTGCCGGAGTTCGACCTCGGCGGTGGATTCGGCATCGCCTACACGACCCAGGACGATCCTTCGACGCCTGAGGATCTCGCGCGCGGGATGCTCAAGATCGTCGATGACGAGTGCGCCGCGATGGGCATCGCCGTACCGCAGCTCTCGATCGAGCCCGGCCGCGCCATCGCAGGCCCCTCGACCTTCACCCTGTACGAGGTCGGCACCACCAAGTCCGTGGCCCTCGACGGTGGAGCGGAGCGCCGCTACGTGTCGGTCGATGGCGGCATGAGCGACAACATCCGTCCGGCGCTCTACAGTGCCGACTACTCCTGCACTCTTGCCTCGCGCGCCTCGGACGCCCCGGCGGTGTTGAGCCGCGTTGTCGGCAAGCACTGCGAGTCGGGCGACATCGTGGTCAAGGACGAGTTCCTTCCGGGCGATGTCCGGGCTGGAGACCTGCTCGCCGTGCCCGGCACGGGCGCCTATTGCCGATCGCTCGCCAGCAACTACAACCACGTTCCGCGCGCCGCCGTGGTTGCCGTGCGCGACGGCGAAGCGCGTGTGATCGTGCGCCGCGAGACCGAGGACGATCTGCTCGCCCTCGACCTGGGCTGACCTATCGGGTGAGGCGTCGTGGTCCGGGGCCACTGCCTCCGAGGCCGTCGTCGGCGTTGTAGAGCGTGCAGCTCTTGAGCGACAGGCAACCGCAGCCGATGCAACCGTCGAGCTTGTCGCGCAGCCCCTCGAGCTGAGCGATGCGGGCGTCGAGCTCCGGCTTCCAGCGGGCCGAGAGTCGCGCCCAGTCAGCCTTCGTCGGCGTCTTGTC
This sequence comes from uncultured Actinomycetota bacterium, assembly GCA_963849625.1. Classification (GTDB taxonomy): domain Bacteria; phylum Actinomycetota; class Actinomycetes; order Propionibacteriales; family Nocardioidaceae; genus Aeromicrobium. The sequence continues at coordinate 182,591 of CAWKHU010000006.1, forward strand.
ATCAGGCAGCGTCGACAGGGCGTCCTGGATCTGTGCCAGTGAGATGCCGAGACTCTGCGAGACACGGATGAACGCGACTCGGCGCAGCACGTCGCGGTGGTAGCGCCGCTGGTTGCCGGCCGTACGCCGACTCGAGATCAAACCTTCGCGCTCGTAGAAGTGCAGCGCCGACACCGTGACGCCAGCTCGCTCTGCCGTCTCGCCTGGCGTGAGCTCGCGATGGCGGAGTGCGGCGTTGCTCATGACCTGAACGGTACTTGAGGTCTGGTCATCCGTAGAACCGAACCGCAGCAGTCAGGCCGGCGGCGACCAGAACCGCGGTCAGCACGCCGGCGCGTGTCCACAGCATCAACGCTGCCCCCACGGCGACCCCGACGGAGTCGGCGCCGACGTGCAGCTCGTCACCATCGGCGAGCACGCTGGTGACCACCAGTGCAGCCAGGAGCGCAGGTGCCATCAGCATGATCACCCCACCGACTCGCGGCGGCAGTCGACGTCCGCCCATCACGACCGGCCCGAATGCCTTGATCAGCGCCGTGACGATCGTCGAACCGATGATCGTCAGCCAGATCGTGCTCGTCACGGCACCGGCTCCTGCTGGCGCAGTCCCCACAGCGCGACGAGGCTCGCGGCAAGGATTGGTACGCCGGCTGGCACCAGCTCGACGAGTGCCAGTGCGAGCACGGCACCGGCGAGTGCAACTCCAGCTGCTCGGCGATTCTTGATCTCGGCGATCAGGAGTGCCAGGAAGAACATCGGATAGATGGCGTCGAAGCCATAGCGGGACGTGTCGCCGAGCAGGTCGCCGCCGAACGCACCGAGTGTCGTTCCGGTGAGCCAGCAGGCGTATTGAGGTGCGGTTGACCCGAACAGGAACCATCGGTCGAACGTCCCGTCCCCACGACCGGCCATCGCCCATGATGAGTCCACAACGGTTTGACCCTGGACCGCGCGGAGAGCTGTTCGCCCTGGCAGCGACGGGCCGAGCGCGACGCCCATTGGCAGGAATCGAGAGTTCATCAGTGCGGCGGCTGCGATAGCAGCACCGGCGGTGCCGCCACCGGTGAGGATCGCGACCGCCGTGAACTGCGCCGATCCGGCGAACACGAATGCCGACATCGCGATCGCTGCCTCGACGGAGAATCCGGCGTCGCGCGCCAGCACGCCGAAGGACATCGAGAGCAGCAGCCCGACCGCGGCGTAGGGAATGGCGGCCTTTGCCCCCGCAGTGAAGGACGCACGATGATCCTCGATGGAAGGTTCAGGGCTCGTCACGAACCCAGCCTGCCAGTCGCCTTCCCACAGCTTCGCCGTCGGGTTTGACCTCAACAGCACTTGAGGTTGTCAGATTTGTTCATGACTGTTGAGACTGCGCCTCGGCGCGAGAGCCTGTGGTTCGGCCCATACGGGCGCGTCGTCGCGGGAATCTTCTCCCTGGCCTTTCTCGTCGCCTTCGAGTCGATCGCGGTGGCCACGGTCATGCCGGTCGTTGCGGACGACCTCGATGGACTCGGCCTGTACGCGCTCGCATTTGCGGCGACGTCGGCAATCGGCGTCATCTCGATGACCATCGCCGGACCGCTGATGGATCGCCAAGGGCCGGGGGGTGCCCTGCGCGCTGGGGTGGCGATCTTTGCGGCGGGGCTGATCATCGCCGGCCTCGCTCCCACCATGGAGCTGTTCCTGGTGGGGCGCTGTGTCCAGGGCCTCGGCGCCGGCTTCGTCGGGGTCGGCCTCTACGTCGTGATCGGCAGAGTCTTCCCCGACACCATGCGGGCCCGGGTGTGGACCGTGATGACGGGTGCGTGGATCCTCCCGGCCCTGGTCGGCCCGGTCGTCGCAGGATTCATCGCCGACCTTGCCGGTTGGCGTTGGGTGTTTCTCGGCGTCCCGCTCATCGCCATCGGCTCAGTGGGGCTGATCTGGCAGTCGCTGAGCAGGCTGGAGGGCGATTCGTCCGTGGTTGGCGATCGTCGTCGCGTCGGGTGGGCAGTTCTCACCGCGGCGGGGATCCTCGGTGTCAGCGTCGCCGGTCAGCGAGGAGTGGCCTGGTGGCCCGTCCTTCTCGTCGTCGCGTCGGCCGCGACGTGCGCGTACGGTCCCCGCCTGCTCCCCAAAGGCACCTGGCTCGGCCGTCGCGGGCTGCCGAGCGTCATCGCAACGCGAAGCCTGCTGAGCGCGGGGTTCTTCGGCGCTGAGACGTACGTGCCGCTGTCGCTCGTGCAGCACCGCGGGCTCAGCGTCTCGCAGGCGGGCCTGCTCCTGACCAGTGCGGCCGTGAGCTGGTCCCTCGGCTCGGTGGTTGCTGCCAACCTGAAGGTATTGGCGTCGAAAACGCTTCGGGTGCGACTCGGCGCGATCTGCGTCCTGATCGGCACGGGATCAGGCGCGCTCAGCCTCACCGGCTCGGTACCGGTGTTGGTCGTCGCGTTGTTCTGGAGCATCGGTGGGCTCGGCATGGGCATGGCGGCGTCGACGCTGGGTGTGTTGATGCTGGACCACTCGGCGCCCGAGGAGCAGGGAGTCAACTCCGCGGCGATGCAGACCAGCGACGCCATCGCGGATTCGCTGGTTCTCGCGATCGGAAGTGTGATGTTCGCGATCCTGCTGACCAGCCATCCCATGACCGGTTACGTGCTGGTGTTCGTCCTGGCCACGGTCACTGCGGCGGCCGCGGTTGGTTTGTCGACGCGTCTGGAAACGCGTGAGTGAGGTCAACCTGTGCAGGCGATGACCTGGTACGCCGTCCGTGATGTTGACGAGTCGACTCTGCGACCATCGATCGATATTGAGCATGTTGCGTAGGTCGACCGGGGTAGGACCTGGACGAGGACCTGGGCTGCGGGCAACGGCCCACGAACTCGCTTGGTGAAAGAGACAGGGCCACTTGCATTCTGCACGGGACCGTCACCAGCGCGGGTGCGAAACATCCACTTGATCGGGCCGTCGGAGCGCAGCGTGACCGTCACGTCGTGGATCCGGGTGTCGCCTTGAGCGTTGGCCAATGGATCAAGGCCGTTGGTGCCGAAGCCCCGCTGGTCCCCGTCGCCGGGGTCGAAGGGATTCTTGGAGGGATCGATCCGCTCGGCCTGCGTGGACTGCAGCGACGGCGTGGCGCTCGGTGTCGGGACCGACGACGAGTCCGAGGTGTCGTGCGGCAGGGCCAGGTATCCGGCTGCAAGGAGGAGCGCCGCACCCAAGACGATCGCCGCCACGGCGGCTTTTCGTCCTGTGTCTCGGGACCGGCGCATGAAGACTCCTAGCATGATCGAGATGCAGCGACTGGTCGGGACAACGAACTCACCACCTGTCGGGTTATGCAAACGTGACGGGGTCGACACTGTCCATCTCATTGGGGAGTGCCGCGCCGAAAGTCAGGCGCCGATACCCTTGACCGGTGAGCGCATCCTCGTGGTCAGCCGGCCGCCCGATTCGCGTAGCCCTGTTGGGCTGCGGCGTCGTGGGCACCGAAGTCGCGCGTCTGTTGACCCGTGACGCCGGTGAGCTCGCACAACGCGTCGGCGCTCCGCTGGAGCTGGTGGGCATCGCCGTACGTCGTCTGAGCCGCGAACGCGACCTCGACGTCCCCGCTGACCTGTTCACCACCGATGCCTCCGGGCTCGTCAGCCGCGGCGACATCGACGTCGTGATCGAGGTCATCGGCGGCATCGAACCCGCCCGCGAGCTGATCCTGTCAGCGCTCGAGAACGGCGCGTCAGTGGTCACCGCCAACAAGGCGCTGCTGGCCGAAGACGGAGCGACCCTGTTCGAGGCGGCCGAAAAGGCCGAGCGCGACCTCTACTTCGAGGCCGCGGTGGCCGGAGCCATCCCGATCGTCCGGCCCTTGCGAGAATCGCTCGCCGGTGACTCCGTCGAACGGGTGCTCGGCATCGTCAACGGCACCACCAACTTCATCCTCGACGCCATGACCACCAACGGCACCGGATTCTCCGAGGCGCTCGACGAAGCCCAGCGCCTCGGGTACGCCGAGGCCGACCCGACCGCCGACATCGAGGGATTCGATGCCGCGGCCAAGGCGGCGATCCTGTCGGGGCTGGCGTTCCACACCCGCGTCACCCTGGGCGACGTGCACCGTGAAGGCATCACCGACGTGAGCGCTGCCGACATCCGCTCCGCCAGCGAGATGAACTGCGTGGTCAAGCTGCTGGCGATCTGCGAGAAGCGGGACACACCCGACGGCCCGGCCGTCTCGGCTCGCGTGCATCCGGCGATGATCCCGCTCTCGCATCCCCTGGCCAGCGTCCGCGGCGCCTACAACGCGGTGTACGTCGAGAGCGAGTCGGCAGGGCAGCTGATGTTCTACGGGCCCGGCGCAGGTGGGGCCCCGACGGCGAGTGCCGTGCTCGGCGACGTCGTCTCGGTCGCCCGCAACCGTCGCAACGATGTCTTCGGTCCCGGCGAGTCGACGCACGCGCAGCTCGAGGTTCTCGACATCGGCCGCGCTCGTACGCGCTATCACGTGGCGATCGACGTCGACGACCGTCCGGGTGTGCTTGCTGCCGTTGCACAAGCGTTCGCCGAGTTCGACGTCTCGATCAGGACGGTCCGTCAGGAAGGCTCAGGGCTCGATGCGCAGCTCGTCATCGTGACCCACGAGGCCGATGACGCCGCACTCTCGGCGACCGTGGTGGCCCTGCGCGGACTCGACATGGTCCGCGACGTCTCTTCGGTGATGCGTGTCGAGGGTGGCTTCTGATGGCACATCTGTGGCGCGGCGTGATCGAGGAGTACCGAGACTGGCTCCCCGTCACCGCTGAAACTCCCGTCATCACCTTGGGCGAAGGTGGCACCCCGCTGGTCCACTCGGCCTGGCTCTCGGGCCTCGTGCACGGCGACGTATGGCTCAAGATCGAGGGCGACAACCCGACCGGTTCCTTCAAGGACCGCGGGATGACGGCCGCGTTGTCGGTCGCGGTGGGCGAGGGCGCCAAGGCCGTCGTCTGCGCGTCGACGGGCAACACCTCCGCGTCGATGGCGGCGTACGCCGCGCGCGCCGGCATCACCCCGATCGTGCTGGTCCCGCACGGCAAGATCGCCGCCGGCAAGATGGCGCAGGCCGTGATGCACGGTGCCGAGATCATCCAGGTCAAGGGCGGGTTCGACGAGTGTCTGCAGCTCTCACGCGGCCTCGCCGACAACTATCCGGTGGCGCTGGTCAACTCGGTCAACCCCGTACGCCTGCAGGGCCAGAAGACCGCGGCCTTCGAGATCGTTGACGCGCTCGGCGCCACCCCCGACATGCACGTGCTGCCGGTCGGCAACGCCGGCAACATCTCTGCCTACTGGTTGGGTTATCGCGAGTACGCCGAAGCCGGCATCGCGACAAAGGCACCTCTGATGTGGGGCTTCCAGGCGCAGGGGTCGGACCCCATCGTCCAGGGCGCACCGATCCCGCACCCCGAGACGATCGCGACCGCGATCCGCATCGGCAACCCCGCGTCGTGGCACCTCGCCGTCGCCGCCCGCGATGACTCGGGCGGCCGTATCGACTCGGTCAGCGACGAACAGATCCTCCAAGCACAGCGCGACCTGGCCTCGCACGACGGGGTGTTCGTGGAGCCGGCATCTGCCGCCGGGGTCGCCGGTCTTGTCGCCGCGGCAGCCAACGGCCACGTCGAGTCAGGGCAGACCATCGCCGTCACGGTCACCGGTCACGGCCTCAAGGACATCGACACGGCGCTGTCGGGCATCGGCTCGATCGTCGACGCCGTCATCGAGGCTGATGTCGACGCGGCTGCGGCGGCTGCGGGTCTCGCGTGAACTTTGTTGCCGGTCCCGTGTCCGTACGGACTCCGGCCTCGAGCGCCAACCTCGGCCCAGGCTTCGATGCGCTCGGACTGGCGCTGACCTTGTACGACCAGGTGGTCGCCGAGACCTTGACTGCTGGCCTCGAGATCGAGGTTGTCGGCGAAGGCAGCGAAGGTGTCCCGTTGGACGAGGATCATTTGGTCGTACGCGCGATGCATGCCGCGTTCGATGAGCTGGGCGAGCGGCCGCCCGGGCTGCGGCTCACCTGCACCAATGCGATCCCGCACGGCCGCGGTCTCGGGTCATCGGCGGCGGCGATCGTCTCCGGCGTCGCCTTGGCGAGCGCGTTGACCGAGGGTCCGGGGCTCGCTCCGGACGCCGCGTTCCAGCTCGCTGCCGACATCGAGGGCCATCCCGACAATGTCGCGGCAGCGATGTTCGGCGGACTGACGATCGCCTGGCTCGACGACTCGAGCGCACGCTTCGAGCGCCTCGTCTCCAATGTGGAGGTCACGGTGTTCGTACCACCTGAGGCCGTCTCGACCGAGAAGGCTCGTGGACTTCTGCCGGCGGAGGTCACGCATGCCGACGCGGCTGCCAACTCCGGCCGGGCCGCCCTGCTCGTCAGGGCTCTGACCGGCGCTCCGCATCAGCTGCTTCCGGCGACGGAGGACCGCCTTCACCAGTCCTATCGCGCGGGTGCCATGCCGGACTCGTACGAGCTGATGCAGCGGCTCCGTGGAGACGGCATCGCTGCGACGATCTCGGGCGCCGGGCCGACCGTCCTGGCCTTCGATCGTGGGCTCGATGACCGGCTTCCTGGTGGGTGGACACTCCATGAGCTGGGTGTCGATCTCTTGGGAGCGCAGACACGTTCGCTTTGAGCTCTGCCGGAATGCCAGCGATCTTGATGGTGTTACAGTGGAGAAGCCGGAGTCGAGTTTCAACTCCCCGGCAAACCATTAAAGAAGCCCGTCGGATACGGGCAAGCCTTTATGTGATCTGCCAGTCTCCAAATTTTCTGGCACAAGTTAGCGGCCAACGGCCCTATGCAAAGGAATCTAAGTGACAGAAACAACCACGACACCTGACACCGTCGCGCCAGCTGCTGACGCAGCCGCGGCCTCCCCGAAGAAGTCTGGCGGAGGACTGGGTGGCAAGGTGCTCGCCGAGCTGCAGGACATCGCCGGCGGGCTCGGAATCGAGGGCGCACCCAAGATGCGCAAGGGCGCCCTCATCGACGCCATCAAGACGGCCCGTGGCGAGAACACACCGGCCAAGAGCGACGCCGAGGTGCCTGCCAAGGTGACCAAGGCCGCTGCCGAACCCAGGAACGAGTCCCCCAAGGCCGACGCCGCCAAGAGCGATGTGTCGGACACGCAGGCTGACGCGCCCCGACAAGAACGACAAGAACGACAAGAACGACAAGAACGACAAGAACGACAAGAACGAGGAATCCAAGGACGACTCGGACGGCGAGGGCGGCAGCCAGAACAACCGCAATCGCAACCGCAATCAGAACAATGGCAACAACAATCAGAACAATGGCGGCGGAAACCAGAACAACCGCAACCAGAACCGCAACCAGAACAACGGCGGCGGCAACCAGCAGAACCGCAACCAGGACAACGGCCGCGCCGCCCAGGGCGGGTTCGAGGACGATGAGGACGAGTTTGGCGGAGGCCGTCGCCGCAACCGTCGCGGACGCAACCGCAATGGTGGTCGCGGTGGCATGGAGGCCGAGCCCACCTTCACCGAGGACGACATCCTGGTGCCCGCAGCGGGCATCCTCGACATCCTCGACAACTACGCCTTCGTTCGGACCACCGGCTACCTGCCGAGCGAGAACGATGTCTACGTCTCGCTGACGATGGTCCGCAAGTGGGGACTTCGCCGCGGTGATGCCGTCATCGGCCAGGTGCGTCAGCCGCGTGAGGGCGAGCGCAAGGAGAAGTTCAACCCGATGGTCAAGATTGACTCGGTCAACGGGATGACCCTCGACGACAGCAACAAACGCGTCGAGTTTGCCAAGCTCACCCCGCTCTATCCTTCGGAGCGCCTGCGCCTCGAGGGCGACGCCGGTGGCCTGACGGGTCGCGTCGTCGACCTGGTCGCACCGATCGGCAAGGGTCAGCGCGGCCTCATCGTCTCACCGCCCAAGGCGGGCAAGACGATGATCATGCAGCAGGTGGCCAACGCGATCACCGAGAACAATCCCGAGGTCCACCTGATGATCGTCCTTGTCGACGAGCGTCCCGAAGAGGTCACCGACTTCCAGCGGACCGTCAAGGGTGAGGTCATCGCATCGACGTTCGATCGTCCGGCGACTGACCACACGATGGTCGCCGAGCTCGCGATCGAGCGCGCCAAGCGTCTCGTCGAGCTCGGTCACGATGTCGTGCTGCTCCTCGACGGCATCACCCGCCTCGGCCGGGCGTACAACCTCGCCGCTCCCACCAGCGGACGCATCATGTCCGGTGGTGTCGACTCCTCGGCGCTCTACCCGCCCAAGAAGTTCTTCGGCGCCGCGCGCAACATCGAGGACGGCGGTTCGCTGACCATCCTCGCCACCGCACTGGTCGAGACCGGTTCGCGCATGGACGAGGTCATCTTCGAAGAGTTCAAGGGCACCGGCAACTGGGAGCTCCGCCTGCGTCGCGACTTCGCGGACAAGCGCATCTTCCCGGCCGTCGACGTCGACGCGTCGAGCACCCGCCGCGAAGAGCTGCTCATGGGCAAGGACGAGCTCGCTGTCGTCTGGAAGCTCCGTCGGGTGCTCTCGGGTCTCGAAGGTCAGCAGGGCCTCGAGCTCATCCTCGGCAAGCTCAAGAAGACGCAGAGCAACGTCGAGTTCCTCATGGAGATCAACAAGACGATGCCGGACGGCACCAACGGCAGCTGAACAACCCACGAAGCCCGGCAGCCCGATGGGGCGCCGGGCTTTGTGCTGTCTCAGTGAGCCGGTGATGACGCAGGCCCCTAGGCTTGAGCCATGACAACTGCGCACGACTTCTCAGCCACAGCCATCGACGGCACCGAACGCCTGCTGGCCGACTACAAGGGCAAGGTCCTCCTCGTCGTCAACACCGCGACCGAGTGCGGCTTCACGCCACAGTTCAAGGGCCTGGAGCGGGTCTACCAGGAGTACGTCGACCGGGGCCTCGTCGTCCTGGGCTTCCCGTGCGACCAGTTCGGCGGCCAGAACCCGGGCGACGACGCCGACACCGCGACGTTCTGCGAGAAGAACTTCGGTGTGACGTTCCCGCTGTTCTCCGAGATCGAGGTCAACGGTGACAACGCCCACCCGCTCTACAAGTGGTTGAAGCAAGAGAAGGGTGGCCTCGGCCCGAGCAAGATCAAGTGGAACTTCACCAAGTTCCTGATCGACACCGAGGGCAACGTCGTCAAGCGTTACGGCTCCACGACGACACCAGAGAAGATCAAGGGCGACATCGAGAAGCTCCTGCCGCAGTAGAGCGAATCGCGTACAGATCTCGGGGAGACATTTCCCATGAGGGAATTTGTCGGTCCCCGATTTCCTTATACGTACTGCCAACTGGCACAATTGACCCTTGGTTCTGGTTCACGGATCGCATTCAGCGAGACGACCCAGCGACCGCGAGAGGACATCATGAAGCAAGGCATTCACCCTGACTACGTAGAGACCCAGGTCACCTGCACCTGCGGCAACTCGTTCACGACCAAGAGCACCGCGCCCGAGGGCGTTCTGCGCGCCGATGTCTGCTCGGCCTGCCACCCGTTCTACACGGGCAAGCAGAAGATCCTCGACACCGGTGGACGCGTGGCCCGCTTCGAGAAGCGCTACGCCAAGAAGTAGCAACGTCCCGGCGCCGACCCCAGCCTCTGGCTAGGGTCGGCGCTGTCGTTCTGTTCTGACCCGGAGAGGAGTGCCTGATGTTTGAAGCCGTTGAGACGCTGGTCGCCGAGCATGCTGAGCTCGAGCGCAAAATGTCTGATCCTGCCGTGCACTCCGACCAGGGCCTGGCCAAGAAGCTCGGCCAGCGGTACGCCGAGGTCAGCGCGATCGTCAAGACCTATCGCGAGTACCAGCAGGCAACCGATGATCTTGAAGCAGCACGCGAGCTCGCCGCCGAGGACTCCAGCTTCGCCGCCGAGATCGAAACGCTCGAGCCTCGCATCGCCGAGCTCGGCGAACGCCTGCAGCGTCTCCTCGTTCCGCGCGATCCTGCTGACTCCAAGGACGTCCTCATGGAGATCAAGGGCGGCGAGGGGGGCGAGGAGTCAGCACTGTTTGCCGGCGACCTGCAACGTATGTACTCGCGCTTCGCGGAGCAGCGCGGCTGGAAGACCGAGATCCTCGACTCCACCGAGTCGGCGCTCGGCGGCTACAAGTCCGTGACGATGGCGGTCAAGGCGTCCGGCAACCCCGAGCCGGGCATGGCGCCGTTCGCGCAGCTCAAGTTCGAGGGTGGCGTTCACCGCGTCCAGCGTGTGCCCGTCACCGAGTCGCAAGGTCGCATCCATACGTCCGCAGCCGGTGTCCTCGTGATGCCCGAGGCCGAGGACATCGATGTCGAGATCAACGACAGCGATCTGCGCATTGACGTCTATCGCTCGTCGGGGCCCGGTGGCCAGAGCGTCAACACGACCGACTCGGCCGTACGCATCACCCACGTGCCGACCGGGATCGTCGCGAGCTGTCAGAACGAGAAGAGCCAGCTGCAGAACCGGGAGCAGGCCATGCGCATCCTGCGTGCCCGCCTCCTCGAGGCCGCCCAGGCTGCCGCCGACGCCGAGGCCTCCGACGCCCGCAAGTCGCAGATCCGTACGGTCGACCGCTCCGAGCGCATCCGCACCTACAACTTTCCCGAGAACCGGCTCTCCGATCACCGCACCGGGTTCAAGGCCTACAACCTCGACCAGGTCATGGACGGCGCCCTCGACGACGTCATCACCTCGCTCGTCGAGGCCGACCTCGCCGCCCGCCTTGACGCGGTCGAGGCCGGCGAATGACGAGATGTGGGCAGCTTTCGGGCATGAACGCGCCCGTCATGCCTCACACGTGCCCACATCTTGGGGCAGCTGAGTGAGCGTCAGGTCGCAGGCCGAGCGGCTGCTTGTCGAGGCGACCGAGCAGCTGGAGGAAGCCGGTGTGGAGTCGGCGAGACACGATGCCGAGTCGCTGCTCAGCCACGTCACCGGGGTGCCGCGACTGTCGCTCGTCACGATGGCCAAGCCCGACGGCATCCAGAAGGACGCGTTCCTCAAGCTGGTCGCGCAGCGCGCAAGTCGCGTACCGCTGCAGCACCTCACGGGCAGTGCAGCATTCAGGTATGTCGACCTCGAGGTCGGCCCGGGCGTCTTCGTGCCGCGGCCCGAGACCGAGATGCTCGCCGGATGGGCGATCGAGCACGCCAAGACGCTCCCCGATCCTGTCGTGGTCGAGCTCTGCGCAGGGTCGGGGGCGATCTCCCTCTCGATCGTCCACGAGGTGCCGCGCGCGTCGGTCCATGCCGTCGAGCTGGACGAGCCGGCGTACGAGTGGGCCCAACGCAATCTCGACGGCACGGGCGTCGACCTGCGGCTCGGCGACATGGCCGACGCCTTCGGTGATCTCGACGGGACCGTCGACATCGTCGTCGCCAACCCCCCGTACATCCCCCTCGACGCGTGGGAGAGCGTGGCGCCAGAAGTACGCGACCACGACCCGTCCCTCGCCCTCTGGTCCGGCGACGACGGACTCGACGCCATGCGTGTGCTCGAGCAGACCGCCTGGCGGCTCCTCAAGCCCGGTGGCGTCGTCGGCGCCGAGCACGCCGACGCCCAGGGGGAGGCGGCACCGGAGGTGTTCAGCGCCCGGTGGACCCAGGTCCGCGACAACCTCGATCTGGCACGCCGACCCCGCTTCGTGACGGCAACCAAACCTGCCAGCTGAGAACGCTGCCGGGCCCAATGCGGAGGGTCGCGAGTCAGGCAGCGTCCCTCGGAGTCACTCGACTAGTCTGAAGCCCTTATGGGCGGCGACCTTGCACTGTACGGGGCCGCGTTCGCCGTAGGCATCGGTTCGGCGCTGCTCCCGATCTTCATCAACGCAGAGCTGTTCGTCGGCAGTCTCGGTGCCACGGTCGACAGCCGGCTGACACTGGTGCTGGCGATCCTGTTCCTGGTCATCGCCACGGTCATCGGCAAGGCATTCGTGTTCCAGCTGGCACGTACCGGAAGCCGCAAGATCCGCTCCACGGTCGAGCGCAAACCGCCGCGCAACAAGTTCTTCGCCCAGGTCAGACGATTCAGCGACTGGCTGCTGACGCTGCTCGACCGCCCCTACGCGGGTGCCATCACCGCCTTCGTGTCGTCGCTGACCGGCATACCGCCCTTGGCGGTCGTCACGATCATCGCGGGAGCCTCACGGCAGCCCCAGTGGCTGTTCCTGACGATGGTGTTCTTCGGGCGGCTGATCCAGTTCCTCGCGATCGCGTTCCTCCTCCACGGCCTCAGCTGGTTCTGACTCCACCTAGGATGACTCCGTGAAGTTCGACTGCAGTGACCCCGAGGAGTTCGACAAGGGGCTCAAGGCCGCCAAGACCGCACTCGACTCGGGCAACCTCGTGGTGCTGCCCACCGACACGGTGTACGGGCTCGCCGCCGACGCGTTCTCGCCCCATGCCGTGCAGAGCCTGCTCGACGCCAAGGGTCGCACCCGCCAGATGCCACCACCTGTGCTCGTCGGCGCACCTACGACGCTTGATGCGCTCGCCTCCGAGGTGCCGTCGTGGCTGCGCTCGGCCGTCGAGGCGCTCTGGCCGGGGCCGCTCACCGTCATCCTCAAGCAGCAGTCATCCCTGACGTGGGACCTCGGCGACACCCACAACACGGTCGCGATACGCATGCCTGATGACCAACGTGCGCTCGCCCTGCTCAAGCAGACGGGTCCGCTCGCCGTCAGCAGCGCCAACACCACCGGAGAGCCCGCCGCCCAGACCGTGGAGGAGGCCGACAGGATGCTCGGGTCCAAGGTCGCCGTGTACCTCGACGGCGGTCCCTCTGCCTCGGGCATACCGTCGACGATTCTCGACGCCACAGGATCGACCCCACGCATCCTGCGTGCTGGGGGAGTCGGACTCGACGTGCTCCACACCTTCAACAACACGATCGAACCCCCGGACGAGGCCAGCTGACCGTGCGCGAATATCTGGTCGTCTTCGGTGTCTCTCTCGGTGTCACCTATCTGCTCGCCTCGATCGCGCGTCAGCTGGCGGTCCGGTTCGGTGCCGTTGCGCGGGTGCGCGACCGCGACGTCCACGCCATCCCGACGCCGTATTTCGGCGGACCGGCGATGTTCGGCGGTTTGGTGGCGGCCTACCTCGTCGCGATGAATCTGCCGTTCCTGTCGCTCTCGGACTCGACGGTGTTCGGGCCCGTACGCGGAGTGCTGCTGGGCGGCGCCGTCATCTGCCTGGTCGGCGTCATCGATGATCTGTACGAGCTCGACGCGCTGAGCAAGTTCGCTGGCCAGGTGCTCGCTGCGATCATCGTGGTGTCGCAGGGGGTCCAGTTCTTCTACCTGCCGCTCTATGGCAACTACCTCGGCCTCGACCAGATCCAGGCGATGATCTTCACGGTCATCCTGATCGTCGGCACCGCCAACGCGGTCAACTTCGTCGATGGCCTCGACGGGCTGGCCGCGGGCATCGTGGCGATCGGTGCGGTGGCGTTCTTCGCGTACGCGTTCATCCTCGCCGTCGAGAACAGTGAGACCCGTGCGATTGCGGCTGCCCTGCTGACGGCTGCGCTCGCCGGCGCCTGCATCGGCATCCTGCCGCACAACTTCTTCCCGGCCCGCATGTTCATCGGCGACTCGGGCTCGATGCTGATCGGTTTCGTGCTGGCCTGCTCCTCGATCAGCCTGACCGGGCAGTTCCCTGCGACAGACCTCTCAGAGGGTGTCGGGGGAGCGCAGACGAACTTCCTTCCTGCGCTGCTGCCGCTGATCCTTCCGTTCACGATCCTGCTCGTCCCGTTCGTGGACCTGGGCCTCGCGGTCGTCAGGCGTACCCGCGCGGGCCGATCGCCGTTCAGCCCCGACAAGATGCACATCCACCATCGTCTGCTGGAGATCGGCCACTCGCACCGTCGCGCAGTCCTGCTCATGTACGCCGGCGCGGGCCTGGTTGCATTCGGCAGCGTCGTGATCAGCCTCTTCAGCGGGTGGCAGTCGATCGCGGGATTTGCCGTTCTGGCGTTGCTGACTGCGGCGGCGGTTTTCCTGCTCCCCAAGCTAGACGAGAAGGTCTGGTCGTAGGTCGGCCTGTTGGCATCCCGAGTTGGAGCGCTTCGAACGCTCGTGATAAATTTCACGAACAGATCGCGAGCCTGGCTCGTGACCCCGAACCACCGAGGATGGCCGCCGAAAATGACGACCAACGATGAACGATGAAGGACTCGACGGTTCTCCCGACGCGGCCTCTCTGGGACCATGGCGTCTCATTGGCCTCGGAATGGTTTTCGTCGGCAACGTCGTCGCTGGACTCGTACTCGGATGGCTCGCAGATCAACACTGGAACACCTCGCCGGTCTTCGTCCTTTCGGGCATCGCCATCGGCATCGTCACCGCTTTCGTCAGCGCTTGGCTGCAGATCAGGTCGTTCCTCAGAACATGAGGCACAGATGACAGAGAGGAGCTGGACGCGATGACCACGACTCCGTCCATCACCCGCTCGATCCGCAACCAGAAGCGGGCTCTTGTCACCGCTGGCTGCCTGGTCATCGCCGCGATCTGGATCAGCATTCCTCTGGGTGAGTGGCGTGGCGGCATGTTCCTCGCGATCGGCGTCGTCCTCGGTGCGATCAACCACCTGCTGACCGAGTACTACCTGCTTCGTCAGGTCGAGGGCGGTGAGCTGCCGACCCGCAAGCAGTACGCAGCCGGCTCAGCCGTACGTCTGCTCGGCATCTCCGGCATCGCCGTCGTGCTTGCCCTCGTCTTCTGGCCCCATGGTGCAGCCGTACTCTTCGGTCTGGCCATCTTCCACCTGATCGCCCTGGTCTTCACGGGCATCCCACTCCTCCGAGAGGTGCGCAAGGAATTGAACGAGCAGCCCATCGAGGAGAAGGCATGAGCATGATTGCCGCGGGCCTCGCGACCGAGACCGAGATCGAAGCCGGTCACCACCCGACGTTCACCCTTTTCGGGCTGACGTTCAACTCCGACACGATCACCTCGACGGTCGTCGGAGCCGTCATCGTCATCATCTTCGGCCTTCTGCTGCGCCGCTCGGTCACCGACGGCGTCCCCAGCAAGGTTCAGCTGCTGTGGGAGATGCTCGTCGAGTGGGTCCAGGGTCTGACCCTGAGCAGCCTCGGCCGGATCAACCCGTTCGTCGTGCCGCTCGGCGTCGCGCTGTTCCTCTTCATCCTGATCACCAACTGGTTCGAGGTCATCCCGACCGACCACAAGCTTCCTCCTCCCGCCGCTGACGTCAACATGACGTACGGACTCGCGCTCGTCGTGATCGTCTCGGTGCACGTCTACGGCCTCCGCGAGCTCGGCCCACGCAAGTACCTCAAGCCGTTCATCTCGCCGCTGCACCTGATCGAAGAGATCGTCAAGCCGTTCAGCCTCGCGCTGCGACTCTTCGGCAACATCTTCGCCGGCGGCATCATCTTGAGCCTGCTTGCGCTTGCGGCGATCTACACCTCGCCCTTTGCCGTCGTCTGGAAGCTCTTCGGCATGGCCATCGGCGGCATCCAGGCGTTCATCTTCGCCCTGCTGACGATCCTCTACTTCGGCTTCGCTGTCTCAGGACACGGAGACGACGAGCACCACGACGAGCCAAAAGAGAAGAAGAAAAAGAAGGCCAAGACGGCCACCGAAGAAGAGGTCGCCGTCGCGACCTGAGCTCCACCCCATACCTGAACAGCAGCCAATAGCAACAACCAACATCACGAGCGGGATCGCCGCCCGTGAGAGCCAAGGAGAGACATGGCAACGGAAAACCTCGACAGCGCAATCAAGACTGCCGGAGCATTCGTCGGAGGCGGACTCGCCCTCGGCGGTGGCGCCATCGGTGCAGCCATCGGTGACGGCCTGGCCGGTAGCGCCACGATCCAGGGTGTCGCTCGTCAGCCGGAGGCCCAGAGCCGCCTCATGACGATCTTCTTCCTGACCGTCGGTCTGGCAGAAGCCGCCTACTTCATCAACCTCGCCTTCATGGCGCTGTTCGTATTCGTCCTCGGCAAGTGACGAGTGCAGCACCTCTGAGCAGACGGGAACACTGATGCCCGAAACAACCATGGCGGCGGAAAACTTCCTCCTCCCGAACGCCACGATCATCGTTGAGATCGTTGTCTTCGCGGTCGTGATGTTCATCCTGGCCAAGTACGTCATCCCGCAGGTCAACAAGGGACTGACCGATCGTCAGGAAAACATCCGCCAGCAGTTTGCCGACGCCGAAAAGGCAAAGGCCGACGCCGAGGCCGAGAAGGAGTCCTACCGCGCCCAGATCGCTGACGCGCGCGCAGACGCTGCTCGCATTCGTGAAGAGGCCAAGGAACAGGGCGCGCAGATCATTGCCGAGATGCGCACCCAGGCGCAGACCGAGGCCGACCGCATCACGACGCATGCGCACGCCCAGATCGAGGCCGAGCGTTCGCAGGCCCTGAGCCAGCTCAAGGGCGAGGTCGGCACGATCGCGACCCAGCTCGCTGGTCGCATCGTCGGGGAGTCACTCGATGACGAGGCACGCCAGAAGCGCACGGTCGAGCGGTTCATCGCCGAGCTCGAGGAGTCTTCGAACTGATGCGAGGCGTATCTGCAGCAACGCTCGAAGAGGTCATGGCAGCCGTCGAAGGCTCCGGCACCTCCTCCATCGGTGACGAGCTGTTCGCCGTCACCGCGTTGCTCGACGGGACACCGTCACTTCGGCGGATCCTCACCGACCCGGCCACTGAGCCCGACGCCCGCGTCGGCCTGCTCAAGCAGGTGCTCGGTGACAAGGTCAGCAAAGGCACTCTGGCGATCCTCGAAGTTGCCGCCAACGGTCGCTGGGCCTCCAGCCGCGACCTGACAGATGGCCTGGAGATCTCCGGCGTCGCGGCTCACGTCGCTGCGGCGGAGAAGGACGGCCAGCTCGAGGCGATGGAGAGTGAGCTGTTCGACGTCGGCAACATCGTCGTCGCCGACGGTGACCTCCGCGCCGCGCTGACGGATCGTACGACTGCTGCGTCGGCCAAGGCCGAGCTCATCGACACGATCTTCGGTGGCAAGGTCACCGACCCGACCGTCGCCCTCGTACGCCAGGCTGCCGCGGCACGCACCGCTTCCTTCGAGAAGGTCCTCGCGACCTTCGCCGACGAGGTCGCAGCTCGCCGCAACCGGCTCCTCGCCGAGGTTCGCTCGACGTACCCGTTGGCCGACACTGAGCTCGACCGCATCGCGGCCGCACTCGCCAAGCGTTACGGCCGCGAGTTCCACCTCAACACCGTCATCGATCCTGATCTCGTCGGAGGCGTCCGTGTCTCCGTCGGCGGCGACGTGATCGATGGCTCCGTATCCAGCCGACTCGAAGACGCCCGACGGCTCATCGCAGGCTGACCGCACCACCACAAACCAAGACGTAATCTCCAGAACCCCGCAAGACTCCACAAGAAGGTAGGCACCCACATGGCGGAACTCACCATCCGTCCGGACGAGATCCGCGACGCGTTGCAGAAGTTCGTGGCCGACTACACCCCGAGCGCTGCGGCGACCGACGAGATCGGCATCGTGTCCGAGGCCGGCGACGGCATCGCACGCGTCGAAGGTCTCCCGTCGGCCATGGCCAACGAGCTCCTCGAGTTCGAGGACGGCACGCTCGGCCTCGCGCTCAACCTTGACGTCCGCGAAATCGGTGTCGTCATCCTCGGTGAGTTCTCCGGCATCGAAGAAGGCCAGAAGGTCCGCCGTACAGGCGAGGTCCTCTCGGTCCCCGTTGGCGACGCCTACCTCGGTCGCGTGTGCGACCCGCTGGGCAACCCGATCGACGGTCTCGGCGAGATCAAGTCCGACAAGCGCCGCGCGCTCGAGCTGCAGGCCCCCAACGTCATGCAGCGCAAGAGCGTCCACGAGCCGCTGATGACCGGGCTCAAGGCGATCGACTCGCTCACCCCGATCGGCCGCGGTCAGCGTCAGCTGATCATCGGTGACCGTCAGACCGGCAAGACCGCGATCGCGATCGACACGATCATCAACCAGAAGGACTTCTGGGAGTCGGGCGATCCCGACAAGCAGGTGCGTTGCATCTACGTCGGCATCGGTCAGAAGGGTTCGACGATCGCAGCCGTACGTGGCTCGCTCGAAGAGGCCGGCGCGCTGGAGTACACGACGATCGTCGCCGCTCCCGCGTCAGACTCCGCAGGATTCAAGTACCTCGCCCCCTACACCGGTTCGGCCATCGGCCAGGAGTGGATGTACGCGGGCAAGCACGTTCTGATCATCTTCGACGACCTGTCGAAGCAGGCTGAGGCCTACCGCGCCGTCTCACTGCTGCTGCGCCGCCCGCCGGGCCGTGAGGCATACCCCGGCGACGTGTTCTACCTGCACTCGCGGCTCCTCGAGCGTTGCGCCAAGCTCAGCGACGAGCTGGGTGCCGGCTCGATGACGGGTCTGCCCATCGTCGAGACCAAGGCCAATGACGTGTCGGCCTACATCCCGACCAACGTCATCTCGATCACCGACGGACAGATCTTCCTCCAGTCCGACCTGTTCAACGCCAACCAGCGTCCCGCAGTCGACGTCGGCATCTCGGTGTCGCGCGTCGGTGGCGCGGCGATGAACAAGTCCATGAAGGCGGTCACCGGTTCGCTCAAGGTCGAGCTCGCGCAGTACCGCGCGATGGAAGCGTTCGCCATGTTCGCCTCCGACCTCGACGCCGCGTCCAAGCAGCAGCTCGCCCGTGGTCAGCGCATCATGGAGCTGTTCAAGCAGGGCCAGTACGCACCGTTCCCCGTCGAGAACCAGGTCGTCTCGATCTGGGCTGCCACCACCGGCAAGCTCGACAACGTACCGGTGAACGACGTCAGCCGCTTCGAGTCTGAGTTCCTCGACTACCTGTCGCGCTCGCACGGTGACGTGCTCGGCGCGATCCGGGAGTCGGGCAAGTTCGAGGACGAGAACGAGCAGGCGCTGGAGAAGGCGTACGACTCCTTCCTCGACCAGTTCGAGACCAGCGACGGCAACTCCGTCAAGGCCGGTCACGAAGAGCATGAAGCCCTTGCTGACGAAGATGTCGAGCAGGAGCAGATCGTCAAGCAGAAGCGGAGCTGACGCATGGCAGCATCAGTGCGCGAACTGCGCGCGAAGATCAGGTCGACGACGTCGATGAAGAAGATCACGCGCGCCATGGAGCTCATTGCTGCGTCCCGAATCATCAAGGCGCAGCAGCAAGCGGCATCGGCAGCCCCGTATGCCCGCGAGCTGACGCGTGCCGTCTCGGCGGTCGCCACGTTCTCGAACGTCGACCATCCCCTGACGACCGAGAAGGAAAACCCGACGAAGGCTGCGGTGCTGGTCATTTCCAGCGACCGCGGGCTCGCGGGTGCCTACTCGTCCTCGGTGCTCAAGGAGGCCGAGCGCCTCGTCGAGAAGCTGCACGGCGAGGGCAAGGAAGTCGATCTCTACCTCGCGGGACGCAAGGCGGAGGCCTACTACAACTTCCGTCAGCGCGAGTTCATCGAGTCCTGGACGGGCTTCTCGGACAAGCCGGAGTACGACAACGCACGTGAGATCGGCGCGACCTTGGTCCGCACTTTCCACGTCGACGAGGACGACGAGGACAAGGTCGACCCCGACCGTGTCGTCGACGAGCTCCACATCGTGTTCACCCGGTTCAAGTCGATGCTGGTGCAGGAGCCGGACGTCATCCGGCTGCTGCCGCTCGAGGTCGTCGAGGGCACGGAGGCACCGCCCGAGGGCGAGGTCCTGCCGCTGTACGAGTTCGAGCCGTCTGCCAGCGAGGTGCTCGACGCCCTGCTGCCCAAATACGTTCAGAGTCGCATCTACTACTGCCTGCTGCAGGCTGCAGCGTCCGAGCTGGCTGCGCGCCAGAAGGCGATGAAGTCCGCAACTGACAACGCAGACGACCTGATCCAGAAGTACACCCGAATCGCCAACCAGGCCCGACAGGCCGGGATTACCCAGGAGATCAGCGAGATCGTGGGCGGCGCCAACGCGCTTGCCGACGCCACCGCTGGGAGTGAGTGAGAGATATGCCTACCGCCAAGAAGACCGCAGCCAAGAAGGCTCCCGCCAAGAAGACTGCCGCCCAGAAGTCGGCAGACTCGTCGAGCAACCTCGCCACCGGCCGGGTTGCCCGCGTCATCGGCCCGGTGCTCGACATCGAGTTCCCCAGCGACGCCATCCCCGAGATGTACGCCGCGCTCAAGGTGGACACCGAGGTCGCCGGCGTCAAGGAGACGCTGACGCTCGAGGTCGCACTCCACATCGGCGACGGCATGGTGCGCGCCATCAGCCTCCGCCCGACCGACGGCATCGTCCGCGGCGCGACGGTCACCAACACCGGCGAGCCCATCACGGTCCCCGTCGGTGACCAGACTCTCGGCAAGGTGTTCAACACCACCGGTGACGTCATGAACCTCGCCGAGGGCGAGAAGTGGGAAGTCAAGGAACGTCGCGGCATCCACGGCAAGGCTCCCGCCTTCGACCAGCTCGAGTCCAAGACCGAGATGTTCCAGACCGGCATCAAGGTCATCGACCTCCTGACGCCTTACGTGCTCGGCGGCAAGATCGGACTGTTCGGTGGTGCCGGTGTCGGCAAGACCGTGCTGATCCAGGAAATGATCGCCCGAGTCGCCCGCGACCACGGTGGCGTGTCGGTCTTCGCCGGAGTCGGAGAGCGTACGCGTGAGGGCAATGACCTCATCGCCGAGATGGAAGAGGCCGGCGTTCTCGGCCAGACAGCCCTCGTGTTCGGCCAGATGGATGAGCCGCCGGGAGCGCGTCTTCGTGTTGCCCTGTCGGCGCTGACCATGGCGGAGTACTTCCGCGATGTCCAGAACCAGGACGTGCTGCTGTTCATCGACAACATCTTCCGTTTCACCCAGGCAGGTTCGGAGGTGTCCACACTGCTCGGTCGTATGCCGTCAGCGGTGGGTTACCAGCCGACCCTCGCCGACGAGATGGGTGTGCTGCAGGAGCGCATCACCTCGACGCGTGGTCACTCGATCACGTCGCTCCAGGCGATCTACGTTCCGGCCGATGACTACACCGACCCGGCCCCGGCCACGACGTTCGCGCACCTCGACGCCACCACCGAGCTCGACCGAGAGATTGCCTCGATGGGCATCTACCCGGCCGTGAACCCGCTGACGTCGACGTCGCGAATCCTCGACCCGCGCTACATCAGCGACGACCACTACAACACCGCCAACCGGGTCAAGAGCATCCTGCAGCGCAACAAGGAGCTCCAGGACATCATCGCGATCCTCGGTGTCGACGAGCTCAGCGAAGAGGACAAGACGCTCGTGGGTCGCGCACGTCGCATCCAGCGCTTCCTGTCGCAGAACACGTACGTTGCCAAGCAGTTCACCGGTATCGAGGGCTCGACCGTCTCCATCGACGAGACGATCGACGGCTTCACCAAGATCTGTGACGGCGACTACGATCACGTTGCTGAGCAGGCCTTCTTCATGTGCGGCGGTCTCGAAGACGTCGACAAGAAGTGGGAAGAAATCCAGAAGAGCCTCTGATGGCAGATCCGCTGCAGATCGAGCTCGTGTCTGCCGACCGCGTGGTGTGGTCGGGTCAGGCCAGCGAGGTGCTCGCCCGTACCGTCGAGGGAGACCTCGGCGTGCTGGCAGATCACGCGCCACTGCTCTCGTTGCTGGTGCCGGGCGTCGTGGTCATCACTCCTGTCGAGGGTGAGGACGAGATCAAGGCCGCCGTGGCCGAGGGATTCATCTCCGTCGCCAACAATCGGGTGTCGATCCTGAGCGAGGATGCCTTCCTCGCCGACGAGGTTGACGTCGAGGCGGCCCGGGCCGAGCTCGAAGCGGCCGAGGCCGACGAGGACGAGACCGCTATCCTGCGAGCCGAGGCCAAGCTCAGTTTGGTCGACAAGACGTCCTGACGTCGGGAGGGAGTTCAGTTGCCATTCTGGTTGTGGCTCGTGGACTCCCTCGCGCTCATCGCCGCCATCGTCCTGGTCCCGCTCGCGGGGCTGCTGGTGCGCCGTCGAGTGCTTGCCCGGTCGGGCGGCACGTTCGACATGAGCGTCAATCGCAATGCCGCCGGCATCTCCAAGGGCTGGACCCTGGGCCTTGCCGTATACCGGGACAACGAGCTTGAGTGGTTTCGTACGTTCTCGTTGTCCCTGCGGCCGCGCTACCGCTTCGCACGTGGAGACGTGCGGGTCGAGGGCCGGCGCGAACCTGACAGTGCCGAGGTGCACGCACTGCATGACGGCCACCTGATCGTCGGCACCGAGAACGCGTCAGGCGTCAAGCAGTTCGCCATGAGCGCCAACGCCCTCACCGGACTGCTCTCGTGGCTCGAGTCCGCGCCCCCGGGACAGCGTGTCAACAACGTCGTCTGACGTGGCAATGGTTGACGATGATCCCGTGGCGTACGAGAATCAGTGCAACAGCCCCTGACGAAAATGGTGTTCACGTTGTTCAAGCGTTCCGCAGCTGCCGTGTTTGTGTCGGCCCTCGTCGTCGTGGGTGTTGCGCCTGCAGCCTCGGCCGTTCCGCGGACGCACGACCACAAGGTCGTCACGGTCATCGACTGGGATGCCCCCAAGCCCACGGCTACCAGCGGCCCCACGACCAACGCGATCGACTGGGACTGACTCCAGGGCGTCTCGCGCCCATGGGGAGAAGCGACTAGCGCTCGCCCCCGGGCACCCAGAGCACGTCGCCCGCTTCGCGATTCGCGTGGCGGCCCAGGATGAACAGCAGGTCGCTGAGCCGGTTGAGGTACTTCGCCGTCAGCACGTTCATGGTGTCGCCGTGCTCTTCGAGCGCTGCCCACGCTGACCGCTCGGCTCGACGTGTCACGGTGCAGGCCACGTGCACGGCCGCGGCCGACGGCGTGCCACCGCGCAGGATGAACGACCGCAGCTTGGGCAGCTGCTCGTTGTAGTGGTCGCACCAGCCCTCGAGGCGGACGATGTAGTCGGCCTCGACGCGAAGTGGGGGATACTCCGGGTTCTCGATCACGGGGCACGACAGGTCGGCGCCGACGTCGAACATGTCGTTCTGCACGTGGGTCAGCACCTTGACGACGTCATCCTCCAGTCCTCCGAGGGCGATTGCCATGCCGATCTGACTGTTGGCCTCGTCGACGTCGGCGTACGCGGCGAGCCTCAGATCGAGCTTGGAGGTCTTGCTCATGTCACCCAGGTTGGTCGTGCCGTCGTCGCCAGTACGCGTGTAGATGCGTGTCAGATTGACCATGACCTGAGTCTAGGCGTGCGGGGGAGTGTGAGGCAGAACGCCCTCTCGAGCCAGTGACCAGCGACGATACTGCGCGGTAACCTGAGCCCCATGCCTGACAAAGCTGTGCCTGACAAGCCCTGGGTGATGCGCACGTACGCCGGCCACAGCTCGGCCAAGGAGTCCAACGCGCTCTACCGTCGCAACCTCGCGAAGGGGCAGACGGGTCTCTCGGTCGCGTTCGACCTGCCGACACAGACCGGCTACGACCCCGACCACGAGCTCAGCCGCGGCGAGGTCGGCAAGGTCGGCGTCCCGATCCCGCACCTCGGAGCGATGCGTCAGCTGTTCAAGGACATCCCGCTCGACACGATGAACACGTCGATGACGATCAACGCCACCGCCATGTGGCTGCTCGCCATGTATGAAGTCGCCGCCGAGGAGCAGGGCGTCGAACCTTCACTCCTGTCGGGCACGACCCAGAACGACATCATCAAGGAATACCTCTCGCGCGGCACGTACGTGTTCGGTCCCGCGCCGTCGCTGCGCCTGACGACCGACATGATCGCCTACACGGTCAGCACGATCCCGAAGTGGAACCCACTCAACATCTGCAGCTATCACCTGCAGGAGGCCGGCGCGACGCCCACGCAGGAGCTCGCGTACGCGCTGACCACTGCGATCGCTGTGCTCGATGCCGTCCGTGATTCGGGGCAGGTGCCGCCCGAGGAGTTCGAAGCGGTCGTCGGTCGCATCTCGTTCTTCGTCAACGCCGGCGTGCGGTTCATCGAGGAGATGTGCAAGATGCGCGCCTTCGGCCGCCTCTGGGAAGAGATCACCCGCGAACGCTATGGCGTGACGAATCCGAAGATGCGCCGTCTCCGCTATGGCGTGCAGGTCAACTCCCTCGGTCTCACCGAGGCCCAGCCTGAGAACAACGTGCAACGCATCGTCCTTGAGATGCTGGGCGTGACGCTGAGCAAGGACGCTCGCGCCCGCGCCGTGCAGCTGCCCGCGTGGAACGAGGCCCTCGGCCTGCCGCGGCCGTGGGATCAGCAGTGGTCGCTGCGCCTCCAGCAGGTGCTGGCCTTCGAGTCCGATCTGCTCGAGTACGACGACATCTTCGAAGGATCGGTGGTGATCGAGGCCAAGGTCAACGAGCTCGTCAGCGGTGCCAAGGAAGAGATTGACCGCGTACAGGCCATGGGCGGCGCCGTCGCTGCCGTCGAGTCGGGTTACATGAAGCAGGCGCTCGTCGGATCGCATGCCGAGCGTCGTGCCCGCATCGAGTCGGGTGACATGAAGGTCGTCGGCGTCAACTCCTACACCGAGACCGAGCCGTCGCCGCTGACCGAGGACCTCGATGCCGCGATCATGGCATCAGATCCCGAGGCCGAGGCCAATGCGATCGCCGACGTCATCGAGTGGCGCAAGCAGCGCGACCAGGGTGCCGTCGACGAGGCCCTCGAGCGCCTGCGCGCCGAGGCCAAGACTGACACCAACCTGATGGAGGCGACCCTCGCCGCCGTGCGCGCGGGCGCAACCGTAGGCGAGTGGGCCGGCGCGCTGCGTGAGGTGTTCGGCGAGTACCGCGCGCCCACCGGCGTCAGCGGAGTCGTCGGCGTCGCCGAGTCGGGCGCCGAGCTGACCGCCGTGCGCGACAAGGTCAAGAAGACCGGGGAGGAGCTGGGCACCCGCCTGCGCTTCCTGGTCGGCAAGCCCGGCCTTGACGGTCACTCCAACGGTGCGGAGCAGATTGCCGTACGAGCCCGCGATGCCGGCTTCGAGGTCATCTACCAGGGCATCCGCCTGACACCGGCGCAGATCGTCGCTGCAGCGGTCGCGGAGGACGTGCACTGCGTCGGCCTCTCGATCCTGTCGGGCTCTCACATGGAGCTGGTGCCCGAGGTGCAGAAGGCGATGGCTGAAGGCGGCATCGGAGACGTGCCGCTGATCGTCGGCGGCATCATTCCCGAGTCCGACGCCCGCAAGATGGAGGCGGCCGGCGTCGCTGCGGTCTTCACGCCCAAGGACTTCGGCATGACGACCATCATGGATCGCATCGTCGACGAGATCCGCAAGGCCAACGGTCTCGACGACTAGCGCTGGCCTAGTTGAGGTGGCGGTAGTTGCTCGGCAGGCCGCCGCCACCGTTGACGTCGGCCGCCAGGTCCTGCAACGCCATCAGGGCGACTGACTGGCTGAACGGGCCGTAAGACACACGGGCGACGCCGAGCTCCTGCATACGTGCGAGTGGCACCGATCCGGGGGCGCCGATCAGGGTGAGCTTCTGCGGACCCCAGACGTCCACGATCGCCGTGATGTCATCCTCCGAGAGGCCGCCGGGCACGAACACGACCGGTGCGCCGGCGGCGAGATAGGCCGAACCGCGCTCGATCGCATCGGCGAGGACGTCTTCGTGCGGCCGATCTCCGGCCTTGAGGAAGGCATCCGTACGAGCGTTGAGCACGAACTCGACACCTTCGGCCTGGCCGGCGGCCAGCGCTGCCTCCATCACGGCCACAGACTCGGCGAGCGGCTTCATCTGGTCCTCGATGTTGGCGCCGACAGCGCCGACGCCGATCGCCTTGCGCACGGTCTCGCCGGCATTGCCGTAGCCGGCCTCGAGGTCGGCTGTCACCGGAAGATCTGTGGCGGCAACGACGCGGCCGACTGCGGCGATCATCAGCTCGACGGGGATGTTCTCGCCGTCCTCATATCCGTGAGCGACAGCAATCGAGTGACTCGCCGTCGCCAGCGCCTTGGTGCCTTCGACTCCGGCAACGATGCGGGCGCTGATCGCGTCCCAGACGTTGACGACCTTGAGCAGCTCGGGAGCGGTGTGATGGGCGAGGAGGGTCTGGGCCTGTGCGGCAACATGGGTCATGCTGGAAGGCTAGCCAGTCCTTCGTGGAAACCAAGGTTCGCGGTGCCCTAGGGTCGATCCATCATCAGGCGGCGAGCTTGACCCGGTCCTTCTTCTTGACCTTGACGAGCTTTCGCTTCTTGACGGTGTAGCCCTCGGGAAGCGTCCCCTTCTTCATCATCTGGATGGGGCAGCGCTTGCAGGCAGGTTTGTCGCTGCAGCACTTGCTCTTGGGCTTCGGGGGCACATTGCTATCGTACTACGCATAGGTGAGGCTCGCCTTACTCAACGAGGAGACTCTGCATGGCAGCACCAGCTTTCGTCAAACAGCTCAACGAGCAGCTCGGCAACGAGTTCGGAGCCCACCAGCAGTACATCGCCATCGCCACCTACTTCGATGCGCTGACGATGCCGCAGATGGCCGCGCTGTTCTACCAGCAGGCGATCGAGGAGCGAGACCACGCCATGATGATGGTGCGCTACCTCCTGGACGCCGACGAGCAGGTGACGATCCCAGCTCTCGATGCTCCCCGTTCGGACTTCAAGAACGTCATCGAGCCGGTCGCCGCGGCGCTCGAGCAGGAGAAGCGCGTCACCGACCAGATCAACGAGCTGACCCGCATCGCCCGCGAGAACAACGACTACGCCTCCGACCAGTTCATGCAGTGGTTCATCAAGGAGCAGGTCGAGGAAGTCGCCAAGATGAGCGATCTGCTCGCCGTGGTCACCCGCTCCAAGGACGACTACGAGCGCATCGAGGACTGGGTCGCCCGCGAGGACAAGAACGTGGGCAGCGACCCGACTGCCCCTGCGGTCGCCGGTGCTTAAGGCACTCGCCGCGGCCATGCTGTTGGTCGCGCTCGCCGGTTGCAACGGCGGTGACGACCAGCCGGGCACGTCGACCGACCTGACGATCACGGTCACCGCTGACGAGGGCGCAGAGCCGGTCGTGATGCATCTGGTGTGCGACCCGCCAGGTGGAGACCATCCGCAGCCGACTGAGGCGTGCAAGCAGATCAAGGCTGCGGGGGCGCGTGTCTTCCGGCCCGTGCCAAAGGATCAGGCGTGCACCATGGTTTACGGCGGCCCCCAGACGGCGACGATCTCGGGCTCCTACAAGGGCGCGCACATCGAGTCGTCGTTCAACCGCAGCAACGGCTGTGAGATCGATCGCTGGGAACAGCTGGGCACGACAGTCTTTGACCTGCCGCTCCAATAGGGTGTGTGGCTCTCCCTCGCTTCGTTCGGGCCCACGGCCAGACGTGGCTGCTAGAAGAGTCTGAGTGAAGGGTCGTCGATGCCGCGCAGGGCGTCATAGTCGACGACAACGCATTCGATGCCGCGGTCCTGAGCGAGGGTCCGGGCCTGGGGCTTGATCTCCTGGGCAGCGAAGACCCCGCGGACAGGGCGCAACGCAGGGTCCCGGTTCATCAGCTCGAGATAGCGCGTGAGCTGCTCCACACCGTCGATGTCGCCGCGGCGCTTGATCTCGACGGCGACGGAGCCGCCGCTGCCGTCCTTGCAGAGCAGGTCGACTGGGCCGATCGCCGTCATGAACTCACGGCGTACGAGGCTCATGCCGTCGCCCAGTGCGACACAGTGCTCGGCGAGCAGCTCTTGCAGGTGCTTCTCGACGCCGTCCTTCTGCAGGCCGGGATCGATGCCGAGCTCGTGCGCCGAGTCGTGCAGCACCTCTTCGATGCGTATGCGGAGCGTGTCATCGGTCTTGCCTGCCGTGACGATCCACTCGGCGACGCCGTCATCGGCGACGCCTTCGCGCAGCGTGCAAGGCGGGCTCATCCAGTTGAGCGGCTTGTAAGACCCGCCGTCGGAGTGGATCAGCACCGAGCCGTCGCTCTTGACCATGATCAGGCGCGTGGCGAGGGGGAGGTGGGCAGCGAGGCGACCGGCATAGTCGACCTGGCACCGGGCGATGACGAGACGCATGTCAGCTCCTGGAGAGGGTGCCGAGCTTGAACACCAGGGTGACGCCGGTGATGGTCCCGGTCGTGGTGTTTCCGTCATCGCCGATCAGGGAGATGGTGTCGCCATCGACCTTGTACGTGCCGACCCGGAAGTCGGTGATGCCCTGGAAGTCCTCGACGAAGGTTCCGTCCTCGTTGAAGTGCACAGCCCAGTCGGCCTGGGTGTCGGCCCAGTCACCAACGAGCTCCTCCGCGTCGGAGGGGGTGGCCGTGGCGGACGCAGTGGTCGAGGTGCTGGAGGTCGGCGACGGCTTCACGTCCCCATCGGAATCGCATCCGGTCAGCACCAGCAGAGCGGTCGCGGCCAGGCTTGTGGCCAGCGTCATACGCAGTTTCATCGATCTCCCCTGTGAGTCACGTTAGTCTGTCACGACCCTCTTATTACTCAGGAGTAGCCATGCAGGAGATCGTCGACCAACTGGCCGGAAGCGACCGAGATGCCGAGATCGCGCGCACGCTGCTGCTGCCGTACCTCAACCACGCAGCCACGATGTACGAGAGCGGGTATGCCACGAGCGACGACATCGATGCCTCGATGCGCTTCGGCTGCGGCTACCCGATCGGCCCGCTGGCCCTGGTCGACGCGCTCGGCGCCAAGACCGTGACCACCGGGCTCGACGCGTTGTACGCCGAGACCGGCGATCCGGTGCACCAGCCCGCGGGCATCCTGACGACGATGGCAGGCGACGACTCGACATTCGCCGCGACCTCGGTCGCCGGAAGTGCCGCCGCACCAGACCTGCACCATGACATCAAGACCGTCGGCGTCGTCGGCACCGGGACGATGGCCTCGGGCATCGTCGAGGTGTTCGCCAAGTCCGGCTATGACGTCGTGTACGTGGGTCGAGGCGAGGACAAGGTCGCCGGCGTGCTCGCGACGATCACCAAGAGCCTCGACAAAGCCATCTCTCGCGGAAAGCTCGACGAGGACGGCAAGTCCACCGTGCTCGGCCGCCTCACCGGCTCCACCCAGCGCGATGCGCTTGCCGACGCTGACATCGTGGTGGAGGCCATCGCTGAGGACCTCGACATCAAGCTCGAGCTGTTCCGTGACCTCGACCGCATCTGCAAGCCTGGCGCCATCTTGGCGACCACGACGTCGTCGCTGTCGATCAACGACTGCGCTGCCGCGACGTCTCGGCCCGCCGACGTCATCGGCATGCACTTCTTCAACCCGGCGCCCGTCATGAAGCTCGTGGAGGTCGTCTCCGGCGCCGCCACGTCCGCTGACGTCGCCGAGACCGTACGTGCGCTGTGCCTGGCTGCCGGCAAGCACCCGGTGTCCTGCACCGACCGCGCAGGCTTCATCGTCAACGCCCTGCTGTTCCCGTACCTCAACGACGCGATCAAGCTGCACGAGTCCGACGGTGACAGCCTCGAGTCGATCGATGATGCCATGAAGGCGACACAGCTGCCGATGGGCCCGTTCCAGCTGCTCGACGTCGTCGGCAACGACGTGTCGCTCGCGATCCAGAACTCCCTGGTCGAGACATTCGGCCACGAAGGCTGGAGGCCTGCGGCGCTGCTCGAGGCCGTCGTTGCAGACGGAAAGCTCGGTCGAAAGACCGGCGCGGGCTTCCACACGTACTAGGCACCAAAAAGTTACGCCACTTCGGGGTGGCGTTTATTTCCTGCGAGACCGGTAACTTCAAGGATGCCGGTCTCGTTGGCTTTCACGTGAAGGTCAACGCATCAGGAGTCGTGGCGCTGGGCTCGTCCCACATCGCGTCCGCAGCCCGGCTCGTCCGCGTCAGCGCGATGACCTTCGTCGCGGTGATGTTCGTTGCGTACGTCGCTGTGCAGGCCTTTGCCAGCCACTACAGCGAGACGCCGTCCACGCGTACGGTCGTCGCCGCGCCTGCCAAGAACCCGGCGCTGGCGGCAGCAATCGGCGATCAGATCTCCCGCGGGCTGACCTGCCGTGAAGAGCCCGCGCTGACCGACACGATCTTGTTCCAGGCCGTCGGGGAGAGCGCCGTCCAGGTGCTGACGTTCGAGCAGGCCATTGCGGCGTCGAGCGCTCGTCAGGGCTGGATCCGCCGCTACTGCTTCTGACGTCGGCCGAACGGCCGACCGTAGACTTGGGGCATGCCTCGTCGTCGTGTTGCCCCGCGCCAGCGGCCGGCCGCACGACCGATGCCCGAACGGATCGAGACGAAGGCCGACGGAGACTGGCACTTTCGGCCCCTGCGCGGCTCGTCGAAGCCCTATCGGTGCCCGGGCTGCGGTCAGCTGATCGCCCTGGCCACACCACACGTCGTCGCCTGGCCGGTCGAGAAAGCCCTGCTCAGCGAGGCGGCAATCGATGAACGACGACACTGGCACACCTCGTGCTGGGCAAGGAAACACTGATGAGTGAGCGAACGATGGGCACTTCGTGATGGAACGTATCCGCGGCAACTCCGTCCTGCCGGCAAAGAGGGAGGCCATCACCTTGGAGACCGCCGACGGTCTCAAGCTGGTGGGCGAGCTCGCGCTGCCGATGGACCGTCCGCCCGTGGCGACGATGATCTGCCTGCACCCGCTGCCGACCCATGGCGGCATGATGGACAGCCACCTGTTCCGCAAGGCGTCGTATCGCCTCCCGGCACTGGCTGGCATCGCGGTGCTGCGGTTCAACACCCGCGGCACCTCGAGCCTGCAGGGCACCAGCGAGGGCGAGTTCGACAACGCGGTGGGGGAGCAGTTCGACGTCGCCGCTGCCGTCGAGTACGCGGAGTTCGCCGAGCTGCCGCACGTGTGGATCGTCGGCTGGTCGTTCGGCACAGATCTCGCGCTGATGTACGGGCTCGAGCCGTCAGTCGAAGGGATCGTGCTGCTGTCGCCGCCCATCCGCTCGTGCAAGCCGGAACACCTCGCGGCGTGGGCGGAGTCGGGCAAGCCGGTGACGGCACTCATCCCAGAGCACGACGACTACCTGAAGCCCGTCGAGGCCCGCGAGCGGTTCGCGGTGATCCCGCAGGCCGACGTCATCGGGATCGACGGTGCCAAGCATCTGTGGGTCGGCGACTCCGAGCGCGTGCTCGACGAGATCGTCAAGAAGCTCGCGCCTGAAGTCGTCGTACCGCTGCCGGACACGTGGGACGGCCCCATGGAGCGTGCCGACTCGTCGGCGTACGCAGACCGCACGGTCGCGGCCTTCGAGAAGAGCGACTAGTTCTGGTCGTCGTCCTTGATGGCGGCCATGACCTCGGTCTTGGGCCCGTCATCCTTGGCTTCCGCCTTGGGAGCGGCGGCCTTGGGCTCAGCAGCCTTGGGCTCGGGCTTGGACTCTTCCTTGTCCGCGACCTTGGCCTTGGGCTCTGACTCCTTGGCGGTGCTCGGAGCGAAGGTCGAGACGATGTCGCGCAGCTGACCCATCTGAGCCATGATGCCGTCGCGCTTGCGCTGGAGCTCTTCGACCTCGGCACGCAGGACGCGGGTCTGACGCTCGACATCAGTCGTGGCGCTGACGCGGATCTGTTGGGCCTCGGAGCTGGCGCTCGACATCAGGGCGGAGGCCTCAGCCTTGGCGCCCTCGAGGACGCGGGCGGCTTCGGTCGCTGCGACCTCGCGGGCATTGGATGCCTTGGCCATGATCTCGCGCGCACGCTCATCAGCCGCGCCGGCTCGTGCTTCAGCGTCCGCGACGAGCTTGGCAGTCTGCGAGCTCGCGGACTCGTGGTGCTCGGACGCCTCGCGGGCGAGGCGCTCCTTCTCCACGGCGAGCACGCGACGGGCCTCGGTGACCTCACGGTCTGCGGCGGCACGGGCTTGCTCGACCTCGCGGGTGGCGCCAAGGCGAAGGTTCTGGGCCTCCTGCTCGGCGGCGAGCTTGACCTGGGCGGCCTCACGCTCAGCGTGGGCGCGGAGATCCTCGGTGTGAGCGAGAGCGTCGGCGTGCATCTCCTCGGCATCCTCAAGAAGCTGCTTGCGCTTCTCCTCGAGCTCGGTCACCGCCTTGGTGCGCATTTCTTCGGCTTCGTGGTTGGCGGCCGCGCGAACCATGGCGGCCTCCTCTTCTGCCTTCTTGATGAGCTCGTCGGCCTCGCGTACGGCACGGTTGCGTACGTCTTCAGCCTCCTGCTCGGCGAGACCGAGAAGCTGGGCGGCGTGGTTGCCCAAGCCCGTGTAGGACGGCTTCTCGACAGCCTCGACGCGATCCTTGAGCTTTTCGATCAGGTCGCGGAGATTCTCGTTCTCCTTGGTGAGGCTCTCGACGGAGTCGGCCGCACTCTTGAACTCGGCGGACTGGGTGCGAACCCACGCGTCGACGGCGTCGCTGTCATATCCACCGCGGCGTGCCAGCGGGAAGGTCGCGTCGGCAGCCTTCTGCGCGGCGTCGAAGATGGACAATCCGGACTCTTGGGACATGCGATTCCCTCGTAGATTTGTGGCGGTTTGGTTGTGCCCTTCACCTTACCTCCCGCCCGTGGCAGCAATACAGCCCGATCAGGAGGCTCCACCACGCCCCTCGACGAGGTTGAGGGGATCGGAGGGGTCTTCGTTCCTCAGACCCCGCGGAACCTGTTGATCGCGTCGATGTGCTTGGCGCGCTTGTCCGTGTCCTTCACACCAAGACCCTCTTCGGGCGCCAGGCAGAGCACGCCGACCTTGCCCTGGTGGAGGTTGTGATGGACGTCGAGAGCCGCCTGGCCAGTGTCCTCGAGCTTGTAGACGCGCGACAAGGTCGGATGGACCAGGCCCTTCTCGATCAGGCGGTTGGCCTCGAAGGCTTCACGGTAGTTGGCGAAGTGCGAGCTCTTGATGTTCTTGAGGTTCATCCAGAGGTAACGGTTGTCGTACTGGTGCATGTAACCCGACGTGGATGCGCAGGTGATGATCGTGCCGCCCTTGCGGGTGACGTAGACGCTGGCACCGAAGGTCTCACGGCCCGGGTGTTCGAACACGATGTCGGGATCCTCGCCGCCGGTTAGCTCGCGGATCTTCTTGCCGAAGCGCTGCCACTCCTTGGGGTCCTGGGTGTTCTCGTCCTTCCAGAACTTGTAGCCCTCGGCGGAGCGGTCGATCACGTGCTCCGCGCCAAGGGACCGAACGATCTCGGCCTTCTCGGGCGAAGACACCACGCACACGGGAATCGCCCCACCGTTGAGGGCCATCTGAGTCGCGTAGGAGCCGAGGCCGCCGGAGGCGCCCCAGATCAGGACGACGTCGCCCTGCTTCATGTTGGCGCCGTTCTTCGACACGAGCTGGCGGTAGGCGGTGGCATTCACGAGGCCCGGGCTCGCGGCCTCTTCCCACGTCAGGTGGTCGGGCTTGGGAAGCAGCTGGTTGGACTTGACGATCGCGAGCTGGGCGAGTCCGCCGAAGTTGGTCTCGAAGCCCCAGATGCGCTGTTGAGGATCCATCATCGTGTCGTCGTGGCCGTCGGGGCTCTCGAGCTCGACCGACAGGCAGTGCGCGACGACCTCGTGGCCGGGCTTCCAGAGGTTGACGCCGGGTCCGGTTCGCAGGACCACACCGGCGAGGTCGGAACCGACCACGTGGTACGGCAGGTCGTGGCGCTTGGTGTACTCCGACAGGCGGCCGTAACGCTCAAGGAAGCTGAACGTCGAGACGGGCTCGAAGATCGAGGTCCAGACCGTGTTGTAGTTGATCGCGCTGGCCATGACAGCAACGAGAGCTTCGCCCGGAGCGAGCTCGGGGATCGGGACGTCATCCAGGTGCAGGCTCTTGCGGGGGTCCTTGTCGCGGCTTTCCATGCCGGCGAACATGTCGACCTCGTCCTTGTGGACCGTGATGCCCTTGTAGGTCTCGGGGAGCTCGATGGTGGCGAATTCCTCGGGGGTGGTGTCTCCGGCGAGGATGGCGTCAAGGATGTTCTGCACGTTGGCGTCCTTCGGTTTTGGGGTCTCCGCGATGTTACTCGGCGTTAACTTGTCGGGCCATCGCGTCGGGCTGTGATCCTGCCCTCAGTGAGCAGGAGTGGTGGCTGGTTCGACGAGCTCGACGAGCACGCCACCGGCGTCCTTGGGGTGGACGAAGTTGACCCGTGAGTCCGACGTGCCACGCTTCGGCGCGTCGTAGAGGAGGCGCACGCCGCGCTCGCGCAGCGTCGCGGACACGGCTTCGATGTCCGACACGCGGTAGGCGAGCTGCTGAATGCCCTGGCCGTTGCGGGCCAGGAACTTGGCGATCGTGGAGTCGTCGCTCAGCGGTGCGAGTAGCTGGATGCAGCTGCCCGAGTCTCCAACCGCCAGCATCGCCTCGCGTACGCCCTGCTCCTCGTTGATCTCCTCGTGGATGGAGTGCAACCCGAACGTCGACGCGTACATCTCAAGTGCATCGTCGAGATCCGGTACGGCGATACCGACGTGGTCGATCGCGAGCAGAAGGTGGCCTGGAACAAGGGGGTCGCTTGGCATGACTAGAGGGTAGAGCAGATGGCGCGTACCGTCGGAGTGATCCCGCGCACACGCTCGTCATACGTTCGTTACTCGTGGGTACTCTGCCTATATCAAACGTGGAGCAACAGTCTTCTGAAGGAGCACTACCCATGTCGCAGTCCGTGATCGTTGCCGGAGCCCGTACACCGATCGGTCGCCTCCTCGGTGGCCTCAAGGGCCTCTCGGGCTCAGACCTTGGTGGCCTCGCCATCAAGGGTGCGCTGGAGAAGGCCGGTGTCACCGGCGACCAGGTCGACTACGTGATCATGGGCCAGGTCCTCGGTGCAGGAGCCGGTCAGGTGCCCGCCCGCCAGGCCGCGTTCAAGGGCGGCATCCCGCTGACCACGCCGTCGATCACGATCAACAAGGTGTGCTTGTCGGGCATCAATGCGATCGCACTCGCCGACCAGCTGATCCGTGCCGGCGAATACGACATCATCGTTGCCGGTGGCCAGGAGTCGATGACGCAGGCGCCTCACATGCTCATCGGATCGCGCGAGGGCACCAAGTACGGCGACACCAAGCTCGTCGACCACATGGCCGCTGACGGCCTGTGGGATGCCCTGACCGATCAGGCGATGGGTGGACTGACCGAGCAGATCAACGCTGACGGAACCAAGCTGTCCCGCGAGGCGCAGGACGCGTTCAGCGCCCGCTCGCACCAGCTCGCCGCGACCGCGCAGAAGAACGGTGTGTTCGACGAGGAGATCGTGCCTGTCACGATCCCGAGCCGACGCGGCGACGACGTCGTCATCTCCGAGGACGAAGGCGTGCGGGGTGACACGACGACCGAGTCGCTCGGCAAGCTGCGCCCGGCGTTCAGCAAGGAAGGCACCATCACAGCCGGTTCGGCCAGCCAGATCTCTGACGGTGCTGCCGCCGTCGTCGTCATGAGCAAGGCCAAGGCCGAAGAGCTAGGCCTCTCCTGGATCGCCGAGATCGGTGCCGCTGGCACCGTCGCCGGACCCGACTCGAGCCTGCAGGTCCAGCCCGCCAACGCGATCGAGAAGGCTGCAGCCAAGGAGGGCATCGCCGTCTCCGACATCGACCTGTTCGAGCTCAACGAGGCGTTCGCCGCCGTCGGTCTCGAAAGCTCTGCCAAGCTCGGAATCTCCGAGGACAAGGTCAACGTCAACGGCGGAGCGATTGCCTTGGGTCACCCGATCGGCGCCAGCGGTGCTCGCATCGTCCTGCACCTCGCGCTCGAGCTCGGTCGTCGCGGTGGCGGCATCGGCGCCGCGGCCCTCTGCGGCGGTGGCGGCCAGGGTGACGCCCTGATCATCCGCGTGCCCAAGAAGTAGCCCTGGCCAGTCGGGCGGTCTCGGTCGCCGATCTCGTCGAGCGCGCCCAGGCCGGTGAGGCCCGGGCGGTTGCTCGCCTGATCTCGCTGGTCGAGGACCAGGCGCCGGAACTGCGGGAGGTCAGCGCAGCGCTGAGCCCCCACACGGGCCGAGCCCACATCGTGGGGCTGACCGGTGCGCCCGGGGTCGGCAAGTCGACGTCAACGTCCGCCCTGGTCAAGGCGCTGCGTGGGCAGGGTCGACGTGTCGGTGTCCTGGCGGTCGATCCGACCTCGCCGTTCTCGGGTGGAGCGCTTCTGGGCGACCGCATCCGGATGCAGGACCATGCCACCGACGAGGGCGTCTACATCCGCTCGATGGCGAGTCGGGGACATCTCGGTGGCCTCTCGGTCGCCGCCCCGCAGGCGCTGCGCGTGCTCGACGCCGCCGGTTGTGACGTGGTGCTGGTGGAGACGGTCGGTGTCGGCCAGTCCGAGGTCGAGATCTCCGGCCTCGCGGACACGACCCTCGTGCTGCTGGCTCCCGGGATGGGCGATGGCATCCAGGCCGCCAAGGCAGGCATCCTGGAGATCGGTGACATCTTCGTCGTCAACAAGGCAGACCGTGACGGTGCCACGTCGACCCGGCGCGAGCTGCGGTCCGTCGTGGCCATGTCTGATCGAGTGGACGATGCGTGGAAGCCTCCCGTGCTGCTGGCGATCGCGACGACCGGTGAAGGCGTCGATGAGGTCGCCGAGCAGATCAACCATCATCACGAGCACCTGGTCGAGTCGGGGGAGCTGGGTCGTCGCCGGCTCGCTCGTACCCGACGTGAGATCGAGGCCCTGGCGCTCCATGCCGTACGTCAGCGATTCGGAGACCTGTCGGGCGATGCCAGGCTCGACACCCTCGCGGCAGACGTGCTCGCGGGCGGCACGGACCCCTATGCCGCCGCAGACACCTTGATCGAGAATCTCTGACCTCGGCGGCGCGCCGTACGGGTGTGGGGCACCCGATCGACAACAATGGGGACGTGCTGAAGAAGGTCATCACGCTGCTGGTCGTTGGTTTCGGGGTCTACTACCTGCTGACGGCGCCTGCTGGCGCGGCCGATGCCGTCAGCAACGCCGCCAGTGCGGTCATCGACGCATTCAGCCAGGTCGGCGTCTTCGTCAACGAGCTCGTCGCCTAGGCGCTCATGATCCGGGCGTTGCTCGACCGGCTGCCCGACCAGGAGATCGACAGCCACCTCCTCGCCGACGAGGGCGAGATGGTCATCGACCTTGTCTTCCACCACGCGATCGTCTTCTGGCGTCCGATCGCCGAAGCCGCAGGCACCGCGTTGCTGTGGGCGCTCGCGCTGGTCGGCCCCATCCAGCTCGGGTGGTTGTTCCTGATCGGCGGATTCGCGCTCGCTCTGCACGCGCTCTACCTGACGTTGCGCGAGCGTCGTGACGTTTTCGTCGTGACGAACATGAGGGTGTTCCGGGCCAGCGGCGTGTTCACCGTCAAGATCGCGACGATGCCGATCACCCGCATCCTTGACATCACGGTCGAGAAGCCGTTGCTGGGCCGATTGCTCGGCTATGGCCACTTCACGTTCGAGTCCGCGGCCCAGGCGCAGGGGCTGCGCCACATCCGGTACATCGGCGATCCGGACCAGCGGGACCTGACGATCCAACGCGTGGTCCAGCGGTCCGGACTACGCGGACGTACGGTCGAGCAGCAGCTTCTCGAAGGCGGCCGCTGAGGCGTTGGGACCCCTCGCGGCCCTGAGATGTGCCACGATGCCAGCGTGGAACTCGACAATGTGCTCTGGATGCTCACAGCGTTGGCTGCTGTGGTCGTCCTCCTGACGAGGATGAGACTGTCCGCCAACGCGCGGCAGTCCGGCCACGCCCAGATCTCCGGGACGATCCTCAACACCCACACCGTGCTGGGCGTCACGGCCCTCGCGGTGTGGGTGTACTACCTGACGTCCCCGAGCGACGGCCTGGGTCTTGTCGCGGTGGCTCTGTGGTGGTTGGAGGTCGTCGTCGGCATCCTCATCCTCCTGCGCTGGGTGCCGGGTGCGGGACGTCATGCGGCCCCATCAATCGACGACAGCTGGGCGACAGGCCCGTCGCTGTCGATCCTCGGACATGTCGGAATGCTCCTCGGGGTCGCGTTCTTCACCTTTTGCGTTCTCGCCGGCAAGGTTTCATAGCCGCCTGCCACCGGTGGGCAACCGCCGACTTCCTACACTGAAGTCATGAACTTCTCGCGTCCCGGCGCCTTCGACCTGTCTGCCCTCAAGCAGCAAGCCGCACGCCCGGCAGCACCAAGTGGTGGTGCGTACGTCATCGACATCACCGAGCAGAACTTCCAGTCCGCCGCGCTGGAGGCCTCGATGAAGCACGTCGTCGTGCTTTCACTCTGGTCGCCGAGGTCTCCGCAGAGCGCTGACTTCAACGACGTGCTCGCCAAGGTCACTCACGACTTCGACGGACAGATCCTGCTCGCCCGGGTCGACGTTGATGCCAATGCCGCAATCGCGCAGGCGTTGGACGCCAAGGCTGTGCCACTGGTGGTCGGTCTGGTGACCGGTCAGCCGGTCCCCCTGTTCCAAGGAACGGTCGACGAGGCCGAGGTGCTGCGCTTCTTCTCCGAGCTCGTCAAGGTGGCGGCGGAGAACGGCGTGACCGGACGTGCTCAACCGGCCGGCGCCGCGACTGCGAGCGACGACGAGGCGGAGGAAGAGCCCGCCGATCCACGCTTTGCCGCCGCAGATGCCGCCTTCGGCGACGGCGACTTCCCGACTGCCGTCACCGAGTACGAGAGGCTCCTCGCGCAGTATCCCGCGGACACCGAGATCGCCGAACGACTCGCAGGTGTGAAGCTGCTTGCCCGCACGATGGGCGCCGACCTGCAGGCTGCGCGCAAGGCCGCTGCCGACGCGCCGGACGATCTCGAGGCGCAGATGCTGGTCGCTGACCTCGACGTCAGCGGCGGGCACGTGGACGACGCGTTCGCTCGGCTCATCGAGCTGATCAAGCGAACAGCCGGTGATGAGCGCGAAAATGTACGGACTCGTCTGGTCGAGCTGTTCACCGTCGTCGGCAATGCTGACCCCCGTGTTGCGGCTGCGCGCCGGGCCCTCGCGTCGGCATTGTTCTGACCGGCACCACCTTTCCCGATAAGGTCAAACCCGGCATCCACACGGAGAGCCGCAGGGGAGGCTGTCGATGCGTACCAGGATGAGCTGGGTGCTGACGGTGCTTGGCGCGCTCTGTGCCGTCGCCGGACTCGCCGTCATGCTGATCCTCGGACC
Organism: uncultured Actinomycetota bacterium; assembly: GCA_963849625.1. Lineage (GTDB taxonomy): Bacteria > Actinomycetota > Actinomycetes > Propionibacteriales > Nocardioidaceae > Aeromicrobium. The sequence continues at coordinate 221,599 of CAWKHU010000006.1, forward strand.
CGACAGCCGGTTCTCGACCGGCCCGCACAAGGTCGAGACTGACTCCATCGCCGTCGTGACCGCCCCCAAGGTCATCAGCTGGGCAGACGTCCGGGTCGACGTCCTGGCCGAGGTGCCGGCCCAGAAACCCGTGTTCGTCGGTCTCGGCAACAGCGTCGATGTGGAGAACTACGTCGGCAACACGCGCCGCCTCGAGGTCACGGACTTCCACACGCGATGGCAGATCAAGACTCGTCAGGTCGAGGGCCAACCGGGACTGCCCGGCGCACCCACCGCACTCGACTGGTGGCTGGCCAAGGGTGCGGGCCGAGGTGGCGCCAGCTTCTCGACCACGCTGCCCGACGAGACGGTGTCGCTGGCGATCCTGTCGGTCGGTGACAGCAACCTGACGGGTCTCACGGTCAGCCTCGCGTACGGAGTGAAGGGTGGATTCGCCAAGGGCCTCGGACTGCTGATGTTCGGCATCGGCTGTGTGCTGCTGGGTCGTCTGCTGCGTCGTGGTGAGGACATCTGGGCGGATGACGTCGACGATGATGACGAAGAGGTCGTCTACGTCTATGTCGACGAGGACGGTGTCGAGCACGTGATCTCGGCGGACGAGGCCGAGAACTACGACATCGTCGAGGTGGACGAAGGTGAGGATGCGTCGCCGGAGGTGGACGCGCCCGAGGCTGTCAAGCTGCCCCAGGCCGAGTCCAGCGGGTCCGCGATCGGGTCGACGACCGCGTCCGTGGCCGCGGCTGTCAGGGGCGTGTTCAACAAGTGGCCGAGACGAGCCGCCGGGCGAGCTGTGCCGGGTGAGGACGAAGACGTCGTCTACATCTTCGTCGACGACGATGGCGTCGAGCACGTGATCTCGGCCGCGGAGGCTGCAGACTACGAGTTCATCGACGAGGTGGTCGTCCCCGTCGATGAGCCCGACGGCCAAACCGATCCACCGGCGCCTCCGACAGAACGGGTCATGTACGTGTTCGTCGACGAGGACGGCGTGGAGCACGAGGTCAGCGAGGATGAGCTCGCAGGCTTCGAGATCATCGACGAGGAGGACAAGTCATGAGGCGCGCCATCCTCCTGATCCTCTGTGGCCTTCTCGTCGTCTCAGGATGCTCCCGACCCCACGAGCGGTCCGAGCTGAAGCTCGACAAGGAAGCGGCCCGGACTCTACAGGTCGACCAGGTCTTCGAGAGATATCAGACCGTGCGCAATGCGGCGATCAAGCTGCTGGACCCGAAACCGCTGTCGACGGTCGAGAGTGACGCCGTCTTCGACATCGACGCCGGCTCGTTCGAGGTGTCGCAGCGTCTCGCCCAGAAGCAGAAGCAGGACAAGACGGCGATCGACGTCACCAAGGTGCTGACCCCGCACTTCTCGAAATACCCACTGTGGTTCCTCGCGGTGATTCGTGACCGGGCCGAGGGCGTCAACCGTATCCAGATCTTCGAGCGCGCTGCCGCGGCCGACCCGTGGTTGCTGGTGGCCAGCCCGGAGACGGTTGCCGAGACCACCCTGCCGGAGCTGCGTACGACGGGAGACGGAGTCCTGCCGGTCAAGCCCGACAATGCCAAGGGCATGAGCATGTCCGCCCAAGATGCTGCATCCGCCTACGCCACGGCGCTGACAGACCCGTCCTCACCCAAGAACAAAGCCATCGTGAAGGACTCGTTCATCCGTCAGATGCGCGCCGCGCGCAAAGCCAACTCCGGTTTGCAGGGCGTCACCTTCTCGCAGGCCTGGAACGCCGAAAGCGTGCGTTTCGCGTTGCGCACGGCGGACGGCGGGGCGCTGGTGTTCGTGACGCTGCTTCGCTACGACACGTACAAGGTCAAGGCGGGCCTCACCGTGAGCTGGCCCGCAGGCACGCCGCAGCAGGCGTTCCTGTCGTCCGGCATCTCCGGTGCCGGCACGCTGCAGTACAAGCATCAGCTCCTGGTCTACATCCCAGGCGGCGACGAGAAGCCCCGGGCAATCGGTCAGTACGGCGGCGTCGTCGCTGCCATCCAGCCCTGACGCGTCAGAGTGCTCGACCTGCGGCGTAGCCCAGCGTGGCCGCCAGGACGCTGATGACCAACATGCCGGCAGCGTTGGCGAAGGCTGCCGCGTATCGGCGATCGAGTGCCAGGTGTGCCGTCTCGACACTCGCCGTGCTGAACGTCGTGTAGCCGCCGAGAAAGCCGACGCCCACGATCGTGTGCCATGAGTCGTCGGCGCCTGACCCGATGATCAGCCCGAGAAGCAGTGAGCCGGAGGCGTTGATGAGGTGTGTCGACCAGGGCAGCGATGCTGGCACTCGTGGTCGAACCCACGAGTCGACCAGGTAGCGCGCTCCTGCGCCGAAGCCTCCGGCGAGCGCGACCCACAGTGCGGTCATCGACCAGCCCTCGATCCGACGGCGACGCCCGTGAGGGCTGCGGCTAGCCCGGCGATCACGCTTGCGACGGCGTAGGCGAGACCGAGGACGACGTGATCGCCGCGCAGCAGCGTTTCCGTCTCGACTGCCAGCGCGCTGTACGTCGTGAACCCGCCGAGAAATCCCGTGCCCAGGAACAAGCGCAGCGACTCTGCGCGTCGGGTCAGGAGCGCTGCGAGCAGGACACCCAGTGCGAACGAGCCCACCACATTGACGATGAACGTGGCCAGCGGGAACAACCCGTGGTGGGGAAGGGAGTCGCTGATGCCGAAGCGAGTCAACGTGCCGAGTGCTCCACCGAGCACGACCAGTGCGAGCTTCACCGGACACCCCGCAGCAAGCTGATTGCGATCGCGAACATCACGAGCGCGATCAATGCGTCGAGCACCCGCCACGCGGCTGGTTTGGCGAACAGTGGCCGGAGCAGACGCGCTCCATAGCCGAGCACCGTGAACCACACGATGCTTCCGCTGGCAGCGCCGAGGCCGAACCACCAACGATCTTCCCCGTGCGACGCCGCCACCGACCCGAGCAGGATCACGGTGTCGAGATAGACGTGCGGGTTGAACCACGTCAGCGCGAGGCAGGTGCTGATCGCCACTCGCGCGGTGGTCGGCTTCCCCGAGGCGTTGGCATCGATCGCAGAGGGCCGCCAGGCTCGACGAGCTGCGAGAGCGCCGTACACGAGCAGGAACACAGCACCACCGATCGTCATGATGTCGAGGAGCCACGGTACGGCCTGGATCAGGCTGCCGAGTCCGCCGACGCCGACGGCGATCAGGACGACATCGGAGAGCGCACACACCGCGACCACCGCGAACACATGCTCACGGCGCAGCCCCTGACGCAGGACGAACGCGTTCTGGGCACCGATCGCGATGATCAGGGAGAGCCCGAAGCCGATGCCGGCGACCAGTGACACCAGCACAGCTGGTTCCTTTCAGCGAAAAGCCCGATGGGACGCTCGTGTGAATTGCGCCCCCGGCAGGAATCGAACCTGCGACCTAGAGATTAGAAGGCTCTTGCTCTATCCAACTGAGCTACGGGGGCCCTGGGCTATGTGCCCGAGAACAAGCCTATCTGCGAGCGGACCTCCGCAGGTGGACCCCGGGCATGCCATACGATTCGCAGGTGACAATCGCGACAGATCCCGACATCTCGGGAGTGCAGCGTCGTGAACCGTTCAGGCAGCGCGGTCGTACGACCCTGCTGGTCGCGTTCATCGTCATCGCGATTGCCGGTGTGGTCGGCGGCGTTGTCTTCTCGCTCGGCGCCGGTGACGTGGCCGGCGCGGGCATGTCCTTCCTGTTCGCGCTCATACCACTGCCGTTGCTGTGGGTGTCCTTCTGGTGGCTCGACCGCTACGAGCCGGAGCCGCGGCGCTACATGTTCGCGGCATTCGTCTGGGGCGGGGTGGTCGCGGTCGCGATCGCCCTGGCGCTCGAGGTCTGGATCCAGCACGCGATGGACCTCAGCGACGAGCAGACGGCGTCCTTCGTGGCTCCTCTTGTCGAGGAGCCTGCCAAGTGCTTGTTCCTGCTCCTCACGTTCGTGCGCGCCCGGCGGGTGATCGACGGGTTCCTGGACGGCCTGATCTTCGCCGGGATGGTGGGCATCGGCTTCGCGTTCATGGAGAACATCGGTTATTACGCACTGAGCTACCTTGGATCTGACGACGTCAAGATCGACGGCGCGGCCGGTGTCACCACCACGTTCATCGTGCGGGGCGTGTTCAGTCCGTTCGCCCATCCGCTGTTCACCGCGGCGTTCGGCATCGCGATCGGACTGGCGGTCACGCGCAGGTCCAAGCTCGCCAAGGTTGCCATCTCGGTGCTCGGACTCGCAGTGAGCATCGGACTGCACGCGATGTGGAACGCCTCGTTGAGCTTCGGCGGCGGAGCGGGCTTCCTGATCGTCTATGCCGCTCTCGGCGTCGTGCTCCTGTGCGTGGCGATCATGGCGATCATCGTCAGGTCCAACCAGATCCGCATTCTCGAGCAGTCGTTGTCGTACGTCGCGCAGCGCGGCTGGATCCACCCGGCCGAGATCCCATACCTTTCGCGCTTCACCTATCGCAAGGCTGCGAGGCGGTACGCGCTTGAACACCACGGCAAGGACGCCAGCAAGATCGTGAAGCGCTACCAGCAGCTCGCGACCGAGATGGCGTTCCTGCACCACGCGATGATGAGCGGCCGTTCCAAGCCCCACGGCGTCGAGCGGACGTACTCCCTTCTCGACCAGATGTACGCGCTGCGACCCGACCTGAGATTCCCGCCCGCGCTGCAAGGTGGCATTCGTCACTTCTGACTCGCTGCTCACAAGTGCCGTGGCGGCGGTGTACCCGTGCGTCCACTAATCTGTCTGCATACCCGATGGTGAACGCACGAGTTGATGAGAGGAGCTCCAGTGCCCGGCGAACATGCTTCGGCCGAGCTTCTCGGTGCCCTGAGCGGGCTGCTCGGCAACGTCAGTGCTGCCCCACTCGCGCTCGACGTTCCAGACGTCGTTGAAGCGCGTCTGATTCGCGCCGACATCGTCAGCCAGCTCTCCGACTACGTGATCCCCCGACTGGTCCAGCTGGACGGCCCACTGCTGACCGTGGTGGGCGGGTCCACCGGCGCGGGCAAGTCGACGCTGGTCAACTCGTTGCTGGGGGAGCGCATCACCGAGTCGGGCGTGCTCCGCCCCACGACCCGCTCGCCGGTGCTCGTGCACCACCCCGATGATGCAGAGTGGTTTGCGCCCGACCGAATCCTGCCCGAGCTCCCACGTACCACGGTGCCCAACAATGACTCGTACGCGCTCCGGCTTGCCACCTCGACCAGTCTGCCGCCCGGCATCGCCATCCTCGACGCGCCGGACGTCGACTCGATCGACAGGGGCAATCGTGAGCTGGCGGCCCAGCTCCTTGCCGCCGCCGACCTGTGGCTGTTCGTCACCTCCGCCGCGCGTTACGCCGACCAGGTGCCATGGGACTACCTCCGTCTCGCCGCCGAGCGCAGCACCTCAGTTGCTGTCGTGCTCGACCGTACGAGCAGCGATGCCGTCACCGAAGTTCGCGGACACCTAGCCCGGATGATGACGTCGCGTGGGCTGTCCGACTCACCATTGTTCACCGTGCCTGAGTCCAGTGTCGATGCCGATGGTCTCCTTCCTGCGGAGTCCGTCGCGCCGATCGTCGGATGGCTGCACGACCTAGCTGGCAACAGCGATGCACGCCGCAGGGTCATCTCGCACACCCTCGATGGGGCCGTCCGGCACAACGTGCTGAGGTCGCATGACGTCGCGGACGCGATGGACGCGCAGATCGAGGTCTCGGCGCTCCTGTACAGCGGCATCGACACGACCTATCGCCAGGCGCTCGAGTCCTTCACGAAGCAAAGCACCGACGGGACTCTGCTTCGCGGTGAGGTGCAGGCACGCTGGCAGGAATTCGTCGGCACGGGCGACCTGCTGCGCTCCGTCGAGGAGAAGGCCGGCCGCATACGCGACCGTTTCATCGATGGCGTCACCGGCAAGCGCACCCGATCGAGCGACATCGTCGCAGCGATCGAGGCGGGCGTGTTCAACCTGATCGTCGAGCAGGCCGAGTCGGCCGCAGCAGAGGTGGCGCGCTCCTGGTCGGAGGTGCCTGCCGGCAGGACTCTGCTTGCCGGGGCAAAAGACCTCGATCGGGCGTCGAACGATTTCCGAGCCAAGGCCGAGCTCGCCGTACGCGACTGGCGGCAGGCGGTGCTGGAGCTCGTTCGCACCGACGGCGGCGACAAGCGTATGACCGCCAAGTTCTTGGCCTTCGGCGTCAACGGCATCGGCGTGGCGCTGATGGTCGTGATGTTCGCTGACGCCGTCAAGGACAACCCGTCCGCGCTCTCGCAAGGTGAAGGTGCTTCCCACGACGGGCACGAGGGGACCTCCAACCAGACCGTCGCGCTGGGTCAGCAGCTCTTGTCTGCGATCTTCGGCGACGATGCCGTCAAGACGCTGGTGACCAAGGCTCATGCCGATCTCGACACCCGGGTCGCCGAGCTGTTCGAGACCGAGATGCAGCGCTTCGTCCAGCTGGTCGGTCGACCAGAAGACATCAAGGCGAAGCAGGCCGATCTTCGCGAGTCATCCCGTCAGTCCGAGTACGCCCGTCACGCTGACTTCATCCGCGGGGAGGGCCAGGGGTGACGACAGTCGAGGGTGCTGCGATCCCGACCTTCGTAGGCGAGCCCAACGACGTCTCCAGGCGCTTGGACGGACTCACGCAAGCTGTCACGGCGAGTCGCGGCCGCATCGACGAAGAGATTCTCGCTCCCGCCGAGATGTTGGCTGGCCGGGCCAATGAGCGGCTGCGTCTGTCAGGTGAGCACACGATTGTCGCGCTCGCCGGAGCCACCGGTTCGGGCAAGTCGTCGTTGTTCAATGCCCTGACCGACCTGGAGCTTGCGGGGGTCGGCGTGCGCCGCCCCACCACCTCGTGGGCGCTCGCCTGCGCCTGGGGACCCGACGGCGCCCAGGGACTGCTCGAGTGGATGGGCATCCCCCCGCGCCACCAGGTCTCACGGTTGAGCATGCTCGATGCCTCCTCCGAGGACACCAAGCTCGACGGGCTGATCCTGCTCGATCTGCCCGACCATGACTCGACAGAGGTCTCTCACCACCTCGAGATGGATCGGTTGATCAAGTACGCCGACCTCCTCGTGTGGGTCCTCGACCCGCAGAAGTACGCCGACGCGGCTCTCCACGACCGCTACATCCGGCCGATGGCGTCTTACAGCGACGTCACGCTCGTCGTGCTCAACCAGATCGACAGGATCCCGTACGAGCAGCGCGGTCGCACGCTGGAGGACGTCAAGCGCATCCTGGCCGCCGAGGGCTTGCCCGACGTCGACGTGGTTGGAGTCTCGGCGACACGTGGTGACGGCATCGACGACATGAAGCGCGTTCTGGCGACCCGCATCCGTGCCAAGGCGTCGGCCAAGGGACGGCTGGGTTCAGACATCACCGCCGCGGCCAAGGTCATGGCGCAGGTCGGTGGCACCGGCGATGCACCCGGCATCAGCCCGACCGATCGGCAGTCGCTCGACGAGGCCCTGGTCGCCTGTGCCGGCGTGCCCCAAGTCGTCGACGCGATCGCGGCGTCCACCCGTCGCCAGGCGATCGCGCGCACCGGCTGGCCCATCGCCCGCTGGCTGGGCAAGCTACGGCCCGATCCGCTCAAGGAACTCGAGCTCAGCCCGGACATGTCCCTGGCTGCGCTGGCCAAGGCATCGCTGCCCGAAGCGAGCCCAGTGCAGCGTGCCAATGCAGAGCTGGCCATCCGAGAGCTCGTGGAGAAGGCTTCGATCGGTCTCGAGCAGCCCTGGCGCGAGGCGATCCGTGGCGTGGCGAGCCCGCGGAGCCATTCGATCGTGCAGGAGCTCGATGCTGCGATCGAGGCCACGCACGTACGGGCCAGAACGGCCTGGTGGTGGCGCGGAGTGCAAGCGGTCCAATGGCTCGCGTTCCTTGCGTTGGTGGCAGGCCTGGGCTGGATCGCGACGGAGGCGATCGTCGACAACTTCTTCCCTGACACGGCCCTGCCGGAGATCGACGACGTCGCCGGCTACCCGGCGGGTGTTGCCGTGGCCGTGGGAGCAGCCGTGTTCGGCGTGGCGCTCGGGCTGCTGTCGCGACTACTTGCCAGGATCAGCGGCCGACGGCGCGCCAAGCGGGCCGATCGCGATTTGCGGAAGGCGATCGATGAGGTGGCGGAGTCACGAGTCGTGGGTCCGGTACAAGCCGAGATTGATGCCTACCGCGCGTACCGGTCAGGGATTCTCGCCGCTCTCGACTGACGTTCCACAGACTCAGATCGGGCGCCTGTAGTCCACAGGAGTCGCAGCTCCGATCGCGCGGCCGGTCTCGTCGCGGGGACTCTGGGGCTCCCAACCAGAGGAGCTTCCAATGTCCAGTGACAACATCCTGACGTTCCACGGTCGTGTCGGTACGAAGGTCGAGCTGCGCGCGGGCGCGGTTCCCTGGGTGCTGTTCCGCGTCGCCTCGACGCCGAGCTACTTCGACCAGGCGACCCGCCAGTGGCGTGATCTCGAGACCATCTGGATCTCGGTCAAGGCCTGGCGCTCGCTCGCGCAGAACGTTGCTGAGTCCTTGGAGATCGGCGATCCGATCATTGCGATCGGCAAGGTCCGCAACGAGAAGTGGACGACCCAGGACGGCGAACCGCGCGAGAGCACGGTGCTCGAGGCAAGTCTGATCGGGCACGACCTGACCTGGGGAGTCGCCAAGCTGCGCAAGGTCGAGCGGCAGCCCGTTGTCGCGGCGGCCAACGACGGCACCGTCGCGGCCCTGGCCGAGCTCGAAGGGCAGTCGGCGGGGTCACCTGCGGCCTAGCAGGCTGCTCGCGACGAACGAGATTGATCCACGGCCTCCTGGCCGATTGGGCCGGCGTGCCACGGTTCTATAGGCTTGGCGTCTATGGCTGACTACGTCTTCACTCTCCGCAACGTTCGCAAAAAGCTCGGCGAAAAGGTGGTGCTCGACGACGTCACACTGTCGTTCCTGCACGGAGCCAAGATCGGTGTCGTCGGTCCCAACGGCACCGGCAAGTCGACGTTGTTCAAGATCATGGCAGGGCTCGAGCAGCCCAACAACGGCGACGCGATCAAGGATCCCGACGCAACCGTCGGCATCCTTCTGCAGGAGCCTCCGCTGACCGAGGGCCGGACGGTTCTGCAGAACGTCGAAGAAGCCGTCAGCGAGATCAAGGGCAAGATCGATCGCTTCAACAAGATCAGCGAAGAGCTGGCCGACCCCGATGCTGACTACGACACGCTCCTCCCCGAGATGGGCGAGCTGCAGACCGATCTCGACCATGCGAACGCCTGGGACCTCGACTCGCGCCTGGCGCAGGCGATGGATGCACTGCGGTGCCCGCCGGCCGATGAGCTGGTTGACCATCTCTCAGGTGGTGAGCGTCGCCGAGTCGCGCTGTGCAAGCTGCTGCTGGAGCAGCCCGACCTGCTGCTCCTCGACGAGCCCACCAACCACCTCGACGCCGAGAGCGTGCTGTGGCTCGAGCAGCACCTGGCGAGCTATCCCGGTGCGGTGCTCGCGATCACCCACGATCGCTACTTCCTGGACAATGTCGCCGAATGGATCCTCGAGCTCGACCGCGGCAAGACCCACCCGTACGAAGGCAACTACTCGACCTACCTCGAGACCAAGCAGGCACGCCTCGTGGTCGAGGGCAAGAAGGACGCCAAGCGGGCCAAGATCCTCGCCAAGGAGCTCGAATGGGTTCGCTCCAACGCCAAGGCGCGTCAGGTCAAGAACCAGGCACGACTGAGCCGTTACGAGGAGATGGCTGCCGAGGCCGAACGCGGCCGCAAGCTCGACTTCGAGGAGATCAACATCCCCGCAGGTCCGCGCCTCGGTGATGTGGTCCTCAACGCCAAGGACCTCCACAAGAGCTTTGGTGAGCGTGAGCTGTTCGACGGACTGACGTTCGACCTGCCGCGCGCGGGCATCGTCGGTGTCGTTGGTCCCAACGGTGTCGGCAAGTCGACCCTGTTCCGGATGATCGTGGGGGAGGAGAAACCCGACGCAGGCTCCCTCGACGTCGGCCAGACCGTCAAGATCTCCTACGTCGACCAGGGGCGCGGAGGCATCGACGACAACCTCAACGTCTGGCAGCTGGTCTCCGGCGAGCTCGACTTCATCAAGGTCGCCAACTTCGAGGTGCCGAGCCGCGCGTACGTCGCGTCCTTCGGCTTCAAGGGTCCCGATCAGCAGAAGCAGGTCAAGGTCTTGTCCGGTGGTGAGCGCAACCGCCTCAACCTCGCACTGACGCTCAAGATGGGCGGCAACCTGCTGCTGCTCGATGAGCCGACCAACGACCTCGACGTAGAGACCCTTCAGTCACTCGAAGATGCGCTGCTCGACTTCCCGGGCTGCGCTGTCGTCGTCTCGCACGACCGGTGGTTCCTCGACCGGGTCGCGACGCACATCCTCGCGTGGGAGGGTGACGCCGACAAACCGGCCAGGTGGTTCTGGTTCGAGGGCAACTTCGCCGACTACGAGGTCAACAAGGTGGAGCGTCTGGGCGAGGAAGCGGCCCGCCCGCACAGCGTGACGTACCGCAAGCTCACCCGCGACTAGCCCGCTCGAGGTGTCGGCGGCGGGCCGTCGAACGGCCGCCACCGCCCTTGGCGCGCCCGAGCCAGCCTCAGAGGGCAGGACTGTGGGGCCAACCTGGGATGTGGCTGTCAGTCAGCACTTGTCGCCGAGCTGGGTGATCACGCGCTGCATGATGTTGCCCAGCACCTCGAACTCCTCAGGCGAGGCGTTCTCGACGAGATAGGCGTGCACTCCGCGTACGTGCGTGTGCGCGGCTGTCTCGAGCAGCTTGAACCCGGCGTCGGTCATGACGGCGGAGACGCCGCGCCCGTCCTCGGAGCACTGGCCGCGGAAAACCAGGCCTTCGCGTTCGAGTCGCGCGATCGTGTGGGTGACGCGGCTGCGTGAATGGGAGACGGCTGCGGCGAGCTCGGCCATGCGGATCGAGCGGTCCGGCGCCTCGGAGAGGCGCACGAGGATCTCGTACTCAGGCATCGACAGGCCATGGGCGGAGCGGAGGTCGCGGTCGAGGCGCTCGTTGAGCACGATCGTGCCCCCGAGGAATGAGCGCCAGATCTTCTGCTGAGCGGGCGTCAACCATGGGGTTTCGGTTGAGGTCTCCATGTGATCCATCATACAAGCCTGCCAACTTGATTGAAAGTTGAACTATCGCTACAGTTCAAGTTGTTGAACACTCAATCATCTTACCCGGAGGCACCAACATGAGCACCACGACAGACATCAACGTCAGCACCGGCACGTGGAACCTTGACCCGACTCACACCGAGATCGGCTTCACGGTCCGCCACATCATCAGCAAGGTGCGCGGCAAGTTCGAGACCTTCGAAGGCACGCTCGTCACGGCCGAGGACCTCACCGCCTCGTCGGTGAACGTGTCGTTCGATCTCTCGTCGATCAACACCGGTACGGCTCAGCGCGACGAGCACCTTCGCTCGAGCGACTTCTTCGATGCCGACAACCAGGACAAGGCGACCTTCGTGTCGACCGGCGTCGTGGCCAAGGGTGGCAACGAGTTCGTCGTCTCCGGCGACCTGACGATCAAGGGCGTCACGAAGTCCGTCGACCTGGACGTCGACTTCCTCGGCGAAGGTGCCGATCCATGGGGCGGAACCCGTGTAGGCGTGGAGGCGAAGACCGAGATCAGCCGCAAGGAGTTCGGCATCGACTTCAACATCCCGCTCGACGGTGACAAGGTCGTCATCGGCGACAAGGTTTCGATCCACATCGTGGCCGAGGCCGTGCTCAACGCCTAACGACGCAGGGTCATCCTGACCGCCAGCTCGGCGTGCAGGGTGGCGAGCTCGTGGCCGGAGCGAGAACCTCCGGGCTCGAACCAGCGCACGAGGTCGACGCCCAGCGAGAGCAGCGAGAACGCTGTTCCGGGTACGTCGTCAACATCCAGGACGCCTTGGTCGACACCGTCGGCCAGGGCGTCCTGCATTGCCTTCTCGATCTCGCGTCGATAGGTGGCGACCTCGCCGCGGTGCTCGTCGGTCAGGGCGTGGTACTCGTACTGGACGATCCGGCCGACCCGACTGTTGTCGGCGTGCCAGAGGCTGAAGTCGTAGACCATCGATCGGAGGCGGGCGATCGGATCGGACTCCGAGCCGGCTGCAGAGGTGATGACCTCGAGCGCCTTGCGGTGCCCGTCGATGCTGACGGTGTAGAGCAGGCTCTCCTTGGAGTCGTGGTGCACGTAGACCGCGGCGGGGCTCATGCCGGCACGAGAGGCGATGTCGCGTGTCGTGGTGCCGGCGAACCCCTTCTCGGCGAAGGCCTCCACGGCAGCGTTGATCAGCCGTTCACGCGCTGTGATGGTCGTCATGCCGAGCCTCCTTTTGGTTGACAGCATGCCGCAGGGCTTGCATGCTAAGCAAGCGCTTAGTACGCGATTCCCGTACGTGTTAACGGACCAGAGGCAGTGCATTGCAGCGAACGATCTTCGACGAGGACCACGAGGCATTCCGCGCCTCCTGCGCGGCGTTCCTTGCCAAGCACGTCGAGCCCAATCTGGAGCAGTACCTGGAGGACAAGGCGCTCCCACGAGAGTTCTGGTTGGCCGCCGGTGCCGAGGGCTTCCTCGGCCTGGAGATCCCCGAGGAGCTCGGCGGTGCCGGCGCGGGCGACTTCCGTTTCAACGCCGTGCTGGACGAAGAGCTGAGCAAGCTCAGCGCCGCCGTCTCGTCGTGTGTGGGCATCCACACCGACATCGCCGTGCCCTACCTCGTCGACCTCTGTACCGACGAGCAGAAGGCGCGGTGGCTCCCGGGCTGCGCGACCGGCGAGATCCTCACAGCGATCGCCATGACCGAGGCCGGCGGGGGTTCAGACCTCGCAGCGCTCAAGACGACAGCTGTCCGAGACGGCAACGAATGGGTCATCAACGGCTCCAAGACGTTCATCACCAACGGCTTCTCCGCAGATCTCGTGATCACCGCCGTGCGTACGTCGCCCGACAAGGGCGCCAAGGGCATCAGCCTGTTCGCCATCGAGGCGACCGATCCGGGCTTCAGCCGCGGACGCAAGCTCGACAAGGTCGGCCAGGGCGAGGCTGACACGGCCGAGCTGTTCTTCGAGGACGTACGCGTCGGCGACGATCGCCTTGTCGGAGAGGTTGACGAAGGCTTCATCTACATGATGCAGCGGCTTCCGCAGGAGCGGATCAGCTGCTCCGTGGCCAATGTGGCACACGCCAAACAAATCCTGGCGGAGACGATCCAGTACGCGCATGATCGCCAGGCCTTCAAGCAGTCGATCGGCAGCCTCCAGCACAACAAGTTCCTGCTCGCTGAGCTCGTGACCAAGATCGAGGTAGCCGAGGCGTACGTCGATGCGGCCGTGCTGGCGCACACGAAGGGCGAAGCGACACCCATCGACGCGGCCAAGGCGAAATGGTGGTCGTCAGAGGTTCAGAACGACGTTCTGGACCACTGCGTACAGATCCATGGTGGCTACGGATTCATGAACGAGTACCGTGTCGCACGCGCTTGGCGAGATGCCCGGGTCACGAAGATCTGGGCTGGTTCCAACGAGATCATGAAAGAGCTCATCGGCCGAGACCTCGGTTTCTGAGCCCAGCACGCTGAGTCCACAACGGAAGGCACCACTCATGACCGAAGCAGTTATCGTTTCCACCGCTCGCTCGCCGATCGGCCGCGCGTTCAAGGGCTCGCTCAAGGACATGCGCCCCGACGACCTCACGGTCCAGATGGTGCAGGCCGCCTTGGCCAAGGTGCCGGGACTCGACCCCAAGGACATCGTCGACCTGCATCTCGGTGTCGGCCAGCCCGCCGGTGAGAGCGGCTACAACCTCGGCCGCATCGTCGCAGTGCAGTCCGGCTTCGACCACGTGCCAGGGGTGACGGTCAATCGCTACTGCTCCTCGAGCCTGCAGACCACGCGCATGGCCTTCCACGCCATCAAGGCCGGCGAGGGTGATGTGTTCATCTCTGCCGGTGTGGAGACGGTGAGCCGTTTCGGCAAGGGCAGCTCCGATGGCATGCCCGACACCAAGAACCCGCTGTTCGACGAGGCCATTGCCCGCACGGCCAAGCGTGAGCAGGGTGGAGCCCCGGCGTGGACCGACCCGCGCGCAGACGGTGACGTCCCCGACGTGTACATCGCCATGGGCCAGACCGCCGAGAACGTCCAGCAGAAGATCGGCATGAGCCGCGAAGAGCAGGATGAGTTCGGCGTACGCAGTCAGAACCTCGCCGAGAAGGCGATCAATGACGGCTTCTGGGCCAAGGACATCACGCCCGTGACCCTGCCCGACGGCTCGACCGTCAGCCTCGACGACGGCCCCCGCGCCGGAGTCACGCTGGAAGCCGTGTCGCAGCTCAAGCCGGTGTTCCGTCCCGACGGCACCATCACCGCCGGCAACTGCTGCCCGCTCAACGATGGCGCAGCCGCTGTCGTGATCATGAGCGACTCCAAGGCCAAGGAGCTCGGCCTCACTCCGCTCGCCCGCATCGTGTCGACCGCGGTCACGGGCATCTCTCCCGAGATCATGGGCCTTGGGCCTGTCGAAGCGATCCCGGCCGCTCTGCGCAACGCCGGTATGGGCATCGACGACATCGACCTCTACGAGATCAACGAGGCGTTCGCCGTCCAGTCGTGGGGCTCGGCCAAGGAGCTCGGCATCCCGATGGACAAGCTCAACGTCAACGGTGGCGCGATCGCGATCGGTCACCCGTTCGGCATGACGGGTGCGCGCATCACGAGCACGCTGATCAACTCGTTGCAGCACCACGACAAGCAGTTCGGTGTCGAGTCGATGTGTGTCGGTGGTGGCCAGGGCATGGCCATGGTCATCGAGCGCCTCTCCTGATGTCTCGCTTCGACGGCAAGGTCGCGATTGTCACCGGTGCGAGCCGGGGCATCGGTCTTGCCGTCGCCGAGCGGCTCGTCGCCGATGGCGCCCGCGTGTGCATCACGGCCCGCAAGGCCGACGCGCTGGCCGAGGCGGTTGAGTCCCTGGGCGGGCACGAGAACGCGATCTTCTCGGCGGGTGCTGCCGATGACGAGGCGCACCAGGCAGACGCGGTGGCGTCGACGCTCGACGCGTTCGGTCGCATCGACTTCCTGGTCAACAACACCGGCATCAACCCGACGTACGGACGGATGATCGACGTCGACCTCGGCGCGGCCGAGAAGACCTTCAGGGTCAACGTCATCTCGTCCATCGCCTGGGCGCAAAAGGTCTATCACGCGTGGATGGGCGAGCACGGGGGAGCGATCGTCAATGTCGCCTCCGTCGCCGGCCTGAAGCCTGCGCCGGGGATCGGTGTCTACGGGGCGTCCAAATCCGGTGTCATCCACGTGACCGAGGAGCTCGCGGTGGAGCTCGGCCCTTCCATCCGGGTCAACGCTGTCGCGCCCGCCGTGGTCAAGACGAAGTTCGCCGCCGCTCTCTATGAGGGCAAGGAGGACGAGGTGTCGGCTGCCTATCCGATGAAACGACTTGGTGTCCCTGAGGACGTCGGGTCAGTGGTGGCGTTCCTGCTGTCAGAGGACGCTGCCTGGGTGACTGGTCAGACGGTGACCGTCGACGGCGGACTTCTGCTTACCGGAGGAGTCTGACCACCAACGCGTGATTGACCTCTCACGCAAAACATGAGGAAAACCTCGCATTAAAGTTGAGGTTTCCCTCATGTTTTGCGAGAATGGGGCTACCGCCCGTCGATCCCGAGACGGCAGTACCCGAGGGAATCCCACGTGACGACCATCGACACCCCGCTTGCCCCCGTCCGCACGACAGAGCGCCGCGGCGCTCTGGTGGACCGCATCACGGACGGAGCCCCTTACGCAGTGGCCTTCGGCGGCCAGGGTGGACCAGTGGCTGGAGTCGTTGGCCGATCTCGTACGGGATTACGCGCTCGAGGCGGACCTCGAGTCACTGGTCAGCCTGTCGGAAGACAAGATCACCCCGGTCGTCGGTGAGCTGACCCGCGCCGGTGTCACGTTCACCCCGATGGCGTGGGTCGACGTGCTTGCCGTGGGCGAGTCGGCCGAGGACGACGACGCTCCGAGCCTGCCGAACGCCGCGGCGCTCAGCATGCCGGGCGTGTCATGCCCCGGCATCCTCCTGACCCAGCTCGCCGGGATCCGCGCGCTGCACCGTCAGGGCCTCGACACCCAGCTGGTGCCACCGGTCGCAGCGGTCGGCCATTCGCAGGGCGTCATCGCCGCCGAGGTATTCGCCGGCGCCGACGAGGTCGAGCTGCTCGCCATCGCACGCCTGACTGGCGCGGCGACGCAGCTGGTCGGCCGCCGGCGGGGTCTGCTCGGCGCCACCATGATGAGTGTCTCGAACGTTCGTCCTGAACAGATCGACGAGATCCTCGCCGAGCTGCCCGCGTCACTTCGCGTCGTGAGGCGGATGCGCAACGGTCGCCGCAGTGTCGTGATCAGCGGTCCGGCTGCCAGCCTGCCGGTCGTGCAGGCCCGCTTCGAGGAGGTCGCAGCTGCCGAGAAGGCTGAGCGCGACCGCAAGGCCACGGGTGGCACACCATTCGCGCCGGTCATCGAGCCATTGCCGGCCCAGCTGGCATTCCACCACCCCGATCTCGTCGAGGCAGCCGCACTCGTTGCGACATGGGCAGCAGCCTGTGGCATCGACCCCGAGCTGGCCCGCGACCTCGCGATGCGCTCAGTCGCCGATCCTGTGGACTGGGTCGACTCGCTGGAGTCGGCCATGAACGCCGGCGCCACATGGGTGCTGGACCTTGGACCCGGCGACATCGCCACTCGACTGTCAGCGCGAGAGCTTCGCACCCGTGGAGTCGGCATCATCTCCACGACGACTCGTCGTGGACATCGCGAGCTGGTCGCCGCGGGCGCCACTCCGCACCTCGCCACGCCGTGGTCGGCGTACGCGCCTGCCGTCGTCACGCTTCCCGACGGCAGCATCCATGCCGAGACGCGCTTCACGCGTCTGACCGGCAAGTCACCGATCCTGCTCGCCGGCATGACGCCGACGACCGTCGACGCCAAGATCGTCGCCGCTGCCGCCAACGCCGGCTTCTGGTCCGAGCTCGCCGGCGGTGGCCAGGTCACCGAGCAGATCTTCGCCGATCGCGTTGCCGAGCTCGACGGTCTGCTGACACCCGGCAGCACCTACCAGTTCAACTCGCTGTTCCTGGACCCGTACCTCTGGAAGCTGCAGCTCGGCCAGAAGCGCCTTGTGCAGCGCGCACGCGCCGCTGGTGCGCCGATCGACGCTGTTGTCGTCACCGCAGGCATCCCGGAGCTTGAGGATGCCGTCGCCCTCGTGGCCGAGCTGCGTGACGCCGACATCACGCATGTCGTCTTCAAGCCGGGCACGGTCAAGCAGATCCGCCAGGTGCTCGCGATCGCCAAGGAAGTCGCTCCGACACCGATCATCGTGCAGATCGAGGGCGGCAAGGCCGGTGGCCACCACTCCTGGGAAGACCTCGACGACCTGCTGATCGCCACCTACGGTGACCTGCGATCACTCGACAACGTCGTCGTCTGTGTCGGAGGCGGTATCGGTACGCCCGAGGTTGCCGCCGCCTATCTCTCCGGCGAGTGGGCTCGCCGCCACGACTTCCCGCTGATGCCGCTCGACGGCATCCTCGTCGGGACGGCTGCCATGGCGACACTGGAGGCCACCACGGCTCCCGACGTCAAGCAGCTGCTCGTCGACACCCGCGGCACCGGCGCCTGGATCGGCGCGGGCACGGCCAAGGGCGGTATGGCCTCCAGCCGCAGTCAGCTCGGCGCCGACATCCACGAGATCGACAACACCGCGTCGCGGACAGGCCAGCTGCTCGATGAGGTGGCCGGAGACGCCGAGGCTGTCGCCGAACGCCGCGACGAGCTGATCGAGGCGCTCAACCGCACCGCCAAGCCGTATTTCGGTGACGTCGCCGCCATGACGTACGCGCAGTGGTTGAGCCGTTTCCTCGAGCTGAGCGGAACGCCGGCCTGGCTCGACATCACGATGCAGGAGCGCTTCACCGCGATGCTGCAACG
Source organism: uncultured Actinomycetota bacterium (assembly GCA_963849625.1). GTDB lineage: Bacteria > Actinomycetota > Actinomycetes > Propionibacteriales > Nocardioidaceae > Aeromicrobium. The sequence continues at coordinate 239,627 of CAWKHU010000006.1, forward strand.
AGCCGAGGCCCGCCTGCACACAGCTGACCGCGGCTCGATCCCGACGATGTTCGCGGACGTCGAGAGCGTCGCCTTCGGCGCGAGGGCACTCGACACACTCCTCAAGGCCTATCCGGCTGCGGCCGAGGTGATCCTGCATCCGGGCGACGTGGTGTTCTTCGTCGACCAGTGCAAGATCCCGGGCAAGCCGGTCAACTTCGTGCCAGTGCTCGACCAGGACGTACGTCGCTGGTGGCGTTCCGACTCCCTGTGGCAGGCGCATGACGCTCGCTACTCGGCCGACGAGGTGTGCGTCATCCCCGGACCCGTCTCGGTCGCCGGCATCGACCGCGTCGACGAGCCGGTCGCCGAGCTCCTCCGCCGCTTCGAGGACGCCACGATCGACGGGTTGCTCGCCTCCGGACGGGCACCCCAGCGGGTGGCTGGCCGTCGCCGCGTCGACGGTGCCGGTGACGTGCTGTCTCTCGTGCTGGCTGCTCCTGATCTGGTGTGGGCCGGCCGTACGGTTCGCAACCCCGTCCATCGCCTCGGCACCGACTGGGTCATCGTCGACCCCGAGCGTGCCGAGCACCCGGAGACGGGAGCCGCGATCGTCGCGATCGACCCCCGCACCGCCGAGCTGCAGGTGCCCTTGGAGCGTCCGCTTTCCCTGCGCATCGACCTCAGCGGCGCCGTCGTCGCTGGCGCTGCTCCGATCGTCTCGACCGAGACCGCCGCGGAGGCGATGGCTGCTCTGGTTGCCGGCGCCGCAGGTGGAACCGTGCCCAAGGTCGCCGATGGCCGCTCCACGGCTTCGGTCGACTGGGATCCGGACCTGATCGCCGACCACGCCGGTGTCACCGGCGCGGACAAGCCGCTCCATCCCGTGCCTGACGTCCTCGTCGGTCTCGCCTGGCCGTCAGTCTTCGCCGTGCTCGGTGAGGTCTTCGACCGACGACGGCATCCCGGTCATCGAGGGCATGCTCGACCTGGTCCACCTCGACCATGCGATCATGCTCGACGGCACGATGCCGTCCGCACCCGCGACGCTCACGATCGGCGCAGCCGTCGAATCGGTGTCCGACACCGACTTCGGCCGTGTTGTCACGGTCGACGTCACGGTCTCCGCCGCCGAGGAGACCATCGCGACCCTGCGCGAGCGCTTTGCCATCAGAGGCCGTACCGGCGACGGCGTCGTGGCTGACCCGGCGCGTGCCGGTGGCGCCCTGGGGGATGACGTACGCGACACCCCGCGCAAGGCGCGTGGCAGTGCGTCCGTCGTTGCTCCGAGCGACCTGCGGGCATTCGCCGCGGTGACCGGCGATCACAACCCGATCCACACCAGCGCCGCCGCAGCGCGCCTCGCAGGACTCGGCGACCCGATCGTGCATGGCATGTGGGTCTCGGCCGCAGCCCAGCAGATCTTGTCGGGCCGCCGCATCACGGGATGGACGACACGCTTCATGGCGCCCGTACGCCCCGGTGCGACCGTCGACATCCGCGCCGATCGCGTCGGGCTCGACGCCGGTGCCGAAGTCATCGACATCACCTGCCGGGTGGAGGGCGAAGTCGTCATGGCGGCATCCGCTCGTCTCGAGGCACCGCGTACCGCATATGCGTTCCCCGGCCAGGGCATCCAGCATGCTGGCATGGGCATGGCTGCGTACGCGCGCTCCAAGGCAGCACGCGAGACCTGGGACCGTGCCGATGCGCACACCCGCGAGGCTCTCGGCTTCTCCATCCTCGCCGTCGTCCGCGACAACCCGACGGTCCTCGTCGCCCAGGGCGTCACGCACAGGCACCCCGAGGGTGTGCTCTTCCTGACCCAGTTCACCCAGGTCGCCATGGCGGTCCTTGGTGCTGCGCAGATGGCAGAGCTCCGTGAGTCCGGCGCCTTCGTCGAAGGCTCAATGCTCGCGGGTCACTCGGTGGGCGAGTACAACGCACTGGCCGCCGTCTCCGGCGTCATCGCGCTCGAGGGCGTCGTCGAGGTCGTGTTCCAGCGCGGCACCGTCATGCACGGACTCGTCCCGCGCGATGCCGAAGGCCGCAGCAACTACCGTCTCGCCGCGATCCGTCCCTCCCAGATCGGTCTGGTCGACGACAACGTCAAGGAATTCGTCGACGGCGTCGCCGAGCGTGCAGGCGAGTTCCTCCAGATCGTCAACTACAACCTGCGCGACTCGCAGTACGCGATCGCCGGCACCGTTCGTGGCCTGGAGGTCCTCGAGGTCGAGGTCAACAAGCGGCGCGACGAGTTCGGCGGCAAGGGCGCGTTCATCCTCATCCCCGGCATCGACGTACCGTTCCACTCGACCGTGCTGCGTGGTGGCGTCCCGGACTTCCGGGCGCGTCTCGACGAGCTGCTGCCTCCGACGATCGACCCTGAGATCCTCGCCGGCCGTTACGTACCGAACCTGGTGCCGAAGCCGTTCTCGCTGGATCGCGCCTTCATCCAGGAGATCGCCGACCTCGTGCCGTCAGAGCCGCTCGACGCGGTCCTCGCTGACTTCGCCGCCTGGTCCAGCAAGCCCGGTGAGCTGTGCCGAGTGGTCCTGATCGAGCTCCTGGCCTGGCAGTTCGCCAGTCCGGTGCGCTGGATCGAGACGCAGGATCTCTTCTTCGGAGAGCTCGGCGTCGAGCGCTTCATCGAGATCGGTGTCGGCCAGGCGCCCACCGTGGCCAACCTCGCCTCGCAGACGCTCAAGCTTCCCGGCCGTCACGGCGGCCCTGTCGAGGTGCTCAACTTCGAGCGCGACAGCGCTGCGGTGTTCAGCACCGACGAGGAGCAGATCATCGAGGAGGACGACGAGCCGACAGAGGTTCCGCCGACCGAATCGACCGCTCCGGCCGCTGCCGCACCGGCTGCTGCCACGTCCAGTGGGCCACGTCCCGACGACCTCCCGTTCGACGCCGCCGATGCGACCACGGTGCTCATCGCCTGGTGGACCAAGATGCGTCTTGACCAGATCGGCGCTGCCGACTCGATCGAGTCCCTGTGCGACGGCGCATCCTCTCGCCGCAACCAGCTGCTCGTCGACCTCGGCGGAGAGCTCGGTCTCGGTGCCATCGATGGCGCCGCAGATGCCGACCTGCCGACCCTCTCAGGACAGGTCAAGGGTCTCGCGCGTGGCTACAAGCCGTTCGGCCCCGTGCTCACCGAAGCGCTCGGCGATCACCTCAAGAGGGTCCTCGGCCCCACCGGCAAGCGCCAGGCGGCGATTGCCGAGCGTGTCACCGATGTGTGGCAGCTCGGACCGGGCTGGGCGCGTCACACGCTCGTCGAGCTCGCCATGTCGAGCCGGGAAGGCGCCAGCGTGCGCGGTGGCGACTTCGGATCTGTCAGCGGGCTCGCCAGCGGATCCGATGTCGACGCAGCAATCGACGCCGCCGTCGCAGCAGTTGCCGCCCGCCACGGTGTCAGCGTCGACCTTCCATCAACCGGTGGCGGCGAAGCCACGATCGATGCCGCCGCTCTCGGCGAGTTCACCTCCCAGATCATCGGACCTGACGGCGTACTTGCCTCGTCGGCGCGGCTCGTGCTTGACCAGCTCGGCCTCAACGAGCCGGTAGCCGTCGTGGAGCCCGACGCAGACGACGCCGAGATCCTGGCGCGCGTCGAGTCCGAGCTCGGCAGCGACTGGGTCAAGCTCACGGCTCCGGCATTCGACGACGACAAGGCAGTGCTGCTCGACGACCGATGGGCCAGTGCGCGCGAGGACCTCGCTCGCATCGTCCACGGCGAAGACGTCGATGTCAGCTTCCTCGGTGCCGGCAAGGCGCTGGCGGCTCAGGCCACCTGGCACGCCACCCACGGCGACGCCGGCCTCAGGGCTCGCTTCGAGAAGATTGCCGCCGACGCCCTCACCGAGCCGGATGCAGCCTGGGCAGGCGAGACTGCGGTCGTGACCGGCGCCAGTCAGGGCTCGATCGCGGCAGGCGTGGCAGGTCAGCTCCTCGCCGGTGGTGCCACGGTCATCGCCACGACCTCCGGTCTCGACCCCAAGCGTCTCGCGTTCTACCGCGAGCTCTATCGCACGCACGCGATCAACGGCGCACAGCTGTGGGTCGTGCCTGCGAACATGGCATCCTTCACCGATGTCGACTCGCTGACCCAGTGGATCGGCGACGAGCAGACCCAGACCCGCGCCGGCACGACCACGGTGCTCAAGCCGGCCATGACGCCCTCGTTGCTGTTCCCGTTCGCTGCGGGTCGCGTCGCCGGCGACATGAGCGAGGCGGGCAATCGATCCGAGATCGACATGCGCATCCTGCTGTGGTCGGTCGAGCGCCTCATCACGTCGCTGTCGGCGCGCGCACAGGATCACGACATCGACGCCACCCTGCACGTCGTCCTTCCGGGCTCGCCCAACCGTGGGATGTTTGGCGGAGACGGTGCGTACGGCGAGGCGAAGTCGGCCCTCGACGCCCTGGTCACCCGCTGGAAGGCGGAGCCCGCCTGGGCCGACCGAGTCACGCTGAGCCACACCATCATCGGCTGGGTGCGCGGAACGGGCCTGATGGGCGGCAACGATCCGCTCGTCGAGGCCGTGGAGGCCGCCGGCGTCCGCACGTGGACGCCTGACGAGATGGCGGCTGCCCTGCTCGAGACCTGCACACCTGCGGCTCGCGCCTCGGCGCTCGTCGAGCCGCTGACGGTCGACCTCACGGGCGGACTCGGCGGAGTGAACCTCGACATGCGCGCACTCGCCGAAGGTGTCGAGCGCCCGGCTGCTGAGATCGTGGACGAGACCGCGACGATCGCCGCGCTGGCATCGTCACCGGCACAGCTCGATCGGATCGACACGATCGAATGGGCCCCCGTGCAAGCTCGCCCCGAGGACCTGGTGGTGATGGTCGGCGCCGGAGAGCTCGGCCCGTACGGCTCATCTCGCACCCGCTTCGAGGCCGAGGTGTCCGACGAGCTGTCGGCTGCCGGCATCCTCGAGCTGGCCTGGACCACCGGGCTCGTCGCCTGGGACGCCAACGCCGGCGGTTGGTACGACACCGCGTCGCAGGAGAGCGTCTCCGAGGCCGACCTCGCAGACCGTTACGAGGAGGCGGTCCGCGAAGCCTGTGGCATTCGCCGCTACGTCGACGAAGGCAACATGGTCGACAACGCAGCGCCGCTGCTGACCTCGGTATACCTCGACAAGGACCTCACGTTCACCGTCGCCAACGAGTCCGAGGCGCGTGCACTGCGCGACGCGGACCCGGAGCGTACGGTCATCGCGGCCACGGCCGACGGTGACTGGAGCGTGACGCGCAAGTCGGGCACCGAGATCCGCGTACCGCGTCGCATGAAGCTGACCCGAACGGTCGGTGGCCAGATCCCGACCGGCTTCGACCCGACCGTGTGGGGCATCCCGGCCGAGATGGTCGAGTCGATCGACCGCGTCGGCCTCTGGAACCTCATCTGCACCGTCGATGCGTTCCTCTCCAGCGGCTTCGAGCCGTCCGAGCTGATGCGCTGGGTCCACCCGGCGATGGTGGCCAACACGCAGGGCACCGGCATGGGTGGCATGCAGTCGATGCAGTCGCTCTACCTCGACACGCTGTTGGGTGAGAACAAGGCCAACGACATCCTCCAGGAGGCGTTGCCCAACGTCATCGCGGCCCACGTCGTCCAGTCGTACGTCGGCAGCTACGGAGCGATGGTCCACCCTGTCGCGGCCTGCGCGACGACTGCGGTGTCGGTCGAGGAAGGCGTCGACAAGATCAAGCTCGGCAAGGCCGAGTTCGTCGTCGCTGGCGGCTTCGACGACCTCAGCGTCGAGGGCATCGTCGGCTTCGCTGACATGTCGGCGACGGCTGACTCGGCGGCGATGAAGGCCAAGGGTCTTGAGGATCGCTACTTCAGCCGCGCCAACGATCGCCGCTACGGCGGGTTCGTCGAGTCGCAGGGTGGCGGCACGATCCTGCTCGCCCGCGGCGACGTCGCTGCCCGTATGGGACTCCCGGTGCTTGCTGTCGTCGCGTATGCCGGCTCGTTCGCCGACGGAGTCCATACGTCGATCCCGGCTCCCGGCATCGGTGCACTCGCGGCGGGCCGCGGTGGACGTGAGTCCGCTCTGGCCAGGTCGCTGGCATTGGTCGGCCTCACCGCGGACGACATCGGCGTGCTGTCCAAGCACGACACGTCGACGGGCGTCAACGAGCGCAACGAGTCCGAGCTCCACGAGCGTCTCGCCACGGCGATCGGCCGCAGCGAAGGCAACCCGCTGTACGTCATCTCGCAGAAGACCCTCACAGGTCATGCGAAGGGCGGCGCTGCGGCGTTCCAGCTCATCGGACTCAGCCAGGTGCTCACGGGCGGCGTCGTACCCCCGAACCGCAGTCTCGACTGCGTGATGGACGATCTGGCCGAGCACGAACATCTCGTATGGCTCCGTGAGCCGCTCGCGACGGGTCAGCTCAAGGCCGGCCTCGTGACGAGTCTCGGCTTCGGTCACGTGGCGGGCCTCATCGCGCTGGTCAACCCCCAAGCCTTCCTTGCAACCTTGACGGGCGAGGAGCGCGACTCCTACGCCGCGCGTGCGCAGGAGCGGACGATCGAGGGTCGGATGCGACTGGTCCGGGCAATGTATGGCGGCCCCTCGCTGTACGAGCGCCCTGACCGGCGCCTCGGCAGCGAGGGAGTGCGGGCCCGGGAGGCAGCGATGCTTCTGGATCCGCAGGCACGACTGGGTGAGGGAGACATGTACCAGTCGGTGTCATGCCAGTGACGATTCTTGGTGTCGGCGTCGACCTGGTCCACGTTCCCACGTTCGCGGACCAGCTCGACCAGCCCGGTACAAGGTTCGCCGAAGCATTCTCACCCGGCGAGCGGAGCGACGCGCGGAGCGGTTCCTCCGATCCCGCGCGTCACTTCGCCGCCCGCTGGGCCGCCAAGGAAGCCGTGATCAAGGCCTGGTCGGCGTCGATGTACGGGGAGGCGCCCGTGATGGACGAGGGCATTCATCATCTGATCGAGGTCGTCACCGATGCGTGGGGTCGTCCCCGCATACGTCTGCACGGCGAGGTGGCCAAACGCCTTGTCGGCCGCACCCTCGAGGTGTCGCTGAGCCACGACGGTGACTACGCCACGGCGTACGTGATCCTGTCCTGAGCCGTGTCGGTTTCCCATGAGACCCCGGGAATTTGTCACTCACCTCGTGCTACAGCGCTTGGTACGTGACAAGAGCGCTGGGCCTCATGGGAAACCGACAACCCGTGATGCTAGTCCGAGTGCTCGGCGCTGAGCAGGTAGGCCATGACGAGGCGCTTGAGCTCGATGACGGCTTCGCTGTGCTCCTGACCGTCGCGGATCGAGAAGTTGAGCATCGAGTAGACGACGTGCACCAGCACCTCGGCCATGATCGTGCGGCGTTCACGGGGCGTTCCGGGCGTCAGCGGGGCAAGCACGCGTGCGACCTCGGCGGCGAGCTCTCGCTCGGTGACGGCTGCGGTTGCACGCGTCGCCGGCGTGGACTGGACGGCGAGCCACACCGCTCGGCGCGACGGGTCGTCCACCCACATCTTGGCCATGTGGTCGACGAGACGGTTGAGGAACTTCAGCCAGTCGAGTGATGGGATCGCGTCGGCGAACGAGGCCAGCTCCTTGCGTACGGCGACCGCGTCGACTCGATCGAGCTCGCAGACCATGACGTACTTGTTCTGAAAGAACTGGTAGAGCGTGCCGATCGGGAGCTCGGCCCGGTTGGCGACCTCTTCCATGGTGAACGACTCGAACCCGACCTCAAGCAGCAGCTCACGGGCCACCAGCAAAAGGTGGTCGAACTTCTTGTGGCTGCGCTCCTGGGTCGGGCGGCGCCTGGGTTCGAGGATCTCGGCCGTCACGCCGGTCACTCTAGTGCGAAGCGGCCCGGCCCGCGTCGATCAAGGGCGCAATCATGTCGCCGATGCCGTCGAAGCCGGTGCCAACAGTCTGGCCGGCCGAGTGCCTGAAGTGGATGCCCTCGAGGATCACCGCGAGCTTGAAGAACGCCAGCGACAGGTGGAACGAGATGTTGCTGACGTCCCTGCCCGACTGGGTGGCATAGCGCTCGAGCACGTCCGCGCGGTCCAGATAGCCGGGCGCCAGGGGGGCGTCGGTGACCATGGCGGCTCCGATGCCCGAGGGCGGAGCGTCCTCGGCGAGCTGCTGATAGGCAAGCAGTACCGCAACGTCAGTCAGCGGATCGCCCAGCGTGCTCATCTCCCAGTCGAGCACCGCCGCGATGTTGTCTGCGTCGTCGACCAGCAGGTTGTCGAGGCGGTAGTCGCCGTGGACGATCGTGCCGTCACTGGTGGCAGGGACGTTGGCATCGAGATGGGCGATGAGCTCGTCCATCCCCGGGAGCTCGCGGCTCGTGGAGGCCTCGAGCTGCTTCTTCCAGCGTGACACCTGGCGCTCGAGGTAGCCGTCCGGGCGGCCGAACTCCGACAGGCCGACCGACGCGTAGTCGACCGAGTGCAGCGTCGCGAGGGTGTCGACCATCTGCTCGGTGATGGCACGCGTACGTTCGGCGCCGAGGGGTCTGAGCTGCTCGGCGCGACCGTACGGCGTGCCGTCGACCTTTGCCATCACGTAGAACGGGGCGCCGATCACATCGGCGTCCTCGCAGTGGGCGAGCATGCGGGGGACCGGGACGTCGGTCGGCGCGAGCGCGGCCATGACGGTGTATTCGCGCCCCATGTCATGAGCTGTGGCCAGGACGTGACCCAGGGGAGGGCGGCGTACGACATAGTCGCTCGTGCCGTCGCTCACCAAGTAGGTGAGATTGGACTTGCCGCCGGTGATCAGGCTGGCCGACAGCTCGCCGGTCGCGAGCGTTGGTTCCGCCTTGGTCAGCCACGCATGGAGCGCAGCGAGATCCAGCCCCTTGGGATCTGCCATCAGCCGAGGGGCCCGCCGGCGACGTAGATGACCTGTCCCGACACGAAACCGGCGCCTTCGCTGACGAGGAACGAGACTGCGTGAGCGATGTCCTCGGGCTGGCCGACGCGCTGTACGGGGATCTGCTCGGCGCTGAACTTGATGAAGTCGTCGAACGCGACGCCCAGCCGCTCGGCGGTCGAAGCCGTCATGTCGGTCTGGATGAAGCCGGGTGCGATGGCGTTTGCGGTGACACCGAACTTGCCGAGCTCGATCGCGAGGGTCTTGGTGAAGCCCTGGATGCCGGCCTTGGCGGCCGAGTAGTTCGCCTGGCCACGGTTGCCGAGCGCTGAGCTGCTGGAGAGGTTGACGATGCGGCCCCACTTGGCCTCGGTCATGTATTTCTGCACGCCCTTGGACATCAGGAACGCCCCGCGGAGGTGCACGTTCATGACGGTGTCCCAGTCGTCCGTCGTCATCTTGAACAGCATGTTGTCGCGGATGACGCCGGCGTTGTTGATCAGGACGGTGGGAGCGCCGAGCTCGGCCTCGATGCGCGTGAACGCGGCGGTGACCTGCTCGTCGTCACCGACGTTGGCGCCGACGGCTAGTGCGGTACCGCCTGCGGCGGTGATCGCCTCGACCGTGCCGGCGCAGGATGCCTCGTCGAGGTCCACGACGGCGACCTTGAATCCGTCGGCGGCCAGGCGCTGGGCGACTCCGGCGCCGATTCCTCGGGCACCTCCGGTGACGATCGCGGTACGGGTTTCGCTCACAGTTCTGCTCCTTCGCGGTGTTGCATCAGCGGCCTAAGCGCTTGCTTAGCAATTTCCCCGAACCTATCGCAGACCGTCAGCGCACGCGATACCCAGACCGGGTCGAAAATGCTGATGCTAGAAAGTGAGGTTTTCCTCATGTTTGTGTATAGTTGAGGAAAACCTCATGTTTTAGGAGTCGTCGTGCCGCAACGCGAAACACCTTCGGTGCTCTCAGCGCCTGACGCAGAACTGGTTGAAGGGCCGAGTCACCGTTCGATGCTCACGCAGCGTCGAACAGGCCGATTCGCGCACGTCGAGCCGAAGGGCAAACGCGTCTTCACCGCCGTTCAGCGCGCCGAGATGCTCGTGGACGAAGGCTCCTTCGTACCCATGACTCCGCTGCGCTCGGCAGGCGCCGGCCAAGGCAGCGGCGTGGTCGCAGGATGGGGTACGACCGATGGCCATCCGCTCGTCGTCGTCTCGCACGATGCTGCAGTGGCCTCCGGTGCGATCGGTGCGGTCATGGCCGAAAGCATCCAAAAGGCGCAGCGCTTCGCGATCGACAAGGGTTATCCGATCGTCTACATCAACGACTCGGGTGGAGCTCGGATCCACGACGGCATCTTCGCGCTGCACGGTTGCGGCGGCATCTTCGCGCTCAACGTCGAGGCACAGAAGCGCATCCCGCAGATCTCGCTGATCCTCGGCCCGTGCGCCGGCGCGGCGGCATACTCACCGGCGCTGACCGACTGGACGATCATGGTCAAGGAGCAGGGACAGATGTTCCTGACCGGCCCCGACATCGTCAAGGCCGCCACCGGTGAGGATGCGACTGCTGAGGACATCGGCGGATCCGACCTCCACACCCGCGTCAGCGGAGTTGCGCACCTCGAGGTCGACAGCGAAGAAGAGGCGTTCCACGCGACTCGCCTGCTCCTGTCGTTCCTCCCGACCCACAAGGGCGGGGCGCACAAGCGTCACAGCCCGGTCCCGGCCAACCCCGGTGCGGTCGAGCGGTTGCCCGGCATCGTGCCTGAGAAGTCCAGTGTCGTCTTCGACATGAACGCCGTCCTGGACGGGGTGCTCGACAACGGCGCACGCCTCGAGCTCATGCCGACACACGCGCCCAGCATCCTCACGCTGTTCGCCCGGCTCGACGGCCACGCCGTCGGCGTGCTGGCCAACCAGCCCAACGCCCGCGGAGGCATCCTCGACTCCAAGGCAGCCGTCAAGGCCGCCCGGTTCGTCGACTTCTGCGGTCGCTTCGACCTTCCCGTCATCACCTTCGTGGACGTCCCAGGCTTCATCCCCGGCACGGTCGAAGAGGGACGCGGCATCATCACGCATGGTGCCAAGCTCCTCAAGGCGTACGTCGAGACGACCTCGCCCAAGCTCACCGTGGTCGTCCGCAAGGCGTACGGCGGCGCGTACATCGCGATGGGCGCTGCCTCACTCGGCGCCGACGTCAACTGGGCGTGGGCCCAGTCCGAGATCGCCGTGATGGGACCCGGTGGCGCTGTGGCACTGCTGCACCGTCGTGCCCTCAAGGAGGCCGACGACCCGGCCGGCCTGCGTGACGAGCTGGCGGCGGTATATCGCGAGGAGGTCGCTCGCCCATATTTGGCGGCCGAGGCCGGTATCGTCGATGACGTGATCCATCCCGAGGAGACCCGCGATCGGATGACCGCGGCGCTGCGCATGCTGACCGCCGGCACTGCGTGATGTTTGCTGCTCGGGCCGAGATCGTCGGCAACGTCTGGAAGATCGTCGCGCGCGAGGGTGACCAGGTTGGAGCGGGCGATGTCCTGGCGATCCTGGAGACCATGAAGATGGAGATCCCGGTCTACGCCGAGGGATCCGGATTCGTCAGCAAAATCCTCGTGGAGGTCGGTCAGATCGTCCAAGAAGGCGATCCGCTCGTCGAGATCGACGAGACCGCCAGCGCCTGAGGCTCACTGGACCGGCGTCACTCCGCGTGCCTGCAGAACTTCGATGGCGTGCCGGAACGTGTCGACGGTGTCCATTGCGGCACCGAACCCGGCCCGGCGGATCTTGACGGTGCTCATGAGCGCCGGCGGCGGTGGCTGATCCAGGCTGTGCACCAGCTGGAAGTCGGCGTACTGGTCCGAGTGTCCAACGAGCTGGCCAAGCGTCAGGGGTCGCAGACCGTGGCGGCGTACGACGTCGTCCCAGACCGCCGACCGCTCACGCAGGTAGGCGCTCAGGCGGAAGCGCTCGTCCGGACCTGTCTCGACCCGTAGAGCCTCGGCGAGGGACGGCCAGAGGTCGCGCCACTCGTACACGTCGCCATTGGTGATGTTGAAGTGCTCATCGCGCGCTGACTCCGCGGTCGCGGCCCACACGCACGCCTCGCCCACGATGCGGGCGTCGACGGCCTCGGCGACGTACGAGGGCCCGCCGGGGTAGGAGAACGGCAGACCCTCGGCGCGCCGGATCGCCGCGTAGGCTGCGAGGACCGGCGGCAGGTTCATCGCGACGCCGAATTGGGACCCACGATCAGTGGAGGCCTCAGGATCGTCCACGAGAACCCGGTGCGTGCGGCGGACTCGCGGACGTGGTCCTCCTGCCACCAGTAGAAGTTGTCGTGCGGGTCGCGGGGCTCGGACTCCCGGGCCGGGATGCGGATCGCAGTGCTGGTGCACGCCGTACGCCTTGGTGCCTTGCAGGAGCGTCACGTGTTCGAGGTGGCCAGCAGTGACGATCGGGTCGAGGACGTTGCGGAGCATCGCCAGGTTGGTGGCCATCTGCTCCGGAGAGCTCCAGCCCCGGACCAGGCCGGGCAGCTCGTGCACCGCGGCGTAGACCAGATGCGTCACGTCCGGGACCCGCGCCGCCAGGGCCGTCCCGGCTTCGGGGTCGAGCAGGTCGACCGTGTGGTGCTCGAACGGAACGGGGGACTCGGTCTCGGGGGCTCGGCGCGAGACCGCGACGACGTCCCAGTCCGCACGGCGAACGCCGAGACGGCGGCGGTCCCGACGACGCCGCTGGCTCCGACGACCATGACCTTCATGTCAGTCCTCCAACGTCACGATGGTCTTGACGACCTGTGCGGTCGCGGCCACCCGGTCGCCGACCGTCACCTCGGCTCGCAGGAACGCGGTCGCCGCGCCCCGGCGCAGGACCTCGGCGCAGATCCCGACCGTCGAGCCGGTCGGGATCGGCCGCAGGTACGAGACGGAGAAAGAGCTCGTCAGGACGACCTCCTCGTCGGACAGCAGCGGGAAGATCGCGTATGCGCACGCGACGTCCAGCGCCGTCGAAACCATGCCACCGTGCAGCATCCCCGAGTTATTGGCCAGGTCCTCGCGCGCCACCATCTCCAGTCCGTTCGCCGGCCCGACGGCGCGCAGACCGATGTGACGGTGCAGCGGTGTCGCGAGCAGGACCTCAAGGTTGTGGTCCTGACGCGCGGGCCGCGGCCGGCGCGGATCGCTGGTCATCGGGCGTTCTCGACGACTCGATGCAGCCAGCCGTCGTACTCCAGCTGCTCGGGCAGCAGCGAGGAATGGTCCCCGCGCGTGCCTCGCTTGAGGGCAGATGCTGTTGGGCTGGGGATCCCGGCCAGCAGCTCGGCGCGCTCGGCTGCCACCGCCACTTCACCGACGCCGCTGACGAGGAGATGCGAGGCGGCGACCTTGGCGGTCAGCAGCTCGCCGGTCCAGGTGAGGTGGTCGAGCAGCGCCGAGCCGGCGCGATCCCGCAGCAGCCAGGAGGCCCCAGTGCCCAGCCCGGCGGCGTCGGACGGGTTGCCCAGCCCCCATGCCGATCCGGACCCGGCGTAGCGGACGTCGCAGGCCAGCGCGAGCGCGAGGCCGCCGCCGGTCACCCGACCGGACACGTGGCAGACGACGGGGACGGCGAGCGAGTGCACGAGAGTGACGGTCCGTGAGATGCCACTGGCCGTCGCGCGGTTCGCGGCCCACGCGTCACCCTCGACGGCGATGAGTACGGCGGGCGCCTTGCTGGCCTGCTTGAGCGAATCGCGCAGGCTTCCCAGCTCGTCGTTGTCGAGGCGTCGCCCTTCGCCGGGGTCGGGGATCGTGATCTGGTGCATGGTGGTCTCCTGGTAGGTGATCAGTGGCCGACGAAGCTCGCGGGTCGCCGCTCGAGAAACGCGTCGATGCCTTCGTGGTGGTCGTCCGTGGAGAGCAACACCGCGAGCTGCGCCCGCTCGAAGTCGAGGCCCGAGCTGACGCCGACCTCCTCGGAGGCGCGCAGCGCGGCCTTGCCCAGGCGCGTTGCGACCGGGGCGTATCCGCCTACCTTCGCGGCAAGCTCGATGCCGGCCTCGACCACCATCTCGGCAGGGACGACCTGGTTGACCATACCGAGTCGGCGCGCGGTCCAGGCGTCGATGTTGTCGGCGCCCAGGACGAGGTCCGCGGCGACGAAGCGGCCGGCGACCCGGGCCCACCGCTGGGTGCCGCCGGCCCCGGGGATGATCCCCAGCTTGATCTCCGGCTGGCCGAGGATGGCGTTGTCGGCGGCGACGATGAAGTCGCAGCTCATGGCGATCTCGCAGCCGCCGCCCAGCACGTAGCCAGCGACCGCCGCGACGAGTGGCTTCTTGAACGCGCTGAAGGCGGGCCATGCCTGCTGGCGCTCCGACTGCAGGTACGTGGCCGGGGTCGTCGCGCGCAGCTCGCGGAGATCGGCGCCAGACGCGAAGAGCTTGGGTCCGCCGGTGAGCACGACCGCGCGTACGTCAGGATTGTCTTCGGCCGCGCGGAGCCCGTCTACCAGGCCGCGGAGGACGTCCGTCGTCAGCGAATTGCGGGTCGCCGGACGGTTGATCGTGAGCACCGTGACGGCACCGTGATGCGTGGTGATGACGGCCGGATCTTCGCTGATCTCCGGCTCACTGGGGGGGTGGCTCATAAGTCTCCTAGCCTGCGCGCGACTGCTTCGTGACGACATACTACGCAGTAGGTTGACTTGAATGCCAGCGCAAAATCGTATTTCGAGAATGTTTCCTCGAACGGTTGACCTCGTCGTGTGACGCAGGTTACTGTCGTGAAATCGGCCCCACCTACTCGGTAGTATGTTCCGGCCGCAACACGAATGGAGCCCAAGATGAAGCAGTTCCGTCACTTGATGACAGGCGTCGCGGCCTTTGCCGTGCTCGCCGGATGTGCCAACTCCTCCGGAGGATCGGCCGACGCCGATCGCGATGACAGCGGACCGATCAAGATTGGCGTGATCGTGCCTTTGAGTGGCGCCGCCGGACCGAACGGAAAGCACGTGCTCGCCGCGATCGAGTCGCAGGCCGAACTCATCAACGAGGAGGGCGGTGTCGACGGCCGCAAGGTCGAGATCCTCTCGAAGGACGACCAGAGCACGCCCGCGAGAGGCGTCAGCGCCGCGACGGAGCTCGTCGGCAAGGACGTCGACGTCATCATGGGCGGCTGGAACAGCCCCGTGACCTTGGCCATCCAGCCCATCACCGTGCGCGCCAAGACCCTGAACATCACGACGATCCCGCAGAACTCGTCGATTCTCGGCGGCGCGGACGACAATGCGATCCGTATGAACGCTGGCAACGCGGTCGGCGGCTACGTCGCCGCCAAGTTCCTCGGGGACACCCTGGGCGCCAAGAAGATTGGCATGCTGCTGCAGAACGATGCGTACGGCAAGGATGCCGGCGCCTTCTTGAAGAAGAACCTGCCGAGCGGCTCCAAGATCGTCACGACGCAGGAGTTCGCCTACACCGATACCGACTTCCGCGTCGCACTGTCGAGCCTTAAGGCCGCCAAGCCCGACGCCGTGTTCTCGGCGAACGCCGCCGAGTCCTCGGGTCAGCCGGCGCTGATGAAGCAGCTGTCTGCCGCCAACCTCGGCGTCCCCTACTTCGCCGGCACCGGCACGGTTTCGCAAACCGTCATCAACGTCGCGAAGGCCGGGGCGAACGACGCGTACTCCGCTGACCTGTACTTCCCCGAGGCTGAGCCGTGGGCGTCGAACGAGAAGAACCAGGCGTTCATCAAGGCGTTCGAGGCCAAGACCGGCGACATGCCCGACAAGTTCGCCGCGCTCGGCGCCCAGTCTGTTGCAGTGTGGGCCGCCGCCGTCGAGAAGGCCGGCACGACGGAGCAGAAGGCCGTCCCGACGCGATCAAGGGTGGACTTCACCGACACGATCCTGGGCGACGTCACCTTCACCGACAGCGGCCAGATGATCAGCCCGATGTTCGGCTTCACGGTCAAGGGCAAAGGTCAAGGTGCTTGACGAGATAGCCGTGCCCGCGGCGGTCTGGACCCGGTAGCGGCGAGGTCGTGCCCGCGACTCTCAGTCGGCCGCCGCATCTCGGCCGCGACGCGACCACCCCCGACCCAGATCGGACTCATGACGACGCAAGCCCCCGCGCTGGAGGTGGACCACCTGACGGTCTGCTACGGCGCGCTGACAGCCTTGGACAAGCTCTCGTTCTCGGTGGCGGCGGGCGAGATCCTCGGCATCATCGGCCCCAACGGCGCCGGCAAGAGCACGTGCTTCGCCGCCGTCACCCATGCCGTCCCGCGCCCGGAACGGTCTGGCTGGCCGGCGAGGGCGTCACCGGCCTGCCGACGCCGGCTCGCACGGCGCGGCCTGCGCCGCACCTTCCAGCAGAACGCCTTCTTCGGCGAGCTGACCGTGCTGGAGAACGCGATGGCGGCGATCCTGGTCGAGCACGGGCCTCCCTGCCGCCCTCGGTCGCGACGCCCTGGCAGCGAGCGCGCCGCCGCCGGCGCGCCGAGCGCGGCCCCCGAGCTGCTGACGCGTTCGGCATCGCCGCCGACTATCACCAGTCTACCGGGCGACATCCCTACGGCGTGCAGCGCATGCTGTCGATCGCGCTGGCCTACGGCGCCGGGCGCGGGTGCTGCTGCTCGACGAGCCGGCCGCCGGGGCTGGGCGGCGACGACATGGACGCGCTCGCCGCGCTGCTGCGCGGGCTGCGGGCGAGGGCGTCGCCGTGGTGGTGATCGAGCACCACATGGACCTCATCATGGCGGTGGCCGACCGCATCCTGGTGCTCGACCAGGGCCGCCAGCTGGCGACGGGCACGCCGGCCGAGATCCAGCGCGACGCCGCGGTGCTCGAGGCCTATCTGGGGCAGGCGGCATGACGCGGCCGGTGCTCGAGGCGCGCGACCTGCGGGTCGCCTACGGCGGCAACCTCGCGCGTCGAGCATCGACGCCTCGACCGTCGCGCCGGGCGAGCTGGTCGGCGTCGTCGGCGCCAACGGCGCGGGCAAGTCGACGCTGGTCAACGCGATCGCCGGCTGGTCGCGCGGCGCGCCCGACGTCTCGGGCAGCGTGCTGCTGGACGGCGAGGACATCGGCGCGCTGCCGCCGCACGCGCGCGTCGCGCGGGGCTCGCGCTGGTGCCGGAGGGCGGCGCGGGTCTTCGGCCGCATGACGGTGGACGACAATCTCGCCGCCGCCGGCGCCCCGCCGCGGACAGCCGGGCGGCGCGGCTACGCGACGAGGAGGTCTACGCCCTGTTCCCGCGCCTGCGGGAACGCCGCAGCCACGCGGGCTGCGCGCTGTCGGGCGGCGAGCGGCAGATGCTGGCGATCGGCCGCGCGCTGCGCGACGGGCCCGCGCGTGCTGCTGCTCGACGAGCCCTCGATCGGCCTTGCGCCGCGCCTGGTGTCGAGGTGCTGCGGACGATGCGCGCGCTGGTGCGGGACGGGCCTCGCCGTCCTGCTGGTCGAGCAGAACGTGCGCGCGGCCATCGAGGTGGTGGACCGCCTCGTCCTGCTCGAGCGCGGCCGCGTCGTCGCGCGAAGGCCCGGCCGCCGCCATGCGCGACGATCCGCGCATCCTCGAGGCCTATCTCGGGAGGCCGTGACCGCATGAACCTCGTCGCAGCAGCTCATCAACGGCCTGGTGCTCGGCCACGCCTACGCGCTGGTCGCGATCGGCTGGACGGTGCTGCTCGGCGTCGGCGCGGCTGGTCAACTTCGGCGCACGGCCAGATCTACATGCTGGGCGCCTTCGTCACCTGGTGGGCGACGTCGACGCCGGCGCTGCCCTACCTGCTGGCGATCCCGGTCGCCGATGGTCGGCGCGCGGACTGTCGGCTGCTGATGCAGGCGCGTGATGCTGCGCGGCTCACCTTCAGCAGAACCTCGTCGCCATCATGATCGTGACGCTCGGCTTCGGCCACGTGCTGCAGCGGCGGCGCGGCGCTGGTCTTCGGCGGCGACCCGCAGCGTCCTGGCAGCCCGCCGTCGCCACGCGGACTTCGACGCTTCGGCGACGCTGGGTGACCTGGCAGGACGTGCTGATCGTCGTCGCCGCGCATCGTGCTGTTCCTGCTGCTGCGCTGGGTGCTGAGCCGCACCGCTCGGCCGCGTGGTGCGGATGGTCGCCGAGGACCCGAAGCTGGCGCAGCTCGCCGGCATCGACGTGCGCGCGCGTCTACTATCGGCGTCTTCGCCTTCGAGGGGGCGGCCGTGGCGCTTGCCGCCGGCCTGGTCGCGCCGCGCACGCCGATCCTGACCTCGATGGGCTTCGAGGAGGTGATCATGACCTTCGTCGTCGTGGTGCTCGGCGGCATCGGCAGCGTCGCGGGCAGCTACGTCGCGGGCATCGGGCTCGGCATGTTCACGGCGTTCTTCGGCGCGCTGCGTCTCGCCGGCCTACACCACGGCGGCGGCGTTCGTGGTGCTGATCGCGTGCTGGTGCTGCGCCCGCGGCGGGCTCGACGCCGGCCGCGAGGGGCATCGCTCGATGACGGGTCCGCCGCGTCCGGTCCTGCGCCGCTCGCTCGCGGCCGCGGTCGGCTCTTCGCTGCCGCGGCTGCTCGGCGGCGGCGCTGTCGTCTACGGCGACCTCGTGGTGATCGCGATCTTGGCGGTCATGGCCTACGGGCTCGACATCTGATCCTGTCCGACCTCGGCGAGGTCAGCCTCGGCGCACACGGTCTTCTTCGCGGCCGGCGCCTACGCGGCCGCGCTGCTCGTCGACACGCCGGCTGGGGCGCCTGGGCGACGCTGGCGGCGGCGCTCGCGGTCGCGCTCGTGCTCGCGCTGCGTGCTCGGGCTGGTCACGCTGCGGCTGCGCGAGTTCGTCTTCTCGCTGGTCACCTACGCGGCCGCCGTCGTCGCGACGGCGATGGCGGCCAACTGGTCGTTCCTCGGCGGCTCGGACGGCGTCGTCGGCATGCCGATCGCTCGACCTGTCGGTGGCCGGCTGCCGCTCGCGGCGCGCAACGACGCGAGCTGTGGCCCTACGCCTTCGTGCTGCTGCTCGTCGTGATCTACTTCGTCGCACCGCTTCCGCCGCTCGCGGCTCGGGCGCCACGGCGCTCATGGTGCACATGAACCCGCGCCTCGCCACGATGCGCGGCATCGACGCCGGCGCGCGTGCGGCTGCTGGTGTTCCTGCTCTCGGCGCCGATCAGCGCGGCGGCCGGCTGGCTCTACGCCTACCAGCGCGCCTATGTCGGCCCGGACCTCTTCGAGACCTACTTCCTGTGCTGATGCTGACGGCGGTGATCCTGGTCGGCCGCCGGCTACTGCTCGGGCCGCTGCTCGGCGACCGCGCTGGTGCTGGCTGCAGGAGAAGTTCTTCTCGCTCGGCGGCTATGTCGACAAGATCATCCTCGGCAGCGTGCTGGTGCTGGTCCTGCGCCTTCTTCCCGCAGGGCCTCGATGGGCCTGGCGGGCCCTGCTCGTCGCGTCCCGCTCCCCGCGGCACGCCCGGCGACCCGCCACCCTGGGGCCGCGCGCGCCGCCGCAACCACCGCAACACAAGGAGAAAACCAAGTGACCGTACTCTGGCAACCCCCTCGACGAGCCGCCCGCTGGCAGGCCTGGCCGACCAGCTCGGCCGCGAACGCTTCGCGCCCCTGGCCCCGGAGCTCGACCGCGACCAGCGCTATCCGTGGGAGACCATCGAGGCGCTGGTCGAGCAGGTTCGTCGGCCTGTTCCTGCCGCGCCAGTGGGGCGGCGAGGGCGCAGCCTGGTCGCGACGGTGGCGGTCGGTGGAGAGCGCTGGGCACGCACTGCGCCTCGACCGCGGCGATCATGTGCGCCTACCAGCTCGGCGCCTTCCCGATCCTGCTGGCCGGCACCGATGCGCAGAAGGACTTCTACCTGCGGCGAGATGACGCAGGGCCGGGCCACCAGCTTCGCGCTGTCCGAGCGCATCGCCGGCTCGGACGCGGCGGCGATCGAGGCGACGGCGGTGCGCGAGGGCGACGGCTGGCGCCTGAAGGGCGAGAAGTACTGGATCGGCAACGGCGGCGCCTCGCGCTACTACGTGGTCTTCGCCAAGACCGACCCGGCGCCGGCGGCCGCGGCATCCGGCCTTCATGGTCGACAAGGAGCAGCCGCGGCGCGGTGGTCGACGAGCTGTCGGACAAGATGGGCATCCGCGGCACGCAGACCTCCAACCTCAAGGTCGACCTGGTGGTGCCCGACAGCGCGCGCATCGGCGAGCTCCACCGCGCGCTGCGGCTCGCGCTGCAGACGCTCAACGTCGGCCGCATCATGGTCTCGGCGCAGTCGATCGGGGCTGGCCATCGCGGCCTACGCGAGGCCGCCCGGCGCGCCGCGAGCGGCAGCACCTTCGGCCAGCCGATCGGCGAGAACCAGGGCATCGGCTTCATGCTGGCCGACATGGCGACCGAGATCTCGGCGGCCCGCATGATGCTCTACGAGGCCGCGCGCGCCTACGACCGGGGCGACGACGTCTCCAACCTCGGCGCCATGGCCAAGCTCTTCACGTCGCGAGGTGGCGCACCGGCGGCGACGACGCGGTGCAGTATCGGGGGCGCGGCTACTGCAAGCCGGACCGCCGAGCGCCTCTACCGCGACCAGCGCATCCTGGAGATCTACGAGGGCTCCTCCGAGATCCAGCGGCTGGTGCTGGGCCGGACCGTCAAGGCGCGAGGCGACGGAACGGGACTTCGGCATGAGCATGGACCCGCGGTCGAGGCTTTGGACGGTCCGGTGGCCCGAGCCAGGCCGTCAGACGGTCTACGACCTCTCGCACCAGTTGCACACCGACATCCCGCCCCGCCCCCACCCCAACCACCCGCCTACTGCTTCACCCTGACCAAGCAGGACGGTGAGGTGATCTACCCGGAGGATCTGTCGGCGGCCGCGGAGATGATCACCACCGGGGGGCACGTAGGTCCACATCAACAGGTTCGCCCACGTGTCGAAGCTCGGCCAGATCTACGGCGGCCACGACGTCCTGGCGAACCAGAAGTACGCCGGTGGCGTCACGGTGCAGTCGGTCCACGAGATGTCCCCGGTGTACGCACCGGGGCACCTGGTGGACGCGCCAACCGCACTTGGCCGTGACCTGACGCCCGACGACGCGGTTGGTGCGGACCTTCTGGAGTCGTGGTTCGCAAGCGCGTCCGGCCCGAGCCGGGTGACGTCGTGCTCGTACGCACGGGCTGGGACGAGCGCTGGTCCGACAACGCCCGCTCCTGGGAACCCAGACCGGCGCCCCTGGTCTTGATCTCTCGGGTGCCCGGTGGCTGACCGACCACGGCATCGTGGCCTCAGGCGCCGACACAGTGGCGTCAGCAACAGCCCGCGCCGACCTCCCGGTGCACTGTCACCTGCTCGTGGAGCACGGAATGCCCATCATGGAAGCCATGAACCTCGCGTCGATTGCCGAGGGTGAAGTCTGGAACTTCTTCTTCACCGCCGCACCGCTCCCGATCCGCGGCGGCACCGGATCTCCCATCCGGCCCTTGGCATTCGTCCCGACTCGAACGGTAGGCTCCCATGACCATCTCCGATCCGACCAGTCCCGTCCGTCGTCGGTCGGCCGGCCCGGCCAGGACGGCCGCAAAGCGATCCTTGACGCCGCTGCGGCGGCCTTCGCCCGGCGTGGCTACCTCGCCACGTCGATCGACGCCATCGCCGACGAGCTGGGCGCGACGAAGGGACGGGTCTACCACTACTACCGCGGCAAGGCGGAGGTCTTCCTGGACGTCGTGGTCTCCGGGATGCAGGACCTGATCGGCGAGATGGGGCCGCTCGGGCACGGCACCCGGACTGGGGCCGGTGGAGCGCCTCCGCCAGCATGGTGCGCCGCCATGCCTCGCTCATGATGCTGCGCAACTACGCCCAGCGGGTCTCGGTCCAGGCGGTCGAGATGCGCGGTGCCCGAGATCGCGATGCACCAGGACCTGCTGTCCAGGTGTTCGAGCTGCGGCGTGAGTACGAGCAGATGCTTCATGCGACGTCGTCGAGGAGGGGATCGCGGCACGGCGAGCTTGCGTCCGCGTCGACAGCCGCATCGCGGTCAAGGCGGCGCTGGGCTCGCTCAACTGGATCCCCATCTGGTACTCCCCCGAGCGCGACTCCGCGAAGGCATCTCGCAGATCGCGGATGCCTTCGCTGTCTTCGTCGTCAGCGGCCTGAAAGGCGGTCTCTCACGATGACCCAGCCACACTCGGACACTGTGGAGCGAGGTCGAGACCTGGTCGCGGGACCGCATCGAGGCGTTCCAGCTCGACGCCTGCAGCGCCAGCTCGCCTACGTCGGTGAGAACAGCCGTACTTCCGTCGTGACCGTGGGCCGAGCTCGGCTTCGACCCGGCCGACGTGCGGACGCTCGACGACCTGCGCAAGCTGCCGATCGATCTGCAAGACCGACTACGTCGCCAGCCTCGAGGAGGACTCGCCCTGCGGGTCGATGCTCGCGGCTCCTCTCGAGCAGGTGCGACGGGTGCACTTCTCCTCCGGAACGACGTCGGCGCCGACCCCGGTCTGCTGGACCCAGCACGACCTCGACCGGTGGGCCGACCTCTATGCCCGGTCGGCCTACAGCCAGGGCGTGCGGCCGCGCGGACGTCTACCAGTCGCTGTTCGGCTACGCGTGGTTCGTCGGCGGACTCGGCGTCACCGCTGCGTACGGCCGCATCGGCTGCACGGTGATGCCCGGCGGCTCCGGCGAGACCGAGCGCCAGATATCGACGTCATGGAGCGACTACGGCACGACCGCCGTCAGCGGCACGCCCTCGTTCATGCTGCACCTGGCCGAGGCGGCCGAGCAAGCTGGGCCGCCCGCTGACCGACAACCGCGGTGACCCGGATCCGGGTCGGCGGCGAGCCCGGCGCGGCGATCCCTGCGACGCGCGCTCATCGAGGAGCGGTGGGGCGCAAAGGTCTTCGACGGCTACGGCTCGCTCGAGTTCCAGCCGATCGCCTGGGAGTGCGAGCACCAGCAGGGCGGGCACCTGGCCGAGGACTTCGCCTACGCCGAGGTCGTCGATGCGGACACCGGCGAGCCGGTCCCGGACGGCACCCCCGGCGTCCTGGTGCTGACGCACCTGGACAAGCAGGCCACGCCGTTCGTGCGCTGGTGGACCGGTGACGTCGTCGTGCGCGACAGCACGCCGTGCTCCTGCGGCCGCACGCTCAGCCGGCTACCCGGGCGGGGTGCATCGGTCGCGGCGACGACATGCTCGTCGTCCGCGGCGTCAACCTGTTCCCCAGCGGCGTCGAGAACATCGTGCGCCGCATCGCCGGCCTCACCGGTGAGTACCAGATCGTGCTCGACCGAGACGTCACCGACCCGGTCACGGGTTACCTGACGGGGATCAAGGTGCGCGTGGAGATCGGACCCGGCGCGAGGAGGACGTCGCCACGACCTGGCCCGGGCGATCCGTGCCGAGCTCACCGTGCGGCCACATCGAGACGCGTTCCCTCGGCGCGCTCGCGCGGAGCACCCACAAGTCCAAACGCGTCGTCCGGGAGTAGCTCACCTGCCACCCGGATCCCCAACGGTTCCGGCCACCTCGATCCGCCCTGATCGGGCACCACATCGAGGCCCGCGGGAGCCGAAGGAGGATCCACCATGACCCCGACGTCTTCATCGTCAGCGCAGTCCGTACTCCGCACGGCAGGTACGGCGGCTCTCTGCGTGACGTCCGGGTGGTCGAGCTCGGCGGGATCGCCGGGCGCGCGGCCCTCGACCGGGCCGGGGCCGACGCGGCCGAGATCGGCGAGGGGTGGTGTCCAACTGCCGGCAGGCCGGCAACGGGCCCAACCCGGGGCGCCAGATCGCGTTCAAGGCCGGATCGCCGAACCGGTGCCGGCTCAGACGATCAACATGGCATGCGCGTCCGGCCTGAAGGCAATCCGGATCGCCGCCAAGTCGATCGCCGGCGATGCCGAAGTCACCCTGGCCGTCGCCGCGGAGAGCATGTCCACCATGCCGTACCTCGCGCCGTACTCGCTGCGCTGGGAAGGCGTCCGACGCGGGGACATCACACTGGCCGACGGCTGGCGGGACGGCGGCACCGACCCGATCTGCGGCCTGAACATGGGGCAGACGGCCGAGAAGGTGTCCCGGGAGTTCGGCATCTAGCGCGAGGCCCAGGACGCGTGGGCGGCACGCAGCCACCAGCGGGTGCAGCCGCGTGGGACGAGGCGTCGTCAGGCGAGGTGGTGCCGGTCGACCGAGGCGGCTCGCTCGCTCGGGACGAGACCTTCCGGCCGGACTCGACCCGACAAGCTCGCGACCTGCGCCCGTCGTTCGAGCAGGACGGCACGGTGACCGCCGGCAACGCCAGCCAGATGGCCGACGGTGCGGCGCCGTCGTGCTCGTCAGCGGCGACAGCGTCGCGCGCTACGGGCTGACCCCGGGGCCCGGCTGGTGTCCTTCGCCGCGGTCGGCGTCGACCCGACCATCATGGGCGTCGGTCCGACCGCCGCGATCCCGCTCGCCTCGCCGCCGGGCTGACGCGGCGACATCGACCTGTTCGAGATCAACGAGGCGTTCGCCGCCCAGATCGTGCAGAACGTGCGGGAGCTGGGGCTCGACGAGGACCGGGTCAACGTCAACGGCGGCGGCATCGCACTGGGCCACCCCACCGGGCAGAGCGGGCCGCGCCTGGTGGTGAGCCTGCTCCCGGAGCTGGAGCGGCGGGCCCGCTACGGCGTCGCCAGCCTGTGCGTCGGCGGCGGCCAGGGCGTCGCCGCGGTCGTCGAGCGGGTGGACACATGAGGGCGTCTGGAAGGATGGCCGTCGCGGTCGCCGGACTCGGGCCGATGGGCCGGGGCATCGCCCGGGTCTTCGAGCGGGCCGGTGCCGAGGTCGGTCGTGCGACGTCACCGCGAGCCCACCGCGGTCGGCCTGGCAATGATCCGGGCCGAGGCCGAGGGTGAGCCGCTGGGCGGGTCGGGCGCCGCGCCCGCGACGCGGTGGCCGGCGCCGAGGTCCTCGTCGAGGCCATCGTCGAGAACCTGGAGGTCAAGGGGGAGCTGCCTCGACGGTGCGGGCACACGGCCCGGACGACCTGGTCGTGGCCTCCAACACGTCCTCGCTCAGCGTGGGGGAGCTGGGCAGGCGTTCGGCGACCCGGCACGGGTGGTCGGCATGCACTTCTTCAACCCGCCGACGAAGATGCGCCTGGTCGAGGTGGTCCGGGCGCGGCGAGCCGCGAGGTGCTCGCGCGGGCGCTGGGATCGTCGAGGGCTGGGCAAGACGGCGGTGATCTGCGGGGACTCGCCCAACTTCCTGGTCAACCGGGTCTGCCGGCCGCTGTACTACGAGGCCCAGCTGCTCGCCAGCCAGGGCGTCGAACCCGCGGCCGTGGACGTGCCGCCCGCGGGGCGCTGGGGCACCGGATGGGGCCGCTGAGCTGCTGGACTTCACCGGCCTGCACACCCACCTGGCGTCCTCGGAGACGGCGCTGCGGGAGTTCGGGGACCCGCGCTACCGGCCGATCCCGCTGGTCGCGCGCTGGTGCGGGGCGGGATGACCGGCCGGGCGGCCGGACGGGGCTTCTACGACTACGAGGTCGAAACGGCCCGGGCCGCGCTGAGCCGAGTCACTGCCGCGCCGGGCGCCGCGCCCCGCGTGACGGTCGAGATGGCGGCCCGGGCCGCGGCGGGTCGGGTCGCACCGGCCGGTCGCGGGGGCGGTCGGTGCGGACTCGACCGTCACGATGTACCGCTGCCTCCGCTCGCCGACCGCGGACCCGGCCCGGCGGTACGGGAGCTGGCCGCGGACGGCCGGGTGGTGGTCGACGGCGCCGACCGGGCATGGCTGACCGCGGTACCGGCCGGTGCGGGCTGGTTGCGGCTGCACACTGGCGCGGCGAGCCGTTCGCCGAGGTGGTGGAGGACTCGGAGGCGGGCTGCGGCGCCGGCCGTCGGGAGGTGCCGCTGCTGCTGGACGCACTGGGCGCCGCGGGGTCGAGGTGGCGGCGGCCCTGCCCGGCCTGGTCGGGGACCGGCTCGGCACTGCCTGGTCAACGAGGCGGCGCCGTGGTCGAGGAGGGCACCGACTGCCGCGGACGTGGACCTCGCGCTGCGCCTGGGGATGAACCACCCCGCCGGCCCTTCGAGTAGCTCGGCCGGGACGGCGCGGCCGCGGTGCTCGCCTCGCTGCGCTCGATGCTGCGAGGCTTCGGCGACCCGCGCTACCGCCCGGCGCCCTGATCCTGCGGCGGGCAGGCCGCGGCGCCGGGAGACGGCAATGACCGCCGGCGCCCCCTGCGCGGCCGCCGGGTCGTCGACCTGAGCCAGTACATCGCCGGCTCGGTCTGCGGGCCGTTGCTCGCCGACTACGGTGCCGAGGTGACCAAGGTCGAGCCGCGGGGCGGCGACCCGGCGCGGGCCCTCGGCGCCAGCCCGTCCGGGAGCGCCTACTTCCGGGCGTACAACACGGGCAAGTAGTCGGGACCCTGGACCGCGCCCGAGCCGGCCGGGCGGGCCGAGCTGGACGAAATGCTCGCCGCGGCCGACGCCTTGGTGATGAACTTCGGCCGGCACGCGGCCCGGCTCGGCCTGGACGCGCGACCCTGCCGCCGCGGCCCGGGCTCGTGGTCGTCATGATCAGTGCGTACGGCGGCGGCGACACGCGCACGGCGTTCGACTCGATCGCCCAGGCGGTCAGCGGCTACGCCCACGTCAACGCGGACGAGGCCGGGGCGCCGCGGGTCACGGCCGGCTATCCCACCGACGTGTTGAGCGGCCTGTACGGGGGGAGGGCTCACGGCGATGGCCGTGCTCGATCGGCGGCGAGGTGGGCACCTGGTCGACGTCGCGATGGTCGAGGTGGCGATGTCCGCGCTGTGCGGGCCCGCGCTGCTGACCGCGGTGGAACCGGCGGCCCGGCGTCGCGGGCCGGGCAACCGCGACATCGCGACCGCGCCGTCGACGACGTTCGCTGCCGGGACGGATACGCCTACGTCTACGCCGGCCTGGACAAGCACTGGGCGCGGCTGCGCACCCTGGTCGGCGGCGACGACGGGCGACCCTAGCAGCGGCTGGCCGACCCCGGCCGGTTCGAGGCCGCCGTCGCCGCGTGGACCCCGACCAGACGGTCGCCGCGGTCTGCCGCGAGATGGGCGAACTGGGCGTCCCCGCCGGACCGGTCCGCGAGCCGCCGATGCGCTGGTGGACCAGCGGCGCCGGCGCCCCGGCGCCGTCGTCGACGGCAGCGACGGGGCGGCGGTGCCGCAGTTCCCGGTGGACTTCTCGGGCGAGCGCGTCCCGCGCGAGCCCGCACCCGCTCTCGCCGAGGAGGCCCACTCATGACCCAGCACCGCCACCACCCCGTGCGCGGGCCCGAGCGGGCACGGCCTCGCGGCGCTCGTCGCCGGCGCCGGCAGCGGCATCGGCCGGGCGGTCGGCCGGCGGCTGGTCGAGCTCGGCGCCCGCGTCGCAGGCAT
This sequence comes from uncultured Actinomycetota bacterium, assembly GCA_963849625.1. Classification (GTDB taxonomy): domain Bacteria; phylum Actinomycetota; class Actinomycetes; order Propionibacteriales; family Nocardioidaceae; genus Aeromicrobium. The sequence goes on from CAWKHU010000006.1 coordinate 266,882, forward strand.
CGGCCGGCACGAGGAGTCGCTCGAGGAGACCCGCTCGCTGGTCGGCGACCCGAGCGCTACCCCGCCGGGCGGCGACGTCGCGACGCCGAGGCGATGACGGCGGTCGTGACGGAGACCGGCGAACGGCCGGCCTGGGCCTGCTGGTCAACAACGCGGGCGGCCAGTTCTTCGCGCCAGCGACCCAGATCGCGAGCCGCGGCTGGACGCAGTGCTCGACCTCAACCTGACCGCGATCTTCCACCGCACCCAGGCGGCCCACCCGTACCTGGCCGCCCGCGGGGCGCGTGGTGAACATGTCGCTCTCCGGGGTCGAGCGCGGCGGCATGGGCATGGCGCACTCGATCGCCGCGCGGGCCGGGGTGCTCGGCCTGACCCGGACGCTCGCCCTGGAGTGGGCCCTCGACGGGATCCGGCTCAACTGCCTGGGTCCCGGCACCGTCGTGACCAGCGCGCTCGGCGACGAGGCCAGCGAGCACGTGCTGGGCAACCTCGTGGAGAGGGCCACGCCGATGCGGAGGGCGACCTCCGTCGGACGAGGTCGCGGAGCTGGTCGCCTTCCTGGGCAGCCCGGCCGGAGCGCTGATCACCGGGCAGCTGCTCCAGGTCGACGGCGGCGCGCACCTCGGCGCCGGGCCTGCACATGCTGCCGGAGGCCTACGCGTGACCCGCCTCGGCACCGCCGAGTCTTGACGACGCCGGAGGCGGTCGTCCACGACGCGTCAGCCGGTACACGGTGTACCTCGGGAACTTCGGCGCCCAGCTGTTCTGCGTCGGCCACGAGATCATCCGCCGGCCGTCGGGATCTGGACCTCGTGATCGCCTCCGGGGGGATGCTGCTCGACCAGCTCCTCGGCGCCGGGAGCGTGGCCAGCGGCCACGTTCGGGCACTGCTGGAGCCCGGTCGGCCCGGCCCGGCCTGGAACTTCCGGCGGTCGGCCAAGGCCGGCGACCGCGGACACGACGTTGCACCAGCTCAGCCTCGGCCTGCTCACCGCCGCGCTCACCGCCGGCGCCTAGGGCGTGCCGTTCATGCCGGTCGCGGGGACTGCCCGGCACCGGGTACGCCGACGAGGACTGGCCGGCCGGCCTGCACGGCGAGCGGCAGGCCTTCGGCGACCCGCGGTGGTGCGCCGCGACGGCGGACGTGGCGTTCGTGCACGTCGACCCGCCGACGGGGACGGCAACGCCCTCGTCCGGGGGCCGATCGGGGAGGCGTTGGTCGCCGCCCAGGCGGCGCGGCAGGTCGTGGTGGTTGCCGAGGGGGTCGCGCCCGGCGGCTCTGTCGGGCAGCCGGCCGGCGTTCCCGGGCTCCTGGTCGACGCCGTGGTGCACCGTCCCGGAGCGGTGCCCGGACGGCGCCGTCGGACGCTACGACCGCGACGTCGAGGCCTACGAGCGCTAACGCGCGCGGCGAGCGCCACCCCGACGGCTTCGCGGCCTGGCTCGACACCGCTCTGGCCCGGATCGGTATGGCCGAGGTCTGACCAGGCCGACTCCGGTGGTCCTCGACTTCCTGGTGCGAGCGGCGCGCGAGTTCCGCGCGGCGGCTGGGTGTTCACCGGGTTCCACTGGCCGGTGCTGGCCGGCCAGCTCGCCCACGGCCGGGACGGCGAGCCGTTCGCCCAGGTCTTCGAGGCCGGGGCGACGACCCTGGCTGCCGGACGCCGATGCCGACGAGCACCACCGACTACCCGGCGTACGCCAACGCGCTCGGGTTCGCGGGTCGACGCCCGCCATGCTGCTCGGCCTGGCCCACCGCTTCGACCGGGTGCTGCTCGACGCCAGCAACCTCGACGTCCGCGGCCGGGTCAACTCGTCGCTGATCGGCCCCTCGGAGCGGCCGAAGGTCCGGCTGCCGGGTGGGGGCGGCGCACCCGACGTCGCCGCCAGGGCCCGTGAGCTGGTCTGGCTCAGCGGCGGCCCGGGCCTCGACCGGCTGCAGTCGCCGGTCGAGCACGTGACCGCCGCACCCGGTCCGGACACGCTGGTCCGGGTGCACACCCGTTGGGGGTCGTGCGGCTGGGCGAGCACCCGAGGATCGAGGAGCTGGCCGAAGTCGCCGGCGTCGACGACTTCACCCGCATCTCGTGGACCTCGGCGTCGACACGTCGATCTCGACGACCCGCCGGTCGCGGCCGAACGCGAGCGGGCCGCCGCCACCGAGCTCTGAGCTCGGAGGCCGCCCGTGGCTACCGCGTGGCGCCAGTGCGCTCGTCGCATGAAGGGATCAGATGATGACGACACGATCACCTCCGGACGCGGACCGAGGAGGCCGGGCGTGGTACGCGACCGGTGGCTCGAGGCCGGCCGGTTCGCGCCGGCCTGCGACTCGTGGCTGCGCCGCTACGACCTGGACTTCAGCCGCGACATGGGCAGCCGGGGCCTGATCGGGATCACGTGGCCCACAGAGTACGGCGGGCGCGGTCTCGGCGGTCGCCCGGCTCGTCGTCACCGAGGAGCTGCTGCGCCGGCGCCCCGGTGGCCGCGCACTGGATCGCCGACCGCCAGATCGGGCCGTCGATCCTGCGGCACGGCAGCGAGGCGCGAAGCAGGAGTACCTGCCGGCCATCGCGGCCGGTCGAGGTCACGTTCTGCCTCGGGATGAGCGAGACCGAGTCGGGCTCCGACCTGGCCGCGGTGCGCACGAGCGCGGTGCGCGTCGAGGACGGCTAGCGATCACGGGACGCAAGATCTGGACCAGCCAGGCCCACCGATCGACCCATGCCTACGTCCTGGCGCGCACCGACCGGGGAGGCCAAGCACGAGGGGCTCGTGAGCTCATCGTCGACATGGCGCGCCGGGCGTCGAGGTCCGGCCGATCCACGACCTGCGCGGCGAGCACCACTTCAACGAGATGATCTTCGACGACGTCTTGGTCGCCGACGATCACGTGCATCGGCGACCATCGGCGACGGCTGGAAGCAGGTCACCGAGCAGCTGTCGTTCGAGCGCGGAGGCATCGAGCGGGTCCTGAGCACGTACCCGCTGCTGGCGGCGCACGCTCGACGGAGCTGCCCGGCCCGAGCACGCAGGTCGAGCCGGATGACGCCCGACTTGGGCGAGATGATGGCCCGTTTCGCCGGGCTGCGGCGATGGCGGGCGACATCGCGGCCGAGATGGACGCGGGCGGCGCCGATCGTCAGGCCGCCATACTCAAGGACCTCGGCACGTCGTTCGAACGCGATGTCAACGAGGTCGCCCGTACGTTGCTGGCCGCCGAGACCGACCCCGACGCCGCGGGTGCCACCGGCCTTCTGGCGCAGGGCGTGCAGGCGGCTCCCGGCTTCACGATCCGAGGTGGCACGACGGAGGTGCTGCACACCATCATCGCGCGCAGCACCCGCAGCTCTCGCCCGGCCGGCGATGACCTTGCGGTGATAGTGGCCGACGTCGTCGACGAGCTCGGCGGCGAAGCCGGTGACCGTACAGCCGAGACGTGGAAGATCGTCACGTCCCTCGGCTGGCACGGGGTCGGGGTCGACGAGGAGCGTGGCGGCGAGGGCGGAACGCTGGCGGACGTCGTGACGATCGTGACGGGCCTGGCTCGCGCCAACGTGTCGCTGCCCGTCGCGGAGACCGTTCTCGCGGGCCGCGCGATGGCCAGGGCTGGCGCCGACGTGCCTTCCGGCTCCGAGGTCATGACGATTGCGCTGCCGGTCGACGGCGGACTGCGCCTGGACGGCGGAGGTGTGCTCGAAGGGGTCGCACCACGGGTTGCGTGGGGGCGCGACGCGAGCCGCGTCGTCGCTGTCGCGCAGCGTACTGACGGCTCAGAGGTCCTCGTCGTGGTGCCGGCCGGCGACGTCGAGTGGCGTGAGGGCCGCAACCTCGCGGGCGAGCCCCGAGACGATCTGGTCGTCTCGGGCATCACGCCCGAGGCGGTCCTGGACGGGGACGCGCAGACCCTACGTGCCGAGGCAGCGCTGCTCAGGGCTGCCGCGATCCACGGCGCGTTGGACCGTGCGCTCCAGCACACCATCGAGCACGTACGTACGCGAGAGCAGTTCGGCAAGCCGTTGATCGCCTTCCAGGCCGTCGGCGGGCTGCTCTCGGTGCTCGCGTCCGAGGTCGAGTCCTCCCGCGTCGCGGTGGGGCGTGCCGAGGCAGCCCTGACGGCGGATCCGCAGGCGGGGTGGACCAGCGCCGCGACGGCCCGCGTGATCACAGGACGCGCCGCGACCGAGGGGGCGCGCATTGCGCACGAGCGCACGCCGCGATGGGAGTCACGCGGGAGCACCCGCTGCACCTGTCGACCCGGCGGGCCTGGTCGTGGCGTGACGAGCACGGCACGCAACGATGGTGGACCGAGCGTCTCGGTCGGCACATGCTGGCTAGCACCGACGACCAGGTTTGGACCTGGATCACCGAGCAGGACACGACAGGAGAACCGTCATGAGCAAGGTCAAGGTCGAGGCCGAGGGCCGACTCCGCAGGGTCACGTTGGACGACCCCGATCGGCGCAACTCGATCGACGAGACGATGCGCGCGGAGATGCTCTCGGCGTTCACGGCGATCCGCGAGGACCCCGAGGCCGGCGCCCTCGTCGTGACCGGCGCGGGCTCGGCGTTCTGCGCCGGGGCAGACCTGCCCGCGATCTTCGGCGACAACTCCCGGTCCGTCGCGACGATCCGCGATGACCTGCAGGACGTCTACGCGTGCTTCCTCGTCCTGAGGTCGCTGCAGATCCCCACGATCGCGGCCGTCCAGGGCGCAGCGGTCGGCGCCGGGCTCAACCTCGCGATGGCGTGCGACCTGCGCGTCGTCGGTCCGCGCGCCAAGCTGGCCGCGACGTTCTCTCAGATCGGGCTCCACCCCGGTGGCGGGTGCACGTCGTTTTTGGTCGATTCCCTCGGTCCGCAGCGCGCCCTCCAGATGCTGCTCGATGGCGGGACGGTGCTGGGCCCCGACGCGGTCGCGGCGGGACTCGCCGTGGCGTACGACGAGGATCCGGTGGCGGTCGCCGAGGAGATGGCGCGGCGCTACGCCGACATGGACGGCCAGCTCGTGCGCGACATCAAACGGGCGGTGCAGACCGCCGATCGCGACGGCTTCGAGGCGACCCTCGAGCTGGAGTCGTGGGCCCAGGCGTCAGCGGCGACCAAGCCCGCTATCCAGGAGTTCCTCGCCCAGTTCCGCAAGTGACTTTCGTCAGCGAGCGGAGTACCATGTGCGGCGGCGACCCGCGCGGTCGGCCGCGTGTGTTGTCGGTCAGCGAGCGGAGTTGACCATGAACTGTGCCGCGTGCTGGACGTAGTCCCAGAACTGACGGTCGAGCTCGGGCGGGAGAGCCGCCTTGTCGAGCCCTTCGCGGAAGTGCACCAGCCATCGGTCGCGGGCCTCGTTGGTGACTTCGAACGGAGCGTGCCGCATGCGCAGCCGCGGATGGCCACGTTGGTCGGAGTAGGTCGTCGGCCCACCCCAGTACTGCTCGAGGAACATGCGGAAACGCTCGTTGGCGGGACCGAGGTCTTCCTCGGGATAGAGCGGTCGCAGCACCTCGTCGGTCGCGACACCGTCGTAGAACACGTCGACGATCAGCTTGATCGTGTCGTGGCCGCCGATCGCCTCGTAGAACGTCTGCTCTTCAGTCATGTTGCGTCCGGTGCGCTTGAGGTCTGGAACGACGCCGGGATGCGAATGCCGGCCGCGTCGAAACGGTGCTTGATGCGCTGACGCATGGCGCGCGCGACCTGCCACTGCTCGAGCGGCGCGGTCTTGAGCACGACGCGTACGACGGCGCCATCCTTGTCGAAGCGTTCGACCCCCCACACCTCGGGGGGCTCGATGATGACGTCGTGAAACTTGGTGTCCTCGAACATCGCCGTGGCCTCTTCCTGCAGGATCGTCTGCACCAGGTCGAGGTCGGCCTCGTAGCCGACCGTGATGTCGAGGACGGTGCGCGCCCAGTTCTGGCTCTGGTTGCCCACCCGCAGGACCTCGCCGTTGCGTACGTACCAAACCGTGCCGTTGACGTCGCGGAGTCGGGTCACTCGCAGGCCGACCGCCTCGACGACGCCGGTGGCCTCGCCGAGATCCACGACGTCGCCGACCCCGTACTGGTCCTCGAGGATCATGAAGACGCCGGCCAGGAAGTCCTTGACGAGGTTCTGGGCGCCGAAGCCGAATGCGACGCCGATGATGCCGGCGCTGGCGATGATGGGTGCGATGTTGACGCTCAGCTGCGCGAGCACCATCACGATGACGACCGCGAGGATCATGCCGGTCGAGATGCTCTTGAGCAACGAGCCCATCGTCAAAGCGCGCTGCTTGCGGCGCTCGTTGTTGCCGGGGCGCAGGTCCGACAAGAAGTCGCCGGCCCTGGAGTTGGCGATGACACTCGGCAGGCTGCCCTTGCTGGCCCGAGCCACGACCCGGTCGATCGAACGGTTGACGAACCAGCGGAACGCCAGCCCGACGGCGACGATGAGGACGATCGCCCCTGGAGTGGCGACGAACCAGTCGAGGGCGGTGTCCGTGGGGATGTCCCAGTTGACGTCGAGGTGCAGCATTCCTCCAGCCTACGGGTCACTATGATTGCCCCATGACGACTCCTACTCGTGTCCTCGGTCTGCTGCTCGCAACGACGACGTTCGTCGTCATCGGCTCGGCGACCGCGCTGGCCGATGCGCCCAACAGTCCCGCATGGCCCGATGGCGAGAGCCGCAGCACCCTCGACGGCCTGATCCTCTTCGGCGGTGGCACAGTCGGACTGTTCATCCTGATCTCGCTGTTCGGTCTGCTGACAGCTCGCAACAACTTCGTGCCCGAACCGGGCGCCGAGGTTGAGCTCCACGGCGACCACTGATCGTGACGAGCGCGGATCTGGCAGCACTGATCCTGCGTCTCGCGTTGGGAACCGTGCTTCTGATGCACGGCCGCAATCATGGCTGGGGTGCGGGAGGGCTGGCCGGCACGGCGAGCTGGTTCGAGAGCATCGGCCTGCGTCCGGCCAAGGTGCACGCCGCGATGAGTGCCTACATGGAGGTCCTCTGCGGCGTCCTGTTGCTGCTCGGCCTGTTCGTCCCGTTCGCCGCGGCGGCCGGAGTGGCGACCATGGCGGTCGCCTTCGTGACGGTCCACCGCAAGAACGGGTTCTTCATCTTCAACCCCGGCGAGGGCTATGAGTACGTCGGCACGGTTGCGTTCGCGCTCACGGCACTTGCCGTGCTCGGTGCTGGCAACATCTCGCTCGACCATGCCCTCGGCATCGAGATGCACGGCGTCGCCGTGGGACTCATCGCAGCCGGGGCTGGACTTCTCGCGGCCGCGTTCCTCCTCATCACCAGCTGGCGCCCGCCCGCCGCTGGCGGCGAGGACGACTAGCTCGCCGTGACTGCCTGCGCGCGCAGCGCCCGGGCGAGGTCGTCGCGACCTTCTGACACGTATCGCACGGTCGCCGCTCCGGCCTTGGTGTCCTTGAGCCAGGCGTCGACCTTGTCGAGCGTCGCCTGTGAGGGGTTGGCGAGCGGGAACAGTGGGATCAGCGCAACCTGCGCCATCCACACGCCCTTCTCCTCGAGCACGGTCTCAGCCATCGAGAGGTAGCGGTCCACGTACGGTTCGAGGAGCTCGCCCTGTCCGGTCACCTGGAACGCGTACGCAATCGACCGCCGCGTCTCGTTGGGCACATCGCCGCTCACGACGGCGTCCCAGGCAGCGGACTTGGCGTCGGCAAGCGGCTGGATCGCGCGAGCGGCCGCGGCGTGCTCCTGTCCGGAGATCGTCTTGTCCTCCTCGAGTGCGGCTGCGATCTCGGCTTCGCCAGCCTCGCCGAGACGGGCAAGCGCCGTGAGAAGTGTCCAGCGCAGGTCGGTGTCGACGGCGAGACCTTCGAGCCTGCCGTCCATGAGCTCGCGCAGTCGCCCGGGCCCGGAGGCAGCGCTGGCGTATGCACGCACCAGGGCGAGCTGGTGGTCGCTGCCGGCCTCGGCGTCGTCGACCAGTGCACGCAACCCCGATTCCCACTTCTCGGCGAGCTCGGGTCGAGCATCGTCACCGGTGTAGATGTTGACCGCTGTCTGGGCCTGGCGCAGCAGCGAGGCCACGGCCGTCAGATCGGTCTCGGAGCCGACCCCAGCGAGCACCAGCGACACGAAGTCGGAGGCGGGCAGCTCGCCGTCGCGGGTCATGTCCCACGTCGATCCCCAGCACAAGGCTCGGGGGAGTGACTCGTCGAACGTCGCGATGCTTCCCAGCAAGGTGTCGAAGGACTTGTCGTCGAGGCGGATCTTGGCGTACGTGAGGTCGTCGTCGTTGAGCAGGATCAGGTCCGGCTGGGTGTGATCGAGCATCTCGGTGATCGGCGTCGATGCGCCACGGATGTCGGTCTCGATGCGCTCGGTGCGCACGAGGCGGCCCTCGACCCGGTTGTAGAGGCCGATCGCGATGCGGTGACGGCGCAGGGTCGGGTAGGCCTCGATCGCGGTCTGCTCGATGGCGAACGAGGTGAAGGCGCCACCGTCGTCGGTCTCGAACACGGCCTTGAGCGTGTTGACGCCTGACGTCTGCAGCCATTCCTTGGACCAGTCGCCGAGCTCGCGGCCGGAGGCGGCCTCGAGCTCGTTGAGCAGGTCGGAGAGCTCGGTGTTCCCGTAGGCGTGCTTGGTGAAGTAGGCGCGCAGACCGGCGAAGAAGTCCTTCTCGCCGACCCAGGCCACCAGCTGCTTGAGAGCCGAGGCGCCCTTGGCGTACGTGATGCCGTCGAAGTTGGCCTCGACCGCGTGCAGGTCGTAGTTGTCGGCGGCGATCGGGTGCGTCGAGGGCAGCTGGTCCTGGCGGTAGGCCCAGTTCTTGCGACTGTTGGTGAAGCCGGTCCAGGCGTCGGTGAAGCGCGTGGCGTTGACCGACGAGTGGTGCGCGGCGAACTCGGCGAACGACTCATTGAGCCACAGGTCGTCCCACCAGTTCATCGTCACGAGATCGCCGAACCACATGTGGGCCATCTCGTGCAGGATCGTGTTGGCGCGGCTCTCGTATGCGGAAATGGTCTGGCGGCTGCGAAAGATCATCTCGTCGCGGAACGTCACGGCGCCGGCGTTCTCCATCGCTCCCATGTTGTACTCCGGCACGAACAGCTGGTCGTACTTGCCGAACGGATAGCCCATCTCGAAGGCGCCTTCGAAGAACTCGAAGCCCTGCTTGGTGATGAGGAAGATGTCATCGGCGTCGAGGTGCTCGACCAGCGACTGGCGGCAGAAGACGCCGAGTGGGATCTCGTCGTACGCACCTTGGTAGGTGTCGGTGACCTGGTGATACTCACCGGCGATCAGGGCTGTGATGTAGGTCGACATGCGCTTGGTCGGCGCGAAGTGCCAGGTGCTGGTGCCTTCGCCGGCGGGCTCGGGCTCGGGCGTGGGGGAGTTGGACACCACCTGCCAACCTGAGGGAGCAGTGACATGGAACTCGAACGTCGCCTTGAGGTTGGGCTGCTCGAACGTCGTGAAGACGCGGCGGGCATCCGGCACCTCGAACTGCGTGTAGAGGTAGACACGGTCGTCGACGGGGTCGACGAAGCGGTGCAGGCCCTCGCCGGAGCGGGAGTACGCGCACGTTGCCTCCACCCGGAGCTCGTTGTGCTCAGCGAGACCGGTGAGAGCGATGCGGCTGTCGGCGTACGCGGCCACGTCGACGTCGGCGCCGTTCAGCGTGATCGACGAGATCTCGCCGTCGACGAGATCGACGAACGTGGACGCTCCGGGGGTCGCCCCGAACGTGATCGTCGTGGTCGATCCGAACCGTGTGTCGGAGTCGAGGGTGAGGTCGAGCGCGATGTCGTACGTCTCTGTGGAGATGATCGATGCGCGCTCGCTGGCTTCTTCGCGGGTGAGATTGGTTCCAGGCATGTCGCCATGCTTTCACGCGATGGTTGGCGAGACGAGTCGGGCATCTGGCCCCTTCTCGGGCAGGATGAGTGCATGAGAATCCCGTTCGCGGAGTCCGAGCGGTCGACGATCGGCATCGAGTGGGAGCTCGCCCTCGTCGACACCGACTCCGGCGACCTGCGTCAGGTGGCGCAGACGGTTCTCGACGCGGTGGCTCCCGCAGGGGGCGGTGAGCATCCGCACATCCGCCAGGAGCTGCTCCTCAACACGGTCGAGATCGTGTCGGGGGTGTGTCACACGGTGGCCGAGGCCGGCGCCGACCTGCAACGTGCGATCGACGAGATCCGGGTGGTCACCGATCCGCTGCGGGTCGAGCTGATGTGCGCCGGTACGCACCCGTTTGCCGCGTGGGATCACCAGAAGGTCACGGACAAGGAGCGTTACGCGACGCTCATCGACCGTACGCAGTGGTGGGGCCGTCAGATGCTGATCTACGGCGTGCACGTCCACGTCGGCATCGAGGACCGCGCCAAAGTGCTGCCGATCAGCCGGGCGATGCTGACGTACTACGGGCACCTGCAGGCGCTCAGCGCGTCGTCGCCGTTCTGGGGTGGCAAGGCGACGGGCTACGCCTCCAACCGCGCTCTGATGTTCCAGCAGCTGCCCACTGCCGGCCTCCCGTTCCAGTTCGAGGACTGGTCCCAGCTCGAGGGCTATGTCGCCGACATGCTCAAGACCGGCGTCATCGATGTGTTCGACGAGATCCGCTGGGATCTGCGGCCCTCACCCAAGTTCGGCACCCTCGAGGTGCGCATCTGCGACGGCATCCCGACGATGTCGGAGCTGATGAGCATCTCTGCGTTGACCCACTGCTTGGTCGAGCACTTCTCGCAGGAGCTGGACGCCGGTCGTGAGCTGCCGACGGTGCCGCCATGGTTCGCCCAGGAGAACAAGTGGAGATCTGCTCGCTACGGCATGGACGCGATCCTGATCCTCGACAAGAACGCCGAGGAAGAGCTCGTCACGACCGATCTGGCTCGCTTGCTGCAGCGGCTGGCGCCGGTTGCCGAGCAGCTCGGCTGCATCGACGAGCTCGCCGGCATCGACGAGATCGTACGTGGGGGAGCGTCCTACCAGCGGCAGGTGGCCGCCGCCGGTGACGGCACCGATCTCGACTGCGTGGCCCAGTCGCTGGTTGACGAGATGCGAGCTGGCAAGCCGTACTTCTGAGCAAATTTCGTGAAGGCAGAAATACTCGCGGATAGTTCACTGTTCAACTAGATATGACTATTGACACCGCCACCACGACTTCTGCCCTCACCGGCTCCACCTCCACGGAACGTGTCGACTTCTGGTTCGACCCGCTCTGCCCCTTCGCGTGGATCACGTCCCGCTGGATGCTGGAGGTCGAGAAGGTACGCGATGTCGAGACCACGTTCCACGTCATGAGCCTCGCCGTCCTCAACGAGGACAAGGACATCCCCGACGAGTATCGCAAGATGCTTGAGGGTGCGATCAATCCGGTACGCCTGGCGATCGCGGTCGAGCAGGCCCACGGCCCAGAAGCCCTGCGCCCGTTCTACACATCGATCGGCACCAAGCACCACAACGAAGGTCGCGAGTTCGACAAGGCGCTCTACGAGGAAGTGCTGGAAGAGATCGGTTTGCCCCTCGACCTGGCTGCCGCTGCCGAGGACACCTCGCTTGACGACGCCGTACGCGCGTCGCACCAGGGCGGCATCGAGCGGGTCGGCGAGGAGGTCGGTACGCCGGTCATCTCCGTCGGCGGGACGGCGTTCTTCGGGCCGGTGCTGACTCGCATCCCCCGTGGTGAGGATGCCGGACAGATCTTCGAGGGCACGCGTCAGCTCGCCGGGTTCGACTACTTCTTCGAGCTCAAGCGCACCCGTACGGGAGATCTGGACTTCACCTGAGTCGCAGCCTGAGCTCTGCGACGTGAGGCTGGCATACTGGCCCGCGTGAATCAGGCTGCCTCGGCAAGGACCAGTCGCGTCTCGCTGGTCTTTCAAGAGCTGTCTCTACGCAAAAACCTCTTGTTCGCCGCGGTCCTCATCGTTCTGGGCACCACCTCGTGGGTGCTCGATCGAGGCTGGTTGGTCACAGGTTCCTTGATGCATTCTCGCGGCGTCTTGCGGCGATGCGGCATCGTCTTGGTGAGACACCGCCCTTCGCCTTCGGGCTGCCGGGGATTCCTGACGGTCCACCGGCGCCGAGCCCGTTGCCCAGCAACGCGTACTCGATCGTGAGTGCCGCGGTGTCCCTCGTCGCGATCGGCCTGTTCGCTGTGGAGGCGCCGGACAACGCGTTCGTCGATCCTGACCGTCGGTGGCCGTCGTCGCATGGGCGGTGGCGGCTGATAGCGCGATTCGCGTCTTCTGGCAGACGCGTCGTCTACGGGGCGCGCTCGAGGCCTACGCTCCGGACATCGGCATGGCGTATGCCGGGAGATCCGGGGGACCGTGGCAACTGATGATGTGGGAGCCCTACCTCCTGCGCTCCGGACTGCGAACCGTCATCATCAACCGCAACCTGACCCACTACCAGATGATCCTGGACGGCTCGGACCTCGAATCGCCGTTCATCCAGCTGGGCAGCAGGGACAAGCACGACGCGGCTGCGTTGATGGTCCCGAGCCTCACGACCCTCTACTACGTGCAGAACGCTCGCAACAACTCGATCTTCATGCGCAACAAGCACATCACCCATGTGTGGCTCAACCACGGCGACTCCGACAAGCCCGCCAACTTCAATCCGCGCCACGCCGACTACGACAAGCTCGTCGTGTGCGGCCAGGCCGGGATCGACCGCTATGAGCGGCACGGCATCCACATCGATGCCGACAAGTTCGAGATCGTCGGCCGACCGCAGGCGCGGGAGATCGAGATGGCGGCCGGACCGATCGCCGACGTCGCGCAGCCTGTCGTCCTGTACGCGCCGACCTGGCAGGGCGTCGACCCGTCAGTCAACTTCTCGTCCCTCGACCAAGGGGCCGAGATCGTTCGCCAGCTGACCGCTCGGGGGGCCACCGGTCATCTTCCGGCCGCACCCGTTGAGCAAGCGATGGAAGAGGCGGCGGATCCAGATCCAGGAGATCATCGACGTGCTCAAGGCAGATCATGCCGCGAGCGGACGCAAGCATGTCTACGGCCCACAAGCCAACGAAGAGTGGAGTGTCGCCGACTGCACCAATCATTGCGATGCCCTGATATCCGACGTGTCGAGCGTGGTCTCGGACTTCCTCCAGTCCGAGAAGCCCTACGCCATGATGAGCATGCGCGCATCGATCGAGGAGTTCCGCAAGGAGTTCGCGATCGCCGAGACGGGCTATGTCGTGCTGGGCGACCTGTCCAACCTCGGCCAGACCCTCGACGACATGCTCGGTCCCGATCCACTCGCCGCAAAGCGCCGGGAACGCAAGCGGTACGTGCTGGGCGAGTTCGTCGGCGAGGAGTCGGCCGAGGCGTTCGCCGAGCTCGTACGTCGTCTGCATCCCGGGCACGTGTGACGCACCCGATCGATCGCTGACACACTTCCTTCATGCGCGTTCACATTGCCGCCGACCATGCCGGCTTCGAGCTCAAGACCCACCTGATCGACTGGCTCAACACCAACGGGCACGAGGTCGTCGACCACGGTGCGCACGAGTACGACGCGGACGACGACTATCCGCCGTTCTGCGTCGATGCCTCGCAGGCCGCTGTCGCCGACCCGAGCTCGCTGGGCATCGTGATAGGTGGCTCGGGCAACGGTGAGCAGATCGCCGCCAACAAGGTCAAGGGAGCGCGTGCCGCCCTGGCCTGGAGCGTCGAGACTGCGGCCCTCGCCCGCCAGCACAACAACGCGCAGGTCATGGCCATCGGTGCGCGCATGCACACGGCCGACGAGGCGACCCAGATCGTCGAGTCGTTCCTCACGACGCCGTGGAGCGAGGAGCCGCGCCATCAGCGTCGCATCGACCTGCTCCTCGCCTACGAGGAGACCGGCCGGTTTGCCTGAGGGGCACACGCTCCACCGTCTGGCCGCCGAGCTGGCGGATGCGTTCGGCGGTCAGCCCGTCACATCATCGAGTCCGCAGGGCCGGTTCGCCCTCGGTGCCGCACACATCGATGGATGCGTGCTCCGCGCGGCCGACGCCTGGGGCAAGCACCTGCTGGTCGATTTCGACGGTCTCCGCGACCGCGTACACATCCACCTGGGGATCTACGGCTCGTTCGTGATCGCGGGGGCGGACCAGCCGGTGGTCGGCCAGGTGCGGTGGCGCCTCGCGTCGGCGAGCGCGACCGCCGACCTGCGGGGTCCGACGGTGTGTGAGCTCCTCGACCCGGCCGCAGCGGATGCCCTGATCGATCGGATCGGACCTGATCCGTTGCGCGCCGACGCCGACCCCGACAAGGCGTGGCAGCGCATCAGCTCATCGCGAGCGCCGATCGCCACCCTGCTGATGGACCAGCGCGTGCTCGCCGGGGTGGGCAACGTCTACCGCGCCGAGCTGCTCTTTCGTCACGGCGTCGATCCCGATCTCGCGGGCCAGGAGCTGGATCACGACACCTTCATGGCCATGTGGGCGGATCTCACTACGTTGATGCGGGCAGGCGTACGCACGGGGCGCATCGACACCGTTGAACCCGAGCACGAGCCGGAGGCGATGGGCCGTGACCCCCGTGTCGACGATCATGGAGGCGAGGTCTACGTCTACCGGCGCACCGGCCAGGCGTGTCTCGTGTGCGGCACACCAGTGTGCTCGCGTGTCCATGCCGGGAGAAACCTCTTTTGGTGTCCACGGTGTCAGCAACGTCGATAGGGTCGACCGGGTGGCTAACAGGTTTCGTCGGGCGACGCCCACCGTGGCGCGATACCTGGACGACCGCATCGTGCGCTGGCGTACGGGCTCCAACGAGGGACAGTTCCTGGTCCTTGCCGCGCTGATCGGCGTGGTTGTCGGAATGACGATCGTCTCGCTTGCCACCTACGCCACGGTGCCTGCCGGCACCTTCGTCGTCCCTGTCCTGCTGGGCATGCTGGCGTTGAGGTTCAAGCCTCTGCTGGCACTGGTGTTGTTCACCGCGCTCTGCCTCACGGTGACGGTGGTCAAGGTGGTCTCCGACACCGGTTTTGTCGCCGGGCGCATCAGCTCCCTCGCAGCCATCGCCATCATCTTCGCGATCATCCTGTTCGACTCCAGCCGTCGCCGGAGCGGACTTCCAGGACCGCTCGGCGAGGCGATGCTGGTCGACCTTCGGGACCGCCTCCAGGCGCAGGGGGTCGTACCCCCGCTCCCGAGTGGTTGGACATCGCAGTCCGCGATGGCCTCGGCAGGTGGCGCGAAGTTCGCCGGTGACTTCCTGGTCGCCAATCTGTCCGACGACGAGTCGCGACTGGAGATGGTCCTGGTCGACGTGTGCGGCAAGGGCGTCACAGCAGGAACCGCGTCGCTCCAGTTCGCCGGCGCGCTGGGAGGACTGATCGGCGCCCTTCCGCCGCTGGAGCTCTTCTCCGCCGCCAACAACTTTCTCCTCCGGCAGGCATGGGACGACGGGTTTGCGACCGCGGTCCACGTACTGATCGACCTGCCGACGGGTGAATACACCATCATCAACGCCGGACATCCTCCTGCGCTTCGATGGGATGCGCACGATCGCCAATGGGTCGTCGACGGCGCCCGCGGCACGGCGCTCGGCATCACCCACGATGCGGAGTTCCATCAGACGGTGGGCAGGCTCGACGATGGTGATGCGCTGATGTTCTACACCGACGGTGTCGTAGAGAGTCGTACGAAGGACTTCACCGCTGGCATCGAGTGGCTGCGTGAGGTCGCCACCAAAGTTGTCTCCACAGGCTTCGACCAGGCACCTCGACGCATTCTCGCCCAGGTCGAGTCGAGCGAGGACGACCGCGCGGTCCTCATCCTCACCCGGGCGCTATCTATTTAGGCTCGAGGAAACTGGCTCTTCATCGCTGCGTCCCAGGCCCGCGCGCCCATGAGGCGTCGGCTGGCGATCGCCATCTTCGCGGACGCGGTGACGGTGTAGCGGATCCGGGGGCGACGGGCCTTGAGTGCCTTCTCGATGACCTTGGCCACCGAGTCCGCACCACCGCCGAGATGCCGCATGGGACCGGAGTAGACCTCCTTGGTCGACTTGGCCACCTGCGCGTTGAACTCCGCGTACGGGCCGTCGTCGTTTCCTTCCATCGAGGCGACCGCGGCGTTCTCGAAGTTCGTCGTGATCAGCCCGGGCTCGATGATGACCACCTTGACCCCGAAGCCGGCGACCTCGAACCGCATGGCGTCAGACAACGCCTCCACCGCGTACTTCGTCGCGTGATAGATGCCGCCGCCGGGAAAGACAAGCTTTCCGCCCATCGAGGAGATGTTGACGATGCGCCCCGAGCGCTGCTTGCGCATGGCTGGCAGGACGAGCTGGCTCATGCGCAGCAGTCCGAACACGTTGGTCTCGAACTGGCGGCGTACGTCGTCGAGGTCGAGAGTCTCGGCCGCGCCCGATTGCGAGTAACCGGCGTTGTTGACCAACGCATCGATGCTCCCTGTCTCGTCGAGAATCGTCTCGACCGCCGCGGTCATCGACTCCTCGCTGGTCACGTCGAGCGCGAGGGTGCGGCAACCCTTGGCCGCCAGACCTTCGAGCGTCTCCGGCCTTCGGGCTGTCGCGTACACCGTCCACCCGGAGGTGGCGAGGCGCTCTGCGGTCGCCTCACCGATACCGGATGAGCAGCCGGTGATGAGAACGGTTCGATCGGTCATGCGGGCATTCTAGGGACGAACCTCGCTCCGGCACCTGCGCTTGTCGAAACGGTGCGGTGCGGTGCGGGCGCGCGGGTTTGATATGGCAAGATGGATGTCGTTGCCGCAAGGCTTCGCGGACGTAACTCAATTGGTTAGAGTCTCTGCCTTCCAAGCAGAATGTTGCGAGTTCGAGTCTCGTCGTCCGCTCCACTCACCGCGTAGCGGTCTCCTGAGCGGACGCGACCACTCATGGGCCCCACCTCTCGCGCCGTAGGCGCCGGTCGTGGGCTCGTCGTCCGCTCCACTCACCGCGTAGCGGTCTCCTGAGCGGACGCGACCACTCATGGGCCCCACCTCTCGCGCCGTAGGCGCCGGTCGAGGGCTCGTCGTCCGCTCTTAATCACGGCGAGGACCAGGGCGGCTGCTCGGGGGACCCAGCAGATTGTCCATTCGTCCCACGTGAACAGGCTTTCACTGGTAGCAAGGGAATGTCGGTCGCACCATTTGTGGCCAGTTCAGGAGCGGATTGATGAGCCTGCGTCGTATCGGTTCTGTAGTTGCTGGTGCTGGTTTCGCGTTCGTGTTGGCAGTGCAGGTGCCGGCCTGGTCTGCGGGTGTCCCGGTCGATAGCGACATTGTCTTGGCGCGATTCGCGGGAGCTAACCGATATCAAACGGCTGCTGCTGTGTCAGAAAACATTTTTCCGACGACGGACGTGGCGTTCCTGGCTGCTGGAACGACTTTTCCTGACGCGCTGTCTGGTGGTCCCGCGGCCTCGATCGCTGATGCTCCTGTGTTGCTGACGGCTGGCTCGTCGCTGCCGCGGGCGACTCTGGAGGAGTTCCAGCGATCCCATCCCACCACGGTTTACGTGTTGGGCGGCAAGGGCGCGATCCCGGACAGCGTCGTCTCCCAAGTCGAGGCGCTGGTTTCGAATGTGGAACGGCTCGCAGGCGATGACAGGTTCGCCACTGGGGTCGCGATCAGCAAGAAGTTCTGGACCACCGCTGAGACTGTCTATTTGGCCACATCAGGTGGCTTCGCGGATGCCTTGTCCGGCGGCGCCCTGGCAGCAAGAACCAACAGCCCGGTCCTGCTGTCAGCCAGCACCCAACTCCCCGCGGTTGTTGCGGCCGAGCTGACTCGGCTGGCTCCGAGCAAGGTGGTGCTGCTGGGCGGCACAAGTTCTTTGTCGAGCAGTGTGGCGGAGCAAGTCAAAGCAGCCCTGCCAGGAGTATCCGTGTCTCGGCTTTCCGGCGCCGATCGGTACGCCACATCAGCGGCGATTGCCGACGCCGGTTGGACCACCTCAGCACGAGTCTTTTACGCATCCGGTGCCAACTTCCCTGATGCACTGGCCGGTGTCGCTGGTGCCGCAGCCAATGACGCACCGTTGTTGTTGACCCGCGTCAACTGCTCACCGCCACCGATCGCCGCCACGACAGCACGTCTCGACCCCAGGACAAAGGTGATCCTGGGCGGCGACGTGGTCATCAAAACCAGTGCCGTCAGCACTACCTGTGCGCCTCCTCCAACGCCAACCCCTAAGCCAACCCCCGGCGGGCTCAAGTACGAAAAGGACCTGGTCCCACCCCCGCCGCCGGACCTTGACTGCTCCGAGATCCCCTACAGGAACTTCATCGTCCGGCCAGGAGACCCGCACCGGTTTGACGCGGACGGTGACGGGATCGGCTGCGAGAGCTAGACCACGCATCGGGTGATCAAGCAGCCGTCTGTCCTACGCTTTTACTACGTGTCCACGATGAGGTCGGCGTGCATGCGGGTCAGCTCAGCGTTGAAGTGCCGCATTTCCTGCTCGGCCCAGATCTCCCAGAACGGTTCATAGGCGCCGCCGTCTCGGGCGAGTGCACGACGCTTGCGCACTTCCAGTGGTGCGTCGACCCAGAGCAACACACTCAAATACGGTCGGATCGTCGAGGCTCCGCTGCCGACACCGTCGAGAATGAGCAGGGGTACGGGCGGCACCCGGAGTACGGGTCCGGGTCGGTCAGCTGCCCAGTCCCACCTGTTCACCACTCCGATCTCGCCGGTAGCAATGCGGTCGAGCACTCCGCCGCGTATGAGGGACGGTGTCGCGTCAAGGCCGTACCAGCCGGGATAGACGTCGTCGAGGTGCAGCACGTCGGCGCCGGTAGCCGCGGCGAGGCCATCGGCCAGCCTTGTCTTGCCCGAACCGCTGGGACCGTCGAGAGCGATCACAGTAGTGGTTCCGCACGCAGATTGCCGCTCGGCGATGAGCGACAGGAGATCCGCGTAGGGGGCGTTGGCCACGTTCCAAGTGTTCCATCAGATGTGGAAACGCCCCGGCGTCACGTCGTTGGATACGGGCGTTGGTGCGACAGAATTATCCGGAATCGGAGGATTAAGCGAATCCAAGGAAGTGTATTTGTCACATTTTGGAGACGATGACCCGAGTCACCTCCAACGGGCAGGACGGGAATGCGGCGGGCCGAGCAGCGCTGGCCAGCGATTGCAAGGGCGCCTCAGCAGCGAGCGGGACGTCGGCCGGGACCACCGGTAGTGGGACGGTCGGCGGCACCAGCGGTGGCACCGGTGCCCAGGTTGCGGGCAAGCACGCCGAGACTGGGAATGTTCAACGGATTTGCTGCCGTCGACCGGTGGTGCACGCATCGCTCTGCTCATCGCGGGTCTCGGACTCGTCGCAGCGGACGTGGCACCGCTCGCTCGACGCAGGAGAGGCGTCATCTGAGCAGGTGCCTGCCGCAGCCAATGAGGCCGCGACAGCAAGGTGTGACGGCGTGCGCAAGTGCGCCGTCACACCGCGTGCGGTTCGACCCATCGCTCTCCACTAGAGTGTTCTGGCTACGGGATGTAGCGCAGCTTGGTAGCGCGCGCCGTTTGGGGCGGTGAGGTCGCAGGTTCGAATCCTGTCATCCCGACGTAGGACAGGATTCTCGGATCCGGGGCCTCGTCTTGGGCTGGGACTGTCCCATCCACCGTTCGGCCGGCGGATCTGGTTCGGGACTCGGCCGTTTGTCCGACACCCGGTAGTCGAGCCACCAGACGTACCTCCAGCCGTCAGGTGACGTTCATCTTCAGCGTCACATCGAGACACCTGCCTGGGTGGCAATGGGGTATGTGCGAAACAGCGCAGCAGCCGAGGTTCTGAATCGTCGTCAGTTCGTCGGCGGCAGCATCGTCGTCGCCGTCGGTCTGGGAGTGGTCGGGCCCGCGGCACTGCCCTATCCAGCGCCGGCCGCAGTCTCTCGATACTTCGCACACGGTGTGGCCTCTGGCGATCCGCTACCGGATGCCGTGGTGCTGTGGACGAGGGTGACGCCGACGCCCCACGCCACACCGGGATCTGGCGATGGCCCTGACGTGTCAGTGCGCTGGGAGATCTCAGAGCTCGCCGACTTCAGTCGTCTCGCCGGCAGCGGCTTCCTCACCACTGGGCCGGACCGCGACCACACGGTCAAGGTTGATGCGATCGGCCTGAGACCGGCCACGAACTACTACTTCCGCTTCACAGCCAACTCGCTCGAGTCCCCGATCGGCCGAACACGTACGGCTCCCGCGCCCGACGCCGACGTCAGGGAGCTGCGCTTCGGCGTCGTGTCCTGTGCCAACTGGCAGGCCGGCTACTTCACGTCGTACCGGCACCTGGCCGAGCGCGGCGACCTCGACGCGATCATCCACCTCGGCGACTACCTGTACGAGTACCAGCCCGGCAAGTACTCGATGGGTCACCGCAACCGTGACGTGCGCCGCCACGAACCTCCTCGCGAGATCGTCAGCCTCGCCGACTACCGCGAAAGGCACGGTCAGTACAAGACCGACAGCGACCTCCAGGCGCTTCACGGGGCGCTGCCGTTCATCGTGACGTGGGACGACCACGAGGTGTGCGACGGCAACTGGGCCGAGGGTGCCTTCGAGCACCAGGCCAACGAGGGCTCGTTCAAGGCTCGTCGCGAGGCAGCGCAGCGTGCGTACGACGAGTGGATGCCGGTGCGCATCTCGGGCACGGCCGTCGTCGGTGACGGGGCCCGCATGTATCGCCGACTGCAGTTCGGCACCCTCGCCGATCTCTCGATGCTCGACCTCCGGACGTACCGCAGCGAACGGGTGGCCCCCGACGACCCAGCCATCGACGCCCCGGATCGCACCATCACCGGAGCGCGACAGCTCGGCTGGCTCGAGGAGCAGCTCTCCTCGACGCCGGTGCGCTGGAAGTTCATCGGCAATCCGGTGATGGTTGCGCCGGTCCTGCTGCCCCCGAGACCGACCGCCGAGCAGTACGCGCTGAGCCAAACCGTCAGCTTCACCCCACTCAAGCCCTCAGCACCCAACACCGACGTGTGGGACGGCTACACCTCCGACCGCAAGAAGCTGCTCGACCACTTGGTGTCTGAGCAGATCGAGGACGTGGTGTTCCTCAGCGGCGACGTGCACACGGCATGGGCCAACAACGTACCCACCGAAGGCGGCACCCCGGTCGCAACCGAGCTCGTCTGCAGCTCGATCACGAGCAACAACGTCGACGACTTCATCGGGGTGGCACCACGATCGCTCTCGCTGGCGCTCGAAGCAGCCATCCAGACCGAGAACCCCCACGTACGGTTCGTGAACCTCGACGACCACGGCTACTGCGTCCTCCAGGTGACCAAGGCCAAGGTGCAGATGGACTGGTTCGCGATCAGCGATCGGGCTGACAAGAACGCCACCTCTCGACTGCTCACCTCCTGGGCGGTCACCTCGGGCACCCCGCAGGTGCAGCCGACCACGCGCGCGATTCTCGCCTGATCTGAGCTGCCTCCACGGGGCCCGGAACGGGCGCCACGAGAGAGCGCAGCGAACAAATCATGAGGCGGTGATCATGCCGCTGCCTCAGCACCGTGCTTTTTCCATGGAGGTGGCGGCATGAGAGACTGGTCTTTCGCTGCGCCGCCGAGTGCGAGCAGGCCCAGCCCCCTAAGCGCCACATCCGACACATGCAGGAGTCAGTCACGTGAAAAGCAGCACCGAGTCCCTGAGCCCAACACGGGTGAAGCTCACCATCGAGGTGCCGTTCGAGGAGTTCGAGCCCAACCTCAAGTCGGCTTACAAGACGATCGCTTCGCAGATCACGATTCCCGGCTTCCGCAAGGGCAAGATCCCCAACACGATCGTCGACCAGCGCGTGGGCCGTCCCGCCGTCCTCGACGAGGCCATCAACAGCGCCCTCCCGGGTTGGTACAGCCAGGCCCTCCAGGACTCCAAGATCCAGCCGCTGAGCCAGCCCGACATCGACCTGACGAAGTTCGTCGACGGCGAACCGATCGAGATCACCGCCGAGCTCGACGTGCGACCCGAGCTCGTCCTTCCCGACATCTCCAAGATCGCCGTCACGGTTGCTGACGCCGCCGTGACCCCCGACGACGTCGAGGAGCAGATCGAAGAGCTCCGCAAGCGTTTCGCCACGTTCTCCGAGGTCGATCGCGCTGCCGCCGATGGCGACTTCGTGACGATCGATCTTTCCGCCTCGCAGGGCGGCAAGCCGATCGAGGCTGCCCAGGCCGAGTCGATGCCCTACACCGTCGGCTCCGCCACAATGCTCGATGGACTCAACGAGTCGATCATTGGCCTGAAGGCGGGGGAGTCCAACACGTTCTCCACCCAGCTCGCCGGCGGAGAGCTCGCGGGCGAGGATGCCGACGTCACGGTCGTCCTCAAGGATGTCAAGGAGCAGCAGCTTCCTGATCTCGACGACGACTTCGCCCAGACTGCTTCGCAGTTCGACACTCTCGAAGAGCTCCGTGCGGACCTCACCGACCGGGTGACTCGCGGCAAGCGCATGGAGCAGGCCAACGAGGCCCGCGACCTGATCCTCGACGAGATCGTCAGCAAGATCGACGCCCCGCTGCCTGAGAACCTCGTCACCGAGGAGCTCGACTCTCGCCGTCAGCAGATCGAGCAGCAGCTCGAGATGGCGGGCATCCCGTTCGAGACCTACCTCGCCGACGAGGAGCAGACCAAGGAACAGTTCGAAGCTGACCTCGAGAAGCGCGTACGCGAAGCGCTCATCGCCCAGTTCGTGCTCGACCAGATCGTCGCCACCGAGGAGTTCGGTATCGATGACGCCGAGCTGTCGGCGCACATCATGCGTCGTGCCCAGCAGTCGGGTGAGGAGCCCAGTGCCTACATCCAGCACATCATGGAGCACAACCATGTGCCCGAGATGGTGAGCGAGGTCCTGCGTGGCAAGGCGCTCGCATCACTGGTCGAGTCCGCCAAGGTCACCGACAAGTCGGGCAACGCGGTCGAGCTGTCCCGCCTCCAGGCTGACGGCACCTACCGGGACGACGAGTCGGACGACGAAGCCGCCAAGCCCGCCAAGGCTCCCGCCAAGAAGGCTCCTGCCAAGAAGGCGTCCAAAAAGGTCGCTCCAAAGTAATACGTGACCAAGAACGCGCCGCCGGTATTGCCATTTCTCATGGCAATACCGGCAGTATGGAGTCATGCCCGCTGACACCGCACGCACGACTGATGTCGCTGCACTCGCGCTCGACTACGGCGATCGACTGATCGTCGGGACGATCCGTGACATGCACCAGGCGGTCTCGTCGCGGGCATTTCGGGCCACCAGGATCGTCGGTGGTCGGCTGCCCCAGTCGATGCACGATGCGGCGGTGACCAGTGTCTATGGCGCCATCTCGGGTGTCCTGCGGGTCTCCAGCGGTTCGATCCGGGCGCTCTCGTCCAAGGGCATCGGCCGACCGATCGAGAGCTCGCGCCGTGGCCGGCTGATCGTAGCCGCGGTCAACGGACTGATCGGTGACGAGCTGCGCATGCTCGATGATCCTCAGGCGATCACGATGGCGATCCGCGTCGACGGTGAAGACGTACCGCCCACGGGTTGGCCGCTCGCCGAGGCGTTCCGAGGGGCCATCGGGCCACCCGGTGGTGTTCCTCCACGGACTGTGCGAGAACGACGAGTCCTGGAACAACTCCGCAGAACGGTGGGGCACCTCGTACGCCCAACGCGTCGTTTCCGAGACCGACGGCACTCCCGTCATGCTCCGCTACAACACCGGCCTGCACATCTCCGAGAACGGCAAGCACCTCGACACCCTGCTGCAGCAGCTCGTGGCGTCCTGGCCCGTTGCCGTCACCCGCATCACGCTCGTCGGCCACTCGATGGGCGGACTGGTCGTTCGTGCAGCCACCAATCACGCGACGGCGTCAGGGCAGACGTGGCAGCACCTCGTACGCGATGTTGTCTGCCTCGGCACCCCGCACGCCGGAGCCAACCTCGAGAAGGTCGCTCACCTCGGCTCGCGCCTGTTGCGCTTCTGGCCCGAGTCGACCCCGTTCAGCTCGATCCTCGAGAGCCGGTCCGCCGGGATCGTGGATCTCCGCCACGGCTACATCTCGCAGGACGAGTGGGAGGGTCAGGACCTCACGGGCCAATGGGGTCTCGACCGCATTGCCGCCGCACCACTCCCGCACGCCGAGTACCACTTCGTCGCCGCCACGCTCGGCGCGTCGCAGCAACACCCGCTGAGCTCGGTGCTGGGTGACCTGCTCGTGCACTTCTCGTCGGCCACCGGAGTCGGACGCACCGGCGCGATCGTCGAGGGCGCACGGTTCGAATACCTGCCGAGTGCGCACCATTTCGCGCTGCTCAACCACCCGCAGGTGGGAGACTGGCTCGTCACGTGGCTCAACGCCCGTACGCAGACCATGCGTGCCCTCCCGGCATCGCCACGCCACGCCTGAACCCGATCCTAGGAGTCTCATGTCCATCAAGCAGCTGATTGAGGGAAGCGTCGAGATCGCAGCCAAGCCCGAAACGGTGTGGGCGCTCGTGTCCGACCTCAAGCGCATGCCCGAGTGGAGCCCGCAGGTACGCAAGCAGCTCGTGCTCGGCCGCACGGTCAAGGAAGGCACCCGAACGTTCAACATCAACGGCCAGGGCAAGCTGCGCTGGCCCACGACGGCGAAGGTCGTGGCGTTCGAACCCAACAAGAAGCTCGCGTTCAAGATCGTCGAGAACCGCTCGGTCTGGACGTACGAGCTCGAGCCCACTGCAACCGGCACCCGGCTGACCGAGTCGCGCACCACGCCGGACGGCACGAGCAAGTTCTCCGACTTCAGCGTCGACAAGGGACTCGGAGGTGCCGAGTCGTTCGAGGCGTCCCTCGACACGGGCATCAGCACGACGCTCGAGCGCATCAAGGCCGCGGCGGAGAGCGCATGATGGCGGGCCAGCCGCCGCTCGAGGCCGAAGTCGAGATCGCCGCATCACCCGATGCCGTGTGGGCTGCACTGTCCGATGTCTCGGCCATGAAGGATCGCAGTCCCGAGCTGGTGATGATGCGTACGTTCGGCAAGCCCCAGGTGGGCCGTCGCAGCCTCAACCTCAACCGCCGCAAGGGCTTCGCCTGGCCGACGACCTCGAAAATCACCCGCTGGAAGGCTCCCGCCAACGACAACGGCAATGGTGCATTCGCCTTCCACGTGTGGCCGACCAACGTCGAGTGGTCCTACGACCTCGAGCCGACGGCGAACGGAACACGCGTCGTCGAGCGGCGTACGGCATTGCCCGATCCTTCGCTGACCGTACGTCTGACCGCGCGGTGGGCCCTCGGCGGCGCCGACCACCACGACACCGAGCTGCTGGCCGGCATGGAGGCGACCCTCGCCGCCCTGAAGGACGACGTCGAGCGCCGCAGCTGATCGGCAGCCTTCACGCTGTCAGCGAACAGCCGTGTTTTCGCGTGTGTTGCGAGTGCACGCCGTCTAGGTTTGGGACGTGACCAACTCAGCGAACAATCCGACGGCCATGGCCGCCGAGGCCGGGCCATCCGATCTCGACGGACACATCTACCAGCGCCTGCTCAAAGAACGCATCGTGTTCCTTGGCGCTGAGGTCCGGGACACCAACTCCAACGCCATCTGCGCCCAGATGCTGCTCCTCAACGCAGAGGACCCGCAGGCGGACATCTACTTCTACATCAACTCGCCGGGTGGCTCGGTCGACTCAGGCATGGCCATCTACGACACGATGCAGTTCATCTCCAACGATGTCGCGACGTTCGGCATGGGACTGGCGGCCTCGATGGGTCAGTTCCTCCTCAACGCCGGCACCCCGGGCAAGCGTTACGCCCTTCCGCACGCGCGCATCATGATGCACCAGCCTTCAGGCGGCATCGGCGGATCCGCGTCGGACATCAAGATCCAGGCGCAGCAGAGCATCTTGCTCAAGAAGCAGCTCAACGAGCTCCAGGCGCAGCACAGTGGGCAGACCGTCGAGCAGATCGAGCTCGACTCCGACCGCGACCGGTGGTTCACCCCGGACCAGGCCAAGGAGTACGGACTCATCGATCACGTCGTGTCGAGCGCGGGGGACATCGCATGAGTGAGCGCAGGAAGTCGTCCGTGACTCGACCCATTCCTAGCGTGCCCGTGACCACAGAAGGTGAAGCATGAGCTATTACATCCCGCAGTGGGAAGAGCGCACGTCGTACGGATTCCGTCGCATCGACCCCTACACCAAGCTGTTCGAGGACCGCATCATCATGCTCGGCACGCCGATCAGCGACGACGTGGCCAACGCGGTCATGGCGCAGCTCATGTCGCTGCAGGCCATGGACCCCGACCGCGACATCAGCATCTACATCAACTCGCCCGGTGGCTCGTTCACCGCGCTGACGGCGATCTACGACACGATCCGCTACATCAAGCCCGATGTTCAGACATTGTGCCTCGGTCAGGCTGCTTCGGCCGCCGCCGTGCTGCTCGCCGCCGGCACCCCCGGCAAGCGACTGGCGCTCCCCAACAGCCGCATCCTGATCCACCAGCCCTATACCGAGGGCACCGGCGGTCAGATCTCCGACCTCGAGATCCAGGCCAACGAGATCTTCCGCATGCGCGAGCTGATGGAAAAGATGATCGCCGAGGCGACGGGCAAGTCGATCGAGGAAGTCAGCAAGGACGTCGACCGCGACAAGATCCTGACAGCGGAGCAAGCTGTCGAGTACGGACTCGTCGACGAGGTCCTCAACACCCTCAAAGTTCCCGCCAACTGATCCAGACACAAAGACGACGCGGCCCGGATGACCGAGACGAGGCGCGGAATCGCCGCTAGGGTGAAAAAGACGTCTTCGGCGTCTCGGGTCGAATGCAGCGATCGAGAGGACTCTTCACGTGGCACGCATTGGTGAAACCGCCGATCTGCTGAAGTGCTCTTTCTGCGGCAAGAGCCAAAAGCAGGTCAAGAAGCTCATTGCTGGTCCAGGTGTCTACATCTGCGACGAGTGCATCGATCTGTGCAACGAGATCATCGAGGAAGAGCTGGCCGAAGGGGCCGAGCTCAGCCTCGGCGAGCTGCCCAAGCCGCAAGAGATCTTCGACTTCCTCAACGGCTACGTGATCGGGCAGAACGGTGCAAAGAAGTCGCTCGCCGTCGCTGTCTACAACCATTACAAGCGCGTCCAGTCGCAGGCGTCCAGCACGCGCGGCAAGGACGACCAGGTCGAGCTGGCCAAGTCCAACATCCTGCTGGTGGGTCCGACTGGCTGCGGCAAGACTTATCTCGCGCAGACGCTTGCTCGCATGCTCAACGTTCCGTTCGCGATCGCAGATGCCACCGCGCTGACCGAGGCCGGCTACGTTGGTGAGGACGTCGAAAACATCCTCCTCAAGTTGATCCAGGCCGCTGATTACGACGTCAAGAAGGCCGAGACGGGCATCATCTACATCGATGAGGTCGACAAGATCTCACGCAAGAGCGAAAATCCGTCGATCACCCGCGATGTCTCCGGTGAGGGTGTGCAGCAGGCGTTGCTCAAGATCCTCGAGGGCACGACAGCCTCGGTCCCGCCGCAGGGTGGACGTAAGCACCCGCACCAGGAGTTCATCCAGATCGACACGACCAACGTGCTGTTCATCGTCGGTGGTGCGTTCGCCGGCCTCGATCAGATCATCGAGCAGCGCGGCGGCAAGGTCAGCCTCGGCTTCAACCCCGGCAACGCTGAGGTCGCCAAGCTCAAGGACGAGCCGTCCAAGCTCTACTCCAAGGTGTTGCCGGAGGATCTGCTCAAGTTCGGCCTGATTCCCGAGTTCATCGGTCGTCTGCCCGTCATTGCCGCCGTCGACAATCTCGACAAGGAAGCGCTCGTCGCAATCCTCACGACTCCCCGCAACGCACTCACCAAGCAATACGTACGACTGTTCGAGATCGACGGCGTCGAGCTCGAGTTCAGCACCGATGCGTGTGAGGCGATGGCAGAGCTGGCTCTGACTCGAGGCACCGGAGCTCGCGGGCTGCGATCGATCATCGAGGCCGTGCTCGAGCCGGTGATGTATGAGATCCCGAGCCGCGACGACGTGGCCAAGGTCATCGTCACCGAGCAGACCGTCGCAGGCGCCGAGGGTCCGACGATCCTCACCCACGACGAGGTAGCCAAGAAGGCTTCCTGAGCACCACCGTTGAAGGCCTCGTCCTTCTGAAGGGAACATGTCAGTGGCCATCGCCGACCTTGCACTCTTGGGGGCGACCGGGTTCACCGGCTCGCTGACTGCCGACTACCTCGGAGAGCATCTCCCACCGGGCTCCAACTGGGCCATCGCGGGTCGCAACAAGGACAAGCTCAAGGCGGTCGCCGAGCGCATCGAGGGCAACGGCGGCATTCGCCCGCACATCCTTGAAGCAGAAGTCGAGGACGAGCTGTCGATGGCGGCACTCGCCGCACAGACCCGTGTGCTGATCACCACGGTCGGACCGTACATCAAGCACGGCGAGGCAGCGGTCAAGGCGTGCGCCGAGGCCGGCATTGCGTACGTCGACCTCACCGGCGAGCCGGAGTTCGTCGACCAGATGTGGCTCAAGTACCACGACACCGCGGTGGCCAGCGGCGCCCGGATCATCCACGCGTGCGGATTCGACTCGATTCCCTACGACCTCGGTGTCCTCTACACCGTCGAGCGGCTGCCCGAGGGCCAGCCGATCTCGGTCAAGGGCTACATCCGTGCGGGTGGTGGCCCGTCAGGCGGCACCTATCACTCGGCGATCGGCGCGTTCTCGCGTGTTCGGCAGGCCGGCCGGACCGCCGCTGAACGCAAGAAGTCAGAGGGTCGGCCCCAGGGGCGCCGCATCAAGGGATCGGGCAAGATCGGCCGGGGCGCTGACGGCAACGGCTGGGCCCTGCCTCTGCCGACGATCGACCCACAGATCGTGCTCCGGTCGGCTCGTGCGCTGGAGCGTTACGGTCCTGACTTCACCTACTCACATTTCGCTCAGTTCAAGCGCCTGCCCATGATGGTCGGCACCGTGGTCGGGGGCGGCGTCCTGTTGGCTGGCTCGCAGCTCAGCGTGACGCGCAACCTCCTGCTCAAGCTCAAGGACCCCGGAGACGGTCCCGATGAGGCCAAGCGGGCATCGTCGTGGTTCAAGCTGCGGCTGATCGGTGAGGGCGGCGGCAAGACCGTCACGACCCAGGTCAGTGGCGGAGATCCCGGCTACACCGAGACCGCCAAGATGCTCAGCGAGGCCGCGATGTGCCTGGCGTTCGACGATCTGCCGAAGGTGGCAGGTCAGACCACCACGGCGGTGGCGATGGGCGATGTGCTGATCCGGCGACTGCAGGCCGCCGGCATCACCTTCGAGACACTGTGACGCCGGTCCGCACCACTTTGTGACACATTCCTCGCTCGATTCTTCTCACACCTCTTCCAGGGATGGTCGGCGCTGTCTTCGTCGTATGGTGAAAATATGGACTTCGTTGGAGTCGTCACCCACGTCCTGAGCTCGAGCGATGCGCCGCCGGGCCTTCTTCCGGCCCGGGAGCAGATGGCGCTCTCACTCGGTTGGCACATCATTTTGGCCTGCTTCGGGGTGGCCTTCCCCGCCATGATCTATGTCGTGCACCGCCGGGGAATCGTCCGCAACGACCCGGTGGCGCTGGGTCTCGCCAGGCGCTGGGCCAAGGTGTCGGCCGTGCTGTTCGCGATCGGTGCGGTCTCAGGCACGGTGCTCAGCTTCGAGATGGGCATCCTGTGGCCCGGGCTCATGGGTCGCTTCGGCGACGTGCTCGGCCTGCCGTTCGCATTCGAAGGATTGTCGTTCTTCGTCGAGGCGATCTTCCTCGGCATCTACCTGTACGGCTGGGACCGCATGCCACCACGCCGCCACCTGATGATGCTGATCCCGATGGGCATCGCTGGCGTGGTCGGCACGTTCTGCGTCATCTCGGTCAACGCCTGGATGAACAATCCCGCCGGCTTTCGGATCGTCGACGGTGAGGTCACCGATGTCGATCCGTGGCGCGCAATGTTCAACGACGGTGTGTGGCTCCAGTTTGCGCACATGTGGTTCGCGGCGTTCATGGTGGTGGGCTTCGTCATCGCCGGCGTCTACGCGGCAGGCATGCTCAGGGGGCGAGTCGACGCCCATCACCGCATGGGCTTCACCGTGCCGTTCGTGTTCGCGACGGTGGCAGCGCTGGTGCAGCCGTTCATCGGCCACATCCTGGGCCTACGCGTCGGCGACACCCAGCCGTCGAAGCTCGCCGCGTTCGAGCTGGCGACGACGACTGAGCAACCCGCGCCGCTGCGCCTCGGGGGAGTGCTGATCGACGGCAAGGTCCACGGTGCGCTCGACATACCCAAGATCGGATCGTTGATCGCCCGCAACTCCTTTGACAAGCCGGTCCCCGGGCTCGACACCATCCCCGTGGCGGACCAACCACCCGTGAACATCACGCACCTGGCCTTCCAGTCGATGGTCGGCATCGGCTCGCTGCTGGCGCTGGCCGTGGTGCTGTTCTGGTTCGCCCGGTGGCGAGGCCGCGACCCACTGGACAGGCGCTGGTTCCTGCGAGGGGCCGTGATCGCCGGCCCACTTGCGATCCTCGCGATGGAGGCGGGCTGGATCGCGACCGAGGTGGGCCGCCAGCCCTGGACTGTCTGGCAGATACTGCGGACGACCGATGCCGCCAGCGAGAGCACCGGGCTGTGGTGGAGCTATGCCGCGGCGATCGTGATCTACATCGGCATGACGATCGGCGCGTTCGTCGTGCTCCGGTCGATGGCAAGGCGGTGGCGGGCCGGCGAGGAAGACCTGCCGAGTCCGTACGGCCCCGGCGCCTCGACCGCTGATCAGGCGAGCGCCCGATGAGCCTCGCTGTCGCTGTTGCTGTCGCGATGTTCGCCGGGGTGGTGCTGTACGCGTTGTTTGGTGGCGCGGACTTCGGTTCGGGCTTCTTCGACCTCACTGCCGGGGGATCGCAGCGAGGTGGTGAGCTGCGTGTGCTGATCGACCACAGCATCGGTCCGGTGTGGGAGGCCAATCACGTTTGGCTCATCTACATCTTGGTGATGTGGTGGACCGGATTTCCAGACTCCTTCGCCGCTGCGACCACGACCCTCACGCTCCCGCTGGCGCTGGCGCTCGCGGGCATCGTCCTGCGTGGTGCGAGCTTCGCGTTCCGCAAGTACTCCGCCACCTTGGCCCAGGCCCGGGTGTTCGGCGCTGTCTTCGCCGGATCATCGCTGATCACGCCGTTCTTCCTCGGCGCGGTAGCGGGAGCCGTCGCCTCGGGCCGCGTGCCTGCCGAGGGCAACGGCGACCAGTTCAGCTCCTGGCTGCACCCCACGTCGCTCTTCGGTGGTCTGATCGCGGTCGGTACGTGCGCATTTCTGGCTGGGGTGTTTCTCACGGCAGATGCCAACAGGTCTGGCCAGAAGATGCTCGGCGAGACCCTCCGCCTGCGTACCATCGCTGTCGGGATCGTCACCGGCATCGTGGTGTTCGCCGCGCTGATCCCGATCAAGCACGACTCGCCGACCCTGAGCGATCGCCTCCTCGGCCCGGCCGCGCCCCTTGTCGTTGCCTCGGCCGTGGCGGGAGCATCGACGCTGATGCTGCTCCTTCGCCGGCGCTACTCGTACGCGCGGGTCGGAGCGGTCGCCGCGGTCGCCTCAGTGGTGATTGGCTGGGGTGTGGCGCAGTACCCGTGGATGCTCGTCGACGAGGTCACCATCAAGGATGCCGCCGGGGCACCCGCTACCCTGCAAGGCTTGCTCGTCGTGGTCGGCCTTGCTGGGGTCATCGTGGTGCCGGCGCTGGCCTACCTTTTCCGGCTCACCCAGAGTGAGCGCTGGACCGAGTCACACGCAGCGTAGGAACGCCTAATCGGCGACGGCCGGAGTCGCCTCGACCGTGATCGTGTCGACGGCATCGTCGGCCACGTAGCTCGGCTGGACGACGACTCTGCCCGCCGCAATCACGTCGGCGATGGCGAGGCGAATGAGCTCGAGCTGTTTGGGGCCGGCAGAGATCGTGAGGCTGGTGATCTCGGTCTTCTGGCTCACCTTGGCAACCGACTTCGCACCGCGGATCTCGGCCAGGACGGAGGCGGCAGCGCCGAGCAGCGCGGGGTCGTGGGCGGACGTCGCGAGGTCGACGTCGCTGACGGGCCAGGCCGAGCGGTGGATCGAGCCTTCCTGCCACCACGACCAGACCTCTTCGGTCACGTAGGGGAGGAACGGTGCGAGCAGTCGCAGCTGGACCGACAGCGCGAGCACGAAGGCCGCCTTGGCCGACCTGCCGCCGGCGTCGTCGCGGCGTGAGCGCTCCTTGACCAGCTCGAGGTAGTCGTCACAGAACTCCCAGAAGAACTTCTCTGCGCTCTCGAGAGCAGTCGCGTAGTCGAGATCGTCGAAGTGGGCGGTCGTCTCGTCGACCACGAGACGCAGACGCTGCAGCATCGCCTGGTCGAGCGGCTCGGTGACGAGCGAGGCATCGAGGAACGTCGCGTCGGCTCCGAGCCCGTACTGCTCCTCGGGTGCCAGGACGAACTTGCTGGCGTTGAGCACCTTCATGGCGAGTCGACGCCCGACCTTCATCTGGGTCTCGTCGAACGGGGAGTCGGTCCCAGGTCGCGCCCCGGCGGCTCGCCAACGCACGGCGTCGGCACCGTACTTGTCGAGGATCTCGTCGGGGACGACCACATTGCCCTTGGACTTGCTCATCTTCTTGCGGTCGGGGTCGACGACGAATCCGGAGATCGTGGC
This sequence comes from uncultured Actinomycetota bacterium, assembly GCA_963849625.1. Classification (GTDB taxonomy): domain Bacteria; phylum Actinomycetota; class Actinomycetes; order Propionibacteriales; family Nocardioidaceae; genus Aeromicrobium. The sequence goes on from CAWKHU010000006.1 coordinate 299,504, forward strand.
GTTGCGCCAGGGTGCGACACCGTGCTCGAGGTGAGAGCGCACGACGGTCGAGAACAGCCAGGTGCGGATGATGTCGTGTGCCTGCGGGCGTACGTCCATCGGGAACGTGCGCTCGAACAGGTCGTTGTCGCGCTCCCAGCCGCAGGCAATCTGCGGGGAGAGCGACGACGTGGCCCAGGTGTCGAGGACGTCCGGGTCGGCGATGAATCCACCGGGCTCGCCACGCTGCGACTCATCGAAGCCGGGCGGTGCCTGGGCAGCCGGGTCGACCGGCAGAGAGGCCTCCTCGGCGAGGATCGGCGAGTCGTAGTCGGGCTCACCGCTGGCGTCCAGGCGGTACCAGACCGGGAACGCGACGCCGAAGAACCGCTGGCGTGACACCAACCAGTCGCCGTTGAGCCCGTCGATCCAGTTGGTCAGGCGCGACTGCATGTACGTGGGAACCCAGTTGATCTCATCGCCACGTGCCACGAGCTTCTGGCGCAGGTCGGCGTCACGACCACCGTTGGTGATGTACCACTGGCGCGTCGACACGATCTCGAGCGGCTTGTCGCCGCGCTCGTAGAAGTTGGCCATGCGCTGGGTCGGCTTGGGTTCGCCGTCGAGGTCGCCGGTCTCCCGGAGCGCAGCGACGGTGAGTTCGCGGGCGGTGAACGTCGTCTTTCCGACGAGCGCCTCGTAACGCTTCCGTCCATCGGGATCAGTGATCCAGTCGGCGACGTCGGCGAGGATTCGGCCGTCGCGACCGATGATGGTGCGGTTGGGCAGCTGGAGCTCGCGCCACCAGATGACGTCGGTGAGGTCGCCGAACGTGCAGCACATCGCGATGCCAGCGCCCTTGTCCATCTCGGCGGCGGGGTGCGCGACGACGGGGATCTCGACGTCGTAGAGAGGTGAGCGGACGGTCGTGCCGAACAGCGGTTTGTAGCGATCGTCGTCCGGGTGGGCGATGAGAGCGACACAGGCGGCCAGCAGTTCCGGCCGGGTGGTCTCGATGAAGACCGGTGCATCCGCCCCGTGGAACGCCACCCGGTGGTAAGCGCCTGGGTATTCACGCGCCTCCAGCTCTGCCTGGGCAACCGCGGTCTGGTCGGTGACGTCCCACAGGGTCGGGGCATCCTGCTGGTACGCCTCGCCGCGCGCCACATTGCGCAGGAACGCGCGCTGGGCGACCGTACGTGACTCGTCGCCGATCGTCGTGTAGGTCTGCGCCCAGTCGACGCTCAGCCCGAGCGTGCGCCAGAGCTGCTCGAAGACCTTCTCGTCCTCGATCACCAGCTGATTGCACAGCTCGATGAAGTTCTGGCGGCTGACGGGCACCTGTCGCTTGGGATCCGGCTCGGCGGGAGGTGTGTAGTCGGCTTCGTAGGGCAGTGAGGGGTCGCAGCGGACGCCGAAGAAGTTCTGCACCCGACGCTCGGTCGGCAGCCCGTTGTCGTCCCACCCCATCGGGTAGAAGACTTCCTTGCCACGCATGCGCTGATAGCGCGCGATCAGGTCGGTATGCGTGTAGGAGAACACGTGACCCACGTGCAGCGACCCGGAGACGGTCGGTGGGGGAGTGTCGATCGAGAAGACCTCGTCGCGCGTCTTGGTGCGGTCGAAGGTGTAGGTGCCCTGTTCGGCCCATCGGGCGGACCAGGTGGCCTCAAGGCCTTCGAGGACGGGCTTCTCGGGAACGCCCAACGGCGAGGTGCTAGTCACAACAGGCAAGTCTAAGCGGGAGCGTCGCGGGCCACCGTGGTGACCCGCGAGGCGTTGGCAGGTCACCGACCCGCGCCCGGTTCCCTCATCGATCCTGGCGCCGACCTTGTTCACCGGTGGTCTAGAGGTTAACGGCGGCGAGGACGTGGTCGACTGCGACGAGGCGTTCTACCAAAAGGGGTTCGAGCGTCGAGGGGGCGTCACCGAGACGCTCGAGCGGGATCGCCGTGATTCCCTGCGCCATCGCCAGCTGGATGTCGTGCGCGCGGCGCAGATCTACCGGGTCGACCTGCATCCCTGCTGCAGAGAGGCCTTTGTGGAACGCGGCAAGGCACATCTCCTGGCGATGGGGGAGAAGGCTGCCCGCCTCGTGGCCCAGGTCGATCTCGCTCCAGACCAGCTGGCTGAGGTCGAAGCCAATCCGGTTGCGGGCAAAGAATCCCCAGTCGATGATCACCAGGCCCTCGGCAGTCAACAAGATGTTGTTGGGGCAGGAGTCGCCGTGGGACGACAGCAAGGGGAGTTCCTCGATCTCGTCGAGGAGATCGGGCACGGCCTCGACCAACGACCGGAGGCGCTCGCGGAGGGTGCCTTCGACATGTGCCGCCAAGAGGGGATGGCGCCACAGGGCCTCGTCACGGTAGGCGGCGGCAAACTGGTGGAGGAGGCGACCCTCCCAGTACATGCGTGCCTGATGCGGACCGGAAGCATGGCCGACTCGGTCGGCCGTCACCGCCACCGACTCGCTCGCGGCAAGCCGTCCGAGCGCCTCCGCAGCCGCAGCGTAGTCGTTGTCCGACCATGAGCGTGAGGTGTGGTCAACCGCCTCGAGCCAGATGGCAGCAGACTCGTCATCGATGTCGACCACCCCGAGGCAGATTGGCATCCGGGTGCCGGGCGGGAGGAGTTCGGCGAGTGCCGAGCGATAGACATCGGGCTCGACTTGCCACGGGAGAGTGCGGATCGCCTGCTCATGCAGGTGCGGTGGGATGTTCGCCATGATCGGTGACCTCGCGACGGACTGCACGAGCTTCACGAACACCCGAAACGGCCTACGTTTCCCGGAGTGCTCTGCTTCGCCACTGACCCACCAGCGACCTCCAGTCGTCATCATTTCGAGGCCATACTCGACGACCTCGGCGGCGACGTCGTGGACGGCCTCCGCACCGAGCAGGCGCGCAATGCGGTCGTTGCCCGGATCGGCTGCACCAAGGATGCTGCGGTCCGCCATGATCGACTCCATGTAGTAAAGTAGGTTTACCAGAAAGGTAAAGCCGCTTGTCCAGTTCTGTCAACCGTCTGCCGAGCCAGGACGACGCGCATGTTGCCGTGCTGCTGGGGCGTGTTTTCGAACGATTTCGCATGACCTTCGAGGGCCCCGAGTGGGAGGGTGTGCGCCAGTCACAGTTGCGGATCCTCGACGTGGTCGACGCCGAGGGCTCGCGTGCCGTGGACGTGGCCAAGTCGCTCGGTATGACCAAGCAGGGAGCGGGACAGCTCGTCGCCGGATTGGTCGAGCGAGGATGGCTGGAGCAGGTGCCCGATCCGAAGGATCGTCGTGCCCGCCTGCTCATCAGGACTGAGACGGGCAACGACATGTGCGCACGAGTGCGCCACGTCGTCGAGGCCATCGAGGCAGACTGGGCTGACCGCGTCGGGCAGGCCGAGTACGCGGTCTTCCGCTCGGTTCTGTCTTGCCTCGCCGCCCCAGCTGAGTAGGGCGACAAGGCGAGTGCGACAGGTCTAGACCGTGACCTTGGGCTCGATGACATCGTCTCCGGCCGGGCCCTCGGGAACATCGTCCTTGTTCGCGAGCTTGCTCGGCCACCAGATCTTCTTGCCGATGTCGAGGTTGAGCGCCGTGACCAGGACCGATCGCACGATGATCGTGTCGAGGAGGACGCCGATCGCGACGGCGAAGCCGAGCTCAGCGAGGAACACGATCGGCAGCGTCGCGAGAGCCGCGAAGGTGCCGGCGAGCACGAATCCTGCCGACGTGATGACCCCACCTGTCGCGGCGAGGCCGATCAGGGCGCCTCGACGGGTGCCGAACTTCAACGCTTCTTCTCGGACTCTCGTCATCAGGAAGATGTTGTAGTCGATGCCGAGCGCCACGAGGAACACGAAGACGAACAGCGGCAGGGATGAGTCAGCGCCCTCGAAACCGAAGACGTACTTGAACACCAAGCCACTGATGCCGAGCGCGGCAGCGAACGAGACGACGACGGTCAGCAACAGGATCACCGGTGCGGCGATCGACCGGAGCAGTACGGCGAGCACCAGCAGGACCACGATCAGGATGATCGGAATGATCAGCCGGTTGTCCTCGGCCGAAGCCTCCTGTACGTCCTTGTTGACCGCGGTGTACCCACCGACGAGCGCATCGGCTCCGTCGACGTCGTGCGCAGCGTTGCGCGCACGGTCGATCGTGTCGAACGCGTCGGTCGAGTCCGGCGCAGAGGTCAGCGTCGCCTCGAAGTAGGTGGTGCCTCCGGCCGCGCCCTTCTCGACGACGGACTTGGGGTCGAGGCCCTCGACTCCGGTCAGCGCGTCCTTGACGGCGCCGGCCTGCTCGGTGTTGGCGACCACGGCGACGGGGCTGCCGGCACCGCCGGGGAAGTGCTCGGCGAGCTTCTTCTCCGCGACCACCGACGGCTGCTCCTTGGTGAAGCTGTCCTCGTTGCTCATGCCATTGGCGCCGAGCTGAGTGATGCCGAAGCCGAGGCCGATGAGGATCAATGTCGTGGTCACCCAGACCATGCGCGGCCGGTTGGAGATGCGCTTGCCGACCCGTGCCCAGAAGCCCTTCTCGGCCTTGATCGGATCACCGAAGCGCGGGACGAACGGCCAGAAGATCCAGCGGCCGACGATCACGAGCAGCGCCGGCAGCAGGGTCATCATGACGAGCAGTGCCACGGCAATGCCCGCCGCGCCGACCGGGCCGAGCCCGGCGGTGGAGTTCATCTGCGCGAACATCAGGCACAACAGGCCGATGATCACTGTCGCGCCGCTGGCCAGGATCGCCGGTGCCGCGCGGTGCAGGGCGTGAGCCATCGCCTCGTGGCGATCCTCGTAGTTGTGGAGCTCTTCTCGGTAGCGGGCCACGAGCAGAAGGGCATAGTCCACCCCCGCGCCGAGGACGAGGACACTCAGGATGCCGGCACTCTGGCCGTTGACCGTCAGGTCGGCGTACTTGGCCAGCAGGTAGACGACACCCTGGGCAGGAAGGACCGCGCCCATCACGCCAACCAACAGGAAGAGGATGGCGAGCTGGAGGCTCCGGTATGTGATCAGCAGGATGATGAAGACGATGCCGACGGCTGAGAACAGCAGGACGCCATCGATGCCGGAGAACGCTTCGGCCTGGTCGGCGCCGAGGGCTGCGGGGCCGGCGAGACTCACCTCGAGATCGCCGGTGTCCTTCTGAGCGATCTTCTTGATGTCGCCCATCAGGTCGGGGAGCTTGTCCCAACCGTCGTCGCCCATGAGCAGGGTCGGGATGACCTGCAAGGCCTTGCCGTCCTCGGACGGAATCGGTCCGACGACGGTGTCGGTCACCGAGTCGACTGACTTGAACGCCTCGGCGTCAGCGGTGGCCTTTGCCATGTCAGCCGGAGTGATGCCTGCGTCGTTGACGTAGAGGACCACTGCCGGGATCGCGTCCGGATCGGCGAACTGGGCGGACTCGTTGATGACCTTGGTCGACTCGGCGCTGCCGGGCAGCCACGAGCTGATGTCGTTCTCCTGCACGCTGGTCAGCTTGGGTCCGAGCGTGAACCCCACACCTGCGATGAAGAGGAGTGAGAGGGCCAGGATCACCCATTTGGTCCAGTGGTGGGTGATCCATCCGGCGAAATTGCGCTGCATGTCGTGCTCCTCGTGGCGAGCGAAGGTTTGGCTGAAAATTCGGTGGTCTCATCATGGCGGACCTGACCGACAGTTCCGCCATCGGTGGCGACCCTGAGACATCCCCTGAGCGGTGCGATACTTGGGAACGATGACACCCACGTACGCCGAGGTCGAACGGGCACTCCTCGGACGCTGGCCAGAGACCCGACTCGAACCCTCCCTCGATCGCATTGCAGCCCTGTGCAGGTTGCTCGGCGACCCCGAGCACGCCTACCCCGTGATCCACCTGACGGGCACCAATGGCAAGACGTCGACGAGCCGCATGATCGACACGTTGCTGCGGGCGCTCGACCTGCGCACGGGCCGTTTCACCAGCCCGCACCTGCAGTCGATGACCGAGCGGATCGTGCTCGACGGTGAACCACTCTCCGAGCAGCTGTTCGTCGACGCCTTCGCCGATGTCGCAGCGTACGCACAGATCGTCGACGACTCGTCAGCGCACCCGCTCTCGTACTTCGAGATGATGACCGCGATGGCATTCGCCGCATTTGCCGACGCCCCGGTCGACGCCGCCGTGATCGAGGTCGGCATGGGTGGGTCGTGGGACGCGACGAACGTCGCCGACGGCCAGGTCGCGGTGATCACGCCGATCGGCGTGGACCACGCGAGCTACCTCGGCGATCGTGCCGAGATCATCGCGGTGGAGAAGGCAGGCATCATCAAGCCCGGATCGCACGTGGTGATCGCCGAGCAGGAGCAGGCCGTCTCCGACGTGCTGGTGCGACGTGTTCTCGACGTGGGATCGATCGCGCTGCACGAGGGCAATGACTTCGGCGTCACGAACCGCGCCAACGCTCTCGGCGGCCAGCAGATCTCGCTGCAGGGCATCAGCGCGCAGTACACCGACATCTTCCTGCCGCTGCACGGCGCGCACCAGGCACACAACGCGGCATATGCGCTCGCAGCGGTCGAGGCGTTCACCGGCAGCAAGCAGCTCGACGAGGACCTCGTGCGCGAGGCGTTCGCCCAGGTCACCTCACCCGGTCGGCTCGAGGTCGTACGCCGTAGCCCCACCGTGCTGCTCGACGCCGCGCACAACCCGCACGGAGCACAGGCGACGGTCGAAGCGGTTCAGGACGCATTCACGTTCAGCCCCCTGATCGGCGTCGTCGGTGTGATGGCCGACAAGGACGTCGAGGAGATGCTGCGAATCTTCGAACCCGTGATGGCCGAGATCGTGTGCACACAGAACAGCACACCGAGATCGATGTCCGCGCTCGACCTGGCCGAGATCGCCGAGGACATCTTCGGCGCCGAGCGGGTCACTGTCGTGGCGCGCCTCGACGACGCGCTGGAGCGGGCGGTGCTCATGGCCGACGCAGCCGAAGGATACGACGACGCGATCGGCAGCGGTGGCGTGCTCGTCACCGGCTCGGTGATCACCGTCGGTGAGGCGCGCGTGCTCTTCGGCGGAGGCGTGTCGTGAGAGGGGTCTGCGCGTGAGAGGCATGTGCGCGGCGATGCTGACGCTCGAGGCGATCATCCTGGCACTGGCGGTGCCGGTGATGATCTCGGTCGAGGACGTCTCCACACCAATGGCGCTGTCGCTCGGGCTGGGGTTGGCAGCGTTGTGCCTCCTGACGGCTGGGGCCCTGCGGCGTCCTGAGGCGTACTTCATCGGCCATCTCATACAGGTCGGTGTCATCTGCCTCGGCTTCCTCGTGCCGGTCATGTTCTTCGTGGGCGCGATGTTCGCCGCACTGTGGTTCGGGGCGTTCTTCCTGGGTCGCAAGATCGAGGCCGACAAGGCCCGGTGGGCGACCGAAGCGGGCGAGCTCTGAGCGGATGTCATCGGGTGGGCATCGCGCTAGTGTCAAGTGATGGTCCGCGTGCTGGTAGTCGCCGACGAGGAGGTCCCGGCAATGGGTGCGCGGGTCCGAGACCTGCGCGTCGACCTGGTCCTCGGAGCGGGCGATCTTCGCTGGGACTACCTCGAGTCGATCGTGTCCGCCCTGGGAGTGCCCGCGGCGTACGTGCCCGGCAACCATGATCCGCAAATCGGTCGAGGCGCTCCGACCGCACCTCGCGGCATGGTCAGCGTGGACGGTCAGGTCGAGGAGATCGCGGGAGTTCGGATCGCCGGCCTCGGTGGGTGCGTGCGGTACAACGCCGGCGACCACCAGTACACGCAGCAGGATTACGCCAAGCGCGCCAAGCTGCTCATCAGGGCGGCCGGTGACCGACCCGTGGATGTCCTGCTGACACACGCTCCGCCGCTCGGCCTGGGCGACGAGCCGGACCCGGCCCATGTCGGAATCTCCGCTCTGCACGACGTCATCGAGGCTCTGGAGCCCGTGTGGCACCTGCACGGCCACATCCATCCTTACGGGTTGCTCAAGGCCGACCGCAAGCTCGGGCGCACTACGATCCGCAACGTGATCCCGTGGCAGGTGCTGGAAATTGCACCGCACTCCGCCGCCGTGACCGCAAGGAGCGAGTGATGGTCAGCAGCTCAGGTTCCCCACGCGTCGACGCCGAGAGCGATTTCATGAGGGCGAGGCGGCACCAGGTGCTGTCGGGGCTGGCCGCGCGTCTGCGAGGCGGCAGCGAGGACGTCGTGAAGTCGCTGTCGTTCGACGAGGTCGTGGACGCCTTGGGTCGCCGAGCCGAACACTACGCAGGGACCAAGGTCATCCCGTTGGACGCGATCGTGGGGTCGGTCGACAAGGCCCGCGACTTCGACAGGCGATTCCGTCCCACCTCCGCGGTCAGCCGCCAGCGGTGGGAGAGGCTCGCGCGTGCGAGCAGGACGGGTGAGGTCATCCCGCCGATCGAGGTCTACCAGCTCGGCGACTACTACTTCGTACGTGATGGTCACCACCGTGTATCGGTTGCACGCAGTCTTGGCATCACGCTGATCGAGGCCCGCATCACGGCGATCGAGACGTTCCTGGCCCCGGTGGGCATCGACGCTCGCAGGGATCTCGAGCTCAAGTTCTGGCGCCGGCTCATGCTCGAACGTGTCCCGTTCACCGGCGAGGCAAGGGCGGCCGTCGCCGTCGACGACCCGGCCGACTACGGCGAGATAGCTGAAGCCGTCGAGGCATGGGCCGCACGCGCCATGCACGCCGAGGGCGCTTACATGGACCCCGAGACGATGGCTGCGCGGTGGTACGCCGAAGAGTTCAAGCCGGTCGTCGAGATGATCGAGGAGGCCGGCGTACGAGGTGAGGACGAGCGCCCCGCCGAGGCCTACCTACGTGTGGCGTGCGAACGCTATCGACTGATCCGCGAGCACGAGTGGAACGCCGAAGTCCTGGCAGCGGTCAAGGCTGGCAAACGCAAGAAGCGTTAGAGGCCCACGGTGAGGTTGTCGCCCGAGGTCGGATCGAACAGGTGCATCTTGTCGGTGTCGATGAACAAGGTCGCGTCGTCGTCCTCCTTGACCGTGCTCGCGGCATCCAGGGACACGACGAGCTGAGTACGCAGCGAGTCGCTGTCGGACTCGCGGGCGAGCTCCTTGAGCTGGTCCTGGACCTTGGCCTCAGCTTCGTACGGGACGTAGGCGTACTGCTGGTCGCCGAGCCACTCGCGTACGTCGATGTGCGCCTCGAAGGTGCGGGACGTGTCGACGTGGCCCTCCTCGAGGACGGAGACGTCCTCGAAGTGCTCGGGGCGGATGCCTGCCATCAGCAGGCCCTTGCCGGCGGTCTTCTCGGCCTTTTCCTTCGGGATGGTGAACGTGCCGAACGGGAGCGTGACCTGATCGCCCTCGACCGTCGCCGGCAGGAAGTTCATGGGCGGTGAGCCGATGAACCCAGCGACGAAGAGGTTGACGGGCTGTTCGTACAGCTCACGCGGGGTGGCGAGCTGTTGCAGGACTCCGCGCTTCATGACGGCGACGCGATCGCCCAGGGTCATGGCCTCGGTCTGGTCGTGCGTGACGTAGACCGTGGTGATGCCGAGGCGCTTCTGCAAGCGTGCGATCTCCGTACGCATCTGGCCGCGGAGCTTGGCGTCGAGGTTGGACAGCGGCTCGTCGAACAGGAATGCCCTGGCCTCGCGCACGATGGCTCGGCCCATGGCGACACGCTGGCGCTGTCCACCGGAAAGGTTGGCGGGCTTGCGCTCGAGGTGCTCGTCCAGGTCGAGGGTCTTGCTCGCCTCGCGAACCTTCTCGTCGATCTCCTTGTCGGGCCGCTTGGCGAGGCGGAGGGGGAACGCGATGTTCTCGTAGACCGTCAGGTGCGGGTAGAGCGCGTAGTTCTGGAAGACCATCGAGAGGTTGCGGTCCCGGGGCGCCAGGTCGTTGACGCGGTCGCCGCCGATGATCATGTCGCCGGACGTGATGTCCTCCAGGCCAACGATCATGCGCAGGAGCGTCGACTTGCCGCAGCCGGAGGGCCCGACCAGGATCATGAACTCGCCGTCGGCGACGTCGATGCTGACGTCGTTCACGGCAGGGAAGCCGTCGCCGTACTTCTTGACGATGTTCTTCATTTCGATGGCTGCCATGGATCAACCCTTCACTGCACCGGCGGTCAGGCCGGCGACGATCTTGCGCTGGAAAAACAGGACGAGGACGACGATCGGGATGGTGGCCACGACGGCTCCCGCCGCGAGCAGTGATGCCGGCCGGTTGAACGGATCAGCTCCGACGAAGAACGACAGCGCCGCGGGTATGGGTCGGGCGTTCTCGGTGGAGGTGAGCGAGATGCCGAAGACGAAGTCGTTCCACGCGAAGAAGAACGTCAGGATCGCCGCGGTGAAGACACCCGGGGCCGCGAGCGGCACGATGACCTTGCGGAACGCCTGCCACGACGTCGCACCGTCAACCTGGGCGGCCTGTTCCATCTCCCACGGGATCTCACGGAAGAACGCCGACAGGGTCCAGATCGCCAGAGGCAGGGTGAAGGACATGTAAGGAATGATCAGGCCGATCCACGTGTCGTAGATGCCCAACGTGCGCCACATGTCGAACAGCGGACCGACGAGCGACACCACCGGGAACATCGCGATGACGAGCGCCGTGGTGAGGACGAACTTCTTGCCCTTGAACTCCAGCCGCGCGATCGCGTACGCCGCGAGGGTCGCGAGGATCACCGACAGGAGCGTCGCAATCAGCGAGATGCCGATCGAGTTGAAGATCGAGCGACGGAACTGGTCGTCATGGAGCACGTCGGTGTAGTTCTGCCAGCCGGCGCCGCCGCCCGCGGCGGGGAAGAATCCTGGACTGCCGTTGGTGACGGCCGCCTGGGACTTGAACGACAGCGAGATGATCCAGGTGACCGGGAGCAGGCACCAGACGAGGATCAGCAGAACTCCGGCGGTGGTGCCGATCTTGCTCTTGACGTCGTTTGCCATGTCAGCTCTCCTGCCTGGCGTCGGCGAGGTTGACCTTGAACAGCTTGACGATCACGAACGCCACCACCAGCACCGACAGGAACAGCAGCACCGAGAGCGCGGAACCGATGCCCAGCTGGAACTGCTCGATCACCTGCCGGTAGGTCAGGAACGAGATTGACTCGGTCTTGTTGGCGCCGGCCGTCATCACGAAGATGTTGTCGAAGATGCGGTAGGCGTCGAGGGCGCGGAACAGGACGGCGACCATGATCGCGGCCCGCATGTTGGGCAGGATCACCTTGTAGAGCCGCTGCCACCACGTCGCGCCGTCGACCTTGGCGGCCTCGAGCATGTCGTTGGACACCTGCGCGAGTCCGGCCAGCAGCAGCAGCGACATGAACGGCGTCGTCTTCCAGATCTCTGACGCCATGATCGCGATCAGCGAGGAGTTGCGCTCGGCGAACCAGTTGAAGTCGTCGCCGATGAAGGGCAGCCAGCTGTTGACGAAGCCGTTGGTGTTGGAAAAGGCGAACTGCCAGGCGAAGCCGGAGACCACGGTGATGACGCCGTAAGGGATGAGGATCGACGTACGAATGGTCCCGCGAGCGAAGATCACCTTGTGCATGACCATCGCGAACGCGAAGCCGATGATCAGCTCGAAAACCACCGTGATGATCATGATCGCGACCGTGGTGACGGTGTCGCGCCAGAACAACCCGTCGCTCAGGGCGGTGCCGTAGTTGGCCAGGCCCACGAACGTGCGGTCGTCAGGTGCCGTGAGGGAGTAGTCGAACAGCGACAGGTAGAGCGCACGCAGCATGGGGAACGCCGTCACCAGCAGCATGAGCACGAGTGCGGGTGCCACCAGCTTGCGAGCCAACCTGCCCTCGGCGCGTGACCTGTCGGAGTCGGGGGGAGCGGGTGCAGTCGCCGTTGCCGTGCTCAAAGGAGTGCCTTTCCGCTCAGGATGTCCCTGAGGAACGCCGCTGACTTCGCCGGCGTACGGGGACCAACTGCGTTGGGCGAGTGCCAGCGTGACTGCACGGCGCTCGAGATCTGGCTGTAGAACGCACTCTTGGGGCGTGGGCCACCCGTGTCCACGCTTTCGCGCCAGAGCGCGAGGAGGTCGGCGGGGTAGGCCTTCTTGAGCTCGTCGGAGTCGTAGACCGACTGGCGTGAGGGCATCAGGCCTTCATTGACGGCGAGCGCGGTCTGGGCCTTGTCGTCGGTGACGCAGATCGCCGCGTCCTGAGCGAACTCGGGGTGCTTGGAGTAGGCGCCGACGCCGATGTCGATGCCGCCGATGGGAGGCTTGGACTCCTCACCCTCCACGGTCGCGGGGTAGCGAGCCCAGCCGAGGTCTCCGAACCCCGCCTTGTCCTTCGGGCCGCCCGGCTTGCCGATGAGTCCCTCGTAGTTCTTGTAGACGAAGGTCCAGTTGGTCATGAACTCCCCGGCGCCCTCGGCAGGGAACATCTGGCCGAGGCTCGTCCCCTCGTTGGAGGTGGAGAAGTCGGGTTGAGCTGCGGGGGAGTCGGCAAGCTTCTTGATCACGGCCGCGGCTTTCTTGCCGGCGTCGGAGCCGATCGTGACCTTCGCGTCGCGTCCGTCCTCGACCGTTGCGGGGTCGAGGATGTTGCCGCCCGCGCCTTGGATCAGCGCGTTGATCCACACGACGTAGGCCTCGTACTTGTTGGCCTGGACGCCCACGGTGCCGTCGTTGTCGGCCGCTGCCTCGATGACCTGGTCCCACGTGACCGGCTTGGTCATGTCGAGACCAGCCTTCTGGGCGAGCGACTTGCGGAACCAGACGACCTGCGTGTTGGCCCACTGGGGTGCGGCGACGACCTTGTCCTCCCACTGCACGGTTTGGGCGGCGCCTTCGAGGACGTCGTCGTCGAGCACCGTGGTGCCGGCGTCGCCCTCGAATGGCGCGAGCCACTTGGCGTTGGCGAACTCGGGCACGAAGACGGGGTCGAGGCTCATCAGGTCAGTGGAGCTGTCCTTGGCGGCGAGTCGCCGGGCGAGCTGCGTACGTTGGTCGGTCGCGCTGGACGGGAGCAGCTGGATCTTGATCGTGTAGTCGTCGGTGCTGCAGTCCTTGGCCAGCTGGTTGAGCGTGTCCTGACCATCGGGGTTGATGTACCAGTTGAGAGTCGCCTTGCCGCCGCTTCCGCCGCCACAGGCCGCGAGCATGCTGGCAGCGAGCGTCGCGGCGCCGATGCCGACGGTGATCCTTCTGAAGGGACCTGAGCCCATTGATTCCCCCAACCGCGTCCCCGAAGCAGGCCGCATGGTGTGACGCGGGTCACGGGGACGAGTCGAACCTAGCTCCGGCAGGAGAGGTCCGCAACAGTAGCGGCTAGAGCTGGACCCAGACCGCCTGATCGGGAGGGAGCGCGGTGCCGTCGGACAGGCGCTGGCTCGAGGCGATGACGGATGCTCCCGGCGGCAGGAGGACAGGAGTCGACCCCAGGTTGGCGAGCACGGCGATGGTCGCCTCGGCGGACTCGATCGTGAAAGCAAGGACGTCGCTGGGCTGTGAACCTGTCCACCTGAGGTCGCCGGAGCCGAGCTGAAGGTGCTTGCGCAGACGGAGCAGCCGCCGATAGAGCTCGAGCGTCGAGTCGGGGTCGCCGCGCTGTAGGTCGACGGCGAGCCTGCCGTAGGCGGCCGGCTGGGGCAACCATGACGAGCTTTGCGGCCCGAATCCGTACGACGGCGCATCGTGCTCCCAGGGCATCGGTACGCGACAGCCGTCGCGACCCCGCACCCGGCCCTCCGAACGCACCCACGTCGGGTCCTGGAGCACGTGATCCGGAAGTGCCACGTCGGGCAGGCCCAGCTCCTCGCCCTGGAAGAGGTAGGCGGAGCCGGGCAGCGCCAGCATCACGGTGGTGGCCGCCCTCGCTCGCCGCAGCCCGAGGTCGAGATCTGGCTGCTCAACTCGGGGGGCGAGACCATCGGTCTCCACCTTCACGGTCGCCCGAACCCGTCCGAGTCGTGATGCGTGGCGCATGACGTCGTGGTTGGAGAGGACCCACGTGGCGGTGGCGCCGACGGCCTGGGCATGGCGCAGCGACTCGCTCACCGACTCTCGCAGCGCCGCCGCATTCCACGGAGTCATCAGGAAGGCGAAGTTGAATGATTGGTGAAGCTCGTCAGGTCGTACGTACTGGGCCAGCGCCTGCGGAGGTTCGACCCAGGCCTCGGCGCACAGGAGACGATCCTGATCTTCGCCCGGCACGGCGTACTCGTCGACCAGTCGTCGCCAGCTGCGATAGATCTCGTGGACCCCCGGCTGGTCCCACATGGGCTGTGAGGCGGTGACATCCATCGCCTGGTCGTACGGCAGCGGCGCGTCGGGCAGGCCGTCGGCCTTGACCAGACCGTGTGCGACATCGATGCGGAATCCGTCGACTCCGCGGTCGAGCCAGAACCGGAGCACATCCTCCATCTCGACGCGAACCTCGTGGTTGGTCCAGTCGAAGTCGGGCTGCGACGTGTCGAACAGGTGCAAGAACCACTGACCGGGGGTGCCATCTGTCTCCGTCACGCGCGTCCACGCGGGGCCGCCGAACCAGCTCTCCCAGTTGTTGGGAGGCAGCTCGCCGGTTGTACCTCGTCCGTCGCGAAAGACGTACCGCGCACGTTCCGGGCTGCCGGGGACAGCAGCGAGTGCGGCACGGAACCACTCGTGGTCGCTCGATGAGTGGTTGGGCACCACATCGACCAGAACACGCAGGCCGATCTCGTGGGCGCGTGCGACCAGGGCATCGAAGGCGGCGAGGTCGCCGAACAGTGGATCGACCGCCCGATGGTCGGCGACGTCATAGCCCCCGTCGCGCTGGGGCGATGCGTAGAACGGCGAGAGCCAGACGGCGTCGACGCCGAGCTCCACCAGGTGGGAGAGGCGGGCGGTGATACCGGCCAGATCACCGATGCCGTCGCCATCAGCGTCGGCCCACGATCGTGGATAGATCTGGTAAACCACCGCATCGCGCCACCATGGCGTGATGGTCATGTCATCGCCTCCGAGTCGCACAGTAGGTTACAGAGCATGTCGCAACGCACTCTCGTCCTGATCAAGCCCGACGCCGTACGCCGCGGGCTGGTCGGTGAAGTCTTGTCCCGTTTCGAGTCCAAGGGTCTCAACATCGTGGCGATGGAGCACCGCTCGATCGACGCCGCCCAGGCTGACGCGCACTACGCCGAGCACACCGAGCAGCCGTGGTACCCACCCTTGCGTGAGTTCGCGACCTCCGGTCCGCTCGTCGCGCTGGTGCTGGAGGGTGACGAGGCGATTGCCGTCGTACGCCTGCTCAACGGTGCGACTGACGGTCGCCAGGCGGCACCCGGGACGATCCGTGGCGACCTGTCGCTCTCCAACCGCGAGAACCTCGTCCACGCATCCGACTCCGAGGAGTCAGCCACCCGCGAGATCACCCTCTGGTTCCCCGAGCTGCCATGACCGCAGTCGGCGTCCTGGGCACGGGCATCGTCGGCCGCACGATCGCCGCGCGGCTGGCCGAGCTCGGCGTGGACGTGATGGTTGGCGCCCGCTCGTCAGGGTCAGAGAGCCTCGAGCCCTTCGGTGCGCTCGGAGTCAGGACCGGTTCGTTCGCCGATGCTGCCGCGCACGGCGACCTCCTCGTGAACGCCACGAACGGCAGCCACTCGATCGCCGCGCTCGAGAGCGCTGGTCCGCTCGCCGGCAAGACGCTGATCGACGTCTCCAACGAGCTCGAGCCGGTCGAGGGCGGCTTCCCCAAGCCGTTGGCATCAGCCGACGACTCGTTGGGTCAGCGCATCCAGGCGAGGTTCCCGGACTTGTACGTCGTCAAGTCGCTCAACACCATGAACTGCTCGGTGATGGCCGATCCATCGATCGTCCCGGGGGACCACGTCGTCTTCCTCAGCGGCGACGACGACGGAGCCAAGAGCCGAGCCCGTGAGCTCCTGGCCCTGCTGGGCTGGCGGCCCGCCCAGATCGTCGACCTCGGCGGCATCGACACGGCCGCCGCGGTCGAGATGACGATGTCGCTGTGGATGCGCGTGACGCTGGCTCGCGGCAACGGCGCACCGCGGTTCAACTGGGCGATCAACGGCTGACCTACGTGTAGGTGACTTGCCGCAGGTGATGGCTGACCTCGTGGAACTGACCGCGTACGTCTTCGGGCAGCCAGATGACATGGTTCGACATCGACGCCAGGTCGACGTCCTCCTCCAGCGTCACCACATCGATGACCTGCCGTGGGTAGTCGCGCTCCCGCTCCTCGAACTGCAGCAGAGAGATGCGCACCGCGACGCCGAACGGATTGGGGTTGACCAGTCCGATGCCCCAGAAGTCGGCGGGTTCGTCGGTCGCCTTCTGGTCGAGGTCGATCATGACGCTCTTGATGTCGGCCTCCAGTGCGGGATGGTCGATCTCGACGACGTCGGCGAGGGTGACGTCGACGACGCGTACGTCTCTGGCGCCGGGGCCGTCGAACCGCAGGATGTCGCGCAGCGTGCCGCCGGCGGGAAGGAGCGGTCCGCCGCGATGCGATCCGTGCACCGTCTGGGTCGTCACGTTCGGCAGCTCGCGGCCCCAGATGTCACGGGGCGTGAACGCCAGCGTCGGCCGCACGGACACATCGGTGTGGTTCTGGATCGTCAGGACCTGGTCGGGACCGCCATCGGTCGCGACCGGGACGTACTTGATCGAGAACGGCTGCTTGGTGCGAGATCGACGGGCCACACGGAAATCCTAGGTGCCGATGCCAGTTACCCTTGATGTCATGTCCGTCGAGTCACTGTTTCCCCGCCTGGAGCCGCTGCTGCCGTCCGTCGGCAAGCCGATCCAGTACGTCGGCGGTGAGCTCAACGCCACGACCAAGCCGTGGGACTCCGCACAGGTGCGCTGGGCGCTCATGTACCCCGACGCATACGAGGTCGGCCTCCCCAACCAGGGCGTGCAGATCTTGTACGAGGTGCTCAACGAGCGTGACTGGATCCTGGCCGAACGGACGTACGCGGTGTTCTCCGACATGGAGAAGGTCATGCGTGACAACGACATCCCGCAGTTCACGGTCGACTCCCACCGTCCGGTCAAGGCGTTCGACCTGCTCGGCATGTCGTTCTCGACCGAGCTCGGTTACACCAACTTCCTGACCGCGATCGATCTCGCCGGCATCCCGCTGCACGCTGTCGACCGCGGCGATGACGACCCGATCGTGCTGGCTGGCGGCCACTCGGCGTTCAACCCCGAGCCGATTGCCGACTTCCTCGACGCTGCGGTCCTCGGCGATGGCGAGGAGATCGTGCTTGCGATCAGCGAGGTCGTCCGCGAGTGGAAGGACGAAGGACGCCCGGGTGGCCGCGACGAGGTGCTGATGCGCCTCGCCAAGTCTGGCGGCGTCTACGTCCCCAAGTTCTACGACGTCACCTACCTGCCCGACGGTCGCATCCAGCGCGTGGTGCCCAACCGTCCCGGTGTGCCGTGGCGCATCGCCAAGCACACGCTCATGGACCTCGACTCGTGGCCCTATCCCAAGAATCCGCTCGTGCCGCTCGCCGAGACGGTCCACGAGCGCTTCAGCGTCGAGATCTTCCGCGGTTGCACGCGTGGTTGCCGATTCTGCCAGGCCGGCATGATCACGCGTCCGGTTCGCGAGCGCTCGATCGAGGGCATCGGCGCGATGGTGCAGAACGGCCTCGACAAGACTGGTTTCGAAGAGGTCGGACTGCTGTCGCTCTCAAGTGCCGACCACACCGAGATCGGCGAGGTCGCCAAGCAGCTCGGAGACCGGTACGAGGGCACCAACACCTCGCTGTCGCTGCCGTCGACCCGTGTCGACGCGTTCAACATCACGCTCGCCAACGAGTTCAGTCGCAACGGCCGCCGATCCGGGCTGACGTTCGCGCCCGAAGGCGGTAGCGAGCGCCTCCGCAAGGTCATCAACAAGATGGTCACCGAGGAAGACCTCATCCGTACGGTCGCCGCCGCCTACTCGCACGGCTGGCGCCAGGTGAAGCTCTATTTCATGTGCGGACTGCCGACCGAGACCGACGAAGACGTCATGCAGATCGGCGAGCTCGCCAAGCGCGTCATACAGACGGGCCGCGAGGTCTCGGGCCGCAACGACATCCGGTGCACCGTCTCGATCGGCGGGTTCGTGCCCAAGCCGCACACACCGTTCCAGTGGGCCAGCCAGCTCGACCACGAGACGACCGACGAGCGGCTCAAGAAGCTTCGCGACGAGGTTCGCGCCGACCGCAAGTACGGCAAGGCGATCGGCTTTCGCTATCACGACGGCAAGCCCGGAATCATCGAAGGACTGCTCTCTCGCGGCGACCGTCGAGTGGGCCGGATCATCGAAGCCGTGTGGCGCGATGGCGGCCGTTTCGACGGCTGGAGCGAGCACTTCTCGTACGACCGCTGGGCCACCCAGACCGCGGAGGTTCTGGCCGACGAGCCGATCGATCTCGACTGGTACACCGTCCGTGAGCGCGAGTACGCCGAGGTTCTCCCGTGGGATCACCTTGATGCCGGACTCGACCGCGACTGGCTGTGGGAGGACTGGCAGGACTCGCTCAACCCCGACGGGGCACTCGAGGTCGAGGACTGCCGCTGGACCCCGTGCTTCGACTGTGGCGTGTGCCCGGCGATGGACACCGAGATCGAGATCGGCCCCACCGGCAAGACCTTGCTCCCGCTCTCCGTGGTCTGACCTGCCCTTGGCGGTCCACGACCCCAAGATGTGGGCACTTTCCGGGCATTATGGCGCGTGAGATACCCACCTTCTGCCCACATCTAGGGGTTTCGCCCTCGGGCTGAGGTACCTCAGACCCTTCTCTGAGGTAGGACCGGAGAAGAAGTTAGGGCGTTCGTCCGATGTGCCGGCTCTACCTCAGCGACGACATTGGGTCATGTCAGCAAGACCTCTGAAGGGAACCGACATGATCACCGAATACATCGCACAGCAGGAGATCCACAACCGTGAGCGTGAGCTCGTCACCAACGCCGAGCGTCGCCGGGTCGCGGCAGAGCGGGTCGCCGCCAAGAGCTTCAACGGCGACCGCCTCGCACTGATGGCACACATTGCCCGTCAGGCTCGTGCAACCCGCGCGGTCGCACACCCGGCACATTGAGAGCGCCGGCGAGGCTCCCCTTCAGCACCTGAAAGATCGGGTGCAGGGGGAGCTTCTCTATGTCCGCAGCGTGTCCTCCACGTACGCGGGTCGCGCGACGATCGTGCCGAACACGGCAATCAGGACCGCCAGCGCGATCATCAGGGAGAGGGAGGCGTACCAGTCGTCGGTGAGGTCGTGCAGCAGACCAGTGCCGAACGGGCCGACCGCCGAGACGGCATATCCGGTGCCCTGCACGAACGACGAGAGCGCGGCAGTTCCGCCCGGCGTACGTGCTCGCCGACCGATCATCGTCAGCGTCCACGTGAACGCGCCACCGCCCAGACCCAGCAGGATCGCCCAGAGCCAGGGTGCCTGGGCCGGCCAGAGCATCAGGCCCAGCCAGCCTCCCACCGTCACGGCTGCGAAGGCCCAGGGCAGCCAGGCGCGGTCGCCCACCCTGCGCATCAGAAATGGCAACGAGAGCGTCAGCGGAACGCCGACCGCGCCGAGCAGGCCGAGCATGGCTCCCGCATGAGAGTCGCTCAGTCCCGCGTCGACGAGGATCGCAGGCAACCACCCGAACTGTGCATAGGCCTGGGCTGACTGGACGCCGAACAACATCGCCATCGCCCACGCCAGGCGTGATGACGCCAGCTGGCGCAGCTGGTAGTGCGAATCGGCGAGGGGATCGACGTGCACCGACTGCCGCAGGTAGGGGAGCCACAGCAGGAGGGCGACCAGGGCCGGCACCGCCCAGGCGGCGGTGCCCCAGCGCCAGTCTCCCAGGGCTGAGGCCAGCGGCACGGTGACGAACGAGGCGACCGCCCCGCCGCCCATCAGGGCAGCCCCGTAGGCGGCACTGATGCCGGCGATGTGATCGGGGAAGTGCCTCTTGGCCAGGGGAGGAAGCAGGATGTTGCCGATCGCGCACCCGGACAGCGCGACGACGGAGAACAGCAGGAAGAGCACAGGGGAGTCGACGAGTGACCGAATGACGACTCCCGTGACCGCGAGAGCGAGCACAAGGACGGTCGTGAGGTGCAGGCCCAGCTTGGCGATCACGCTGTGCGCGGCGATGCCGGCAGCGGCGAAGCACAGGACCGGCAGCGTCGTCAGCAGTCCGGCGGTGGTGACCGACATGCCGAGGTCGCCGCGCAACGCATCGAGCACGACGCCGACGCTTCCGACGGCCGGTCGAAGGTTGACTGCGAGCAGGACGATCGCGACGCCGACCAGCCAGCGTCCGGAGCGAGTTGGCGTCGGCACCGGACCATTCTGCGCGCCCCGTCCGCGGGTAGTCTCGTCGGGTGACGACGCTAGAGGGCACGCCCAATCCGGAAGCCCCCAATCCGCAGCTTCCGATCGTCCAGAAGCTGCGGATGCGCTACGCCAAGCGGGGCCGGCTCCGCTTCACGAGTCACCGTGACTTCGCCCGCGCCTTCGAGCGGGCCATCCGGCGTTCGGGCATCCCGATCGGACACTCCTCGGGCTTCACGCCGCATCCCAAGGTCTCGTACGCAAATGCGTCGCCCACCGGGGCAGCGAGCGAGGCGGAGTATCTCGAGATCGGAATGACCCGTGCGTGCGATCCCGACCAGGTACGTACCTTGCTCGACTCGGCACTGCCCGAAGGCCTCGACATCGTCGACGTCGTGGTGGCGCGACCCGGCTCGTTGGCCGATCGTCTCGAGGCCAGCGAGTGGGACATCGTCCTGCCCAAGGTCAGTCTGGAGGACGCCGAATCTGCCGTGAATGCTTTCCTCGCGGCGACCGACGTACCCATCGAACGAATGATGAAAAAGGGACCGCGCATCCTCAATTGCCGGGAACCAGTGGTGAAGCTCGCGGCGCGTTCGGATGTGAGCAATGGGGTGCCGTGTGCGATACTGACCATGGTTGTGCTGCACGTAACACCGTCAGTGCGACCAGATGACGTTCTCGCCGGACTCAAGTCCAGCGGTGGCCTCGAGCTCAAGCAGACGCCCATGGCGACTCGTTTGGCCCAAGGTCCTCTGGAGACTGAGACTGGCGCGGTAGGTGATCCACTTGCCTTCGACCGCGACGCATCCTGATCGGATGCTGACCGCGGCGGGGTAGGTGCGGGAGCTGATGTGACAAGCCGCTGATCGTCGTCAACACCGCAGCGCGTAGCGCTGAGGATGACCGAAGGCTTTAGGCCCGCTTCCCGGGGCCGCAGACGTGTCCGGCCCGATCTCGATCGGCCACCGGGCGAAGGAGAGCACATGCTCGACGACAACGATTCACCCATCGAAGCAACATCCGAAACCGCTCCAGCCCGACGCCGCGCAGCAGGTCGTCCCGCCGGACCGCCTGCGGCCGTGAGCTTTGCTCCCCCCGAGGCGCCCAAGAAGAAGGCGCCGGCCGCGAAGGCCACTCCGGCCGACGAGCCGTCAGACGACGCTCCGCCGGCCAAGAAGGCCGCGAAGAAGGCTCCCGCCAAGAAGGCCGCAACCAAGAAGGACGAAGCAGAAGAGTCGCCGAAGGCTCCTGCCTCTGCGACTGCCGCGATGTTCAAGGCGCCGGAGCCCGGTCTCGCGCCCGCTCGCCCCAAGCAGGCGCCCGCCGAGTCGCAGGATGACGACGGCGACGATGACGACAACGACGATCCCAATGCGCCCAAGCGCCGCCGCCGCAGCCGTGGTGGACGGCGCCGCAGCAAGGGTGCTGGCGACGACAACGCCAGCGATGACGACAACAACAACGACGATGACGACAACGACGGCGACGAGGATGGCAATGGCAACACCCGCCGCCGTCGCCGCCGCGCCCGTGCAGGTGAGGGCGCTGACGTCTCGCCCGACGATCCCGAGAACACCGTCGTTCGCGTACGCAGCGGGCGCAGCCCCGAGGACGAGATCACCGGCGTCGCCGGTTCAACCCGCCTCGAGGCCAAGAAGCAGCGTCGCCGCGAAGGTCGTGAAGCCGGTCGCCGTCGCGCGCCGATCGTGTCGGAGGCCGAGTTCCTGGCCCGCCGCGAGTCGGTCAAGCGCGAGATGGTCGTTCGCCAGCGTGACGACTACACGCAGATCGCCGTGATCGAGGACAGCGTCCTGGTCGAGCACTACGTCGCACGCGAGTCGCAGGTGTCGATCATCGGCAACGTCTACCTCGGCAAGGTGCAGAACGTCCTGCCCAGCATGGAAGCCGCTTTCGTCGACATCGGCGCCGGGCGCAACGCCGTGCTCTACGCCGGCGAGGTCGACTGGACGACCCTCGGCAACGGCAAGGCCCGCAAGATCGAGGACGCGCTCAAGCCCGGACAGACGATCTTGGTGCAGGTCTCCAAGGATCCCATCGGTCAGAAGGGTGCCCGGCTCACCAGCCAGATCAGCCTGCCCGGCCGGTTCCTGGTGCTCGTGCCCAACGGTCAGACTTCTGGGATCTCACGCAAGCTTCCCGAGAACGAGCGGACCCGACTCAAGGCGCTCCTCAAGGAGGTCCTGCCGGAGAACGTCGGCGTGATCGTCCGCACGGCGGCAGAAGGTGCGACCGAGGACCAGCTGACCCGCGATGTCACGGCCCTCACCGCCCGCTGGGAAGACATCGAGCGCAAGGTGGAGGCCGGCAAGTCACCGGACCTGCTCTACTCCGAGCCCGATCTGATGATCAAGGTCGTCCGTGACCTCTTCAACGAGGACTTCAACAACTTGGTCGTCGAAGGCGCAGACGCCTGGGACATGATCAAGGGCTACATCGACCACGTCGCTCCCGACCTCGCCGAGCGGGTCACGCGGTACGACAACTCCGAGGTTGACGCCTTCACGTCCTACCGGCTCGATGAGCAGATCCACAAGGCGCTCGAGCGGAAGGTGTTCCTGCCGTCTGGCGGCTCGCTCGTCATCGACCGCACGGAAGCCATGACGGTCGTGGACGTCAACACCGGCAAGTACACCGGTTCGGGCGGCAACCTCGAGGAGACCGTCACCAAGAACAACCTTGAAGCCGCTGAAGAGGTCGTACGCCAGCTTCGCCTGCGCGACATCGGCGGCATCATCGTCGTCGACTTCATCGACATGGTCCTCGAGAGCAACCGTGAGCTCGTGCTGCGCCGTCTCGTCGAGTGCCTGGGCCGTGACCGCACGCGCCACCAGGTCGCCGAGGTCACGTCCCTCGGTCTCGTCCAGATGACGCGCAAGCGCATCGGCACGGGTCTGCTCGAGTCGTTCAGTCACGAGTGCGAGCACTGCAACGGGCGAGGTGTCGTCATCGCTGACGCGCCGGTCGAGCCCAAGAAGGAAGAGCAGCGTCGCGGCGGCCGTGGTGGTCGTGGCGGTGGTGGCGGTGGTGGCAACAATGGCGGCGGCGGTCGCGGGGGAGCGGCAAATGGTCCCGGCGGTCGTGGTGGTGGACGCAAGAATGAGTCCTCCGACAATGCTTCCGACGACAAGTCGGACAGGCCTGAGACCGCGCCAGACAAACCGTCTGACAACCCGACGGACGAGGCCAAGCCAGCCAAGACCAAGGCAGACACGACTCCGGACGGCGGCCAGGCGGCTGCGGCTGAACCCGCAGCGCCCAAGAATTCCGCACGCAAGCGCTCGGCCTCCAAGCCGGCCGGCCCACCTGCAGAAACGCCGGTCCCGACCGTCGCCAGCACTCCAGAAACGCCCTGATCGAGCGGAGAGATGGGCCCCGTTTTGACCAGCGAGGGTTCGGCTCCGTAAACTAGTCCCTTGGTGCGCCCAGCGTGCCGTTATCGCGTCTGCTGCCTCGCGGCGGCAACGCCCCAGTTCAAGAAATGTGAGTGAGAATCCCGTGGTGTACGCAATCGTGCGCAGTGGCGGCAACCAGACCAAGGTTGCAGTCGGTGATGTCATCGAGATCGACAAGGTGACGCAGGCCGAGGGTGAGACGCTGTCTCTGCCCGCCGTGCTCTTCGTCGACGGCGACACCGTGACGGCTGACGCCGACTCGCTCGCCAAGGTCAAGGTCACAGCTGAGGTGCTTGGTCTGACCAAGGGCCCCAAGATCGTCATCCAGAAGTACAAGAACAAGACCGGTTACAAGAAGCGCCAGGGTCACCGTCAGAAGTACACCCAGGTCAAGATCACCGGAATCAAGAAGTAGGGGACTGACATGGCACACAAAAAGGGCGCAGCCTCTACCAAGAACGGCCGCGATTCAAATGCACAGCGCCTCGGCGTCAAGCGTTTCGGCGGCCAGCTCGTCAACGCCGGCGAGATCATCGTCCGTCAGCGTGGCACGCACTTCCACCCCGGCACCAACGTCGGTCGGGGCGGCGACGACACGCTCTTCGCTCTGTCGGCTGGCGCCGTCGAGTTCGGCAGACGTCGCGGCCGCAAGGTCATCAACATCGTCCCCGGCACGCCGGCGGACTGACCAGGCGAACACTCTCTCTTGATGGGGCAGTCCGCAGCAGCGGGCGGCCCCATCATTTGCTTTTAGAACGCCTCCGGGCCCCAACGAAAGGAGCGACACGTGGCTGTTCCCAGCTTCGTCGACAAGGTGACGCTCCACGTTGCGGGCGGCTCCGGCGGCGACGGCGTCGCCTCGGTGCACCGCGAGAAGTTCAAGCCCCTCGGTGGACCCGACGGCGGCAACGGTGGCCATGGCGGTGACGTCATCCTCAGGGTCGACGCCGATGTCACCACGTTGATCGACTACCACCACGAGCCGCACCGCAAGGGCACCAACGGAGCGCTCCGGGAGCCGGCAACAACCGCAGCGGCGGTCATGGCGACGACCTGGTGCTGGTCGTACCCGACGGCACAGTCGTACGTGACGAGTCGGGCGAGGTCATCGCCGACCTGATCGGTGCCGGCACCGAGCTCGTCATCGCGGCGGGAGGCCGTGGGGGACTCGGCAACTCCGCTCTCGCCTCGGCCAAGCGCAAGGCGCCCGGCTTCGCCCTCAAAGGTGAGCCCGGCGACGAGCTGACCATCACGCTCGAGCTCAAGGTCGTCGCCGACATCGGCCTCGTCGGATTCCCGAGCGCCGGCAAGTCAAGCCTGATCGCTTCGATGTCGCGCGCTCGTCCCAAGATCGCCGACTACCCGTTCACGACCCTGATTCCCAACCTGGGTGTGGTCACCGCTGGTTCGACCACGTTCACCGTCGCCGACGTGCCCGGACTGATCGAGGGAGCGAGCGAAGGTCGCGGGCTCGGACACGAGTTCCTGCGCCACGTCGAACGCTGCGCTGCTCTGGTGCACGTCATCGACTGCGCGACTGTCGACCCCGGCCGCGATCCGTTGTCCGACCTCGACGTCATCGAGGCAGAGCTCGCCGCGTACGGCGGACTCGAGGACCGGCCCCGACTGGTTGCGCTCAACAAGACCGACGTCCCCGACGCCAAGGAGATCGCCGGCTTCGTACGCGCTGATCTGGAGGCCCGCGGACTTGACGTGTATGACGTCTCAGCGGCAAGCCGAGCAGGGCTCAAGGAGTTGTCGTTCGCGATGGCCGAGATCGTGGCATCGCGCCGTGCGGCAACTCCGGTCGCCGAGGCCACCCGCATCGTCCTGCGCCCGCCCGCCGAGGCCGGTGTCGGTCGAGAGTTCACGATCACCCACATCAACGATCAGTGGGTCGTCCGCGGCGAGAAGCCCAAGCGCTGGGTACGCCAGACCGACTTCAGCAACGACGAAGCGGTCGGCTTCCTCGCCGATCGCCTCAACCGGCTGGGCGTCGAGGACGAGCTTCTCAAGCTCGGAGCCAAGGAAGGCGACGATGTCGTCATCGGCGACGAGGACAACGCAGTCGTGTTCGACTTCGATCCCGGCATCACTGCCGGCGCCGAGGTGCTCGGCCGCCGCGGCGAGGATCTGCGCATCGACCAGTCCGACCGGCGCACCAACGTGCAGCGTCGTGAAGAGCTGGCCGCCAAGCGTGCGTTCGAGGCCGGCGCCCGCGAGGCCCGTTCAGACGGTGCCCCCGGTCCCAATCCCGACTGGACGTTCCCCGAAGACGATCCACTCGACGACGAAGAAGATGCCTGAGCGATGGCTCGCGTCGTCGTCAAGGTCGGCTCGTCATCATTGACCACTTCCTCGGGGCACATCGACCCGGTGCGCCTCGACGGCATCGTCGATGCGATCGCTGGCGCGCGCGAGCGTGGTGACGAGGTCGTACTGGTCTCGTCGGGTGCGATCGCTGCAGGACTTGGCCCGCTGGGCCTCAAGGTCCGACCGCGTGACCTGGCCACTCAGCAGGCCGCGGCCAGCGTCGGTCAGGGCGCGCTGATTGCCAGCTACAGCGAACGATTCGCGGCGCGCGGCCTTGTCGTCGGCCAGGTGCTGCTCACCGTCGATGACGTGACCCGCCGCAGCCACCACCGCAACGCCCACCAGACCTTCGCGAAGCTCGGCGAGCTCGGCGTCGTTCCAATCGTCAACGAGAACGACACGGTCGCCACGACCGAGATCCGGTTCGGAGACAACGACCGGCTCGCGGCGCTCGTGGCACACTTGGTCCACGCCGACCTGCTGGTCCTGCTGTCAGACGTCGACGGCCTGTATGACGGTCGGCCCGGCACTCCGGGAGCGAAGCTCATAGACGAGGTCCGTGATCCCGCTGAGGTCGAAGGGCTCGACATCGCGCACGTGAGCTCGTCCAAGGTCGGCACTGGGGGCATGGTCACCAAGGTCGAGGCGGCACGCATCGCCACAGCCGCCGGCATCCCCGTGGTTCTCACGTCGGCGGCCAACGCCCGTACGGCGCTCGCCGGCGACAGGGTCGGCACCCGCTTCGAGCCCACCGGCCGCCGCAGACCCACCCGACTGCTCTGGCTGGCGCACGCCAGCGAGACCAAGGGCGGCGTGCACCTGGACGAGGGCGCCGTACGCGCCCTCACGATGCGCAAGGCGTCGCTGCTCCCGGCCGGCATCACCGAGGTCTCGGGCGCTTTCAGGGCCGGAGACCCCATCGACGTCATCGGCCCCGACGGTGCCGTGATCGCCCGCGGGGTCGTCAACTACGACAGCACCGAGCTGCCCGACCTGATGGGCCGCTCGACCCACGAGCTGGCGGCAGAGCTCGGCGAGGCGTACGAACGTGAAGTCATTCACCGTGATGACCTCATGCTCACCTGACCTCCTAGAATCAAGCCCATGACCGACGCCAAGCAGCAGGTGCACGATGCGGCTCGCCGGGCGCGCACCGCAGCAGCAGCCTTGGCGCTGACGCCTCGCGCCGACAAGGACGAGGCACTCATCGCGATCGCTGATGCGCTGGTGGCGGCCTCCGCAGAGATCATCGCCGCCAACGGCAGGGACGTTGAAACCGCTCGTGCCGCGGGCACCGGCGAGAACGTCATCGATCGGCTCAGCCTCGACGAGGACCGGATCAGCGATTTTGCCAACGGTGTGCGAGACATCGCGGCCCTGCCCGATCCTGTCGGCGAGGTCGTACGCGGTTCGACGCTGCCCAACGGCTTGCAGCTGCAGCAGATCCGCGTACCGATGGGCGTCATCGGCATGATCTACGAGGGGCGGCCCAATGTCACTGCCGACGCCGCGGCGATCTGCCTCAAGGCAGGCAGTGCCGTGCTGCTCCGCGGATCGTCGTCAGCGTCGGAGTCCAACGCCGCGATCATCACGGTGATGCGTGAAGCGTTGACGGCCACCGCTATATCCGCGGATGCGATCCAACAGATTGCTGCTGACGACCGCACGTCCGCCACCCACCTGATGCAGGCGCGCGGACTGGTGGACCTGGTGATCCCACGTGGGGGAGCGGGCCTCATCAACGCCGTCGTCGCTGAGTCCACCGTGCCCGTCATCGAGACAGGGGTCGGCAACTGCCACGTGTACGTCGACGCCGACGCCGACCTCGACATGGCGCTCGACATCGTCGTCAACGCCAAGACCCACCGCACGAGCGTGTGCAACGCCGCCGAGTCGCTGCTCGTGCACAAGGCGATCGCCGACTCCTTCGTGCCGCGCGTGGTCGCCGCACTTCACGAGCAGGGCGTCACGATTCATGGCGACGCATCGTTCTGCGACGTCGACTCGAATGTCGTCCCCGCCACCGACGTGGACTACGCCACCGAATACCTCTCCTCAGACATCTCAGCAAAGGTCGTCGAGTCGCTCGACGAGGCGGTACAACACATCCGTACGTTCTCGTCCGGTCACACCGAGGCGATCATCACCTCGTCACTCGCGTCGTCGCGCCGGTTCACGATGGGCGTCGACTCGGCGGCCGTCATGGTCAATGCCTCGACGCGCTTCACCGACGGTGGTGAGTTCGGATTCGGAGCCGAGATCGGCATCTCGACCCAGAAGCTTCATGCCCGCGGGCCCATGGGTCTGCCGGAGATGACCACCACGACGTACGTCGTCACCGGCTCCGGTCACGTGCGCTGAGTTCTGATCGGATAGATTGACGACATGTTCACGACGCTTGCAACGGCGGAAGCCGAGCACCACCTCCGCGACATCGGTATCGACCCGTACGCCGTCGGCGCCATCGCGCTCGTCATCCTCACTCTGTCGATGCTCGCGCTGCTGCAGTTCGGCAAGGGTCGCGAGCACTCCTGAGCCCCGTGCTCGAGGGTCGTCGCCGCATCGGCGTCATGGGTGGCACGTTCGACCCCATCCATCACGGGCACCTGGTGGCTGCCAGCGAGGTCCAGGCTTCGTTCGACCTCGACGAGGTCATCTTCGTACCGACCGGCGAACCTTGGCAGAAGGCCGATCGGGATGTCTCGCCCGCTGAGGACCGCTACCTGATGACCGTGATCGCGACGGCGGCCAACCCGCGATTCGCCGTGAGCCGTGTCGACATCGACCGCGACGGTCCGACCTACACGATCGACACCCTGCGCGATCTCTCCGCGTCTCACCCCGACGCCGATCTCTACTTCATCACGGGCGCCGACGCCATGGCCGCGCTCCTGACGTGGCGCGATCACGAAGAGCTGTTCGAGCTCGCCCATTTCGTCGGATGCACTCGTCCGGGCCACGAGATGGACGACAGCACGCTGGACGGTCTGCCCAAGGACCGCATCACAGTCCTCGAGATTCCCGCACTGGCCATCTCGTCCACCGACTGCCGCGACCGTGTCGTCCGGGGCGAGCCGGTCTGGTACCTCGTGCCCGACGGCGTCGTCCAGTACATCGGCAAGCACCGCCTTTACGCCGAGCCGGAGCCGACACCCTGAGCGCCACCGAGTGGGCGGTCGAGCTCACACGTGCAGCGGCTGCAGCGGCCGAGGACAAGCTCGCGCAGGACATCGTCGCGTTCGATGTCTCCGAGCAGCTGGCGATCACCGACGTGTTCCTGTTGTGCTCGGCGTCGACCTCGCGGCAGGTGCGAGCGGTGCAGGACGCGATCCAGGACAAGATGATCGAGCTGGGCGCCAAGGCCGTACGCCGCGAAGGCATGCGCGAGGGCCGCTGGGTGCTCCTCGACTTCGCCGACATCGTGGTTCACGTGATGCATCAAGAGGATCGCACCTTCTATGCCCTCGAGCGACTTTGGAGCGACTGCCCGACGGTGAACCTCACGTGAGCTGGCGCCAGGTCGTCCTGTGGAGGCACGGGCGCACGGAGTGGAACGTTGCCGGCCGCGTGCAGGGACAGAGCGACGTGCCTCTCGACGACGTGGGTCGCGGGCAGGCGCGTGATGCTGCGGCCAGGCTGGCCGCCCTGAAGCCCTACCGGATCGTCAGCTCCGACCTGGTGCGCGCGTCCGAGACTGCGCAGATCCTCGGTGGCCTCACCTCGCAGGAGGTCGAGCTCGATGAGCGGCTTCGCGAGATGGATTTCGGTGCGCGTGAGGGTCTGACGTGGAGTGAGGCCTGGTCACAGTTTCCCGAGGGCATGCAAGCCTGGATCGACGGCGACGAGACCCAGATCCCCGGCAGCGAGACGCATCGTCAGGCAGGGGAGCGGTTCGCCGCCGCGCTGCGTGAGCACCTCGAGGACCTGCCACCCAAGGGCGTCCTCGTCGTCGTCGCCCACGGAGCCGTGCTCCGTACGGGTGCGTGCGCGTTCCTCGGCATCCCCGAGAAGCACTGGGGCACGTTCGGCGGCCTCGGCAACTGCTCGTGGTCGGTACTGGAGGAGTGGAGTCGCGACGACTGGTCGCGGTGGCGGCTGACCGAGTGGAACGCCGGTACGTTGCCGGAGCCGGTCATGTCGGACGACGAATGACCCGGTTTGGGATCGGGCGCCTTCAGCGGATAGCATTGGCGGGGCCTTCACGGGCAACAGCGGGGCATTGGCGCAGTTGGTAGCGCGCTTCCATGGCATGGAAGAGGTCAGGAGTTCGAATCTCCTATGCTCCACTCGAGAACTGAGGGTCCCGCCATCGAGGCGGGACCTTTCATCGTTCCGAGAGGTGCGGGGCCCTCTGGTCTCGAATCAAGATTGGTGATTCGGGGAGGAGCGAGCCCTGGCGAGCGACGGAGTCTCCTGTGCTCCACAGAGACAAATGGACCCGGCTGCTCGTTGGCCGGGTTTTTTGATCTCCGGTGCAGCTGTCCGACCTGACCGTCCACATGTGGTGATCAACCAGGCGATTCGGGTGGCGCAGCACGGCTGAAAATGATGCCCGAAGCCACCACCGCTTGCCGCGATGCCGTGCAAGACTGCCCTCGAAAGGGGACATGGTGAACGACATCGCACTGGCCCAGGACTTACGACATCGCCGTGAGTGGGCACGTGCCTATGACACCTTCGCCGCGTTGCGCGAGCGCACCGGTCCCGTCGTGGAGGGTCTCGCCGAGTCGGCGTGGTGGTTGGGTCGCATGTCGGAGGCGATCGAGCTCTACGCCGAGGCGTTCCGACTGCACGTCGAGTCCGGGGACGGCGAGGCCGCAGCCCACACCGCCGTGCTGCTGTCCATCCACACCCGCCTCGTCGGCGAGGCAGCCCAGAGCGCTGGCTGGGAGAGTCGGGCCCAACGAGTGCTTGCCGACATCCCCGAATGCGCAGCTCACGGCTACCCCCTGTATCTCGGCACGGCCGCCCTCATGGGGGTCGATCTCGATGCGGCACACGTCAGCGCGAAACGACTGCAGGAACTCGGTCGCCGGTATGACGATCCCACCCTGAGCGCGCTGGGGGTGTACTTCGAGGGACGCATCCAGATCAAGCAGGCTCTCGTCGCCGATGGGCTCGCGCTGCTCGACGAAGCGATGTTGGCGGCGCTCTCCGATCAGCTCGGGCCGCTGTGGACCGGTGCGATCTACTGCGGACTGATGGACGCCTGCAACGAGCTGCGTGACCTGCGCCGGGCGTCGGAGTGGACTGAGGCAACCCGGCGATGGTCCGATCCCTTGCCACTCGCTTCGCTCTACCCGGGCATCTGTCGGGTACATCGCGCGCAGGTGCTGCAGAGTCGGGGAGCCTGGGACGAAGCCGAGCAGGAGGCGTTGGGAGCGTGCGATGACATGGTCGGTATCGACGTGTTCGCCGTGGCCGACGCCTATTACGAGGTTGGAGAGGTGCGCCGCGTCCGGGGTGACCTCGTTGCCGCTGAGCAGGCCTACATGCAGGCCAACGACTACGGGCGCGATCCGCAGCCGGGACTCGCCCTTCTTCGACTCGCTCAGGGTCGGGCCGGGGAAGCCGCCGCGTCCATCGCGTCGGCGGTTGCCATCGCCGGTGGGAGTCGTCTCGAACGCGCGCCGCTGCACGCTGCTCAGTCGGAGATAGCGCTCGCCCTCGGCGATCTGGAGCTGGCGGAGAACTGCGCTGCGGAGGTTGCGGAGACGTCGAAGGACGTTCGAGAGCATCGGTCTCACGGCTGAGGCGCATCGCTGTGTTGGCGCAGTTCATCTGGCGAACGGCCGGTCCATGGAGGCCCTCACCTCGCTGCGGATGGCGCTCAACGCATGGACCCAGCTTGATGTTCCATTCGAAGCGGCACGCACCCGGATGTTGCTCGCCCGGACCTACGAGGCTTGCGGAGATGGAGACGCCGCGCAGCGTGAGGAGGCCGTCGCGCGGGCCTGCTTCGATCGGTTGGGAGTGTTGCCGGAGCCGGCTGCAGCCACGTCGCCCGCAGGTTTGACTCCTCGCGAGATCGAGGTGATCAGACTGCTTGCGTCCGGCAAGAGCAACCGCGAGATCGCTCAGGCGTTGACCCTCAGCCCCAAGACGATTGCACGTCATTTGTCGAACATCTTCTTCAAGACCGGATGCGGGACGAGGTCTGCAGCGACCGCGTACGCCTACGACAGTGGCTTGATGGGTCGAACGACCCACTCCTGACGGCGTCGAAGATGGGCCATTGGCCCGATGCTCGACCCCGTGCGGTGTTCGTAACTTCAGCTCATCGATTCGATTTCCGAATCGGCGAACGAAGGAGAATGAAATGCCCAAATTTGTCATTGAACGTGATCTCCCGGGTGCCGGCCAGCTGTCGGCCGACGAGCTGCACGCGGTCTCGAACAAGTCCAACGCGGTGCTGGCCGGTATGGGTGGGCGGGCGCAGTGGCTGCAGAGCTATGTCACCGACGACAAGCTGTTCTGCGTCTACGTTGCCGACGATGACGCTGCGGTACGCGAGCATGCTGCGGCGGGAGGGTTCCCGTGCAACGCCGTCCATGAGGTGTCGGCGATCATCGATCCGGTCTCCGGCGAGTGAGCGCAGCGTCGGCCGGGGACCGGCCCGCTGCCTGGTTGGTAGCGTGTGCCCGTGCCCCGGCTGACGCTCAAGACGACTTTCGTGGTGGTTGCCTCGACGGTCGCCCTGCTCCAGCTCCTGGCCGTGACGTTGGCCGCGCTGCCACCCAACCGCTACACGGACGCGGCAGCACCGCACACGACGTACTTGGCACCGATGTTCGCGCAGAACTGGCGCCTCTTTGCGCCCAACCCGGTCGCGGAGGATCGCACGATCGAGTTCCAGGGCTCCTACCGTGATACGGACGGGACGATCAAGCAGACCGCGTGGGTGGACTGGACCGCGGTGGAGCTTGACCTGGTCCACCACCGACTGGTCGGTGGCCGGGCTGGTTACATCACCAACAAGCTGTTCAGCCCTCTCGGCTCCAGATATGCCGGGCTCACGCGAGCACAGAAGAGCGTGGCTGACTCGACGACGTCATCCAAACCACCGAGCTGGGCCGACCTCAGCAAGCAGCTGCTCGCCGAAGCGCCGAGCAGGCCGGTGTCCACCTCGACCTATCTCCGGTACGAGCGCGCCACCATCCGCCTGGCAACGAGCGTGCTTCAGGCCCGATGGCCTGAGCGCAAGCTCCTGTCCGTGCATTATTCGCTGAACCGGCAGTCCGTCGTCCCATTCGAGGCTCGGAACCAGCCCAAGGCTGAGCGCGAGGCCGCGCGTCCACCGAGGTCTGTCCGCGTCAGCGGGTGGCGCGTGCCTGAGCTCGGCTCGGCGGCTGAGCGACGCACGATCGCCGACTTCGATCGGCGGCACCGATGATCGACCAGGCTTGGGATTGGCTGACCGGAGGCAAGCGGTCGACGTACGGGCTCGCCGTGACTCGCATGATCCTCGGCTTCATCGTCGCCAGCCAGCTGATGGTCAACTGGCCTGACCGTCACTACACGTGGGGTGACGGAGCTGACTGGACCGAGCTGGTCCGCAAGTCCAAGGACTGGCCAGCGTTCCTGGGCATCTTCAAGCAGGTGGACGGACATCTCTTCGACCTCGTCTACCTCGTCACGATCGTGTTCGGGCTCCTGCTGATGGTCGGCCTCTACACGCGCGCGTCAGCCGTGATGACGTTGTTCCTGTGGCTGTCGCTGTACGTGTCCGACCCGTTCGTCGGTTCGGGCGGAGATGCCGTGCTCCGCATGGTGCTGTTCTATCTCTGCTTCGCCGACGCCGGAAAGCGCTGGTCGATCGACGCACGCCTGCAGTCGGCGCGTGGCGGTGTGCGGCCACTGTTTCCCGAGTGGTTCACCGCGACGCTGCACAACCTCGCGGTCATCCTGATCATCCACCAAGTCGTCATGGTCTATGTCGGCTCGGCGTTCTGGAAGCTGCAGAGCACGGTGTGGCGCGACGGCACCGCGGTCTATTACCCCTTGCAGACCGATGCCTACTCGCCCTGGAGCGACTGGCTCCACTGGGCCTATTCAAGCGCGCCCATCATTGCCGGGGCCACCTACGCCGCGATCGTCGTCCAGCTGTTCTTCCCGGTGCTGCTGATCTACCGACCCACCCGCATGGTTGCCCTCGTGATGATCACGGGAATGCACCTCGGAATCGGCATCTTCATGGGCATCCTGTACTTCTCGCTGGTGATGATCGCGGTCGACATGATCCTGGTGAGCGACCACTCATGGGTTCGCGGCTTGGAATGGCTCCAAGGCCAGCGAATTCGCAGAAAATCGCGCGCGGCCCCCTCGTAGATCGGGCCAAATCACGTCTCAGACTGGGGGATGTAGTTCATCTCTCACCTAAGAATGTGGTTGACTGTCTCTCAGCGATCTCCCAGTCGCTGTCCAAAAGTTTCCTGGGCGCCCTCTTGGGCGCCCAAACCAATACCGAATCAAGGAGCCTCTCGGATGAGGAACAAGCTCGCCAAGAACTCGATCGCGGTCGGACTCGTGACGTTGATCGTCACAGCCGGACTGTCGTTCTCCGCCCAGGGCACGCCCGATCACAACGCCCACTCGACTGCACAGGCCATCTTTGGTGGTGGCCCACTGCTCGATCCTCTGCTGAACCGTGACGAGTGTGCAGCTGAGGCTCCTGGCGCCCCCAACGGTGCCCCCGCCGACAAGTGTGACCCGGGCCTCGCCACCGGTGGTGCCAACGTCAACGCGCAGGAAGCATCCGCAAACACCAACGGCACGTCAACGGCCGATGCCACGACGGCGCCGGTCGACTTCGCGTCGTTGGGACCTGCGCTTGATCTCAAGGTCCTCGCAGCAGGGCTTCAAGGAGCCGATCTCAGCGATGTGCTCACGCCGATCGCCCAGGGTCTCGGCCTTGCACTGGACGCACTCGATCCTTTGATCGCCCCGCTCAATGGTGCGCTGCAGACCGCATTGGCAGGCGTGGATGGATCGCTTCCCGTCTCACTGGGAGTCCCCGCAGTATCGGCGACTTGCGACGCGACACCGACCTCGGCGACAGGCGACAGCAGTGTTGCAGACCTCGTCTTGAACATCGGAACTCCTGGTCCGAACCTGATCAACGTGCCGATCAATGTCGACACGACCCCTAACTCGAACTTGGTCGTTGGCTCCGACGAAGCCGCGCAGCAGATCGCCCAGGACATCGTCCAGGGTCTTATCGACACAGTGGCCAACGACGCGACCCTCACCGGCGCGCTCGCTCCACTCGAACTGCTTTTCGGTCCGATCAAGGCCCAGTTGCTGGGTGATTTGGTCGACCAGCTGGAAGCCCCGCTGTTGACTCCGATCGGGAACGCGATCGAGCCTCTCGTGACGGGTACCGTCAACCAGCAGCAGTCCACGCCTGCAGCGCCGCCGGTTGGTCCGGCCATCAAGGTCACCGCCCTGCACCTGCTGCTCCTCAAGGACACCCCTCTCGCGACCGAGCTCAACCTCGCGAACGTTTCCTGTGGACCGAACCGGGCCGCGGATGCTGTTGACCAAGATGCCCCGGCTGACCAGGATGTCGACACCAACGCCGATGTCGACAAGGACGTCGACGTTGACCTTGACGCGGATGTCGAAGCCGACGTCGACAAGGACGCTGACGCTGCGGCTGACGCCGACAGCCAGGCCGACGCCGACGTGACCACGACGCTCCCGGCAACGGGATCGCCCAACCTGCTTCCGTTCTGGATGCTGGGTCTCGGACTGCTGCTCTTCGGTGCAACTGTCCTGCTGAACGAAAAGCGTCGCCTTCAGATCTGATAGCAACGCCTAAAACAACTGCCGGTGGCCCCCAGGGGTCGCCGGCAGTTGTGCGTTCACCCCTAGGATGGTTCCCATGCCCGACTCCCGCGACGCGCCTGTGCGCCCGTGGCAGCGGAGGCTGGTCACCGTCCTGGCTCTTCTCGTGGCACTTCACTCGGCACTGCTGATGTTGTGGTTGGCGCCGTCCAGCCCGATTCGTGACCTGGTCGGCTCGCGCAACCTCGCCTCGTACGTCGATCCGTACTTCCAGCAGGACGTCGACACCGTCGATCCGAGTGTCCAGTTCGTCGACGAGGCCTTCCAGATCCGTGCCCTGGTGAAGAAGGGCAGCGCGAAGGCCAAGGTCACCGAATGGATCGACCTGACCGACCAGGACATCAGCGACGTGCGGTTCAGCCCCAGCCCCGCCCGTGTTCACCTGATACCGCGCCGTCTGGCCACCAACCTCAATCGATCGATGTTCGCGCTCGAACCTGAGCAGCGCCAGATCGTACGAGGATGGAAGGCAACTGACCTGACATCCACGAGGGCGGCCAAGCTCAACAAGGCGGGCAAGAACGCGGCGGTTGTGCAGAACTTCATGGCCTACGACCAGATGGCGACGCAGTTCGCCTCGTTGTACGCGACCGCCAAATGGAAGGGCAAGGTCCTGCAGGTGCAGTTCAAGGTCGGCCGCCGGAGCGTCCCGGAGTTCTCGAAGCGCCACGACGTCAAGATCAAGGACGTCGACTACCTGTGGTTCAGCTTTGGCTGGCGCCCGCACTTCCGTGGCCCTCTCGAGGCACAGACACCCTACGACTCCTACGTGAAGGGCTGACAGATGCGCGACTTCATGTGGCGGCGGATCGACTCGCTGACAGACGTGCGCGAGCGCGTCGAGGACTGGGTGATGAACGAGAAGCACGCCCTGTACGGCGCTGCTGCCTGCCGCATCGGCACGGGCGCTGCCGTCCTGGGACTGCTGGCCGCCAACTTCACCACTCGCGACCTGTGGGTCGGACAGGCGTCGATCTGGGCCGAGCCGGCGCGTGCCATCAGCCGGTTCCCCGAGCTCGCGGTGCTCAAGAACGTCAGCACCGACGTGCTCGCCGTGGTGTACGTCGTGACGATGCTGGCTGCCCTCGCTCTCGTCCTGGGCTGGCGGACCAAGGCTGCCAACGTCCTGACCTTCGTCGGCTTCATCGCGATCGTCGGACAGAACCCCGTCGTCGGCGGTGAGGGTGACAACCTCATACGGCTGACGCTTTTGTGGCTGCTGCTGATGCGCACGGCCGACCATTGGTCACTCGATGCCCGACGGCGGGCTCGCCGATCGCGGTCACGCAACAGGGGCGACGAGGCCCTCCCGCCCTGGTTGGCCACCAGCCTCCACAACCTGGCCCTGGCCGCGCTCGGGGTCCAGACGATCCTTGTCTATGGCGCCGCAGGGCTCGACAAGATCTCGCAGGCCACGTGGCAGAACGGCACCGCGCTCTACTACACGATGCAGCTGCCCGAATATCGACCATTCCCGTGGTTGTCGGACCTGCTGAGCTCGAGCACGATCGTGCTGGCGATCGTGACGTACACGGTGCTTCTGGTCCAGCTGTTCTTTGCTCCCTTGCTGCTCAACCCCGGCTCGCGCCGGGTCGTCCTGGCTCTCGCCATCACGGTGAACGTCATCTTCGCGGTGCTGTTCGCCGCCCCGTGGTCGGCTCTGGCGGTGATCGCCGTGACCTGCCTGTTCGCTTCGGACGAAGCCTTCGAGCACGTCGGTCTGTGGTTTGAGGACCACCTCGGACCTGTCGGCGACTGGATCGGGCGAGGTGCTGACGTGGTGACCGACTGGTTCGACGCGCTGCTGCACCGTCTGGTCTATCCGGTGACGGACTGGGTGAAGTTCACGATCTTCCGTCGTTAGACTGCCGCAGCCACCCTGCGGCCTGCGAGCACGAGTGCGATGACCGGGACGGTCAGCACGGCCGCGGCCGCGTTGAGCGTCCCGAAGCCGGTCGTGGCGACGACGACGCCGGCCAGCAGCCCTCCGAATGCGCCCGCCAGGTTCATCGAGAGGTCCGAGAAGCCCTGCACGAGGGGCCGCGCAGACGGCTCGAGCGAAGCGCTGAGCATCGCGGCGCCGGCGATCACCGAGGCGGACCAGCCAATGCCCAGCAGTGTCAGGCCGACCATGATCTGACCTTCGGAGCGCCCTGAGGTGCCTGCCACGAACGTGGCGAGCAAAAGGATGGACTGACCGAGCAGGATCGTCCTTCCGGCTCCCCAGCGGTCGCTGAGCCAGCCCATGACGGGTGAGAGCGCGAACATGCCGGCGATGTGCAGGCTGATCGTGAGACCGATGATGTCGAGGGAGGAACCGTGGTCCTGCATGTGTACGGGTGTCAGCGCCATCACCGAGACCATCACGGCGTGCGAGGTGGCAATTGCGAGGATCGCCGTGAGTGTCACGCCCTGGATGTGAGGGAGGGCGGCGCGTACGCCTCGCGGGGTGGCGATGGCGTCAGCTGCTCGTGTCAGCGGATCGGGGCGCAGCAGGACGAACGTCAGGATCCCTGCCAGCAGGAACCCGGCGGCTGAGAACAGCATCGGTCCGGCAAGGTCGGGGATGCCAACCGTGTCGGCAACCGTCGCTCCGGGGCCGGTGAGGTTGGGGCCGATCACGGCGCCGACGGTCGTGGACCAGACCACGAGGGACAGCGCCCGGCCGATCTGGTCCGGCTGGGCTCGGTCGACGGCGGCAAACCGGGACTGCAGGTTGGCGGCTGTGCTCGCACCGAAGAGCACCAGCCCGAGCAGGACGATCGGCAATGCGTTGGTCTCTGCGCCCAGGATGGTGACGGCGGCGCCGGTTGCCCCGCACAGCCAGCCGAGTGTGAGTGCGGGGCGCCTGCCCATCCGCACGGCGATGTTGGCCAGCGGGATCGTGAAGGCGGCGGCGCCGAGGGTGAGCATCACCACGGCCATGCCTGACCAGCCCGACGAGCCGCTGACGTCCTTGACGAGCAGAGCGCCGACCGCGAGCCCGGCGCCGTTGCCGACTCCGCCGATCACCTGCACCAGCGAAAGAACCCTGACGATCCGCCGCTGCACGTGGTCAGGCTGAACTTCCGGAGGATGGCTCACGCAAGCAACCTATAGGTGACCATGGCCGAGCGAAGCGAGGGACTGCGCCCGGCGTAGCCGGCAGTGGCGACGGAGGAGCCGCTGGAGCGGCGAGGAACGAGCCGTGCGCTCTACCAGATGCTGACGCGGTCTTTCGGGTCCAACCAGGCCGCATCGTCGGCGGTGACGTCGAAGGCGTCGTAGAACGCGTCGATGTTGCGGACGACCTGGTTGCAGCGGAACTCAGGAGGGGAGTGCGGGTCGACGGTGAGGCGGCGTACGGTCTCGGCGGGGCGGACCTTCGACTGCCAGGCCTGAGCCCACGAGATGAAGAATCGCTGATCAGGGGTGAGCCCGTCGATCGGCTCGTCGGACGCGCCACCCTGGGCGATCTTGAAGGCCTTGTAGGCGATGCCGAGCCCCCCGAGGTCGCCGATGTTCTCACCGATGGTCAACGAACCATTGACGGTCTTGCCCTCGGCGCCTTCTGGGGAGAGGGCGTCGTACTGCGCGATGAGGGCGGAGGTGAGCTCCTCGAAGGCCGTGCGGTCCTCGTCGGTCCACCAGTTGTTGAGTGCGCCGGTGCCGTCGTAGTGCGATCCCTGGTCGTCGAACCCGTGCCCGATCTCGTGACCGATCACCGCGCCGATGGCGCCGTAGTTGACCGCGTCGTCGGCATCGGCATGGAAGAACGGCGGCTGCAGGATCGCGGCGGGGAAGACGATCTCGTTCATCGTCGGGTTGTAGTAGGCGTTGACGGTCTGCGGGGTCATGTACCACTCGTCGCGGTCGATCGGCGACCCGATCTTGGCCAGCTCGCGGTCGGTCGCGACGGCGAGTGCGCGACGGGCGTTGCCGAGCAGATCGTCAGGCGCCGTCTCGAGAGCGTCATACTCGCGGAACGTCTCGGGGTGGCCGATCTTGGGGTCGAACGAGTTGAGCTTCTCGTGAGCGCGCTTCTTGGTCTCATCACTCATCCACGGCAACGCCGAGATGCTGGTGCGATAGGCCTCGATGAGGTTGTCGATCAGCTCGGTCATCCGTTCCTTGGATGCGGGCGGGAACTCGGTCCGTACGTAGATGCGACCGACGGCTTCACCCATCGCGCCCTCGACGAAGCCGACGCCGCGCTTCCAACGGGGACGGAGCTCGTCGGTGCCGCTGAGTGTGCGGCCGTAGAACTCGAAGTTGGCGTTGACGAAGTCCGAGGAGAGATAGGGCGAGCCGCTGCGCACGACCTGCCAGCGCAGCCAGTCCTTCCACGAGTCGAGCTCGTCGGCGACGAGCAGCGTCTCGAGACCCTCGAGGAACGAAGGCTGGCCGACCACGACCTCGGCGATCACGGGATCAGGCACCTTGGCTCCTGCAGACCACGACGTCCAGTCGAAGGTCGGGGCCAGAGCTTGGAGGTCGTCGCGATGGAGCAAGTTGTACGTCTTCTGCGCGTCCCGGCAGGCGACCCGGTCCCAGTGGTGGCTTGCGAGGCGGGTCTCGAGATCCATGATCCGGCCGGCGCGACCGGCCGCGTCGTCGAGGCCGGCGAGTCCGAGCATCGTGGTGATGTGGGCGACGTACGCCGTACGGATGTCAGCAGTCGCGTCCTCGCGGTAGTAGGACTCGTCGGGCAGCCCGGTGCCGCCTTGGTTGAGATGGGTGATGTAGCGCTCGGGGTTGCCGCTGTCGGGGCCGATGTACATGCCGAACACGCTCGCGACACCTTGGCGGTCGAGCTCGCCCAGTGTGGCGACGAAACCCGCGATGTCGGCGATGGCGTCGACCCGCGCGAGCTCTGGCTCGAGCGGGGTGGCGCCGAGCTCCTCGGCGCGCGCCTCGTCCATGAAGCTGGCGTAGAGGTCGCCGATCTTGCGCTGCTCGTCGTCCTGCGGCGAGCTGCTGGCCGTCTCGATGATCTCGCGGACCTTGGCCTCGGCCTCGTCGACGAGCACCACGAAGGCCCCGGCGGTGGCGCGGTCGGGCTTGATCTCCTCGGTCCGCAGCCAGGGACCGTTCACGTGGCGGAACAGGTCGTCCTGAGCGCGGATCGTGGGGTCGAATTGAGTTGTGTCGATGCCGTGGGTCACGCCAGTAGGCTACACAGAGTGAGCAAGACCCACCCAGCGCGAATGACCGTGATTCGGACCGAGCGATTGACCCCGACCTTGCTCCGGGTGGTCTTCGGCGGAGCGGGCTTCGACGATTTCGGTCCGCGCGATCTTGCGCTCAACGGCGGCGCGTTCACCGACAAGTACTGCAAGCTGGTGTTCCTCGTCGAAGGCTTTGACTATCCCGAGCCGCTCGACCTCTCCGTCGTGCGGGACACCATGCCGCAGGACGCCTGGCCGGTGCTGCGTACGTACACGATCCGGTGGGTGGACCACGAGGCCCGCGAGCTGGCGATCGACTTCGTGATCCACGGCGATGAAGGCTTCGCCGGGCCTTGGGCGAGCGGAGCCCAGCCGGGCGACACGCTCCACGTACGAGGCCCCAGTGGCGCCTACGCACCCGACCCGTCGGCCGACTGGCACCTGTTCGTCGGTGACGAGGCCGCACTGCCGGCCATCAGCTCGGCCCTGGAGACGCTCGACGCCGGCACGAGGGCCGTGGCATTTCTCGAGGTCGACGGTCCAGATTGCGAGCTCCCGCTGACCACAGCCGCCGACCTGGAGGTGCATTGGTTGCATCGCGGCGATGCCGGTCCGGGGACGACGACCCTGCTCGACGATGCCGTCCGCGCCTGGTCGTGGCTTCCGGGCCGCGCCCACGCCTTCGTGCACGGTGAGTCGGCGTTGCTCAAGAGCGTGCGCCCGTACGTGCTCAACGAGCGCGAGGTACCACGCGCCGACGCCTCGATCTCGGGCTACTGGCGCCGCGGTACGACCGAGGAAGGCTTCCGCGCGTGGAAGTCCGAACAGACTGAAGCCGTGATCC
This sequence comes from uncultured Actinomycetota bacterium, assembly GCA_963849625.1. Taxonomy (GTDB): domain Bacteria; phylum Actinomycetota; class Actinomycetes; order Propionibacteriales; family Nocardioidaceae; genus Aeromicrobium. The sequence continues at coordinate 341,338 of CAWKHU010000006.1, forward strand.
GGCCGGGGGCCTGACGAAGGCCGCTTGCCGGTAACCTCGTGTGGTGACTGAACTGCGAAATGTGGCCGTGATCCTCGCCGGTGGCACTGGTACGAGGGTCGGCCTCTCGATCCCCAAACAGCTCATCAAGATCGCCGGCAAGACGATCATCGAGCACACCATCGCGGCATTCGAGGCATCTGCGGTGATCGACGAGATCGTCGTGCTGATGGCGGCCGGACATCTTGATCCCGTGCGCGCGATCGTCGATGCCGGCGGCTACACCAAGGTCACCCAGATCGTGGAGGGCGGCGTCACCCGCAACGACTCCACCAGCCGAGCTCTCGAGGCGCTCGGCACCGACGAGTGCAACGTCTTGTTCCACGACGCCGTACGCCCGCTCGTGTCCCAGACGATCATCAATGAATGCGTCGAGGCGCTGGCCACCCACGAGGCGGTCGACACGGCCATCCCCTCCGCCGACACCATCGTGCAGGTCCACCCCGAGCCGGGCGCCGACGGCCATGACGTCATCGAGGACGTCCTGCAGCGCTCGTTGCTGCGTCGTGGGCAGACACCGCAGGCGTTCCGTCTCTCGGTGATCCGCAAGGCGTACGAGCTCGCCTGGAAGGATCCCGACTTCACCGCCACCGACGACTGCACGGTGGTGCTGCGCTACCTCCCCGAGGTGCCGATCGCGGTTGTGCTTGGCCACGAGCGCAACATGAAGGTCACCGAGCCGATCGACGTCTACATCGCTGACAAGCTCTTCCAGCTGCACTCGGCCGACGCTCCGGCTCAGCTCAGTGACGACGACTACCGTGCAGCGCTCGAGGGCAAGACCATGGTGGTGTTCGGCGGCTCGTACGGGATCGGTGGCGACATCGCCGAGCTGGCCCGCAGCTTCGGCGCCAACGTCCACTCGTTCTCCCGCTCAACCACCAACACGCACGTCGATCGTCGTGACGACATCGCGGCGGCCGCGCAGACCGTGCTCAAGGAGTCCGACACGATCGACTTCGTCGTCAACACCGCCGGCGTCCTCCCGATCGGCGATCTCGCCGAGACGACCGAGGAGACGATCTTTGCGGCGACCGAGATCAACTACCTGGCACCGATCTTCATCGCGCAGGAGTTCTATCCGCACCTCGCGGCCTCCAACGGATCTCTGCTGCTATTCACGTCGTCGTCCTACACTCGTGGGCGCAAGGGCTACTCGCTCTACAGCTCGGCCAAGGCCGCTGTGGTCAACCTGACGCAGGCGCTCGCCGACGAGTGGGCCGGCGAGGTGCGGGTCAACTGCATCAACCCCGAACGTACGGGCACCCCGATGCGTACCAAGGCCTTCGGCGACGAGCCCGAGGGCACGCTGCTCAGCTCGATGGAGGTCGCCCGCCAGTCGATCGACATCCTGCTGGCTCACCAGACGGGGCACATCATCGACATTCGTCGTGAAGACGGTCCCGCAGCCGTCGGCGGCGGCAGCTAGCTCCTGAGTCGGATCATCGGCGAGTGAGCGGTGCTTTCTCAACCGTATGACCGCTCATTGGGTTGAAAGGCCACCGATCCCCTAGGGACCCGTAGCGCCGGTGATCTGCTTCTCGGCCCACTCGCGGTCACGTACGGCGATCGCGTCCGTGCACGCCTTGACGAAGTTCTTGGTGGCGACCCCAGGCTTCGGGTTGCCGAGGTAGTAGGTGATGAGCTTCTTGCGGATAGCCTTGGTGGGATCGTTGGTCAGCTGCTCCTCGACCTCGGCCGCGATGTCGTCGTTGGCCGACAGCTGCGGGACGATGATCATCAGGCGGCTCGGGGGATAGGGCACCGACGGCGTCGTCACCAGCATCGGCTTGCCCGTCGGCAGCCAGTTGAGGGTCACGGCGGAGACATCCGTGATCAGCAGGTCGGCGTCGGCAAACGACTTCTCCAGCGGCACGTCGGTGTCGATGCGTTCGGCCAGCACGCGTATCGCCCGATCGGCTTCGCCGTAAGAAGGGCTGATGACACCGTTGAGCGGATGCGGCCGGTAGATCACCCGGTAGTGGCCAACGAGCTGCTGCATGATCTTCAGGCCATGCGTCTCGAGGGAGCCGTACGAGACCGAAGGCTGTGAGGCCTCCCACGTCGGCGCGTAAAGGACGGTCTGGCGCCCGTCCGGTGACGGCTCGCCCTCGATCTTGGCCACGCCGTCGAGCTGCGGCTGGCCGATGAGTACGCTGCGCTGCTCGGCGTCGTAGTTCATGACCGCCGACATGGTCCGGTCGAGCGCAGCCTGGCCGGCGAGGAAGCACCAGTCGTAGGCCTTGACCTGGTTGGACACCGAGACACCCTTGTCGCTGTCACCGTGGCCGAGGTAGACGTGGACCAACGAGCTGAATCGCAGCGACTCGAAGTTGACCGGGTCGTGGTTGACGTACAGCGCGAGCTTGATCTCGCTCAACGCCAGGATCTCGTCGAGCTGGCCGTAGCGAGCGAGCGTCACGCAGTCGAAGTCAGTTTCCGTGCGCACGACCTTGGCCGTGCGGGAGTCCTTGAAGACGCAGACGATGGGGTGCTTCTTGTCCAGGGCTGCAAGCGCGTGATACCAGGGCCGCAGCTGATAGAGGCTGTCCCTGGCGGTGGGGAAGTAGACCATGACCTGCTGGTCGAACCGCTTGCCGAGTCGATCCTCGTCGGTGACCTTGTCGGGCATGCCGACTGGCAGGAAGCGTGAGCGGCGCAGGCGCTTGATCGCCCACAGCTGCAGGCGACGGGTCAGCCCAACACGCGGCTCAGCTGCCATCGTCGACCAGAGCCGTGCCGCCGGTGAAGTGCGGAGCGAGCTTGTTGTCGTACATGCTCAGCGCCGCGCCGATCGCCATGTGCATGTCGAGGTATTGGTACGTCCCGAGCCGCCCGCCGAACAACACGTCGGCCTCGCCCCTGGCGAGCTCGCGGTACGACAGCAGGCGTTCGCGATCCTGCGCGGTGTTGACCGGGTAGTACGGCTCGTCGCCCGACCCGTCAAGATTTGTCTCGGCGAAGCGGCTGAACTCCCGCATGATGACGGTCTTGTCGGCGGGGTAGTCGCGCTCGGGGTGGAAGTGGCGGAACTCGTGGATGCGTGTGTAGTCGATCGACTCGTCGGCGTAGTTCATGACGGTGGTGCCCTGGAAGTCGCCGATCGGCAGGACTTCCCTCTCGAAGTCGAGCGTGCGCCACGACAGGTCGCCGTGCTCGAAGTCGAAGTAGCGGTCGATCGGGTCCGGTGAACACGACCGGGATCTGACCGACGACCGCGGCCTTGTTCCACGGCTGCGACTCGTCGAAGAAGTCGGTCTCGAGGGTCACCGTGATGTTGGGGTGATCGGCCATCTTCTCGAGCCACGCGGTGTAGCCGTCCTTGGGCAGACCCTCGTACGTGTCGGAGAAGTAGCGGTTGTCGTACGTGTAGCGCACCGGGAGGCGGCTGATGATCTCGGCAGCGAGCTCCCGCGGATCGGTCTGCCACTGCTTGGCGGTGTAGCCCTTGATGAACGCCTCGTAGAGCGGCTTGCCGATCAGCGAGATTGCCTTCTCCTCGAGGTTGGTCGGCTCTCCCTCGAGCATCGCGGCCTGCTCGGCGACCCAGGCGCGCGCCTCGTCGGGCGTGTAGGCGGCCCGCTGGAACTGGTTGATCGTGCCGAGGTTGATCGGCATGGGGAACACCTCGCCGAGGTACGTCGTGTAGACGTGGTGCACGTAGGGCGTGAAGTCGGTGAACTGGTTGGCGTAGTCCCAGACCCGCTTGTTGGACGTGTGGAACAGGTGCGCGCCGTAGCGGTGCACCTCGATGCCGGTCTCCGGATCGATCTCGCTGTAGGCGTTGCCGCCGATGTGGTCCCTGCGGTCGATGACCTGGACCGTCAGGCCGAGCTCGCGCGCGCACCGGTCGGCGATCGTCAACCCGAAGAATCCCGAGCCGACGATGAGAAGGTCAGCGTCCATGACTCAATGGTGCCGGTACGTCGGCCGGATCCATCGGACGCCACGTCTTGTCGCGCCACAGAGCACGATTGGCGCGGAACCCGCGTACGAGGTCACCGAAGCCCTTGAGCGTGTGCTGGACGACGATCAGCCGGAAGATCTCCTTGGCGAACGTGAGCGCCGTGCCGAGCGCGAAGCCGACCTTGTTGAGCTTGCCGTACTCCCGGAAGTACTTGCCGACGTACGCGCGGTTGCGGATCACGTGGAAGCGGAACAGGGCGCTGCCGTCGTTGAGGTGTCGTACGCCGAGGTTGACCTGCTTCTGCTCGCGCTTGCGCTTGAGCACGAATGCGTCGACGTAGGTGACCTCGGTGTGCTGCGCGGCAAGCCACGCGTATGCGGCGTCGTCCCAGGAGATGAAGAAGCGCGGGTCGGGGAGCCCGATCTGGCGCACGATGTCGGCGTGGATCAGCATGCCCTCGAAGGTGCCGGAGTTGGTGATCGCGAAGCCCTCACGATTGAATTGCTTGCCGCTGTAGGGGAGTGGCACTCCGAGGAACTCGTTGAACTTGGCCTGCCAGTAGAACGGTGTGCCGTCAAAGTCGTAGCGTCGGCCATGGATGACCTTGAAGCGTCCCATCCAGGGCGCGAACTGCTCGATCGCATCGGGGAGGATCTCGACGTCGTCATCCATCAGCCAGACCCAGTCGGCGCCATGCTCGAGCGCAACCTTGGTGCCTTCGCTGAAGCCGCCGGACCCGCCGGTGTTGGTGTCGAGGCGGTGGTTGATCAGGATGTCGTCGGCGAAGGCCGAACGGGCATTCTCGATGACCTCCTGCGTGTCATCGGTGCTGGCGTTGTCGACCACGATGATCGCGAACGGCTGCGTGTTCATCGTCGCCGCGCTGGCGAGGAGCTCCTTGAGGAAGTTGGACCGGTTGTACGTCACGATCGCGATGGCGATCTTCCCAAGGGCCGAATTCACCCATCCACCCTACCGCGAGCGCCACGGCCGACCGAACCTCGCTTGCAGCCCGCGTGAGCAGGATCTCGCTGCTGCTAGAGATTGCGGTAGGCGGCGCGATCTGTGTCTGAGCGCGCGATGAACGCCTCGATGGCGTGCTGGAACGCCTCGAGCGTCCGCTGCTCCTGGGGGCCCAGCAGGTAGGTCGCCAGCTCGGCACGCTTGTCGGCGTTCGCGTCGACGGCTTGCCGTGTCACGATCTGGATGAACTCATCGATGCCGCGGCCGTCGCGGCCGATGATCGTGCCCGCGCCGGTCGAGGGGAAGACTTCGTGGAACTCCGCATCGTCGAGGGTGGTGTGGTTGAACACCGCGTACGGCTTCTCGCTCGCGAGGAAGTCGCTGACGACGCTCGAGATGTCGGTGACCATGGCCGCCGCGCGATTGAACCACTCATCGAGCGAACCACCCTTGATGACGCGGTGGTCGATGCCCGTACGTACGGCTGCATCGTCGATCAGGTCGGTGATGCGGGCGATGACAGCGCGATACTTGGCGTCGCGTTGCCCGGTGAACGGGTGTGCCTTGAACACGACACGTACGGGCGGATCGGCTGCCAGCAGGGCCTGGACGATCGTGATGCCAGCAGCGGAGACCGAGGAGTACTCCTGCCCGAGGTTGACGCCCTCCCACGTCGGCGCGTAGAGAACGGTGGGCACCGGCTCGTCGCCGAGTCGCGGCTCGCGCCTGATGGCGTGCACCTGCGGTCGCCCGACGAAGCGGTACTGGTCCTCGTGCACTCCCAGCCCGGAACGGCGGTAGCGGTCGGCGCCGGCCTCACCGGCCACCCACAGCTCGTCGTACGCGCGGGAGAACGGGTTGTTGGAGGCGCTCTTGTCGGAGTCGCCGTGACCGATGAAGGCGCTCATCAGCGTCGGGAGCCGCAGCAGGTGGATGTTGTTGCCGGTGTTGGACGGGTAGAGCGCGATCTTGGCCGAGGAGAAGTCGAGCATCAGCAGCTCGCCGGCATCCTGCAGCTCGAGCGACGGGATCGTGGTCGAGCCCATCTTGGTGAAGAGGTCGTGATCCCGGATCACGATGAACACCCGCTGGTCAAGCGACTCGAGAGCCTCCAGCCACGTGTTGATCTGATAGGCCGCGGCGGCGGGTCCGCTGAGGTGCACGACGACTTCGGGCCGGTAGCCGTCGATGAAGTCCTGGATCTCGCGCAGTGGACCGGTGAACCCGGTGGCGCGCTTTTGTTGACGCATCGCCCAGGACGCCTTGGCGTCGGGGACGGTCACGCGAGCGAGCAGCACGAGACCGAGCGAGCCGCTGAGGGCGACAATCCACCATGGGGCGCCCAGCAAGGCCGGGACCAGCGCCAGCAGCTGAGCCAGCACGACTTCGACAGTCCGGGGGTGCGGCGTCACGTAGATGCGGGGGGACCCGGGGATGTTGCGGGTCTCCATCGGCTTGAGGGGCCCCTCGAGCCGGTACGTCTGGTGCAGGGCGCGCGCGCTCAGCATCAGGGCATAGGCGAAGACGACGATCGCGAACGCCCGCCATGCGTAGACGCCGTCGATGCGCTCGGTGCCGACCAGGGCGACCAGGGCACGCAGGGTGAATCGCATCGGCACACCGAAGGAAGCCTGGTCCAAGATCTCTGATCCCTTCGCCGAACGCGCGAAGAGCACCTCGCCCAGCACCGACATCGCGAGCAGCGCGATCATCCCGAGCTCGAGGCCGAGGACGCCACACAGCAGGGCGAGGAACAATCCTCCGACCGTCAGGCCGAATCCGGGGAGCTCATCGGTCCGAGCCCAATCGGTTGACAGCCGCTTTCGCGATGTTCTGACGGGCGAGACCATGGCGACGAATTTACACGGGAACACCCGGTGTCTCTGCGGTAACGTCATCCCGTGCTCCGGCTCCCACGGCTGACCCTCCCAGCTGCTATCTCGCACCCGGTGCGTCTGCTCCCACTGACGTTCCTCACGCTGATCATCCTGGGAACCGCCGCACTGATGTTGCCGTTCGCGAGCAGCAACCCTGGCGCCGCGCGTGTCATGCCGGCGATCTTCACCTCGACCTCGGCAGTGACCGTCACCGGTCTCGCCACCGTGGACACGGCAACCCACTGGACTCCGGCCGGTCAGGCGATCATCTTGGTCCTCGTCGAGATCGGCGGGCTGGGCATCGTTGCACTGGCCACGATCCTCGGCCTGTTCATCGGCGGACGCCTTGGCCTGCGCACCAAGCTGGTGGCACAGGTGGACATGCACGTGGTCAGCCTTGGCGAGGTCAAGCCGCTGTTTCGCCGCGTCGCGATCACGATGGTGATGTTCCAGTCCGTCATCGCGGTCATCCTGGCGACCCGCTATCGGCTCAGCTACTTCGACGAGACGCCGAAGGCGATCTGGCACGGGGTCTTCGACTCGATCATGGCTTTCAACAATGCTGGGTTCTCGCTCAACTCCGACAGCCTCGGCCTGTACGCCGGCGACGGGCTCATCCTGCTGCCGATCTCCTTCGCCGTGTTCGCTGGCGCGATGGGCTTCCCAGTCCTCGCCGAGCTGTTTCGCGGGTGGCGCAAGCCTGCGGCCTGGACGATCCACACCCGACTGACGGTGTGGGGCTCGTTCTTGCTCCTGTTCGCGGGTGCGGCGATCTTCCTCGCGCTGGAGTGGAGCAATGGCGGAACCATCGGCGGCCAGAACTGGGGGGAGAAGCTGATCTCGGGCGTCGAAGCCGGCGTCATGCCGCGGTCTGGAGGTTTGGCCAGCTTCGACTGGGGTCAGGTGACTCCCGAGATGCTCAACATCACGACGGTGCTGATGTTCATCGGTGGTGGTTCGGCCAGCACGGCCGGCGGCATCAAGATCACCACCTTCCTCCTCCTGGCCTTCGTGATCCTGGCTGAGCTGCGTGGGGACCCCGAGGTCACCGTCGGCAAGCGTTCGGTCAGCGCCGCCACGACACGTCAGGCGCTGACGATCGCCCTGGTCGCGGTGATGTTGGTGGCCAGCACCACGATCGTGGTCGAGCTGCTGTCGGGCTATTCGTTCGATGTCGTCTTGTTCGAGTGCACCTCGGCATTTGCAACAGTCGGACTGAGCACCGGCATCACTCCCGACCTCCCGACGTCCGCTCAGCTGGTGCTGGTTGGTTTGATGTTCGTCGGCCGGGTCGGCACGATCGCGGCTGCTTCGGCCTTAGTGTTGCGGAAGCGCACGCCCAGGTATCACCTTCCCGAGGAGCAACCGATCATTGGCTAGAGATCGCAAGACGTCTCCCACGACCCCGGTCATCGTTCTCGGCCTGGGGCGGTTCGGCTACGCCGTGGCTCGCTCCTTGGTCGCTCTCGGCCACGACGTGCTCGCAGTCGATGAGCAGTCCGACATCGTCCAGAAGTACGCCAGTGACTTCACCCATGTCGTCGCAGCGGACACGACCGACACCGAGGCGCTCCGCCAGATCGGTGCAGAGCAGTTCGAGGTCGCCGTCGTCGGCATCGGCACTGACATCGAGGCCAGCGTCCTCACCGTGCTGGGGCTGCTTGACCTGGGTGTCAAGGAGGTCTGGGCCAAGGCGATCAGCGGCAAGCACGCTGCGATCCTCGAGCGTGTCGGCGCGACCCACGTGATTCGCCCCGAGTCGCAGATGGGCAAGCGGGTGGCCCACATGGTCACCGGCACCATGACCGACTTCATCGAGTTCGACGAAAACTTCGCCATTGCCCGTACGCGCGCGCCCAAGCGAGCTGTGGACCAGACCCTCAAGGACTCGGCGCTCCGGGTCGAGTTCGGAGTCACGATCGTGGCGGTCAAGGCCCGAGGCAAGGACTTCGCGTACGCCGAGGCCACGACCTTCGTCTCTCCCGGTGACGAGCTGATCGTGTCCGGTCCGACCTCCAAGGTCGAGACCTTCTGCGCCATGCAGTGACGTCAACTAGTGCGCGCCGCACGAACCGGCGGTAGCCTCCCAAAGGGCCGCCAGGGGGGCGGCAAGTGAACGGAGTGGCTCGTGCTTCCTGCAGCTGATGGCACCTTCAGGCTCGACGCAGACGTCTTCGACTACACGATCATCGCGCTCTACTTCGGCGTCGTGCTCGGCATCGGTGTCATGGCGAGACGGCAGATCTCCACCAGTCTCGACTTCTTCCTGTCGGGCCGGTCGCTGCCCGCCTGGGTGACTGGCCTGGCCTTCATCTCGGCAAACCTCGGAGCCGTCGAGATCATGGGCATGTCGGCCAACGGCGCGCAGTACGGCATCGCCACGGTGCACTACTTCTGGGTCGGCGCCGTACCGGCCATGCTGTTCCTCGGCATCGTGATGATGCCCTTCTACTACGGCTCCGGCGTACGCAGCGTGCCCGAGTTCATGCGCAAGCGATTCGGCACGGGTGCGCACCTGGTCAACGCGATCAGCTTCGCGGTGGCGCAGCTCCTGATCGCCGGCATCAACCTCTACCTGCTGGCCACCATCGTCAACCGGCTGCTCGGCTGGCCGCTGTGGGTGTCGCTCGTCGTCGCCGCGGCGATCGTCTTGTCGTACACGGCGCTCGGCGGCCTCTCGGCGGCGATCTACAACGAGGTCCTGCAGTTCTTCGTCATCGTCGCGGCCCTGCTGCCGCTGACCCTGATCGCGCTGCACAAGGTCGGCGGCTGGGAGGGCATCAAGGACAAGGTCCAGCCCAACCAGGAGCAGCTGTCGTCCTGGCCCGCAACCGACCTGACCGGCATCGACAACCCGGTGCTCTCGGTGATCGGCATCGTGTTCGGTCTCGGCTTCGTGCTCTCGTTCGGCTACTGGACGACCAACTTCGTCGAGGTGCAGCGCGCCATGGCCTCCAACTCGGTGTCGGCCGCACGTCGTACGCCGATCATCGGCGCGTTCCCCAAGATGTTCATCCCGTTCATCGTGATCATTCCCGGCATCATCGCGGCGATCATCGTCCCGGAGATGGTCAAGCTGAAGTCGGGTGGCAGCGGCGGCGACGTCAAGTACAACGATGCACTCCTCCTGCTGATGCGTGACCTGCTGCCCAACGGCATGCTCGGCATCGCGATCGCTGGCCTGCTCGCCGCCTTCATGGCGGGCATGGCTGCCAACATCTCGGCGTTCAACACGGTCTTCTCCTACGACCTGTGGCAGCAATACATCGTCAAGGACAAGGAAGACGGCTACTACACGCAGGTGGGTCGCCTGGCGACCGTTGCGGCGACGGTGATCGCGATCGGCACGGCGGCGATCGCGTCCAACTACTCCAACCTGATGGACTATTTGCAGACGCTGTTCGGCTTCTTCAACGCGCCGCTGTTCGCGACGTTCATCCTCGGTATGTTCTGGAAGCGGATGACGGCCACCGCCGGTTGGGTGGGGCTGGTCTCGGGAACGCTCGCTGCTGTCGCCGTGGCCTTCCTGAGCGAGGACTCGTTCGGCTCGGCGAGTGTCGGGGTGCTGGGCATCTCAGGTCAGGGAGCGAGCTTCGTCGCCGCCGGTGCCGCGTTCGTCGTCGACATCATCGTCAGCGTGCTCGTCTCGCTTCGTACGAGACCCAAGGCGGAAGCAGACCTCAAGGGCCTCGTCTACTCGCTGACCCCCAAGGAATCACTGGTCGACCCCGACGAGGGTCACATCCCGTGGTACCAGTCACCGGCCAAGCTCGCCGGCATCGCGCTGGTGATGGTCATCATCCTCAACCTGCTGTTCCTCTAGCCTCGATCTTTCTGGGAGACGCTCATGGCAACTGAAAAGAAGACAGCCGGACTGTTCGACCTCCGGTTCATCATCGGCGGGCTGCTCACGGTCTACGGGGTGATCCTCACGGCGCTCGGCACGTTCCGTGCCACCGACGAGGAACTGGCTCGCGGCGATGGCCTCAACATCAACCTCTGGGCCGGTCTCGGCATGCTGGTCGTCGGCCTCGGGTTCGCCGCCTGGGCACGCTGGCGGCCCCTCGTCGTACCGACTGACGCCGGTGAGGGATCCGGCCCTGCCTGACCGGTAACATTCGGGCGGTGAACACGCCCGAGCCGAAGCCGTCCGCCTACCGCTACTCCAGCGACCTCGCGGGCGACATCGAGCGCCGCTGGCAGGACCGGTGGGAGACCGAGGGCACGTTCGAGGCCCCCAACCCGACCGGCGAGCTCGCCGGCGAGGTGACCGGCGAGAAGTTCTTCATCATGGACATGTTTCCCTACCCGTCAGGGGCGGGACTCCACGTCGGCCACCCGCTCGGCTACATCGCCACCGATGTCATCGGCCGCTATCGCCGCATGCAGGGCGACAACGTGTTGCATGCCCTCGGCTACGACGCATTCGGCCTGCCGGCCGAGATCCACGCCGTGCAGACCGGTGAGCACCCGCGAGGCAACACGGTCGCCAACATGGCGAACATGCGACGCCAGCTCCGCCGACTCGGCCTGGCCCACGATCCGCGCCGTTCGTTCGCGACGATCGACGCCGACTTCATGCGCTGGACCCAGTGGATCTTCGTGCAGATCTTCGAGTCCTGGTACGACGTCGACGCCAATCGAGCCCGCCCCATCGCAGAGCTCGTCGAGGCGTACGAGTCGGGGGAGCGAGGCGACGGCTGGGCCGATCTGTCAGCGCTCGAGCGTCGTCAGCTGATCGATTCCCAGCGGCTCGCCTACATCGACGAGTCTCCGGTCAACTGGTGCCCTGCCCTCGGCACAGTGCTCTCCAACGAGGAGGTCACGCCCGAAGGTCGCAGCGAGCGCGGCAACTTCCCGGTGTTCCCGCGCAACCTGCGCCAGTGGAAGATGCGGATCACCGCCTATGCCGACCGCCTGATCGACGATCTCGACCGGATGGACTGGCCCGAGTCGGTCAAGCTCATGCAGCGCAACTGGATCGGTCGCTCCCATGGCGCGGAGGTCAGCTTCGCCGTCGAGGGACTGGACACGCCGATCGACGTCTTCACGACGCGACCCGACACACTGTTCGGTGCCACCTACGTCGTGCTGGCCCCGGAGCACGATCTCGTCGACGCGCTCGCTGCGAAGGAGTGGCCCTCCGGAGTCTCCCCGTCGTGGACGGGTGGTGCGGCGACGCCAGCCGAAGCGATCGCCGACTACCGCGCTGCCGCGGGAGCCAAGAGCGACGTCGAGCGCCAGGAGAACAAGGAAAAGACGGGCGTCTTCACCGGCTCTTATGCGATCAACCCGGTCAACGGCGTCGCGATCCCGGTGTTCATCGCCGACTACGTGCTGACGGGATACGGCACCGGCGCGATCATGGCGGTGCCCGGTCAGGATGCGCGCGACTGGGAGTTCGCCGAGAAGTTCGACCTGCCGATCATCCGTACGGTGCAGCCGACCGAGGGATTCGACGGCGACGCGTTCACGGGCGACGGCCCGGCGATCAACTCCGCCAACGACGACATCGACCTCAACGGTCTCGGCGTCACCGAGGCCAAGTCAGCGATCATCTCCTGGCTGGAGAAGCAGGGCGCCGGCCGCGGCACGACGACGTACCGGCTCCGTGACTGGCTGTTCAGCCGTCAACGCTACTGGGGTGAGCCGTTCCCAATCGTCTTCGACGAGGATGGATCGCCGATCGCCGTGCCTGACTCGATGCTGCCGGTCGAGCTGCCCGACGTGCCCGACTACCTCCCCAAGACGTTCGAGCCCGACGACGTCACGAGCGAGCCCGAGCCGCCGCTGGCACGCGTGCCCGACTGGGTCAACGTCGAGCTCGACCTCGGCGACGGACTGAAGAAGTACCGCCGTGACACCAACACGATGCCCAACTGGGCCGGATCGTCCTGGTACGAGCTGCGCTACGCCGACCCGTACAACGCCGACAAGCTCGTGGACCCCCAGAACGAGGCCTACTGGCTCGGTCCGCGCAAGCCCGGCGAGACAGGCGGCGTCGACCTCTACATCGGCGGCGTGGAGCACGCCGTGCTGCACCTGCTCTATGCGCGGTTCTGGCACAAGGTGCTGTTCGACCTCGGCCACCTGTCGAGCGAGGAGCCCTTCCAGAAGCTGTTCAACCAGGGTTACATCCAGGCGTACGCCTACCTCGACTCCCGTGGCGTCTACGTGCCCGCCGAGGACGTCGTCGAGCACGTCGACGGCGGTGAGACGACGTACACGTACGAGGGCAAGCCTGTCACTCGTGAGTACGGCAAGATGGGCAAGAGCCTCAAGAACATCGTCACGCCCGACGAGATGTACGACGCCTACGGCGCCGACACGTTCCGGGTCTACGAGATGTCGATGGGTCCGCTCGACGTGAGCCGTCCGTGGGAGACGCGTGCTGTGGTGGGCGCCCAGCGATTCCTGCAACGCGTGTGGCGACTGCTGGTCGATGAGCACACCGGCCAGTCGTTGGCCACCGACGACGCTCTCGATGCCGAGACGCTGCACGTCCTCCACCGCACGATCGACGGCGTTCGCGGCGACATGGACAACATGCGCTTCAACACCGCGATCGCCAAGCTGATCGAGCTCACCAACCACCTGACGAAGGTCGGCGTACGCGGTCGCGCAGCACTCGAGCCTCTTGTGCTGATGACCGCACCGCTGGCGCCCCACGTCGCCGAGGAGCTGTGGGCCAAGCTCGGGCACGACGAGTCGCTGGCTCGGGCGCCCTACCCGGTTGCCGACGCGGCTCATCTGGTCGAGCAGTCCGTCACCTGTGTCGTGCAGGTGCTGGGCAAGGTCCGCGGCAAGCTCGAGGTCAGCCCGGACATCAGCGACGAGGACCTGCAGGCGCTCGCGCTGGCCGAGCCCAATGTGGTGAAGTCGATCGACGGTCGCGAGGTGCGCAAGATCATCGTCCGCGCGCCCAAGCTCGTCTCGATCGTCGTCTAGCCCGTTAGTCTTCGTGCATGCCCAACGTTGCGATCGTCACTGACTCGACGGCTTCGTTGGCTCCCGCAGATGCCTCGGCTGAGGACATCACGGTCGTGCCTCTCCAGGTCATCATCGGCGCAGCGGTCCACACCGAGGGCGTCGACGTCACCGCCGACATGATCGCTGACGCGCTGGCTGCCTTCGTGCCGGTCAGCACATCGCGCCCCACACCTGACGACTTCCTCAGGGTCTACAGAGACCTTGCCGACGAGGGCGCGGAGGCGATCGTCTCGGTGCACCTGAGCTCGAAGATGTCGGGCACGTACGACTCGGCGTTGCTCGCCGCCAAGGATTCACCCGTGCCGGTGACTGTCGTCGACTCGGCGCAGGTCGGTATCGCCACCGGCTTCGCTGCAGGACGGGCCGCCGAGGCACGTGATGCGGGCAAGGATGCAGCCGGGGTCGCCGATGCTGCTCGTAAAGCGGGGGCGTCGTCGACGATCCTGCTGTACGTCGACACGCTTGAGTACCTCAAGCGCGGTGGTCGCGTCGGGCCTGCCGCAGCGCTGATCGGCTCGGCGCTCGCTGTCAAGCCGATCCTCACGATCAAGGACGGCGTCGTCGTTCCGCTTGAGCGCGTACGTACCGCCACCAAGGCGCTCGCGCGGGTCGAGGCGCTGGCCGTCGAGAGGGCGGAGTCGTGCGACGAGGGTTTCCAGATCGGCGTGCAGCATCTCGCCAACCCGGCGATCGCCGATGCCGTCGCCGGCCGCCTGGCTGTCGCGCTGGGGCTCGACTCGATCGGCGTGGACGAGGTCGGCGCCTCGATCGGCGCGCACGTCGGTCCCGGGATGATCTCGGTGACCGTCACCCCCCGCTGCTGAGGGATCCCGTCGTGGAACGGTGACCTGGTCGCCCATCCCGGGCTTGAGCGGTGACCTGGTCGCCCATCCCGGGCTTGAGCGGTGACCTGGTCGCCTTTCGTGCGTCAGGACAGGCGACTAACTCACCGCTCCACACTGGGGCGCGGGGTTTTCCACGCGTAGGTGACCTCAAGGCCCTCTCCACAGCCGCGCGTGCACCACGCCTGGAGGCGACGCGATTTGCCTAGCGTCGCCGTGTGAGAGTCGAACGAGAAGAGACACGGGCCGACATCGCCCGGCGTCGGCTCGCCCAGCTGGCCGCGTCCTTCGACGCCGAGCTTCCTCCGCCAGACGACGAGCCACCCGTCGTACGATCGCGGCGCCGGCTCGAGCCGCAGCACGTCAGGGTCCTGATGACCATGGCCGTCGCCGGCTCGGTGCTGCTGGTGTGGTGGCTGCTCGCCGGGCGACCGGAGACCACCGAGCCGCACGCTCCGCTCGCCTTCGCCTCGACCGACGCCGCGCACCCGAGCACCCCGGCGCCGACCGAAGATCTCGTGATCGATGTCGTCGGCAAGGTCAAGAAGCCCGGCATTGTCACCGTCCCGACCGGCTCGCGGGTGTTCGAGGCGATCGAGGCAGCCGGCGGACTCAAGGGCAAGGTCGACACCACCGCCCTCAACATGGCGCGCGTGCTGGCCGACGGTGAGCAGCTGCTCGTGGGCCTCGGGCCGGCTGCGGTGCCTGGAGGGGGACCGGACTCCGGCGGCGGTGCCGCGACGACCAAGATCAACCTCAACACCGCCACCGCCGAGCAGCTCGACACGCTGCCGGGAGTCGGACCGGTGACCGCCCAGGCGATCCTGTCCTGGCGCGAGGAGAACGGCCGCTTCACCTCGATAGACGATCTCCTCGACGTGAAGGGCATCGGCGACGCCACCCTGGGGGAGCTCCGCGACCTCGTCACGGTCTGATGCACGACCTGCGCATGGCGGCGCCAGCGCTGGGCTGCTGGGCGGCCGCCGCGGTGCTGGTTGCTGCGGGGTCGCGTACGGCGCTGGCCGTCGCCGTCGCAGCGGTAGTGACGGCTGGCCTCATGAGGCGCCGCCCGTCACTCGCCGTCGTGGCAGTCGCGCTGGCCGCCGTGGGAGCGTCCTGCGCCTGGCGGCTCAGCGCGATCGAGCACTCCCCGCTGACGCGGCTGGCCGACGGTCACCGCGTAGCCACGCTCGACGTGGAGATCCGCCGCGATGCGTCGACCTTCACGCAGCACGGCCAGGATTCGGTCGTCGTCGAGGTGCTCGTACGAGGTGTGTCGACACGCGACGTCCACATGCGCACGCGTGACCGGGCAACGGCGTTCATGGACGGTCGCGCCGATGACCTGGTCGTCGGCAGGCGACTGACTCTCCTCGGGAGGCTGATGCCGTCGGATGCGACCGATGAGGCGGCGCTGATCGACGTCGTCCGCCGCGGCCCCACGGATCGGGCGAGCTGGTGGTGGGAGGTCTCCGAGACCGTACGTGAAGGTGTCCGGACATCTGTCGAGCACACCGGTGACGAGCCGCAGGCTCTCGTGCCCGCACTGGTCGACGGCGATGACAGCATGGTGAGCGACAAGGTGGAGGAGGACTTCCGGCGCTCCGGCTTGACCCACCTGATGGCGGTCTCGGGCACCAACCTGACGATCGTGCTCGCCGTGATCCTCCTGGTCGGCAGGGCGGCCGGCGTGCGTCGGCGAGGTCTCTGGGTGTTGGGCGCGGCGTCGATCGCGGGATTCGTGCTGCTCGCCCGTCCGGATCCCAGCGTCATCCGCGCCGCGGCGATGGGAGTGGTGGGCGTCGCAGCGCTGGGATACGGGCAGCGGGGCGGCGTACGAGCGCTCTCCTGGGCGGTGATCGGCCTGCTGTTCATCGACCCATGGCTGTCGAGGTCGGCTGGATTCATCCTGTCCGTGTGCGCCACCGCGGGCATCCTGCTCCTGGCGCCGGCGCTTGCTCGTCCGTTGCTCCGTTGGATGCCGCGGTGGTGCGCACTCGCGATCGCGGTGCCGATGGCGGCTCAGCTCGCCTGCACGCCCGCCATCGCCGCGATCTCGGGCCAGGTCTCGCTGGTCGCCGTTGTCGCCAACCTCCTTGCCGGGCCGGCGGTCGCGCCAGCCACCATCGCCGGGCTCCTGGGCGGGGTCGTCGCCATGGCGTGGGCTCCTCTGGGGCAGGCGATCGGGTTCGTCGCCGGAGCCTGCGCGAGCTGGATCCTTGCGGTCGGCCACACGTCCGCGTCGCTCGAGGCCGCATCGCTGGCGTGGCGCGCGCCGTGGCAGCTGCTGATCGTGGTGGTCCCGCTCGCTGCCTGGGCCATCATGCGAATCTCGGCGCGTCCCGTGATGTTCACCGGGATGGCGCTGGGGCTCCTGATCGCGCTCTGGCGCCCACCCCATCCCGGCTGGCCCCCGGAAGGATGGCTGATGGTCGCCTGCGACGTCGGGCAGGGTGACGCCACGGTGCTCAACGTCGGGGACGGGCAGGCGGTGGTCGTCGATGCGGGACCCGAACCGACTGCGATCGATCGATGCCTCGACCGCCTCGACGTGCACCGCATACCGCTCATGGTCTTCACCCATGGCCACGCCGATCACGTCGACGGCTGGAGCGGGGTCGCGCAGGGTCGGCGGGTCGACCAGATCGTCGTCGGGCCGACAGGGGGCCCGGCCGGTCGGGTGCCTGTGCACATGGCGACGCCGGGGGACGCCCTCACGATCGGCGCCATCTCGGCCGAGGTCCTGTGGCCACCCGCGTCACCACCCAGACCCGTGACCGATGGATCGATCGCCAACAACGCCAGTGTCGTGCTGGCTGTACGCATGCACGGCGTACGCATCCTCCTCACCGGCGACATCGAGCCAGAGGCACAGTCAAGGCTGATGTTGCTGCATCCTGACCTCGCCGCCGACGTCATGAAGATGCCCCACCACGGGAGCTCGAGGCAGTCCGAGGCGTTCCTCGACGACGTCGGCGCCCGCATCGTGACGGTCAGCTCCGGCGCCGGCAACGACTACGGTCACCCCGCGGCGAAGGCTCTTGCCATGCTCCGCGCGCGGGGAGCGCAGTGGTGGCGCACAGACACCGACGGCGACATCGCCGTCGTGCTGCGCGACGGCCGCCTTCTTGTGGCCACCCAGTGACTACGCTGTCGTCGTGGCCTCGGCATTCGGCAAGATCCTGCTCATCACCGGCAACGCCGAGTTCCTCGCCGAGCGCACCCGCTCCCGCGCCGTCGCCGCGGTGACCGCCGAACACCCCGACTGCGAAGTGTCCGAGGCGAGTGCGAGCGGCCTCCAGGCGGGCGAGCTCGCCGGGCTCACCAGTGCCTCTCTGTTCAGCGACAACACACTGCTCGTGATCGTCGACCTGCAGGAGATGGGCGACGCTGCGCAGACCGAGCTGCTGGCCTACTGCGAGGCCCCATCCGCAGAGATCGCCCTTGTGCTCGTGCACGGTGGCGGCGCCAAGGGCAAGGGTCTGCTCGACAAGCTCCGCAAGGTCTCGGCAGTCAGCGAGGTCAAGCTCGAGGCGCCCAAGTACGAGCGTGACTACGCCCAGTGGGTGCACACCGAGTTCCGCGACCTCGGCGTACGCGTCGACCAGGAAGCCGCAGCCCTGCTCGTTGCCTCGGTCGGTCAGGATCTCCGCGCGCTCGCCGGTGCGGCGGACCAGCTGATCTCCACGGTCGAGCGCGGCACCGAGATCACCGCCGGCATCGTGCGTCGCTACTTCGGCGGTCGCGCCGACGTACGCGGCTACGAGATCGCCGATGCGGCGATCGACGGACGCATCAACGTTGCGCTGGAGCAGGCCCGGTGGGCCGAAGCCGCCAAAGTTGCACCCGTGTTGATCACCAGCGCCTTCGCCAGTGGGCTGCGATCGCTGGCGAAGCTGTCGTCGGCGCCCTCCGGCCTGCGCGACAACGACCTGGCCGCCCGGGTGGGCGCGCCACCGTTCAAGATTCGTTCGATGCGCCAGCAGCTCCGGTCGTGGGAGCCCGACGGCCTTGCCGCTGCTCTCGATGCTGTCGCGCAGGCTGATCTCGACGTCAAGGGTGGATCGGCCGACCCGGCCTATGCGATCGAGCGGATGGTGCTCAAGGTCGCAGCCCAGCGGCGTCGCTGATGAGCCGCCTCGGCGCTCGCATCGAAGCGGTCGACCTCGCTCGCGGTTTTGCGCTGATCGGCATGATGTTCACGCACATCGGGCCGCGATGGACGGGGCAGAACCCGCCGGTTGGCGACATGCTGGCGGGAGGACGCGCCGCACCTCTGTTCGCGATGCTTGCCGGTGTCTCGCTGACGATCGTGCAACAGCGCGATCCGCGCGGTGCGGGGTCGACGAGGGCGACCTGGATCCGGGCGGCACTCCTCATCGCGCTTGGTCTCGCGCTCGGCTCGCTGCACGACGTACCGGTCTTCGTGATCCTGGCCTACTACGGCGTGGCGATCGTCCTGGTCCTGCCGTTCCGACGGCTCGGTGCACCATCTCTGTTCGCACTGGGCGCTGCTTGGCTGATCATCGCGCCGGTCGTGGTGCTGTGGGCGCAACGAACGCACGACGTGGTCTATTCGGGGCAGACCGAATGGGCCGACCTGCGGCACCCTGGAGAGCTGGTCATGGAGATCGGCGTGTGGGGTGCCTATCCGATGGCGGCGTGGATCGGGTACGTCCTCATCGGACTGGCGATAGGTCGACTCGACCTGCGAACACTCACAGTTGCCTGGCGCCTGGTCGCGATCGGCGCAGCGTTGGTCGTGGCTACGCTGTCGGCGGGCTGGGCGGCCATCAGGGCCGGCGTGTTCGATGACGGCTTCGAAGGCGGCTGGCGCATCCTGTTCACGGGTCCGAGCTATCCCTACGACAAGCCGCAGTGGGACGAGCTCCTGCTCGTCGGCCAGCACACGACGCGCCCTCTGGGCATGCTCAGCGCAGTCGGATCGGCGATCCTCGTGATCGGCTTGTGCGCCCAGCTGAGCAAGGTGCCGTGGGCGCGGCTGGCGCTGACACCGATACGCGCTGCGGGAGCCATGACCCTCACGCTCTACACGGTGCACGTGCTCTGGTCGTGGCGGGTCACGGTCGACTTCGTGGAGGCCCACCCCGACGGTGTGCAGCCCCACACGTACGCCACCTGGCTCCTGCAGGTGATCGTACTGTGCGCCGCGGCGACGCTGTGGAGCCTGACGCTCGGCAAGGGTCCACTCGAGTGGCTCGTGCGCAGGGTGTCGGTGTGGGGCCGCAGAACATCGCAGGACAAAGAAAAAAGCGCCCCGAAGGACGCTTGATTCAGTGGGACTGTGCCGTCAGAGCGACGCGGCCTTCTTGGCAATGGCCGACTTGCGGTTGGCCGCGTTGTTCTTGTGGATGACCTTCTTGGAGGCAGCCTTGTCGAGCTTCTTGGTGGCTTCTCCGGCGAGCTTCTTGGCCTCGTCGGCGTTGCCTGCCTCGACAGCCTCGGTGAAACGACGGATCGATGTCTTGAGAGCGGAGCGCACGGACTTGTTGCGCTCGCGAGCCAGCTCGTTCTGCTTGTTGCGCTTGATCTGCGACTTGATATTCGCCACGGGGCAAACCTGTTTCTCTTGAAGGATGGTGTTGCGAAAGTTGGTGTGACGCGCCTGAGCACGCGACCACCAACTCTATCAGCGCAGGCGCACCGTGCCCAAATCGCCGAGACCGAGGAGCCTTGGCGACGAGCGTTGGGGCGGGTTGAACGTCCGCGGGAAGCCGCAGCGTGAAACCTCGTGGGATGACTCCCGAATGCAACGCTGCCACTAGTCTGCTGGCATGCAGACGCTCTATGACGTTCTTGTGTGGGTTCACGTAGCGAGCTGGGCAGTGGTGCTGCTCGGCTATCTCAAGGACGCGCGTGGTCCCAAGGTCAACGCGTGGATGGCGCACGGCCTGACCGCGGCGTTCACCCTCGGCCTGGTCCTGGTCGCGATTGCGTCGATGAGCGACGAGGTGGCCGACCCCAACAACGCCAAGGTCGGCGTCAAGGCGGTGATCGCCCTGGTGGCTCTGGGACTGGCCCATGCCACCCGCAAGAAGCCGGCACCCAACCCGATCGCGCACGTGATCGCCGCGTTGGTGCTCGTCAACGTGGCGCTCGCCTACCTCTGGTGATTTGAGGGCCTCGCAGTCTGGGACAATGGAGACACCATGAGCTCCAGCCCCGTACCCCAGCCCGGGGCCACAGACCCGCAGATCCTGCGCAACTTCTGCATCATCGCGCACATCGACCACGGCAAGTCGACGTTGGCCGATCGCATGCTGCAGCACACCGGTGTGGTGGACGGCCGTGACATGAAGGCCCAGTACCTCGACCGCATGGACATCGAGCGCGAGCGTGGCATCACGATCAAGAGCCAGGCCGTACGCATGCCGTTCACCAAGTCGAGCGGCGACGATGCGGGCAAGGTGTACGTCCTCAACATGATCGACACCCCTGGCCATGTCGACTTCACGTACGAGGTCAGCCGCAGCCTCGAGGCGTGCGAGGGTGCGATCCTCCTCGTCGATGCCGCTCAGGGCATCGAGGCACAGACCCTCGCCAACCTCTACCTCGCGATCGACGCCGACCTCGACATCATCCCGGTGCTCAACAAGATCGACCTGCCGGGTGCCCAGCCCGAGAAGTACGCAGCGGAGATCGCCGGCATCATCGGCGGCAATCCCGACGACGTCCTCAGGGTCTCGGCCAAGACCGGGCAGGGCGTCGAAGAGCTTCTCAACCTGATCGTCGACGAGATCCCGCCACCCAAGGGCGACCCCGACGCCCCGCCTCGCGCGCTGATCTTCGACTCGGTCTACGACACCTATCGCGGTGTCGTCACATACGTACGTGTCTTCGACGGCAAGCTGTCGCATCGCGACAAGATCAAGATGATGTCGACCGGTGCCGTGCACGAGATGCTCGAGGTCGGTGTCATCTCACCCGAACCCGTCAAGGCAGCAGACCTCGGCGTTGGCGAGGTCGGCTATCTGATCACGGGGGTGAAGGAGGTCCGTCAGTCCCGCGTGGGCGACACCGTGACATCCAACATCCGTGGCGCAACCGAGCCGCTCGGCGGCTACAAGAGCCCCGTCCCGATGGTGTTCGCCGGTCTCTATCCGCTCGACGGCGATGACTACCCGACACTGCGCGATGCGCTGGAGAAGCTCCAGCTCAACGACGCCGCACTCGTCTACGAGCCCGAGTCGTCGGGAGCGCTGGGCTTCGGCTTCCGCATCGGCTTCCTGGGTCTGCTGCACCTCGAGATCGTGCGCGAGCGCCTCGAGCGTGAGTTCAACCTCGAGCTGATCTCGACCTCGCCCAACGTCGTCTACCGAGTCGAGATGGAGGATGGCAAGGAGATCGTCGTCACCAACCCGTCGGAATATCCCGACGGCAAGATCGACAAGGTCTACGAGCCTGTCGTACGCGCGACGGTGCTGAGTCCAACCGACTACATCGGCACGATCATGGAGCTCTGCCAAGCACGTCGCGGACAGCTGATCGGCATGGACTACCTGTCTGAGGACCGCGTCGAGATCAAGTACACGCTGCCCATGGGCGAGATCATGTTCGACTTCTTCGATGCGCTCAAGAGCCGCACCAAGGGCTACGCATCGCTCGACTACGAACCCACCGGCGAGCAGGCGTCCGACCTGGTCAAGGTCGACGTCCTGCTTCAGGGAGAGGTGGTCGACGCGTTCAGTGCGATCGTGCACCGCGACAACTCGTACGCGTACGGCGTCTCGCTTGCCTCAAAGCTCAAGGAGCTCATCCCGCGCCAGCAGTTCGAGGTGCCGATCCAGGCAGCCATCGGTGCCCGCGTGATCGCTCGCGAGAACATCCGAGCGATCCGCAAGGACGTGCTCGCCAAGTGCTACGGCGGAGACATCAGCCGCAAGCGCAAGCTGCTCGAGAAGCAGAAAGAGGGCAAGAAGCGCATGAAGATGGTGGGCCGCGTGGAGGTGCCCCAAGAGGCCTTCATCGCAGCCCTCTCGACCGGCGACGCCGACAAGAAGTAGCCACGTGTCGTTCGTCCCGGTAGTCGTGCCGGGTGCCTCAGCAGACGAGCTGTCGGCGTGCCTGCAACAGCTTCATCTCGTCGGTTCGGTGATTGATGGCTCCAAGCTCGGTGTCCGTGGTGTCGCCGTTGCCCGAATTGTGGGCGACGAGCACAGCCTTCTCGTCGTCGAGGACTTCCACTCGCCGACAGAGACGTCTGAATCTTCTGTGCTCGAGCATGTCGCCGGAAGGTGGACGAATGCCGTACTCGGTGACGCAGCCGCCGAAGCTTACGAACTGACTTGGCCTGTGGTTCCCGTCGGCTCATTTCGTACGGTGGCGGTGACACCTCCGGCCGACTTGATGCTCTCCCTGTTCGCCAAGGGGGCTGACGTGACGCTCCACGAAGCCCGTGTCGGCGAATGCCTTTTGGTGGGTCTCGGCGACGGACATGATCTCTACCCGGATGTGCTTGTTGACGTGCTGACGAACGCCAAGGGACGTTCGGTGGTGCTGTGGCGCACAGATGCACATGTCGGGCTCCACGTCATGAATAGAGGGAAGCACGCCGAATCGCACCTTTGGGAACCGACGTGGAACCCATTCGGTCACACCGATCTGGACGACCTGCGGGATCCTGGCGTGATTGGAGACGCAGCAGCAATGGGATCGCTTCTCGGCTTGACTGGCGCCGACATCGTCTCGCTACGGGCATTGATGCGTCAGCCGTCGCCTGACCTTCCAATACTTGCTGACTTGCTCGGGTTGCCCTCTGAGGTCGTCGATGTGCTCGAGGGACGTACGACAGTGGCGGATCTGCCGACAGGGTCCATTCCCGAGCCGCGATCGTTCAAGCGGGAACTTGTGTATGCGACCCGTGCCAGCGAGCACGACCCCGCCTGGTTCCGGTGGATCGACACTGGATTCCGCGAGCTCAAGCCGTGGTATATCGGGGGAAGCCTGTTGACGATAGTGATCGGCGTCGTCTTTGTCGTCGACTGGATCGGCGGCGGCTCGGCATTTCGGGGTGTCGTGGGGCTCGTTCTCGCGCTCTGGACCGCGATCGAACTTCCCCTCCGTTGGTGGCGCAAGCGTCGGCGTCCGTAGGCTTGGCGCATGCTTTTTGTGGAGTCTGTCAATGTCGGGACGGCCGTTGACGTTCCATGGGGGCAGCTCAAGCGCACGGCAATCGACAAGCGGCCGGTCGAGGGCCCCGTACGCGTTCACAGGCTGGGCGTTGGCGCAGACGAGGTCGCTGACCAGACCAACCACGGCGGCGAGATGCAGGCGGTCTACGCGTACGCCCGCGAGGATCTCGACGCCTGGGCCGATCAGCTGGGCCGGGCGCTGAGTCCGGGCCAGTTCGGAGAGAACCTGACGACCCGGGGCATCGACCTCAACGCAGCCCATGCGGGGGACCGGTGGCGCATCGGCGGTGCGCTGGTGGAGGTGTCCGGCGTACGGATCCCGTGCTCGGTGTTCCAGGGGTTCCTGGACGAGCCGCAATGGGTGAAGCGGTTCACCGTCGCTGGCCTGCCAGGCGCCTACCTGCGGGTGATCGAAGAAGGCGACATCTCCGCGGGGGACATCATCGAGATCGTGGAGCGGCGAGACCACGAGATCACGATCGACCTGCTGTTCCGCGCCCTCACCACCGAGCGGCATCTGATTCCCCTGCTGAGCGCCGAGCCGAGGCTCGAACCATTCGTCAGCAGACGGCTCGGCGAGCGGGGCAGGACCAGCCGACGGTGACCGGCAGGTAGGTTAGGGTGATCCGCACCACATTCCCCCAGTATGCCGTGTGAAGGATTTTCATGAGCGCAGCAGTTGTCACACCCGAACAGCTTGAAATCGTCAAGAATCGCGCTCGCAGCGTGAGTGAGATGTTCTACAGCCGGGTCAAGCAGTCGGGTGCCCGCGAGGCGTACCGCTACCCCGACGAGAACGAGAAGTGGCACTCGCTCACCTGGGCCGAGACCGGTGATCGGGTCACCAAGCTCGCTGCTGGACTGGTGTCGCTGGGCATCGAGGCCGAGCAGCGGGTCGCGATCGCCTCGGGCACGCGCCTCGAATGGATCCTCGCCGATCTTGCGATCAACGCGGCCGGAGCAGCGACCACCACGGTCTACCCGAGCACGATGTCCGATGACGTCGCCTACATCCTGGCTGACTCCGACAGTCGCATCGTCTTCGCCGAGGACGACGAACAGGTCGCCAAGCTGCGCGAGAAGCACTCCGAGCTTCCCTCGATCGTCAAGGTCGTCGTCTTCGAGGGCACGACCGACGGCGACTGGGTCATCAGCCTCGACGATCTCGAGAAGGCCGGCGAAGCCCATCTCGCGCAGAACCCCACGGTCATCGAAGAACGCGTCGCCGCCACCACCGGCGACTCGCTGGCGACACTGATCTACACGTCGGGCACGACCGGCCGGCCCAAGGGTGTGCGGTTGAGCCACGACGGCTGGACCTACGAAGGCTCGGTCATGGTCGCGGCTGGCATCCTCAGCGAGGACGACCTGCAGTTCCTCTGGCTGCCGATGGCGCACTCATTCGGCAAGGTGCTGCTCTCGACGCAGCTCGCGGTTGGTTTCGCCACGGCGATCGACGGACGCGTGCCCAAGATCGTCGAGAACCTCGCAATCGTGCGTCCGACCTTCATGGGCGCCGCTCCGCGCATCTTCGAGAAGGCGTACGGCCGTATCGTCGGCATGACCGAAGCCGAGGGTGGGGCCAAGCTCAAGATCTTCAAGTGGGCCGAGAAGGTCGGCGTCGAATACTCCCGTGCCGTGCGCTCGGGCAAGTCCGTCTCGCCGATCCTGAAGGCGCAGCACGCTGTCGCCGACAAGCTCGTGTTCTCCAAGGTCCGCGATCGCTTCGGCGGCCGCGTCCGTTTCTTCATCTCCGGTGCCGCAGCGTTGTCGCCCGACATCGCCGAGTGGTTCCACGCCGCCGGCGTGCTGATCCTCGAGGGCTACGGTCTCACCGAGACCTCCGCCGGCGCATTCGTCAACTCACCTGACAACTTCAAGCTCGGCTCTGTCGGCACGGCGTTTCCCGGCAGCGAAGCCAAGATCGCCGAGGACGGTGAGGTGCTGATCAAGGGTCCGCACATCATGCGCGGCTATCACAACCTCGATGGTGAGAGCGCTTCTTCGTTGGAGGACGGCTGGCTGCACACCGGCGACGAGGGCCGGATCGACGAGGACGGCTTCCTCTACATCACCGGCCGCAAGAAGGAGCTCTTCAAGACGTCGGGTGGCAAGTACGTCGCGCCACCGCACATCGAGGGCACCTTCAAGGGCATCAGCTCGATGACCAGTCAGATCCTGGTGCACGGCAACGAGCGCAACTTCTGCTCGGCGCTGATCACCCTCGACCCGGACGCCGTCGCCGAGTGGGCCTCCAAGAACGGCATGGCGGACAAGTCGTACGCCGAGGTCGTCAAGTCGCAGGAGATCCACGATCTGATCCAGGGCCAGATCGACGAGCTCAACTCCAAGATCAACCGCTGGGAGACGATCAAGAAGTTCGCGATCCTCGACCACGACCTCTCGATCGAGAACGGCGAGATCACGCCGAGCATGAAGGTCAAGCGCAATGTCGTCGAAGCCAACAACAAGGCCATCCTCGACGGCTTCTACGCTAAGTAGATGACGACCGGGCCGCTCACCTCCAGGGGTGAGCGGCCTTTCGGCGTCTACGTCCACGTCCCGTTCTGCTCGGTGCGATGTGGTTACTGCGACTTCAACACGTACACCGCAGACGAGCTGGGTGAGGGAGCGACGAGAGCGTCGTACGCAGACACCGCGATCAGCGAGATCGAGCTGGCTGCGCGTTCGATGACGAGCCTGCCGGTGGTCAGCACGGTGTTCTTCGGTGGCGGTACGCCGACCCAGCTTCCGTCTGCCGACCTGGTACGGATCCTCGACGTGCTGCGCGACGCGTTCGGGCTGGCGCCGGACGTCGAGGTGACGACGGAGGCCAATCCCGACAGCGTGACCCCCGAGTCGCTGACGACACTGCGCGAGGGCGGCTTCAACCGCATCTCCTTCGGGGTGCAGTCCGCGGTGCCACATGTTCTGGCAATGCTCGATCGCACCCACGACCCGGACAACGTGCCGCAGGCAGTCAGCTGGGCCCGTGAAGCCGGTTTCGATCAGCTCAGCGTCGACCTGATCTACGGCACGCCGACCGAGTCGATGGCCGACTGGCGCATCAGCGTGGAGCAGGCGATCGCGCTCGCGCCCGATCACATCAGCGCCTATGCGTTGATCGTCGAGCAGGGCACGGCCTTCGCGCGCAAGGTCAACCGCGGCGAGGTGGTGATGCCGGACGACGACGAGACGGCCGACAAGTACCTTCTCGCCGACGAGCTGTTCACGGCGGCGGGCCTTGGCTGGTACGAGCTGTCCAACTGGGCGCGCGACGATGCCGCCCAGTGCCGTCACAACGTCCTCTACTGGCGCAGCGACAACTGGCTGGGCATCGGGCCGGGTGCGCACTCCCACATCGATGGCGAGCGCTGGTGGAACGTGAAGCACCCCGCCGCGTATGCGCAGCGGCTTGCGGCGGGGGAGTCACCGCGTCACGACGGAGAGACCATCGACACCGAGACGGCTCGGGTTGAGCGGATCATGCTCGAGACGCGGCTCCGCGGCGGTCTCGGCCTGGACGTGCTCAGCCCGGCGGCTCGGTCGACGGTCCCGGGTCTGGTCACCCGGGGGCTCGCTGATCTGGCACACGAGCGACTGGTGCTCACCCTGCCGGGCCGGCTCCTCGCAGATGCCGTGGTGCGTGAGCTCGTCGACTGATGTAGGAAAGTTTCATCAATACTTCCGGTAGTGGGGTTTATTTCCTGGGGCGATCTGGTTAGCGTGATGGATCATCGCGACTCATCGGGGGAGTACGTATGGAGCACACGTCAGAAGGTCTGGACCGGCGCAGCTTTCTCGCGCTGACAGGCGCCGCCGCGGCGGGCAGTGCGTTGTCGGTCTCGATCGGCAGCATGCCCGCAACGGCAGGCACGCCCAGCGGGGGCATCGACAAGAGGCAGTTCCGGGCGATGTGGATCTCGAGCGTCGTCAACATCGACTGGCCGAGCAGGACCGGTCTCGACGTGGCGACGCAGAAGGCTGAGTATCTCGGCTGGCTCGACCTCGCTCAGAAGATGCGGCTCAACGCCGTCATCGTCCAGATCCGGCCCACGGCCGATGCCTTCTGGCCGTCGCCTTACGAGCCGTGGTCGCAGTACCTCACCGGCACGCAGGGCCAAGCTCCCGGCTACGACCCGCTGGCATTCCTGATCGAGGAGTCGCATCGCCGCAACCTTGAGTTCCATGCGTGGTTCAACCCGTACCGCGTCTCGATGCAGACCGACGTCAGCAAGCTCGTGCCGGAGCACCCGGCGCGCCAGCACCCCGACTGGGTCTGGGCGTTCGGGCCCAAGCTCTACTACGACCCGGGCAAGCCGGAGGTGCGCCGGTTCGTGGAGGACGCGATGCTGGACGCGGTACGCCGCTACGACGTGGACGCCGTGCACTTCGACGACTACTTCTATCCCTACCCGATCGCCGGCCAGACGATTCCGGACGCGGCGACGTTCGCTGAGCATCCCAACGGGTTCACCGACATCGACGACTGGCGCCGCAACAACATCGACCTGTTGGTCAAGGAGATGCACCACCGCGTGCACGAGGTGAAGCCGTGGGTGAAGTTCGGCATCAGCCCGTTCGGCATCTGGCGCAACGACACCACCGATCCGCGCGGATCCGCGACGGGCGGCACCGAGTCCTACCAGGCGATCTATGCCGACACCCGCAAGTGGGTCAAGGAGGGCTGGCTCGACTACATCAACCCGCAGATCTACTGGCAGATCGGGTTGGCCATCGCCGACTACGCAGCGCTCGTGCCGTGGTGGGCCGACGTCGTCAAGGGCACCAAGTCGTCGCTCTACATCGGCCAGGCGACCTACAAGTCGACCAGCGGTGTCTTCACCGATCCCGCGGAGCTGAGCAAGCACCTTGACTTCAACAAGAACTATCCCGAGGTCGACGGCGACGTGTGGTTCAGCGCCAAGGACGTGCGCGCTGACGCCAAGGGCGCCACCTCGCTCGTCCTCGCCAACCACTACACGCGCCCCGCTCTCGTGCCGCGCATGCCGCACCTGCCGGCGCGACCGCTGGATCGCCCCCGGATCATCCGCGCCCGGCGGACCGGCGAAGGGATCGCGCTGCGGTGGCTGCGGGGTCACCATCGCGAGGCGCCGACGTCGTACGCGATCTATCGGTTCACCGGCCATCGGGTGGGCAGTCTCGACGACGCCCGCAACCTGCTGGCGACCCAGCGGGCGACCCGCGGCGCCGAGAACTTCGTCGACGTCACCGCTGAGTCGGGTCTGCGCTACACGTACGTCGTCACGGCCCTCGACAGGCTCTCCAACGAGAGCCGGCCGAGTCAGGCAGTCACGGTGCAGCAGGAACCGTGACGAAGTCGATGAGCTCTTCGACCCGGCCGAGGAACGACGGCTCCAGGTCGGCGTAGGAGTCGACGCGACTCAGCAGGTGCTTCCACGCGCGTGCGATGTCGGCCTGGTCGGCGTGCGGCCAGCCGAGCGACTCGCAGATGCCGTGCTTCCAGTCGGTGCCGCGCGGAATGACGGGCCACGCCTGCATGCCGAGCCGATCCGGCTTGATCGACTGCCACACATCGACGTACGGGTGCCCGACGACCAGCACGTGCTCGCGGTCTGACACCTGTTCGGCGAGCCGAGTCTCCTTGGAGCCCGGTACGAGGTGGTCGACGAGCACTCCGAGCCGGCGGTCGTGTGCGGGGTCGAAGTCGTCGACGACGCGTACGAGGTCATCGATGCCGCCGAGGTACTCGACCGCGACTCCCTCGACGCGCAGGTCGGCGCCCCAGACCTTCTCGACGAGCTCGGCGTCGTGACGCCCCTCGACGTAGATGCGGCTCGGCATCGCCACGCGTGCGCGGGTGTTCTGGACGGTGACTGAACCCGAAGCCGTGCGATAGCTGGTCTTGGGGGACTTGGCGGCCGACGGGCGCAGGACGACGGGTGCCCCGTCGAGCAGGAAGCCAGGCCCGAACGGGAACGAGCGGCGGGTGTTGCGCCGGTCCTCGAGCACCATCATGCCGAGGTCCTTCTCGACGACCATGATCTCGCCCACGAAGCCAGTCGTTGCATCCTCCACGACCATGCCGCGCTCGGCGATCACCTCGACCGAGCGGCCACGCGGCGGTTTGCGCCAGTCGCCTGAGAGCACGTCGGTGCCATATCGGTCAGTCATGAGAAGCGCCGTCAGCCATGCAGAACCCCGAGAAGTCGTTGATGAAATGCCTCGAGCTCGTCCCTGGTGACAGGTCCTGCGCTCGAGAGGATCGTGGTGGTGACAGTAGTGAGTCCGAGCGCCAGGTCGACGGCTTCGGCCCATGTCGGCGTGGCGCCGTCGGCGCTGGTGGCGTACAGATCACCGAGGACGACCGTGTCGAGATCGGGCACGACAAGCACCAGCTCGCCACCAGATGGACCGTCGCCGACGTGGATCACCTCGACGTACCGATCGCCCAGGTCACCCGCCCACGCCGAGGCCAGCGATC
Source organism: uncultured Actinomycetota bacterium (assembly GCA_963849625.1). GTDB lineage: Bacteria > Actinomycetota > Actinomycetes > Propionibacteriales > Nocardioidaceae > Aeromicrobium. The sequence goes on from CAWKHU010000006.1 coordinate 371,574, forward strand.
CGCCGAGCGACTCGTGAGCGATCTCGGTGCCGTCGTCGATCGAGATCCGTCGCGGGCGGTAGGTCAGCGTGCGCTCGCTGCCGGAGACGGTGCAGCCGCCTTCGAATTCTGCAATGTCAGCCACCTCGCTAGACTGGCACTTGCCCTGTGCGAGTGCCAGCGCGACGCGCTGAAGCACCTGAACCGACCAGCGAAAGGGGATGGCCCATGCCTGACGATCGACGCCTTGACGTGCTGCGGGCCATCGTCGAGGACTACGTCGCGACGCAGGAGCCGGTTGGCTCGCGCGCGTTGGTCGAGCGTCATCACCTCGGAGTCTCGCCCGCCACGATCCGCAACGACATGGTCGCGCTCGAGGACGAGGGCTACATCACCCAGCCGCACACCAGCGCAGGTCGCATCCCGACCGACAAGGGCTACCGGATGTTCGTCGACCGGCTCGCAACGGTCAAGGCGCTGTCGCCGGCCGAGCGTCGGGCGATCGAGACGTTCCTGACAGGCGCGGTCGACGTCGACGACGTGGTCCAGCGCAGCGTACGAGTGCTCGCACAGCTGACCAACCAGGTCGCGATCGTCCAATATCCCTCGCTGACCCGCTCGACCGTGCGACACATCGAGGTCGTGGCGCTCGAGGGATCCCGGGTCCTGCTCGTCGTCATCACGAGCAGCGGCCGCGTCGAGCAGCGCATCATCGAGCTGGTCGAGACGCCCAGCGAACAGCTGCTGGCAGACCTCCGTACGCGCATCTCTCGCGCCTCGCTCGGCGAGCGGCTCCCCGAGGCGTCGCTGCGACTGGCCGAGATGATCGAGACGTTCGACGCAAACGACCGCCCGATCGTGTCGTCGATCGTGACCACCCTGTCCCAGACCTTCACCAACGAGCGCTCCGACGAGCGCATCGCCGTGGGCGGCACCGCCAACCTCGTACGGTTCGGCAGCGACTTCGACTCGGCGATCAAGCCCGTGCTCGAGGCGATCGAGGAGCAGGTCGTCCTGCTCAAGCTGCTCGGCGAGGCAACGTCGGGCCTGACCGTACGGATCGGCGCCGAGACGGGCAATGACAACTTGCACAGCACGGCGGTCGTGTCGACGTCCTACGGTGCCGATGACCAGGCTCTCGCAACGCTCGGCACGGTCGGTCCGACCCGCATGGACTATCCCGCAACGATGGCGGCCGTGAGCGCTGTCGCCCGCTATGTCGGGCGCTCGCTCGCCGACACCTAGACCCAGACATCAACTTCACCCCACTCAAAGAACTGGACTCATGGCACAGGACTACTACGCAACACTCGGCGTCGGACGTGACGCGACGGCGGAAGAGCTCAAGAAGGCTTACCGCAAACTCGCGCGCCAGCTGCACCCTGATGTCAACGATGCGCCTGACGCCGCCGAACGTTTCAAGGAGATCACCGTCGCGTACGAGGTGCTCTCCGACCCGGCCAAACGGCAGACGTTCGACCGCGGCGGCGACCCGCTGCGCGGTGCCGGTGGAGCCGGATTCGGCCAGGGCTTCTCGTTCGACGACATCATGGATGCGTTCTTCGGCCAGAACACCGGCCGGGGTCCACGTCCGCGCATGCAGCGCGGTCAGGACGCACTTCTGCGCATGACGATCGACCTCGCCGAGGCGGCATTCGGTGTCACGCAAGAGATCAAGGTCGACACGGCTGTCGTCTGCACCACGTGCAGTGGCAGCGGCGCGGCGGAGGGCTCCGAACCCGTCACCTGTCGCACCTGCCACGGCCACGGCGACGTCCAGCACGTCCAGCGCTCCCTGCTCGGCGACATCCGTACGTCGCGACCGTGCCCGACGTGCCACGGCTACGGCACCGTCATCCCGGAGCCGTGCGCCGAGTGCGCCGGTGAGGGGCGCGTACGTTCCCGCCGCTCGATCTCGGTGACGATCCCCGCCGGTGTCGACCACGGCACCCGTATCCAGATGGCCGAGGAGGGCGAGGTCGGACCCGGAGGTGGACCCGCCGGCGACCTCTACCTCGAGATCAACGTGACGCGGCACCCGATGTTCACCCGCAAGGGTGATCAGCTGTTCTGCAGCATCACGCTGCCGATGACGGCCGCGGCGCTGGGCGCGCACCTGGACCTGCCGACCCTCGAGGCCGATGTCGCCACCGCCGACGAGGCGGACAAGACCGTCGAGCTCGACGTCGCTGCCGGCACTCAGTCGGGCGACACGATCACGATCAAGGGCAAGGGCGTACCGCGTCTTCGTGGCCCGGGCCGTGGGGACCTCAACGTGCAGGTCATCGTCGAGACGCCCGCGCGCCTGGACGACGAGCAGCGCGAGCTGCTGTCCCAGCTCGCCAAGCTCCGCGGCGAGGAGAGGCCTGAAGCGCTGATGGGCGTCAACCACAAGGGTGTGTTCGGCAAGATCAAGGATGCGTTCAAATGAGCACGCAGCACGATTGCCTCTTCTGCCAGATCGTGGCTGGGGAAGTCCCCGCGACGATCGTCTCGGAGAGCCCTCACACGATCGCGTTCAAGGACATCAAGCCCGAGGCGCCGACACATGTGCTGGTGATCCCGCGGCGTCATGAGCCCGACATCGGCAGCCTCGCCGCCGCCGACCCCGATGCGGCGATCACCCTGATCGCCGAGGCCAGGGCGATCGCCGAGTCAGCCGGCAACGGCTCGTACCGCTTGGTGTTCAACACCGGCGCCGACGCCAACCAGACGGTGTTCCACTGTCATGGTCACGTGCTGGCCGGGCGCAACATGAGCTGGCCGCCCGGCTAGCTCGGTTCAGTCCTGCGCTGCGAGCCAGGTCGCGAAGTCGGGACCGGCAATGATGGCGTCAGGTCCGGGGAGGCACGCGCCGTCAGCCATCGCCTGACTGGCCAGCACCACGTTGACGTTGATGGCCTCTCCCCGACGCGCCGCGACCTGCCGGACCAGCTCGGCGAGGTCTTCACGCTTCGGACCCGCGAGCTCGACCATCGTGCGTGCCTCGGTGCCGTCCGCGATCTTCACGAGCAGACGAGCGATCTCGACGACGTCGACCGGCTGGGTGGGCATGTCGGGGATCGTCACGGTGTCGCCGTCGCGACTCCAGTCGATCATTTGCCCGGCGAAGTCGAGGAACTGAGCAGCACGCAGGACGTGCGGTTCGGGCGCGTGCTCGGCGAGTGCATGTTCCTGGGCGAGCTTGGCTACGTAGTAGCCGTAGTCGGGGACCTGGTCGACTCCGATGATCGAGAGCACGACACTGCGGCTCGCGCCGGCGGCTGTCGCTGCCTCGCCGAGGTTGCGCGCCACGGTGGTGAAGAACTTCTCAGCCTCGTCGCCGTCGATGCCCGGACTCGCTGTCACGTCGATGACGGCATCGGCTCCGGAGAGTCGCTCGACGAGCCCCTCGGGAGAGGTCAGGTCGACGCCGTGCTCACGGGCGAGCTCGATGACGTCGTGGCCGGCCGCCTGGGCTGCGGCGACGGTGTTGCGTCCGACGAGGCCGGTCGATCCGGCGATGGCGATGCGCATGGGAACTCCTTTGTCCTAACTCAGACAACTCTTGTCCGAGTACGTGTCGATCATACTCAGACAACATGTGTCCGGGTATAGTGGGACGTGTGAAGATGTCAGCCGGAGTCGAATGGGCCCTGCACTGCTGCACGGTGCTGAGCACGTCCAGCGCGCCCGTCCCGGTCAACAAGCTGGCCGAGCTCCACGGCGTCTCGCGGACCTACCTCGCCAAGCACATGCAGGCGCTGTCGCGCGCCGGCCTGATTCATGCGACCGAGGGCCGTGACGGGGGCTATCTGTTGTCCCGCCCGAGCGCAGCCGTCTCCGTGTACGACGTGGTGCGCGCCGTCGATGGACCCGAGGCCGCGTTCCGCTGCAGCGAGATCCGACAGCAAGGCCCGCTGCCCACCACCGGCGATGCGTGCAGGATCCCCTGCGGGATCGCGAAGGTCATGGCCGACGCCGAGCGAGCATGGCGCGACTCGCTGAAAGCAGTGACCATCGCCGATCTCGCTGCCTCGGTCGACACCAACCTGCCCGGTACGTGGGAGAACGTCAGGCACTGGCTCGCTGGGACGTCCGCCTGACGATTCGCACGCCGTCGTGGTGATTGCGTACGATTGACGACACATGACTGAAGACACTGCACCGGCACACACGTTCTCGATTCCGTCGAGCGTTCCGGCGGTTTCCCTTCTCGGGCCTGCCGACGAATTCCTCCGCCTCATCGAAGATTCCTTCGAGGCGCGCATCCACGTGCGCGGAAACACCATCACGGTCACCGGATCACCGGCCGAGGCGGCCATGGTCGAGCGTCTGCTCGACGAGCTCGTCACCATCGTGCGCACGGGCCAGCACCTGACTCCGGAGACGGTCGAGCGCAGCATCTCGATGCTCCAGACCGAGACCGAGGAAAAGCCCGCTGAGGTCCTCAGCCTCAACATCCTGTCCAACCGCGGCCGCACGATCCGTCCCAAGACGGTCAACCAGAAGAAGTACGTCGACGCGATTGACAAGCACACGATCGTCTTCGGCATCGGCCCAGCCGGCACCGGCAAGACCTACCTCGCCATGGCCAAGGCCGTGCAGGCGCTGCAGGCCAAGGAAGTCACCCGCATCATCTTGACTCGTCCTGCGGTCGAGGCCGGCGAGCACCTCGGCTTCCTGCCGGGCACGCTCGGCGAAAAGATCGACCCCTATCTCCGCCCGCTGTACGACGCGCTGCACGACATGATCGACCCCGAGACGATCCCCAAGCTCTTGGCCTCGGGCGTCATCGAGGTGGCGCCGCTTGCGTACATGCGCGGCCGCACGCTCAACGACGCGTTCATCATCCTCGACGAGGCGCAGAACACGACGCAGGAGCAGATGAAGATGTTCCTGACCCGCCTGGGCTTCGGCTCGCGCATGGTGGTCACGGGTGACGTCACCCAGGTCGATCTGCCAAGTAGCGCCAAGAGCGGACTGCGAGTCGTCCAAGAAGTGCTCGAGGACGTCCGCGACATCCACTTCTCGATGCTCACGGCGTCCGATGTCGTACGCCACAAGCTCGTGGGGCGCATCGTCGCCGCCTATGGAGAGTACGAAGACGTGGCTCAGGCGGGTGCGCAGGCCAATGAACGTCGACGTACTCAATGAGTCCGGCGCCGACGTCGATGTCGTCGCGCTGACCCGACTCTGCCGCTTCGCCATGCGGCGCATGCGCCTGCACCCGGCGACCGAGCTGACCGTTCGGCTCGTCGACCCGGCAACCATCGAGGTGCTCAACAAGCAGTGGATGGGCAAGGACGGGCCGACCGACGTGCTGTCGTTCCCGATGGACGAGCTGACGCCGGGACGCGACGACGAGGAAGCGCCGGAAGGCTACCTCGGCGACATCGCTCTGTGCCCGCAGGTTGCTGAGCAGCAGGCCCCTGCCGCAGGCCACACGACGCAGGACGAGATCGACCTCCTGACGGTTCACGGCATCCTGCACCTGCTGGGCTATGACCACGCCGAGCCGGCGGAGCACAAGGAGATGTTCGGCGTGCAAGGGCGCCTGCTGCTCGAGTGGCAGCGGGCCGCCGACGGTGTGGATCCCGAGTCGTGATCCTGCCGATAGTCGCCTCCACGGTGCTGGCCGTCATCGCGGGTCTGCTCGTCAGCGTCGACGCCGCTCTCTCGTCATTCTCCAAGGCACGCGCCGAGGAGCTCGATGACGAAGGCCGCGCCGGCGCCGGGCGTCTCGCCGAGATCCTCGAGGACCCGGCGCCCTACCTCAACTCCGTGCTGCTCATGCGGGTGCTCGCCGAGACGTCGAGCATCGTCCTCGTCGCACTGGTCGTCGCCGATGACGTCGACGGGCTCTGGGCGCGCTTCGCGATCGCGGTGGGCATCATGGTCGTCGTCAGCTTCGTGCTGATCGGCGTCGGCCCTCGTACGCTCGGCCGCCAGCACGCCGAGTCGATCGCGCTGCGGTCGACGATCCCGGTGCTCGTGCTCACCCGATTGCTCGGCCCGCTTCCCAAGCTGCTCATCGTGCTGGGCAACGCGGTGACACCTGGCAAGGGATTCAGCGAAGGTCCGTTCGCGTCAGAAGTCGAGGTGCGTGAGCTCGTCGACCTGGCGGCTGCCAGCTCGGTCATCGAGTCCGAAGAGGGCAAGATGATCCAGTCGGTGTTCGATCTCTCCGACACGATCGTCCGCGAAGTCATGGTGCCGCGTACCGATCTGGTGTTCGTCGAGCAGCACAAGACGCTGCGCCAGGCGATGTCGCTGGCTCTGCGCAGCGGTTTCTCCCGGATGCCCGTGATCGACGAGAACCTCGACGACGTCGTCGGCATGGCCTACCTCAAGGACATCGCCAAACGCGTGTTCGACAACCACGACGCAGAGACGACAGAGCGCATCGGATCGCTCGCCCGCTCGGTGCTCTACATCCCTGACACCAAGCCGGTCGACGAGCTTCTCAAGGAGATGCAGGCGCAGCGCACACACGCCGCAATCGTGGTCGACGAGTACGGCGGCACCTCGGGCATGGTCACGATCGAGGACATCCTCGAGGAGATCGTGGGCGAGATCACCGACGAGTACGACTCCGAGCCCGAGGAGAACGAGGAGCTCGCCGATGGCTCATGGCGGCTCAGCTCCCGCTTCGAGGTCGACGACCTCGAGGACCTGTTCGACATCCCGATCGAGGACGAGGACGTCGACTCGGTTGGCGGCCTGATGGCCAAGCATCTGGGCAAGGTGCCCATCCGTGGCAGTGTCGTCGAGGTCGAGGGCTTACGGTTTGAGGCCGAAGGTCCAACAGGCCGACGCAATCGCATTGGTCATGTGCTGGTCAGCCGGCTGCAGGCCCCGGAAGGAAAAGACGATGCAACTCAGTCCTGAGGACGCCAAGCTGATCACGCTGGCACGATCGTCGCGCGCTCGTACGAGAGCTCAGCACGGAGCGGCCGTGCGCGACCAGGATGGGCGGACCTACGCCGCCTCCACCGTCGTGCTGCCGTCGCTGCGCTTCGATGCGCTCGACCTCGCGGTCGCCATGGCGATCTCTTCGGGCGCCAAGAACATCGAGGCGGCCGCCCTGGTCGCCGACAAGCATCCCGAACCGATCGTCGACGGCACCGCCGTACGCGACTTGTCGGGTCATGGCATCAACATCTACATCGCCGATCCTGAGGGTGAGCTCATCCGCGTGGGTGTCACGTGAGCGCTGACGGGGCGCCGTTCCGCTCCGGTTTCGCCTGCTTCGTCGGCCGACCCAACGCCGGCAAGTCGACGCTCACCAACGCTCTGGTCGGCGGCAAGATCGCCATCACCTCGTCCAAGCCGCAGACGACGCGCCACGCCATCCGCGGGCTGGTGCATCGCGAGGACGGTCAGCTCGTGCTGATCGACACCCCCGGACTCCACAAGCCCCACACGTTGCTCGGTGAGCGCCTCAACGCGCTGGTCCGTACGACATGGTCCGAGGTCGACACGATCGCCATGTGCCTGCCGGCCAACGAGTCGGTCGGCGAGGGCGACAAGTTCCTGATCCGTGAGCTCGCGCAGATCAGGCGCAAGCCGGTGTTCGCCATCGCCACCAAGACCGACCTGGTCAAGGGCGACAAGCTGCGCGACCACCTGCTCTCGATCCAGCAGGCCGGCGCCGACGCGGGGCTGCAGTGGCAGGAGATCATCCCGGTGTCGGCCGTCTCCGGCGAGCAGGTCGACCTGTTGACCGACTTGCTGGTCGCGACACTGCCCGAGGGGCCCGCGCTCTATCCCGAGGGACAGCTCACCGACGAGCCCGAGGAGACGCTGATCGCCGAGATCATTCGTGAGGCGGCGCTCGAAGGCGTACGCGATGAGCTCCCGCACTCGATCGCCGTCGTGATCGATGAGATGGTTCCGCGTGCCGAGCGCCCCAAGGACAAGCCGTTGATCGACGTACGCGCCAACGTCTACGTCGAGCGCGACAGCCAGAAGGGCATCATCATCGGCAAGCAGGGCGCGCGCCTCAAGGAGATCGGCTCCAGCTCACGTGCGCAGATCGAGGCGATCCTCGGCACCCCGGTCTACCTCGACTTGCACGTCAAGGTTGCCAAGGAGTGGCAGCGCGATCCCAAGCAGCTGCGCAAGCTCGGCTTCTAGCGAACGCTGAAGCCGGTCCCGCCCCAGGACCCGCTGAGTGTCACGTTTTCGTTGCATTTTGTGCGGTTTTACGACACAAACGTGACACTCAGCGAGGACTCGCTTGGCTGCCTCGCTCCGGGATCGTGGGAACGCTAGGGCAACATGACGGTATGGATGCGGCTGAGGCGCTGAAGGAGATCGGGTTCTGGCTCGAGCGTGAGCGTGCGGTGACCTACAAGGTCGAGGCGTTCCGCAAGGCGGCCGCGATCATCGACGAGCTGTCGCCCACGGAGCTGCAGAAGAGGCTCGAGAGTGGCGCGCTCAAGCGCACCAAGGGCATCGGCGATCGTACGTTCTCGGTGATCAAGCAGGCTGTCGAGGGCGACGTACCCGACTATCTGGCGGACCTCCGCTCACGGTCGACCGAACCGCTGGCCGAAGGTGGCAAGGAGCTGCGGGCCAAGCTCCGGGGCGACCTGCACAGCCACTCGGACTGGTCAGACGGGGGATCGCCGATCGAGGAGATGGCTCGTGCGGCGCGCTGGCGGGGACGGGAGTACCAAGTGCTCACCGATCATTCGCCACGCCTGACCGTCGCCAACGGGCTGACGGCAGAGCGACTCGCCGACCAGCTCGAGATCGTCGCCAAGGTCGACGCCTCGTACGACGACTTCCGCCTCTTGAGCGGCATCGAGGTCGACATCCTCGACGACGGCAGCCTCGACCAGACCGACAGAATGCTCGACAAGCTCGACGTCGTGGTCGCCAGCGTGCACTCCAAGCTCAAGATGGACTCGATCGGCATGACGCGCCGCATGGTCAACGCCGTCAACGACCCGCACACCAACGTGCTGGGCCACTGCACCGGACGACTCGTGCAGGGTTCGCGGGGCAAGCGCGACCAGTCGAAGTTCGACGCCAAGAGGGTCTTTGCCGCCTGCGCCAAGAATGAGGTCGCCGTCGAGATCAACTCCCGGCCCGAGCGGCAGGATCCGCCGAACAACCTCATCGCGATGGCGCTCGAAGCCGGCTGCCTGTTCGCGATCAACACCGACGCGCACGCGCCCGGGCAGCTCGACTTCCTCGACTACGGTGCCGAGCGGGCCGAAGCCAACGAGGTCCCAGCCGATCGCATCGTCACGACCTGGCCGGTCGACAGGCTGCTCGCCTGGTCCCACGCCAAACGCTGACGCCGGTGGGGGACGGACTCAGCTGATGGTCTCGACGAGCTCGCGCACGTCGGCCTGGGTCAACGGCGTCTTCGTCCGACCGGTGACCTCGTCGTAGACGTCGATCAGGCCGGCCAAGTCCTTGACCATGCGGCGGGCGCGAGCGGGACCGTTGCCGCAGTCGGCGCGGCACTCGCCGGACGCCGCGATGCGGTGGGCGATGACGAGCGCCGTCAGCGCGTACGCCTCCGCCGTCTCGAGCTCGGGGGAGAGGGCGAACGGGAACATCCGCGACGCGGCCTCATGGAAGGCGGCGTGCTCCGGGTCGAGGTCTCCAGCGACGAGCGGAAAGCGCATGGCCTCGGCGAACGCCGGCCTCGACCTCGCCGCCGGTACGGCCGATCCACGACTCGGCACGCTCGACGGCGGCGAGCGCACGGGAGCGTGAGCTCGGTTCGAGCAGGGCGATGACCTGGCGTGCCTGGGCGATGCGGAGCCGCGCCCGCAGCTCGGGGGAGTCGTCGGTCGTGCCGAACAGTCGCCCGATCAGCGGAACGAGCCGGGCGCGATCGCTCTCGCGCAACAGGTCGTTGGTCGTACGTGCCTCGTGCGCCAGCAGCGGGTGCGTGCACTCGGGCCGGTCGCTCCACTCCTCGCCGGCGAGCAGTGAGACGTACTCCATCACGCATGCCTCCCCGTGCTCGGCGTCGTGGGATCCAGCCGACAGGGTCGGGAGGGAGTCAGGAATCGGCATGGGTCAATTCTCCCCGCTCGATCAAGTCTCAACCTGACAATTTCCTGTGTGTTGGTACCTACTTGCCGGGTGTGACTACCATCACGTATGGAGTTTGAGACGGCCGCGCGGGCGATTCTCGCAAACATCGAGAAGGTCATCGACGGCAAACCAGAAGCGGCTGAGGCCGCACTTGTCGTGTTCCTCGCCGAAGGCCATCTGCTGATCGAGGACGTTCCCGGAGTCGGCAAGACCGTGCTCGCCAAGGCACTGGCGCGCTCGGTCAGCTGTTCGGTCAGGCGCATCCAGTTCACCCCGGATCTGCTGCCGTCCGACATCACCGGAGTGTCGGTCTACAACCAGGCCGACCGCGAGTTCGAGTTCAAGCCCGGGGCGGTGTTCGCCAACATCGTCATCGGCGACGAGATCAACCGCGCCTCGCCCAAGACGCAGTCGGCGTTGCTCGAGGCGATGGAGGAGCGTCAGGTCACGGTCGACGGCACGACGTACGAGCTCGGCAGCCCGTTCACTGTCGTGGCGACGCAGAACCCCTTCGAGATGGAGGGCACGTACGCGCTCCCGGAGGCGCAACGTGACCGTTTCATGGCACGCATCTCGATGGGCTATCCGTCAGCGGCGGCCGAGCTCGAGATGGTGCAGGGACGCGACTCCAGCAACCCGTTCGACCAGCTCGACTCCGTCGCGTCGATCGAGGACGTGCAGAGCATGATCGCCGCGGCCCGTGCGATCTATGTGTCACCCGCCGTCGAGCAGTACGCCGTCAACATCGCCCAGGCCACCCGCGACGACGCGGAGCTGCGACTCGGTGCCAGTCCGCGCGCGACGCTGCAGCTCGTACGCGCTGCCAAGGCCCGCGCCGCCGTCCAGGGACGCGACTTCGTGCTGCCAGACGACATCGACGTCCTGATCCCCGTCGTGCTGCCGCACCGCCTCATCCCGATGCGCGGGGTCGCCGACGCTGCCGACGTCATGGAACGCATCGTGGCTGAGACCCCCGTGCCCGCCGGGGCCGTACAACCCACGTGATGCGGCTCTGATGAACAGAGCAGTGGTCCTCACCCCGCGTGGCATCGGGTTCCTGGTCGCGGGGCTGGTCTGCTTCGTCGCGGCACCGGTCCTCTCGGTGCCCGCGCTGTTGTACGTGACGGTGCTGCTGGTCGGTCTGGTCGCCGTCTCGACGATCTTCGTGTTCGGTGGCCACTCGAACGTACGCATCGAGCGCTCCTTCTCGCCGCAGGTCGTCGGTCCGGGTCTCACGGCGAGGTCGACCGTACGCATCACCAACCTGTCGATGATCCCGTGCCTTGAGGCGGAGTGGTCCGACGAGCTCCCGCCGGGTATCTCAGGTGACGCAGCCGGCGTCCTCCCGGCGCTGGGCGGCAGTCGCCAGGCAGACTCGCGGGTGTCGTTCTCCTACTCATTGCGAGGGCTGCGCCGTGGGCGCCACATGATCGGACCGCTCCGGGTGCAGGTGCTCGACCCGTTCGGGCTGGTGTTCCGGCGCCATTCCTTCGGATCGCCCGAGCCCCTGATCGTCCTTCCGAAGCGGGTCGATCTGCCTGCGCTGGCGCCGCGCGGCGAGAGCGATGCCGGGGCGACGCGGCCCTCTCCGCAACACGTCGGCGTGGGTGATGACGACATCATCGCCCGCGCCTACCTGCCGGGGGACGCCATGAAGCGGCTGCACTGGAAGGCGACTGCGCACCGAGGTGAGCTGATGGTGCGTCAGGAGGAGCAGCAGATCAACCCGCGCGCCGGCGTGTTCCTTGACTGCGAGCCTCGTACGCAGGGCACGGCCCGCGACGGCAAGGGCCTGTGGGAGCACTCGCCGACGTTCGAGTGGGGCATCGTCGCCGCGGCGTCGATCGTCCACCACCTCGCCCGTGCCGGTTACAGCGTCAACTTCCAGACCAGCAGCCCGGCCATCGATCACGAGATCGCCGATGGGCAGGACACGGTCGAGGACGCGATGGTCGACCTTGCAGTGCTCGAGCCGGACGACGACGATCACGATCGCGCCATGACGCCCGAGCGGGCCGCGTTCGCGATCCTGGGCCGCATCGACATCCCGCGCGCCCAGCACTGGGTGCATGCCGTCGGGGGAGCGCGTGACGTACGCGCCTTCGTCGCCGCCGGTACGTCGGCCGCTGCCCTCGACGTCCTCGAGGGAGCGCGCTGGAAGGTCGTGACCTACCGACCCAACGACGATCTGCCGACGATGTGGGCACTCTTCGATGGGCCGGTCCGTGCTTAGGCCGGTGGCGCACACGACCGGTCGCCGCACCGCTGGTGTGATGTGGGCGGACCACGCACTGCTCGCCATTGCGCTTGTCATCTTGCTGTGGGGTTTCACGACGGTCATCGAGGGTCACTCGTGGTTCGTCCCGGCAGTTCTGGTCACGGCCTTGGCTGTCGTCACGTGCGCTGTCCTGCGGGCAGTCGGCGTGCGCCGCGTTGCGCCGGTCGCCCTGATCGTCGAGCTTGTCGCTCTGGCGTGGATCTTCGTGCCGTCGACCCTGTTGGGTGTTGTCCCGACGCCGGCCACCGTCGCGGAGCTCGGCCGGATGCTGTCCCATGCGCAGGACATCATGGTCGAAGAACGGGCGCCCGTAGCCGCTGCGGAGCCGATCATCCTGGTGATTGCCGCAGCGTTCGGACTGCTCGCGATCCTCGGCGACTGGCTGCTGGAGCGAAAGCGGGCACCGCAGACCATCGGCATCATGCTGGTCGCGATCTTCGTCGCGCCCTCGCTCACCGCGGGGACAGCCCTGCGCTCTGGATCTTCCTGCTCGTTGCCATCCTGTGGCTGATCCTGCTTCGGTCTCGCACCCGGGAACGAGTCGACCGAGGGTGGCGTGGGCGTTCGCCAGCGCTGATCGTGGCAAGCCTGGCGCTGCTGCTCAGCGCCGTCATCCCGCCGGTGATGCCCGACATCCGGGCGGTGGCCGCATCGTGGGGCAAGGCGCCCACGCCGGTGTTCGGTCGCGGCATCAACCCGATGCTCGAGCTCGGCCAGAACCTGCGACGCAACAGCACGTCACTGGCGTTGACCTATACGACGAACGCCAAGAGTGCGTCCTATCTGAAGGTCTCGACGCTGCGCGACTTCACCGGCAAGACCTGGAAGCCGGGCAGGTCGCTGCCGGTGGACAGGTTCGAGGGCCAGATCGGCCTCGACCCCGACGTCCCCACCTCAGAGATCCGTACATCGATCACGATCAAGAACCTCCGCAGCTCGCTGGTGCCCTCGCCCTACCCCGCGCTGGCAGTCTCCGGACTCAAGGGCGGCTGGCAGTTCGAACGAGTGGGACTGACGATCCGGTCGGCCCGTGGCGACACCCGCGGCCAGACCTACACCGTCAACAGCCTGCGGATCGCTCCCACGGGTGACCAGATGCGTGAGTTCGCCACCCGGTTCAGGCCATCGCTGGAGCCCTATCTCGTGCTCCCGCGCACGATGCCAGACGTCATCGGCGAGACCGCACGCTCGATCACGCAGGACGATCCGACCGACTATGACAAGGCACTGGCCCTGCAGCGCTTCCTGCGCGACGGCAGCTTCCGCTACTCCGAGACGGCACCTGTGGCCGACGGGTTCGACGGCAATGGCGTTGACGTCATCGCCACGTTCCTCAAGGCGAAGCAGGGCTACTGCGTCCACTTCTCCTCGACGATGGCGGTCATGGCGCGCACGCTCGGCATTCCTTCACGCATCGCGGTCGGCTACGCACCTGGCGACGTGGTCGACACCCGCGGCGGCAAGAACGTCTATGCCAACACCTCTGACGACCTGCACGCGTGGCCCGAGCTCTACTTCGAGGGCGCGGGCTGGGTCGGCTTCGAGCCGACACCTGGCGTCGGCTCGGCGACGGTGTTCGCCGAGTCCGATGGCGCACCGACGGAGCCGTCAGGCAACGACAGCGATCCGACACAACGTCCGGGAGGCCTCGGTGGCAAGGAGTTCGGCGCTGCCAGCTCGAAACCGAGTGAGGTGGCTGGCACGACGACGACCCGTACGTTGATCGCCACCGGGGCCGGGCTGCTGCTCGTCGGACTCGCGCCGCTGCTGCTGCGACGCGGACGACGACTCTGGCGCATGCGTCGCGCGACGCCCGACCCGCTGTGGCGTGAGCTCGAGGACTCGGCGCAGGACCACGGCCTCTGGACCTCCCGTGCCGACACCCCACGCGGTTTCGCGGCGCGGCTGCGTGTCCGCAACGGAATCGACGTCGAGGCGCTCGACAAGCTGCTCCGAACGGTGGAGAAGGCGCGATTCTCCCGCGAGGGGACTGCCGACGATGCCCGGGCCGAGCTGCGTGCCGTCATCCGGTCGCTCGGTGAAGGCGCATCGCGAGTGGAGCGGCTGCGGGCGGCGGTGCTTCCGCGTTCGCTCGCAGGGCGGGGAACGTATGCGGTGCCCAGACCCGAAGTGCTAGCCTGAATCCATCATGCGGATGAAGAGCCTGCTCCTTCGTTGCCGCGTCGAGGTCCTCTAGGTCGGACCCCTCGGCGCGGAGTTTGTCGTTCACCGGCCACATCTCAGCCCAGACAAGCTCACGAGGATCTCCGATGACGACCTACCCCAGCACCCCCCAGCAACCCAGCGGCATGCCGTACGGGCGCTACAAACCGTTCGTGCCGATCGCACTGACCGATCGCACCTGGCCCGCAGCCGTGATCACGGAGGCGCCGCGCTGGTGTGCCGTCGATCTGCGTGACGGCAACCAGGCGCTGATCGACCCGATGACCCCGCCGCGCAAGCTGGCGATGTTCAAGCTCCTCGTCGAGATGGGCTACAAGGAGATCGAGGTCGGCTTCCCGAGTGCGAGCCAGACCGACTTCGATTTCGTACGCCAGCTGATCGAGGGCGATCACATCCCCGATGACGTGGTCATCCAGGTGCTGACCCAGTGCCGCGAAGAGCTGATCGACCGCACGTACCAGTCGCTCGTCGGCGCCAAGCAGGCCATCGTGCACTTCTACAACTCGACGTCGACCTTGCAACGCCGCGTGGTGTTCGGCCTCGACAAGGACGGCATCACCGACATCGCGACCCAGGGGGCGCGGCTGTGCATGAAGTACGCCGAGATCCACACGCCCGACACCAAGATCTCGTACGAGTACTCGCCCGAGTCCTACACCGGCACCGAGCTGGAGTACGCGCTGGAGGTGTGTTCCGCGGTGATCGAGGTCATCGACCCGACGCCTGAGTGGCCGCTCATCATCAACTTGCCGGCGACCGTCGAGATGGCCACACCCAATGTCTACGCCGACTCGATCGAGTGGATGAACCACAACCTGCCGCGCCGGGACAGCATCGTGCTGTCGCTGCACCCGCACAACGATCGCGGCACCGGGGTCGCTGCGGCCGAGCTCGGTTACATGGCCGGCGCCGACCGCATCGAGGGCTGCCTGTTCGGCAACGGCGAACGTACCGGCAACGTCTGCCTGGTGACCCTCGGACTCAACCTCTTCAGCCAGGGCATCGACCCGCAGATCGACTTCAGCGACATCGACGGCATCCGCCGCACGGTCGAGTACTGCAACCAGCTGCCGGTGCCCGAGCGCCATCCGTACGGCGGTGACCTCGTCTACACGGCGTTCTCGGGCTCGCACCAGGACGCGATCAAGAAGGGCCTGGAGGCGCTGGCCAAGGACGCCGCGGAGGCCGGTCAGGAAGTGGACTCGGTCGACTGGGCCGTCCCGTACCTGCCGATCGACCCCAAGGACGTCGGGCGCACGTACGAGGCGGTCATCCGTGTCAACAGCCAGTCCGGCAAGGGCGGCGTCGCATACATCCTGAAGAACGACCATCACCTCGACCTGCCGCGCCGGCTGCAGATCGAGTTCAGCCGGGTGGTGCAGGAGCTCACCGAGGGGGAGGCCGGCGAGATCGAGCCCGACGAGATCTGGGCGGCCTTCCAGCACGAGTACCTCGACCGCGAGGAGCCTTATCTGCTGGAGACCTACAGCTCGGTGACTGCTGAGGACGGCAGCGACCGCCAGGTGGTCGACCTGCGCGTACGCGGTGAGGTGCGTCAGTTCCACGGCGAGGGCAACGGTCCGGTGGCGGCCTTCATCGACGGCATGCGCCAGGCGGGGGCTGACATCCAGGTGCTCGACTACTCCGAGCACGCGCTTTCCAAAGGTGGCGACTCGCTCGCGGCCGCCTACGTCGAGTGCGACGTCGCGGGGGAGACGGTCTGGGGTGTGGGCATCCACGCCAACATCGTGATGGCCTCGCTGCGCGCCGTCGTCTCCGCCGCCAATCGCGCCGAGGCAGTCACGCTCCCGGACTGACACACTCTGGACTCTCTGTCCATAGTCCTTCGTGATGCGTGGTTTTGTGTCAGGCGGATGATCTTTGCCATTCTGCTCGAGCGCGCGACGCAAATGGCAGCCCGGGAGCGGCCCCGGCCCTACGTTGGCCGAGGACCACTCAGCGTGAGTGCGTCGTCTTGAGCAGGATGGAATAGGACATGTCACGCATCATGCGGATGTTGGCACTGGGATTGGCTTTGGCGGTCGGCTTGACCGTTTCAGGAGTGACGAGCGCCGTCGCCGATCCGGGCGATCCGACGATCGCGTACGGCTACCTGTCGGACTCCGAGACCGGGGACGCCCTGACCGGCCTCCAGGTGCAGGTCTACAGCGTGGACCCGGCAACACCGGATGCGGAGTCGGTCGCCACGGCACTCACGCTTGCGGACGACGACGAGATCGCCGGCGACTATCAGGTGTCACTCGCTCCGGGCCACTACTGGTTCGTGGCGTCCGCTGACGACCACAAGACGTTGACCTTCGATGAGAACGTTGACGACACCGAGGGCGGATATCAGAACCTCGGGGGCGAATACCTCGAGATGAACACCGGCACGCTCGCCGGGACAGTGAACGGTGATGGCGGCGAAGGCTACAACTGCGCGAACGTCGAGTTCTACCAAGCCGACAGTGACCCGGAGTACGGTCCCTACAGTTCGACGTCCACCGGTCAGCTTGATGAAGACGGTGCCTACAGCCGTGAGCTGCCCGTCGGTGACTACAAGGTCCTGATCACCGACGGCTGCGACGACTACGTCAGTGTGTGGGTCGGTGGCACCGGCTTCACGGACGCCGAAGAGTTCACCGTGCACTCCGAGGAGACCACCACCGTCACAACAGTGCTGCTCGACAACGGCGCCATCGTGTCCGGGGTCGTCCGCAAGGGCACATCCACGACACCCTTGGACGCCATCTCGGTCGTCCTGGCCGGTGCTGACGGCACCGAGCCGCTCGACTACGACACCACCGATGCCGCAGGCACCTATTCGTTCGGTCACGTGGCACCGGGCGACTACCAGCTGCAGTTCAGCGACCCGCTCGCAGAGTACGAGTCGACGACGCTGGACATCACAGTTGCGAGCTCCGACCAGATCATCCCCGCCGTCGGACTGGCGCTGACACCGGTGGGCGTGGACACCAACCTGTTCCGCGGCAAGGTCACCGGACCCACCAAGGCTGGCATCGGCAACATCAACGTCAGTGTCGAGGGCACGGACTCTGAGGAATGGGCCAACGTACGCACGAAGCGCGATGGCACCTACTCGGTCGCCGTGCCAGCCGGCTCGTACAAGGTGTACTTCTCGGAGTACGGCAGCGACGAGGATCCGGTCTACCAGTCCGAGTGGTTCGACAACGCACCGACCTACAGCAAGGCCAAGACGGTCGTCCTCGCTGATGCTCCGGTCGTGGTCGACGCCGAGCTGGTGAAGAACGCGATCATCTCGGGCACGATCACTGTGCCCGCCGGCTACCAGTTCGACGGCGACGTGACGGCATACGACGTCGATGGCGAACGTGCCGGCAACGCGTACGTCGACCAGAACGGCGCCTATCGGATCAAGGGACTCTCTCCGGGCTCGTACAAGGTCAAGGCGAGTGGTTGGGCCTATCAGGGCGACTACGACATCTACTTCCCGCTGATCCGCCAGTACTACAGCGGCAAGTACACGCTGAGCGCCGCCACTGCGATCCCGGCCGGCAACGGCGCGGTGGTCACAGGTCGCAACGTCACGCTGAGCAACAAGCTCAGTGCGTACAGCGCGCCCAAGGTGTCCGGCACGGCCAAGAAGGGCAAGAAGCTCACCGCATCGGTCGGCGCTTGGACCCTTGCGGTCGACACCGAGTACACGTACCAGTGGTACCGCGGATCGACGAGGCTCAGCGGCCAGACTGCGCGCACCCATACGGTGTCGTCGTCTGACGTGGGCAAGAAGCTGAGGGTAGTCGTCACAGGTTCCAACCGGTACGACGACTACCTGCCTGGCACGGCGGTCTCGGCGTACACGGCGACCGTCAAGAAGAAGTAGCACCTGCCAAGCGACACGGGGCGCCTACTGTACTGGCCGGTACAGTAGGCGCCCTTGTCACGCGCTAGGATTCCCTCAAGACCGAACGTTGGTTCGGTTTCGACGGAGGAGGGTTCGTGGCTCGCATCATCAATCAGGTGGCCGTGTTCGGTCTGGGCAAGGTCGGCGAGCTGGTGGCCGTCATGCTGGGGGAGTCCGGCTTCAAGGTCATCGGTTATGACGCGGCGCCACGTGACGACCTCGGCTTCGAGGTACGCCCGCTCGACGTCAAGGACGATGCAGCCCTGCGGGAGTCGCTGCGCGGCGTCGACGCAATCATCTCGTGCCTGCCCTACAGCCTGAACGTCCCGCTGGCCGAGGCCGCTGCCGACACCGGTGTGCACTACTTCGACCTCACCGAGGACGTGCCGACGACCAACCGCGTCATCGAGCTGGCCGAGGGCGCGAAGGTCGCCTTCGCGCCGCAGTGCGGACTCGCACCGGGCCTGATCGGCATCATCGGGGCCTCGATCGCCAAGACCTTCGACGAGATCCGCTCGATCGAGCTCAAGGTCGGCGCGCTGCCGCAGAACCCCACGGGTCTGCTGGGTTACGCCATCAACTGGTCCCCCGAAGGGGTCGTCAACGAGTACCTCAACGACTGCGAGGTGCTCCGTTCGGGCCACCGCCAGATGGTGCCCGCAATGACCGAGAAGGAGCGGGTCTTCATCGGTGGCATCGAGCTCGAGGCGGCGTTGACGTCGGGCGGGCTCGGCACGATGTGCCAGACGTACGAGGGCAATGTGCACCGCCTCGACTACAAGACGATGCGCTACCCGGGTCACTTCGACCAGATGCACTTCCTGTTCGATGAGCTCAACCTGCGTGACCAGCCCGAGCTGGTCGGCAAGATGCTGGTCGACTCCAAGCCGCCGGTCAACGACGACATCGTCTACCTCCACGCCGCGGTTGAGGGCGTCAAGGCGGGTCAGCCGTTCCGCGAGAACTACGTACGCGGCTACAAGCCCGTCGACATCTCGGGCCGCACCTGGCGCGCCATCTCCTGGACCACGGCCGCTTCGGCGGTCAGTGTGGTCGAGCTGGTGGCGGACGGTGTGCTCCCGGGCGCAGGATTCATCAAGCAGGAAGACATCACCCTCGAGCAGCTCTACTCGACACAGGCGGGCCGCCATTTCGCAGAGCAGGGACGGATCTAGGACCATGACCAACTCGCAGACTGACATCGCAACACGCACCAAGGACATCCTCGACCGACTGGGCGCTGGTGACCCGTTTGTCGCCGACGGCGACCTGATCTGCCGCTCGCCGATCGACGGCAGCGAGCTCGGCCGGCTCAGGTCGCACAGCGCGGCCGAAGTCTCTGACGTGATCGGCCGCGCACAGTCGGCGTTCGAGCAGTGGCGTTCGGTGCCGGCTCCGGTACGCGGTCAGTTCGTCCGCGAGCTCGGTGAGCTGTTGCGCGAGCACAAGGAAGACCTCGGTGCGCTGGTCTCGATCGAGGCCGGCAAGATCGTCTCGGAGGGTCTCGGCGAGGTCCAGGAGATGATCGACATCTGCGATCTCGCGGTCGGCCTCTCGCGCCAGCTGCACGGCCTGACGATCGCCACCGAGCGCCCCGGCCACCGGATGATGGAGCAGTGGCATCCGATGGGCGTCATCGGCGTCATCTCGGCGTTCAACTTCCCGGTTGCGGTGTGGTCCTGGAACGCCGCTCTCGCCTTTGTCTGCGGTGACGCGGTCGTGTGGAAACCGTCGGAGAAGACGCTGCTCACCGCCGTCGGTTGCCAGGCGCTCGCCGCCGAGGCTGCACGCCGCGCCGGTGTGCCCGACGGACTGTCTGCCCTGCTCATCGGTGACCGCACGGTCGGCGAGGCCATGGTCGACGACCCGCGTGTCGCACTCGTGTCGGCCACAGGGTCGACCCGCATGGGCAAGGAGGTCGCCCCGCGTGTGGCGGCCCGCCTCGGCCGTACGCTGCTTGAGCTCGGCGGCAACAACGCCGCGATCGTCGCCCCGTCGGCTGACCTCGACCTCGCGGTGCGCGGCATCGTGTTCTCCGCGGTCGGCACTGCGGGTCAGCGCTGCACCTCGCTGCGTCGGATCATCGTCCACGAGTCGATCAAGGACGAGCTCGTAGCTGGCCTCAAAGCGGCGTACGAGACGCTTCCGATCGGCTCGCCGCTGGACGCATCGACCCTCGTTGGTCCGTTGGTCGACGAGCAGGCCTACACGGCGTTCGGGGCCGCGGTCGCGCAGGCGCAGGCCGATGGTGGAGAGCTCGTCACGGGCGGCACCCAGTCACCGAGCGAGGGTGGCTACTACGTCCACCCGGCGATCATCGACATGCCCAAGCAGACCGAGATCGTCAAGGCTGAGACGTTCGCACCGCTGCTGTACGTGCTGACCTATTCGGACTTCGATGACGCGCTGGCGCTGCACAACGACGTGGCGCAGGGCCTGTCGTCGGCGATCTTCACGCTCAACGTGCGCGAGGCCGAGCAGTTCATGTCGGTCGTCGGCTCGGACTGCGGTATCGCGAACGTCAACATCGGCCCATCGGGTGCCGAGATCGGTGGAGCGTTCGGCGGCGAGAAGGAGACCGGTGGCGGGCGCGAGTCGGGCTCGGACGCCTGGCGCGCGTACATGCGTCGTTCGACCAATACAGTCAACTACTCCACCGAGCTGCCGCTCGCCCAGGGCGTCGAGTTCGTCTAGCCCGCCTAGTGGTCAGCGGCCTAGGGCCGCCATCGATGGTTGCGTTGCCAGACATCTGATCTGGGTGGCTTGAACTCAGCTCGTCCGTCGGATCGAGGCGAATCGGATGGCCCATCCGTCCCGGTGAACCGTGCGGTGGTGGTGGGCGCAGAGGAGCACGCCTTCGTCGAGGTTGGTGGTCTTGCCGATCGCCCATGGCTGCTTGGCATGGTGCGCTTCGCACCAGCCGGGTGGTCTGTCGCAATGCGGGGAAGGTGCATCCGCCGTCGCGGTCTTCCATCGCCCGTCGTTGGGCCTGGGTGAAGGAGCGCTTTTCGGCGCCATGGTCGAGCGGGAGGGACTTGCCTTGCAAACACTTGCGGGATGATGCCAAGCCGACATGCCATCTGTCGGGCCTGGCTGGCGCAGATGCGGGTGCCGGTCGAAAGGGTGGCTGGGCGTACACCGTCGACGAGGGTTTCGTAGTCGAGCGAGACGCAGCAGGGTGGCACCGAGTCCGCCTTTGCCGGGGAGCTCGTCCGTGGGCAGGTGGCCGCAAAGCTCGGCGAAACCCATGCCGAGGCGATGCCGGTGGTCCAGGTCGCGGTCGTAGTAGGACTCGGTGGCTTCGTGGTCGTGCAGGTGATCGCGCCGTGGCGCAGAGATGGCCTCGATCGCGTTGCGCAGCATGTCGGCCTGCGCGTCGGGCATCACGAAGCCACCGCGGTGGGTGCCGTCACGGTTGTCGACCATCCAGAACTCTGAACGCCGCCACGCCTCACGCTCGCGGTGTTCCAACGCCGCGTTCTCGATCTGGTCGACCTCATCGCGTGGTTTGAACTGGTCGGTGATCCGCTCTGCCCGTCGTCGCAGGTCTTTGAGCGTGAACCTGTCTGCGTCGCCGATCAGGGTGTCTTCACACGCTTGGTTCTGCTGAGATGTCGTCTCTGGCGGCAGGGCCGCCACCGCTGACGCGATGACCGCTGCCTGGTTGGTGTCGATGCGTCCTCCCGCAAAAGCGTTCTCGGTCTGCGGGGCTGATTCGAGCGTGCGACCCATGCGTACCATCTGGTCACCGATCGCCGATCACCGCCGAACGCACTGGCCAACATCGCACCGGTCGACGCGGCCCCCTCGGTCTTGGCCAGACCTGACGTCTCGATCACTCGGGTTGCGGCGATCTGCTGTGCCTTGATCCGGGCATCAGCTCGCATCAAGCGCTCGACGAGAGCCTTGACCGCGGTGGGGTTCAGTTCATCAAACCCCGCCATACGGTCGAGCGCTGCCTCGATCTGCTCGACCGCGACCACTGTCGGGTGCGGGAGCTGAATGAAAGGGGCGACTGACACGAGGTCTCCAACAATGCTGGCGTAGCAGGTTTGGAGACGCAGGTGCGTTGGTGGAAACCCGATCACGATGATCGACGCTGACATCAGTCTAGATGGTAAATGGAGATGTGTCGAACAGGTGTTCGAATGTTGAGACAGCTTTTGGACTAGGCTCCTGCGTCATGCTGACCAAGGTCACAGAGGGTGTGTGGGTCCACCAGAGCCCGCTGATCCAGAACAACTCAGTCGTGGTGCAAGGTGGCGACGGGATGCTGGTCGTCGATCCCGGCATCACCCGCGACGAGATGGCATGCCTTGCGAATGACATCCGCAAGCTCGGGCAGTCCGTCGTCGTCGGCTTCGCGACCCATCCACACTGGGACCACGTGCTGTGGATCGACGAGCTCGGTGACGCTTTGCGTCTCGGCACCGCTGCGTGCGCCGACGCCTTGCACGAGCAGATGGCAGATCCCGACTGGCGATCCAAGGAGGCCGAGGACCTGCCACCGGAGATCGCGGACGACGTACCGATGGACCTGTACGGGCTCATCACCGGGCTGCCTGCCGGCGCAGGACGGCTGCCGTGGGACGGACCTGAGGTCCGGGTGATCGAGCACGTGGCCCACGAGCGCGGACACGCGGCGCTCCTGGTGAACGGAGTGCTCATCGCTGGCGACATGCTGTCAGACATCCTGATGCCGTTCCCCTCACCGGTGGCTCCCGATCCTCTCGGTGACTACTTCGCCGGACTGGATCGGCTCGAAGGCGTGATCGAACAGGTCAAGGTCGTCATCCCTGGTCACGGGTCGGTCGGCCAGGGTGACGAGGTGCGTGAGCGGATCGAGCTGGATCGCGCGTACGTGCAAGCGCTGCTCGACGGCAGGCGACCTGACGACCCACGCATCGGCCCCGACGCGACGTTCGGACGGGACTGGGTGCCCGGCATCTACGAGTGGCACCGTGCGCAGTTCGGCCCTGCTTCATAG
Source organism: uncultured Actinomycetota bacterium (assembly GCA_963849625.1). Lineage (GTDB taxonomy): Bacteria > Actinomycetota > Actinomycetes > Propionibacteriales > Nocardioidaceae > Aeromicrobium. The sequence continues at coordinate 394,932 of CAWKHU010000006.1, forward strand.
GTCGCTGTTGTCCGAGGCATCGGCAAGACTCGTGGCATGTCCAGCGAAATTCAGGTCACCTTCGACGCCGCCGACCCTGCTGCCCTCGCGGCATTCTGGGCCGAGGTTCTCGGCTATGAGCTCCAGCCTCCGCCGGGCGACTTCACGACGTGGGACGAGGCACTCGACGCCTGGGGCGTGCCAGCCGAGGAGCGCAACTCACGCTCGGCGATCATCGACCCCGACGGCAACGGACCGCGGATCTTCATCCAGCGGGTGCCTGAGGGCAAGACCGCCAAGAACCGCTGCCACCTCGACGTACGGGCTGCTCCGGGCTTGAAGGGCAGCGAACGCATGGCCGCACTCGGCATCAAGGCTGAGCGGCTCAAGGCGCTGGGAGCGAGCGAGATGTACCGGCTCGAGCCCAGCGCGATGGATGAGGGGATGATCGCGATGCAGGATCCCGAGGGCAACGAGTTCTGCCTCGACTAGCGACGGCCCGACCCCGTGGGGCCGGGCCGCAGCTGTCTGTCAACGATTGATCGTGCTTCGCCCGAAGGCAAGACCCGCGAAGGTGACGATGAGCCACAGACCGCTGATGACTCCGGGGAAGCCCGGAAGGCCAAACGCGGCGACGGTCACGATGACAGGCAGGACCGCAATGACGCTGACCACGCCGATCCAACGCGACACCAGGCGCTCGCGGAAAGCCATCCAGGCGATCGCTGCGGCGGCGACGCTCACTCCGAGGTAGCCGATGTAGGCGCCAAAGTCGTTGAGCACGTACATCACGTAAAGCCCTGCCTCGTCGAACGAGCCCGGCTCGCTGCCGTCCGGATGGTACAGGCCAAGCGCGCCTCGCCAGCCGTAGCCTAGCGACAGCGCGCCGGCGGCTGCAGTGAATCCGAGTGGCACCAGACGCGCTGCGGTGCTGGTGAGTGCACGCGGCTCGACGTGACGGCGCCAGGCGGCGGCAAGCACGAGCAGGAGTGCGACCGTGACATAGCCGACGATGATCGAGCCGTGTGCCTTGGCGGCGCTGACCTCTGCGATGACATCGGAGGTGTACGGGTTGTCTGCGTCGATCGGGACGTGGACGTCAAGGATGAGGGTCGCGACGATGGCTCCGATGCCGGCGGCGACGCCCACGAGGGGCCACCGGCCGCGACCGGTGGTGGACTGCTGCTCGGTACGAGCTGTGGAAATGGTGGTCATGATCGTGCTTTCTGTGAGGTGGATTGCCGTTGGCACGACGATGTGGCGGGACCGATCCCGGGCAGAAGGGACTACGTACCCGTCTTCGCGGGATCCGGCGCGAAATCGTTCCGCGGCACCCACGGGCGATGTCATGATGCTGCGGTGCCAGCCAGACCGAACCCGAAACTGAATGACCCCCAGCTCAGGGTTGTCGCGTACGTCGTGGCGGCCTCGTCAGTCATCGCTGCTGTCATCGCGGTCCTGGTGCACCAGTCGGTCGCTGGGCAGGTCGATGTCGAGCCCTTCTATGTCGGCAATCTGGTTGTCGGTGCCGGTTGGCCGCTGGCGGGGGCCGCAGTGCTGCGCGCCCAGCCGCGCAACCGGGTCGGGTGGCTATTGTTGGCCACCTCGCTTCTGGCGTTCTATGAGGCGCTGAGCCAGTACAGCCTCTACAGCGTCAGGATCACCGAGCTCCCCGGTGCGGTATTCAGCGACTGGGTCTCGATGTTCGGGTTCGGGGTCTACTTCTTCGTTCTGCCGCTGATTCCACTGCTGTTCCCCGACGGAACGCTCGCGGGACCGCGATGGCGATGGCTCGTTCGCGCCATCGTGGCGGCAGGTTCGGCGGCGGTCCTGGCGCGAATGTTCGCCGACGAGCGTTCCGACACCGACGCCGCGATCCGCAACCCACTCGGTATCGAGGGAGCGCATTGGCTCAACTGGGTTGTGGCGATCGGCTCGTACACCTGCATCGCGATCCTCACCCCGATCGCGCTGGTCTCGCTGGTGCAGCGCACGCGGCGCGCAGTCGGCATCGAGCGTGCACAGTTGCAGTGGCTTCAGCTGGGCGGGGTGGTGCTCGTTCTAGGCATCATCGGTTCACAGGCGATCAGGTCCAACACGCAACTGGCCGACTTGGTCTTCTCGCTGAGTTTGGTGGCACCGCCTGTGTGCGTGGTGGTGGCGATGCTGCGACACCGGTTGTTCGACGTGGAGTTTGCGCTGAGTAGGACGCTGGTGGTGCTGGCCGTCGTGGCGTGATTGGTGGTGGTTGGTCCGCGATAGTCTTGGGCTTGACCCCGGGGTGATCGGCACGCGGTCGGGTTTTGTCATCGTCGGCCTCCTGGCATTGGCAGCAGTGCTGCTGCGTGATCTGCTTCAGCGAGTCATCGACCGTCGCTGGTTCCCACATCGACTCGGTGCCGAGACGTTGGCGCCCAGGGTGTCAAGGGCAGTGTCGTTGTCGGCGGAGCCGCGGGAGGCACTCGCTGAGCTGGTGACCGCACTTCGTGGTGAGCTCAGACTGCCGTATGCGGGCTTCCGCGGGACGGTGTCGGCGTCGGACGGGGTTCGACCCGACCAGGTGGAGCAACTCGTTGCCACCGCGATGGGCCGAGACACCGGGTTGCTGGAGGTCGCACCTCGACGAAGGGGTGAGGGCTTCACCCGTCAGGAGAGGCGACTGCTTGAACAGGTTGCCGCTCAGGCCGCGATGATCGCGTACGCGGCGTCGCTCGTGGCTGACGTGGAGGACAGCCGAGCGGGCATCGTCCGCGCTCGCGAGGAGGAGCGCCGGAGACTGCGCAACGACCTGCACGACGGCGTGGGGCCCGGGCTCGCCGGCATTGCACTGCAGATCGACGCTCTTGCGACCCGCCTGGACCGGGGTGGCGAGGCCAGCGCAGCAGGGGAGGCTCGCGGTGATCCGCGACCGCGTTCGTGATGCGGTTGCTGACGTACGGGCTGTCTCCCATGGCCTCCGGCCGCCGATCCTCGATCAGATCGGCCTGAGCGCGTCGCTGCGGCAGCTGGTCGAAGGGATACCGGCGATCGCCGGCACCGCCAACGTTGACGAGCTTCAGGGCATACCGGCCGCTGCGGAAGTTGCCATCTATTCCGTCGCAGCCGAGGCAGTTGCCAACGTGGTGCGACACAGCGCGGCCTCACGCGTCGAGCTTGCCGCAGAGCGATCTCAGGACGCCGTGACGCTGCGTGTTGACCGACAACGGTCGGGGCATGCCAACTCGGCCGCAGCCGGGTGTCGGCCTCACCAGCATGCGCCAACGGGCCGCCGAAGTCGGCGGTCGCGTCGAGCATCTGGCAGCGCATGGTGGGGGCACCCTGGTACGTCTGGTCCTCCCCACCACACAGCTTCCCGCGACGAGAGAGGTGGTTCGCCCATGACGATCACGGTGCTGGTGGTCGACGACCACGCCCTGTTTCGCGCCGGTATGAACGCCGTGCTGTCTGCGTTCGAGGACGTCGACGTGGTCGGCGAGGCATCGACGGGGGAGGAGGCGCTCGAGCTGGTCGGCACGCTGCGTCCCGAGGTGGTCCTGATGGATCTGCGCATGCCGGGGATCGGCGGACTCGCCGCCACGGCGCGACTCACCGATCAGCATCCCGACGTGGCCGTGATTGTCCTGACGATGAGCGAGGACGCCGATTCGGTGTTCGCAGCCCTGCGGGCCGGCGCGCGGGGCTACCTGCTCAAAGAGTCGGATGCGGCCGACGTGCACCGCACCATCACGGCCGTCGCCCGAGGTGAGGCGGTGTTCGGTGCGCGGGTCGCCGAACAGGTCGTCGGCTTCTTCGCATCGACCGGTGCAGGACAGGCTGGCCCACAGGCCTTCCCGGAGCTCACGGCCCGTGAGCGCGAAGTTCTCGAGCTGATGGCGAGGGGCCTGGACAATGCGAGCATCGCGCGCAGGCTGTTCCTCTCGGAGAAGACCGTGCGCAACCGGGTCAGCGATGTGCTGGCCAAGTTGCGCGCCCGCACCCGGGCCGAGGCGGTTGCTCGCGCACGTGACGCCGGCATAGGCGGCGAGTCAGGGGGGTGATGTCGGCTCCGCACGGCACAATGATGGGGTGAGTCTCTACCGCGACGCCGGCATCGTGCTGCGCGTGCACAAGCTCGGCGAGGCGGACCGCATCATCACGCTGCTGACCCGCGAGCGCGGTCTCGTGCGCGCTGTCGCCAAGGGCATCCGCAAGACGACCTCACGCTTCGGCGGCCGGCTCGAGCCGTTCATGCACGTCGACCTCCAGCTCGCCGAAGGCCGATCGCTCGACATCATCACGCAGGTCGAGACCGTCAACGCCTTCGCCAAGGATCTCGGCGCAGACTACGGCGCCTACACGGCCGGTACGGCGATGCTCGAGACCGCCGAGCGACTCGTGCAGGAGGACGGTGAGCCGGCGATCCAACAGTTCCAGCTGCTCACCGGTGCCCTCCGTGCGCTGACCGAGGGCCGTATGACACCTAGCCTGATCCTCGACTCCTACCAGCTGCGGGCGCTGTCGATCGCCGGCTATGCCCCGACCTTCGATGGTTGTGCCCGCTGCGGCGCCGTGGGTCCGCATCGCAACTTCAGCGCACAGTCCGGCGGCATGTTGTGCGACGACTGCCGTGTCGCCGGCTCTGCCGCACCCTCGCCGTTCACCGTCACCCTTCTCGCGGGGTTGCTCAGCGGCGACTGGGAGTCCGTCTCGGCGTCCGATGACCGATCCCGCCGGGAGGCGAGCGGCATCGTCAGCGCCTATCTGTCGTGGCACCTGGAGCGCGGCCTGCGATCGCTGAGCCACGTCGACCGATGACCCGCCAACCCACGCCGCACCCCTCTGGCGCCAAGTCGCCGTCGATCCCTGCTGCGCAGGTGCCCAAGCACGTCGCGATCGTCATGGACGGCAATGGTCGTTGGGCCAAGGCCCGTGGCCTGCCGCGTACGGCCGGTCACGAGATGGGGGAGGCGGCGCTGTTCGACGTCGTCGAGGGCGCGATCGAGGTCGGCGTCAAGGCGGTGTCCGCCTACGCGTTCTCGACCGAGAACTGGAAGCGCTCACCCGATGAGGTCCGTTTCCTGATGGGCTTCAACCGCGATGTCATACGCCGTCGGCGCGACTCGATGCACGAGCTTGGAGTGCGCGTACGGTGGGCCGGCCGCCGACCCAGGCTGTGGCGCAGCGTCATCAAGGAGCTCGAGGTCGCCGAGGAGATGACCAAGCACAACAAGGTGCTGACGCTGACGATGTGCGTCAACTACGGCGGCCGGGCCGAGATCGCCGATGCGGCCGCTGCTCTGGCGCGTGATGTGGCGGCCGGCAAGGTCAACCCGGACAAGGTCACCGAGCGCACGTTTGCCCGCTACCTCGACGAGCCCGACATGGACGACGTCGACCTGTTCTGGCGCACCTCCGGCGAGCAGCGCACCAGCAACTTCTTGCTGTGGCAGTCGGCCTATGCCGAGCTGGTGTTCTCCGACATCGCCTGGCCCGATGTCGATCGGCGGGCCTTGTGGGCGGCCATCGAGGAGTACGCCGAACGCAATCGCCGCTACGGCTCCGCCTAGAAGGTCGCCGACCAGTCGCGAGTGCCGTCGAGGACATCCTGGATGCTCGACCGGAAGTGCGGGCACGTGGTGATGTCGTGCGCCTTGCACTCGAACGCGTGCATGGTCATCTCCCGGGATCGCTCCATGTCCTCCATGCGGCGTTCGAGGTCGGCGAGGTGCTCCTGCAGCACTTTGTGGCGTTTGGGTCCGTGATCGTCGGCGAGCAGAACCGTGATCTGGTCCAGGCTCATGCCGGCGGCCTTGCTGCGGAGGATCACGGCAATGCGTACGAGGTCGTCGTCGTCGTACAGCCGACGATCGGCGCTGTCGCGCTCTGGCTCGAGCAGTCCGACGCTCTCCCAGTGGCGGAGTACGTGAGTCTCGAGCCCGAATCGGGCCGCTGTGTCGCCGATGGAGCGCAAATTTGACTTCATGTTGACATTAACTCGCACGATGGATGCGACAGCAAATCTGAAGGAGAAATCATGCGTGACGTCATCGTCATCGGCGGCGGGCCGGCCGGCCTGCAAGCCACACTCACCCTGGGTCGCATGCACCGCACCGTGCTGCTCCTCGACTCCGGCACCTACCGCAACGCCAGGGTCGAGCACATGCAGAACTTCATCACCCACGACGGCCGCGACCCCGCCGAGCTGCGCCAGCTCGCCCGCAAGGACATTGCTGCGTATGACACCGCCGAGATCCGCGAGGCGACCGTCGACGCCGTTCGCAAGGCCGACGACGGCTTCGAGGTCGTCGTCGGCGACGAGGTGCTCGCCGCGCGCAAGATCATTCTCGCCACCGGCGTACGTGACACGCTTCCGGACATCCCCGGCATCGCCGAGGCGTGGGGCCGCGAGATCGCGCACTGCCCGTACTGCCACGGTCACGAGTTCGCCGGCGAACGCGTCGCCATCCTCGGCACCGAGCGCGCCGAGCACCTCAGCGCACTGCTGGGCAACATCGTGAGCGAGCTGATCGTGCTCGAGCAGGACTCCGTGCGCGAAGTCGAGCGCACCAATTTCGGGCTGCGCATCACGCTCGACGACGACGTGATTGGCGTCGGTGGCATGTTCATCGGAACCAAGGTCACGCAGGCGGCACCGTTCGCCGAGCAGCTCGGAGTCACCGCGTACGAGTCAGGGTTCGTCGAGGTCGACGCCATGGGCCGCACGAACGTGCCAGGCGTCTATGCCGCCGGCGACCTGGCGCACATCTCCGCACTGCCCGGACCGATGCCGTCGGTCGCCACTGCTGTCGCTGCAGGAGTCATCGCCGGATCGGTCTGCAACATGGAGCTCGCGATGCCCGTCTAGCTCTGGCCCTTGGCGGGGTCGCCGTTCTCCTTGAAGATCTGCGCCGCGGTGTCGGAGTCGAGACGACGCAGCTCGTCCGCCATCTTGTCGGCGGTCTTGGAGACGACGCGCATGCGCTTGATCCGCTTCTGGAAGTGCTCTTCCCACTCACTCTGGAACACGTGCGGATGCTCGTTGTCGTGGTCAGGCAGCATGCCGTTCGTGATCGCACCGTTGATCGCCTTGAGCGTCGGCACGAGGTTGTCGAGCGACCCGGAGCCCTCGTCGAGCGCCTGGAGCATGCGGCGGAGCACGCGTGGACCCGAGATGCCGACCGGATCCTTGTCGGCCTTGGCGTCGCCGCCCTGGTCGTTGCCCTCGGGATCTTGCTCCTTCTGGCGCTTCTCCCAGTGCAGGTTGGAACGCACGTCCTCCTCGGCGTTGCGGATGCTGCGAACCGCACCCTCGAACTCCTCAAGGACCTGGTGCACGGTGCGCCGGTACTCGTGCACGGCGTCGGCGATGGGGGTGCCCGACATCATGGCTTCTGCCGTGCCGCCGCCACCAAGGTCTGGTGAGGCGCCGGTCAGACGGCGAAACAGCGGTACGTACGGTTCGACGACGTCGGCGTCGATGCGGTGTGCCAGCTGCTGCGGGTGGTGCTCGTCGGCAGCCTTGGCGGCGGCGATGAACGTCTCGCGCGCCTGCTGCCAGCGGCTCCGCAGGCGATCGAGCTCTTCGCCCTGGATGTCGTGCACGACCTTGATCTCGTGCTCCACGGCTCCGGCGAGCTCCTTGAGCATCTTGATGTCGCGGTGTGCTGTGAACCTGCTGAAGCGCACGACCCTCTGCAGGGCGAACGCGGTGTCGCCGTGCACGTCCTCGTCGCCGGCGACCTTGTCGAGCGACGTACGCAGGCCGTCGAGCTGTTCGGTCAGCTCGTTGATGTGCTCCACGGCCTGCTTGAGCTCGGCCGGCTGGGCCGGGATGCGCAGATCGTCGGGCCCGATCGCGCCGGCGATGGCGGCGAATTGCTGGTCAGTCATGATTCCCCCGAATCCCGTCCGCACGTGCCGCAGACTCGTGCCGCTGACGCTATCGTCAGCCGCCATCGGGGGCAAGGCGACGCCACGCGTACGGGCGTTAGGATCGGTCCCTATGCGAATTGCACGTTTTGCGGGTGACGACGATCCCCGTTTCGGAGTCATCGGAGATGACAACGGTGTCCCAACCATTGCTGTGCTGAACGGCGATCCGCTGTACGCAGGGCTCAACCTCAGCGGCCAGAAGATCCCGCTGGCGGACGTACGCCTGCTTGCACCGGTCATCCCACGCAGCAAGGTCGTGTGCGTCGGCAAGAACTACCCCGCGCACGCCGCCGAGATGGGCGGCGAGGTGCCGGCAGAGCCGCTGATCTTCCTCAAGCCCAACACCAGCGTGATCGGCCCCGGTGACCCGATCTTCTACCCGAGCCAGAGCGAGGACGTGCACTTCGAGGCCGAGCTCGCCGTCGTGATCGGTCGCATCTGCCGCGACGTGTCCGCGGATGACGCGGCCAAGGTGATCTTCGGCTACACCGTCGCCAACGACGTGACGGCCCGCGACCTGCAGAAGAAGGACGGACAGTGGGCCCGCGCCAAGGGCTTCGACACGTTCTGCCCGCTCGGTCCGTGGATCGAGACCGACTTCGACCCGAGCAGCGTCGACGTGACCTCACGGCTCGAGAGCCTGGGTGGGGGAGACGAGCTCAAGCAGAACGGCAACACCTCGGACATGTTCTTCAAGGTGCCCCAGATCATCGAGTACATCTCGTCCTTCATGACCCTGCTGCCCGGTGACGTCATCCTCACCGGCACGCCTGACGGTGTCGGCCCGATGCACGTCGGCGACTCGATCAGCGTCGCAGTCGAGGGCATCGGCACCCTGACCAACCCGGTGGTGAGCGCCAATGACTAGACCAGTCGTCGCACGCTTCTGTCCGAGTCCGACCGGCAACCCGCACGTCGGCATGGCCCGTACGGCGTTGTTCAGCTGGGCGTTCGCCCGTCACCACGGCGGGAAGTTCGTCTTCCGCATCGAGGACACCGACACCTCGCGCGACAACGAGGAGTCCTATCAGCTCCTGATCGACGTCATGCGCTGGCTCGGCCTCGACTGGGACGAGGGTCCCGAGGTGGGCGGCGACCACGGGCCGTACAGGCAGTCCGAGCGCATGGACATCTACGCCGACGTCGCGCAGAAGCTGCTCGACAGCGGTCACGCCTACAAGGCGTACGACAGCGCCGAGGAGCTCGAGGAGCGCCGCAATGCTGCCCGCGCTGCCGGCAAGCCCAGCGGTTACGACGGTCTGCACCGTGACCTGACCCCCGAGCAGCAGGCTGCGTACGAGGCCGAGGGCCGCGAGCCGGTGATCCGGTTCAAGATGCCGGACAGGACCTACACATTCAACGACCTCGTACGCGGTGAGATCACCTTCGACTCGGCCAACGTGCAGGACTACGTGATCGTGCGGGCCAACGGCCAGCCCCTCTACACGCTGACCAACCCCACCGACGACGCGATGATGGGCATCACCCACGTGCTGCGTGGCGAGGACCTGCTCAGCTCGACCCCGCGGCAGATCGCCCTCTACGAGGCGTTCGCCGAGATCGGCATCGGCGGCGGATTCACCCCCGAGTTCGGCCACCTGCCGTTCGTCATGGGCGAGGGCAACCGCAAGCTGTCGAAGCGCGATCCCGAGTCCAACCTGCTCGACTACAAGCCCAAGGGCTTCCTGCCCGAAGCGCTGCTCAACTACATGGCGCTGCTCGGCTGGTCGATCGCCGATGACCGCGACGTGTTCTCGATCGCGGAGATGGTGGAGGCGTTCGAGGTCAGTCGGGTCAACCCCAACCCCGCACGCTTTGACATCAAGAAGGCCGAGGCGATCAACGGATCGCACATCCGCCTGCTCGCCACCGACGACCTGCGCGAGCGCCTGGTGCCGTACTTCCAGGAGGCAGGCCTGATCGCCGATCCGCCGACCGCCGAGCAGCTCTCCACGCTGGCCGCGGCGACGCCGTTGGTGCACGAGCGCATGGCACTGCTGACCGAAGCGGTCGACATGCTCCGCTTCCTGTTCATCGCCGATGACGACTTCACGATCGACGAGGCCGACCGCGCCAAGAACCTCGATGACAAGGGTCTCGAGGTCGCTCGAGCCGCTCGTGAGGCGCTCGCGGGACTGTCTGACTGGTCGACACCGGCGATCGAAGAGGTGCTCCGTACGAGCTTGATCGAAGGACTCGAGCTCAAGCCGCGTCTGGCGTTCGGGCCCGTACGTGTTGCCGTCACCGGCAGCCGCATCTCGCCGCCGCTGTTCGAGTCCCTCGAGCTCCTCGGCCAGGCGAAGTCACTGGCCAGATTGGACGCCGCGCTGGCCCAGCCCGGTTTGGGCGCAGGCGGGGGAGTCGGGTAAAGTCGGTGCTTGGCTCGGCCCCCGGCAGAGCCATTGGGATATGGTGTAATTGGCAACACAGCGGTTTCTGGTACCGCCATTCTAGGTTCGAGTCCTAGTATCCCAGCGAAGCCATTTCGAGCGAGAAGTTCACGCACGATATGGTGTCTCCGGTCGCAAGACCACCCATGGCCCCGTTGTGTAGCGGCCTAGCACGCCGCCCTCTCAAGGCGGTAGCGCGGGTTCGAATCCCGTCGGGGCTACCATGGACAAAAGACCCTCTGACCAGCAGCGATGCCGGTCAGAGGGTCTTCTCATTTCCTGGCCGAGTCGGCCATCCGCGGCATGCAGGAGTCGGCGGTGGGCGCCTCACAGCTCCCCCGCGGCAGTGGCGGTAGCATTCGGATCGCCGATCCCCGATCACTAGGAGCACTCCATGACCAGCTCGGACAAGGGTTCCGACACAGGCGCCTTCAAGGCCTCCGCGGAGTCAGAGTCGAAAGCCAAGAAGTTCCGCATCTATGCCGTGCTGCTGTGGGGGCTCGGCATCGCGATCGAGATCGGCGCGATCTTCGGACTGCTCCTCAACAAGTCAATCCTCGAGGAAAAGGCCTCCGTCGACTCCAAGGGCGTGCTGGTCACCGACAACGCCTTCCCGACCTGGGCATTCGGGCTGCTGATCGGCCTGCTCGTCCTCGACGCCATCTTCGTCATCATCGGCTCGATGCTGTGGAAGAAGGCCAACCACCTCGATCCGGCGTCGGAGAAGGACAAGTTCAAGTTCTTCATCCAGAACCAGCTCGGCGCCTTCATCCCGATCATCGCCTTCCTGCCGATCATCATCCTGATCTTCCTGAACAAGGACATGGACAAGAAGCAGAAGGGGATCGCCGGCGCTGTCGGCGTCGTGGTCGCTCTGATCGCCGCTGTCGCAGGCATTGACTTCAACCCCGCCTCGATCGAGAAGTACACCGCCGAGAAGCAGGCCGTGATCCAGCTCCTCGGCGAGGACAAGGTCTATTACGCCGGTGGCGGCGAGGTCTACCACGTGTGTGGTGATGTCTCGGATCTGTCGAGCAGTGACGTGAAGTCCGGTACGACTGCCGATGCCGTTGCCGCGGGCAAGCCGCGGCTGACCCTGAAGCTCGCCTCGGAGCTGAAGAAGTGTCAGCGGCCCGTGCCCAACAACATGGACGAGATCGTCGCGGCGATTCGCTCCGTGCAGCAGGGTGAGGCAACCGAGCAGGTGCTGCCGTCGCCGGACTGGAGCGGTGTTGAGAATGCACCTTCCGGAGGCGCCCTCGACCAGCTCAAGGACGCACTCGACAGCGTCGAGAACGACGCAGCCTGAACAGCAACCACTGACGAAGGGGAGCGGCGCGGCGCGCTGCTCCCCTTCGTGCTGCCATTCCCGCAACAAAGGGTGCTGCGGGAGTACGTTCAGGCCATGGACAACGTCTCGATTGTCGGCGTCATCGTTGCGGCACTCGCGTTCTTCTTCCTCGGCAGCGCTTGGTACACATTCCTCTTCGGCAAGCAGTGGCGAGCCGAAGTCGGGATCTCCGAAGAAGAGGCCGCCGGAGCCAGCCCCAACCCGTTGCTGTTCGTCTGGTCGATCCTCGTGTCGCTGGTCATAGCCTTCACGCTGGCGATGCTGATTGACGAGTCGAGCATCGAGTACGGCCTCAAGGTCGGACTAGGGGTGGGTGCCGGTGTCGGTGCGGCGATCCTCGCGCAGAACTACGTGTTCGAACAGAAGTCGATCACCTTCTGGCTCATCAACGCCGGCTACGTGGTCCTCGGTCTCGGCGTCATGGGCATCATCATCGGAGCGTTCCAGGCTGCGTGATCGCGGCTCGGCGTGCATGTCCGAAAGCCGCTGGTCTGTGTCTGATCCGACAGCCATGATGGACGTATGCACACCGACCACGAACGCTGCTATCGAGCGGTACAGTCACGCGACGCGCGGTTCGACGGCGTCTTCTACACCGGAGTCAAGACAACCGGCATCTATTGTCGTCCGTCATGTCCGGCGGTGACTCCCAAACCGCAGAATGTGAACTTCTACGCCTCGGCCGCCGCAGCACAGGACGCCGGTTTCAGGGCGTGCCGTCGCTGCCGCCCCGACACCACGCCGGGATCGCCGGAGTGGAACGTACGCGCTGACGCCGTCGGCCGGGCGATGCGGCTGATCGGCGACGGTGTGGTCGAGCGTGAGGGCGTGGAGGGCCTGGCCAGCCGCCTCGGCTACAGCCAGCGTCACGTCACCCGCATGATCACCCAGGAGCTTGGCGCGGGACCGCTCGCACTGGCTCGCAGCAACCGCTCACAGGCGGCGCGCGTGCTCATCGAGACCACCGACATGCCGATGTCAGACGTCGCCTTCGCCGCCGGGTTCGCCTCGATCCGACAGTTCAACGACTCGGTGCGCCAGGCATACGCGCTGTCGCCGACCGAGATGCGGGGCAGGCGTCGCGCGGTGCCGACCGGCCGCGTGACCGTCCGACTGGCAGTGCGCCAGCCGTTCCACGCCGAAGCCTTGATCGACTTCCTCGCCGCCCACGTGCTCCCAGGAGTCGAGACGGTTCGGGATCGTACGTACGCCCGCGTGCTGCGACTGCCCCATGGACTCGGAGTCATGGCCCTCACGCTGCACGACGATCGCGTCGACTGCGAGCTCGAGCTCGCCGATCTCCGCGACACCGCGGTGGCGATCGGCCGGGCGAGGCGCATGCTCGATCTCGACGCTGACCCAGTCGCCATCGACGCCGTGCTCGGGGCCGATCCCAAGCTCCAACCTCTCATCGCCGAGTCACCCGGCCTCCGTGTCCCGTCACACGTCAACGGATTCGAGGTTGCCGTACGTACGATCGTCGGCCAGCAGGTCTCGGTCGCAGGCGCCAACACCGTGCTCGGTCGTCACGTCCCCACCAAGGGCACCCCGGTCGACTTCGCGATGGCTGAGGCGTTCGGACTGACTCACGCCTTCCCCGAGGCAGAGGCGTTTGCCGAAGCCGACCCCGCCACGATGGGCATGCCTCAGTCACGGGCGCGCACGATCATCGGCCTGTCCCAGGCGGTCGCCGACGGCAAGATCGAGCTCGATCCCGGTGTCGACCGCGAATCCGTACGCGAGCAGCTGCTCTCCATGCGCGGCATCGGGCCATGGACCGCCGACTACATCGCCATGCGTGCGCTGGCGCATCCCGACATCCTCCTGACGACTGATCTCGTGCTCAAGCGCGAGCTCGAACGACGCGGCATCACTGCCGAGGACACCGAGTCCTGGGCGCCGTGGCGCTCCTACGCGGGCATGCACCTGTGGCATGCCACCTCCGCCTACGAAAGGACCACACCATGAGCACCCGATGGATGGACTCACCGATCGGTGGCCTGCGCATCCACGCTTCAGCCGGATTGATCACCGCGATCGACTTCGGCGCAACCAAGCCGCGCAAGGAGCGCTCCGCCGACCCGCTGCTCGACCGCGCCGAGGAGCAGCTGACCGCGTACTTCAATGGCGAGCTGAAGGAATTCGACCTGCCACTGGCGAGCGAAGGCTCGGAGTTCCAGAAGAAGGTATGGGCAGAGCTGCAGCGCATCCCGTACGGCGAGACCGCCAGCTACGGCGACATCGCGCGGCGACTCGGGTACGAGCCGGTCATCTCGCGCGCGGTTGGGGCGGCGAATGGTGCCAACCCGATCCCGATCATCGTCCCGTGTCATCGCGTCGTCGGGGCTGACGGAACGCTCACCGGATATGCAGGGGGACTCGAACGCAAGAGGATCCTGCTCGATCTCGAGGTGCCCGGGCTCTTCTAGTCACCCGCAGTTCACCTGGGCGTGCCATCATCTCGCCATGGCCAAATCCAAGGACAAGAAGTCCCGCAAGCCCACGAAGTCAGACAAGGCCGGCGCTGATGAGCTCAAGGCTGCCAAGGCGACGATCAAGAAGCTGACGGCACAGGTCGCCAAGCTCGAGAAGGCGGCGGCGAAGGCAGCCAAGAAGGCCAAGCCCTCGCGGGCCAAGAAGGTCAAGTCCCCAAACGTCAAGGACAGCACGCTCACGCCCGAACCGGTCGTGCCGAACCTCTCGACCAGGACGCCCAACACCGCCGACCCGCGCACGGTTGCGCAGCTGCGTGGCGAGGCCAAGGCGAGAGGCATCGCGGGCTACTCGTCGATGCGCAAGGACCAGCTCATCGCAGCACTCAAGGACTGACCGAAACTGTCGTCGGCTCGCCGCTTCGCGACTAGCTGGCGCGGCGGAGGGTCTGGCTGAGGCGTTCGGCAGCGGCCACCACGGCGGGCGCGTGCATACGACCCGGCTGACGGGTGAGGCGCTCGAGCGGGCCGGACACCGACACCGCAGCGACCACCTTGCCGGAGGGGGAGCGGACCGGGGCTGACACCGAACCCACGCCGTTCTCACGCTCGCCGACGCTCTGCGCCCACCCGCGGCGACGTACGGCCGACAGCTCGGCAGCCGAGAACGTTGCCTTGAGCAGGCCCTTGTTCATGCGCTCGGGGTCTTCCCACGACAGCAGGATCTGCGCGGCGGAACCGGCGTTCATCGTCAGCTGTCCGCCGACGGGGATCGAGTCGCGGAGGCCGGTCGGACGATCGGCGGCGGCAACACATACTCGGAAGTCACCTTGGCGCCGGAACAACTGGGCCGACTCGCCAGTGATGTCTCGAAGGCGTGCCAGGACGGGTCCGGCGGCAGCGAGGAGGCGATCTTCGCCAGCGGCGGCGGCGAGCTCGCCTAGGCGCGGGCCGAGGATGAAGCGGCCTTGCATGTCGCGAGCGACAAGACGATGGTGTTCGAGTGCGACGGCGAGACGATGGGCCGTCGGGCGGGCGAGGCCGGTGCTGGTGACCAGTCCGGCAAGTGTGGCGGGTCCTGGCTCCAAAGCAGCCAGGACAAGTGCCGCTTTGTCGAGAACGCCGACTCCGCTAGAGTTGTCCATGTCTTGATACTGCCGTATCGCATAGTGAGACGCAAGCCTGAGTCGCGAGGAGAATCATGGGCAAGACACTTGCCGAGAAGATCTGGGACGAGCACGTCGTACGCAGCCACGAAGGCGAGCCCGACCTCCTCTACGTGGATCTCCACCTCATTCATGAGGTCACCAGCCCGCAGGCGTTCGACGGCCTGCGCCTCTCCGGTCGTACGGTGCGCCGTCCCGACCTGACCCTCGCCACCGAGGACCACAACATCCCGACGACAGACCTCGACAAGCCGATCGCCGATCTCGTGTCGCGCACGCAGGTCGAGACGCTGCGCCGCAACTGCGAAGAGTTCGGCGTGCGCCTGCACCCGATGGGTGACATCGACCAGGGCATCGTCCACGTCGTCGGCCCGCAGCTCGGACTGACCCAGCCCGGTATGACGATCGTGTGCGGCGACTCGCACACCTCGACACACGGCGCGTTCGGCTCGATCGCGTTCGGCATCGGCACGTCGGAGGTCGAGCACGTGCTCGCCACCCAGTCGCTGTCGCAGGCCAAGCCCAAGATGATGGCCGTCGAGGTCGTCGGCGACCTGCCGGTCGGCTCCACCGCCAAGGACCTGATCCTCGCGCTCATCACGCAGGAAACCACCGGCGGCGGCCAGGGCTACATCGTCGAGTACCGCGGCGACGCGATCCGCGCGCTGTCGATGGAAGCCCGCATGACGATCTGCAACATGTCGATCGAGTGGGGCGCCAAGGCTGGGCTCATCGCGCCCGACCAGGTCACCTACGACTACCTCAAGGGTCGCCCGAGCGCACCGACCGGCGCCGACTGGGACGCCGCAGTGGCGCACTGGGACAGCCTGGTCACCGACGACGATGCCGAGTTCGACAAGGTCATCACGATCGATGCCTCGACCATCACACCGTTCGTCACCTGGGGCACCAATCCCGGCCAGGGTGTGCCGCTGTCGGGCAATGTGCCTGACCCGGCATCGTTCGAGGACGACAACGAGCGCATCGCCGCCGAGAACGCTCTCGTCTACATGGGCCTCACTCCCGGCACACCGATGAAGGACATCAAGGTCGACACCGTGTTCATCGGATCGTGCACCAACGGCCGCATCGAGGACCTCCGCGTCGCTGCTGGCCTGATCGAGGGTCACAAGGTCGCTCCTGACACCCGGATCCTCGTCGTACCGGGATCCGTACGCGTACGACTGCAGGCGGAGCAGGAAGGCCTCGACGTCATCTTCAAGGACGCCGGAGCCGAGTGGCGTGGCGCAGGCTGCTCGATGTGCCTCGGCATGAACCCCGACCAGCTCATGGTCGGCGAGCGCAGCGCCTCGACGTCCAACCGCAACTTCGAGGGCCGTCAGGGCAAGGGGGGCCGTACGCACCTCGTCTCGCCCGACGTCGCCGTCGCAACAGGCATCCTCGGACACCTCGCCGGTCCCGCCGACCTGGCCGAGCTCGCAAAGGCAGGCAACTGATGGAGAAGTTCTCGACTCACACGGGTGTGGGCGCTCCGCTGCGCCGCAGCAATGTCGACACCGACCAGATCATCCCCGCGGTGTGGCTCAAGAAGGTCACCCGCGACGGCTTCGAAGAGGGCCTGTTCTCGGCCTGGCGCAGCGACCCCAACTTCGTGCTCAACCAGGACGCCTACAAGAACGCCACCGTACTCGTCGCCGGTCCCGACTTCGGTACGGGCTCGTCACGTGAGCACGCCGTCTGGGCGCTGCAGAACTACGGCTTCAAGGTCGTCATCTCGCCGCGCTTCGGTGACATCTTCCGCGGCAACTCCGGCAAGGCCGGGCTGCTCGCCGCCCAGGTCGACGACAAGGTCGTCCAGCGTCTCTGGGACTACCTCGATGAGAACCCCGGAGCGTCGATCACGATCGACCTCGAGACCCGTACGGTCAAGGCCGGCGAGGGCGTCGACGCGATCGAGGACTCGTTCACGATCGACGACTACACCCGCTGGCGCCTGCTCGAGGGACTCGACGACGTCGGCATCACGCTGAGCCACGAGGACGACATCGTCGCGTACGAGGCGAAACGGCCCAGCTTCAAGCCCGCGACCCTTTGATAAAGTCGCAACACGTTCGTACCGACAGGAGGTGAGACCCATGCAGGCAGTACCCACCATGGGCGCTCCCTCCAAGCAGCGATTGACGTAGACGTCGCCGGGAGCGCCTGACACGCAACACGTGAAAGGCACTTCCATGAACACCACACCTGTTTCACCCACGCGCGCCCTCGTCCTTGCTGGCGCCGGCGCTGCCGGCAACGCATGGCAGCTCGGCCTCACCGCCGGGCTGTCCGCCGCTGCCGTCGACATCACTTCAGCCGACCTGGTCATCGGCACATCAGCAGGCTCGACCGTGGCTGCTCAGATCACCAGCGACACGACTCCGGCGCAGTGGTACGCGGCAATCCTTGCTGAAGTGATCCCTGATCGGTCCGCCGGAGCGCCGGGGCGTGGACCCGCCATGTCAGGGCCGAGCTACATGGCCTGGTCGGAGGAGATCATCGCCGTGTCCGAGGACGCCGCCGACATGCGTCGCCGGATCGGTGTCGCGGCGCTCGAGATGGACACGTCCGGTGGAGCGAACAGCCAGCGGTGGCACGACATCGTGGCATCGCGGCTTCCCAGTGACATCTGGCCGGAGCGGGCGCTCCTGATCCCCGCCGTCGATGCGCAGACCGGCGAACCTGTCGTGTTCGACCGACACAGCGGAATCGGCCTGGTGGATGCCGTTGCCGCCAGCACGTCGGCGATGACGCCATACGTGATCGGCAACAGGCGCTACCTCAACGGCGGCTATCGGCGCAGCTCGAACGCGGACCTGGCGGCGGGCCACGAAAGGGTGCTGGTGCTGGAGCCGTTCAGCGGGCGGTCCCGGCAACCCCGCGCTTGGGGCATGGATCTCGAGACGCAGGTGGCCGAACTGCGTGCAGCGGGCAGCAAGGTCCTGACGATCTTCCCCGATGCCGGATCAGGCGACGTGTTCAATGCCAACGCGTTGGACCCGTCGACGCGCCTGCCTGCTGCGCGGGGCGGATACGAGCAAGGCGTGGCACTCGCCGACGAGATCGGCGAGTTCTGGCGCTAGACGCCGCGATTTGTGACCGTACGAGCGTCTCGCAGCCGAAATGACGCCTGGAACGTCACAAATCGCGGGGATCAGGTCCAGATGGCGATGCCGGTGACGGTGTCGCCATCTGCTTCGACGAAGACGCGCTGACCCACCCGCAGGTGCCGGATGTGCTCGGCGAGCGTCTGAGCGTCGAAGTCCATCGGCATGCCCTCGTCGGTCAGGAGCTGACCCGAACGGTCTGCCGGGTCGAAGCTGGAGACGGTGCCTTGCATGCCTTCACCCTAGTGGCGGTCCCGCCGGGTTAGGCTCGCCATCATGCAGAAACGTGTTGTCCCGCGCACCACGCGGGTGGTCGCATTCATCCTGCGGCCGTGGTTTCGCATCTTCACCAAACGTGACTATCAAGGTGTGGAGAACCTCCCAGAAGGCGGCTTCGTCCTCGCCCCCAACCACCTGTCGCACCTCGATCCGTTCTTCATCTCGTTGTTCATGCTCGACAACAACGTCCCTCCACGATTCCTGGCCAAGGACACGATCATGTCGGTCAAGGGCATCGGGTGGATCCTGCGCTCGGCCGAGCAGATCCCGGTCTACCGCAGCACCGAGGGCGCTGCCGAGTCGTTGCGCTCCGCCGTCGCGGCGGTCAACGACGACAAGGTCATCACGATCTATCCCGAAGGCACGATCACCCGCGACCCCGCTGCGTGGCCGATGAGCGGCCGTACGGGCGCCGTACGCGTGGCGCTGGCGAGCGGCAAGCCGCTGATCCCGGTGATGCAGTGGGGCCCCCAGGCGATCCTGTGGCCCTACTCCAAACGGCTCCGGCTGCTCCCGCGCAAGACGATCCAGGTGCGGGTCGGCAAGCCGATGGACCTGAGCGCGTACGAGGGCAAGCCGCTCACCGAAACGCTGCTGCATGACGCAACTGATGCGCTGATGGACACCCTGACTGCCATGATGTCTGAGGTACGCGGCGAGCTGCCCTCGACACCGAGGATCGACGTGCACACCCTGAGCAAGCCCCGGAGCAACTACAAGGGGCAGAACTACAAGCGATTGGACTCCTGACAGATGGCCAAGACAGCCGTGATGGGTGCAGGGTCCTGGGGCACTGCGTTCGCCCTGGTGCTCGCTGATGCCGGCAACGACGTACGTATGTGGGGTCGTCGCGAGGAGCTGTGCGAGACGATCAACACCAAGCACGAAAACACCGACTACCTTCCCGGCATCCAGCTGCCTGACGCCATCTCGGCAACACACGACCCGGCCGAGGCGCTCGAGGGCGCCGAGATCGTCGTGCTTGCCGTACCGTCGCAACAGCTGCGCTCCAACCTCGAGTCGTGGAGCGAGCACGTCCCCGACGATGCCGTCATGGTCAGCCTGATGAAGGGTGTCGAGCTCGGCACGCACAAGCGCATGAGCGAAGTCATCGCCGAGATCACCGGCGCCGGTCCGGAGCGCATCGCCGTCGTGTCGGGCCCCAACCTCGCCAAGGAGATCGCCAACCGTGAGCCGGCGGCCAGCGTCGTCGCCTGCGAGGACCAGGCTGTGGCCGAGCGCATCCAGAAGGCCTGCCACACGGCGGCGTTCCGTCCCTACTCGATGACCGACGTCATCGGCTGCGAGCTCGCCGGCACCGCCAAGAACATCATCGGACTTGCGGTCGGCGTGTGCGTGGGCCTCGGCTACGGGGACAACACCAAGGCATCGGTCATCACCCGCGGCCTCGCCGAGGCAGCTCGTCTCGGTGCCGCGATCGGCGCCGACCCCGTCACGTTCATGGGCCTCGCCGGCATGGGTGACCTGGTGGCGACCTGTTCATCGCCGCTGTCGCGCAACCGTACGTTCGGCGAGAAGCTCGGCGAGGGCATGTCGGTCGAGGAGGTGACCGCGCAGACGCGTCAGGTCGCCGAGGGTGTGAAGTCGTGCCAGTCGGTCAGCGAGCTGGCAGCCATGCATGGCGTGGAGATGCCGATCGTCGAGCACGTGGCCGCACTGATCGCCGGCAAGATGTCGCCCGACGAGCTCGTGTCAGCCCTGATCAGCAGGCAGGCCAAACCGGAAAAGGTCTAGCTGGTCGCGGCGAGGACGTTCTGGATGTCGATCCAGAGGTCTTCCACGTCTTCGATGCCGACCGAGAATCGGATCAGGCCCTCCGGTACGGACTCGGACTCCCCGGCGTGCCTGCGACGCCGCTCCCACGTCGACTCGACACCGCCAAGGCTGGTCGCATAGGTGATGATGTCGCTCTGCTCGGTCATCTTCTGCGCGACGCCCGGACCGCCGACGACTTCGAACGCGATGATCGTGCCGAATCCCGGGTAGCTCGACGACGCGATGTGGCGGTGGGCCGACAGGCGCTTGTGCAGCTCCTTGGCGTTGGCCTCGGCACGGTCGAGGCGGACGTGGAGCGTGCGTACGCCGCGGGCGGCGAGCCACGTCTCCATGGCGCCGGGGATCGCGCCGAGAGTTGAACGCCGGGCTTCGATCGCCTTGTGGGCGCGATCGCTGTTGGTGACGATCGCGCCGAGCACGACGTCGCTGTGGCCCGACAGCAGCTTGGAGGCGGAGTGGACGACGAAGTCGGCGCCGAGCTCGAGCGGGCGCTGACGCAGGGGAGTGGCGAACGTGTTGTCGACCGCGACGGCGGTGCCGACACGCGCTGCGGCCTTGGTGACGGCTTCGATGTCGGCGATCTGCAGTCCGGGGTTGGTCGGCGACTCGAGCCACACGAGCGCCGCACCCTCGGACGCACTGATGATCTCGGCGGTGTTGTCCATGTCGACGAGACGGAGCTCGATCTGGCCGCGACGCGCGCGTTCTTGCAGCTGGCTCACGGTGCCGTAGTAGGCGCCACGCGGGGCCACGACGGCGGACTTGGCGGGCACGAGATCGAAGAGGGCGGTGGTGGCGGCAATGCCGGAGGCAAATGCGAGTGCCTTGCCCCCTTCGAGTGCACCGAGCACCTGCTCGAACGAGTCCCACGTCGGATTGCCGTGGCGACCGTACTCGGAGGCGCCGCCGGGAACGAGCGCACTGGCGAGCGTGATCGGTGCGTTGAGCGGGCCCCCCGGCACGCGGTTTGGCCTGCCCGCGCCGACCGCGATGGTCGAGGGCGAGAGATCGTGTCCGTGCATGACGACCATTGTGACACTGACCGGTATCTTGTTCGGCAATGAGCCTCTCGATGGACCCTTCAGTCGACAAGCCCCGCCTGGCAGTGATCTTTGGCGGTCGTTCCAGCGAACATGGCGTCTCGTGCCTCACGGCGCGAGAAGTGCTCGCGGTCATCGACCGCGACCGCTACGACGTCCAGCCGATCGGCATCACCCGCGAGGGTGCGTGGGTCGTCGAGACGGCCGAGTGGCCCGAGCTTGAGGCCGGGACGCTGCCCTCCGTACGCGATGACATGCCTGCGTTCCAGTGGGAGGGGCTGAGCGACGTCGACGCCGTCTTCCCCTTGCTGCACGGACCGTGGGGCGAGGACGGCACGATCCAGGGCCTGCTCGAGATGGCTGACGTGAAGTACGTCGGAGCCGGCGTGCTCGCCAGTGCCGTCGGCATGGACAAGCCGTTCACCAAGACGGTGTTCTCCGCCGCCGGCCTCCCGCAGATCCCGTACGTGACGGTGCAGCCGTGGCAGTGGAGTGCCCAGCGCGACCGCGTCCGGGCCAGGATCAAGGCTTTGGGTCTCCCGGTGTTCGTCAAGCCAGCCCGCGCAGGCTCGAGCTCTGGCGTCATGATGGTCGACTCGTGGGACGAGCTCGACGTCGCCATCTCCAAGGCGCAGGACTTCGACCCCAAGGTCGTCGTGGAGGCAGCCGCCCGCGACAAGCGCGAGCTCGAGTGTGCTGTCATGCAGCAACCCGATGGCACGCCTGTTGCCAGCGTCGTCGGCGAGATCACCGTCGCGTCAGAATCCAGCCACGAGTTCTACGACTTCGAGGCGAAGTACCTCGACGGCACCAGCGTCAACATCGTGCCGGCCGACATCTCGACGACGTTGAGCGAACGCATCCGTACGTACGCCGTCCAGGCGTTCGAGGCGATCGACGCCGAAGGGTTGGCACGTGTCGACTTCTTCGACACCGCCGAC
Organism: uncultured Actinomycetota bacterium; assembly: GCA_963849625.1. GTDB lineage: Bacteria > Actinomycetota > Actinomycetes > Propionibacteriales > Nocardioidaceae > Aeromicrobium. The sequence goes on from CAWKHU010000006.1 coordinate 417,325, forward strand.
GGGTTGATCATCAACGAGATCAACACGATGCCGGGCTTCACGCCGTTCTCGATGTTCCCGCTGCTGTGGGAGGCGAGCGGTGTGCCGTACGCGGAGCTCGTCGACCGGCTGATCCAGCTGGCGCTCCACCGCGACACCGGGCTGCGCTAGACACCGCCTAGACGCATTCCTTGACGACGGGGTCGTGCTTGAGCACCGAGGGTGCGATGTCGACCAGCGCATCGGCGGCCGGATCGTACGCGCCCGGCACCTCGACGCTGATGTTGAACTCGCGACCGATCGTTGTGAACAGATAGCCGTCGGCGAGCTCCTCGGTGAACCAGCCGACATCGGCGACCATGTCGCAGCGTGAGGTCGGCAGAAGCGCGGCAGGAGTCTCGACACCGCAGCGCAGGATGATCGCCGGATCACCCCAGGCCGTCGCCTTGGAGCCCTTGACGAGCACCTGCTTCTGGCCGGCGACAACCGGCGCACCGTCGGCGTACAACGCAGCACAGTTGGCGTCGGTGTCGGGCTCGGTCGGATAGGTGTCGACGACGAGCCCCGAGCTGCACCCCGCGAGCAGGAGCAGCGCGGGAAGGAGTCGTCTCACGACTCAGATGCGCACGATCGGGCAGGTCAGGGTGCGCGTGATGCCGGGTACGCCTTGCACCTTGGTGACGACCATGGCGCCGAGCTCGTCGACGCTGGCGCCTTCGGCGCGGACGATGACGTCGTACGGACCGGTGACGTCCTCGGCCATCGTGACGCCCTCGATGTCTGCGATCGCCCGAGCGACATCGGCAGCCTTGCCGACTTCGGTCTGGACGAGGATGTAGGCCTGAACAGCCATCATGGAGCTCCTTCGTGTGGGCGAGACTTGGCCCCCTGGTCGCTTCGCGTCGTGGGAGGTACTCCCCAACGTAATGGATCGAATACACGGGCGACCCTCCACCTGCGCGACAATGCCGGTATGGACTCAGGTGCAAGTGGTGACGTGACAATCGGCGAGGTCGGCGAGTTCGGGCTGATCGAGCTGATTCGCAAGGGCATCGGCACCAACCAGCACGTGTTGATCGGTCCCGGAGACGATGCCGCTCACGTCTCGACCAACGATGGCACGGTCCTCGTGTCGACCGATCTTCTCGTCGAGGGCCGGCACTTCCGGCGCGACTGGTCGAGCGCGTACGAGATCGGCCGCAAGGCTGCCGCGTGCAACCTCTCCGACATCAATGCCATGGGTGGTGTGGCGACGGCGCTGACGATCGGGTTCGGAGCACCAGCCGACCTGCCGGCCTCCTGGGCTGTCGACATGGTCACGGGTTTTGAGGAGGAGTGCGCCAAGGTCGGCGCGCACATCGTCGGGGGCGACGTCACGTCGTCGGACACGATCATCCTGGCCGTCACGGCGATGGGCGATGCCGTGCGCCCCGTTCGACGAGACGGTGCACTGCCGGGTGACGTGGTGGCGTTCGCCGGCCAGCTCGGCCTTGCCGGCGCAGGGTTCGCTGCACTGAGCCGCGGATTCCGTTCGCCCAAGGCTGCGGTCGACGCGCACCGGGTGCCGAGCCCGCCATACGCCGCCGGTCCTGCGGCGGCCAACGTCGGCGCGACGGCGATGACGGACGTGAGTGACGGGTTGCTCGCCGATCTCGGCCACATCGCTGAGTCGAGCAGTGTCGCCATCGACGTGACCACGTCGGCCTTCACGATCCCCGATCCCGTCGTCACGGTCGGCGAGGCGCTCGGTGCCGACGGTGTGGCGTTCATGCTCACCGGTGGCGATGACTACGCGCTGGTGGCCACGTTCAGCTCCGAGACGACCCTGCCCAAGGGCTGGACCCAGATCGGTCTGGTCTCCGACGGCAGCGGCGTCACGGTCGACGGCAAGGCGTACGAGGGCTCGTCAGGCCACCAGCACTTCAGGTGAGACCAGATCTCGATGGGCTAGCACCAATAGCGTCGCTTCATCGGCATGTCCGGCAGCTCGCCCGGGATGATGTTTTCCAGCGTGCCGCCGTTGGCCTCGATGACCTTGGCTGACGCGTGGTTGTCGTCGTCGCAGGTGACCAGCACGGGATCGATGCCGCGGGCGCGGGCGATCTCGAGAGACTGACGCAGGATCTCCGTGGCGTAGCCCTGTCGGCGGAACTTCGGGCGAACGGCATAGCCGATGTGACCGCCCAGCGTGCTGAGGAACTCGTTCATCTCGAAACGGATCGACGCGCGGCCGACGATCTCGCCATCGACCTCGGCAACCAGCTCGGCGTGCTTGACGAAGCGTTCGGGCAAGTCGATGCCGTCCTCCCAGCCGTGCACCAGCGAGACGTACTGATCCCACGGAAGATCGGGACGATAGCGGTAGGACCAGTGGCCCTCCTCGGCGTCGAACTCTTGGACGGCCGCGCGGATCTGCGGCTCGTCCTCGATCCTGATGCGTCGCAGGTGCAGTGAGCTGATCGGTGCGGTCACCCCTGAATCTTGGCAAACGGCTGGGCAGCCTCGAGCTCGTACGCGATCTCGAGCAGCGTCTTCTCGTCACCGTGATCGGCCGAGATGTGAATGCCGATCGGCATGTCGTTGGACGCCCTGCCCAACGGCAGCGAGATTGCCGGGCCGCCGGAGGCGTTGTTGAGCGGGGTGAATGCTGCGTACTGGATGAGCCGTTCGAACACGAGGGGGAAGTCGACGGCGGGGGACAGGTGACCCAGCTCCGGCGTCACGTAGCCGAGAGTCGGCGACAGGACGATGTCGACATCGGCGAACGCCCGGTGATAGATCTGTGCCGAGCGCTTCAGCCCACGTATCGCCGCCGGCGTGCGCCAGGCGTTGCGCATGAACGTCTTGGCCAGCCCTCGGGTGAACGGATCGGTGAGCGTCTTGTCGAAGTCGGGGCTCATGACGCGCTTGCCGAAGTGCTGGGTCGAGAACGCGAGCATCGCCCAGTAGTGCTTGAAGTCGTCCATGAACTTCTGGTCGACCGGCAGCGGAACCTCGACGACATCATGCCCAAGCGACGTGAGCAGGCCCGCGGTGTGCTCGACGGCCTTGCGGGTGTCATCATCGGTCGGCACACCGGTGATCGAGTCGACGATCAGACCGACTCGAAGGCGCCGGTCCGACGGACCTTCGACGAGCCCGAGCTCGGGCATGCCGATCGCCGGCTTGTGTGCCTGCGTCGCCGCCATGAAATGGGCGGTGTCGCGCACGGAACGTGACACGACACCGTTGGAGATGATGTCGACCGGAAGCTTGGCGGCCTCGGCGGACGGTACGACTCGGCCGCGAGTCGGCTTCAGTCCGACGAGTCCGCAGGCCGCGGCGGGGATGCGGATCGAGCCACCGCCATCGTTCGCGTGGGCGATCGGCACGACGCCGGCTGCCACGAGTGCGGCCGACCCACCCGAAGAGGCTCCAGCGGAGTAGCCGGTGTTCCACGGGTTGCGGGTCGGCGGCAGGGTCGCGTACTCGGTGCTGGCGTTGAACCCGAACTCCGGCATGGTCGACTTGCCCAGCACGGTGAAACCAGCGGCAAGGAACTGGTCGGTGAACGGCTCGTTGGCCGTGGCAACCCGTGACTTGACCGCGAGAGACCCCTGATCGGTGGTCAGCCCCTCGTACGCGGTGTTGTCCTTGACGAAGCTGGGGACACCCGACAGAGGTCCGGGCAGGGGTTGATCGGCCCGTTGCAGGGCGCGATCGAAGTCAGGGACCTGGATCGCGTTGATCGCGGGGTTGACGGCTTCGGCGCGGCCTATCGCTGCCTCGGCGGCCTCGCGTGCGCTGATGGTGCCTGCAGCAATGGCAGCGGCGACCCCGACTGCGTCGAGGTCGCCGAGTGCGTCATCGGTGAAGGCATGTACTCGGGAGCTGGTCTCGTTGATCACGAGATGACTCTAGACGGCGACCCGTTGGTGCACTCGCCATTCGACCGGTACAGCAAACGAGGGCGTTAGCGGCTGACCTTGCCAGCCTTCAAGCACTTGGTGCAGACGTTGAGGCGCTTCGGGGTGCCGTCAACCACAGCGCGTACACGCTGGATGTTGGGATCGAAACGACGCTTGGTGCGTCGGTGCGAGAAGGAGACATTGTGGCCGAAACCAGGTCCCTTGGCGCAAACATCACAGACCGCAGCCACGGTGAACTCCTGTTGAATCAGATTGCTTGGACAATTGTGGGTGTCGCGTGGCGGGTGCCAAGCAGACAACCGCTCAAGAATAGCCGATGACCTGACGCCCACGCTAATCCGCCTGAACCGATGGCCGCCGGCGGCCGGAGCGTTGAGTGGGGTTGAACGTCCCTCCCCGGTGAAACCTCGTGAGATGTCCCGACAACGCGACCACGGCTCCACGTTCCACGTCGCACCGACCGATAACCTCGGCTCATGGGCCTCACCCTCAACTCCACGGCCTTCCGGGCGTGGACGCAGCTGTGTGCTGAGGCCTTGTCGATCGCTCGTGCCGAGATCGATGCCCTCAACGTGTTTCCCGTGCCCGACGGCGACACGGGCACCAACGCCTACCTGACCTTCGTGTCGGGAGCCGATGCCGTGAGTGCGCAGCCGCGAGGCACGGAGCTGCCGGATCTGGTCAAGGCGTACGTCGATGGACTGCTCACCGGAGCCAAGGGCAACACCGGCGTGATCTTGTCCCAGCTCGTACGCGCCTGCTTCCACGACCTCGACCTCGCCCATTCCGTGACGGCTGCTGACGTGGCCGCATCCTTCGTCGCCGCCTCCGACGCCGCCTATGCCGCGGTGGGCGTACCCGTCGAGGGCACGATCCTCTCGGTTGCCCGGGCCGCCGCCGTCGGCGCCACCGAGGCGGCCGACGCCGGGGTCGACGGCCGTACGGTCTTCGGCAAGGCCGCCAACGCAGCCCGCATCGCCCTGGCCCGAACGCCGGAGCAGATGGAGGTGCTCGCCCGGGCAGGAGTCGTCGATGCCGGCGGCCGTGCCCTCGTGGTCGTGCTCGACGCCACGGAGCAGGCGCTCACCGGTCGTGTCCCTGAAAAGGTGACCGCACCGATGCCGGTGCCGATCCTGACGCCCGGCGACGACCTCAGCGCCGATGGACCTTCGTACGAGGTGATGTATCTCCTCGACGCTGACGATGACGCAATCCCCGAGCTGCGAGCGAAGCTGCTGCCGCTGGGTGACTCGCTCGTCGTGGTCGGCGGCGACCGGCTCTGGAACATCCACGTTCACGTCGACGACGTCGGGGCCGCAGTCGAGGCGGGCATCGCCGCCGGCCGGCCCTATCGCATCACCGTCACGCACTTCGCTGACCAGATCGCGCAACGACCCAGGAGTGGTCGAGTCGTCATCGCCGCAACGACCGGTACGGGCCTGACGGCGCTGTGCGAGGAGGCGGGAGCGGTGACACTCGCGTTTACCCGCGACGAGCCGCTGACGGTCGCCACGATGAGTGCCTCGCTCGAGGACTCCGGCGCCGACGAGATCATCGTGCTGCCCAACAACCCCCGCTACGTCGGCCAGTTCGAGGCTGCCGCCAAAGCGGCGAGACAGGACGGCGTACGCGTTGCCGTCATCCCGACGACCGCCCAGGTGCAGGGGCTCGCGGCACTCGCCGTGCACGATCCGGGCCTGGCCTTCGACGAGGTCGTGGTCGCCATGTCCAGCGCCGCGGCGCACACGCAGCACGGTGCCGTCACGATCGCCACCGAGCCCGGCATGACCATGGTCGGGCCATGCCAGCCCGGCGACGTCCTCGGCGTCATCGCCGGAGACTTCGCCGTTGTCGGCGATGACGTGTTCGAGGTCACGGTCGCCGTGCTCGACCGCATTCTGTCGCCCGGCGGTGAGATGGTCACCGTCGTGCTCGGTGAAGGTGGTGACGACAGCGTCGAGGCGATGCTGACCAATCACCTTCGCGATTCACGGCCTGACGTCGACCTGGTGGTCTACGACGGAGGCCAGGAGAACTACCCACTCTTCATCGCGGTCGAGTGATGGTTGACCTCTCGACCAGGCTCGTCAACATCCTCGGCGACAAGACGGCAAAACCGCTGACGGCGGCATTCGAGATGAAGACCGTGGGCGACCTGCTGCGGCACTATCCGCGTCGCTATGCCGAGCTCGGCAAGCTCACCGATCTCTCAGAGCTCGTCGTCGGTCAGCACGTCACGATCATGGCGCGCATCGCCTCGGTCAAGAACTTCTCGTTCGGACCCGGAGGGCGGCGTGTACGTACGGAGGTCGTCGTGACGGACGGCACCGGCCAGCTGACGTTGACGTTCTTCCAGCAGGGGTGGCGACTGAAGTCGATGATCCCGGACTCGTTGGGCCTGGCGGCCGGCGTCGTCACCGAGTTCAACCACAAGCTCCAGCTCACGCACCCCGACTGGGAGTCGATCACCGAGTCCGATGACCCCACCGAGTCGTCCCGGCTGAGTCGCGGCATCATCCCGATCTACAAGGCCACGGCCAAGATGGCCACCTGGAAGATCGAGCAGTGCGTGGGCATGTGCCTCGACGCCATCGGCCCGATCGCCGATCCTTTGCCGGCTGAGGTCAGGGACGCTCGCGGCTTCTTCGACCTGATGGGCTCCTTCGAGGCCATCCACCGCCCGCGCAACTCCAATGACTGGCAGGGTGCACGCGACCGGTTCCGGTTCGAGGAGGCCTTCGTCGTCCAGACCGTGTTCGCGCAGCGGCGCCTCGCGGTCGAGAACGAGCGGGCCAAGGCTCGTCCGGCCGTGCCCGGAGGTCTGCGCGATACGTTCGAGAAACAGCTCCCGTTCACGCTCACGGCCGGGCAGGGGGAGGTGCTCAGCGAGATCGTCGCCGACCTCGAACGCCCGCACCCGATGCACCGGCTGCTGCAGGGCGAGGTCGGTTCGGGCAAGACGATCGTGGCTCTGCTCGCGATGCTGCAGGTCATCGACTCCGGCGGTCAGGCAGCCCTCCTGGCACCGACCGAGGTGCTCGCGTCACAGCACTACCGAGCGATCACCGGGCTGCTCGGCGACCTGGCCAAGGGTGGGATGCTCGGCGGCGCAGATGGCGCAACCCGCGTACGGCTGCTCACCGGGTCGATGGGTGCCAAGGCCCGCAACGAGTCCCTGCTCGACGCGGCATCCGGAGAGGCCGGGATCGTCGTCGGTACGCACGCACTGATCCAGGATCACGTGCAGTTCGCCGAGCTCGGGTTGTTGGTCGTCGACGAGCAGCACCGCTTCGGCGTCGAGCAAAGATCGGCGCTGGTCGACCGCGCCGAGGTCACGCCGCACGTCCTGGTCATGACGGCTACGCCGATCCCGCGCACGATCGCCATGAGCGTGTTCGGTGACCTCGAGGTGTCGACGTTGAGCGAGCTGCCAGCAGGACGTCAGCCGATCCAGACGACCGTGGTCCCGGCGTCGCTGACGTCATGGCTCGATCGCGCCTGGCAGCGCGTGCGTGAGGAGGTCGGCAACGGGCGCCAGGCGTACGTCGTCGTGTCCCGCATCGGCGATGAAGACGGTGGCGACATCAAGGAGACGAGCTCGCTGGTGGAGCTCGCGGACGAGCTGATCGTCGGGCCGCTGAGTGGGTTGCGCGTCGGCACCCTTCATGGCCGCATGAGCGCCGAGGACAAGGACTCGGCGATGACGGCGTTCGCCAGCGGTGACCTCGACGTGCTCGTCGCCACGACCGTGGTCGAGGTCGGAGTCGACGTACCCAATGCGACCGTCATGGTGATCATGGATGCCGACCGGTTCGGCATGTCCCAGCTGCACCAGCTGCGTGGCCGTGTCGGCCGAGGCAGGGAGAAGGGCCTCTGCCTCCTGGTCACCGGAGCCGAGGACGGCTCGCCGTCACGCGAACGTCTCGACGCGGTGGCCGGCACCAATGACGGGTTCGAGCTGTCGCGGCTCGACGTCGAGCTCCGCCGTGAGGGTGATGTGCTCGGTGCTCGGCAGTCCGGCGTGCGTTCAAGCCTGCGGCTGTTGTCGGTCGTACGTGATGGCGACATCATCGACGATGCCAGGGCAGCCGCCGAGCTCGTCGTGTCCCAGGATCCTTCACTCGCCGGTCACCCGGCGCTGGCCGCAGCTGTCGCCGAGCTCGAGCAGTCCGAGCAGGCCGACTACCTGGAGCGGACATGACGCGCATCGTGGCGGGGGAGTACGGCGGGCGCCGGTTGCAGACACCGCCGGGCGACGGCACTCGACCCACGACCGATCGGGTGCGTGAGGCGATGTTCTCGTCGCTGCAGTCCGAGCTCGGCGGGTTCGATGGCGTACGCGTGCTCGATCTGTTCGCGGGGTCCGGCGCGCTGGGCCTTGAGGCACTCTCGCGTGGTGCCGCGGCGGCCGACTTCGTCGAGTCCGACTCTCGCGTCGCCGGGGTGATCAAGCGCAACATCGCCGATCTCGGGGTGGCCGACGCCAAGGTGCTGCGTACGACGGTGGAGCGCTTCCTACGGGTGCCGCCGCCCGAGCCGTACGACCTGGTGTTCCTCGACCCTCCGTACGCGCTCGACACCGATCAGGTGGCGGCAATCGTCGCTGCGCTGGTCGTGCCCGCGTGGCGTACGCCTGACAGCGTGCTCGTGGTGGAGCGTTCGACCCGCGATCCGTTCGCCTGGCCCGAGGGTGTCCAAGGTCTCCGCGACAAGGCATACGGCGAAACTCACCTTTGGTACGGTCGCTGACATGACGAAGGTCGTGTGCCCAGGCTCTTTTGACCCCGTGACCAACGGTCACCTCGACATCATCGAGCGCGCTGCACGACTGTTCGACGAAGTCGTCGTGGCGGTGCTCGTCAACGAGTCCAAGAAGGGCCTCTTCGCGATCGATGAGCGCCAAGACCTGCTCCACGAGGCCACCTCGCACCTGCCCAACGTCTCGGTCTCGTCCTTCAACGGCCTGCTGGTCGACTTCTGCACCGCCAACGGCATCTCCGCGATCGTCAAGGGTCTGCGCGCTGTGACCGACTTCGACTACGAGCTGCAGATGGCGCAGATGAACGGCAGTCTCACCGAGGTCGACACGGTCTTCATCCCCACCACGCCTGAGTACTCGTTCCTGGCCTCCAGCCTGGTCAAGGAAGTCGCCAAGCACGGGGGCGACGTCTCGGGCCTCGTCCCCGACTTCGTGCTGGACAAGCTCAAGGCCAAGTACGCCTAAGCCGTCGAGAGTCGCTCGATCAAGGCTTCGGCGAGCGAGCGTGCCGCCTTCGGGTCGACACGCGGCGGCGCCAGACACCCGGTCTCCAGGTCCGCGAGCGACACCCCATCGGGTATCACGACCGCGCCATGTGCCGCGCGCCGAGTGCGCTCGATGCCGATCAGCTCATGGGTGACCTGGTCGCAACCGGCGACCTGCCTGACACCGGCCAACGTCTGCACCACCGACTCCCACAGAACCTGACGATCTCCGTCGGTCAGATCGCTGCTCTCCAGAAGCTCGCAGCGACAGATGACCCGGCGAAGGTCGAGGATCGTCTCGTCCATCGAGAAATGCTACGAGAAGGTCGGGTTGGGCCGTGGCCAAACGAACTGATCAGTCCGGGAGGATCGGCATCGCGTCACGCTCGCCGCGACCGACCTGCGCAGCTCTGCGGAGCGACGTCGATCCGAACTTGTCCCGGATCGCGTCGACCGCATCGTCGATCGTCGCTCCGCCGACGACGTCGATCGGCAGTGCAAGCTGCATCGGGTTGTCATCGAGCGATCCGACCGAGACGCCGATCAGGGTGATGCCCTTCTCGGCGATCACGGCGGCCCGCGACGACAGCAGCCGGCGGGCGGTGTCGAGGATGGTCAGCGTGTGGGCGGTGGGGCGCGGCAGCGTGTGTGAGCTCGTCGATCGGGTGAAGTCGCCGAACCGCAGGCGGATCGTCACGGTGCTCCCCGTTCGACCGGCCGAGCGCATCCGACCGGCGACTCGGTCGACCAGCCCGAGCAGCGTGAGGTCGAGCTCTTCGGCGGTGTGGTGGCCGCGGCCGATGGCGTGCTGGGCTCCCATGGAGCCGCGGCGCTTGCCGGTGACGACCGGCCGCGGATCGCGGTTGTGGGCGAGGGCGTGCAGATGGTGGCCGCTGGCGGGGCCGAGCAGCTGGACGAGCTCCTGCTCGAACATCGCCGCCACGTCGCCGACCGTGTTGATGCGTGCGGCTCGCAGCTTGCCGGAGGTGACCTTGCCGACACCCCACAAACGCTCGACAGGCAAGGCGTGCAGGAATTGCAGCTCCCGCTCGACCGGCACGACGAGCAGGCCTTGCGGCTTGGACACGGCACTGGCGACCTTGGCCAGATACTTCGTGCGGGCGACGCCGACCGAGATCGGCAGACCGACGCGCTCCATCACGTCGGTCCGGAGCTGCGCCGCGATCGACGACGGCAGCCCACGAATGCGTCGCAGCCCGCCGACCTCGAGGAACGCCTCGTCGATCGACAGACCCTCGACCAACGGCGTGGTGTCGTGGAAGACCTCGAACACGTCACGGCTGGCCTGGGTGTAGGCGTGCATCCGAGGGGGCACCACGATCGCTTCGGGGCAGATGCGCAGTGCCTGTCGCCCGCCCATCGCCGTACGTACGCCGGCGCGCTTGGCCTCATAGGATGCGGCCATCACCACGCCCCCGCCGACGATCACCGGGCGACCCCGCAGCGAGGGGTCATCGCGCTGCTCGACCGACGCGAAGAACGCGTCGAGGTCGGCATGCAGCACAGTGCCCTCAGTCGCCGTGCTGTCAGCCATGGTCGAATCGTGCCAGCCACCCCTGACCGATTCGCCTCCGCGTGGCTCTGCGGGTTACGATTCTCTTCGGCCTGCTTGCAGGTCGAAGATTTGTCGTGCATCTGGATGGATGGTCAAAGTGCTGTCGGGACCACTGGTTTTCGATACCCACGAGATGGGTCGCAAACCGGGCGCCGAACGCACCTTCACCGTCTCGATAGAAGCACCGGCAGATCTTGGGTACGACGTCTACGGCGTGCCCGAGGGTTCTGCGGTGGAGATCGAGCTTCGGCTCGAGGCCATCATGGAAGGCATCCTGGCAACAGGGTCCGCCTCGGCGCGAGCAACAGGTGAGTGCGTACGGTGCCTGGACACGATCGACAACAACGTTGTGGTCGGATTCCAGGAGCTTTACCTCTTCGACGATGCGCCCGAAGATCAAAAGGCTGAAGACAGTTTCATCCTTGAGGACGAGCTTCTCGACCTCGAGACCGCACTGCGGGACGCGGTGGTGCTTGCACTGCCGCACAACCCATTGTGTGGTCCGGACTGTCCGGGATTGTGCGTCGAATGTGGCGCTCGGCTCGCGGACGATCCAGATCACACACACGGTGAGGCGATCGACCCACGTTGGTCGGCGTTGAGCCAGCTGGCGGACCAACCGGTCCGAACAGCCGAGACATCAGAGTCGGGGAACGTTCCCGATGACAGCAAGGAGTAGATCGTGGCAGTCCCGAAGAGGAAGACTTCGCGCAGCAACACGCGCCACCGTCGTTCGCAGTGGAAGACCACCGCAACCCAGATCGTCGACTGCGCCAACCCCGCATGCGACTCCAAGGTGCAGCCGCACCACGCCTGCACCAAGTGTGGTCAGTACGGAGCTCGCGGCGAGAGCCGCCAGGTCCTCTGATCCACGGCTCCGACCAAACGGGGGCGTCAGCGTCCACTGACGCGCTCCGGGATGTCCTGGGCGTCCACGATCTTGACGCCGGGCTTCTTCAGCATGCGTTGACGCACCGCTCGTTCGCGTACGAGAACGGCGGCGTGCCCAACAATGAGCGCCTCGAGTTCCTCGGCGACTCGGTGCTCGGTCTCGTCGTGACCGACACCCTTTTCACCAATCACCCCGACCTGCCCGAGGGCCAGCTCGCCAAGCTTCGCGCTGCCGTCGTCAGCGCCAAGGCCTTGGCGGTCGTCGCGCGCACGCTGGGAATCGGCGATCACGTACGTCTGGGTCGCGGAGAGGAAGCCACCGGTGGGCGGGACAAGGCATCGATCCTGTCCGACACGGTCGAGGCCTTGCTCGGCGCGATCTACGTCCAGTTCGGCATCGAGCGCTCGGCCGAGGTGATCCACCGCATCTTCGATCCGGTGATCGCCGACGCAGCCAAGCTCGGCGCCGGTCTCGACTGGAAGACCTCGCTGCAGGAGATCGCCGCCAATCACGATCTCGGCGTCCCGCACTACACGCTCGACGGCACCGGCCCCGATCACGACAAGACCTTCACCGCGTCGGTAGAGGTCGGCGACAACGTCTATACCGGCGGCACCGGCCCCTCCAAGAAGGAAGCCGAGCAGATGGTCGCCGAGATCGCCTGGTTGGCCATCACGCGCGATCTCGACATCGAGACCAGCGCCTGAGTCGCGGTGCCTGAGCTTCCTGAGGTCGAGGTCGTACGCCGGGGCATCAACGATCATGTGGTCGGGCGCACGATCCGTTCCGTCAAGGTCTTCGACGTGCGATCCGTGCGCCGGCACCTTGCCGGACCTGCGGACTTCGTGTCGCGGCTCGAGGGTCGCACCGTGGTTGGCGTCGCCCGTCGCGGCAAGTACCTCTGGATGCAGCTGGACCATGGCGACGCCGTGCTGTGCCATCTCGGCATGAGCGGGCAGTTCCTGATCGCCGACGCCGGGGACGAGCCGCCGCGTCACCTGCGGGTCTCGCTGACGCTCGATGACGGGCCCCCTACTCGCAAGCTCGTGGGAGGTACCCCCAGCGAGCTGCGGTTTGCCGACCAGCGCATCTTCGGCGGCATGTCGTTCAGCGAGGACGGCGCAGAGCTGCCCGACGAGATCGCGCACATCGCTCGCGATCCGCTCGACCCCCTCTTCGATCCAGTCGAGTTCACCGCGCGTCTCCGCAAGCGGGAGACCGGTGTCAAACGCGCCATCCTCGATCAGACGCTCATCTCCGGCGTCGGCAACATCTACGCCGACGAGGCACTCTGGCGCACACCGCTGCACTACGCCCGCAACACCAGACACCTCAAGACCCGTGAGGTCGAGGCGCTGTTGGGGCACATCAAGCAGGTCATGCTGGAGGCGCTGGAGCAGGGCGGCACGTCGTTCGACGCCCTCTACGTCAACGTCAACGGCGCGAGCGGCTACTTCGATCGGTCGCTGCAGGCGTACGGGCAGGAGGGCAGGCCGTGTCAGCGCTGCGGCACGCCGATCCGTCGCGACTCGTTCATGAACCGTTCGTCGTTCTGGTGCCCGTCGTGCCAGCCCCGGCCGCGCAACGGCAAGTTCTAAGTAGGCTCTGGGCATGACCGATGCGCCCTATGGCGGTGAGGCGCGAGCTCGCTTTGTCGATGAGCCGCCCAAGCGTGCCGGACGTACGCCGTTCGAGCGTGATCGCGCCCGCGTCGTCCACTCGGCTGCGCTGCGGCGACTGTCGGCCAAGACGCAGGTCATGGGGGCGGGTTTCGACGACTTCGTACGCAACCGGCTCACCCACTCGCTCGAGGTCGCACAGGTGGCGCGTGAGCTCGGCAAGGCGCTCGGCTGCGACCCCGACATCGTCGACTCCGCGGCGCTCGCGCACGATCTGGGCCATCCGCCGTTCGGCCACAACGGCGAGGTCGCCCTCGACGAGGCAGCCGAGTCGTGTGGCGGGTTCGAGGGCAACGCGCAGACACTGCGCATCCTCAGTCGTCTGGAGTCCAAGGCGTTCAGTGAGGACGGTACGAGCGTGGGCCTCAACCTGACCCGCGCGACGCTCTCGGCCTGTGTGAAATATCCCTGGGCGCGCGGCGAAGCGCCCGATGGCAGCGCGAAGTTCGGAGCGTACGCCGACGACATGCCCGTGTTCGAGTGGCTGCGCGAAGGCGCACCCGAAAAGCGCCGGACCATCGAGGCCCAAGTGATGGATCTCGCCGACGACATCGCGTACTCGGTGCACGACGTCGAGGACGGCGTGGTGGGCGGATTCTTCGCGCTGGGCACGGGCGAGCTCGATCGAGCAGCGATCCACGACGTCGCGCGTGACTGGTACGACGCCGGTGCCACCGACGACCGGCTCGACGCGGCTTCGCAGCGGCTGCAGCAGATGCCCGAGTGGCCGACCTCCCGGTTCGACGGAAGTCGTCGCGAGGGCGCGGTCCTCAAGAGCCTCACGAGCGCGTTGATCGGCCGCTTCGCCAACGCCGCCGAGCTCGCGACCAAGGAACAGTGGGGAGCAGGCCCGCTCATCCGGTACGACGCCGACCTCGAGGTGCCGAGCGACACCCGTGACGAGATCACCGTTCTGAAGTCGATCGCCGCGCACTACGTCATGCGCTCGGACGATCGAGTGGGTCCGCAGGGCCGCCAGCGCGAGCTTCTCCACGCGCTCGTCGAGGTGCTCCAGCGTGGTGAGGGGCGCGATCTCGAGCCCGAGTTCGCCGCCGATTTCACCCGCGCCACGGACGACGCCGGCAGGCGCCGGGCCATCATCGACCAGGTGGCCAGCCTCACGGATGTCTCCGCGAGAGCCTGGGGCTTACGGCTCCTCAACTGACCCTTGCGCGGAGGGAGCGGTGACCCTCGGTCGACCTGCGCCGCTTGGGTTGCCCGCAGGTCACCGCTACGAGGCGTGGCGCAGCGCTGCGCGGAGGGAGCGGTGACTCTTGGTCGACTTGTGCCGGCTGGGTTGCCCGCAGGTCACCGCCGCCGAGGCGAGTCGGAGTGGCCGACTAACATTCACCACATGCCAGGGCGGATCAAGGACGAGGACATCCAGCTCGTCCGTGAGCGTGCCCGCATCGACGAGGTCATCGAGCAATACGTCACTCTTCGCAACGCCGGCGGCAACCGCATCGGCCTGTGCCCGTTCCACGACGAGAAGTCGCCGTCGTTCAACGTACGGCCCGTGCAGGGGTTCTACCGTTGCTTCGGCTGCGACGCCTCAGGTGACGTCTACAAGTTTCTGATGGAGATCGAGGGCCTGTCGTTCGTCGAGGCCGTCGAGCGGCTGGCCGCCAAGTACGGCATCACGCTGCGTTATGAGGACGGTGACAATGCCGGTCCTCGACGCGATCCCAAGCAGCGCAACCGCTTGCTCGAGGCTCACCGCGAGGCTGGCGCGTTCTACGCAGAGACGCTGTTGTCGTCCAAGGACGCCGAGGTCGGACGTCAGTTCGTCAAGGACCGCGGGTTCGACCAGGCCGCCGCCGAGGTCTTCGGCATGGGCTTCGCGCCTCGCGGGGGAGAGGCGCTCGTCGCCCACCTCAAGGCCAAGGGCTTCACCGACGACGAGCTCACCGTCGGAGGTCTCGCAGCCAGCGGATCCCGCGGACTCTACGACCGGTTCCGCGGGCGCCTGCTGTGGCCCATCCGCGAGATGACCGGCGAGATCATCGGCTTCGGCGCACGTCGCATGTTCGACGACGATCGCGTTGAGGCCAAATACCTCAACACCTCCGAGACTCCGATCTACAAGAAGAGCCAGGTGCTCTACGGGCTCGACATGGCCCGCAAGGCGATCTCGTCGTCGAGCCAGGCTGTCATCGTCGAGGGCTACACCGACGTCATGGCGTGCCACCAGGCGGGCGTCATGACCGCCGTCGCAACCTGCGGCACGGCGTTCGGCGAGGACCACGCCCGCGTCATGCGCCGGCTGATGCTCGACCACGACGCCTTCCACGGCGAGGTCATCTTCACGTTCGACGGCGACGAGGCGGGCCAGCGTGCCGCGCTCAAGACGTTCAGCGGCGATCAGCAGTTCGTCGCCCAGACCTACGTTGCCGTCGAGCCCCGCGGCATGGATCCGTGCGATCTGCGCCTCGCCGACGGTGACGCCGCCGTACGCGAGCTCGTCGCGTCCCGCATCCCGCTCTACCGGTTCGTGCTCGACAACATGCTCAGTCGTTACGACCTCGATCGCGGTGATCAGCGCGTCGACGCCGTACGCGAGGCGGTGACGCTTGCCTCGGCGATCCGCGACAAGTCCAAGGTCGATGAGCTGCTCCGTGAGATCTCCGGACGTGTCGGAGTCGACATCGAACAGGTACGCGCCGAGCACCGCAAGCGTGCCGCCGCACCCAAGGCCCAGACGACGACCACGCGACCCGCCTCGACGCCGACGCCGACCGTGCCCGGCATCGAGATCTCGAGCTTTGGTGCTCCGCAGTTCTTCGACGAGCGCGAAGCGCTCAAGGCCATCGTCCAGCACCCCCACCTGGCGCGGGCCCATACCGACGACCTCGGTGAGAACGACTTCACCCACCCGATCTCCCAGGAGCTGTGGCGCTACATCCAGGCGATGCCGTGGCCCGACGCGCCTGACTCCAACTGGCTGCCCCAGCTGTCGGACTCGTTGACCAGCGATGAGCTCAAGCGGGTGCTGGCCGTTGCCGCGGTCGAGCCCATGCGGGCAGGGGAGAGCAACACCGACGCGGTCGTCGCGTCGGTGATCCTGCGGCTGCAGCTCCTGACGACGGCTCGCCGCATCAACGAGGTCAAGTCCAAGCTGCAGCGCACCAACCCGATCGATGAGGCCGAGTCCTACAACCGCATGTTCGGCGAGCTCATCGCCCTCGAGCAGCAGCATCGGACGCTCCGCGACCGCTCGATCGGCATCCCCACTCTCTAGGCCCCGCCGCCACGTCCACAGGCGAGCCCGGGGGAGCGCAGGCGGGCTTGCGCGGGACGCAGGCTTGGGGCCATGGATGCCTTCGTCAAGAGTCTGCTCGCCCAACCCCAGCTCTCAGCAGACCAAGAGCGGGCACTGGCGCTGAAGGCGCAGTCGGGTGACCTGAAAGCACGGGATGACCTGATCACGGCCGGTATGCGGGCCGTCGCAATGCGGGCTCTTCTGCACGGGTTGAGGGGCGACGAGATGCGCGACGCCGTCCAGTCCGGCGCACTGGGACTGATCCGCGCTGTCGATCGCTTCGACCCAGATCGCGGCGTCCGGCTGGGGACGTACGCCTGGCACTGGATCGGCTCGGCGATGAGGCAGGCCCGCAGCCCCGAGGTCGGCCCTGTGGTCGCCGATCCTGTCCGCCGGGTTGCCGGTGAGATCGAGGATGATCTGCTCGCCGGTCTCCCGGAGGAGCTGGCCGAAGTGATGCGGCTCCGCTTCGGGATGGGGGCGCCCGACGTCTCCCCGATGACTCTCAGCGGCGTCGCGGAGAGCCTCGGCCTGACCGTCGCCCAGGTTCGGCTCCGGGAGGCGAAGGCGATGCGGCATCTACGCGCGGGACTTGCTAAGGTTGTGCACCGTGCTCCACACCGTGGAGCCGATCCCCTGTAGCTCAATTGGCAGAGCAGCCGACTGTTAATCGGCAGGTTATTGGTTCGAGTCCAATCGGGGGAGCAAGACCCGCAGCGGCGCCGCAATCCGGCGCCGTTTCGTCATTGTCGTGGTGCTCGGCGAGGGGCGGATCACTGCATCGTCCTGGCGCCTCTGGGTAAGAGACCTACATGAACATCGAGACGACTACCCAGCAGGTAGGCCGTGGCGCCGCCGTGTTGGCGGGCAAGGCGATGGAGGGCATGTTCGCCGTCGCTGCCCGGGTGCGGCCCGCTCGCAAGCCCTTGCACCCCAAGGGTGAGCTTCACGCCGCAACGATCGAGCGATCGGGGCTGGAGGTCGAAACTGGCGTGCCGTGGATCGATCAGCCTGGCCGATCGGTCGGCTTCGTACGCATCTCGAAGGCGCTCGGAACTCCCGGATCCGTTCCGGACATCTATGGGCTCGCTCTGCGGCTGTCGCTGGATGACGGAGCGGACGCCGACCTCCTGTTCGCGACAACCGGCCTCGGTCGTGTGTCGAGGTTTCTGCTGGCCCCCACCGGTGGTGCGCATCAGCACGCATACTCGACGCTGCTGCCCTACCGCACCGAGTCGGGCCCACTCCTGCTTGCCGCCCTGCCGGTCGACATGGACAGCCGCACGTACGATCTCGCCTGCGCCAGCCCCGGTGGAACGTGGCGCTTGTTCGCCACGATGACCCTGACGGGGCCCCCATCCGAGGCCTCGCCGTCATTCGATCCGGTGCTCAACCAGCTGCCGGGCCTGAGCTACTACGCGTGGGCGGCGTCGCTGCGCGAGGGGGCTTATCGGGCTGCCCGCCGCTCGCGCGACTGACGACTACTCGCCGAAGGTCATCGAGAAGACCTCGAACGAGGCCGCATGAGTGACGCCCAGGCGTGAACCTGTGGGGCGCGACATGCCTTCGAGGAACTCAGCAGGATCGAAGTGCTCCCAGCCCAACCCGTCGATGTACGCCTTGTGCGCCATCAGTGAGGCCACGCCCCGATCGAATGTCTCCGTCGTGTCGACGCCGTGCTTGCCGTCGGGCGAGCCGGCCGCCCAGACCTGCTTGACGCCGCCCCAAGGCTCGAGGCCGTCGACGAGCTGCTCCGGGAAGATCCAACGGTTGCCGGCATCGCTTGCAGCATTGAGGGATGCCTTGCCGACCGCGATGTGGTCGGGCTGGTTGGGCATCGATCCACCCCAGTTCTCGCGGAAGTTGTTGGTGATCACGATGTCGGGGCGGTGCTTGCGTACGACGTGGGCGATCGTGCGCCGCAGCGGCACGCCGTACTCGATGATCCCGTCAGGGAGCCCGAGGAACTCGACAGCCTCGACGCCGACGATCTTGGCCGACTCGATCTGCTCGCCGATGCGAACCTCGCGGGCCTCCTCGGGGGTCATGCCGTCGATGCCGGCCTCACCGCTGGTGACCATGCAATAGACGACGGTCTTGCCCTGATCGGTCCAGCGGGCGACTGCGGCAGCGGCGCCGAACTCGACGTCATCGGGATGGGCGACGACGACGAGAGCGGTGTCCCAGGTCTCGTCGACTGGTTCAAGGGGGAGTGGGTCCATCCCGCTAGGCTAAGCCCGCATTCCCTAGGGGAGGTAGCTCAGCTGGTTAGAGCAGGGGACTCATAATCCCTGGGTCGCGGGTTCGAGCCCCGCCCTCCCTACCCATGACGAGGGCGGCGCACCCCGGTCGGGATGCGCCGCCCTCCTACGATTCACTCAGGACGCGGTACGTCTCCACGCCAGGCGCCGGTCTCCTGACCGTTGCGGCTCTCGATGAACTTCTTGAAGTTCGCTACGTCACCCTTGACCCGGCGGTCGATGATGCCGGCCTTGTCGCCGACCTCCTCGACGAACCCCTCGGGATCGATCGTCATCTGCACCGTGACCTTGGTCTTGTTGTCGTCGAGACGGTGGAACGTGACGACGCCCGCGTGCTCGGGTCCGTCATCGGACTTCCAGGCGACGCGCTCGTCCGGGTGCTGCTCGGTGATGGTCGCGTCGAACTCACGCTTCACGGGTCCGATCTTGGTGACCCAGTGCAGGCGCTTCTCGTCGGACTGGCGAACCTCCTCGACGCCCTCCATGAACTCGGGGAAGGACTCGAACTGGGTCCACTGGTTGTACGCGGTACGCACGTCGACATCGACGTCCACCGATTCAGTGATGGTGCTCATGCGATCTCCTTCTCGTTGTGGGGTGTCTGCTCATGTGGTTACCCGAACCGCCCCTCCGTACACGTGCAGGCACAATGAATCCATGAGGGACGCGGTGATCTTCGACATGGACGGCACGCTGTGTGACACGTCGAGCATCCAGCACCTCATCGAGGGTGACGACGACAAGGACTTCTGGGCGTTCCACGCTGCATCGGCCGACTGCCCACCTCGCATGGACGTCCTTGAGGCCGCACGCGCCGAGCACGATGCGGGGCGAGCGATCCTGGTCGTCACGTCGCGGGAGTTCCAGTGGCGCGACACCACACTCATCTGGTTGACCAAGCATGATGTGCCGCATGAGGCGCTCTACATGCGGATCGTCGGCGACTACCGCAAGGACGTCCTCATCAAGACCGACATCCTCGAACAGATCAAGGCCGACGGCTACAACGTGCTCTCAGCCTGGGATGACAAGCCAGCCGTGATCGACCTGTGGCGTGAAAACGGCATCGCCATCCACGCGGTCGGCTAGACGCCGAAGCTGGCGCGCTGGTCCTCCGGTACGAGCTTGACGAGCTCGGGGTTGTCACGGATGACCTTGGGGACGAACGGGCAGTACGGCAGGACGGTGCCACCGCGCTCGGCGATCTCCTCGAGCGCGCCGCGCACCAGCTCGCCGCCCAGTCCGCGGCCCCCGAACTGCGGGTAGATGCGGGTGTGGGGGAGGGCGTACTCGTCGCCATCCTTGCGGTAGTCGATGAACCCGGCGAGCTCGCCGTCGACCTCGATCTCGAACCGTGAACGCTCAGGAGCGTCCTGCACAGTTGTCGCCATCCGACATTCCTCCCGGGGTGGATGTTGTCCCTAACGTCTGCAATGCGTCACAATGGTCGCAGGTGCTCCCAAGACGCTGGGGAAGGCGAAACTAGGGAGGCACCCGATGGTTACACCAAATCAAGACATGTATGCGCCGACCACCCCGACCCGGGGTGTACTTTTCGTGCACTCAGCGCCGTCTGCGCTGTGCGCTCATGTCGAGTGGGCGACCGCCGGGGTCCTGGGCGGCAGCCCGGACATCGCGTGGGTGCCGCAGATCGCCGAGCCGGGAACCTACCGGGCCGAGCTCTCGTGGCAGGCCGCCGCGGGCACGGGCGCGGCACTCGCCTCGGCCCTGCGCGGCTGGGAGAAGCTTCGTTTCGAGGTCAGCGAGGAGCCGACAGCGCGGACGGAGGGTGCGCGCTACTCGTACACGCCCTCGCTGGGCATATTTCACGCCATGACCGGCCTGCACGGCGACATCGTGATCCCTGAGGACCGCATCAAGGCTTTCCGGGTCAAGGCCGCACTTGGCGAGATCACCATGGAGCAGGCTCTCGACGGATTGCTGGGCGTGGCATGGGATGCCGAGCTCGAGCCGTTCCGTCACGCCGGCGACGGCGCCCCCGTCAGGTGGCTTCACAAAGTCATCTAGGGCGTCAGCCGATTTCGACCTCGATCGGGGGCGACGCCTTGCTCGAGTCCTCGCTGAACAGCCGGAACTTCCGCTTGCCCGTACGCGAGGTGTAGATCTCGGTCTTGTAGGTGCCGCCGCCCTTGGTCTTGGTGGTGACCGGGAACATGTCCCAGTCTCCGCCCGGGTCCTTGACCTGCACCTGCAGGGTCGCGCCCGAGCCCAGGGCCGGGAACGAACCCTCGAGGGTGAAACGCTCGCCCGGCGCGACGCGGGTGCTCGACACCCGGATCGTCGGTTCCTCAGACGGTGCGGTACCTGTCGGCTCCGGTGCGGGGGTCGTGGTCTTGGTCTCGGTCGGTGCGGGGGTCGTCGCGACGCTCAGCGGTGGCAGGTTGGCAGGGCCGAGTCCCGTTGCTCCAAGGACGGCAGCGCCTCCCAAGCCGACCAACGCTCCGATCGTCGCGCCGACGATGGCCATCGAGATGGCGAATCGTCCCGCGGTCTTGACCTTGGCCGGATCGACCGGTTGCCGGTCAGCCGGGATGCTGCGCTCCCGTTCGGGTGCTGGCTCCGCTGTCTGGCGAATCGGTGCCATGGTGAGCTTGGCGGGCACGGGGGGCGAGCCGGAACCGGCCGTCGCTCCGTCGTGGTGCACGACGGCATCGATCGCGTTCTGTACGGTCACCATCCCGTCGATCGCCTCGTCGGAGAGATAGAGGTCGAAGCGGCGCCCGAGCTCCTCGCCCAGCTCGACGATCGTGATCGAGTCGACCCCGAGATCCTTGAGCTTGGTGCGTGGCTGGACAGCCTCCGGATCGCACCCGTGGAGGGTGCCCAGAATGTCGGCGATCTGCGCGCGTACGTCATCAGGGGCTGGCACGTTGCAAGTCTATGTCGCGTGTGGAGCGTCACGTGACGATCCCTCAGGGTTCACCCTGCCGTTGCACCCCGGTCAACCTAGGATTGGGCGATGGAACAGCTTGGCGATGTCCAGTACGTCGTGGTGCATGGTTATCGCCGCGCGTTCCGCATCTCCGGCTCCGGCCCGGCATTGCTGCTGCTGCACGGCCTGGGGTGTGATTCGTCGACGTGGATCGACGTCATCCCCGCGCTCTCCAAGAAGTTCACCGTGATCGCGCCCGACCTGCTGGGACATGGCGAGTCCGACAAGCCAAATGCCGACTATTCACTCGGTGGTTACGCCAATGGCATGCGCGACCTGCTGACCGTGCTCGGCATCGACAAGGTGACTGTCGTCGGCCACAGCTTCGGTGGGGGTGTGGCGATGCAGTTTGCCTACCAGTTCCCCGACCGGACCGAGCGCGTCGTCCTGGTCTCGACCGGTGGTCTCGGCAAGGAGGTCACGCCGCTCATCCGCCTCCTCACGGTGCCCGGCAGCGGCGCGATGCTCGCGGCCGCAACCTTCCGCCCGTGGCGCCCCGTCGTCGCATCAGCGATGCGCGCGATGTCGAGGACACCGCTCAGCCTCACCCGCGACCTCGACGAAGTGGCCAACATCTACGAGTCGCTGGCCGACCCGGCACAACGTACGGCGGTTCAGCGGGTGACGAGTCACGTGCTCGACTGGCGCGGGCAGTACGTCACGATGACCGATCGGAGCTACCTCGCCCGTTTGATGCCGGTGCTGGTGGTGTGGGGCCGTCAGGACATGGTCATCCCGTCAGCACACGCCGACCTTGCCCCCACGCATGAGCTGTCAGACGTTCACGTGTTCGAGGATTCAGGACATTTTCCGCACAAGGACCATCCGAAGGAGTTCGCGCGGATCGTCACGAAGTTCATCGCTGACAACGAGCCCGCGCACTACCACCGGGGCAAGTGGCGCGCGCTGCTGCGACGTGGCGACCAGTTCGAGCTCGAGAGCGTGCCGACCGGGATCGATCCAGCCGTACAGCCTGCGATCAGCTAGGCGGGAGTCGGCTCGGGGGCGTGCTCGGGGGCTGACTCAGCCAGACCGGCCTTGGAGGCGAGCTCGCGCTCACGCTCAGGACTTCGGCGCCGTCGACCACGGTTGCCGGAGGCCCACGCGCCGACAGAGACGGAGAGCCAGCCAATGAAGGCGCCGGCGACGTCGTCAGCGAGGTAGTGCCAGCCGAAATAAATCGTGGCGAGAACCGTCGTGACCAGGAAGCACCACGCGAGGATGCGGATGATGGCCTTCTGCCCCGTGCGCTCGAAGAAGATGCAGGCCGTCACCACGACCGAGACGTGCAGCGAGGCAAAGCCGGCGATGCCATAGGTGCCGCCACCGCTGGGATCTTCCTTGAAACCGGCCCCCGCCCGAAACAGCGACCGTTGCAGCTGGGTGACACCCGTGACCGGCAGGTCCTGGAACATCGACGACTGGGCGAATGCCGGGCCCAGCGTCGGCATGGCGTAGTAGCTGACGACACCGAGGATCCAGTTGAGGCTGAGCGCAGTGGCGTACCAAGCACCCAGCGACAGGTCCTTGCCCCACACCAGGAACGCGCCCAGGGTGAGCGGGATGAGCGGCAGGTAGGCGACATACGAAACCGCAAGGACCTGGGCCGCGATCCCGGTGCCGAAGAAGTCGTGGAGCACCTCGGCCGGGTTGTGGCCGAAGAACAGGTAGTGATCGAGCCGCAGCATCTCGGTGTCGTAGAGGACGTTCTTGCGGAAGAGGGGAAGGTCGCTCTTGAGGTTGCGATAGCTGACGTAGCAGACGTAGAACGTGATCAGGCCCGCCGCGATGTAGCCGACTCGCTTCAGGCTCCAGTCGGCCTTGATGATGTCGCGGAACTGCCCAACGATGCCGCCGAGCCCATCGCGCCATCCTCGGCGGATCGCCACGGGGATGATGCCGGCCGCGAAGAACGCCAGACCGATGATCGGGAGGCGGACGTATGCCGGACCCAGGAAGCCATCAGGATCCTTGAGAGGCTGATCGAGATGTTGCGCCGAGATGACGGCAGCAACTCCGACGACGATGGAAAGGCAGACGCCAAAGGTGTAGGGCCAACGTCGCATGGCGACAATCTTAAGGGTGAATGCTTAAGGCCAGATGAGGACATCGCGTCCTGAGACGTGACACCCGACACGACCTAGGCGTCGCCGCCCTCCTGGGGTACGTCCGAGACGGCTGTAGGGTCGTCGATACGGAACCGATTGAACGCGTCACGCACGGTCTCAGGCTCGACCAGCCCCCGCTGCGAGAGGCTCTGCAGGACGCTGACGACGATGGACTCGGCGTCGACCTGGAACGTACGCCGAGCCGCGGCGCGCGTGTCGGCGAACCCGAACCCATCGGTGCCGAGTGACTGCCAAGGCCCCGGCACCCAACGGGCGATCTGGTCAGGCACGGCTCGCATGTAGTCACTCACCGCAACGGTCACGGCGGACGTGTCCATCAGCTTGACGGTGATGTAGGGCATGCGGCTGTACTCGCCGGGGTTGTTGAGGTTCCAACGCTCCGCATCGACCGCGTCACGAGCGAGCTCGTTCCAGGACGTCACCGACCACACGTCCGATGGGACCCCGTACTCGGTCGCCAGGATCTCCTGGGCCTTGAGCGCCCAAGGGACTGCGACGCCGGACGCCATGATCCGTGCGGTGGACTCGCCGCTGAGGGCCTTGCGATACAGGTAGGCGCCCTTGAGCAGCCCCTCGACGTCGACGTCCTCTGGCTGCGCGGGCTGCACGTAGGCCTCGTTGTAGACCGTCATGTAGAAGATGACGTCCTCGCCGTGGGGATTGTCGTCGGTGACGCCGTACATGCGCTCGAGACCGTACTGGACGATGTGGCTGATCTCGAAGCCGAACGCCGGGTCGTAGTGGACGACGGCGGGGTTGGTCTGCGCGATCAGCGGTGAGTGGCCGTCAGCGTGCTGCAGGCCTTCGCCGGTCAGCGTCGTACGACCGGCGGTCGCGCCGATCAGGAAGCCGCGTGCCAGCTGGTCGGCCATGGCCCAGATCGAGTCGGCGGTCCGCTGGAAGCCGAACATCGAATAGAACATGTAGACCGGGATCATCGGCTCGCCGTGAGTCGCGTACGCGCTGCCGACCGCGGTTGCCGATGCCATGGCGCCGGCCTCGCTGATGCCTTCGTGCAGGAGCTGTCCCTGCTTGGACTCCTTGTAGGCGAGGAGGAGCTTGCGGTCGACGGCGTCGTACGTCTGGCCGGCCGGGTTGTAGATCTTGGCCGACGGGAACATCGAGTCCATGCCGAAGGTGCGGTATTCATCCGGTGCGATCGGCACGATGCGCTGACCGATCTCCGGATCCTTCATCAAGTCGCGGAGCAGGCGTACGAAGGCCATCGTCGTCGCGATCTGCTGCTTGCCCGAGCCCTTCTTGAGCTCGTCGTACATCGAGTCCTCGGGCAGCTTGACGCTGACCGGGCTGACGACGCGTTTGGGCAGGGACCCGCCCAGGGCGTCACGACGGGCCTTCATGTACTGGATCTCTTCGCTGTCCTCGCCCGGGTGATAGAACGGCGCGATGTCGCTGCCGTCGATCTGGTCGTCGGAGATCGGGATGCTGAGGCGATCGCGGAAACCCTTGAGGTCGTCCTTGGTCAGCTTCTTCATCTGATGGGTGGCGTTGCGGCCGGCGAACGACTCCAGCAACCAACCCTTGATGGTGTGCGCGAGGATCACGGTCGGTTGGCCGGTGTGCTTCTGCGCAGCCTCGAATGCGGCATAGACCTTGCGGTAGTCGTGACCGCCACGGGGGAGACGTTCGATCTCCTCGTCTGACAGGTGCTCGACCATCTTCTTGAGGCGAGGGTCGGGTCCGAAGAAGTTCTCGCGGTTGTATGCGCCCGACTCGACTGACAGCGTCTGGAACTCACCGTCGGGTGTGCGGTTCATCTGGTTGACGAGCGCGCCGTCGGTGTCACGTGCGAGCAGGTCGTCCCACTCGCGGCCCCACACGACCTTGATCACGTTCCAGCCGGCGCCACGGAAGTAGGACTCGAGCTCCTGGATG
Source organism: uncultured Actinomycetota bacterium (assembly GCA_963849625.1). Taxonomy (GTDB): domain Bacteria; phylum Actinomycetota; class Actinomycetes; order Propionibacteriales; family Nocardioidaceae; genus Aeromicrobium. Next base: position 443,101 of record CAWKHU010000006.1, read on the forward strand.
ATCTTGCCGTTGCCGCGTACGGGTCCGTCAAGCTGCTGGAGGTTGCAGTTGATGACGAACGTCAGGTTGTCGAGCTCTTCGCGTGCTGCGACGCCGATGGCGCCGAGCGACTCGACCTCGCCCATCTCGCCGTCACCGAGGAACGCCCAGACGTGCTGCTGGCTGGTGTCCTTGATGCCGCGGTTGTGGAGGTAGCGGTTGAAGCGTGCCTGGTAGATCGCGTTGATCGCGCCAAGGCCCATCGAGACGGTGGGGAACTCCCAGTAGTCCGACATGAGACGCGGGTGCGGATAGGACGAGAGGCCCTTGCCCGCACCGTGCGAGTGCTCCTGGCGGAAGCGGTCGAGCTGTTGCTCGTCGAGTCGGCCCTCGAGGAACGAGCGGGCGTAGATGCCGGGCGCCGCGTGTCCCTGGTAGTAGAGGTGGTCGCCGCCGCCGGGATGGTTCTTGCCACGGAAGAAGTGGTTGAAGCCGACCTCGTACAGGCTGGCCGCGGACTGGTAGGTGGCGATGTGGCCACCTACGCCGAGGCCGGGACGGTTGGCGCGCGAGACCATCACGGCAGCGTTCCAGCGGATGTAGGAACGGATGCGGCGCTCGATGGCTTCGTTGCCGGGGAACCACGGCTCGCGCTCAGGCGGGATCGTGTTGATGAAGTCGGTGCTGCGCAGTGCGGGCACGCCGACATTCTGTTCGCGGGCACGTTCGAGGAGCTTGAGCATGACGTACCGGGCGCGGCTCCGGCCACCGCTGTCGATCATCTCGTCGAGCGAGCTGACCCATTCCGCAGTCTCCTCGGGGTCGATGTCAGGGAGCTGTGTCGGCAGGCCCTCGTGGATGACGGGCGGTCGGTCTTGGCCGGTAGGCGACATGGTTACTCCCTTAACGTCTTGTGGACCCCTCCATCATTCCACCCTCGGTTCGCTACTGTGATACCGGCAACAAGGCTGACGAACCTACTTTTCAGTAGGTTTTCGACAAACGTAGGGAGACATCGCGGTGGACGCGGGCAAGTTGGGCTTCGGTCCTGACACCGTCATCCAGGAACTGGGCTGGGATGAGGACGTCGACGAGGAGCTCCGTGTCGAGATCGAGCGTCACACCGGCAACAACCTGGTCGACGGAGACGTCGGCGAGGTGGTTGATGGCGTGATCCTCTGGTGGCGTGACGGCGACGGCGATCTGGTCGACGAGCTGGTCGGTTCGCTCCAGGACCTGGCCGAGGGCGGGTCGGTCTGGCTGCTGACACCCAAGATCGGTCGTCCCGGGTACGTCCCCGGGGCCGATGTCGTGGAGGCCGCTCCGATAGCGGGCCTGTCAACGACGACGACGTCCTCGGCTTCTGCCGAGTGGGCAGCAACCCGCCTCACCGCTCACAAGCGCTGAGGCGCGCGGCTCCTTCGTCGCCGCACCAGCGGCTCGTTCCTCACCGCTGCCGGGCTGCGCCCGGGGCGCCCTGCCTTCGCTCGCCAGGGCTCGCTCGGCCCATGGTTTCGAGCAAGCGCCGAGGGCGGGTTGAGCAAGCCACGCCGAAGGCGTCAGGAATGTCGAAACACTGGTGAGCTCATTGCTCGCGCGAGCATTGCCTCTCACCGGTTTCGAGCAAGCGCCACCGACCTGGGGTGGCTAGGCTCGTCCCATGACTCTTGACGTCGGTCAGCCGGCCCCCGAATTCACGCTCAAGAACCAGCATGGTGAGGACATCTCACTGTCCGCGTTCCGAGGCAGGAGCGTCGTGCTGGTGTTCTTCCCGTTCGCGTTCAGCGGCATCTGCACCGGCGAGCTGTGCGAGATCCGCGACAACCTCGGGGACTTCGCTGGCCTGGATGCCGAGGTGCTCGCCATCTCGTGCGACCACTTCTTCTCCAACCGAGCCTTCGCCGATCGCGACGGATACGAGTTCTCGATCCTCAGCGACTTCTGGCCGCACGGCGAGGTCTCGCGTGACTACGGCACCTTCAACGACGGTGCAGGAGCCCCGAATCGAGGTACGTACGTGATCGATCGTGACGGCGTTCTGCGTTGGAAGGTCGAGCAAGGCATCGGGGAAGCGCGCAAGCTCGAGGACGTCAGACAAGCTCTGGCCGACATTTCCTGATCTCTTGCTCGGTTTGGCTGCGCGCGCCATCTCAGATGCGGTTTGATAAACCTGCTGCGGCTGCCAGGGACCCGAGACCTTGGCAGCCGCTTCATTTTCTCTGCGAGCACCTCTCTGCGGTAATGTTCCGCTGGTTCCTGAGGGCGAATAGCTCAGTTGGTTAGAGCATCCGGTTTACACCCGGGAGGTCGGGGGTTCGAGTCCCTCTTCGCCCACTTCGACGGTGAGGCTGACCGGGGTTTGGTCGGCCACACCATCGAAATTTGGAGGCACAGTGCGAGAACCCCTTGGGTGGGCCCCCGCTACGCGCCCACGAGCGAAGCGAGTGCGTAGTAGGGGATCGAGTCCCTCTTCGCCCACCACATGACTGAAGACATCGTTGGGCGGCTGCGCGACGCCGGTTGTGTGTACGCCGAGGACGAGGCACAGCTGCTCGTCGACCAGGCCGACTCCACCGATGAGCTCGAGGCGCTGGTGGCGAGGCGAGTTGCCGGTGAGCCGCTGGAGTACATCCTCGGATGGGTGGAGTTCTGCGGCCTTCGCGTCATCGTCGAGCAAGGCGTGTTCGTACCGCGGCGGCGTACGGAGGTGCTGGTCGCCGAAGCAGGCAGGCTCGCCAGGCCGGGCTCGATCGTCGTCGACCTGTGCTGCGGCGCAGGTGCGATCGGAGCCGCTCTGCTCGAGACCTGCGACGGCATCGAGCTGCACGCCGCCGACATCGACCCAGCTGCCGTCCGATGCGCACGCCTCAATCTCGAACCTGAAGGCCAGGTGCATGAGGGTGATCTGTTCGACGCTCTGCCCGCAGAGCTCAAGGGTCGCGTCGACGTCGTCGTGGTGAACGCACCATACGTACCGACCGATGCGATCGCGCTGATGCCACCTGAGGCGCGCGAGTTCGAGGCCAACGTCGCGCTGGACGGAGGTGCCGACGGTGTCGACGTGCACCGCCGCATCGCCGCTGAGGTCGGGGAGTGGCTCGTGCCTGATGGGTACGTGCTGATCGAGACCAGCCAGCAGCAGGCGCCGCTGACGATCGAGGCCCTCGCGGCTGCCGGGTTCAGTGCCTGGGTCGAGCGCGACGATGACGTAGACGGGACGGCCGTCATCGGTACCCGCCCCGTCTGACCGTGGACGCCCGGGTGACGCTGTCGGGCCCGACTGACACAGTGGCCGTATGACCACCGCGAGCACCGAGACCGACGCCCTCGACGCACTGCGAACGTTGACAGGCCGCAGCGATGCGGTGTTCCACGACGGCCAGCTCGAGGCGATTCGCGCCCTGGTCGATGACCACAGCCGTGCGCTCGTCGTGCAGCGCACCGGTTGGGGCAAATCGGCGGTCTACTTCATCGCGACGCTCCTGCTACGCCGACGCGGTGCCGGTCCGACGCTGCTCGTGTCACCCCTGCTCGCGCTCATGCGCGACCAGGTTGCGGCCGCCGCACGCGCGGGCGTACGCGCCGTGGCGATCAACTCCTCCAACCCGCACGAGTGGGACGAGACGCGGGCCAAGCTCGCCGCCGACGAGGTCGATGTCCTGCTGGTCTCACCCGAGCGGCTCAACAACCCTCGGTTCCGCGACGAGCAGCTGCCCGACCTGATTGCACGTATGGGCATGCTCGTCGTCGACGAGGCGCACTGCATCTCCGACTGGGGCCATGACTTCCGTCCCGACTACCGACGCCTCGCCGAGCTCATCGCTGCGCTGCCGACTGACCTGCCGGTGCTGGCCACGACGGCGACGGCGAACGAGCGGGTGGTCGTCGATGTCGCCGAACAGCTCGGAGCCGCCGGCGAGGTGCTGACGATTCGCGGATCGCTCGCGCGCCCGTCGCTACGGCTGGGCGTGCTGCAGCTGCCCGACTCACGAGCACGCCTCGGCTGGCTGCTGAGCCACCTCGGCGACATGCCCGGCAGCGGCATCATCTACACGCTCACCGTCTCGGCGGCTGAGGACACCGCCCGGCTGCTTCGCGAAGCCGGCCACCAGGTGAGTGCCTACACGGGTCGCACCGACACCGACCAGCGCGAAGAGCTCGAGGGACGGCTCAAGGACAACGAGCTCAAGGCCCTGGTGGCGACAAGCGCGCTCGGGATGGGTTTCGACAAACCCGATCTCGGGTTCGTCATCCACCTCGGGGCACCATCGTCGCCCGTCGCCTACTACCAGCAGGTTGGTCGCGCCGGGCGTGCCACCGAGAGCGCCGACGTGCTCCTGCTGCCAGGCCGTGAAGACCCCGACATCTGGCACTACTTCGCAACCTCGTCGATGCCCAGCGAGATGCGCGCCGCCGCGGTGATCAACGCCCTCGGCGACTCGCCGATCTCGACGCCGGCGCTCGAAGCGCTGGTCGACCTGCGCCGTACCCCGCTCGAGCTGCTCCTCAAGGTCCTCGACGTCGACGGCGCCGTACGCAAGGTCCAGGGCGGGTGGATCGCGACGGGCCAGCCGTGGACCTACGACAAGGAGCGCTACGAGCGCATCGCCGAGGCCCGGCAGGCCGAGCAGCAGTCGATGATGACGTACGAGACCGCGGGCACGTGTCGCATGGAGATGCTCCAAGCCGACCTCGACGATCCCAGCGCTGCGCCGTGCGGCCGCTGCGACAACTGCGCCGGAGCCTGGTACCCCGCTGCAGTCGACGACTCGGCAGCGGCGGTGGCGTCGAGCTCGCTCGACAAAGTCGGCGTGGAGGTCGATCCCCGCGCCCAGTGGCCGACGGGATCGGCCCACGCCAAGGGCAAGATCGCCGAGGACGATCGCGTCGACCCGGGGCGTGCCGTTGCCCGGCTGACCGACCTCGGATGGGGTGGCACGCTGCGCGAGGTCTTCGCCGCCGGCGCCTCGGATGCGCCCATCAGTGACGCGTTGCTCGGAGCGTGCGTCCGCGTGCTCAAGGACTGGGCGTGGGATGAGCGGCCCGTCGCGGTCGTCAACGTTCCCTCTCGTTCGAAGCCGCTGCTGGTCGATTCGTTCGCGCGGGGCATCGCCCGGATCGGGCAGCTGCAGGATCTCGGCAGCGTCGATGTCGTTGACGAGGGCCCACGCGGTGAACCGGGCGGCAACAGCGCCTACCGACTCGCAGGCGTGTGGGGCGCGTTCACCATCGGCGCTGAGCTTGCCGGCAAGCTCAAGGCACTCGAGGGCAAGCCGATCCTGCTGATCGACGACCGGGTCGACAGTCGCTGGACCATGACGGTCGTCGGCCGAGAGCTTCGCCGCGCCGGCGCCGGCCCCGTGCTGCCGTTTGCGCTCGCCGTCGTCGCTTGAACGCCGGGTACGTTTGAACCCATGGAGCATCGATACCTCGGAAACAGCGGTCTCAAGATCTCGGAGATCGCCTACGGCAACTGGCTCACCCACGGATCGCAGGTCGAGGAGGATGCCGCACTCGCCTGCGTACGTCAGGCACTCGACGAGGGCATCACGACCTTCGACACCGCCGACGTCTACGCCAACACCAAGGCCGAGTCGGTCCTGGGCCGTGCGCTGGACGGCGAACGCCGCGAGTCGCTCGAGATCTTCACCAAGGTCTATTGGCCGACCGGTCCCGGCGGACCCAATGACTCGGGCCTGTCGCGCAAGCACATCATGGAGTCGATCAACGGCTCGTTGACCCGGCTGCAGACCGACTACGTCGACCTCTACCAAGCGCACCGCTTCGACACCGAGACGCCGCTCGAGGAGACGATGCAGGCGTTCGCCGACGTCGTACGGTCGGGCAAGGCGCTCTACATCGGTGTCTCGGAGTGGACCGCGGACCAGATCCGCGCAGGTCACGCACTCTCCAAGGAGCTTGGCTTCCAGCTCATCTCGAGCCAGCCGCAGTACTCCATGCTGTGGCGGGTCATCGAGGACGAGGTGGTGCCGACCAGCGAAGAGCTGGGCATCGGCCAGATCGTGTGGTCGCCGATCGCTCAGGGCGTGCTCACCGGCAAGTACAAGCCGGGCCAGCCGCTGCCCGAGGGCTCCCGTGCCACAGACAAGAGCGGTGGCGCCGACAACATCAGCCGTTGGCTCACCGATGAGGTTCTCCGTGCGGTGAGCGATCTCGAGCCGATCGCCAAGGATGCCGGCCTGAGCATGGCGCAGCTGGCGGTTGCCTGGGTGCTGCAGAACACGAACGTGTCGGCGGCGATCATCGGCGCTTCGCGTCCCGACCAGGTCACCGACAACGTCAAGGCCTCGGGCGTGAAGCTCGACCACGACGTCATGAAGGCGATCGACGAGGCCGTCGGACACGTCGTGCTCCGTGATCCCTCGGTCACCGCCAAGACAGCGCCGGCGAGCCGGCCGACCTGATGAGCCACGGCTAGAGTTCGGCCATGCCCACGTTGCGTGAAGTCGTTGCCGTTCTCGACGGTCTCTACGACCCGCGCTGGGCGGAGGACTGGGATGCCGTCGGCACGGTTGCCGGCGACCCCGATGCCCTGGTCGCCAAGGTGCTGTTCGCCGTCGACCCGGTCCAGGCAGTCGTGGACGAGGCAATCGCCTGGGGTGCCGATCTCGTCGTCACACATCACCCGCTCTACCTCAAGGGCGTCACCTCGGTTGCCGCGACGAGCCCCAAGGGCCGCGTCGTGCACGACCTCATCAGCAACGGCATCGCGCTCCACACCTGCCACACCAACGCCGACAGCCCAGCCCTCGGCGTCTCCGAGTCGATGGCGCTGGCACTCGGGCTGACGGACCTGCGACCACTCGACCCCGATCCCGTCGAGCCGGTCGACAAGTGGATCGTGTTCGTCCCGACCGAGAGCGCCGACAAGGTGGCTTCTGCGATGCACGAGGCAGGGGCGGGGCGCATCGGTGCATATGACTCAGCGCAGTTCCAGTCCACGGGTACCGGGTCGTTCCGACCGCTCGAGGGCGCGAACCCGACCATCGGCTCGATCGGCACAGTCGAACAGGTGCCCGAGGTCCGCATCGAGATGATCGCTGAGCGGACTCTTCGAGAGACCGTCCGGGCCGCGCTGCTCGATGCCCACCCGTACGAAGAGGTTGCGCACGACGTGCTTGAGCTCGCCGCGCGGAGCTCCGATCGGGGACACGGTCGCATCGGCGTACTGGCGACGCCGATGCCCCTGGCCGAGTTCGCGAAACACGTGACAAACAGCCTTCCCGCCCACCAGAGCGCGACGCGAGTGGCGGGCGACCCCGCACGCGAGATCAGCACCGTGGCACTCTGCGGCGGCTCAGGTGACTTCCTCCTTGCGGCGGCGGACACGGCCGGCGCCGACGCCTATGTCACCTCCGACCTCAAGCACCACCCCGTCAGCGAGCACCTCGAGAAGCCCGGCGCATGTGCTGTGATCGACGTTCCGCACTGGGCGGCCGAGGCCACGTGGCTACCGGTCGCGGCCGCGGCGGTCGAGCAGCGGGTCGGCGGGATCAACGTGCGCGTCTCCGAGCTGGTGACCGATCCATGGACCTCCCACGTGCCGGGTACGGTGTCCCTGTGAAAGCCGATCCCCAAGCCCAGGCCGCCCTGCTCGACCTACAGGCGCTGGACTCGACGCTCGCCCAGCTGCACCACCGCCGCAAGACCCTCCCGGAGCACGCCACGATCGAGGAGCTGCAGGGCCGCGTCAGCGAGCTCGACGGCACCCGCATCGAAGCCGCCACCAAGGTCGATGACCTGACTCGTGAGCAGCGCAAGGCTGACGCTGAGGTCGAGCTGGTCAAGACCCGGCGTGCTCGCGACGAAGAGCGCCTGGCCTCCGGTGCGATCAGCAACCCCAAGGATCTCGCCAGCCTCCAGCACGAGCTGACAGCGCTCGAGCGGCGCATCACGACGCTCGAAGATGACGAGCTCGAGGTCATGGAGGCGCTCGAAGAGGCGCAGACGACGCTCGACGCTGCGCAGACCGAGCTCGCCACAGTGCAGGCCGAGCTCGACCGGACCGTGGCGGCACGCGATGCGGCCCTCGCCGTGCTCGACGAGCAGATAGCCGACTCGCAGGCCGAGCGCGACGCCAGCGCCCATGGCGTACCCGATGACCTCACGACGCTGTACGACAAGGTGCGTTCGCAGTACGGCGGTCTCGGCGCTGCGGCGCTGCGGGCCAAGAAGTGCGAGGGCTGCCGCCTTGAGATCAACGGTGCAGACCTGCGCGAGCTTGCTGCGCTGCCCGAGGACGAGGTCCTGCGCTGCCCGGAGTGCAGCCGAATCCTCGTACGCACCGCCGAGTCAGGGCTGTGACTGCCCGCATCATCGTCGAGGCCGACGGGGGATCCCGCGGCAACCCGGGCCCGTCCGCGTACGGTGCGCTGATCCGGGACGCTGAGACCGGTGAAGTGATCGCCGAGCGCGGCGAGACCATCGGTCTGGCAACGAACAACGTCGCGGAGTACCGAGGACTCATCGCCGGACTCGAGCTGGTGCGCGAGCACGCGCCGGACGCTGCGGTCGAGGTGCGCATGGACTCCAAGCTCGTGATCGAGCAGATGGCCGGCCGCTGGAAGGTCAAGCACGCAGACATGGTGCCGCTGGCAGCCCAGGCACAGGAGCTCGCCCCCGCAGGCGTGGTGTGGACCTGGATCCCGCGAGAGCAGAACTCTGCCGCAGATGCGCTGGTCAACGCGGCCTTGGACAACAAGACGTCGCCGCCGCCCGCGAAGAATCCGCTGGTTGGTTGGCGCAGCGGCCTGCACGGTGAGCCGGCGACGATCATCCTGCTGCGTCACGGCGTAACCGAGTCGACCGACCGCAAGCTGTTTTGTGGCAGCGGAGGCGCAGACCCCGGCCTGACCCCGACCGGCGAAGAACAAGCGCAGCGGGCCGCACGATGGATTGCCAACCATGGCGGTGCCGATGCGATCGTGTCTTCGCCGCTACGGCGTACGCGGGAGACCGCGGGGTTCGTGTCGCGCGAGCTCGGCCTCGACGTCGAGCTCGAGGCGGGCATCGCCGAGGCGGCGTTCGGCGAATGGGACGGCTTCAGCTTTCCCGAGGTGCGGGAGCGCTGGCCCAGCGAGCTCGATCAGTGGCTCAGCTCGACGGCCGTCCCGCCGCCGGGCGGTGAGGCGTTCGACGCGGTGCATGACCGGGTCGCCGCGGCGCGCGACCGCCTCGTCGAGACGTACGCAGGCAAGACGGTGGTCGCCGTGAGTCATGTGACGCCGATCAAGATGATGGTGCGGCTCGCGCTCGACGCCCCGATGCCGGTGATCTACAAGATGGAGCTCGCGCCGGCCTCGATCACGACGATCGCGTGGTGGCCAGACGGCACACCGTCACTGCGCAACTTCTCCGTAGTCCCCGACTAGCTTGGGGGTCAGACCTCGGCGACCACGACGTCGAGACGTTGACCGGCACGTTCGACGGTCCAGCCGAGATCGGCGAGCAACGACTGCAGCTCGCCGATGGAAGCCGGCCTGGCACCTGACTCGAGCAGGGCCCGTACGATTCGGCCCTTGGTCGCCTTGTTGAAGTGGCTGACGACCTTTCGAAAGCCCTGGTGCTCGTGGAGCACGCGCATCGTCACGGTCCGGTCGGCGAGCTCGGCGGGAGGCTTGCCGAGCGCCGCGTACATGCCGGAGCGCAGATCGATCAGCAATCCGTCGCCGGCGGCTTCACCGAGGACACGGGGGAGCGGCGTACGCCAGCGACTCGCCACCGTGCCCAGCCGTGGGAGCGATCCGTCGCCGGACAACCGATAGGCCGGGATGTGATCGGCCGGGCGCAGGAGCCCGAACAGGGCACTCGCGATCGCGAGCGACTCGTCCGCACGCACCCGCGAGGCGGCGTCGAGCGACATGAGGTCGAGGTTGGCAAACAGGACGCCGGTGTAGACCTCGTCGGCGCGAGCCGTCGGCTCCTCGGCGAGGCCGGCGTTGATCTCGATGGCATCGGCCTGGGTGGGTCCGAGGCCGAGCGCCTTCATCGCATTCCTCGGATTGCCCGAGCACATCTTGGTGAGCACGCGCAGGAGCTGAGCGCGCACGGGCGTGAGCGTCGGGAACGACAGCGAGTCGAGATCAAGCCGGGGCCCAGCGGTGGGGCGGGTCTTGCCCTCCGAGGGCGGTAGCAGGATCAGCACCGGATGAACCTAGCCGACGAGCATCCAGACCCCGACGCCGGCGAACAGCAGACCCGAGACGACGTGTACGACACGGATCGGCAGCACCTGCAGCAGCGTGCGACCCGCGAGGACGGCGAGCACGATCGAGATGAGCATGCCGATGGTGCTGCCGATCCAGATCTGCCACCAGTCGTACTGCGTCGAGAGGGTCATCGTCGCGAGCATCGTCTTGTCACCGAGCTCGGCGAGCACGAAGGCCACGCCGACGACGAGCACCGCTGCGCCGCCCTTGGCGCGCTCTGGTGGGGGTTCGTCGCCCTGCAGGGTGAGCAAGGTCCACGCGGCGAAGACGAGGAACAGCACGCCGGCGGCGATGCGTACGCCGTGCTCGGGAAGGTTGTCGCCGATGGCGTTGCCGACCAGGGCTGACACAAGATTGATGAGCGCGCAGGCGATGCCGGCACCGAGGATGACGGTGCGAGAACGAAAGCGGGTGGCAAACGTCATCGACATCAGCTGGCTCTTGTCACCAAGCTCGGCGAGGAACACCAATCCGGCGCTCAACAGGACTGCGTACACGGTGAAGGCTCCTCGTCCACCTGGACGAAGAGCCTTGGATGACAAGCCTTCGACCAGGCATTGTCATCGACAAATACTGGTCGAAAGTCTCGTCCGCCGCCGCGTCCTGAATCAGAACACTGTGGCCTGAAGCACCGGAACCCACACGTTCGTGAGCTCAGTATGTCGATGCAACCGTTGGGGACTACTCCCTTTCGTACGGCCAGCGTAGCCCATGCCTCGCGACGGTAGGATGTCGTCTGCGAATGAGTCGGCCGGGCGGCCGCGGCACCACCTCGCCGTTTGGTGGGGAGGTGTCGAGGAAAGTCCGGACTCCGTAGAGCGACGGTGGTGGCTAACGGCCACCCACGGCGACGTGCGGGACAGTGCCACAGAAATCAAACCGCCTAAGCGTCTTTGCCAAGGGCGCGGGATAGCTTGCTACCTCGCGTTTGCGGCAAAGGTGCCGGTAAGGGTGAAACGGTGAGGTAAGAGCTCACCAGCGCTTCGGGTGACCGAGGCGGCTAGGTAAACCCCACCGGGAGCAAGACCAAGAGGACCTTCGGGTCTGCGCTGACGGGCTGCTCGTCCAATGTCAGCGGGTAGGTTGCACGAGGCGTCCAGCAATGGGCGTCCCAGATGGATGGTCGTCCACGACAGGATCCGGCTTACAGGCCGGCTCATTCGCCCTAGGTCGTGACGTCTGCCAGTGACAGCGAGTGCTGCACGGCGGCGGGGTCGTACTCCCAGGCAATCTCGCGGACGATGTCGACGAGGTCGGGATCGTCGGTGTCGATCGTCACGTCGATCTTGCGTCCGGCGAGCTGCACGAGGGAGACGTTGGCCATGACAGACAGCGCCTGCTCGACGGCGGTGTAGGCGTCGTCACTGCTGAGCTCCATCGTGAGTGTCACTCGATGCATTGGCTCCCTCTTTCGTTTCACTCCCCGCCATGGAGAACGATCGTGGGAGCCGAAAGTTAGGCGAGCGATGTCACACCTCCACGATATGATTGGTGCACCAATGATTGGTACGCTTGGCGCATGGATCAGAACAACCCCCTGGCGCTGGAGGAACAGGTCTGTTTCGCGGTCGCAGTTGCCGCCCGATCTGTCGTCGCGGTCTATCGACCGGTGCTCGAGCCAATGGGGCTGACCCATCCGCAGTACCTCGTGATGCTGGCCCTCTGGGAGCACGACCAGCTCTCGGTCAAGGAGCTCAGCTCACTGTTGAAGCTCGACCCGGGGACGCTGTCGCCTCTCGTCAAGCGGCTGGAGAAGCAGGGGTATGTCAGCCGCGGTCGGGACCAGAGCGACGAACGCGTCCTGGCGATCACCCTGACCCCGGACGGTCGCGCACTACGCGCCGAGGCCGAGCAGGTGCCAGGCACGATCATCGCCAAGCTCGGTATGGACGTCGAGAGGCTGCACGGCCTACGACGCGATCTCGCTGCCGTGATCGTCGCCGCTGAGCAAGCGATGGAGGCCTCACGATGAGCGTCGACGTCCGAGATCGCGCTGCCCAGCTCGTCGCCCTCAGGAAGGTTCAGCGTCGCGTCGCTGCGATCGGCTTCTTCGCCGTCGCCGTGCACGGAATCCTCGGGCTGGCCATCGTCGGCGGCATCGTGGACGGCCAAGGGCGCCGCGGTGACGCCATCATGCTCACGATGATGTCTGGCGTGCTGGCGCTGATCACGTACGCCATCATCCGCACGATCCTGCAGCGCCACCTCTGGTCGCCGATCTGGATCGCGGTCGCCCTCTCGCCGGCCGTGGTCGCAGCGACACAGCTCGCCTAGGTGGGCCGGGCAGACAAGGAAGTGCGCCGTTTCAGGGCGCCGGTAACCTCGAGAGCATGAGCAACGTTCCCACCATCACTCTCAACAACGGCATCGAGATCCCGCAGCTTGGCTTCGGGGTGTGGCAGGTGCCGCCGGACGAGGCCAAGGAGGCCTCCCTGACCGCGCTCGAGGTCGGATACCGACACATCGACACCGCTCAGATGTACGAGAACGAGAAGGGTGTCGGCGAGGCCGTACGCGAGTCAGGCCTCGACCGCGGCGACGTCTTCGTGACCAGCAAGCTCAACAACGGCTTCCACGCGCACGACGATGCGCTCAAGGCGTTCGACGAGTCGCTGGAGACGCTCGGCTTCGACTACCTCGACCTGTTCCTGATCCACTGGCCACTGCCAGGCATCGACGTCGACTTCATCGAGACGTGGGGAGCGCTCGAGGAGATCTACGCCTCCGGCCGCGCCAAGGCCATCGGCGTCTCCAACTTCCAGCCCTCACACCTGCGACGCCTCCTCCAGGAGGGCACCGTTCCCCCAGCGGTCAACCAGGTCGAGGTGCACCCGTTCCTGACCCAGGACGAGGTACGCGCGACCAACACCGAGCACGGGGTCGCGACAGAAGCCTGGTCGCCGCTGGCCCAGGGGCTGGTGGTCGACAACGCGGCCATTGCCGGGATCGCAAAGTCCTACGACAAGACTCCTGCACAGGTCGCCCTGCGCTGGACACTGCAACGCGGGGACATCGTGTTCCCGAAGTCAGTCACTCCAGAGCGCATCAAGGAGAACTTCGAGCTCTTCGACTTCGAGCTCTCGGACGCGGACATGAGTATCATTTCGGCGCTCAACCGGGACGAGCGGACGGGGCCCAACCCCGACGAGTTCAACTGGATCCCGTGATTCACGCTCAGATCCGGCTACGCTGCCGGTCATGAGCGAAAGCGAACACGAGGGTCACGAGCCTCCTGCAAAGTTCAGCTACGCCGTTGGCGCGGGTCTCGGCCTGCTCGTCGGTGGAGCGATCGGACTGTTCACGGATCATTTCCTGCTCGACGCCGCCTTCGGTGTCGCGATAGGCCTGGTCGTGGCGTACCTCGTACGCGAGCTCAAGCCGTAGTCAGGATCTCCGCGCCGTCCTTGGTGACGAGCAGGGTGTGCTCGAACTGTGCCGTACGCGACTTGTCCGCGGTCGTCGCAGTCCAGCCGTCGTCCCACATGTCCCACTCGACGCTGCCGAGCGTGAGCATCGGCTCGATCGTGAACGTCATGCCAGGCACGATCACGGTGTCGTACGCCGGGTCGTCGTAGTGCGGGATCACGAGGCCGTCGTGGAACGCAGGCCCGACGCCGTGACCGGTGAAGTCGCGCACGACGCCGTAGCCGAAACGAGCCGCGTACGTCTCGATGACCCTGCCGATGACATTGATCTGCCGCCCGGGCTTGACCGCGCGGATGGCACGCATCGTCGCCTCGTGGGTGCGCTCGACAAGCAGGCGTGACTCGGTGTCGACGTTGCCGACGAGATAGGTCTTGTTGGTGTCGCCGTGCACACCACCGATGTACGCCGTGATGTCGATGTTGACGATGTCGCCGTCCTCGAGCGGCCGATCGTCGGGGATGCCGTGGCAGATGACCTCGTTGACGCTGCTGCACAACGACTTCGGATATCCGCGGTAGCCGAGGGTCGACGGGTACGCAGCTTGGGAGATCAGGAACTCGTGACCGACTCGATCGAGCTCGTCGGTGGTGACACCCGGCGCGATGGCTGCCTCGACGGCGTCAAGCGCCTGCGCGGCGATCCGTCCTGCGACGCGCATCGCCGCGATCGTCGCGTCATCGCGTACCGACGAGCCGCGATAGGGGAGCGGTGCGATCTGCCCGACGTACTCGGGCCGCTCGATCGAGCTTGGCACAGCCCGCTCAGGGGACAGTCGGCCAGCAGTCAGAACAGTCACGCCGCGAGTTTAGGCGGGACGCCCCAGCCGGCAGTGGGTAGCGTGGGGCCATGGCTGACGAGAAGTGGTACTTCTGCATGGTGCATCGCGAGGTCGAACCTCAGGAAGGGTGCCGGCCCTCCGATCGGCTCGGGCCGTACGACTCGGCCGAAAAGGCCGGGCGTGCCTTGGAGATCGCGGCTGAGCGTACGAAGGCGTGGGACGAAGACCCGCTCTGGAACGACCCAGACGACAAGAAGTGATCCGCAAGCGGCGTCGCAAGGGGAGACTTCAGCTTGAGCGATCCGGTCCGTGGATCGCGATCGTCGGGCTGCTGATGATGACGTGGTGCTCGTTCGCCACTGGCATCTACGCACCGTGGTGGGGGGTTGCTCTCGCATTCGCGCTGCTGATCCCCCAGGTGCGGCTCGTCGCCACCTGGGCGAAGACCAAGCCCAAGCTCACGATGGCCGTCCCCGCTGCTGGACTCGCTGCCTGGGCCCTGATGTCATGGTTCGGCGCCATGTGGTGGGGCTGGGGCACCGATGTGGGGCTGTTCGGGCGGTGAGCTGGTCGCGAGGGTCAGCTCTCGAAGCTGTGCTCAGCTGCGGGGAAGGCGCCGCCCTTGACGTCGTTGACGTACGCCTTGGTCGCGTCCAGCATCACGCTGTGCAGGTCGGCGTACTTCTTGACGAAGCGGGCGGTCTTGCCCGAGTTGAGTCCGAGCATGTCCTGCCAGACGAGCACCTGGGCGTCGCAGTCGATGCCCGCGCCGATGCCGACGGTGGGGATGTGCAGCGCCTTGGTGACCTCGGCGGCCACAGGTGACGGAACCATCTCCATGACGATCGCGAACGCGCCGGCAGCCTCGAGCGCCTTGGCCTCCTCGACCATGCGGGCGGCGCCGTCTCCGCGGCCCTGAACCCGGTAGCCACCCAGGTTGTGCTCGGCCTGCGGGGTGAAACCGATGTGCGCGCACACCGGGATGCCGGCATCGGTGAGCAGCTTGACCTGCGGGACCATCGCGAGTCCGCCCTCGAGCTTGACCGCGTGCGCGTTGGCTTCCTTCATGAAGCGCACAGCAGTGTGGAACGCCTGCTCGGGCGAGCCCTGGTAGGAGCCGAATGGCAGGTCGGCCAGCACCAGTGCGTGCTTGGCGGAGCGTGACACGGCCCGTACGAGCGGGATCAGCTCATCGACCGTGACCGGCAACGAGGTCTCGTTGCCGAACACATTGTTGGACGCCGAGTCGCCGACCAGCAGCACCTCGACACCGGCATCGTCGAAGATCGCGGCGGTGTACTGGTCGTACGCCGTCAGCATGGTCCACTTCTCGCCCTGCTCCTTCATCTGGTGCAGGTGATGCGTACGGATGCGCTTGCGGGCTGACGGCGCTGATGACGCAGGTCCGGTGCCGTAGGGCGGGGTCTCTTCTGGTGTGCTCATGGAATTCTCCTTCTCGCAGCTCCTCGCGGAGTCCACGGACTCCTCAAGACTGCCAGACCATGCACGGTGAATTGCGGAGTGTGGGTGAACTCACGCAGCCGCGCGCCGTTACGTCTCTTCACGCCAGCGATGGGTGATCGGCACACGGCGATCGCGGCCGAAGTTGCGGCGGGAGACCTTGGGTCCAGGCGGGTACTGGCGACGTTTGTACTCAGCCTTGTCGACGAGGGTCACGACTCGGTGCACCAGCGCAGGATCGTGGCCCTCTGCGATCACGGCAGCAGAGCCGAGGTCACGCTCGACGTACGCGTCCAGCACGGCGTCGAGGAGGTCGTACGGCGGCAGCGAGTCCGAGTCGAGCTGACCGGGACGGAGCTCGGCCGACGGAGGCTTGGTGATGGTGTCCTCCGGGATCGGAGGCGTCTCACCACGCTCGGCAGCAATCGCGTTGCGCCAGCGCGCAAGCTCCCACACGAGCGTCTTGGGCACGTCCTTGATGGGCGCGTAGGCGCCGACGGCGTCGCCGTAGATCGTCGAGTAACCAGTGGCCAGCTCCGACTTGTTGCCGCAGGCGAGCACGAGGTGTCCGTGCTGGTTGGACAGGCCCATCCAGATCACTGCTCGGATGCGGGCCTGCAGGTTCTCCTCAGCGAGCCCGGTGAGGTGCAGCGCCTCCTGGTAGCTGTCGAAGATCGGCGCGATCGGGATCGTGTCGAGCGACAGACCCGTACGTCGCGCCATCTCGGCGGCGTCCGACTTCGAGTGCTCGCTCGACCAGGCGCTGGGGTTGGAGATGCCGTTGACGTTCCCGGCGCCGAGGGCATCGACCGCGATCGCTGCGACCAGGGTCGAGTCGATCCCACCGGACATGCCGAACAGCACGGACCGGAAGCCGTTCTTGTGCACGTAGTCACGCAGGCCGGTGACGAGTGCCGTGTAGATCTCCTCGTTGCGACTCATCCGCACGGCCTGCACGGTCGGCAGCGGTTCGTAGGCGGCGAACGGCTCTGGGGTGATGATGGTGCGCTTGATCTTGAGGCCGCCGAAGCGTTCGTCGTCGCTCGGCATCGTGGGGGTGGCCGCCGGCAGCTCCAGGTCGACGACGAGGAGCTCAGGGTCGAACTGTCCCGACCTGCCCAGCACGGCGCCACTGGCGTCGACGACGATCGAGTCACCGTCGAAGACGAGCTCATCTTGTCCGCCGACGAGATTCACGTACGCCAGCACGCACTCGCCCTCGGCGGCCCTGCGAGCGCAGAGCTCAAGACGTACGTCGTCCTTGTCGGCCTCGTACGGCGAACCGTTGGGCACGACCAGCAGCGCGGCGTCGGCGGCCTTGGCTGCGGCGGAGGGCCCGTCGCGCCACAGGTCTTCGCAGATCGCGAGCGCGACGTCGATGCCGCCGATCTGCACGATGTTGATCGTGTCGCCGGGGACGAAGTTGCGGATCTCGTCGCCCACGCCGTAGTTCCACAAGTGGTGCTTGGCCTGGCGGGCGACGATCTCGCCACCATGTATCACTGCGACAGCGTTCTGAGGTGCGTTCTTGGGGATGCCCGGTGCGTCGATGACGTCGGGCAGCTGGTCGAGGTAGCCAACCATCGCGACCAGATCGCCACAGCCTTCATCCTGCAGCCGGGCGGCGAGGTCTTGGATGCCGGCCTTGGAGGCCTCGATCAGTGACAGGCGCATCGCGAGGTCCTCGAGCGGATAGCCCGTCAGCATCATCTCCGGGAAGACGACGAGGTGGACGCCCTCGTCGACCGCCGCCTTGCACTGCTCGACCACCAGATCGGCATTGCCGGCGAGATCGCCGACGGTGGCGTTGACCTGGGCAAGAGCGAGGCGCATCTGGGGCACGGGCTCAGCGTATCGGGGGTTCGTCTCGACAGTGTGGGGGTGCGAAACATGCTCGTAACACGTGGTCGTCACACTGGCTGCATGGGTAAACAGGAAGACTTCGTGCTGCGCGCTCTTGATGAGCGCGACGTCAAATTCGTACGCCTGTGGTTCACCGACGTGCTGGGGTCACTCAAGTCCGTCGCGATCGCGCCGGCCGAGCTCGAAGGCGCCTTCGCCGAGGGCATCGGCTTCGATGGCTCGGCCATCGAGGGCTTCGCCCGGGTGCACGAGGCAGACATGCTGGCCCGCCCCGATCCGTCGACGTTCCAGATCCTGCCGTGGCGCGGCGAGACCCCCGCAACAGGGCGCATGTTCTGCGACATCCTGATGCCCGACGGGACCCCGTCGTACGCCGATCCGCGCCACGTCCTCAAGCGCACGCTGCAGAAGGCCGCCGAGGCGGGTTTCACGTTCTACACGCACCCCGAGATCGAGTTCTTCCTGTTCAAGGGCAAGCCTGACGTCGGCGACCGGCCGGTCCCCGTCGACGACAGCGGCTACTTCGACCACACCGCCCAGGGTGGGGGACAAGACTTCAGACGTGAGGTCATCACGATGCTCGAGAACATGGGCATCTCGGTCGAGTTCAGCCATCACGAAGGCGGCCCCGGCCAGCAGGAGATCGACCTCCGGTACGCCGACGCGCTCTCGACAGCCGACAACATCATGACGTTCCGTACCGTCGTACGTGAGGTGGCGTTGTCGCAGGACAAGTGGGCGTCGTTCATGCCCAAGCCGTTCACCGATCATCCGGGTTCGGGCATGCACACCCACGTATCACTGTTCGAGGGCGACGAGAACGCGTTCCACGAGGCCGGCGCCGAGTACCAGCTGTCGGCGACCGGTCGCGCGTTCATCGCCGGTGTCCTGCACCACACGCCCGAGATCACCGCCGTCACCAACCAGTGGGTCAACTCCTACAAGCGCCTCGCCGGCGGGGGAGAGGCGCCCAACTACGTCTGCTGGGGCCACAACAACCGCTCGGCGCTGATCCGCATCCCGATGTACAAGCCGCACAAGGGCAACTCGGCACGGGTGGAGCACCGGGCCATCGACTCGGCGTGCAACCCCTACCTCGCCTTCGCCCTGGTGCTCTCCGCCGGGCTCAAGGGGATCGAGGAGAAGTACGAGCTCCCGCCCGAGGCGGAGGACAACGTCTGGTCGTTGAGCGAGAACGAGCGCAAGGCGATGGGCATCGCCCCGCTGCCGCGCAACCTCGACGAGGCGATCCGCACCATGGAGACGAGCGAGCTCGTCGCCGAGACGCTCGGGGAGCACGTGTTCGACTTCTTCCTGCGCAACAAGCGTGCCGAGTGGCAGGACTACCGCACGCAGGTCACGCAGTTCGAGATCGACCGCATGATGCCCATGTTGTGATCAGGCAATAGCCTGCAGACGTGGCAAAGGACATCGCGGAGGATGCCCAGGCGCTGGCGCGCAAGGGTTTTCGCAACGGAGAGCTGGCCGTCGCCAACCTCGAACGCCTAGGCGACGTGCCAGATGCGCTGATCGACCAGATCGCCGGCGTCGCCGGTCCCGACACCGCACTCGCCTCGCTCAGCACGATCGCCGAGCGAATGGGTGCCTCCAAGCTGCTCAAGCTTCTCGACGAAGACCGCGAGCTGCGTCAGCGCGTGCTGGTCGTTCTCGGCACCAGCGAGGCCCTCGGCGACTTCCTGGGCAGGCACCCCGAGTTCATCGCCGACCTCGGCAAGGACGAGCTCTCCAACGAACCGATTGCCCTTGACGTTCGGCGTTCCCAGATGTCGACGGCGACCAATGCCGACGAGCTCCGCGTCAACTACTACCGCAAGCTCCTGCACATCGCGGCGCGCGACCTGACCGCGCTGACGTCGTTCGAGCAGTCGTCGGCAGAGCTCTCCGACCTTGCCGTGGCAACGCTCGGCGCCGCCCTCCAGATCGCCCGCGCCGAGGAGGATGACGACAAGCTCTGCAGGTTCGCCATCATGGCGATGGGCAAGACCGGCGGCCACGAGCTCAACTACCTCAGCGACGTCGACGTGATCTTCGTGTACGAGTCTGGCGACGGCGCCGATGACCACGCTGCGGCCGAGGCTGCGACGCGCCTGGCCGCCGCGACGATGCGCCTGTGCCGCGAGCACACGGGCGAAGGGACGATCTGGGAGGTCGACGCCAATCTCCGCCCCGAGGGCAAGGACGGCCCGCTCGTACGGTCGTTGGACAGTCACGTCGCCTATTACGACCGCTGGGCCACGACGTGGGAGTTCCAGGCGTTGCTCAAGGCGCGGTTTGCTGCCGGGGACGAAGCGCTCGGGCAGGCGTACATCGACGCCCTCTCACCGAAGATCTGGATGGCGAGCACGCGCGACAACTTCGTGACCGACGTGCGGGCGATGCGCCGGCGAGTGATCGAGAACATCCCTTCGAGCCGGCGCGATCGTGAGCTCAAGCTCGGGCCAGGTGGCCTCCGCGACGTGGAGTTCGCGGTCCAGCTCCTGCAGCTCGTGCACGGTCGGGCCGATCCCAAGCTGCGCAGTCCCACCACGCTTGACGCGCTGCGTGCTCTCACCGAGGGCGGCTACGTGGGTCGCCGAGACGGTGCGGCGATGGAGGAGGCGTACGAGTTCCTTCGCACGCTGGAGCACCGCATCCAGCTGTTCAAGCTTCGGCGCAGCCACACGGTGCCGGACGACACCGAGGACTTGCGTCGTATCGGCCGCAGCATGGGTTTCCGGAGCAACCCCGCTGACAGCCTGACCAAGGAGTGGCAGGCGCATCGTCGACTCGTACGACGGTTGCACGAGAAGCTGTTCTACCAGCCGCTCCTCGAGGCGGTGGCTTCGCTGCCGACCGACGGACTGCGACTCACACCGCTGGCCGCCGAGCAGCGGCTCACGGCATTGGGATTCGTCGACCCGAAGGGCGCCCTCAAGCACATCCAGGCGCTGACCTCCGGGGTGTCACGCCGTGCGGCGATCCAGAAGGCGCTGTTGCCGGCGATGCTCGCCTGGCTTGCTGAGACGCCCGACCCCGAGGCGGGCCTGCTGGCGTTCCGCAAGATCTCCGAAGGTCTCGGCGAGACCCATTGGTACCTCCGCAAGCTGCGCGACGAGGGGGAGGGAGCCGAGCAGCTCGCCCGGGTGCTGGGTTCGAGCAGGTACGTGACCGACCTGATCCTGCGCGCACCTGACTCCGTGGCGCTGCTCGGAGATGACGCCGAGCTCCTGCCACGGTCGATCGAGCGTCTCCGCAGCGAGATGGACGTGGCCGCTGAGCGGCACAGCGACCCGGTGGACGCAATCCGTGCCGTACGTCGGGTGCGCCGCCGGGAGCTGTCCCGCATCGGCATTGCCGACGTGCTCGGCCGTCTCGACATCCTCGAGGTCGGCGAGGCGCTGACCGACATCTCGGTCGCCACGTTGTCCGGAGCGTTGAAGGTCGCCATCTCGGCCGTCGAGGCCGAGAAGGGCCCCATGCCGACCCGCATGGCGATCGTCCTCATGGGAAGGCTCGGCGGGGGTGAGGCGGGCTACGGCTCCGATGCGGACGTGATGTTCGTGCATGATCCGCTCTCGGGTGCCGACGAGACCGAGGCCGCCGAGGCGGCAACGGCTGTCGCGGTCGGGCTGCGCAAGATGCTTGCCGCCCCATCGGACGACCCGCCACTCGAGGTCGACGCCGAGCTGCGGCCCGAGGGCAAGAACGGCCCACTCGTGCGTACGTTCGCGGCCTACAAGGGCTATTACGAGAAGTGGTCGGCCGTGTGGGAGGCCCAGGCGTTGCTGCGCGCAAACGCCATCATCGGCGATGAGGAGCTGTCCGAACGGTTCACGGCGCTGATCGACCCGTTGCGCTGGCCTGAGGGCGGCACGACGCCCGTCGAGGTGCGCGAGATCAGGCGCATCAAGGCACGCATCGACTCAGAGCGGCTGCCGCGTGGAGCCAATCCCAACACCCACCTCAAGCTCGGTCGCGGCGGGCTCGCTGACGTCGAGTGGACCGTGCAGCTGCTCCAGATGCAGCACGCTGCCGACGTGCCCGGGCTGCGTACGACTCGCACGCTCAAGGCACTTCATGCGGCTCGGGACGCTGAGCTGATCAGCGGCACCGACGCTGCAGCACTGGAGAACGCCTGGCGCCTCGTCAGTCGCATTCGCAACGCCGTCATCCTCATGCGAGGCAAGCCCGCTGAGTCGATGGTCGAGCAGGGTGCTGACCGCGCCGGCGTTGCGCACCTGCTCGGCTACGGGATGGACCAGAGCGAGCGCATGGTCGACGACTACCTCCGTACGACGCGCCTTGCTCGCAAGGTCGTCGAACGCATCTTCTACGAGTGAGCGGTGGGTTGGTCGCCTTTCACCGGGTTTGAAGGGCGACCAGGTCACCGCTCGACCAGCTGTGATCTAGCCGGCCCTGCGGTCGGCGATGATCATTGCTCGTTCGTTGATGTTGAGCCCGCCCCACACGCCGTAGGGCTCGCGTACCGCGAGGGCGTGGTCGAGGCATGCCTGCCGTACGGGGCAGACCGCGCACAGCGCCTTGGCCGCAGCTTCACGGCGGCGCCGGCGTGGTCCACGTTCGGCGTCAGGGGAGAAGAACGTCTCCGGATCCGTCTCGCGACATGCGCCTTCGTACTGCCACTCCCAGGTGTCCTGGATCGGCATCGGCAGGCGAGTGATGCTGGCCATGGCTCATGCCTCCGACGGACGTGACATCGAGATCTGGTGCACGTTGATGTAGCCGGTCTTGAATCCGGCCTCGCAATAGGCGAGATAGAACTCCCACATCCTGCGGAACGTCTCGTCGAAGCCTTGGGCGTTGACCGTGCTCCAGCTGGCGTTGAAGTTGTCGCGCCACTCCCGCAGCGTGCGGGCGTAGTGCAGGCCGAGCGGACGCTGGTTGGTCACCTTGAGGCTCGTGTGGCCGGCCAGCACCTGATCGATCGCCGTCAGGGACGGAAGAAGACCACCAGGGAAGATGTACTTCTGGATCCACCCGTACGAGTTGCGCGTTGCGAGGTAGCGGTGGTGGTCCATCGTGATCGCCTGGATCGCGACTTTGCCGCCGGGTGCGAGCAGCTTGTCGATCGTCTGGAAGTACGTGGGCCAGAACTCCTCGCCCACCGCTTCGATCATCTCGACGCTGACGATCGCGTCGTACTCACCGGTGACCTCGCGGTAGTCGACGAGCTGCAGGTCGACGTCGACGCCAGCTTCGGCGAACCGCTCCTCGGCGAGAGCAGCCTGCTCGCTGGAGATGGTGATCGTGGTGACCTTCGCGCCACGCTGGGCTGCACGGATCGCCAGGGAGCCCCACCCGCTGCCGATCTCGAGGACGCGGGTGCCGTCGCCGACATGGGCATCGTCGAGGATCGCGTCGATCTTGCGCATCTGCGCTTCTTCGAGCGTCTCGTCGCCCTCGAACCATGCCGACGAGTAGTTCATCGACGGATCCAGGAACTGAGCGAACATCTCGTTGGACAGGTCGTAGTGCGCCTCGATGTTCTTGCGCGAGCCGTTGACCGAGTTGCGTTGGTGGTGCGGGAGCTTCTTGTCCACGAGCACCCGGAGCTTCTGCAACGGCACCGGCACGATGGAGGTGAGGCGCTCAGCGAAGGGCGTCAGCAGATCAGCGAGGTCCGTGCCGTCGCCGGCGGTCCAGTCGCCGGCCATGTAGGCCTCGCCAAAACCGATCTTGGTGTCGGCTCCGAGCCGGGCGAAGAACGCGCGAGGACGTACGATCCGCATCTCGGGCGAGTTTTCATCTCCGGCACCCCAACGGGTGCCATTGGCCATCGTCAACCGAACAGGTACGCGGTCGATCGTGGGCTTGAGGATTGCCTTGGCGATGCGTGCCTTGGCCGGAGTGCGCGGGGTGTGCGCGATGCCCGGCCAGCGAGGCGTTGCGATCTGCGTCATTGCGTGCCTTCCTGCGGTGTGTGAGCCGGGCGTCTGACGACCGGCAGTCTGCGAATCCAGAGCCATACACCGTGTATTCGGATCAACAAGCTCGTTCGATGGGTCATCAGGGGCATTTTGACGAGAAGTTTTGCGAGACGGCCTGGGGTGGCGGGTCGGGGAGTGCCACGGAACGTCGCGGAGAAGACCGCTTCGCCGCCCTGGCGCAGGATCACGGTCGACGAGATCGACTCCGGGGTCAACGTGAACTGCAGGTCGTAGTGACCGTCGACGGTGAAGAACGGCGACACGTAGAACTCCTTGTCCACCGTCGCCTTCCCGGCGCCGTCGGTCTCGAGCAGGTAGGCGTGACGCTCGCCGTACGTGTTGTGCACCTCGGCGACGATGCAGCGCAGCGAGCCGTCGGGCGCGATCGCCCAGAACACGCTCAGTGGGTCGAACGTGTGGCCCAGCACGCGGGCGTTGGCGAGCATCAGCACGCGGTGACCGCTGATGTCGACGCCGCCGACCTTGCAGAATCGCTCGATGTTGGCACGGATCGTGTCGTCGGGGTCGCCGATGTGGTCGGCGGCCTTGAACGACGAGAACGGTCGGAGGGCCCGGTTCATGCGCGGGAGCTCGTCGACGTCGACGAGCCACTGGTAGACCCGGTTGGTGAAGCGATGGCGCAGGGGGGTGCGCCGGGTGTGGCCGACCGTGCCCTCGACGAGAGCGGGGAGTGGGGGCAGCGTGGGTGTCACCACGTGGTGCCCAGCGCCGCGGCCGCTTCCACGCCGGATCGGCAGCCGTCCTCGTGAAATCCCCACCCGTGATAGGCGCCGGCGAACACTGTGCGATCGGTGAACAACGCCTTGAGCTCGCCTTGGGCGGCCACGGACGCAGGAGTGTAGATCGGGTGGGTGTAGTCCATCTTCGCGACGACCGTCGACGGGTCGATGCGGTCGGAGGCGTTGAGCGTGACCAGGAACGGGCGCGCACTCTCGATGCCCTGAAGTCTGTTCATCCAGTAGGTCACCGCCGTCCGGTCGCTGCGCTGCGCGCAATCGTCCATTCGATAGTTCCACGAGGACTGGGCCCCCGCCGCTTTTGGCAGCTGGGAGTCGTCACGGTGCAGCAGGGTCTCGTTGTGCGAGTACTCGAACGCCCCCAGCACGTGACGTTCTTGGTCGGTGGGGTCGGTGAGCAGCGCGAGTGCATCGTCGGCGTGCGTGGCGATCACGACTGCGTCGGCGTGGTGGAGGTTGCCGTCGGCGTCGATCAGCTCGACGCTGTCAGGCTTGCGGGTGATCGCCTTGATCGGGCTCGCGATCCGTACGTCGCCGACCGCGGCGGTGACCTTGTCGATGTAGGTGCCCGATCCGCCCGCGACGGTGTACCACTGCGGCGAACCCTTGACCGAGAGGAAGCCGTGGTGCTTGAGGAACTCGAACAAGTAGCGCGCAGGGTAGGACAGCGCATCTTCGTGGCCCGACGACCACACGCAGGAGACGACCGCGATTGCGTAGTGCGAGATGAAGAACTCGGAGAATCCGTGGATTCGCAGGAAGTCGCCGTACGTCTGCGGGTCGTCGGGCGATTCGTCACTGTCGAGGAGCTTTTGGGCCAGGCGACCGAACTTCTTCACGCTCAGCAGCATCGCGAGGTAGCGCGGATCGGCAATGCGGCGCTTCTGGGCGAAGATGCCCTTGCCGCCGCGACCTCCCGCGTACTCGAGGCCACAACCGTCGCAGTGGATGCTCATGCTCATCTCGGTCGCGTGGACCTCGACGTCGAGCTCGGCGAACAGGCGGCGCAGGAGGGGGTAGGTGCGGTCGTTGTGGACGATGAAACCGCTGTCCACGCGGTGTGTGGCGTCCGAGTCAGCGATCGAGTGGGTGTGTGCGTGGCCACCGATGCGGTCGTCCGCTTCGAACACCGTGACGTCGTTGTCCTTGCGGAGGATGTACGCCGCGGTGAGGCCTGACACCCCCGATCCGATGACAGCTACGTGGCGTCGGGCGGCTGTTTGGCTCATGCCAGTGATTCGTGGCTAGCCGTTGTCCGGATTGGTCTTGTCGGCGTCCTCGCCCGCCCTGCGGCTGGACTCGGTGATCTCGAAGATCTCCGTGCCAAACGCGCCGAGCTCTGTGGTGATCTTGCGAGCCCCTTCAAAAAGGATCGCCGCCACGTGCCCGCCGGTTGCGATGGCCGCCTCGAGGGACTGTTGCACGACGTCCTTGGCGATCTCACGCCGGCTCAACGCCATCGGGGTGCCTCTCGGTCGGGGTCGACTATGAGGTCAATTGTGGCGCACGAAGCTCTTCGGCGCGACGGGCGGCTTCCTCACGCTTGGCGCGACGCAGCGCCTTCGACTCGGGGCTGTTGCCGATCTTGTACGGATCGCTGGGCTTCTTGCCGAGCTTGGCGAGCTGACGGACCACCGAGAACATCTGCTTGGACAGTCGACCGGTGTTGTACTGCAGGCCGTACTTCTCCACGAGCTGCTTCACGTCCTCCGCGACCTCGGGATAGCGGCGGGCCGGGATGTCGGGGAACAGGTGGTGCTCGATCTGGTGGCTCAGGTTGCCGGTCATGACGTGGAACGGCTTGCGGCCGGAGATGTTGGCCGAGCCGAGGAGCTGGCGGAGGTACCACTGGCCGCGCGTCTCGTTCTGGGCGTCCTCCTCGGCGAAGGTCTGCACCTCAGCCGGGAAGTGGCCGCAGAAGATGATGATGAACGACCAGATGTTGCGGATCACGTTGGCGACCAGGTTGGCGACCAGGATCGCGACGGGTGCCCACCATCCGGTGAAGGGTACGAGCGCGATACCCAGGACGGGCCACGCGATGTAGTCCTTGAAGACCTGCTTGCGGATCTTCTTCATGGCGCGCTTGCGTCGGCCCTGGAAGTCCTCCTTGGAGATCTTGCCCTGGAGGTACTGGTCGAGCTCGACGCCGTGGTACATGATTCCCCACTCGAAGACGAGCATCAGGATGAATGCCAGCGGCAGGTTGAAGCGGTGGCTGGCGTACCACGGCTGGTCCTCGTCGATCCGGAACATGTTGTATCCGATGTCGCGGTCCATGCCGTGGATGTTGGTGTAGGTGTGGTGGATGTAGTTGTGGCCGTGCTTCCAGTCCTGCGACGGGGCGATGTTGTCCCACTCGAAGCGGCTGGCGTCGATCATCGGATCGTTCATCCAGTCGTACTGGCCGTGCATGATGTTGTGGCCGATCTCCATGTTGTCGAGGATCTTGGCCAGGCCGAGGAACAGGATGCCGGCGATGAACGCGGGCGGGAAGAACGGCATGAAGATGCCGATGCGGCCGAGCACCTCGGAGGCGCGCTGCGCCTTGATGACACGACGGATGTAGTCGGCGTCCTTCTGGCCCAGGTCGTCGAGCACACGCTGGCGTACGGCGTTGAGCTCCTCACCGAACTCCTCCAGCTGCTCGTACGTCATGTAGTCGAGACCGATCGTGGCCTTCTTGTCGCTGGTCGGATCGATCAGCGAGAGGGGAGCGGCGTTGTGGTTGCGCGCGCTGTGCGGCTTGATGGGTGCGTTCTTGGTCTTCGACACGGTGATCTCCTAAAGGGCGACGTTGACGTCGCCGACGGGGACGTGAACACAGATCTTGATGGTCTCGTCGGTGTTGGCGCTGATCTCGTTGCTGATGATGTGGCGTACGGCGCCGTGGTTCTTCTTGACGACGCAGGTGTTGCAGACGCCCATACGGCATCCGAACTCCGGCTTGAGGCCCGCAGCCTCGGCCTGCTCGAGGATCGTCTGACCGGTGTTGCCGGCCTCGATCTTGGAGTTGTCGAGGGTCAGCGTGCCGGTTGCGTCAGCCGCGTCGAGATCGACGCTCGGAACCTTGAAGTACTCCATGCGGAGCTGGTCGGTTGCGCCGAGCTCCTCGTACGTGTCGCGCACGCTGGCGATGAGTCCGGCGGGGCCGCACACGTACGTGAGCGTCTCGGACGGGTCTATGCCGAGATGCTTGAGGTGGTCGATCGAGAACCGGCCCTCGAGCTCGGCGCCCTCGGCGGGCTTGCGGGTGAAGATGCGTACGACCTGCGCCTGGGGGAGTGTCGCGGCAATCTCGTCGAGCTCGCCGCTGAACATCTCGTCCTCGAGGGAGCGTGCGTAGTGCAGGAACGTGACGCGTCCGGAATGGCCGGAGTCACGGAGCGTACGGATCATCGACATGACGGGGGTGATGCCCGAGCCGCCGCTCATCAGCAGGATGTCGTCGGGGGTCTCGCGGGGGAGGACGAACTCGCCCTCTGCCTGCGAGAGGAACACGATCGTGCCGGGCTTGAGCTCGTTGTGCAGGAACTGCGACACATAGCCGTCGGGATGGGCCTTGACGGAGACACTGAACGTCTTGTTCTTGGTGGCGCGCGAGCTCGAGACCGAGAACACGCGTACACGGCGCTTTCCGTCGACCTCGACACCGAACTGGACGTGCTGGCCGGGAGTGAATCCCTTCCAGGCGCCGTTGGGGCGCAGCACGACGGTGCTGGCGTCGCCGGTCTCGTGGATGACCTCGACGACCTTTGCGCGTACGTTTTCCGCTGCAAGCATGGGGTGAATCTGGTCGAGGTAGTGATCGATCGTGTACGGGGAGGTCAGGGATGCAACGGGCCGTGAGGCGAGAGCCTTGCGGATGATGCCCATCTGGTGACCCTCCCCAACTCAGTGGCTGAATTATTCAGTGAACGTGCGTACACTCAAATAGTGCCCGGTATGGAGGTCAAGCGCAACCGTGAATCGCGTGACCTGACGCACTTTGCGTACAACTGTTCACTGAAAGGCGGGCTATAGGCTGTGAGCATGTCAGACGCTGTGCCCGTGGAGTCTCGTCAGGCGCA
This sequence comes from uncultured Actinomycetota bacterium, assembly GCA_963849625.1. Lineage (GTDB taxonomy): Bacteria > Actinomycetota > Actinomycetes > Propionibacteriales > Nocardioidaceae > Aeromicrobium. The sequence continues at coordinate 471,613 of CAWKHU010000006.1, forward strand.
GAAGGAACGCACCCGTCAGGCGATCCTCGCGTCGGCCCTCGAGCTGAGCCAGGCGCAGGGATTCGCGCAGATCAGCCTGCGACAGGTGTCACGCCATGCGGGAGTCGTCCCGACCGCGTTCTATCGCCATTTCGAGTCGATGGACCAGCTCGGCCTCGCGCTGGTCGAGCAGTCGTTCTCGACGCTGCGCCGGATGATCCGCGACGCCCAGCGTGATCCCGAGGTGTTCGACAACATCATCGACTCGGCGGCCGAGGTGCTGGTCGAGGCGGTCAAGGTCAGCAAGGCGCACTTCGCCTTCGTCGCCCGGGAGCGTGTCGGCGGACCGGAAGTCGTGCGTACGGCGATCCGCCACGAGCTCGACCTGTTCGTCAGCGAGCTCGCCGTCGTGCTGGCTCGGCTGCCCAACATCGAGAACTGGGCCTCGGAGGACGTGACGATGGTGTCGCGGTTGTTCGTGCGCAACATGGTGTCGAACGCCGAGGAGGTCGTGGAGATGCCTGATGGGCGTCCCGATCTCGAGGAGAAGATCAAAGAGGGCGCCCGCCGTCAGATGCGCCTCATCGTCGTCGGGTTCAAGGACTGGCGCAGCTGACACCAGCGTCACCTGGAGCGCGGTGGATGTTCAACCGAATGGACGCGCCGACTCCTCATCGGTGCGAACCCAACCGTACGGCCGCTCATTTGGTTGAAGATCCACCGCTCGCCAAGCGCTCCCAACAGTCAGGCGGTCTTTGCGACCTGCGCAGAGCCGTACGAGTCCTGCGCCGTCGTTGCCAGACGGTCGAGCGCCTGCTTGAACACATCGTCGCCGAGCTCGTCCTCGAGCTGCTGCAGGATCGCCGGATCGGCCGTGAAGTCTGCCTCCCAGGTCACGTACGACGTGGTGTCGCTGTCGGGCTCCACGAGCACCGTCGCGCGATGGTTGGCGATCGGGAACGGGGGATCGGGCATGTGGTACGACAGCGACATCAGCGACTCGTCACGTGATACGACTGTGACGACAAGTTCAGGCGAGGCCTCGGGGCCGTCGGCGTAGATGCGGAGCTTGGGGTGCCATTCGGCGAAGTCGCCGGCGAGCTTCCACACGGTCTCGGCGGGTGCTGCGACGAAGGTCTTGCGAGTGATTCGGGGCATGCGGGTCCTCAGTTCGATTGCTGGTCCATTCAACCTGCTGGGCCGCTGATCGCCTGCATTCCAAGGGTGAGGCATTGCTCACGCTGGGTACGCGCCTGAGCGCTCAGTCGCTGCCGGACGGCTCGCTCACACCCCAGAGTGCCGCTACGTGTCGGCTGTCAGTGCCACAGCACCCTCCAAGGACCTTGAGCGAGGGTGCACGTGATCGCAGCTCCTCGGTGGACCTGACGAGTAGCGTCAGGTCGCCCGCGTCGAGCACCTCCATCGAGTCGAGCTCCTCGTGCGACATCGTCGAGGCGTTAGGTCGGAAGAACACCAGCCGATCCTGCCAGTCGGCGTCGTCGAGGCTCGGCAGGACATGGGTTGGATGAGCGCAGTTGACTCCGTACCAGTCGGCCGGCGCCTGCGATTCCAACACGCCAACTGCATCTGCCAGGGTGGTGCCATCGGGAAGTCTCCCGTCGGTCTCCACGGTGAACGAGACCGCTACGGGCAGGTCCCATGTACGGGCTGCCCGGACGATCCCCATGGCTTCGTTCGCCTCCGTCATCGTCATGGCGTGCACCAGGTCGACACCCTCGGACGCAAACGACCGCACTTGTCCTTCGTGGTAGGCGGCGGCCTCGTCGGCGTCCCTTCCCGCGGCGACATAGCCATCGCCGCGCGGTCCGATCACCCCGCTGACGCACGTCCTGGGCAGGTCCGAGCTGGTGGCGATGCCACGGGCCAGGTGGACTGCGGCGCGATTCGCCTGGTCCAGGCGTCTGACGTCGAAGCCGAGCGCGTCACCCCAGTCCGGATTGGCTCGCCAGGTCGCAGTCTCGACCAGCAGGCCGAGTCCGGCGGCTTTCGCGATGTCGGCGTAACCCTCGTAGTAGGAGGTGAGCAGGCGCGAACCGCCCTCATCCTGCACCAGCGGGAACGCGGCGAACTCGGGGAGATCGACGCCGTGGTTGAAGATCAAGTCCGTCTCCAGGCCACCATCAGTGACCCAAGCGGTTGCGTCCAAGAGTGTGCTCATCGTTGCTCCTGTATGGGGTTGCAGACTGTTCAGTCTGTTGTATCAGACCGTTTGGTCTGGAACAATGGTGTTGTGCCCAAAAGCGGAAGAGAGACCCGGGATCAGCTCTTGGGAGCGGCAGAGCGGCTGGTGGAGCGCAACGGCTTCTCAGGCACCTCCGTCGAGGCGATCATCCGGGAATCAAAAAGCTCCAAAGGTGCCTTCTTTCATCATTTCGCCACGAAGCGAGCTCTGGCTCACGCCTTGGTGACGCGATACGTCGAGGCGGACCTCGAGTTGTTGCGAGCCGGTCTGGAGGTGGCCGCGACCGAGTCGGACCCGGTGGCAAAGGTGCTCGCCTTCTTGGACTTCTACGAGAACTGGTCGGGCGATCTGACGGCTGAGTCCGCGTGCCTCTACATCGCTGTGGTGACCGAGCGGGATCTGCTCGACCAGCAGACCGCTGCGGAGATCGAGCGTGCAATCACCACGTGGCGCGACGCGCTGTCAGGCTTGCTCGGCGCGGCCTACGCGCACCGTGGTCTGCGCGGCGGGCCAGATCCCGACGACCTGGCTGACCAGCTGTTCGTCGTGTTCGAAGGGTCCTACTTGGTGTGCCGTGCGCTGGGCTCAGGCGAGCCGATGCGTGCCCAGTTGCGGGTGTTTCGTCAGTTGGTACAAGCGCTGCTCGCCTGAATCAGCGCTCGCCCATGAGCGAGCGCATCTGAAGCGCGACGTGCCAGCCGAGCGATTCGTAGAGCAGTCGTCCTTGGTTCGTCGCGGCAAGTATGCCCGTCGTTGCGTCGTGGTCGAGCGCGTACGACGTCAGCATCGACACGACGCAGCGCCCAAGACCGCGGCGCCTGAACTGTTGAGACGTCTCGATCGCATCGAACACCGCGACATCGTCGAGTACCCCAATCGTGCCCTCGGCGGCGACCCTGCCGTCAGACTCCAGTCGCAGCGTCACGCTGTTGCCCCGGACGTCCCAGCGACTCCTGAGGGCCGAGTCATGAGCGGGTATGGCGCACGGTTTGAGCTCCACCGTCATCAGCGTCTCGTCATCCCGGTCAACCCGTACGCTGCGGGGAAGCCACAGCGAGGCGTACGGCTCAATGTCCTCGGCGACCACCGTGAGCATGGCGCGGGTGTCGCCCTCGATGCGTCGCATGAGCGCGCCGAACGCCTCGGGTCCGGGATCGGTGCAGATCAGCTCGCTCTCACGCGTACGGGACCGTGTGTGCACCAGGGGCCAGCCGTCGACCTCTGACACCTCGAGGTTGCGTACGTGGACCCACGCAGTGATCCAGCGCTGGGTGAGCTCGGCGGCGTCGGGCATGACGCCAATCCTTGCAGGGCGAGGCCGGTGTCCTCAGACTTTGTACTTCTCGAGTGAGTCGATGATCGCGGCAGCGTCAGCGGCGCGAGCTTGCTCGGACTGCAGGAGGTGACTCTGCAGCGCGGTGATTTCTTGATCCCGCTCGCTGATCACTCGATGCAGCTGCTCAAGAGCGATCTCGTGGTCGCGTTGGGTCGACGCACGGAGCTCGACTGCGTCGAGGGCGCGCGCCTGTTCGGCGTGAAGGGCTCGCTCCTTCAGCTCTCTGATCTCCTCATCCCTGTCTGCGATCGTCTGACGCAGCTGCACCATCGCAGATTCGTGGTCCGAGGCGGCTTTCAGCGCCGTCGCCAGCTCGGCGCGCACTGCGGTCTGGTCTTGTACGGCTGCTTCGAGTGCTGAGGTGACTTGGTCGTACTTGGTTGTGGTGTCCGCCAGCTCGTCGCGGACTGCGGTCTGGTCTTGTACGGCTGCTTCGAGTGCTGAGGTGACTTGGTCGTACTTGGCTGTGCTGTCCGCCAGCTCGTCGCGCACTGCGGTCTGGTCTCGTACGGCGGCTTCGAGTGCTGCCGTGGCCTCGTCGTACTTGGCTGTGGTGTCCGCAAGCTCAGCACGCGCCGCGGTCTCACCTTGAACAGCTGCTTCGAGTGCTGAGGTGGTCTGGTCATGCTCGGTCGTTGCTTGTGCAAATTTCGCCTCCAATGCCACAAGCGCTGCGCGAATCTGGTCTTCGCGACGTCCGGCTTCCTTGAGAGCGGCCTTGTCCGCCTCGTGATCGGACAGCATCGCCTCGATCAGCTGCGGAAGCGGTTGAGGTTGCTCAGGGGCAGAGGACCTTCTTCTCGGACCTTTGCCCTTGTTCAGCTCGCGGGAGCGGACCGGCGTGAGCTTCTCCCGGGCCTCAGTGTGCTCGCGCAACGTGGGTGCTGCATCGTTCAGCCGCTTCTGGGCGCTGGACAGCTGGTCATTGAGTCGCTGGATCTCCGTCTCCAGCTTGTGCACGAGTCCGTGGGCCGTCGTCGCCTGGTCGGGCTCGGTGTGGCGGCCAGACCTAGACGCGGTTCCTGAGCCGGGCGAGACTGTCCCGGTCTTCTGCCGGGTGATGGCGGGTTCCCTGGGGGCCTGCGAGTTCTTCGACTGGTTGATCACGGCCAGACAAGCCGCGACGAATTCAGGACTGCGGGGATCAAGATCACGGTCCGCATCGCTCAGGGAGCGGCGAACCCAGTCGGATGGGCGATCGATGGTCATGCGCGGGGACCTCTGGGAGGAGGAGACGGGCGGGTTGCGACGAGTGCCGCCGCAGGCTCAGAATACTTCGCTCAAGCGAGTGTTGCCTGCGTTTCCAGCGATTCCTTGGATCGAACGGGCAAGAGCAAAACCTGGGTCACAAACGCGACTGGACGACCTCCGCGACGACATCGAGGCAGCGCAGGTCGGTGGTCCCAGGCACGACTATGAACTCGTCGCACCCGGCGCCCTCGGCGCCGTCCAGCACGCGCTTCAGTGCATCGACCGACGAGGTGTCAGCGGTGGAGGCGATCGTGTCGGCCAGAGCCGCACCGAGGAAGCCGAGGTAGCGGGCGGTGAACGAGCGCAAGATCGCGGGGCTTTCCGGCATCCCGACCGACGACGAAACAGCCGTTGAGCTTGTTGGGCGGTGCGCTCACGGCTGGCCTCGACCCAGCACGCGTCCGCCAATGCGTTCACCTTGGCGATCTCGTCGGCGTCACCGGCAATGCTGAAGCCACTGATGCCATCGGCCCAGCGGGCCGCCCGGCGCATGGACTTGGGACCCATTGCCCCCGCCAGGATCGGAGGACCACCACGTCTGCGCCGGGGATGGACCGACAGGCTCGGCGCCATCGAACGGTGGCTGACCGGCGAGGAGGGCACGTAGCTCGGCGACGTTGGCGTCGAGCCGCTCGATGACGGTGGCTGAACTCTTGCCCGAGCGCGCGGTAGTCGTCATCACGAGCGCCGACGCCGACGGCGACGTCGAGACGGCCGCCGGACAACTGGTCGAGGGTGCCGATCTGCTGGGCAACCATGGACATCGAGTGCTGGGGAAGCACCCAGAGGTTGGCCATGATGCGTACGCGCTCGGTCACCGCGGCACAAGCCCCGAGCGACGCGACCATCTCGGGATTGCTGAAGGTGACTCGCTCGCCGGCCGAAACGCTTGAGAACGGTCCAGCATCGATGGCGCGAGCCCAGTCGACCGTGGTGCCCGGGCCGTACCCGACAGCCATCTGGGGAAGCGCCACACCGACCTTCATGGGCGAGCACCGTACAAGCCGGACCTGCTCACACCTGGTACTTGCCGAGTGACTCGAGAATCGCGGCGGCGTCGGCGGCGCGAGCCTCCTCGACGGCAAGCAGGTGTCGCTGAAGGTCCTTGATCAGCCGATCCTGCTCGGCGACCTGCTGTTCACTCTCGGCGAGATCGTGACGCAATTGCTCCAGCGCGAGGTCGCGGTCTGAGATCGTGCGCCGCGCCTCGATGAGCTGTGCGCTTGTCTGGCTCGTCTGGTCTGAAGCTTCCTTCAGGGCCTCGGCGGTGGTTGCACAGCGGGCGGTGAGGTCGGCTAGCTCGTGACGCAATTGCTCCAGTGCGAGGTCGCGGTCTGAGATCGTGCGCCGGGCCTCGATGAGCTGTGCGCTTGTCTGGCTCGTCTGGTCTGAAGCTTCCGTCAGGGCCTTGGCGGTGGTTGCATAGCGGGCGGTGAGGTCGGCTAGCTCGGCGCGAACGCTCTCGAGCTCGGCGCGAAGAGTCTCGAGCTCGGCGCGATCCTCGGCGTGGCGAAGCCACACGTCTCTGAGTGCCGCAACCTGTGCCTCGTTGGTTGCATCAGCGACGATCCCTGTCACACCCGGGCGTCGTCGCGAGCGACGATCGCGCGATCAACGCCTGGCATGCGTCATAGAACTCGGGGCTGTCGGGATCGAGCGCAGACCCATTCAAGGCAGGCTCAACCAATCTGTGGCTCGGGATGGCATCCATGTGGGAGGACCTCTGGGACGAGACGGTGGACGACCAACACTGGGGGAGTGCTGCATCCAGAATACGCGCGCGGGGTCCTTCGCGCCCCATGTTCTTGGAACTCGCTACCTGCAGCTGAGCCTGAACAGGAACAAGTTCTAGTTTTGACCAGTACTATCCATGCGGGAGCAACCAGACGAAGGGATGATCGTGGCCGGACGATTTGAGGGCAAGCGCGCATTGGTGACTGGAGCCGCCGGGGGAGTCGGTGCGGCAACCGTCGAGCTGCTTTCCCGGGAGGGTGCGTCTGTGGTGGGCGTCGACCTGACTGCCAGCGACGACGTACTGGCGTGCGACGTGAGCGACGAGACCTCTGTGCGCACGGCCGTCGCCACCGCCGTTGAGCGCCTGGGTGGACTCGACATCGTGGTCAACGTCGCGGGCATCGATCAGTTCCGCAGGTTCGAGGACCTCGACCTCGCCACTTGGCAGCGCCACCTCGGTGTCAACCTGACCGGGCCGATGCTGATGAGCCATGCGGCGCTGCCTCACCTGCGCGAGAGCAGGGGCAACATCGTGACCGTCGCCTCTATTGCGGGACTGCGGGCGCAGCCGTACCAAGCCGCCTACTGTGCGTCGAAGGCCGGCGTGATCCTGCTGATGAAGTCGCTCGCCCTCGAGCTCGCCGCCGATGGCATCAGGGCCAACACAGTGTGCCCCGGAGGCATCCAGACCGACCTGCCTACCAATGCCGCCGCCGAGCACGCCGACACCCAGCTCGACTGGGAGCTCCTCATGGAGACGGCCGGAGCGCGGTACGGGTTCATGCCGCCCAGCGACGTCGCCGACACGATCGCCTACCTGGCCTCCGACGCTGCTGCGTCAGTCACCGGCGCGGTGCTCTCGGTCGACCGGGGCACCGCCTGCTGAAGCCGTAGGTGGCGTCGGGTGGACCACCAGGACCGCGATGTCATCATTCGCGTCACCGTCTTGGAAGGTGAGTCCCGCGTGAAGGATGCTTTCGGTGAGCCGAGCTGACGTGGCAGTGTCGATCACGCTCTCGCCAAGGAGCTGGAACAATCTTTCGGTGCCGAACTGCTCGAGGTTGTGCTTGGCCTCGGTGATGCCGTCGGTGTAGAGCACCAGGAACTCATCGGGAGCGAGCCGGTGGGTGAACGAGCGGTACTCGGGCTCGTCGAGGATCCCGACCAATGACCCGGGTGCGCCCACATGGGTCACGGTGCCGCTTCTGCTCGCGAGAATCGGCAGGGGGTGCCCACCGACCGATCCCTCGACGAGCCAACCCGCGCCGGTGTCGGTGAGTCGAAGCACCACCAAGGTGCAGAACCGCTCGACGTTCTCATCCTGCAGCTCACGATCGAGCGCGTGGAGCAGGGTGGCGCATTCTGCGTGCTGCATGGCAAGGCCACGTACAGCGTGACGGATGTGGGTGGTGATCGTGGCCGCGGGTATGCCCTTTCCTGCGACGTCACCGAGGACCACGAACCAAGTGGAGGGAGCAATGTTAAACACGTCATAGAAGTCTCCGCCGACCTCGCGGCCGTCGCCCGCAGGTCGATAGCCGGCAGCGATGTCCAGGCCGGGGATCACCGGCGGAGTGGGCGGGATGAGCGTTCGCTGCAAGGTGCGTGACAACTCATTTGCGTGTCGCTCGGCGTCTTCGGCGGCCCGCGTGGTCCTCAGCAGATCGGCTTCGTAGCGGCGGCGATCGCGAGCCTCGAACAGCACAGCCCGGACAACATATCCAGGGGCGCCGTCTGCGTCCGTGGCGCGTTGCACGTTGGCGCTGAGGAGCACGGGCGTGCGCGAACCGGCGGTGTGCTCGACCTCGAGCGCCACCTCGTCGACGTGGTCGTTGAGGTCGAGGTGCGGCAGGAGGTGGGTCTCGAAATAGATCCGTCCGCCGACCGTCAGGAGGCTGGGGAGGGTGCGTTGCCCGACCACGTCATCGCGAGTTCGTCCGACCAGGCGCAGGAAGGCGCGGTTGGCTTCGAGGATGACACCGTCTCGGCCGAAGACGACGTAGGCGGCAGGTGCAAGATCGAACAGCTGATGTGGGTCGCTGCTCACAGCCGCGCGTACCGCGGATCCGGAAGTGACCTGAGGAATCCGTCGATGGCCCGGACGGTTGCCTCCGGAGCGCTGAGCTGCGGACAGTGGCCGACGGTGTCAATCATCACGAACTGGGCGCCGCTGATGTGATCACGCACGAATTCGCCGGCTGACAGCGGCGCGATGATGTCGGTGTGGCTCTGCACGATGAGCGTCGGCGCGGTGACCTTGGCGAGGTCGTCTCGGTTGTCGCTCAAGAACGTTGTCGCGGCGAAGTCGCGGGCGATGTTCGGGTCGGCCCTGCAGAAGGCGGCTTCCAGCTCGTCCTTCAGCTCCGGCTGGTCAGAGCCTGACATCACCATCCCGGAGAGCGGGTCCTGCCAACCGAGCTGGTTCGCGGCCATGAGCTCGAGGAGATCGTCAATGTCGGAACGGCTGAACCCGCCCACGTATTCAGCGTCGTCGATGTAGCGCGCCGACGGCCCGATCAGGACCAGGGCTGTGAAGATCTCAGGGTTGGCAATGTGGGCGAGGACCCCGATCATTGCCGAGACCGAGTGGCCTACCACGGTGACGTCGCGTACGGAGAGCTCACGACAAATCGATGCCAGGTCCTCGGCGTACCGCTCGAGATTCGCATAGTCGGCGGGGTCATATCCGGCGGTCTCGGAGGCGCCGCACCCGATGTGATCGAAGAGCACCACCCGATAGCGGTCCTCGAACATTGGCGCGACGAACCGCCACATGGACTGATCACAACCGAACCCGTGCGCGAACATCAGTACGGGAGCGTCGTGCGGACCGGAGACCGAGACATGGAAGCGGGATCTGGTCGACACTGCGACAGGATAGCCGTTTCGCGACCCTGGCCGCTGCGGTATGACCTTCGCCGCTGAAAGCAGAACACCCCGACCAGCGGGCCGGGGTGTTCTGCGCTCGATCGACTCAGATGTCGTAATAGAGCTCGAACTCGTGCGGGTGTGGCCGCAGCTGCACGGGAAGGATCTCCTGGGTGCGCTTGTAGTCGATCCACGTCTCGATCAGATCGGGCGTGAACACGTCACCGGCGGTCAGGAACTCGTGATCTGCCTCGAGCGAGTCGAGCACCGCGTTGAGCGACGTCGGCACCATGTCGATGGCTTCGTACTCCTCCGGAGGCAGCTCGTAGATGTTCTTGTCGATCGGAGCGGGTGGCTCGATCTTGTTCTTGATGCCGTCGAGTCCGGCCAGCAGCAACGCCGAGAAGGCGAGGTACGGGTTGGCCGACGGGTCGGGGCAACGGAATTCGATGCGCTTGGCCTTGGGGTTGGCGCCCGTGATCGGGATGCGGACACAAGCCGAGCGGTTGCGCGCTGAGTAGACCAACGCGATCGGAGCCTCGAAGCCCGGCACCAGGCGGTGGTAGGAGTTCACCGAAGGGTTGGTGAACGCCAGCAGCGACGGTGCGTGCTTCAGGATGCCGCCGATGTAGTGGCGGGCCATGTCAGACAGTCCGCCGTAGCCGGACTCGTCGTAGAACAGCGGCTTGCCGTCGTTCCAGATCGACTGGTGCACATGCATGCCCGAGCCGTTGTCACCGAAGATCGGCTTCGGCATGAAGGTCACGGTCTTGTCGTTGGCCCAGGCCGTGTTGCGGACGATGTACTTGAACTTCATGACATCGTCAGCGGCGGCGAGCAGGGTGTTGAACTTGTAGTTGATCTCGGCCTGACCCGACGTACCGACCTCGTGATGGCCGCGCTCAAGAATGAGGCCGGCGTCGGTGAGGTTGCTCATCATGTCGTTGCGGAGGTCGGCTGTCTGGTCCGTCGGCGCGACGGGGAAGTAGCCGCCCTTGTAGCGGACCTGGTAGCCACGGTTGCCGTCGATCGAGTCGCCGGTCGACCAGGCGGCTTCCGATGAGGTGATCTCGTAGAACGACTTGTTGGCGCTGGTGCCGTAGTTGACGCGGTCGAAGATGTAGAACTCCGCCTCGGGCGCGAAGAACGCCGTGTCGCCGATGCCGGTGGTGGCGAGGTAGGCCTCGGCCTTGCGGGCGATGTTGCGCGGATCGCGCGAGTAGGCCTCGCCGGTGATCGGGTCGTGGACGAAGAAGTCCATCGCGATGGTCTTGCGGGCCTTGAACGGGTCGACGTACGCGGTACCGATGTCCGGGTAGAGGACCATGTCGGACTGGTCGATCGTCTGGAATCCACGGATCGACGAGCCGTCGAACGCCACGCCGCTCTTGACCATGTCGGCGTCGAACGTCGATGCCGGCAGGGTCACCTGCTGCTGGATGCCGGGAAGGTCGGTGAATCGGACGTCGAGGTACTCAACACCCTCGTCCTTGATGAACTTGAACAGCTCGTCGGCATTGCCGAACATATGTCCTCCTCGACCGCTTGGCGGTCACTGGTGTCAGATAGCAGGAAAGTGCGTCGCTGCACTGAACCCGACGTTAGGCTCCGGCAGTTTCCCGACCGTCACTGGTTTGTTTCAGGCATGTTACAAGTGCCCCGCTGACGTCAGACGGGGCGTCATGCCGCTGTCTCCCTCAAACCCCGCCACAGGGACGCCAACGGCTTGATCGCTGTCATCCCGACTCGTTGCCATCGGTAGGCTCGGCTCGTGGAAACCCCCTCGCTCGGCCGCCGACTCGCCGCTCTGCTCATTGACTGGGTCATCGCAGCGCTGAGTGCGGTGGCACTCACCGGCGTCAGCTATCCGCCCAAGAATCCCAGCGAGAACTTTGTGATCGTGGGGTTCTTCATCGGTCGAGGTGGCCCTGCTGACCGGACTGCTCGGTTTCACGATCGGCAAGCGTCTGCTCGGGCTCAGGGTCGAGAATCCCGCCGGCAGGCCGATCGGCATTCTTCGTGCGGTCCTGCGTACGGCACTGTTGTCGATCGTGCTGCCGGCCATCGTGATGAACGACGACAAGCGCGGGTTGCACGACCTCGCGGCAGGATCGCGCGTCATTCGCGTCTAGCGCTGCGTCAGCCGCGCATCGCCTTGCGGGAGCCCTTCATGCTGGTCGGCACCGGGCCGCGAGGCATGGGGGCCGCCGGACGCATCGCGTCGAGCGCCTTGAGCTTGTAGAGGACCGCCGTCATCTGCGCCGGCTTGATCTTCTTGGGGAGCTTCTGGACATGCTTCATGAGCTTGGTCAGCGGGATCTCTCCGGGACCGCGACCAACGATGATGTCGGTGACGGGCACCTCGTCGCCGCCGATACGTGCGTGCTTCTTCTTCTCAGCAGCGAGGAGGTTCTTGACCCGTGTCGGGTTGCCTTCGCCGACCAGGATGATCCCGGGGCGTCCGACGACCCGGTGGACGATGTCCTGGTTCTTGGTGAACGCGACAGCGGGCTTGACGTCCCAGCCGCGCTTCAACATCTGCAGAGCGCCGGCAGCAGCGCCGGTCTGGCCCTCGACCTGCGCGTACGCGGCCTTCTCGGCGCGACGGCCGAAGACGATCAGCATGGCAAGGATGCCGATGAGCACGGAGAACAGGATCGTGACGATCAGACCGAACGTCCCGGTGCCGAACACGAAGTAGCCGAGCGCTCCGGCTGCACCGCCGAACACGAGGAACGTCAGCAGCAGGATCAAGCCGATGTTGCGATCGCTGCGCTTGGTGATCGTGTAGGCCTGTCGCATCTGGCGGATGCGGCCCTTGGCGGGTTCGGGTGTGGCGTTCGACATGGGGGTCAGTCTACGGCTGGGTGCGGATCGCGGCGTTGCCGCGTCCTGACTCGATGGCCTGCTGGTAGAGGCGGCCGGCCCGGTAGGACGAACGTACGAGGGGTCCCGACATGACGCCGGCAAATCCGACCTCGTCGGCCTCGTGCTTGAGCTCGACGAATTCCTCGGGCTTGACCCAGCGCTCCACGGGGTGGTGACGCTTGGACGGTCGGAGGTACTGCGTGATCGTGATGAGGTCGCAGCCGGCCTCGTGCAGGTCGACCAGCGCCTGCGAGACCTCGTCGCGGGTCTCGCCCATGCCGAGGATCAGGTTGGACTTGGTGACCAGGCCGTAGTCGCGGGCCTGGGTGATCACGTCGAGCGACCGCTCGTAGCGGAACGCCGGGCGGATGCGCTTGAAGATACGCGGGACCGTCTCGACGTTGTGCGCCAGCACCTCGGGGCGGCTGTCGAAGACCTGCTCGAGGAGCTCGGGGATGCCGTTGAAGTCGGGTATGAGGTTCTCGACGCCGATGCCGGGGTTGAGCTCATGGATCTTGCGGACGGTCTCGGCGTAGAGCCAGGCGCCGCCGTCGGGCACGTCATCGCGGGCGACGCCGGTGATGGTTGCGTAGCGGAGCTGCATCTTCTGCACGCTCTCGGCGACGCGGCGGGGCTCATCACGGTCGATCGGATCAGGCTTGCCGGTGTCGATCTGGCAGAAGTCGCAACGACGGGTGCACTGCTCGCCACCGATGAGGAAGGTGGCCTCGCGGTCTTCCCAGCACTCGAAGATGTTGGGGCAGCCGGCTTCCTGACACACGGTGTGCAGGCCCTCGCCCTTGACCAGGTTCATCAGCTCGGTGTACTCGGGACCCATCTTGGCCCGGGTCTTGATCCACTCGGGCTTCTTCTCGATCGGGGTCTCCGCGTTGCGGACCTCGAGCCGCAACATCTTGCGGCCTTCAGGAGCAATAGTCACGAGGTCAGCCTACGCCTGCGCACCAATGGACAGATCCAGCAGTGGAGTGGTTGCCGGCAGGTCTGCCGACGGCTGGTACGCATCCCATCCGAGCAGCTCGATGAGGTGCGGAGTGACCGCTGCTGCGGCCTCCGGAACTGTGACATCCCGGCCGAGCTCGGCGGTGAGCGAGGTGACGCCAGCGTCGGCGATGCCACACGGGACGAATCGTTCGTAGTAGCCGAGATCGACGTCGGCGTTCAGCGAGAAACCGTGCATCGTGACTCCTCGCGAGACCCGTATGCCGATCGCTGCGATCTTGCGCTCGAGCTTGCCGTTGCCGGCGGGCAGCCACACTCCGGAGCGGCCGGCGACTCGGCCGGTGGTCACGCCGAGGTCGGCGACGGCGCGGATCAGGGCTTCCTCGACGCGTCGTACGTAGTCCACGACGAGCACGTGTGACGGGAGCTTGGTGATGGGGTAGCCGACGAGCTGGCCGGGGCCGTGGAACGTGATCTTGCCGCCGCGGTCGACATCGATGACGGGAGTGCCGTCGAAGGGACGCTCGTGTGGCTCGGTGCGACGCCCGGCGGTGTAGACGGGGGGATGCTCGAGGAACATTGCCGTGTCATCGATCTGGTCGGTGGCGCGCTGCTCGTGGAGCTCGCGCTGCAGCTCCCAGGCGTCGAGGTAGTCGATGGCCCTGTCGCCATACCAGTTGTCGATGATCTGGAGCTCAGTCACGCTTCCAGCGTATCCCCGTCGCCCAGCGCGGATGCCGCAGCCTGTGGACGCCGAGCGGCGCTATCGGCGCGATGCGGGCATGGTCGCCCCATGGAGTGGTTTCCCGTGTGGCTCGCCGCTGTGGCATCGCTGGTGGCGCCCGACCGCGTCTGTTGCGATGGTTTGCTCGGCGGGCTCGATCACATACGCGCCGAGGCGTTTGCCACCTCCGACCAGGCTCTCCTCGACCACGTCTACGCCCCGCGCAGCACAGCTCGTACCGCTGATGCAGCCGTGATTCGCGCCTACGAACGGCGCGGCGCTCACGTGACTGGGGCCGACCTCATCGTGATGTCGTGCCAGGTGGACGACGTGGCGGCCAGTCGCGTACGCCTCGCCGTCATCGACCGGCTGGCACCGGCACGAGTCGTCTGGGCTGACGGCACGAGTCGCGCGCTGCCACGTGACCTGCCGACCAGGCGCACGGTGACCCTCGTACACACGTCCGAGGGCTGGCGGATCGCGAGCTAGGTGCGCCTCTGGGCGACTAGAACCTGTTCCACTACTGTGACGGCGTGACCGTTCGCGAGCGCGTCGACGACCTCGTGGCGGCGCCTCGTCGAATCTACTTGGCTGGAGCGTGACGCATGAAGACCACTGTCGCTGTCGTGAACTCGCAGGGCGCTGACTTCTCTCTTGAGGAGATCGAGCTCGCTGACCCGCAGGCGGACGAGGTCCTGGTCAAGATCGTCGCCACCGGTTTGTGCCACACCGACATCCACCTCAAGGGTTTCCTGCCGGAAGAGATGTTCCCGAACGTGTTCGGCCACGAGGGCGCCGGCATCGTCGAGGCGGTCGGCGCCGGGGTCAGTGGCATCGAGGTGGGCGACCATGTGGTGCTCTCGTTCAGGTCCTGTCGCGGCTGCGACAACTGCAAGAACGACCTGGTCGGCTATTGCGACTCGTCCCTGCTGCTCAACTACATGGGCATGCGTATGGACGGCACCACGACGTACAGCCGCGACGGGCAGAGCGTCTTCGGCAGCTTCTTCGGGCAGTCCAGCCTCTCCCAGTACGCGCTCGCGTACGCCGACAACTGCGTGGTGGTCGACAAGTCCGTCGACCTGACCAAGGTCGCCCCGTACGGCTGTGGCTTCCAGACCGGCGCGGGCACCGTGCTGAACGTGCTCAAGCCGGCGCCGGCCGAAAGCCTGGTCGTCTTCGGCTGCGGAGCCGTCGGCCTGTCCGCGCTGGCTGCCGCGAAGCACCTGGGCGTCGCCACGATCATCGCCGTCGACCCGTTGGAGAGCCGCCGCGACGTGGCCACCGGCTATGGCGCGATCGGCATCGACCCGACGGCCGAGGAAGATGTCGTCGCCAAGATCAAGGAGCTCACCGGTGGGGCCGGCGCCTCGTACGCGATCGACACCACCGCGATCTCGGCCGTAGTGAAGCAGGCGCAGCAGGCGTTGAAGGTCCGGGGCACGCTGGTGGCTCTCGGGCTGGGCGCCGAGGAGTATGCGATCGACGCGATCGACCTGCTGCAGACCGGCAAGGTCATCAAGGCGTCGATCGAGGGCGACTCCGACCCGCTGGAGATGGTGCCTCGGCTGATCGCCCTGAACGCGGCCGGCGAGTTCGACGTCGACGGCCTGGTCACGACCTACCCGTTCAGCGACATCAACACCGCCGTCGCAGATGTGTTGGCGGGCAAGGTCGTCAAGCCCGTCCTGGTGTGGTGACGAGCTAGTCGTCGCCGACGAGCCCGTCGTGCAGCTCGCGGACGATGTCGAGGTGCCCGAGGTGCCGGGAGTACTCCTGCGAGACGTGCATCAGCAGGGAGAGCAGAGTCGGCAGCGAGCCGCCGCCAGTGAACTTGCCGCCGACGCTGGCCAGGTCGGTGAGCTCATGTGACTCGATGATCTGGGTCGTACGCCGTCCGCCCTCGTCGAGCGCGGCGAGCAGCACGTCGATCGGCCGATCGGTGACCCAGTTGCCCTCAGCGTCACGATCTCCGGTGGGGTCGGGAACCTCCTCACCGAGAAATCCCCAGACGAGCCAGCGGCGTTCCATGAACACGAGGTGCTCGACGAGCTGCGGCATGGTCCATGCCGACGGGACGACGGTGGTGTCACGTGTCGCGTCATCGAGTCCAGTGCACTTGCGCCGTACCTCCGCGCGGAAGAAGTCGAGGTACTCGATGAATGCCGCGCTGGGATCGACGCGAGGAAGGTTTGGGTCGGGCACGCCATTCACAGTGCGGATTCGATCGTCGACTTCAGGTCGGGGTGCTCGAACTCGAAACCGGCATCGGTGAGTGCTTTGGGGGAGAGGCGCAACGACCCGAGAAGGTCCTTGGCGATGCCGGTGCCCAGTGCGAGCTTGAGCGCGAACGATGGCGCTGTGAGGAAGGTCGGCCGGTGTAGTGCATCGCCGAGCGCGTCCGTGAACTCGGCGTTGGTCGGGGGCCGAGGCATCGTCAGGTTGTGAGGCCCACTCGCCGTGGGTGACTCGAGCAGGAACTGCACCGCGCGGAGCCAGTCCTGCAGAGAGATGAGCGACATGTACTGCGTACCCGGTCCGAGCTTGGCTCCGCCGCCGAGCTTGAACGGCACCTGCATCAGCTTGAGCAGGCCGCCGCGCTTGTCGAGCACCAGCGAAGTCCGCAGGAACACGACGCGGGTCGTCTCGACCGCCGGGGCGGCGGCGGATTCCCACGCCTGGACGATGTCGGCCAGGAACCCGGTGCCGGGCGAGCTGGCCTCGGTCAGCACCTCGTCGCCGCGATCACCGCCGTAGTAGCCCATGGCTGACCCCGAGAGCAGGACTGGGGGTGTCGGCGACTTGGCGATGGCCTGCGCGATCACGCTGGTCGGGGATGTACGGGAGTCGAGCAGCTCTTGGCGATAGGCGCGCGTACGCGGCCACCGCGAGATCGATGCGCCCGACAGGTTGATGACGGCGTCGGCCGCGTCGATCACGTCCTGGTCGATGAGCCCCGCCGCGGGGTCCCACCGCGAGGCGTCGTCGCCCGACCCTGATCGCACCAGCCGCGTGACGGCGTGGCCGTTTGACCGCAGGTGTTCAGTCAGTGCCGTGCCGAGAAATCCCGACGCGCCCCCGATGACCACCTGCATGTCGGAATCAGGACCCGAGCTCGGCCTCGAACGCGCCACCCTGAAGACGTTGCTTGACAGCGGTGAGGAAACGACCGGCGTCTGCTCCGTCGACGAGGCGATGGTCGTAGGTCAGCGCAAGGTAGGCCATGCTGCGAACCGCGATGCTCTCGCCGACCTGCGGGTCGGTGATGACGACTGGACGCTTCACGACCGAGCCGACGCCGAGGATCGCGACCTGCGGCTGGTTGATGATCGGCGTGTCGAAAAGTGCGCCGTTGCTGCCGAGGTTGGTGATCGAGAACGTGCCACCGGACAGCTCGTCGGGGAGGATCTTGTTGGTCCTCGTACGTTCGGCGACGTCGGCGATCTTGCGTGCCAACCCGGCGATCGACAGGTCGCCGGCGTCCTTGATCGTGGGCGCGAGCAGTCCGCGCTCGGTGTCGACCGCGATCGAGAGGTGCTCGCCTGAGGGGTAGGTGATGACACCTTCTTCGATGTCGAGCGCCGCGTTGAGCACGGGATAGAGCTTGAGTGCCTCGATCGCGGCTTTCGCGAAGAAGGGCAGGTACGTCAGCTTGACGCCCTCGCGCTCGAGGAACGCGTCCTTGTGCTTGGCACGCAGGCGCGCGACCTCGGTGACGTCGACTTCGTGGACCTGCGTCAGCTGCGCCGACGCGGCCAGCGACTCGACCATGCGGGTCGCGATGGTCCTGCGAAGGCGTGTCACCTTTTCGGTCTTGCCGCGCAGCGGCGACGGCTCGGAGGTCGGTGCCGCTTCCGATTCCGAGCCAGCCGGGGAGCTGTCGGCTGCGGGCTTGGCCTGCGAGGCGTCGAGGACGTCCTGCTTGCGGATGCGTCCGCCGACACCGGTGCCGGAGATTGCGGAGAGATCGACGCCATGCTGCTTGGCCAGCTTGCGCACGATCGGTGTGACGTACGAGTCGGACTGGCCCGATGCCTCGGCGGGTGCCGCCGGAGCGGACGCGGGTTCGGGCGTGGCCTGGGTCTCGGGCTGGGCCGGCTCCGGCGTCGAAGCAGCGGGCTCGGGCTCGGGTGCTGCCTCGGGCTCGGGCTTGGGTGCTGCCTCGGGCTCGGGAGCGGCTGGCGCGTTCGGGGCCTCCACCGGTTCGGGGTCCTTGGCCGGTTCGGGGTCCTTGGCGGGAGACTCAGGCGCCGGTGCCGGTTCGTCCGGCGCGGGCTCGGCAGGAGTGTCGGCGGTGGAGTCGGCCGAACCGATGATCGCGAGCTCGGCGCCGACCTCGACCGTCTCGTCCTCGGCCACCTTGATCTCGAGCAGCTTGCCCGCGACAGGGGAGGGGATCTCGGTGTCGACCTTGTCGGTCGAGATCTCGAGCAGCGGCTCGTCGACGGCGACGTCGTCGCCGACCTGCTTCAACCACTGGGTGACGGTGCCCTCGGTGACGCTCTCACCCAGGGCAGGAAGCGTCACGGCCGTGCCGCCGCCCGACGATGCGGGCGCTGCTTCGGCCTGAGGTGCGGGTGCCGTCTCGGCGGCGTCCTGCTGAGCCTCGGCGCTCTCGGCCGGTGCGGCGGAGCGTTCTTCGGCAGCGGGTGCCGGATCGGGCTCCGCTGCGGGCTCAGCCTCAGGCTCCGGTGCTGGCTCGGACTCGGCTGCGGGCTCTGCCTCGTCGGCGGGAGCGGGTGCCTCCTCGGCCGCAGGCGCCTCGGCAGCGGGTGCTTCGGCGGCCGGGGCCGCGTCGTCGTCGGCGGACTCACCTTCTTCGCCGATGATCGCGAGCACGGCTCCGACCTCGACGGTCTCGTCCTCGGCGGCCTTGATCTCGAGCAGGACTCCGGCGACGGGCGACGGGATCTCGGTGTCGACCTTGTCGGTAGAGATCTCGAGCAGCGGCTCGTCGACGGCGACGGTGTCACCGACCTGCTTCAACCACTGCGTGACTGTTCCCTCGGTGACACTTTCACCAAGGGCGGGAAGGGTGACAGACGTAGCCATGGGGTCCTCTGGTTCTCCGGGTCAGGCGTGTGAGTGTAGGGGTTTGCCAGCGAGGGCCAGTGCGGCTTCGCCAAGTGCTTCGTTCTGCGTCGGGTGGGCGTGGATGAACTGCGCCACGTCCTCGGGGTAGGCCTCCCAGTTGACCATAAGTGAGGCTTCGCCGACCTGCTCGCCGTAGCGGGCGCCGATCATGTGAACTCCGACGATCGGACCGTCCTTCTCGCGAACAAGCTTGACGCTGCCTGCGGTGCCGAGGATCTGCGACTTGCCGTTGCCGCCGAGGTTGTAGTCCTGGATCTCGACCTTGTCATCGCCGTACTTCTCACGAGCCTGCGGCTCGGTGAGACCGACCGACGCGACCTCGGGGTCGCAGTAGGTGACCCGTGGAATGCCCGAGTCGATGACGGGTTGCGGCTTGAGTCCGGCGATCTCTTCAGCGACGAAGATGCCGTGGGCAAACCCTCGGTGCGCGAGCTGGAGCCCGGGCACGAGGTCGCCGACGGCGAACACGCCGTCGACGTTGGTGGCGAGGCGCTCGTTGGTCGGCACCCAGCCCCGGTCGACGGTGATGCCGGCTTCTTCGTAACCCATGCCAGCGGAGTTGGGTCCACGTCCGACCGCGACCAGGACCAGGTCGGTCTCGATCGTGGTGCCGTCCTCGAGCGTCACGGTGACGCCGGCGTCAGTCTGCTCGACGCCCGTGAACTTGACGCCGGTCTTGAAGTTGATCTTGCGCTTGCGGAATGCCCGCTCGAGCTGCTTTGACAGCGACGGATCTTCAAGCGGGATCAGGGTCGGGAGGCCCTCGATGATCGTGACATCGGCACCGAACGACTTCCACACAGAGGCGAACTCGACGCCGATCACGCTGCCGCCGATGATGACGACCTTCTCGGGAACCTCGGTCATGGTCAGGGCTTCAGAGCTGGTGATCACCCGGCCGCCGATGTCGAGGCCGAGCGTGCGCGACACCGAACCGGTGGCGAGCACGACGTTGGTGCCGGTGTACTGCTGGCCGTTGACCTCTACGGTCTTGGGCCCGACGAGCTTGCCTTCGCCCTCGACGACGGTGATGCCGCCGGACTTGATGAGTCCTTGCAGTCCCTTGTAGAGGCGATCGACGACGCCATCCTTGTAGGAGTTGACCGCTGGCATGTCGATGCCCTCGAACGTCGACTTCACGCCGAAGTGCGCCCCGTCGCGAGCGCCGTCGGCGATCTCGGCCGAGTGCAGCAAGGCCTTGGTCGGGATGCAGCCTGTATGAAGACAGGTGCCACCGAGCTTGCCCTTCTCGATCAGGGCCACAGACTTGCCCAGCTGCACGGCGCGGAGCGCACATGCGTAACCACCGCTGCCGCCGCCGAGAATCACGATGTCGAAGTTGTTGCCGGCGTCGTCCGCCACGGTGTCCTCCCAAGGAAATTTCCCTTTACATCCTCATCTTGTCACTCGACCCCTCAACGGTGCCACCGGGGTGAAGGGTCATCGGGCACAATTGCGCCATGGGAATCTTCCGCGGGCGCAAGGCCAGAACAGATGGCGGCGCTGTGGTCTCCGATCGCAATGCGAACAAGGGCGATCTCGACGCACTTCGCGAGTTCGTGGCATCCCGCAAAGGTGTCGAGGGTTACATCGAGCCCAAGACATCGGTGACGCAGACGACGCTGCTGCTGGTGGCCAACGACGGTGAGTCTCTGCGCCGGAGGGTCAGCTCGCCGCAGGCAGCGGCCGAGTTTGCGCGAAAGAAGCTCCAGATCCCCGTCTACGACGCCAATCTCGTCGGCATCCCGTCACGCAAGCGTGAGTACGACCTCGCCAAGTCCAAGGGAACCGCGGCGACGAAGGCGCAAACGCCCGCCCCGGCGAACAACACGCCCAAGGAGCTTGCCGCGATCATGACGCTCGAGTCGGTCGCCGGCGTCGATCCGCTGGCCACCAATCCGTCGTTCGACGACCTCATGGTCGTCTACCGGAAGGCTCGCAAGCAGGCACATCCTGATCGTGTCGGCGGCGACCGCACCAAGTGGGACCAGGTCGAGGACGCCGCCCGCGCCCTCGGACTCCCTGATTAGTGCCAGCCCGCCGGGTCCACTCCACCAGGCACGTCAGCTGCGGGGTCGTACGGCGTACGGGTGAAGACGAACGACGCGAGCAGCAGGCGACTGACCTGGCCTGACTCGTCGCGCTCGGCCACCAGTGGCTCGTCCTTGTAGTAGCCGTCAAGCCCGGTCCAACCATGGCCTTCGGCCCTGAATCGTGCCCCGCGTCCTTCGCCGAGCTCGCCGAGCACGAGTGCGCCGTCGGCCGAGAGTGAGAGGCGGAACTCGTACGTGCCCCAGTACCACCGACCCACAAGGTCGAGGTGGCTCGACTGGGAGGCGTCGGCGTGCCAGACCTTGGGCTTGATCGGTTCGAGCTCGGCAAGCATCGAGAGCAGGCCGGTGGTCGCTGCCCCGAGCCCACTCGTTGAGTTGGTCATCAGTACGACACCGTCGCCGGTCTCCAGGTCGACCCGCAACGTGGCGAGGAAGCCGGGCATCGAACCGCCGTGACCGGCGAAACGTCGTCCGTCCACGTTCCACACCTGCCAGCCCAGGGCGTGTGCGCCCGTCCAGGCGTTGCCGGGGGAGTCGTTGACAGCCACGGGGCGCAGCATCTCGGCGCGTGACTCGTCGGAGAGGACGTCACCCGTGCGGCCACCGAGGAAGGCCGCCCAGATGGCGAGGTCCTTGACGGTCGACCAGAGCTGGCCGGCTGGGGCAAGTGCGCCGGCATCGTGCTCGGGCTCGACATGGAGGAGATCCGCCAGCGGGTGCACGGCGAGTCCCGGAGCTGCCGAGTCTGGACGGGTAGTCGTACGCGCCATGCCCAGCGGTTCGAGGATCCCCGTACGGATTGCCTCGGACCACGGCACGCCGCGCAGCCGGGCGACAATCTCGCCCAGCACGGCGAAGCCGACGTTGGAGTAGTGGAAGGTCGTCCCGGGAGTGGTTAGAAGGCCGACACCGGACGCGAGGAGTGTTTCCCAGCTGCCGCCCTCGGTGCGTTCCCACCACTCACCGTTCGTCTCCGCCTGCAGGCCGGACGTGTGGGTCAGCAGCTGGGCGATCGTGACCTGCGGAAACGAGGTCTCGGGCAGGACCGTGCCGACCTGGTCGCCGAGCTCGAGCAGACCTTCGTCACGCAGACGCAGGATCTCGACCGCCACGAACGTCTTGGAGATCGAACCGATTCGGTACTGCGTTTCCGTCGTCGCCGGCGTCCCGTCTGGTCGGCCATCGACTGCGCCAATCGCGTCGGACCACACGAGCTCCCCGTCGCGCACGACGCCGGCAGCGATCGATGGCAATCGGCACAGCGCCTGTTCCTCGGCGAGCCGCTGGGTCAGGGCACGCCACGTTGATGGATCAAGGGTCATCGCTTGTCGGACAGCTCCGTTGCGAGCTTGACGAGCGTACGAACGCCCGCACCCGTACCGCCGATCGGCGTGTAGTCGAACGCTGAACCCTCGTTGAACGACGGGCCCGCGATGTCGAGGTGAGCCCACGGAATGTCGCCCACGAACTCGCGCAGGAAGGCGGCAGCGAACAGCGTGCCGCCGTACGGCTTGGGGTTGTGCTGACGCAGGTCGGCGATCTTGGACGAGGTCACGAGCGACTTCATCTCCTCGGCGATCGGCAGCGGCCACATCGACTCGCCGCCGTCCTTGGCGGAGGCCAGGACACGCTGTCCGAAGTCGTAGTCATTGCCGAGCACACCGCTCGTACGCTCACCGAGCGCAACGACGCAGGCACCGGTCAGTGTGGCGACGTCGACGATGTGGTCAGGCTTGGCCTCGGCGGCAAGCGCCAGGCCGTCACCCAGGACAAGACGTCCTTCGGCGTCGGTGTTGAGAACTTCGACCGTGCTCCCGTTGCGCATCGTGAGCACGTCACCGGGGCGGGTGGCCGAACCGCTCGGCATGTTCTCGGCGAGGCACGCATACGTGGTGACCTTGATCGGGAGATCGAGCTTGGCGATGGCGACGGTCGCGGCCACGACGGCCGCCGCACCGGCCATGTCGAGCTTCATCGTCGTCATGCCGGTGCCGGACTTGATCGAGAGCCCGCCCGAGTCGAAGGTGATGCCCTTGCCGACCAGCGCGAGGTGCGCCACGGCATTGGCGGGTGCGTACGTCAGCGTGACGAGGCGAGGCGGGCTGTCCGAGCCCTGGCCGACACCGAGGATGCCGCCACAGTTCTCCTTGGCCAGCCGCTTCTCGTCCCAGATCGAGACCCTGACGTCGGTGCCGGCATGGGCGGTGATGAGGTCGGCGAACGACCCGGGGCGCAGGTCGGCAGGAGGAGTGTTGACCCAGTCGCGGGCGACATTGACGGCCTCCGACACGGTCGCAGCGCGCTCGACCGCCTTGGTCGCCAGCGACTGGCGGGCGAACGCGCTCAGGATCGTCGCGGTGGTCAGCTTGGGGTCCTTCTTGGCGCCCTTGCCTTTCTTCTTGGACTTGTAGGCGTCATAGCTGTAGGCGCCAAGTGCGATGCCCTCGGCGATTGCCTCAACCTCCTCGACCCCGGTCGGGTTGAGCGCGACAGCGATGCTGGAGATCTTCTTGGCGGCACGTACACCGCGAGCGGCCGCGCGGCGGAGGTCCTCGGCGTCCGGCTCGTCCGGCAGGGCGACGGCGATGACCAGACCGGCCTTGGCGGCACCGTTGGACGGAAACGCGACGACCTGGTCCTTCTCGCCGGTGAACCCGAGCACGTCGAGTGCTGCGGCGAACGGCTCCCGATCCTCGTCGCCGCGGATCCCGATGATGAGGGCGTCGGCGCGGGCGGTGGTCGGCTTGGATGTGCTGAGGCTGACGGTAGGCATGTCGTCACTGTATCCACGGGACTACTAGGTTTGCGTCCATGGATCTGCTGCACTCGCCCCTGCACGACCGTCATGTCGCCCTCGGCGCCAAGCTCGCAGAGTTTGGGGGCTGGGACATGCCGCTGGAGTACGCCGGCGGAGGAGTGCTCGCCGAGCACAAGGCCGTACGCGAGGCTGTCGGCCTGTTCGACGTCAGCCACCTGGGCAAGGCGCTCGTACGAGGCACCGGTGCTGCGGCGTTCGTCAACGAGTGCTTCACCAACGATCTCGAGCGCATCGTTCCCGGCAAGGCGCAGTACACGCTCTGCTGTGACGACGACGGCGGCACGGTCGACGACCTGATCGCCTATCTCCGCAGCGACTTCGAGGTCTTCCTCATCCCCAACGCCGCCAACACTGCGGCCGTCGTCGCCAAGCTCCAGGCGCAGGCGCCTGAGGGCGTCGAGATCACCGACCTGCACCGGGACTACGCGATCCTCGCGATCCAGGGGCCCAAGAGCGATGAGGTGCTGGAGTCGCTCGACCTCCCGGTCGATCACGAGTACATGTCGTTCGCTGACGCCACGATTGCCGGCAAGGACATCACGGTCTGCCGTACGGGCTACACCGGCGAGCGCGGCTATGAGCTGGTCGTCCCGGCCGACGGCGCCGTGGCCGTGTGGGACGCCGTGATCAAAGCGGGCGAGCCGTACGGCATCCGTGCCTGCGGCCTCGGCGCCCGCGACACCCTCCGTACCGAGATGGGCTACCCACTGCACGGTCATGAGCTGTCCGCGGAGATCAGCCCGGTGATGGCTCGTGCCGGCTGGGCCGTCGGCTGGAAGAAGGACACGTTCTGGGGCAAGGACGCCCTGCAGCGCCAGCGCGAGGACAAGACCGTACGAACGCTGCGCGGACTCCTCGCCCAGGGCCGGGGCATCCCGCGACCGGGCATGACCGTGCAGGACGAGGGTGGCGCAGAGCTCGGCGAGATCACGTCCGGCACGTTTTCGCCGACGCTTCGTCAGGGTGTCGCGCTTGCCCTGCTCGAGCCATCGGTCGAGGATGGCGCCACAGTCACGGTGGACGTACGCGGCCGCTCCGAGAAGTTCACGGTGACCAAGCCCCCGTTCGTGCAACCGTCGACCAAGGAGAGCTGACCATGGCCTGGACCTGGACGTTGGAGACTGCCGCCGGAGACGTCATCCGCCGGTCGGAGGATTTCGAGAGCCGCGGAGATGCGGAATCGTGGGTCGGCGAGGCGTTCGGAGAGCTCGTCTCCGACGGTGTTGACCAGGTCAGGTTGTTCGACGGCGAAAACGAGGTCTACGGCCCGATGTCGCTGCACGCTGAATAGCGTCGACGTTCCTGGCGGATTCCCGCGGCTGGCTCAACCTGAGTGAGGCGTTCGCGCAGAGCGCACTCAACGTCCCTCAGTACTTCGCCCTCATGGGATCGCCGTGCTTGATCTGGGGCTTGGGGAGTCGCATGCGCCGCAGCTGCATGCTGCGCAGGATCGCGTACGCAATCGTGCCCTTGGTCTCCTCGGGCTCGAACCGCGCGTTGAGCTGCTTGCGCAGCGTCCGGCTCAGCACGACGACATCGATCACGACGCCGAGGATGACGATTGGATAGACGAGCGTCGTCGCGTAGTTGGTCCAGTCGGAGTGGCCTGTGGCTCCGGCGATGAACAGGAAGACGAGAATCACGAACAGGAAAGGGATCAGCAGCTCGCCGATGTTGCGGCGACGGTCGACGAAGTCGCGGGCGAAACCACGGACCGGTCCGCGCTCGCGCACCGGCAAAAACTTCTCGTCACCGGTCTTGAGCGCCTCGCGCTGCTTCGTACGGAGCTCCTCGCGGGCCGCGCGCTCGCGCTTCACCTGATCCTTGCGCGAGACGGGCGCCTTCAGACGGGCTTTACGAGCCGCTTCTGCCTCTTTGCGGCTCGGTGTTGCCCGGCCTTTGCGTCCCTCAGTCTCGTCTACCACCCGCGACACGCTACCCCGTAGGCTGAACCGCATGAGCATCGGTTCGCGGTTGTCCAGGATGTTTAGGGCGCGGCGTTTCAAGGGCGATGACCTCGACGGCCTGAAGGACAAGCTGGACGAGACCTACCGCACGCAGACGGCGTTGTTGCAGCAGGTACGCCGCGCGGTCGCCGATGTCGCAACCAGCCGCAAGCGCGTCGAGCTTCAGCTCGCCGCGCTCAACCAGCAGATCTCCCAGCTCGATGACCAGGCCCGTCAGGCCGTCGGCCAGGGCAATGACGACGAAGCCCGCGCCCTCCTGGCTCGGAAGGTGTCGCTGGAGAAAGCTGCCGCCGAGCTGGCCGAGCGTCATTCCGACCTCAAGACTGAGGAAGGCAAGCTCCAGGACTCAGCGATGAAGATGGAGCAGGACGTCGAGGACTTCCGGGCCCGCAAGGACACCCTTGCCGCACGGCACACCGCAGCCAGCGCGCAGGCCGGCATGAACAGCGCGAGCGAGGGCATCTCCTCGTCAGCCAGCGATGTCGGTCAGGCGATGGAGGCGGCCGAACGCCGCACCCGCGAGCTCGAGGCGTCAGCCGCTGCGGTCGACGAGCTCGTACGCGAGGGTCTGATCAGCAAGCCGGGTGAGAGCGCCGAGGAGAGAGCAGCTCGACGTTTCGACGCGGCCCTGGACGGCCCGGAGGTCAACCAGCAGCTGGATGCCCTGGCCGAGCGCAACGAGACCGACGGAACCTGATAAGCCGTGGCACGCTCGCGCTTTCGCACTGATCGAGGCCTGACACTCCGCATGGGAGGTGTCGGACTCGGACTCGGCGCGCTCTATGTCGCGTTCGGCGCGCTGCTGATCACTCAGACGGGCTTCGCGTTCGGCCTGATCATCACGCTCGGAATGGCCTGGGGACAGTGGTACTTCTCCGACACGCTGGCGCTCAAGTCGATGGGTGCCAAGGTCGTCGCTCCTGAGCAGGCGCCTGAGCTGCATGCCATGATCGACCGGCTCTGCTCGCTCGCCGACATGCCCAAGCCCAAGGTCGCGATCTCGGTCACCGACATGCCCAACGCGTTCGCCGCAGGACGTACGCCGAAACACTCGGCCGTGTGCGTGACGACCGGCATCATGCAGCGGCTCGACGCCGACGAGCTCGAGGGCGTGCTCGCCCACGAGCTTGCGCACATCGCCAACCGCGACGTGTCAGTGATGACCGTCGCGTCATCCCTCGGACTCCTCGCCGGCTTCATCACCCGATGGGGCATGTACTTCGGAGGTGGCCGCAACCGCAACAGCAACGGGGGAGGTGTCCCGTTCATCGCAGTTCTCGCGGTCAGCCTCGTCGTCTACTTCGTCAGCTTCCTGCTGACTCGCGCCCTCTCGCGCTACCGCGAGCTCAGCGCCGATCGCAGCGGCGCATACCTCACCGGTCGTCCGTCGACCCTGTCGTCGGCGCTGGTCAAGATCTCCGGTGAGATGGCCCGCATCCCCAACAAGGACCTGCGCGAGGCATCGGCGATCAGCGCGTTCTTCTTCGCTCCCGCGATCAACCGCGAGTCGATCGGCGCGTTGATGTCGACTCACCCTCCACTGCAGCAGCGACTCGACAACCTCGCCAAGATCGGCGCCGAGCTGTCCGAGAAGTCCTGACCGTGGGCCTGTTCGACTCGATCCTCGGTCGCAGCAAACCTCCCGAGGCCGACCTCGACGCCCTGTTCGCCGTCCCTCAGGCGGCGCTTTCGCTCGGCATCGAAGGATTCACCGCCACCGGGGTCGGCGGCGTCTGCTATCGCCCGACCGAGGGCGGCGCGTTCAGCGACACCGAGGAGCAGATCAAGGAGCTCGTCACGACCGGCGGCGGTCCGACGATCGAGGGCACGACGGATCGCTTCGGATTTCGCTGGCTGACGGTGACGCGTACGGACGCCGATGTCTCGGGCCTCGTCACCGATCTGCACGCCATCAACTACTCGCTCGCAGATGCGGGCTTCGGCTCGGCGTTGCTGTGCTCGACGGTCGTCTTCACGACCCCCTCGGGCGGGCACATGGCGCTCGTCTATCTCTACAAGCGCGGCACCTTCTACCCGTTCGCGCCAGAGTCGGGTGAGCGCCGCGACAACGCACTCGAGCTCCAGGTTCGTGGCGTGATCGCCGGTGACGTGTCGGTCGAGTCCGACCTCTCGCGCTGGCTGGCCATCTGGGGCGCTCCCGGGCTCTGAGACGAAGGGCTGCGCGATACGTTGGACCCGTGACATTTCCCGACCTTTCCCGTGACCAGATCCAGGAGCTGCTCGTCGAGCAGTCGGCCAAATATGTCGAGCTCCAGGAAGCCCAGCTGACGCTCGATCTCACGCGTGGCAAGCCCTCCCCGGAGCAGCTTGACCTCTCCAACGCGCTGCTGTCGCTGCCGGGCGACGACTTCAAGGATCCGGCAGGCACTGACACCCGCAACTACGGCGGACTGACCGGCCTCACGGGTCTACGAGCGATCTTTGCCGAGATCATGCAGGTCCCCGTCGACCAGGTCATCTGTGGCGACAACGCGAGCCTGGCGCTGATGCACGACACGCTGGTCTTCTCGCTGCTGCAGGGCACGGTCGACTCGCCCAAGCCCTGGGCCCAGGAGGACGTCGTCAAGTTCATCTGCCCCGTTCCCGGTTATGACCGTCACTTCGCACTCTGTGAGGAGTACGGGATCGAGATGCTGCCCGTCGCCCTCAACGACGACGGCCCGGACATGGACGCCGTACGCGCTCTCGTCGCCGACCCCGCGGTCAAGGGCATGTGGCTCGTGCCGACGTACGGCAACCCGAGCGGTGCAGTGGTCAGCGAGGCGATTGCCGCCGAGCTCGCCGCGATGGAGACAGCAGCGCCCGACTTCCGGATCATGTGGGACAACGCGTACGCCGTCCACCATCTCACCGAGCAGCACACCAAGACCGCCGACATCCTCGGACTCTGTGCCGCGTCGGGTCACCCCAACCGGCCGATGATCTACGCCTCGACGTCCAAGATCACGTTCGCTGGCGCGGGCATCCCGTTCATGGGCGGCTCGGAGGCCAACATCGCGTGGTTCCTCAAGCACCTCGCCAAGCGGACCATCGGCCCCGACAAGGTCAACCAGCTGCGTCACCTGCGCTTCCTCAAGGATGTCGACGGGGTGCACGCCCTGATGGACCAGCACCGGGCGATCCTGGCGCCGAAGTTCGCGAAGGTCGTCGAGATCCTCGAGACGCGTCTCGGTGGCCAGGACGTGGCAACCTGGACCGACCCCAAGGGCGGCTACTTCGTCAGCCTCGACGTCGCCGACGGGCTCGCGTCGCGCGTCGTGAAGCTCGCCAAGGATGCCGGTATCGCGATGACACCTGCGGGGGCGGCGTTCCCGTACGGCGACGATCCGCGTGACCGCAACATCCGCATCGCCCCGTCGTTCCCCGGCATGGCCGAGCTGGAGCAGGCGATCGACGGCCTCGCGACGTGCGTGCTGGTCGCTGCGGCGGAGCAAGCACTCGGTGAGTGACACGATTTCGCACCATTTTCGCGCGAGATGCAGCACAAACGTGCCACTCAGCGCGAACGTGACGCCATGCGTGTCCTGATCGCCCCCGATGCGTTTGCGGGCACCTTGTCGGCGCCCGAGGCGGCTCGGGCGATCGCGCAGGGTTGGCAGCGGTACGCCACCGACGATGTCGTCACGCTGGCACCGATGGCCGACGGCGGGCCCGGATTCGTCGACGTGCTGGTCGAAGCGCTCGACGGTGAGATCGACACTCTCGTCGTACGCGGTCCGCTCGGCGACCACGTACCGGTGACGGTCCTTCACGTCGCCGGCACCGCGTACATCGAGAGCGCCCAGGCGTGCGGCCTCCACCTCGCCGATCCTCCTCAGCCGCTGCGGTCATCGACCTACGGCGTGGGGCAGGCGATTGCTGCCGCTGTCGGTCGTGGGGCCCACAAGATCGTCATCGGTCTCGGCGGCAGCGCGACCAACGACGGGGGAGCGGGTCTGCTCGCGGCCCTCGGCGCCACAGCCGATCGCACCCTCGACTCCGGTCCCGAAGGCCTCGAAGGCATCACCTCGGCAGACCTCTCACCGGCCCGCGCGCGGCTGGAGGGCGTCGAGGTGGTGATCGCCGCCGATGTGGACGTCAGCCTGCTGGGCATGTTCGGTGCGACCAAGACGTTCGGCCCGCAGAAGGGTCTGTCGGAGGCCGAGATCATCCGCGTCGACGGGATCCTCGATCAGTGGGTCGTGGCGACATGCGGCTCCACCCCCGCCGAGCGCCGTCCGGCCGACGCCAAGGGCGCTGGCGCCGCCGGAGGGCTCGGCTTCGCGCTGATGCTGCTCGGCGGGACGGTCGTCTCCGGCATCGGCCTCGTCACCGACGCGGTCGGGCTCACCGATCTCGCCAAGACCCATGACCTCGTTGTCACGGGGGAGGGGGCGTACGACTTCTCGTCACGATCCGGCAAGGCCGTCTACGGCGTCGCAACCGTGGCTGCCGCTGCCGCACGGCCCTGCATCGTCCTGGCGGGTCAGGTCAGCGTCGCGTCGCGCGAGATGCGTGCCATGGGCGTCGAGTCGGCGTACGCGGTCGCCGACCTGGTGGGTGTCGAGGAGGCAATGGCTGTGCCGTTCGACTCATTGGCATCACTTGCCGAGCGTGTCGCCCGTACGTGGTCGCCACGTCGTTGAACACAAGCGCGTACGATGGAATGGAATCGACGAGCCGCAGGTTGTTGTCTGTGACGAGTCCAAACCAGAACTTTGGGAGTACGCATGACGATCGAGACTGAGCAGTCCACCGTCGAGACCACACCGGAGACCGGTGTCACCCTCAGCGCGGGTGCCGCTGAAAAGGTGAGCAGCCTGCTGGCGCAGGAAGGTCGCGATGACCTCGCCCTCCGCATCGCGGTGCAGCCCGGCGGTTGCTCCGGACTCCGCTACCAGCTGTTCTTCGACGAGCGTTCGCTCGACGGTGACCAGATCTTCGACTTCGGTGGCGTCAACGTGGTCGTCGACCGCATGAGCCTTCCCTACCTGGGTGGCGCGACGATCGACTTCGTCGACACCATCGAGAAGCAGGGATTCACGATCGACAACCCGATGGCGACCGGTTCGTGCGCCTGCGGCGACTCGTTCCACTGAGCGCGTAAGCAGCATCACCCCGACGGCCTCCCGCATTGCGGGAGGTCGTTGTCTATCCTTGTGCGGTGCACCTCGCTATCGCCGGCTCCGTCGCGGCTGACCATCTGCAGACCTTCGCGGGACGGTTCTCCGACTCCCTCGTACCCGACCAGCTCGACAAGCTGTCCGTGTCGTTCCTCGTGGAGGACCTCGACATCCGGCGCGGGGGGTGCGCCGCCAACATCGCGTTCGGTCTCGGACGCCTCGGGCACCGGGCCACCCTGGTGGCTGCGGTGGGTCGTGACTTCGGCGAGCAGGGGTACCAGGAGTGGCTCGAGGAAGCCGGCGTCGACTGCGGCCGCGTGCACGTTTCGCCCACGCTGCACACCGCGCTGTGCACCATCACCACGGACGACGCGCACGCACAGATCGTGACGTTCTACCCGGGCGCGATGTCGGAGGCCCGTCAGATCGACGTGGCAGCGCTGCACGCCGAGCAGGCGATCGACCTGCTGCTGATCGGCCCAGACGACCCGCAGGGCATGCAGCAGCACACCGCCACGGCGCGGTCGCTCGGCATCCCCTTCGCGGCCGACCCGTCGCAGCAGCTGGCCTGGGCCGACGGAGATCTCATCCGCGACCTGGTCGAGGGTGCCACCTACCTCTTCACCAACGACTACGAGGCCGCACTCATCGCCCAGAAGACCGGATGGTCGGCCCAAGAGGTCCGCGACGCAGTCGAGACGCAGATCATCACGCGCGGCAAGGACGGCGTGACGGTCTACCCGAAGGACGCCGAGCCGGTCGACGTACCGGCCATCGGTGGCGTCGTCGCCGTGGATCCGACGGGTGTCGGCGACAGCTTCCGGGCCGGGTTCCTCGCTGGAATCGCTGCAGGTCTCGACTTCGAACGCTCTGCACAGATCGGCTGCACGATCGCCGCGAGCGTCGTGGAGACGACCGGCACGCAGGAGTACGTCCTCGAGCGTGAGGGCTTTCTCAAGCGCCTCGGATCGACGTACGGCGAGCAGGCGCAGACGGACGTCGGCAACGCCCTCACCCTTGCGTGATCACCCAGTCCGACACGCGCTCAGCGGTGAGGCTGACCTCAGCGGTCAGGCACGCCCACGCTGGGTTAAGGTTCTTGATGTCGGAGACAGTATTGGTTCAGAAAGGCGCCCCGTGGGTCGTATGAAGTTGGCGGTTCTTGCCTTTGCAGTCCTCGCGTTGAGCGCTTGCTCACCCAAGGGCAAGACTGATCTTGAGCGTCTTGCCCTGCCAGTTGCCGGCAGCGATCGCTCGCAGTCGATGTGGGAGCTGTGGCTCGGTGGATGGATCGCGGTTCTCGTGGTCTTCGTGATCGTGTTCGGCCTGATCGTCTTCGCGATGATCCGCTTTCGCCGGCGCAGTGACGACGAGGTTCCGGTCCAGATCCGCTACAACCTCCCGATCGAGGCGCTCTACACGTTCGCGCCCGTGATCATCGTCGCGGTGTTCTTCTTCCACACGGTCACCTCGCAGAACGAGATGCTCGAAAAGGTCGACAACCCCGACCACACGATCGAGGTCATCGGCAGCAAGTGGCAGTGGGGCTTCAACTACCTCGAAGAGTCCGCCGTGAGCGACGACGTCTTCGAGGTCGGCACCCCCGAGGACCCGACCGAGCTGTGGCTCCCGGTCGACGAGTCCGTGCGGTTCAACCTCAAGTCTCCTGACGTCATCCACTCCTTCTGGGTGCCGGAGTTCTACTTCAAGCTCGACGTCGTGCCTGGCCGCGTCAACTCGTTCGACATGACACCGACTCGCGAGGGCGTGTTCACCGGCCGTTGCGCCGAGCTCTGCGGCCTCTACCACTCACGCATGATCTTCAAGGTCCACGTGGTCTCGCGTGCTGACTACGACGCGCACCTCAAGGAGCTCGAAGCCGCCGGCGACACCGGTCGGCCTGCGGGCGCCAAGGAAGCCGACACCATCGCCGGACTCGATGGTGCCGAGAGCAACGCTGAGGATGTCGAAGACGTCCAGGACAGAGGAAACGAGTAATGGCTGACTCGACCGCCGCATTCGACGACGCTTCGACCGACCTCCGCGCAGGAGTCGCCGAGCGCACGCTGGGCCAGAAGGTCGTCACCGTGCTGACGACCACCGATCACAAGGTGATCGGCAACATGTACCTCGTCACCTCGTTCGCCTTCTTCATCTTCGGCGGCATCCTCGCCCTGATGATTCGTGCCGAGCTCGCCCAGCCCGGCACCCAGTACATCGACGACGAGGTGTACAACCAGCTCTTCACGATGCACGGCACGATCATGCTGCTGCTCTTCGCGACACCGCTGTTCTTCGGATTCGGCAACGCGATCATGCCGCTGCAGATCGGCGCGCCTGACGTCGCGTTCCCCCGCCTCAACATGTTCAGCTACTGGCTCTACCTGTTCGGCGGCCTGATCGTCGTGTCCGGTTTCATCGCCCCCGGCGGCGCCGCCAGCTTCGGCTGGTTCGCGTACGCACCGCTGTCCGATGCCGTCAACTCACCAGGCGTCGGTGGTGACCTCTGGGTCATGGGTCTGTGGATGGCTGGACTCGGAACGATTCTGGGCGCCGTCAACTTCGTGACCACGATCTTCACGATGCGTGCTCCCGGCATGACGATGTTCCGGATGCCGATCTTCGTCTGGAACACCCTCGTCACCAGCATGCTCGTGCTGATCGCGTTCCCGATCTTCGCCGCCGCTCTGCTGTCGCTGGAGGCGGACCGCATGCTCGGTGCGCACGTGTTCGACGCCGCCAACGGCGGCCCGATCCTGTGGCAGCACCTGTTCTGGTTCTTCGGTCACCCTGAGGTCTACATCATCGCGCTGCCGTTCTTCGGCATCATCACCGAGATCCTCCCGGTCTTCAGCCGCAAGCCGATCTTCGGTTACATCGGTCTGGTCGGCGCGACCCTGATGATCGCGGCGCTCTCAGTGGCCGTGTGGGCTCACCACATGTTCGTCACCGGAGCGGTCGACCTGGCGTTCTTCTCCTTCATGACCTTCTTGATCGCAGTGCCCACCGGCGTCAAGTTCTTCAACTGGATCGGCACGCTCTGGGGCGGATCTCTGTCCTTCGACACCCCGCTGATCTTCTCGCTCGGCTTCCTGGTGACGTTCCTCTTCGGTGGTCTGACCGGCATCATCCTGGCCGCACCGACCTTGGACTTCCCGATCTCCGACAGCTACTTCGTGGTGGCGCACTTCCACTACGTCGTCTTCGGCACCGTGGTGTTCGCCATGTTTGCCGGCTTCTACTACTGGTGGCCCAAGCTCACCGGTCGGATGCTCGACGAGAAGCTCGGCAAGATCCACTTCTGGCTGCTGTTCCTGGGCTTCCACATGACGTTCCTCGTGCAGCACTGGCTCGGAGTCGAAGGCATGCCGCGCCGATACGCCGACTACTCGCCGACCGACGGATTCACGACGCTCAACGAGATCTCGTCGATCGGCGCCTTCCTGCTCGGTGCGTCAACGCTGCCGTTCTTCTACAACGTGTGGAAGTCGCGCAAGAGTCCGCGGGTCAACCTCGACGACCCGTGGGGTTGGGGACGCTCGCTCGAGTGGGCCACCTCCTCGCCTCCGCCGCGCCACAACTTCGTGTCGCTGCCGCGCATCCGTTCAGACAGCCCCGCGTTCGACCTGCACCATCCCGAGATCGCGGAGCTCGAGCTCGCCCACAATCCGGGGGAGACCTCTGTTTTTGCGGACGCCCCTGACGTGAACGGCAAGGGCAGTGCCGTCGACGACTCCAAGAAGAAGGACCGCTGATCCATGAAGGCCGAAACTTGGACAATCCTCGGGTGCGGGATCTTCTTCGCACTGATCGCACCGATCTACTGGATCCTCACCGAGGACCCGACAGGCACCTCGGCGCTGGTCATGACGACCCTCCTGTGTGCGCTGCTCGGCTTCTACCTCGCGGTCGTTGCCAAGCAGATCCCGGATCGTCCCGAGGACCGCAGCGACGGCGAGATCGCCGACGGCGCCGGTGAGCAGGGCTTCTTCCCGCCCTACAGCTGGTGGCCCCTGTTCGCTGCCATGGCACTCGCCGTGTGCGCGCTGGGCATCGTCTTCGGTTGGTGGTTGTTCATCATCGGTGTCGGCTTCGGCGCTGTGATGGTCTGCGGTTGGATCTTCGAGTACTACCGCGGCATCCACGCCCACTGAGCGCGCCCTAGCGCGTTACGTCGCCCCCGACGCGCCTCCTGAGCCCTTCGATGGTTTGGCTGCTTCGAGACGCCCAGAGCCGCGGCTACGAGCGCCCAGCTCACGCCAGCCGTACGGGCGCGCATCACAGGTCAACACGTGTCGGCTCGATTCCTGACCTGCGCCTGAGTCTGCCTAGACTGGGTGGGTGAGAAGTCCGCACCCGTTTGTTGCCCTGGCCTGCGTGGCCGCATTCGTCCTGTCCGCGTGCTCGCCAGGAGACCTGAAGGATGCCGTAGCGCCGAAGAACCCGATCGTGCTCGATGCGAACGTAGTGGCGAAGTCCGCCGACGTGCACGTCGACACGATCATCAGTGCTTCCGCACAACACGGGTCGATCACCTCCGCCGCGCTCAAGACCGCTGACGGCAAAGAGAGCGTCAAGGGCCGGGTGGCCGGCACCAAGTGGATTGCCACCCAACGCCTCGAGCCCGGCTCCAGCTATGTCCTCACGGTCACCGGGCGTGGCGAGGACGGCAAGGACCAAACCCTCACCCGTGCCTTCTCCACCCAGGAGCTCACCCTGGAACAGCAGACCTATCCGTCAGTCGCACCACTCAAGGGCGAGACGGTTGGCGTCGGGATGCCGGTCATCGTGACGTTCGACGTGCCGGTCAAGAACCGTGAGCTCTTCGAACGCAACATGTCGGTCCAGTCCACCCCGTCAGTCGAAGGGGCGTGGCGCTGGTTCAGTGACCGCGAGGTGCACTACCGCCCACGGGAGTTCTGGCCAGCTGGCACCAAGGTCAACGTTGTCCTGCGGCTCAACTCGCTGCCTGCCGGTGGCGGAATCTACGGCCAACAGGATCAGGAGATCGACTTCAAGATCGGTCGCAAGGCTGTCACCACGGTCGACGTCAAGTCCCACAAGCTGACGTACAAGGTCGACGGCAAGGTCAAGCGCACGATCCCCGTCTCGACCGGCGACGCGAAGCACCAGTCTCGTCAGGGGACCAAGGTCATCATGGAGAAGTTCTCGAGTGTCGACATGGATGCAGCAACGACCGGCGTCGACTCAGAGGACCCCGGCTACTACAACATCAAGGACGTCCGCTGGGCCATGCGGGTGACCAACTCTGGTGAGTTCTTGCACGCCGCACCATGGTCAGTCGGATCGCAGGGTCGCGCCAACGTGAGCCATGGATGTACAGGCATGAGCACAGCCAACGCGGGGTGGCTCTACAAGCAGTCCAGACGCGGCGACGTGGTCGAGTTCATCCACAGCCCGCGTGCACTGGAGGACCGCAACGGCTGGACGGACTGGAACGTGTCGTGGGCCAAGTGGCAAGAGGGCTCGGCGCTCAGCGCCAGCGACGCCTGAACATGTAGTCCAGAAGCACCAAGCCCCCGACAGCACTGCTGTCGGGGGCTTCGAGCTGCGATATCAGTGGACGCGGGGGATGCCCGTCTCCGAGACGCCCTGGAAGTCATCACCCAGCTCGACGGGGTGACCGTCGATGTGGGCCAGGTGCTCATTGGCGTGATGGACTTCCTCGACCGTCGGCTTGTCCAGTGCGCCGTTGTAGTAGCGCTCGCGCACCCAGGCCTGGAGCTTGGCCTTGCGCCCGTGGGGGGCAG
Source organism: uncultured Actinomycetota bacterium (assembly GCA_963849625.1). GTDB lineage: Bacteria > Actinomycetota > Actinomycetes > Propionibacteriales > Nocardioidaceae > Aeromicrobium. Next base: position 508,363 of record CAWKHU010000006.1, read on the forward strand.
CGACGCCGTTCTTGTCCGTCTCAGCGGGTGCTGTGAGCTCAGGGAGACGCTCATGCGTCGTGAGCGCGTACTGGCGAACCGTGTCCAGCGGTGCGTGACGCTCCGAGAACCCACCATCGGGCGAGCGCTCGATCACGCCGGTCTCGTAGCCGTGCAGGATCCGGTTGGCGTCCTGGCGCTGCAGACCGATGCAGATCCGCTTGGTCACGTGGTAGGCGATGACCGGCAGCACGAAGAATCCGATGCGCAGGGTCCACGTGATCGCGAAAATGTCGAGATGCAGGCGCGTCGCGATGATGTCGTTGCCGCCAGCCATCCATAGCACCGCGTACGCCGTCATTCCGGCGACGCCGAGAGCTGTACGGGTCGGGGCGTTGCGAGGACGCTCGAGGAGGTGATGCTCCTTCTTGTCGCCCGTCATCCACTGCTCGACGAACGGCCAGACACCGAGCACGGTGAACAGCAGACCCATCGCGCCGACAGCAGGAATGAAGACGTTCATGCTCCACGTGTAGTTGAGCAGGTTGAACTCGAGGTCGGGCATGAGTCGCACCGCCCCCTCGGAGAAGCCCATGTACCAGTCGGGCTGCGAACCGGCCGTGACCTCCGACGGGTTGTAGGGCCCGTACGCCCAGATCGGGTTGATCTGCAAGATGGCGCCCATCAGCGCGGTGAAGCCGAAGACGACGAAGAAGAATCCGCCGGCCTTGGCCGCGTAGACCGGGAGCATCGGGTAGCCGACGACGTTCTTCTCGGTATGTCCGGGGCCAGGCCACTGCGTGTGCTTGTGGTAGACGAGCAGCAGCATGTGGGCGCCGACGAGACCGAGCAGGATGGCCGGGACCAGCAGGATGTGCGCCATGTAGAGGCGGGGGATGATCTCGTTGCCGGGGAACTCGCCGCCGAACATGAAGTATTCGAGGTAGGAGCCGACCAGCGGGATCGAGCGGAGCAGGCCATCCACGAAGCGGAGACCGGTACCCGAGAGCAGGTCGTCGGGAAGCGAGTAGCCCGCGAAGCCCTCGACGAGTCCCAGCGAGAGCAGGCCGACACCGATCAGCCAGTTGATCTCACGCGGCTTGCGGTAGGCGCCGGTGAAGAACACGCGGAGCATGTGCAGGATCATCGCGGCGACGAACAGTGCCGCGGCCCAGTGGTGGATCTGCCGGATCAGCAGGCCGCCACGGATGTCGAACGAAATGTCGAGTGTCGAGGCGTAGGCCTGCGACATCTCGACGCCCTTGAGCGGTCCATAGGACCCGTCGTAGACGATCTCGCCCATGCTGGGCTGGAACCAGAACGTCAGGAAGACGCCGGTGAGGAGCAGGATCACAAAGCTCCACAGGGCGATCTCGCCGAGCATGAACGACCAGTGCTCGGGGAAGACCTTGCGGATCTGCTTCTTGGAGATCGCGGCGAGGCCGAGACGCTCGTCCAGCCAGGCGACGGGGCCGCCGGCCTTCTTGCCCAGACCGGAATCCTCGATGTTGGTGTAATCCTCAGTAGCAGTCATGACTTCTTGTCCAACTTCTTCTGGTCACGCGCGAGCTCGGGATAGCTCGGCCCCACGATGTGTGGGAAGTCGCTGACGGCGATGAGGTAACCCTCGCTGTCGACCGCCAGCGGCAGCTGCGGAAGGGCCCGGTGTGCGGGTCCGAAGATGACCTTGCCGTTGTCGGCGAGGTCGAAGGTCGACTGGTGGCACGGGCAGAGCACGTGGTGCGTCTGCTGCTCGTAGAGGCTGATGGGGCAGCCGACGTGGGTGCAGATCTTGGAGTAGCAGAGGATGCCGTCGACGCCCCAGTTCTCGCGCCCCTTGGATGCGGTGATGTCCTCGGGTCGCATGCGCACGACGATCACGGCTGCCTTGGACTTGGCCTGCAGCAGCTCCGTGCCGTGCAGCACGCGCTCACCTTCGGCGTCGGTCTCGTACATGATCGCGGGCTCACCGTTGATCAGGGCACCGACCTCGAGGTCTGACGGCTTGATCGGGGTGCCGGAGACGTCATTGACGACCCGCATGCCCTTCTTCCAGACGGTGTTGCGCTGGCCGTGGGGGAGAGGTCCGAGGTCGCCGAGCAGGATGATGGCCGGCAGCCCGAGAGCGCCCATGGCGCCGAGGAGGCTGTTGCGGATCAACGGACGACGTCCGATGCCCGACTCGTCGATGCCCTTGTTGAGGTCCTCGAGAACAGCCTTGATGTCCTCGGGCTCAGACGCCGACGGGTGACGCATCTCGATGATCTCGTGGTCACCCATGAGCTTCTTGGCCCACTGGATGATGCCGATTCCCATGAGGAGCAGGGCGCCGCCCAGCGTCGCGCCGAGCGTGAAGTTCATGGCGGACCAGCCAAGGAACGTCTGGTCCTTGTCGATCACGACGTACGCCACGCAGAACCCGAGCATCAGCAGCGTGGCGAGTCCGAACATGCCGGAGATCTGACGCTCCGTGCGACGCGCCATGGCCGGATCGACGTCCTGCGGGCGTTCCTGGTGCTCCTGGAGGCCGGGGTTCTGGATCGGCTCAGAAACTTCGATCTCGCTCATTTCTTCTTCACCCTTGCTCCGTGCGCGCCGATCCAGATGGCGAAACCGACGAGACCGCCGATTCCGATGACCCAGGTGAACACGCCGTCGACCACGGGGCCGTGGCCGCCGCCGGCGAGTCCGCCGTAGTCGGGCTGGGACTGAATCTTCTTGATGTAGGCGATGACGTTCTTCTTTTCCTCAGGCGTGATTGTCGTGTCGGCAAACACCGGCATCTGCTGAGGTCCAGTCGTCATGGCTTCGTAGATGTGCTTGGGGCTGACGCCCTTGAGCGACGGGGCGTATCGGCCGCTCGGCAGAGCGCCACCGGCGCCGACCGAGTTGTGGCACGCCGTGCAGTTGGTGCGGAAGAACTCACCACCCTCGGCGAGACCCTCGGCCGAGACGCTCTTGTAGTCGAGGTACTCGTCCTCGGGGATTGCCGGGCCGGGTGCCAGCGAGGCGATGAAGGCCGAGAGCTGACGAGTCTCTTCATCGGTGTACTCGGGGTCCTTGCGCGGGGCCTGCGGGCCGGAGTTGGCAAGCGGCATTCGACCGGTGCCGACCTGGAAGTCGACGGCCGCAGCACCCACGCCGACCAGGGTCGGACCGTAGTTGCCGTCGCGCTTGGTCTGGATACCTTCGGCGTTCTTGCCGTGGCAGCTGGCGCACCCGATGAGGAACAGCTTGCGACCGGCCTCAACTTGCTGAGTGGTCACCTCCTCAGCCGTGGCGGGCTTCGGCGCGAACGCGGCATACGTGCCACCCGCGACGACGAGCCCCATGAGGAGCACGACGAAACCAGCGAGGGGATGCCGGCGTCTGGTCGACAGTTTCCGCACCGAGAACCTCATTCCTAGGAGACAGCTTCAGCGTACCGACGGAAGGCGTCGGACGAGTTAGTGAGGTTTACCTTCATTTGAGCAGGTAAATGGTCGCGAACAGGCCGACCCAGACAATGTCGACGAAGTGCCAGTAGTAGGACACGACAATCGCCGAGATGGCCTGCTCGTGGGTGAACTTGCGGGCGACGAACGTACGGGCAATGACGAGCAGGAAGGCGATCAGTCCGCCGAGCACGTGCAGGCCGTGGAATCCGGTCGCGAGATAGAACATGCTGCCGTAGGGCGAGCTGGAGATCGTGGTGTGCTCGGTGACCAGCGTCGCGTACTCGGTGGCCTGGCCGGCGATGAAGATGGCGCCCATGAAGTAGGTGAGGACGAACCACTCACGCATGCCCCACTTGCCGATCTGCAGCAGCGTGCCGCTGCGGCCCGGCTTGCCACGCTCGGCGGCGAACACGCCGAACTGGCAGGTGACCGACGACAGCACGAGGATCGTCGTGTTGATCGTGGCGAAGGGAAGGTCGAGCTTGGCGGTCTCGTTGGACCACAGTTCGGGGGAGATGTTGCGGATCGTGAAGTAGGCCGCGAACAGTCCCGCGAAGAACATGAGCTCACTCGACAGCCACACAATGGTGCCAACCGTCACCATGGAAGGACGGCCTTCCTGGCCGTGAAGTCGAGAAGCAGGAATCACCGATGTAGTCGCCACGCGAACATCATATGTACGATCGACTCGTGAGTGAGCACAAGCCCCTACGTGTCCTGGTTTACAGCGATGATCGTGACGTCCGCGCCACCGTCATCTCGGCCCTCGGAGCGCGCCCTCACCCGGACCTCCCGCCCTTCGAATATCTTGAGGTTGCAACGGAGCCGGTCGTCTTCCAGCACCTTGACGAGGCCAAGGCTGACCTGGTGATCCTCGACGGTGAAGCGGTGCCGGCCGGCGGCATGGGCATCGCCCGTCAGGTCAAGGACGAGATCTACAACGCTCCGCCGATCCTCGTGATCACCGGTCGCCCGCAGGACGCCTGGCTCGCCACGTGGTCGCGTGCCGAAGCCGTCGTCTCACAGCCGCTCGACCCGATCCACCTTGCCGAGGTCGTCATCGACCTCGCGCGCGGTGTGCTCCAGCCCGGCTGACGTGATGGCCGCCGCGCTGTCCTGGCCTGATGTCCTGTCGGCGCTCGTGGCCGGTCAGGATCTCGACGTTGCCGCCACCACCTGGGCGATGGAGGAGATCCTCTCGGGCAATGCGACGCCGACCCAGATCGCCGCATTCGCGATCGGGCTGCGGAGCAAGGGTGAGACGCTCGCCGAGGTCAAGGGCCTTGTCGAGTCGATGTACAACCACGCCACACCCTTGAAGGTCGAGGGTCGGGTCGTGGACATCGTCGGCACGGGTGGCGATCGCGCCAAGACCGTCAACATCTCGACGATGTCGGCCGTCGTGATCGCCGGAGCTGGCATCCCCGTCGTCAAGCACGGCAACCGGGCGGCGTCGAGTGCCAGCGGTTCTGCCGACGTGCTCGAGCAGCTGGGGGTCCGTCTCGACGTCCCGGCAAACAAGATCATCGACGTCCTGCAGGCCACCGGCATCACGTTCTGCTTCGCACCGGTGTTCCACTCGTCATTCCGGTTCACGGCTGTGCCCCGACGCGAGCTCGGCATCCCGACGGTGTTCAACTTCCTCGGCCCACTGACCAATCCCGCCCGCCCCGCAGCGATGGCGGTCGGTGTCGCCGATGCGCGGATGGCCCCGTTGATGGCCGGCGTGCTGGGCGATCGCGGTGCCGACGCGTACGTGTTCCGTGGTGATGACGGACTCGACGAGATCACCACGACGACCACGACGACCGCCTGGATCGCCGATGGCGAGACGGGATCGGTGTCACAGGACTCGATCGACCCCAGGGCCTTCGGATTCGACTACACGCCCGGCGACGAGCTCACCGGTGGCGATGCGGCGTTCAACGCCAAGGTATTCGAGCGGGTGCTTGCCGGCGAGAAGTCATCCGTACGGACAGCGGTCCTGCTCAATGCTGGTGCCGGCATCGCCGCGCACGAAGCGGGAAGCGGCGATCTTCGCTCGCGGATGCAGGCGGGGATCGATCGGGCCACCGAGTCGATCGACTCGGGTGCGGCGGCCAAGCTGCTCGACAACTGGGCCAGGACGACCCAGACCCTGGTCTAGGCCGTCTCGAGTCCGATCGAGAACGCCGACTCGAGATCGTGCTGGCTGAAGGTCTGGAAGGCGATCTGCGTCTGGGTCGACAGCACACCGTCGACCTTGTTGAGCTGATCGGCGACGACCTTCGCGACGTCGTCGACCTCACGCACGCGGACCATGGCCAGGAGATCGAGGTCTCCCGTCACGGAGTAGACCTCGCTGACACCGTCGATTGCGGCGATCCGCTCTGCTGTCTGCGAGATGTGCGAGACGTCGGCCTGGATGAAGACGATGGCGGTGATCACGTCGCCAGCGTATCGCTCAGCCGGGCCGCTGGAGGTCTTGCCAGCTCGAGTCGGCGACCTCGAACGGGACCAGGTGCCGAGCCCCGGACTGCAGGGACGTGTGCCAGGTGCCGCGGACCATGCGGATGCCGGGCGAGTCGAGCCAGCGCAGCAGGCACTCGGTCTCCTCGACGGTCGCCGCAGGGATGGGACCGAACGACGGCGCGACGGTCTCGGCGGTCGCGATCAGGGCGTCGACCCATCCCGAGGGGTGTGTTCCGCGCGGAAGGATGCCGGCGGCGACGAGACGGCCGAACCGGATGACGTGGACCTCCCAGCCCTCGGGGTGGGGCGCGGCGGCGACCAGCTCGGCCTGGCCGGTGAGCTCGCGGAGCCGCTGCGTACGTACGGCTGCGCGCAGGAAGGACGTGAGCCGGTCGCGCCACACCGCAGCTTCTTCGAAGCGCTCGTTGCGGGCGAGGTGGAGCATGTGCCCGCGTACGGCGTTGACGAGCTCCTCGGGATCGCCGATCATCGCGCGGCGAACGCGCTCGACCTCTGTGGCATAGACCTCGATGTCGGCCGAGCCGTCGCACGGCGACATGCAGTGGCCCATCTCGGCAAGCGCGCAGGGCGAGCCGCGCGACACGAGAGCCAGGCGCGGTGTGCACTGGCGGATGCGGAACGAGTCGTGCAGCGCCGCCAGTGCACCTTCGGCGGCCTTGCGGCCACGGAAGGGGCCGATGTAGTCGGCGTCGTCGTCGAGCACGACTCGTACGATCGACAGCCGCGGCCAGGGCTCGCGGGTCAGCTTGAGCCACGTCAGCTTGTCGGGGAACTTGGATCTGCGGTTGAACGGCGGGCGGTGCCGGCCGATCAGCCGCAGCTCGCGTACCTGCGCCTCCAGGGCTGTGGCGCACACGATGCCCTCGATGCGCTTGGCCAGCATGACCATCTGGCCCATGCGGGTGCGGGTCTCGGCCTTGGTGAAGTAGGAACGGGTACGGGCGCGGAGATTGCGCGAGGTGCCGATGTAGAGCGGCTCGTCCTTGGCGTCGCGAAACACGTAGACGCCGGGCGCAACGGGAAGGTGATCGGCGAGGTGGCGCTTCTTGCGCTGCTCCGGTGTGACCTTGGAGGTGTAGGTCGAGACCTCCTCAAGAGTCGTCACGCCGAGCGAGCCGAGGCGTTCGAACAGCCCATGCAGCACGTCGACGGTTGCCCGGGCGTCTGAGAGGGCGCGGTGATTGGGGGTCGTGGCGGCCTGGAACTTGACCGCCAGCGTCGAGAGCTTGCAGTTGGCCACCTCGTCGCGCAGCAGCGCCCGCCGGGCCAGGATCGCCGTGTCGAGAACCTCGAAGCCGGGCCACGGTATGCCGAGCTCGCGGGCGTTGTGCTTGAGGAAGCCGACGTCGAACGGAGCATTGTGCGCGACGAGCACCGTCCCGCGAGCGAACTCGAGGAAGCTCGGCAACACCTCGGCGATGCGCGGAGCACGGACAACCATCTGGTTGGTGATGCCGGTCAGGACGGTGATGAACGCGGGGATGACCTCATCGGGATTGACCAGTGACTGGAACTCGCCGAGCACCTCACCGCCGCACACCTTGACGGCGCCGAACTCCGTGATCTTTGAGCCCGCGGCGGCTGATCCGCCCGTCGTCTCGAGGTCGACGACGCAGAAGGTGACCGATGACAGGGGACGGCCCAGCTCGTCGAACGATCCCTGGACTGCCTGCACGCGGCAAACGCTAGGCGCACCCACCGACATAGCCGGGTATCCGCGGCATGTCGGCGTTTTTGTCCGAGCCCGTCCTTAACGTCGTACGTGTACTCGTCATCGCGGCGGGTCGCACAGCTCCACAGGAGGTGCCGACATGCATGATCATCCACCCACCGACTCCGTCGTCGTAGATTGCGATCGGTGCCTCGTACGCAGCCCCGGCGCGTGTGGCGACTGCATCGTCACGGTCCTGCTCGGCGCCCCGCCAGCCGGCATCGAGATCGACTCGGAGGAGATGGCGGCACTCGAGGTGCTCGCCGATGCCGGATGTGTGCCGCCGCTACGGCTGGTGACCCCCGTCACCGGACCCGAGACGCAAGCGGTCTGAAGAACTGGTTGAAGTTGATCTGACCTTGACCTGCGCCTACAGTGAGGACTTGTGCGTCCGGTGAACGGCGACCTCCAGGTCGGCGTCGGGCGCACCGCCTAATCGTCACAGCTGTGGGGAAGACATCTGAGACGAACCGGGGACCCATGCAACTGGGGTGAATCGGAACACGGTCCAGCAATGGAGCGCGAACCGTAGGGCAGACCTTGGCCCGAATCCGTCAGCTCACCTGGTAGGCGTCGAGGGTAGGAGTTCTTGCGTGCACGTGTCGCATGGTCGATCACGAATCCGCGCTCTGGTCGCGGTGTCATCCCTGGCAGTTGTTGGAGCGCTCTTCGCGTTTCCCTCGGCGCAGGCCGACCCAGCGCCGACCGTCAAGAGCGTCAAGGCCTCGTTGCACAAGATCGAGGCGATGAACGAGCAGGTCAACCAGATCGGTGTCCGCATCAAGCAGACCAAGAACGAGATCAACGACCTCAACGACGACATCGCTGGCAGCATGGCCGCCTACAACCGGCAGAAGGACCAGCTCGGCACAGCGATCGTCCAGCAACAGATGGATGCGCCGCTCGGTCCCACCGTCAACCTGTTCGGCAGCGGCGATCCCGAGGCTTTCCTCGCCGGACTCGGCGCCGTACAGGCACTCAACAGCACCCGCGCCGACGCCCTCGAGCAGTTCGGGGAGTCGAGCAAGGTGCTCAAGAACCGACGTGCGCAGCTCGAAGACCGCCTGGCCGACCTCAAGGCCGACAAGAAGGCCGCATCGAAGAGACGTGCGGAGATCCGCAAGCAGTACGACAAGGTCAGGGCGCAGATTGCCGAGCTCAGCCCGGAGGCCCAGTCTGAGCTCGACTCCGGTTCGACCAACATCAACTTCGAGCCGGTGGCGACCGGGCGCGCGCAGAAGGCCATCAACTTCGCCCTAGCGCAGCTCGGCGAGCCCTACTCATGGGGCGGGACTGGACCGGGAAGCTGGGACTGCTCGGGACTCGTCATGAAGTCCTGGGCGGCCGCTGGCGTCTCGTTGCCTCGCGTCGTCGGTCCGCAGTACTCGGCCACGAGGCACATCTCGGCGGGCCAGTTGCAGCCCGGCGACATCGTCTTCTACGGCGACATGTCCCACGACGGCTTGTACCTCGGCAAGGGTCGCGTGATCCACGCACCTCGTCCGGGTCGCAACGTCGAGATCACCGGCCTCGGCGGATTCAGCAAGTTTGGCCGGGTTGGCTGACCAGCGACGCCTGTCGCCAAACGTCACCGCCGCGCTGTCACTGGTCCTGCTGGGTGCTGTGCTGCTGCTCTGGCAGCGGCCATGGCAGGGCTCGTCCGATACGGAAGTGGAGATACCGGCAAATGCCGGCGCACTCCTGACGCAGCAGTTCCGAGCACTGTCGGACGCTCGTGTGGAATCGGAGTTCGTTGACGCCGCAGGCTCGACCGACGCCGCTCGTACGTTTGCCCGCAACGCCTGGTCGGCCCGCGAAGCCTTGGGTGCCCGCGATGTCGGACTCCGCTACATCACCGGCGGTGACGTCACGGACCGTGCCGACGGGTCGACCCAGGCGGATGTCGAGGTCAGCTGGATGGCGGGCGGCGAGTCAGGCCTCGCCGACGTGCTTCGTACCTCGACCGTGAAGGTCCGCCTGGATCCGCAGTCGGACGGAACGTTCGCCATACGCAGCGTCAAGGCCGCAACGGGATCCCTGCCGATATGGCTGGCCGGCGACGTCGAGGTGCACAAGCAAGCCGAGACCGTTCTGATCACGGTGGACGGCGGAAATGGTGATCGGCCGATCGAGTCGATGTCAGCCGAGGCTCGCGCCTCCGTTGCCAAGGTCATTCCCAAGGTGACGGGCAAGCTCGTCGTGGTCTCGCCGCACACCGAGGAACAGATGGCCACTCTGCTCGGTCGCAAGGTCGCCGACATCGCCCAGATCGCGGCGGTGACGACCAGTCTCGACGGCCGCAATGGTGCAGCCGGTGGCGTCGTCGTCCTGCTCAACCCCGCAGTCTTCTCGACCATGGACCAGCGAGCCGCCCAGGTGGTGCTCAGCCATGAGGCGACGCACGTCCTGACGTCCGCTGTCGGCACCGGGGCGCAGACCTGGGTGGTGGAGGGATTCGCAGACTTCGTCGCACTGCATGACGACACGGCTCCGTTGTCGCTCAGCGCGGGTCAGGTGCTTGCTGACGTCAACGACGGCAAGACGCCGAAGCGCCTGCCGGGCGCGGCCGAGTTCGCGTCGTCTGGTCATGGATTCGGCGCGACGTACGAGTCGGCGTGGATGATCTTCCGGATGCTCGGCGAGTCCTACAGCGATGCCCGGATCATCGCGTTCTACAACGACGTGCTCGGCGGTACGAAGCTCGACCGAGCCTTGGACAAGGCATTCGGTCTGACCATCGAGCAGCTCACCAGTGACTGGCAGGACTATCTGGAGAAGAGCGCCTCGACGGTGTCGTGAAAGTCGCGCAGAACGGCATTGCGCTTGACCTTGAAGGACGGCGTCAGGTAGCCGTTGGTCTCGGTCCAGTCCTCCGACATGATCGTGAACTTGCGGATCGACTCCGCCTGGGACACCTGGGAGTTGGCATCGTCGATGGCCGTCTGGATCCCGGCCTTGAGCTCTGGATCCTTGAGGCTGCCGGTCCACGACTCGGTGTCGACCGTGACCAGTGCGGCCACGAACGGCTTGCCATCACCGACCACCAGGCACTGGCTGACGTACGGGTGGGCCCGTACGCGGTCCTCCAGCACGGCCGGCGCGACGTTCTTGCCGCCCGCGGTCACGATGATCTCCTTGCGGCGCCCGGTGATGCGAACGTATCCGTCGTCGTCGATCTCGCCCAGGTCGCCGGTGGCGAACCATCCGTCCTTGTCTAGCGCTTCGGCGGTGGCTTCGTCGTTGTTCCAGTAGCCCTTGAAGATCTGCGGCCCGCGGAAGCTGAGCTCTCCGTCGCTGCTCACGCGTACCTCAGTCCCCGGCAGGGGTCGTCCGACGGTGCCGATGCGCTGGTGCGTGGGCGTGTTGACGCACAGGGCGGCGGTGGTCTCGGTGAGCCCGTAGCCCTCGAGGATCGTGACGCCGATACCGCGATAGAAGTGCGCGAGGCGCTCACCCAGCGGCGCTCCACCGGAGATCGCCCATTGGGCCTTGCCGCCGAGCGCCTCGCGGATCTTTCCGAAGACGAGTCCGTCGAAGATCTTGTGCCGGCCGCGGAGGACGAGGCCAGGGCCGCCGTTGTCGAGCGCCTTGCTGTAGGCGATCGCGGTCTGGGCGGCACGATCGAACACCTTGCCGCGACCGTTTGCGTACGCCTTGGTGCTGGCGGAGTTGAAGACCTTCTCGAACACGCGCGGGACGGCCAGAACGAACGTCGGCCGGAAGTCTCCGAGGTGGCGGGGGAGGTCCTTGATGTCCGCGGTGTGACCGACCTTGACCCCGCTGCGGATGGAGCCGATCGGGATGATGCGCGCGAAGACGTGGGCGAGCGGCAGGAACAGCAGGGTTGACGCATCCTCGGCGTCGAACAGCTCGGGAAGCTGCTTGGTCGCCGCCTCGAGCTCAGCCCGGAAGTTGCCGTGGGTGAGCATGCAGCCTTTGGGGCGACCTGTGGTGCCGGACGTGTAGATCAATGTCGCCAGCGTCTCGCTGGTCAACGCGGCCCGCCGGGCCTCCAAGTCGGCGTCGCCAACCCCCTCTCCGCCGGAGGAGACCTCGTCGAGCGCGCCCGAGTCGATGCACCACACGTGCTTGAGGTGCTCGGTGTCGGCTTCCTGGACGCTGGCTCGGTGGGTCTCGTTCTCGACGATGGCCGCGACGGCGCCGGAGTCCTTGAGGATCCACGCGATCTGCGCGACGGACGACGTCTCGTACACCGGCACGGTGGTCGCACCGATCCACCAGATGGCGTAGTCGGCGACGGTCCACTCGTACCTCGTCTTGGACAAGATGACGATGCGGTCTCCGGCGGCTATCCCCGCAGCCATCAGGCCCTTGGCAAACGCCACGACCTGGGCGTGGAACGCGCCGAGAGTCACGTCCTGCCAATAGCCGTCGACCTGCCGGCCCAGGGCGACCTCGTCCTGATGCGCGGGAAGTCGGTCGACGATGTCCTGGGACAGGTTGCCCGGATCGCTGGCGATGTGCTGCTCTCTCACGTATTGGAGGCTACCGCCACGATCGCTCGGCGGGCCAAGCGGGAAGCCGCCCGGCAGGGGCCTTGGTTGCCGCAACCACTAGCATGGGCGCACAGGTATTTGACCGGCGAGGAGGGGTGATGGCGCGGACCACGAGCGACATCATCATTGACGCCCCCGCCGACCAGATCATGGACGTCATTGCCGATTTCGGCGCCTACCCCGACTGGGCCACGGGTGTGAAGACTGCGGACATCGTGGCTGGTGCGGACGGAGGTCGCGCCGAGCGCGTGCACTTCATCCTCGAAGCCACTCCGATCCGTGACGAGTACGAGCTCGGCTACACCTGGGACGGCGACAACGCCGTCTCCTGGAGCCTCTCAAAGCCCGGGTCCATGCTCACCTCGATGGACGGCTCGTACGTTCTCGAGCCCGTTGAGCAGGCCCGCACCAAGGTGACCTATCAGCTCGCCGTCGACGTGTCGGTGCCCTTGCTGGGCATGCTCAAGCGCAAGGCGGAGAAGGTCATCGTCGACACGGCGCTCAAGGGGTTGAAGAAACAGGTTGAGGCCTCGTGAGCGGGTCCGCATCTGAGCCGGTGGGTTCGGTGTCGGAGGAGGCATTCAAGCTGTTCCGCGCCCTGAGCTCTACCGGCACCACTGACGGCGCCGAGGCCGAGACCTCCAAGCCGCACGTCTGTACCGCGACGTGGTGCCCCGTCTGCCAGGTCGTGGGTCTCGTTCGCGACAACCCCGACGCGGTCGCACAGGTGTCTTCCGCGGCGGCAGCGTTCGCGAAGTCGTTGCGTGACCTGGTCGACTCGGCCGTTCCATCGAACGACTCTCCGACCAAGGAAGGGCCGGCATGACGCACGCAATCGGGGTGGACATCGGTGGCACCAAGATCGCCGCCGGACTGGTCTCGAAGTCGGGTGAGCTCCTCAAGCGTGAGAGCGAGCCCACGCCGGACGACTCGTCAAAGATCCCCGCCATCGTCGCCGACCTCGCCGAGCGCCTCGCTGGGGACGAAAAGATCGTCGGGATCGGCATCGGTGCCGCCGGATTCACCAGCACCGACCGCACCACGGTGCGATTCGCCCCCAACATCAACTGGATCGACGAGCCCCTCGCCGAACGGGTCTCGAAGCTGGCCGACCTGCCCGTGGTCGTCGAGAACGACGCCAATGCTGCGGCTTGGGGTGAGTTCACGTTCGGCGCCGGTGAGGACACCGACGACCTGTTGCTCGTCACGGTCGGTACCGGTGTCGGCGGCGGCATCGTCCACCGCGGTCAGCTCTATCGGGGCGGTTTCGGTATCGCGGCCGAGATCGGCCACATGCGCATCGTGCCCAACGGCATCGAGTGCGGCTGCGGTGAGCACGGCTGCTTCGAGCAGTACGCCAGCGGCAGCGCCCTCGTACGCGTCGCCCGCGAGCGGGTGGCGAACGGCGACCGTGGCACCGAGGCACTGAAGGCCCTCGCTGACGGGGATCTCGACAACATCACCGGCCCGGGGCTGACCGAGCTCGCCCACGACGGCGATGCACTCTCGATCGAGCTCCTGGCCGACGTAGGCCAGTGGATCGGCGAAGGCCTCGCAATCCTCGCCTCGATCCTCGATCCACGCGTGGTTGCCATCGGCGGGGGAGTCGCGGCCGCCGGAGACCTGCTGCTCGGGCCTGTCGTCGATGCGTTCGAGACGCACCTGCCGGCTCGCTCCCACCGCCCTCAGGCCGAGGTGCGACTTGCCGCCCTCGGCAATGCCGCCGGCATCATCGGCGCCGCCGATCTCGCGAGGACCGAGCCGGTCTAGATGGCCCCAGTGATCCGATGAGCGACAAGCTGGCGATCGGCATCGACATCGGCGGCACCAAGATCGCCGCCGGAGTCGTCGATGAGGACGGCCGGATCCTCGCTCGCCTGAAGCGCGAGACCCCGACCACCGAAGCGCCGGCCGTGATCGAGGCGATCGCGGAGATCACCGAAGAGTTCCGGCGCGAGCACCACATCGCCGCGGTAGGCATCGGAGCCGCGGGATTCGTCGATGCCACCCAGTCGACCGTGCTGTTCGCGCCGCACCTGGCGTGGCGCAACGAGCCGTTGCGTGACTCGGTCGCCCGACGTACTGGCCTCCCGGTCATGGTCGACAACGACGCCAACGCGAGCGGCTGGGCCGAGTGGCGCTTCGGTGCCGCCCAAGGCGAGGCAGACCTCGTGCTCATCACCCTCGGTACCGGCATCGGCGGCGCGCTCGTCATCGACGGTCAGCCCTATCGGGGCAAGTTCGGCATCGCGGGGGAGTTCGGGCACATGCAGGTCGTACCGGACGGTCTGCCGTGTGAGTGCGGCAACCACGGCTGTTGGGAGCAGTACGCCAGCGGACGCGTCCTCACCCGCCGCGCCAGGGCGGCGGCTGCCGACGGCACCGACATCGGCAAGACCATGCTCGCCGACGTCGGTGGCGAGCTCGACCGGATCGAAGGATCCCTGGTGACCCGCCTTGCTGACGGCGGCAATGCCGAGGCGATGGAGTGGATCGCCGACGTCGGCGACTGGCTGGGCATCGGCATCGCCAACCTCGCAGCCGCACTGGATCCGGGAATGTTCGTGATCGGCGGGGGAGTCAGCGATGCAGGTGCGTTGCTGATCGACCCTGCACGGGCCGCCTACAGCCGCACGCTGACAGGTCGCGGCTATCGCGCGGAAGCGCGCATCGTCCGGGCCCACCTGGGTCCGGAGGCCGGCCTCATCGGTGCGGCCGACATGGCGCGGATCACAGCACGGCGCCGTCGTCCGGCGAATCCGGGCGCCCGGGTCCGTGCTCGGGCAGCTGCGCGACCAGGTAGATCGCCGCGGCGACGAAAGTGAGCACGGCCGCCGCCAGCATCGGGCGGGGCAGGATCTGACCGATCATCGTCGCGAGGACCAGCGAGAGCGGCGCACCGGCGAGCGCCACCCAGGCGAGTGTCACTCCGCGGCTGCGAGGACGCAGGTTTGCCGGAGCAACCTTGCGGTAGAACGGCTCCTCGTCCACGACCGGCTCCGTGTCGTCGGACCACACCAGCGGCGGAGGCTCGACCGGCACAGGATCGGGTGCCTCGTCGGGGAACTCCAGATCCAGCTCGAGCCCCTCGACGATCTTGTCGAAGTCGTCCTTCTCAGGCACCAACGGCTCCGACATGTTCGGCGATGAACGCCGAGGTCCGGTCGAAGATCATCGGCGCGTCGTTGTCGAGCGTCGCGACGTGAAAGCTGTCCTTGAGCTCGACGAAGTCCTTCACGGTTGACGAGACACCGGCGAGGATCAGGTCCTTCGAGGTGATGTCGACCACGTGGTCGTCGTCGGAGCGGAAGAGGAGCAGCGGCTGGGTGACCTTGCCGAGGTTGGCGCGGACGTCCTTCCACATCTTCAGCTGCGATGCCAATGCCTTCAGCGGCGTCTTGTCGTAGCCCACCTCGTCGCCACCCGCCAGCTTGATGTCGTTGCCGATGCCGGGCATGGCGGGCACGATCCATTGCAGTGCCGGCACGAGCTTGACGTCGAAACGGGCCAGGTTGATCGCGGGATTGACGAGCACGAGCGCGGCAACGTCGTCAGGGCGCTGCTGTGCGAGTCGAAGGGCCAGACAGCCACCCATCGAGAGACCTGCGATGACGACCTTGTCGCATGCGGCGCGCAGCTCGGTCAGCGCCTGGTCGAGCTCGGCGTACCAGTGCTCCCATCGCGTGCGGTTCATGTCCTTCCACGTCGTGCCGTGACCGGGCAGACGGGGGACTCGCACGGTATAGCCCTCTTCGGCGAGGTGCTTGCCCCACGGAGTCATCGACGCCGGTGATCCGGTGAAACCGTGGCTCAGCAGGACGCCGATGCTTCCACCGTCGGCTGAGAACGGTTCGGCTCCGGGCACCACAGTCGCGGACGAGGTAGGACTCATGACGCCATCTTAAAGGTCGTCGGCCAGTGACCTGCGGGGTCGGCGGTTCACGGAGTAGTGTCTGGTCTCGTGTTCTATTGGTTCTTGAAGTTCCTTGCGCTGGGACCCTTGCTCAAGTTGATCTTCCGCCCGTGGGCCGAGGGGACCGAGAACGTTCCGAAGGAAGGCGCCGCCATCCTTGCCAGCAACCACCTTTCGTACAGCGACTGGTTGTTCATGCCGTTGGTGATCCCGCGGCGGGTCACGTTCGTGGCCAAGGCGGAGTACTTCGAGGGCTCCGGCATCAAGGGGTGGCTGCAGAAGAAGTTCTTCTCGGGATCCGGTCAGGTGCCTATCGATCGTACGAGCGGCTCGGCTGCAGCCGGCGCGATCAAGACCCAGCTGCGCCTGCTCTCCGAGGGAGAGGTGTGCGGCATCTATCCCGAGGGAACGCGCTCCCACGACGGCAAGCTCTATCGCGGACGTACGGGTGTGGCTCGGCTGGCGCTCGAGGCCGGAGTCCCGGTCATCCCGCTCGCAGTGATCGGCACCGACGTCGTCGCTCCTCCCGGCAAGATCTTCGGCAAGTTCGCACGGCCCGGCGTACGGTTCGGCAAGCCGCTGGACTTCAGCCGCTACGAGGGCATGCAGGACGACCGCTACATCCTGCGGGCGATCACCGACGAGATCATGTACGAGATCATGCGACTCTCGGGCCAGGAGTACGTCGACCTCTACGCGCAGGACTCCAAGAAGCGCGACCGCGACGTCGAGCGAGCCGCCGCCAAGGTGGTCGATCGGGCAGCGGCCGACGAGGTCTGGGACGACATCAAGCCCATCGAATAGCCGCCTCCACCAACCACCAACAGGGAGATTCAATGCGCATCGGCATGCTGACCGGCGGAGGCGACTGCCCGGGACTCAACGCGGTCATCCGCGGAGCCGTCCGCAAGGGAGTTTCCACGTACGGGCACGAGTTCGTCGGGTTTCGTGACGGGTGGCGTGGGCCACTCGAGAACGACACGATGCAGCTCGGCATCCCGGAAGTACGCGGCATCCTCCCGCGAGGTGGCACCATCCTCGGCTCGTCCCGCACCAACCCGTTCGCCATCGAGGGCGGGGTCGAGCGCATCAAGGACAACCTCGCGGCCAACGGCTGCGATGCGCTGATCGCGATCGGTGGCGAGGACACGCTGGGTGTCGCCACCAAGCTCGCCGATCTCGGCGTCAACGTCGTCGGCGTCCCCAAGACGATCGACAACGACCTGTCAGGCACCGATTTCACCTTCGGCTTCGACACCGCCGTCAACATCGCGATGGAGGCGATCGACCGGCTCCACACGACCGCGGAGTCGCACCACCGCGTGCTGGTCGTCGAGGTCATGGGTCGGCACGCCGGATGGATTGCGCTGCACTCCGGTCTCGCCGGTGGAGCCAACATCATCTTGATCCCCGAGCGCCCGTTCGACATCGAAGCCGTGTGCGCCCAGGTCGAGAGCCGCTTCGCCACGCACTACTCACCGATCATCGTGGTGTCTGAGGGTGCGGTGCCTGCCGAGGGCGGCGCCATGTCGCTGGTCAGCGGCGAGAAGGACGCCTTCGGTCACGTACGTCTTGGTGGCATCGGTGACCGGTTGGCCTCAGAGATCGAGCAGCGCACGGGCAAGGAAGCCCGCGCTGTCGTCCTTGGTCATGTTCAGCGTGGCGGAACACCGACAGCGTTCGACCGCTGGTTGGCGACTCGATTCGGACTCAACGCGATCCAGGCGGTGCACGAGGGTGACTTCGGCAAGATGGTGGCGCTCAGCGGCACCGAGATCGTCCGGGTGCCGCTGGCCGAGGGCACCAAGGTCCTCAAGGTCGTCCGCCCCGAGCTCTACGAAGAGGCCGAGGTCCTGTTCGGCTGAGGTCGATTCGCTCCAGCGAAAGCCCTGTCCGTGCAGGGCCGTTTCGATCGGCGCGTTCGGGCGACCGCTCTTACGCTCGAATGGTGCCCCAGCATCGACCTGTCGAGAATGTATGGGACTACCCGCGTCCACCGTCGATCGAGCTGAGCGACGAGCGCCTCGTGGTGACCCTCGACGGCTGGATCATCGCCGAGACGTCGCGCTCGTACCGGGTCTGCGAGACGAGTCACCCGCCGACGTACTACCTGCCGATGAGGGCCTTCGCCGATGACGTGCTGTGGGCGATCCCCGGCGCGACGGTGTGCGAGTGGAAGGGTCAGGCGTCGTACTTCGACATCGTGACAAAGACACGGACGATCGCGGCTGGCGCATGGACCTATCCGTCACCGAACGACCGCTTCGCAGAGCTCGTGGGCCACGTGGCGATCTACCCCGGCAAGGTCGACCGCTGCACGATCGACGGGGAGGTTGTGCAGGCTCAGAACGGTGACTTCTACGGAGGCTGGATCACCTCCCGGGTAACGGGGCCGTTCAAGGGAGCACCTGGCACCCTCGGTTGGTGATCCCACGTTCTCGGCGTCCGTCACGAGAGTCTGCGGGACCCGCGTATTCTTTGATCGTGAGCATTCCCACCCTTGACGAGCTGCGCGCACTCGGCGCCGCCCAGCAGCCGACCTACGTCGACGCTGCTGCGCGCGATGCTGCCGTGCAGAAGCTGCGCACGATGCCCCCGCTGGTGTTCGCCGGCGAGTGCGACGCACTCCGCGACCGACTCGCCGAGGTGGCCCGCGGCGAGGCCTTCCTGCTCCAGGGCGGCGACTGCGCCGAGACGTTCGAGGGCGTCACCGCTGAGAACGTCCGAAACAAGCTCCGAGTCCTGCTGTCGATGGCAGTTGTGCTGACGTACGCCGCCAGCGTGCCCGTCGTCAAGGTCGGCCGGCTGGCGGGCCAGTACGCCAAACCGCGCTCGAGCGACACCGAGACCCGCGACGGCGTGACGCTGCCCGCCTACCGCGGCGATGCCGTCAACGGCTTCGACTTCAACGCCGAGTCCCGCGCCCACGACCCGCAGCGGCTCGTCGACGTCTACCACGCCTCCGCATCGACGCTGAACCTCGCGCGTGCTTTCACCACGGGTGGTTACGCCGACCTCCGGCAGATGCACGAGTGGAACACCGACTTCGTCAAGAACAGCCCGGTCGGCGAGCGCTACGAGCGCATCGGCGCCGAGATCGATCGCGCCCTGGCGTTCATGGACGCGATCGGTGTCGACCCGGACGAGTTCCACACCGTCGACTTCTTCTCGTCGCACGAGGCGCTGATCCTCGAGTACGAGCACTCACTCACTCGGGTCGACTCACGCACGTCGCTGTCGTACGACGTGTCGAGCCACTTCGTGTGGATCGGCGAGCGCACTCGCCAGCTCGATGGCGCTCACGTCGAGCTGCTGAGCAAGATCGCCAACCCGATCGGCGTGAAGCTCGGCCCGACCTCGACAGCTGACGACGCGATCGCTCTCTACGAGAAGCTCAACCCTGAGCGCATTCCCGGCAAGATCACGTTCATCACGCGCTTCGGTGCCAACAAGATCCGCGACGGCCTGCCCAACCTGGTCGAGAAGGTCACCGCCGCCGGCCTTGAGGTCGCCTGGGTCTGCGACCCGATGCACGGCAACACGTTCGAGACGAGCAACGGCTACAAGACCCGCGAGTTCGATGACGTCATCGACGAGGTGCGCGGATTCTTCGAGGTGCACCGCAGCCTCGGCACCTGGCCCGGCGGTGTGCACGTCGAGCTCACAGGAGACGACGTGACGGAGTGCGTCGGTGGCGGCGCCAAGCTGTCGGCCGAGGGCCTGGCCCACCGCTACGAGACGCTGTGCGACCCGCGCCTCAACCGTGCACAGTCGCTGGAGCTCGCGTTCCTCGTGGCCGAGATGTTGTCGGGCGCCTAGAGCACCTGGTGGACGGGCGGTTTCGTACGGCCTGACGACTCGGCGAGGATCATCGCCGCGAGCACGATCGTGCCACCGATCGCGACACGTATGCCCAGCGCCTCGCCGCCGAACAGCACGGCGAACAGTGCCGCGAACACCGGCTCCATCGTCATGAGAAGGGCCGCGCGGGCCGCGTCGAGCTGGCTCTGCGCCCAGGTCTGGGCCAACATCGCGAGAGCGCCGGCTGCCAGGGCCATGTAGACGACGGCGATCCAGTCACCTGACGTGTGGGGGAGGGTGAGCCCGCCGGGCGCGGCCGCAACGAAGCAGATCGCCGAGATGACGCCCATCTGGATCGTCGCCATCGCGAAGGCGTCCTTGGCCGTCGACCATCGCGACAGCACCACGATGTGCACGGCATAAAGCATCGCGCTGGCGAACGTGATCGCCTCGCCGTAGCCGACCGAGAACCCGCGCAGCGACAGGATCGCCAGACCGAGGGTCGACATCACCACGGCGATCCACACGGTCCGGCTGATGCGGATGCCGAACGCCAAGGAGGCCAGCACGGGTGTTGCGACGACGTACAGGCCGGTGATGAATCCTGAGATGCTCGCATCGGTGTGCCCCAGGCCTGTGGTCTGCAGGATCTGCGCGACGCCGTAGATGCCGCCGGCATAGATGCTCCGGCGGGCCAAGCCGGGTGGGAGTCGACCAATCGCACCAGGGGCGATGAGGAGCAGGGCCACGAAGGCGATCAGGAATCGAATGGCCAGGAAGTCGGCTGCCGGGACGCGATCGAGCAGGTCCTTGATCAGGAAGAACGTCGAGCCCCACATGGCCGTGACGGTCAGCAGTGCCAGTGCGGCGAGACGAGGGTGCATCGTCAGAAGCTGGAGATGCCGATAGTGCTGCCGCGCTTGGCCTTCTTGCCCGCGGCCGGGCTCTGCCGTGCGACCTTGTAGTTGCCGCCAGGGACTGCGGCGACCTTGAATTCGCGCTTCTCCAACGCCTTGATCGCATCATTCTTCTTCATGCCGACCACGTTCGGGACAGCCACCAGATCGGGACCCTTGGAGACCTTCAGGGCGATGGTGTCGCCCTTGAACTTCGTACCGCTGCTCGGCGTCTGCTCCATCACGATGCCCTTGGCCACCTTGTCGTCGAACACAGCGTTGACGGCGACCTTGAAACCGGCCTTCTCGAGCGCGGCCTCTGCGTCCGTCGCGGATTTGCCCGTGTAGTCGACGACCTCGATGGGCTTCTTGCCCTTGCTCACGCTCAGATCAACCACGGTGTTGCGCTTGAGGTCATCGGTGGCGGCGATGCCGACGGCACCGATGACGCGGTCCTTGGGGACCTTCTCGTTGAAGTTGTTCTCGACCTTGCCGACCTTGAGGTCAATTGCTGCCAGGGCGCTGGTGGCCTGAGCCACGGTCATGCCCCGCAGGTCGGCAGGCAACCTCACTCGGTCGGGACCCTTGGAGACGATCGCGTTGATCGTCTCGCCGGGAAGGATCTTGTCGCCCGGTCCGGGGTCTGTCGACATCACGACCCCACTGGCGTAGTCCTCGGAGAACTTCAGGCCGGCGACCTTGAACTCGAAGCCATTGCGTTCGGCGGTCTGCTTCGCGAGCGCCTCGGCGCTCCCGACCAGCTGCGGCGTCGAGTCGTAGCGCCCGACGCCGATGTACCACCCGAGCAAGGTCGCGAGCAGGGTGGCGATGATGGCCAGGATGAGCAGGTTGCGGCCACGCTTGGACCGCTGCTCGCCCGACCGCATCTGCCGGTAGTCATCGGAAGACACCGGAGGGAGGAGGCCGGACTGGAGCGGCTGGACCGGCTGGTTGGCGGCCCGATCCCACTGCACGGTCGGCTCGGCCGGCCGACGTACGGCCTGCGTCGCCTCCGGGTCGGACTCGTTGAACGAGAACACTCCACGCTTGACGAACTCGGTCGGCTCGCCGTCCTGGTCGGTGATGCGACCGCCGGGGAGGAGGTCTGCCGCGAGCTCGGGGTCGTCGGTCAGTCCAGCCTCGAGGGCACGCTGCACCGAACGGACCTGGGTGAGCATCACGCGCGCATCGGTCGACCGCTGGTCGCGATCACGTACGGTCGCGCGCGCCACCAGTGCGTCGACGTATGCCGGGATGTCGGACTGCAGCTCGGACGGCCTGCCGATGTCCTCGTGGACGTGCTTGTAGGCGACCTGGATCGGTGACTCGCCCGAGTGTGGCTTGACGCCGGTCAACATCTCGTAGAGCATCGCGCCACAGGCGTAGACGTCTGATCGAGCATCGGCGCCCTCGTTGACGACGATCTCGGGAGCGAGGTAGGACACCGTGCCGATCAGCGTGCCGCCGGTCGCCGTGGTCGCTGCGCTGACGGCTCGTGCCAGGCCGAAGTCGGCGACCTTGACCTCGCCGGTGGGCGTGATCAGCACGTTCTCGGGCTTCACGTCGCGATGGATGATGTGGGCGGCGTGCGCGGCCGACAGCGCTACCAGGATCTGCTCGAGCAGCTCGAGCGCTCGATAGGGCTTCATGGGCGACTCTTCGCGCATGATGTCGCGCAGAGTGCGGCCCGGCACGTACTCCATGACGAGGTAGGTGACCTCGCCGTCCATGCCCTGGTCGAACACGGACACGACATTGGGGTGGTTGAGCTTGGCCGCGGATTTTGCCTCGCGATGGAAGCGCTCGGTGAACTGGCGGTCGTCGCCGAGGCCATGATGCATGACCTTGATCGCAACAGGTCGGTCGAGTCGTTGGTCGGTCGCCCAGAAAACGCTTGCCATCCCGCCGCGCGCGATGCGCTTGCCGATCAGATAGCGGTCATTGAGGACGCGCCCGATCAGGGCTTCGTCGCCCGTCAACACCACGCCAGCCCTCCTCGACCTCCCGGACCGTCCCGATCCATAGGGGTTGATTCTAGTTGGTCGCGCGCAATGTTCGGGTCACGACAGCCGTGTCCGTGGGCAGCATCACTTTTCGCTGCAGCGGGCGATGGGCAACCATGGAGGCATGAGGTCCCGGTTGTTGCTTGCGCTGCTGCTCGCGATCGTGGGCGTGTTCCTCATCACGCAGTACGACGGCACCGATTCCGAAGGGGTGCGGCAGCCCCAGGGCACCGCCTCGCAGACGTCGATCCCGGACTCGCTGAAGTCGTTGCCTCCCGAAGCGCGCGAGACCATCGAGCTGATCCAGAACGACGGGCCGTTCCCGTACCGGCAGGATGGGACCGTGTTCTCCAACCGTGAGCGCCTCCTCCCGCAGCGTGAGCGGGGCTACTGGCACGAGTACACCGTGCGGACACCGGGGGCGTCTGACCGAGGAGCGCGACGAATCGTGCACGGCAGGGGCGGCGAGTACTACTACACCGACGACCACTACGCCTCGTTCGAGCGGCTTCGCGTCCCTGACCCGGTGAGTCGATGACGGCCTCGTACGCGTCGCTGCTCGAGGGGACGACCACGCCGGGCCTCTTCAGCTGGCGGGGTGACCCGGACCGTGACCTGGTCACCGAGGCCGAGTCGGCCGGCTGGCGGGCGCTCCACCTCGACACCGCCGACGTCGAATCTGTGTCCGCGTTCTACGACGAGGTCGCCAGCGCCTGGGAGCTGCCGACGTGGTTCGGGCGCAACCTCGACGCCTTGTTCGACGTGCTGGGCGATCTCACGACGACGCCCACGGTGTTGATCTGGGACGGTCTTCGTCAGCTCGCTGAAGTCGATCCGATGCACGGGGCCGCCGTGCTCGACGTGCTGCGCGACGCCGTTGGCCAGGCGGCCTCGTTCGCCGTGATCGTTCGCGACGACCTCGGGGTCAACGAGCTCGACGGGTTGCTGTGAGCGCCAGCGGCCCGAGGATGCTGCGAGCCTCAGGTCCGAGCGTGCTGATCGCCGTTTCTGCCTGATCCTCGAGTCGAGCAATGTCTGACTCGACCGCCGCCAGCGCCCCTGACGCAAGGATCAGCTCGCGTACGGCATCGACACCCTCGGCCGTTCCGAGCCGGTCCCGCAGCACGGCGCGCCCGGCCTCGTCGGTCAGCTCGGCGGCGCGCGCAACCAGCACGGTGCGCTTGCCCTCTCGCAGGTCATCTCCTGCTGGCTTGCCGGTGACCGATGGATCGCCGAATACTCCGAGCACGTCGTCACGCAGCTGAAAAGCCTCGCCGAGCGGGAGTGCCACCTCACTCAACGCCCCGATGAGCGCGGTGTCGGCGCCGGCGAGCGCAGCGCCGATGTGGAGTGGACGTTCGACGGTGTACTTGGCGGACTTGTAGCGCACGACTTTCATCGCCTCGTCGACGCTCAGCGACGGGCGAGTCTGCCCCACGACGTCAAGGAACTGTCCGGCCACGACCTCGGACTTGCAGAGGTCGAAGTAGACCCGAGCCTCCTGCAGGTTGCCGGCCATGGAAGGCGACCGCAAGACCGCGTGAGTCAACATCTCATCGCACCATGACAACATCAGGTCGCCGAGCAGGACGGCGGTCGAGAGTCCGAAGCCGACGGCATCACCCGAGCGCTCGTCGCCGGTGTGGCGCGACTCGTACTCACGGTGGATGCTCGGTCGGCCGCGGCGGGTGTCCGAGCCGTCCATCAGGTCGTCGTGCACCAAGGCACTCGCCTGGAGCCACTCGAGGGATGCCGCGGCCCTGACGAAGCCGTCGTCCCCTGGCTCTCCGCCGGCGATCAACCAGCCGGCGAAGCAGAACTGGGGCCGCAGTCTCTTGCCACCGACGACGAAGCCGAGCGCGGAGTCGGCGAACTCGGCGAGATCTGGGCCGAGCTCGGCGAGGACCGGCCGCTGGCGATCGACGAACTCGGTCAGTGCCGCGTCAACGCGCGTCCGGAATGCGGGATCGTCTGCGCGTGCGGTCACATGTCGGACGATACCGTTGGCACATGCCCTCCGAAGACCGCTCCTTCGTCGACGCGCTGCGTGGCGCGACCCCGACCTACTCGTTCGAGTTCTTTCCGCCCAAGGACGACGAGGGCGAAGAGGTGCTGTGGCGCACGCTCGCCGACCTGGAAGCGCTCGAGCCGACGTTCGTCTCGGTCACCTATGGAGCTGGCGGTACGAGCCAGGAGCGCACCGTACGCATCACCGGCCGCATCGCCGAGCAGACCGGCATGCACCCCGTCGGCCACCTGACCCTCGTGGCGCAGACCAAGGGCGAGATCGAGTCCGTGCTCAAGCAGTACGCCGCCGCCGGCGTCGATGACGTGCTGATCCTTCGTGGCGACCCCAAAGGTGGACCGCGTGCTCCCTGGGAGCCGCACCCCGACGGCATGAACCACGCGATCGATCTGGTCGAGCTCGCTGCCGAGCTCGGCGGATTCCGGATCGGCGTCGCGGCGTTCCCTGAGGGCCATCCGGATGCGGCAAGCCTCGACCACGACGCTGAAGTGCTGGTGGCCAAGGCCAATGCCGGTGCCGAGTACGCCATCACCCAGCTGTTCTTCCGGGCCTCCGACTACTTCTCGCTGGTGGAACGCGTACGGGCACTGGGCTGTGACATCCCGATCGTGCCGGGCATCATGCCGATCCTCAACTTCGCCCAAGTTGCTCGCATGGCTGAGCTGTCGGGAGCCGCGATTCCCCGTGAGGTTCTCGACCAGATCGAGCCCATCCAGGCAGACAAGGATGCTGTTCGCACCAAGGGTGTTGAGCTGGCAACCCAGCTGTGTCGCGACCTGCTGGCCGGAGGAGCGCCGGGGCTGCACTTCATCACGCTCAACCGTTCCAAGGCGACCCGCGAGATCTTCGAGGCGCTGCGGGCAGACGGCCTGATCTAGGGCGTACTCAACGCTGCGCCGGGCCGACGTCCTCGGCGATGGCTGCAGTCGCCATGCCGATCGCCTCGAGTGATCCACCCGGGTGAGCGTGCGCTCCGGCGAAGTAGAGACCACCGCTCGGCGCAACCCCCGGCAGGTCCCAAGCCGTGCTGAGCCCCTGCCACGCCCAACCCCAGTGACCCATGCGTACGAGATCAGTCGGGTTGAAGTCTGAACGTGAGGTGACGTGATCGCGCAGGTCGATGCCGAAGCGGACGAGCGCGTCGAGCACGTCTTCGCCACTGCGGTGCTCGATCGTCCATTCGCCGGGCCCGCCCGCGAACATCCGGATGGGTGGATTGGCGTGGACCAGCACCTCGTCCGGCAGATCTGATGCGTCCTTCGAGAGCGTCACCAGGGTGCGGCTCGCCGGGATGACCTGCATCGTGCGAGGTGGGGGCAGGGGAGCGGGCCAGGTCGGAGCGCACCAGACGACGATGTCGGCAGGGATGGTGCGGGTGTCAGTCACCACGCCGGTGATCTGACCGCCGTCGCGGACCAGCTCGTGGCCTGTCTCGCCGTACGTGACGGTGACCTTCCGCTCGGCGAGCCTGGCTTCGAGGGCATCGGCGAGGGCGGGGAGGCCTCCTACGAAGCGCCAACGACCGAAGTTGCGCTCCACGTAGTGGGTGACCGCGGCAAAGCGGGGGATCACGGCCCGATCCTGGCCCGCGAGCCGGAGCGGATTGAGCAGGAGCTTGGCTATGCGTTCGTCCGGGACTCGGTCGGCGAGGTAGGCGATCGAACGGCGGGTACCCAAGGCCTTGCGCACGCTCCTGTCGACGGCGGGCTTGCCGGCGAACACCTGGTCGAGAGCCGTACGGCGGAGGACGTCCCAGGTCTCGGCGAGACCGTCGATGAGCGGCGACCACTCGTCTTCGCCGAAGGCCTCGGTGACGGCAGCGACCTGGTCGCC
Source organism: uncultured Actinomycetota bacterium (assembly GCA_963849625.1). Classification (GTDB taxonomy): domain Bacteria; phylum Actinomycetota; class Actinomycetes; order Propionibacteriales; family Nocardioidaceae; genus Aeromicrobium. The sequence goes on from CAWKHU010000006.1 coordinate 534,951, forward strand.
GCGGTTGCCCAGGGGCAGGTCGAGGATCGACTTGTCCTTGAACACGTGCCGGCGGCCGGCGGTGATCTCGAGCTCGAGCACGCTCTCCAGCGGGCGACCTGACTTGCGGAACAGGTCGCGGAACACCGCCGGCAGTGTCACGGTGTCCAGCTCGAGCTGCCTGGTCGTCCCGTCGATCGTGACACCGCGCATACGACCACCGAGCCGTTCGGACGACTCGATCAGCGTCACGGAGTGGCGGAGCTTCGCGAGGCGCACCGCAGCCGACATGCCGGCGAAACCGCCTCCGACCACCACGACCTGCGCCATGCGCGCAGACTACGGGGTGGTGTTGCGCCGCCGACGGCCTGCACAGCGGTAGGGGCCGATGGCGGCGGGACCTCACTGTGTCGGTGGACCGTGCAGGGAGCCCCTGCCTGCCAATCCACGCGTGCCCATCCGCTCCGGGGCCCATCCGCCGGAGAACACCAAGGCGGTCAGGCTCACGACCGGACGCTCTCGGAAGTCGCGCCCCTGCCCTGTGGCACAGTGTCCGTCATGGGTCCGGTCCGTGCCGAGTTGATGTGGCAATCGGTGGTCGACGCGACCGACATCGCGGGCACCGGTGCCGACGGGCTCGATGTCCTGGACCTGGGCGGTGGAACCGGCGGCGATGCCGTACGTCTGGCGCGGCTGGGCCACCGCGTCACCGTCGTTGATCCGAGCCCTGATGCGCTGGCGTCGCTGCACCGCCGTGCAGCCGACGCAGATCTCGGCGACGCCGTACGAGGCATCCAGGGCGACACCGCCGATCTCCTCGACCATGTAGACCCGCACTCGTTTGATCTCGTCATCTGCCACGGCGTGCTCGAGCACGTCGACGATCCGGCCGAGGCGCTGTCAGCCGTCGCGACGGTGCTGCGGCCAGGCGGACACGCGAGCGTGGTGGTTGCCGGCAGGCTCGCCGCCATCACGGCTCGTGCGCTGGCGGGGGACTTCGCCACTGCTCAGACGCTGCTGACGACCTCTGCCGAGGCGTGGGACGTGCGTGCGCTGGGTCCTCGGCGGTTCTCCCTCGACGAGCTGCAGGATCTCTTGGCGACCCACGGATTCGCTCCGGTGGCGACCAACGGGCTGCGGGTTTTCGCTGACCTGGTGCCCAGTGCCATCGTTGACGGAGAGCCCGGTGCCCGGGATGCGCTGTTCGCCTTGGAGCGACTCGTACGCACTTCAGAGGACTTCACGGCCGTTTCCGCTGGCCTGCAGTCAATAGCCCGCCTAGACTTGAATTCAGCACCATCCGATCCAGGAGGCAAAAATGCCGCTCTCTGACGAAGAGGCCCGGCTGCTCCATCAGCTCGAGCAATCGCTGGCAGCCGAAGACCCCGACTTTGCGTCGACCCTTCGAGGCTCCAAGTTCATGGCTCGCAACCGCCGCGTGGCGATAGGTGCTGTCCTCGGGTTCGTCGCCGGCTTGGCGCTTCTTCTGGCCGGTGCGGTCACGGCCCAGACGTGGCTCGGCGTGGTCGGCTTCATCGCCATGCTCACGACGGCCTATCTGTTCCTCAACGCCTGGAAGCGCGGTATCGGCGCACAGCCTGACGAGCGACCCACCAGCAAGGCCAGCGGCAAGGCCACCGGCAAGACGTCTGGCACGTTCGTCGATCGGATGGAAGAGCGCTGGCAGCGCCGTCGCGACGGCGACGATATTTAGCCCCACTTCGCTCCACTTTCACTGAAACCGCCCTCACAGGGCGGTTTTTTTGTTGTGCCTGCGGTGATTTCGTGCTGCCCGGCGGAGTGGAAGGGAAGCGCTAAATTCAGCTGAATTTGGGTCAGAATGTCCGCAATGTGGTGAATTGTGGAGTATGGTGGGGCGAAATGGAGGACAAGTCTCTGGCAGGGGAGGTGCACGATGAACCCGGACGTCTCGAACTTCTTCGGCACCTACACACCTCGCCTCGACGAAAAGGGTCGGCTGTTCCTCCCGGCGAAGTTCCGCCCACGACTCGAGCACGGCATCGTCCTGACTCGCGGCCAGGAGAACTGCATCTACGGCTGGACGATCGAGAGCTTCAACGCCTTCACAGATCGAGTGCGCGACACCCCCTTCACCAATCAGGCGGCGCGCAACTTCACTCGCATGTTCTTCTCCGGTGCGTCCTCGGAAGTCCCGGACAAGCAGGGGCGCATCTCGGTGCCTCCCGTGCTGCGCACCTGGGCCAGCCTCGATCGCGAATGCACCGTCGTCGGTGCGATGGATCGCATCGAGATCTGGGACTCAGAGCGCTGGACCGAATTCTCCAACTCACAGGAAGGCCCGTTCGCGGACATGTCCGAAGAGGTCATGCCCGGAATCTTCTAGCGATCACCGCGAGGCGAGATCTTCGCCCGAGCGGATCTGACTTCACTTCCCCGATGTCAGAACCGCCGGTCGAGGATCTGGCCCCACGGCGGCAGGCAGCACCGAACCGATGCAGAACTGGACCACGAACGTGAGGACCACGATGAAGACCAGCACGAGACGCGTACGGCACGACGTTGCCGACGGTCTCGCGCTGATGGGCTTCTCACTCGTGACGTCTGCGGGCATCACCGGACTCATCGCACTGCTGGTGGGGTCGCTGTGAACGACGCCAAGCACGTACCGGTGCTGCTCGAGCGGGTCCTCGACCTGCTCGAACCATGTGTGGTGGGGGACAGCCCGGTCGTCGTCGACACCACACTGGGGCTTGGCGGGCACACCGAAGCCATGCTGACCCGTTTCGCCGACGCCCACGTCATCGGCATCGACCGCGATCCTGAAGCACTTGCGCGCGCGAAGACCCGCCTGGCCGGCTTCGGTGACCGGGTGACGTTCGCCCACGCGGTGTACGACGAGATCGCGGACGTCGTCCGCGGTGCCGGCTTCGACACGGTCAACGCCGTGCTCTTCGACCTGGGCGTCTCGTCGATGCAGCTCGACCTGGCGGAGCGCGGCTTCGCGTACGCCCAGGACGCGCCGCTGGACATGCGCATGAACCCCGAGGACCAGCTCACTGCCGCCGACGTCCTCAACACGTACGACGCGGTCGACCTCGCCAAGGTGCTGCGCTACTACGGCGAGGAGAAGTTCGCCAAGCGCATCGCCGACGCCGTCGTGGTCGCGCGCGCCGAGGAGCCGTTCTCCAATAGCGCCCGACTCGTCGACCTGATTCGCACGTCGATCCCGGCTGCTGCCCGACGAACGGGTGGCAATCCCGCCAAGCGGACATTCCAGGCCCTGCGCATCGAGGTCAACGACGAGCTCGGCGCCTACCGTCGCGCGCTTCCGGCGGCCCTCGAGGTGTTGGCACCGGGCGGGCGCATCGTGGTGCTGGCGTACCACTCGCTCGAGGACCGGATCACCAAGCACGAATTTGCGCGATCGACCAGGTCGGACGTGCCCCGAGATCTGCCGTTCGTGCCCGAGGGGCACGAGGCGAAGTTCAAGCTGGTGACCCGCGGCGCCGAGATGGCAACCGAGGCCGAGATCGAGGACAACTCCCGCGCCCGCTCCGTACGGCTCCGAGTGATCGAAAGGATCGCGGCATGAGCGAGCGCAGCGAGCGAACCAATGAGGCATTCATGCCGCTTCCTCCGTACCGTTTCTGCTCTGCAACGGAGGTTGCGGCATGAGCGCGCAGCCGGCGTTCGCTCCCCGCAGGGAGATCAGCGCGACTCCTCGCAGCGATGCTGCCGCACGTCGCCTTCGGCTGGTGCGACCCGTACGCAGCCGGGCCCGCAAGGCGCCATTCGTGGTCGTCGTCATGATCATCTTGTCGATCGGACTGGTTGGCCTGATCGTCATGAGCACGATCCTGCAGGCGCAGTCGTTCGAGGCGGCCACGCTCGAACGTGAGGCGAACACCCTCGATGTCCAGAGGCAGTCGCTTGCGCGCGAGGTGGACGGACTGCTCAGCCCGGCCAACGTCGCCCGTCGCGCGCTCCTGTTCGGCATGGTGCCCAACACCAACCCCGCGTTCCTGCGGCTGTCCGACGGCAAGGTGCTCGGCAAGCCTGAGCCCGCCACCCGCGGCAGCAACATCCGATCGGTGTCACCGTGACGGCCAGCGAGCGCGCCTCACGCAGGCGTCTGCGGTTCTGCCTGGCCGTCGTCATCGGCGTGTTCGGGATCTTCGGCGTTCGGCTCTTCCAGATCCAGGGACTGGACGCCAGCGCGTACGCCGCCCAGGCCGTCGACGCCGGTACCCACAAGAGCACCGTGCCCGCACCGCGTGGCCAGATCCTCGACCGCAACGGTGTGGCTCTGGCCACGAGCGTGGACGGGCTCACGCTGACGGCGGATCCCAGCATGACGTCGGCGAATGCCCCGCGGATCGCCCGTCTGCTCGTGGAGCATCTCGGTGACGAGATCGACTACTTCGAGACGATCGACAAGCTTCGTACGCCGAACAATCGTTTCGTCTACCTCAAGCGAGACGTCCCGGCGTGGACCGCTGCCAAGACGCTCAAGGCGATCAGCGACGCCGGATACACCGGAGTGTTCAGCGAGAAGGAGTCGTTGCGCACCTACCCCGGTGGCAGGCTCGCGGCCAACCTCCTCGGCTACACGAATGCGACCGGCAAAGGAGTGTCCGGGGTCGAGCTCCAGTACGACGACATCCTCACCGGCAGGGACGGGTCGAGCACGTACGAGCTGTCACCGACCGGCCAACGCATCCCGATGGCCGACAGCGCCGTCACCAAGATGGTCCCCGGTCAGGACGTGACGACCACGATCGACCGCGACCTGCAGTGGTACGCCGACCAGCGGCTCGTGGACGCCGTACGCACGTCCAGCGCGGACTGGGGTCTGGCCATCACGATGGACGTCAAGACCTGCCAGATCGTGCAGATGTCGCAGGCGCCGACATTCAACCCGGACACCGGTTCGGGCATGACTGACTTCAACACCGTGTCGCGGGCGACGTCCAATGTCTACGAGCCCGGATCGGTCATGAAGACCGTCACGATGGCGGCGCTCGCGGACCAGGGCAAGATCGCCGCTGACACCCCGATCGTCGTGCCCGGTGGGGTCACCATCGACAAGTTCAAGATCGGTGACTACTGGAAGCACGGCACGCTGCACCTCACCGCCGCCGGAGTCATCGCCAAGTCATCCAACCTCGGCACCCTCGTCGCCGCCCAGAAGATGAGCGACGAGACGATGCATCGCTACTTGCGAAAGTTCGGCTTTGGCGAGAAGACGGAGGTCGGACTGCCCGGCGAGTCCAAGGGCATCCTGGCGCCGGCCTCGAAGTGGACCAAGTCCAACCACGCCACGATCTCGTTCGGCCAGGGCATCGCAGTCACTGCAACGCAGATGATGCGTGCCGTCGGCGCGATCGCCAATGACGGCAAGATCTGCAACCCGTCGGTCGTCAGCGGCTACACCGGCGACGACGGCAAGAAGAAAAGCGTCGAGACCCCTGCCGCCCACCGGGTCGTGTCGAAGAAGGCGGCAGCTTCGGTCACTCGCATGATGGAAGCCGTCACGGCGAAGGACGGTACGGCGCCCGCAGCGGCGATCAAGGGCTACCGGGTCGCCGGAAAGACTGGCACGGCCTGGGCTGTCGATCCCGTCACGGGTCGCTATGTCCGTGGACAGAACGTGGTCTCGTTCATGGGCTTCGCCCCGGCTGACAACCCACGCTTCCTGACGTACATCGTGCTCGACCGCCCGTACAGCAACGCAGGCGGCGGCTCGACCGCGGGGCCGGTGTTCCACGACGTCATGTCCATGGCACTCGAGCGCTTCGGTGTCGCGCCGACAGGCTCCAAGAGCCCCAAGGTCCCGCAGACCTGGTGAGCATCCCTGTCGAGTGCTGGCTCGCCCCTCGTGCGGTCCCCGTCCCGCGTGAGGATGGGCGAGTAGGTCACCGCGCGGGCGATAGGGTCGCCACTGTGACGGAGGAGATGAGGACGCGGCCAGTTGAGTCGCCTCGTTGGACGCTGACAGAGCTGGCCAACGAGCTCGACTCCACCACCAACGCCGAAGGCATCGTCACCGGAATCTCTCTCCATTCGGGGCATGTCGTCCCCGGAGACCTGTACGCGGCCCTGCCCGGCGCCTCGTCGCACGGGGCGTCGTTCGCGGGCGTGGCCAAAGCCCGCGGCGCCGTCGGAGTCCTCACCGATCCCGAGGGCGCGGCCCTCGTGACGGAGCTGCCCGAGATCATCGTGGACGATGCTCGCGCCATCATCGCCAGGCTGAGCAGCTTCATCTACGGCGACCCGGCGTCGTCCTTCACGACGGTCGGCATCACCGGCACGCAGGGCAAGACGACCACGACGTACCTCGCTGAGGCCGCACTCGGCGACCACAAGTCGGCCGTCGTCGGCACGATCGGCACCCGCATCGGCAAGATCCCCGCACCCTCGTCACTGACGACACCGGAAGCACCGCAGCTGCAGGCGCTCTTCGCGGTGATGCGAGAGGAAGCGGTCGAGGTGTGCGCCATGGAGGTGTCGAGCCACGCCTTGGTGCAGGGCCGTGTCGACGGCTTCGTCTTCGACGTTGCGGTGTTCCTCAATCTCGGCCGAGATCACCTCGACTTCCACAAGGACCTCGAGGACTACTTCCTTGCCAAGGCGTCACTGTTCACGCCCGAGCACGCCAAGCACGCCGTCATCAACATCGACGACCTCCACGGCAGGCGGCTGGTCGAGCTCACGCCGTTGCCCGTCACCACGTTCTCGACCGAGGGCAACGCGGCCGACTGGCGAGCCGTCAACATCCGCCCGCACAGGCTCGGGACCGACCTCGACGTGCTGGGACCGAACGGTGTCGAGGTGCCGCTGTCAGTGCCGCTGCCCGGTGTCTTCAACGTCTCCAATGCGCTCGCGGTGATGGCGGCCCTCGCCCAGGCGGGCCACCAACCGGAGGAGCTCGCTGCCGGCATCGCGACAAGCGCAGGGGTGCCGGGGCGGATGGAGCGCGTCGACGCCGGGCAGCCGTACACCGCCATCGTCGACTATGCGCACAAGCCCGACGCCGTCACCGCCGTGCTCGAGGCGCTGCGGCCGGTGACCGCAGGGCGACTGATCATCGTGCTTGGCGCCGGGGGAGACCGCGACCACGGAAAGCGGCCGTTGATGGGCGAGGCGGCTGCAGCACACGCCGATGTCGTCATCATCACGGATGACAACCCGCGGACCGAGAACGCCTCCGCGATCCGCGCCGATGTCATGTCGGGAGCGGGCAACGGGCCGGGCCTGGCGATCGAAGTCGAAGGTCGCCGTGAGGCGATCGCCCACGCCGTCGCGATGGCACACCTCGGCGACACGGTGGTCGTCGCCGGCAAGGGTCACGAGCGGGGGCAGGAGATCAATGGCACCGTCCACCCGTTCGACGACCGTGAGGTGCTGCTTGAGCTGATCGAAGGCACGGCATGATCCCGATCGACCTCGACCGCGTCGCTGAGGTGACCGGTGGCACAGTCCACGGCGACGGCACCACCGTCGTCGAATCGGTGGTGATCGACTCGCGTGATGTCGGAGCCGCCACCCTGTTCGCCGCGTTGGCAGGCGAGCACGTCGACGGCCACGAGTTCGCCGCCGCAGCGATCGAAGGCGGCGCGGCAGCCGTGCTCGCCTCACGCCAGCTCGATGTCCCGTGTGTCGTGGTCACCGATGTCACGGCAGCGCTCGCTGACCTCGCCCGCCACAACCTCACGCAGACCTCTGCCTTGGTCATAGGTGTCACCGGCTCGCAGGGCAAGACGAGCGTCAAGGACCTGCTGGCACACCTGCTCGAGGCGTCCGGTCCCACGGTTGCGCCACGAGGCTCGTTCAACAACGAGCTCGGGGTGCCGCTCACCGTCCTGCGTGCTGACGGCGAGACACGGTTCCTCGTCGTCGAGATGGGCGCCCGGGGTCTGGGACACATTTGCGACCTCTGTGAGATCGCTCCTCCCCACATCGGGGTCGTGCTGAACGTCGGCAGCGCTCACGTCGGCGAGTTCGGCTCAGCAGAGATCATCGCCCAGGCCAAGGGGGAGCTGGTCGAAGCCCTCGACGTTGACGGGATCGCGGTTCTCAACGCCGACGACCCCTTTGTGAGCGCCATGGCCTCGCGTACGTCCGCGCGGGTGCTCACCTTCGGAGTCGACGGCGACGTCGCCGTCGGGCCGGTCAGCCTCGACGAGCACGGTCAGCCCCACTTCACGCTGACCCACGACGGCGTCACGGTCGACGCGCACGTCCCACAGATCGGCGAGCATCACGCCATCAACGCCGGCGCCGCAGCGACGGCAGCGATCGCGGCCGGCGTCGACCTGCACACCATCGCCGAGCAGCTCACGTCAGCGACCGCCGCGTCACCGATGCGCATGGAGCGTCACGTACGTGAGGACGGACTGGTGGTCGTCAACGACGCCTACAACGCCAATCCCGAGTCCGTGGCCGCAGCTCTGCGGGCCGTGGCGACACTCGGAGATCGATCGATCGCCGTGCTCGGAGAGATGCTCGAGCTCGGCGACGCCAGTCATGACGCACACCTCGAGGTGGGACGCCTGGCCGCCGAGCTCGGCTTCGTACGCGTCATCGCGGTGGGACCCGGCGCCGCCGCGATCGCCAGAGGCGCAGGGGAAGTCGGCGAAACGGCCGATGACGTCGATGCAGCGATTGACCTGCTCTCAGCGAGCCTGCGCGCCGACGACGTCGTCCTTGTGAAAGCATCGAGGGGCGCCCGTCTCGAGCGCATCGCACACGCTCTGCTGGCCCACTGACGGTCCCCGGCACCTGGCCGCAGAAAGGATCACGAACGGATGAAGGCAATCCTGATCGCGGGGGCACTCTCCCTGCTGCTGACACTGCTCGGCACCCGGATCGCGATCAGGGTTCTCGTCACCAAAGGCTATGGACAGCTGATTCGCGACGACGGGCCGACCTCGCACCACACCAAGCGCGGCACGCCCACGATGGGCGGGCTGGTCATCATCCTGGCGACGGTCGTCGGCTACTTCACCGCCAAGCTCGCCACCGGCTATGCGCCAAGTGCGTCGGCACTCCTTCTGCTGTTCCTGTTCTGCGGACTGGGCTTCATCGGGTTCATCGACGACTACATCAAGGTCTCCAAGCAGCGCAATCTCGGTCTGCGCAGCAAGGCCAAGTTCTTCGGCCAGATCACGATCGGCCTGATCTTCGCGAGTCTGGCGATCGGGTGGGAGGACGACACGGGCCGCACCCCGATCACCCACGCGATCTCCTTCACCCGTGATCTGCAGGGCTGGGAGCTCCCCACGGTGCTGCTCGTCATCTGGGTGTTGTTGATGATCGCCGGCGCCAGCAACGGGGTGAACCTCACCGACGGGCTCGACGGGCTTGCGACCGGAGCTGCGGTGATGATCTTCGGCGCCTTCGTCGTGATCAACATCTGGCAGAGCGGCCAGAACTGCTCGTCCACCCCTGGTCCCAAATGCTACGAAGTGCGTGACCCGCTTGATCTGGCGGTGGTTGCGGCGGCACTCACCGGCGCGTGCTTCGGTTTCCTGTGGTGGAACGCTTCCCCCGCCAAGATCTTCATGGGCGACACCGGCTCTCTGTCGCTCGGCGGCGCCATGGCTGGCTTCGCCCTGATGACCCGCACCGAGCTGCTGTTGGTCGTCATTGGTGGCCTGTTCGTCGCAATCACGGCCTCAGTGATCCTGCAGGTCGGCTACTTCAAGTTGTCCGGCGGCAAACGCATCTTCCGGATGGCGCCGCTGCAACACCATTTCGAGCTGGTGGGCTGGGATGAGATCACGATCGTGGTCCGGTTCTGGATCATCAGCGGTTTGTGCGTCGCCGCAGGTCTCGGCATCTTCTATGCCGAGTGGGTCAGCGGCGGCGTATGAGTGGGAGCGATCTCGATGCTCTGGGTCGGGACTCGTCGTGGGAGGGCGTACGCGCCCTGGTCACCGGCTTCGGTGTGAGCGGATTTGCCGCGGCCGACACGCTGACCCATCTCGGCGCGACCGTCGTCGCCGTCGACGAGGCCGACGAATCGTCGATGCAGGAAAAGGCGAAGCTGCTCGAGATCCTCGGCGCGGACGTACGGCTCGGTGAAGGATCCACCAACATCACCGCCGAGGGCTTCGACCTGGTCGTGACCTCGCCCGGCTGGCCGCCGTCCAACGCAGTCCTCCTGGATGCGGCGGCCCGGTCGATCCCGGTGTGGGGAGAGGTCGAGCTGGCCTGGCGGTTGCGCGGCGACAACCCGGTTCCGTGGCTGGCCGTGACAGGCACCAATGGCAAGACGACGACCGTCCAGATGCTCGAGGCGATCCTGCGCGCCGACGGGCTCAACGCAATCGCCGTCGGCAACGTCGGGACGCCGGTGCTCGAAGCCGTGATGAACCCCGACCCGTTCGACGTCCTCGCGGTCGAGCTGTCCAGCTATCAGCTGCACTGGAGCTCCTCGATCTCCGCCGAGGCGAGCGTCGTGCTCAACATCGCCCCCGACCACCTCGACTGGCACGGTGACCTCGACTCCTACACCGCCGACAAGGGCCGCATCTACGAGAACGCTCAGCTCGCCTGCGTCTACAACGTCGAGGATCCCGCCACCGAACGGCTCGTCGAGGAGGCCGAGGTCGTCGAGGGATGCCGGGCGATCGGCTTCACCCTTGGACTGCCGGCACCCGGCATGGTCGGACTGGTCGATGACGTGCTCGCCGACCGCGCCTTCGTGGTGGGACGCATCTCCAGCGCTGTCGAGCTCGGCACCGTCGCCGACCTCGCCTCGCCGTTGGGTGCGCCCGCGACGCCACACATGATCTCCAACGCCCTCGCCGCCGCCGCCCTGGCACGTGCCCACGGTGTCGCACCCAGGGCCGTACGCGATGGTCTGCGCACGTTCGTCCCGGACTCCCACCGCGTGGCCGATCTCGGCGACGTCAACGGCGTTCGCTACGTCGATGACTCCAAGGCGACCAACCCGCACGCTGCCTCGGCGGCCCTGCGCAGCTTTGAGGACACCGTCTGGATCGCCGGGGGACAGGCCAAGGGTGCGAGCTTCGACGAGCTCGTGGAAGCCACGAGAGACCAGCTCCGAGCCGTCGTCCTGATCGGCGAGGACCGTGCGATCATCGCCGACGCGCTCGCGCGACACGCGCCCGATGTCCCCGTGGTCGAGGTCGAAACCGGTGACACTGATCTCATGGATCGCGTCGTCGAGGTCGCCGCATCATTCGCCCGGGAGGGCGACACGGTGCTGCTGGCTCCCGGTTGCGCGTCCTGGGACCAGTTTCGCAACTACGGAGCTCGTGGCGACGCTTTTGCCGCCGCGGTCGAGAGGTTGCGCAGCGTGTCCTGACGCGTCTTCCCCCGCGACAGAGATGGATCCATGATGAGCACCACAACCCCCCGGCGCACCTCGCCTTGGGAGCGCCCGTTGGCTTCCTACCAATTGGTGCTCGGCGCCACCGCGCTGCTGCTGGGCCTGGGCCTGATCATGGTGCTGAGCGCGAGCTCGATCTTCGCCCGCGTCAACTACAACGGCAACTCGTTCGCCATCGTCGAACGCCAGCTGATCTTCGCGGTCGTCGGACTCATCGGCGCGTTCGTTGCCGCCCACATTCCGCTTCGCACCCTGCGCAAGCTGATCCTGCCGTTCCTGATCCTGTCGGTCATGCTGATCATGGCGACGTTCATCCCCGGCGTGGGCATCGAGGTCAACGGCAACCGCAACTGGCTCCCGTTGGCAGGTGGCTTCCGCCTGCAACCGTCGGAGTTCGTGAAGCTCGCTCTGATTCTGTGGATGGCTGACCTGTACGCACGGCGGCGCAAGCAGCTCGTGTCGCCCCGGCTGGTCCTGATGCCGATGGTGCCAGTAGCCGGTCTGGTCGCCCTCCTCGTCGTGCTCCAGCACGACCTCGGCACCGCCCTCGTGCTGTTCGCGCTCATCATGGGCATGCTCTGGGTGGCTGGCCTGCCCGGCAAGCAGATGGGCGCCATGCTGGCGGGACTGTTCGTGCTGCTCGTCTTCGCCGTGGCCAACTCGCCCGAACGTGTCGGCCGACTGCTCAACTTCACCGATCCCGAGTCCGATCCGGACTTCCGTGGCTTCCAAGCGATCCACGGCATGATGGCGCTCGCCCGCGGCGGGTTCTGGGGGGTGGGACTTGGTGGCAGCCGGCAGAAGTGGGGATCGCTCCCTGAGGCGCACACCGACTTCATCCTCGCCGTCATCGGTGAGGAGCTGGGACTGCTGGGGACCCTTGTCGTGCTCGCACTGTTCGTCTTCCTGGCGATCGCCGGTATGCGCATCGCCACCCGCTCGCGCGATCCGTTCGTGCACTACGCCGCCGCCGGCATCACGATCTGGATCTCGGTGCAGGCCGTCATCAACATCGGCATGGTCCTCGGACTGCTTCCCGTGATCGGTATCCCGCTGCCGCTCATCTCGTACGGCGGCTCGAGCCTGCTCGTGACCCTGATCGCCATGGGCATTCTGCTTAACTGTGCAAAGACCGAACCGGGTGCCAAACGGGCCCTCGCGGCCGGCCGCGCCAGCCGCGGCCGGACCAAAGTTCTGCAGAGGAGTTAGACGAGTGCGCGTGCTGCTTGCTGGCGGTGGGACGGCTGGCCACACGTCGCCGCTGCTCGCCACGGCCGCCGTACTCAGTGAGGGCGATGCCGAGATCGTCTGCCTGGGCACGCCCCGCGGCCTCGAGGTCACGTTGATCCCCGAGGCGGGCTACCGGCTGGAGCTCGTGCCACCCGTGCCGCTGCCCCGCAAGCCCGGCAAGGACCTCGTGCTCGTGCCCACGAAGCTCCGCAAGGCCGTCAGGGCGACAGGGGAGGTCATCGACCGCGTACGACCCGACGTGATCGTGGGGTTCGGTGGTTACGTCTCCGTGCCCGCCTATCTCGTGGCGCGGCGTCGTGGCATACCGCTGGTCGTGCACGAGGGCAACGCGATCCCCGGTGTCGCCAACAAGCTGGGCGCGCGGTTCACTTCGCATGTCGCGACGAGCTTTCCCGACACCGACCTGCCGCACGCGAGCTACATCGGGCTCCCCATCCGTCGCGAGATATCTCGACTCGACCGGGCCGCGAGCCGAGCCGAGGCCCGCGCACACTTCGGGCTCGACGCCGATCGCCCGACCCTGCTCGTCACCGGCGGGTCGCAGGGCGCACGGCGCATCAACCAGGCCGTCTCGGCGGCTGCCCGCGACCTCTCCGACTCCGGGGTGCAGGTCTTGCATGCCGCCGGGCGTCCCGACGAGGTCAGCCTCAGCCCGCGCGAAGGCGATCCGCCGTACGTCGTCACGAAGTTCATCGACCGGATGGACCTTGCCTACGCCGCCGCGGACCTCATCGTGTGCCGGGCCGGCGCCAACACGGTGACCGAGGTGGCCGCCGTGGGACTTCCTGCAGCGTTCGTGCCGCTGCCGCACGGCAATGGCGAGCAGGCGCACAACGCGCACCCCGTCGTACGGGCTGGTGGGGCGCTGATGATCGACGACGGCGCATTGACGCCGGCGTGGATCGACAACGTGGTGATACCGCTCGTCTCGCATCCGGGGCGACTCAAGGCCATGTCGGAGGCAGCGTCGGGGATCGTTCCGCGGGATGCCGACGAGCGTCTCGCCGCCATGATCCGTCAGGCCGCCAGGTGAGAATCGACATCCCCACTGAGATCCCCGCAGCCGACCAGCTGGGCCGTGTGCACTTCATCGGCATCGGCGGCGCGGGCCTCTCGGCGATCGCCCGGCTCATGTCGCAGCAGGGCATCGCGGTCAGCGGTAGCGACGCCGCCGACTCTGCCGTGCTGGACGCCCTGAGGTCTGAAGGCATCAGGTGTCACGCGGGTCATGACGCCTCGTTCCTGGAAGACGTCGACACCGTGATCGCGTCGACCGCAGTCAGGGACGACAACCCGGAGATCGTCGAGGCCAAGCGACGCGGACTACGACTCTGGCCGAGGTCAGCTGGCCTGCGGTCGGTCATGGAGGGGCGCCGTACGCTCGCCGTCGCCGGCACGCACGGCAAGACCACGACGACGGCGATGCTCACGTGTGCGTTGATCGAGGCTGGAGCAGATCCGTCCTTCGCCATCGGGGCGGAGGTGGCGAGCCTCGGAGCCAACGCCCGGCTCGGCAAGAGCGATCTTTTGGTCGCCGAGGCCGACGAGAGCGATGGCGCCTTCCTCGTCTATTCGCCCGAGGGAGCCATCGTCACCAATGTCGACGCAGACCACCTCGACAACTACGGCACAGTCGAGGCGTACGCCGCAGCCTTCGACGAGTTCGTCACCACGGTCGACTCCTTCATCGTCCTGAACGCCGACGACGCGGGCGCCCGCGCGCTGGCCGCTGCTGCGACGGAGCGTGGTCTGACAGTGCTGACCGCCGGTTTCGCCAGCGATGCCGACCTGCACGCCGCCGAGCTGGTGGTCGAGGGCTCGTCGTCGACGTTCACGGTGGCGCGCGACGGAGCAAGCCTGGGCGCAGTCCGCCTCGCGGTGCCGGGCGCACACTACGCCCAGGACGCCCTGCTGGCGCTCGGTGCCGGGTTGCTGCTCGGCCAGGAGTTCGCACCGCTCGCCAAGGGCCTCGCCAGCTACACGGGGGCGGCCCGACGGATGCAGCTGCTCGGCACGGTCGGGGGAGTTCGGGTCTACGACTCGTACGCCCATCACCCGACCGAGATCGCAGCCGACCTTGCCGCCGCCCGCGCCATTGCTGCCGGCGATCGACTGGTCGTCGCGTACCAACCGCATCTGGTGAGTCGGACACGGATGTACGGAGTCGAGATGGGTCGAGCGCTGTCTGCTGCCGACCGTGTCCTCGTCGCCGACATCTACCTCGCTCGCGAGGACGCAGATCCGGACGTCACCCCTGCTCTCATCATCGACGCCGTCGAGGGACCCGTGGCCTCGGCCGGTGGTCCGGTCTCCGGACTCGCGGAGCTTCTGGTCCCTGATCTCCGACCCGGCGACATGTTGTTGACACTTGGTGCGGGAGACATCACGACGGTTGGCCCCGCCGTGATCGAGGCGCTGGAAGCACGCGCGTGAGCGAGCGCCAGCGAGGTCACCATGGGGCTGGGATCACGACATTGCCTCCGTACCGTGTCGTTTTCCACGGGGGTGATGTCGTGAGCGAGCGCCAGCGAGGTCACCATGGGGCTGGGATCACGACATTGCCTCCGTACCGTGTCTTTTCCACGGGGGTGATGTCGTGAGCGAGCAGCGCTTCGCCGCCCGCCGGCGCGGGAGTCTGCTCGACCGCTGGCGCCGACCGCTGATTGTCGTGGGCAGTGTGGTGCTGGCCGGCACGGTCGTGTGGGCGATCTGGTTCTCCAGCCTGCTCGCCGTCAGCAAGGTGGTCATCGACGGCGAGTCGACTCTCTCCGAAGCGCAGATCCGCACGGCGGCGGCTGTGCCGATCGGTCGCCCGTTGGCCCGTCTGGACATCGTTGGCATCGAGTCGAGAGTTGCCTCGATGGAACGCGTCGAGACGGTGGAGGTGAGCCGTTCACTGCCCGGCACGGTTCGCATCAAGGTTCTCGAGCGAGCAGCCATCGCCTACGCGACCTTGGGAGGGCAGAAGCGCGGGATCGACCGCTACGGCATCGCCTTCCGTACGTTCGACTCCCCGCCGAAGGGTTTGCTCGAGGTCAACGTCATCGTCGCCAACGCGCGCAAGCGTCAACAGACCCTCGCCGCGGTCGCGGCGGTCGTCGACACGATTGACAGGAAGGACGCCGAGCTACGACGCCAGCTGCAATCCATCAGCGCGACGACCAGGGACTCGATCGTTCTCGATCTCACCAAGGGTCGCACCGTCACGTGGGGGAGCGCGGGCAGTGCCGACCGCAAGCTGACGGTCCTCAGATCATTGCTGACGATCAAGGCCAAGGAGTACGACGTGAGCGCTCCCGACCAGCCGACCACCCGCAAATAGGCCGCCTGCAGCTCACGGAGGCCGGTCCATGAACCGGGTCTGCCTGCACCGCGCCAAGTCGGCGGGTTGGGTCATCGTCTTCGGCGTGTCGCACAGGTCCGTGATGGTTGGCCACGTACCGTTCTGAAAAGAAACAGGTTGACATAACTATAAACTTCGACCTCAAGGTTAGAGTTTCCGATCTTGCAGACACAGACCCCCCAGAAGGGACACACGATGGCGGTCCAGAACTATCTCGCCGTGATCAAGGTCGTCGGCATCGGCGGTGGCGGCGTCAACGCCGTCAACCGGATGATCGAGATCGGCCTCAAGGGTGTCGAGTTCATCGCGATCAACACCGATGCCCAGGCCTTGCTGATGAGCGACGCCGACGTCAAGCTCGATGTCGGACGCGACTCGACCCGCGGCCTTGGAGCCGGCGCCAATCCCGAGATCGGCAAGCGCGCCGCCGAGGATCACGCCGAAGAGATCGAGGCGGCCATCAAGGGTGCCGACATGGTCTTCGTCACCGCTGGGGAAGGCGGTGGCACCGGTACGGGTGGCGCACCCGTGGTCGCCCGCATCGCACGCTCACTCGGAGCCCTCACGATCGGCGTCGTCACCCGGCCCTTCAAGTTCGAGGGTCGCAACCGTTCCAACCAGGCCGATACCGGCATCCAAGCACTGCGCGACGAGGTGGACACCCTCATCGTCATCCCCAACGACCGACTGCTGTCGATCAGCGATCCCAACGTCAGCCTGCTGGACTCGTTCCGCCAGGCGGACCAGGTGCTGCACCAAGGCGTCTCGGGCATCACCGACCTGATCACCACGCCGGGCCTGATCAACCTCGACTTCGCCGACGTCAAGTCGGTCATGTCGGACGCCGGATCGGCGCTGATGGGTATCGGTTCGGCCCGTGGCGAGCACCGGGCAGCAATTGCAGCCGAGAGCGCTGTGTCGAGCCCGCTGCTCGAGGCATCGATCGAAGGCGCCCGGGGCGTTCTGCTCTCGATTGCCGGCGGATCCGACCTCGGCCTGTTCGAGATCAACGAGGCCGCCGGACTGGTCGCCGATGCTGTTCACCCGGACGCCAACATCATCTTCGGCGCCGTCATCGACGACGCTCTGGGTGACGAAGTGAGGGTCACCGTGATCGCTGCCGGCTTTGACGGCGGCGAGCCCAAGCTTCGCGACGCCTCGCAACCCGCACTGGGTCGAGAGGTCGAGAAGGTGCCCGCAGCAACGCTGCCCAAGCCCGCCACGGCAGAGAGCTTCCTGGCACCCGATCCGTTCCTCGACGAGCCGAGCGACGGTGCCGGCAACGTGACGGTGCCCGCTGATCCGATGCCGACCGAGTACGGCGACGACCTCGACATACCCGACTTCCTGCGCTGAGTTGTTCTTTCACCGCGAAACGGTAGGCCGGGTCGAGTTCGCGTTCAGCGACCGTGAAGGGGGCCTGAGTGAGGGTCCGTGGGCGTCGCTCAACCTCGGTACGTCGAACGGCGACGACCCCAATGTCGTCCAAGGCAATCTCGAGATGCTCGGCGAGCACCTCGGGGTTGACCGTCTGGTCCGCATGACGCAGGTGCACGGTGCCGATGTCGCCTGGACCGACGCGGTTGCTGCCGGTGAGATCCCCGTGGTCGATGCTCTGCTCACGGATCAGGCCGGGATCGGTGTGCTCGTACGGGTGGCCGACTGCACCCCGATCGTGCTGGTGGGACTCGACGAGCCCGTTGCCGGAGTGGTGCACTGCGGGCGCGAGGGGCTGGTGAAGGGTGTCATCCCGGCAGCGGTCGGAGCGATTCGTGATCGTGGTGCCGAGTCGCTGGCGGCCTGGGTTGGCCCGCGGGCGTGCGGGCGCTGCTACGAAGTGCCCGAGGACATGGCAAACGCCGTGACGGCGGCAGTGCCTGAGGCCCGTTCGACGACGTCGTGGGGGACCCCGGCGCTCGACATCGGTGCCGGCGTCGTGGCGCAGCTCCGGGCGCTCGGCGTACAGACCAACGACCTCGGTGAGCACACGTGCACGATCGAGGACGAGCGCTTCTTCTCTTATCGGCGCCAGGGTCAGGACTCTGGCCGCTTCGGCGCCGTCGCGGTGATCCGATGACTCACCCCACGAATCCACTCGCTCGACCGGCGGCGGTCGGATGCCGCCTGGCTCCGCTCGCGCCTTCGCGGGGACCCCGATGACCCGCCGCGACGAGATCGCAGCCGGACTCGCCGACGTCCAGCAGCGGATCGCCGACGCGTGCGCCGACGCGGGGCGCGAGCGTGACGAGATCACCCTGATCGTCGTCACCAAGACCTATCCGCCGAGCGATGTCGACATCCTGGCTGATCTCGGCGTCAAGGACGTGGGGGAGAACCGTCATCCCGAAGCAGGGGACAAGGCCGAGCAGGTCGAAGCGCCGCTGCGCTGGCACTTTCTGGGAGGTGTGCAGACCAACAAGGCCGGCGCGATCGCTCGCTACGCCGACACCGTCCACAGCGTGGATCGGGTCAAGCTCGTCAATGCGCTCTCGCGTGGTGCCGAGGCAGCCGCCCGTACGATGCGCTGCCTGGTGCAGGTTGACTTCGGCGACGCCGACGGTCGCTCAGGAGTTGCGCCGGCTGACCTGATGGAGCTCGCAGCGGCCGTGGCACACGCAGAGCACCTCGAGCTGGCTGGCGTCATGACGGTGGCACCTCTGGGCGCGGACCCCCGACCGCACTTCGAGCACCTCGCGCGACTGTCGTCCGAGCTGCAGCGTGAGCACCCGGAGGCGACGATCATCTCCGCGGGGATGAGCGATGACTTCGAGCACGCCATCGCAGCCGGCGCGACACACCTACGACTCGGGCGTTCAGTGCTCGGTGAGCGTGCATCCACCCGGTAATCTCAGAAATGTCACATCTATCTCGAAGCGACGGAGTTTCACATGGCTGGCGCAATGCGGAAGGTCGGCGAATACCTCGGCCTGGTCGAACAGGCCGACTTCGACGACGAGTTTGACGAAGACATCGAGCAGTCGGTCCCGATCACCAGGGAGCGGGCAGTCGTACGCACGGCCGCACCTGCCCCCGTCGCGAATCTTGAGGAGCACCGCCGCCCCGCGCGTCGTGCGTCCAACGCGTCCGACCTGCACCGCATCGAGACCGTGACACCTCGCACCTACAACGACGCACGCACAGTCGGCGAGCACTACCGTTCGGGCGTGCCGGTCATCATGAACCTCTCGGAGATCGACGACGACGACGCCAAGCGTCTCGTTGACTTCTCCGCCGGACTGGTGTTCGCCGCGCACGGCTCGATCAACCGCGTCACCGCCAAGGTCTTCCTCCTGTCACCCGAGAACATCACGGTGACTGATGAGGACAAGCAGCGCATCGCTGCTGGCGGCTTCTACAACCAGAGCTGAAGTCCTCATGGCCGCTGTCGGCAGCATCATCTATTTCGTCCTGTGGGTCGCCGTACTCCTCCTGATCGCACGCTTCGTGCTCGACTGGGTCCAGATGCTGGCTCGGCAGTGGCGCCCGCGCGGCTTCGTCGCGGTGCTGTGCGAGGGCATCTACTCGGTGACCGACCCGCCACTGAGGGCCGTACGCGGTGTGATTCCG
The DNA here is from genome assembly GCA_963849625.1 of uncultured Actinomycetota bacterium. Taxonomy (GTDB): domain Bacteria; phylum Actinomycetota; class Actinomycetes; order Propionibacteriales; family Nocardioidaceae; genus Aeromicrobium. The sequence goes on from CAWKHU010000006.1 coordinate 554,432, forward strand.
CCACTGCGCCTCGGTGCGGTGATGCTCGATCTGTCACCCATGATCCTGCTGATCGCAATCTTCATCCTGCAGCGCATCGTCGCCGCCGTGTTCTTCTGAGTCGACGCCCTCGTGTGACCAATCTCGCGTGACATGACGGGACTGTTGGGCGGTCTTGTGGCAGGAGTGAACTCAGACGGAGTACCCTTGAGTTTCCCGAGTCCCACAAGGACTATCCCGATCCCCTAGGTGAACTCATGCCGTTGACGCCAGAGGACGTGCGTAACAAGCGTTTTACGCCTGTCCGTCTTCGCGAAGGCTATGACATGGGCGAAGTTGATCAGTTCCTCGACGAAGTCGAGGCTGAGCTCGAACGACTTACCGTCGAGAACGAGGAACTTCGCGCCAAGGTAGCTGCCGCATCGACCGGCGAACCGACCGGTCTCATCCCCTCGATCTCGCAGCAGGCCTCCCCGGCCGTGCAGTCGGCCCCTGCCGAGCAGGAGACGTACTACACGCCTCCAGCGGCCGAGCCCGAACCTGAGCCCACACCGGCCCCGGTCGCTGCTCCTGTCCAGGCCGCCACGCCCGTACCGACGATGGGCGATGCCTCTTCGGCGGCCGCCCGTCTTCTCGAGATTGCGTCGTCCAACGCCGACCAGCTCATGGAAGCGGCCAAGGACGAGGCTGACCGCATCGTGGGAGAGGCTCGCACCAAGGCTGAGCGTCTCACCAACGAAGCACGCGGCAAGGCCGATCGCCTCGAGACCGATGCCCGCATCCGCGCGCAGAAGCTCGACGAGGAGACCAACGAGCGTCGCCAGCAGGCTGTTGCGACCATCGAGCGCGAGCGCTACGAGATCCAGCGCGAGGTCGAGCACCTCCGCGCTTACGAGCGTGAGTACCGTGCACGGCTCAAGAACTACTTCCAGAGCCAGCTCGATCAGATCTCGGCCAACGAGGCCGGTACCTCAGCACCCGTCCAGGAGCCTGTCGACGCCTCACCGCGCCGCCTTCGCTCGCTGCTGGGTGATGACGAAGGCTTCTGAGCCTCCGCCAACAGACACACAGAACGGCCCGCCTCCTCGGAGGCGGGCCGTTCTGCATGTGTACGTACTAGGCGACGACCAGCGTGAACCTGAGACCGAGTTCTTCGTCGGTGAACGCTGAAGCGTCCGATGACTCGCTGATCTCGGTGGCCAGCACCTCGTCGGCGATGAGCTGCTGGTGCTTCGTGAACGCCTCGGCGAGAAGGCCACCCGCGTTCCACGCGATCGTGATCCTGTCGCTGATGTCGAAACCGGACGACTTGCGAGCCTCCTGGATGACCCGGATCGCCTCGCGTGCGAGGCCAGCGAGTCGCAGCTCGTCATCAAGCTCGAGGTCGAGGGCCACGGTCTCACCCTGGTCGTTGACGACCGACCAGCCCTCGCGCGGGCGCTCGGAGATGACCACGTCGTCAGGGCCGACCTGCACTGGCTTCCCGGCAACCTGCACGGTCGCGGTCGAGCTGGCGGCCAGATCGGCGGCCAGCGCGGCCGCGTCGGCGTCCGCTATCGCCGCTGCGACCTGCGGGGTCTCCTTGCCGAACCTCTTGCCGAGGTTGCGGAAGTTGCCCTTGGCCGAGTGATCGACGAGATCGCCGGCCGCCTCCGCAAGTGACTCAAGTGATCCGACGTTGAGCTCCTCGCAGATCTGCGCGCGGAGATCCTCGCCGAGCTGCTCCCACGCCGCGGAGGCGACGAGAGCGCGGCGCAGTGGTTGACGGGTGCGTACCTTGGCCTCGGCGCGAGCCGCGCGGCCGAGCTCGGTGACGCGGCGAGCCAGGTCGACGCGTGCGCCGAGTCCATCGACGATCAGCGACTCGTCAGCGGCCGGCCAGGTGGAGAGATGGACCGAGGCCGGTGCGCCGGACGTCACGGGGACGATGACGTCCTGCCAGACCCGCTCGGTGATGAACGGCGTCAGCGGAGCGAGGAGCCTCGTCAGCACGTCGAGCGTCTCGTGCAGCGTCGCGAACGCGGCCGCGTCGCCTCGCCAGAAGCGGCGGCGCGAACGGCGTACGTACCAGTTGGACATGTCGTCGATGAACGAGGCGAGACGGGTGCCGGCTGACTGGGTGTCGAACGACTCGAGGTCGGTCGTGACGTCACGCGTCAGGGCGTGGAGCTCTGACAGCAGCCACTGGTCGAGCACCTCACGCTGCGCCACCGGGGGATCGTCATCGCTCGGCGTCCAACCCTCTGAGCCGGCGTACAGGACGTGGAACGCAACGGTGTTCCAGTAGGTGAGCAGCACCTTGCGCACGACTTCGGACAGCGCGGCGTTGCCGATGCGGCGGGGTGCCCATGGCGAGCCGGAGCAGGCCATGAACCAGCGGAGGGCGTCGGCGCCGTGCTCGTCCATGAGCGGCATCGGCAGCATGATGTTGCCGAGGTGCTTGCTCATCTTCTTGCCGTCCTCGGCGAGGATGTGACCGAGGCAGACGACGTTCTCGTACGAGCTCTCGTCGAACACCAGGGTGCCGACCGCCATCAGCGAGTAGAACCAGCCGCGGGTCTGGTCGATGGCCTCGCAGATGTACTGAGCAGGGTAGGCACGCTCGAACTCCTCCTTGGAGCCCGGCACGTGCGGGTAGCCCCACTGCGCGAACGGCATCGAGCCCGAGTCGAACCACGCGTCGATGACGTCGGGGACACGTCGGTAGATGCCGTCCTCGCCGTCGACCTCGAAGGTCACGTCGTCGATGTAGGGGCGGTGCGGGTCGAGGTCGGCGAGGTCGCGGCCGGTCAGCTGCGACAGCTCGGCGAGCGACTCGATGCACACGAGCTTGGACGGATCGGTGTCGTTGCGCCAGATCGGCAGGGGAGTGCCCCAGTAGCGACTGCGGGACAGTGACCAGTCGATGTTGTTGGTGAGCCAGTCGCCGTATCGACCGTTCTTGATCGTCTCGGGGAACCAGTTGGTGTCGGCGTTCTCGGCCAGCAACCGGTCCTTGATCGCGGTCGTACGGATGTACCAGGCGGGAAGCGCGTAGTACATCAGCGGCGTGTGGCAGCGCCAGCAGTGCGGATAGGAGTGCTCGTAGGCCAGCTCGTTGAACATCAGGCCGCGGGCCGCGAGGTCGTCGGCCAGCACCCGGTCGGCGGTCTTGAAGAACTGTCCGCCCACCAGTGGGACATCGGCCTCGAAATGGCCGTCGGGGGTGATCGGGTTGACCACCGGCAGGTCGTACACCTTGCAGACCGCCATGTCGTCCGCGCCGAAGGCGGGGGACTGGTGCACCAGTCCGGTGCCGTCCTCGGTCGTGACGTAGTCGCCCAGCACGACGAAGTGTGCGGGGGACGGGAAGGGTACGAGGTCGAAGGGACGCTCGTACGTCCAGCGCTCCATCTCCTGGCCACTGAACGACTCACCGGTGGCGGTCCAGCCCTCGCCGAGCGCCTTGGCCAGCAACGGTTCTGCGACGACGAGGGTCTCGCTGCCGTCGGTCGCGGCGACGTAGGTGACACCGGGGTTGACCGCGACGGCGGTGTTGGACACCAGCGTCCACGGAGTTGTGGTCCAGACCAACATCGACGCCTTGCCCGCCAGAGGCCCTGACGTCAGCGGGAAGCGTACGTAGACCGACGGATCGGTGATGGTCTCGTAACCCTGCGCGAGCTCGTGGTCCGACAGGGTCGTGCCGCAGCGCGGGCAGTAGGGCGCGACGCGGAAGTCCTCGGTCAGCAGGCCCTTCTTGAAGATCGTCGACAACGCCCACCACACGCTCTCGACGTACGAGGGCTCCATGGTTCGGTAGGGGTGCTCCATGTCGACCCAATAGCCCATGCGGCGCGTCATGTCCTCGAACATGTCGGTGTTCCGCACCACGGCCTCACGGCACTTGGCGTTGAACTCGGCGATGCCGTACGCCTCGATGTCCGGCTTGCCGTTGAAGCCCAGCTCCTTCTCGACGGCGATCTCGACGGGAAGGCCATGGCAGTCCCAGCCGGCCTTGCGGTCGACGTGGAAGCCCTGCATCGTCTTGAACCGGGGGAAGACGTCCTTGAAGACGCGGGCCTCGACGTGGTGCACGCCCGGTGTTCCATTGGCCGTCGGTGGACCTTCGTAAAACGTCCATCGGGGTGCGTCGTCCGGGGTGTCGAGCGATGCCCCGAATGTCCCCTGCTCCTCCCAGAGATCAAGGATCTCGCGCTCCAACGCCGGCAGATCGACATGAGCGGGAACGGGGCGATAGGACGCGTGCGAGGTCACACCCTCAATTCTACGGGTGAGGGACACCAGACCTTCGGCGGTGCGAGTTGGCATTGCCTGCGCGGGGGTCTAACCTTCCTGCATGCCGAACACGAAGCTGGCCGTACGCGCCGACGAAAAGCCCTGGACCGCTGCTGAGGCCAAGGCCGTCCGCGCCGAGCTCGAGAGCGACCTCACCCGACTGCGGGGCGAGCTCGACCAGTCCGCCCGCGAGCTGCAGGACCTGTTGCGTGACGGCGTCGACGGCGCCGGCAACGACCAGGCCGACGTGGGTTCCAAGGGCCTCGAACGTGATGCCGAGATGTCGCTTGCCGCCAACCAGCGCGAGCTGCTCCAGCAGACCGAGAAGGCGCTCGATCGCCTCGACAAGGGCGTCTACGGACAGTGCGAGGTGTGCGGTGAGCCGATCGGCAAGATGCGGTTGATGGCGTTCCCCCGTGCGACACTGTGCATGACATGCAAGCAGCGCGAGGAACGTCGCTGAGCCCTGAAAGCGGCCCGACAAACCACACTTCGGTTCGACTGTTCGCGATCGTTGCTGCCCTGACGTTGGCCGTCGACCAGATCACCAAGCTCGTCGCGGTTGAGAAGCTGCAGGGCCGCGCACCGGTCGAGCTCATCCCCAACGTGCTCTCGCTGACGTTCTTCCGCAATGCCGGTGCCGCGTTCAGCACCGGCACAGGCTTCACCCTGGTGCTGAGCATCGTCGCGATCGCCGTATGCGTTGCCGTCATCCGCATGGCCACCCGCCTGCGTGATCGCGGCTGGGCGATAGGACTCGGGCTGCTGCTGGCCGGCGCTCTCGGCAACCTGGCCGACCGGATCTTTCGCCAGCCGTCGCCGTTCAAGGGTCACGTGGTCGACTTCATCGACTACGGCATCTTCGTCGGGAATGTCGCCGACATCGCCCTGACGTTCGCCGCCATCATCATCGTCTGGCGCTCGTGGCGCGGCATCTCCATGGACGGCACTCGCGAGGTCTCCGCATGACCGATGAGATCGAGCTCGAGCACAAGGTGCTGGCTGTCCCGGAGGGCCTCGATGGTGAACGTGTCGACAGCGCGTTGGCTCGTCTGCTCGGCCTGTCGCGCACGCGTACGAGTGAGCTCGTCGCCGACGGACACGTGAAGCTCGACGGTCACGCGCCGGCGAAGTCTGATCGCGTCCATCCGGGAGCCATCCTCGAGGTCTCGATCCCGGCGCCGCGACGTGCCGTCGTCAAGCCGTCCGAGGTCGAGGGCATGCGCATCGTCTTCCAGGACGACGACATCATCGTGGTCGACAAGCCCGTCGGCGTCGCCGCCCACCCCAGCGTCGGCTGGTCTGGCCCCACCGTGCTGGATCACCTCGCCGGCATCGGCGTACGCATCTCGACGTCCGGTGCCCCAGAGCGTCGCGGCATCGTGCACCGACTCGATGTCGGCACCAGCGGGCTGATGGCCGTCGCCAAGTCAGAGCACGCCTACACCGTGCTCAAGCAGGCGTTCCGCGATCGCACGGTCGACAAGACCTATCACGCGCTCGTGCAAGGGCACCCCGACCCGCACATGGGCACGATCGACGCCCCCATCGCGCGCCACCCCAAGCACGACTTCAAGTTCACGGTCAAGGACGGCGGACGCGAGAGCGTCACCCACTACGACACGCTCGAGGCTCACCGCTTCGCCAGCCTGCTGACGATCAACCTCGAGACCGGACGCACGCACCAGATCCGGGTGCACATGGCAGCGCTGCACCACCCCTGCGTCGGCGACCTGATGTACGGCGCCGATCCGACGCTGGCCAAGCGGGTCGGGCTCGATCGCCAGTGGCTGCACGCGTACCGGCTCGGGTTCATCCACCCGCGTACGGGGGAGCACGTCGAGTTCGAGTCGGTCTACCCCGACGACCTCGTGCACGCCCTCGAAGTCGTGCGCGCCGCAGACTGAGCGGGCGCGAACCCGCTGAGTGGCACGTTTTCGCTGCTCAGAGGGCCGATTCAGAGCAAATCCGTGACACTCAGCGAGTTCTGGAGTCCCACCTGCGTCCGGTTGGCCATGTCCACCACCAGTCGGGCTTGTCGGTCGTCCACTCGCGCTTGCTGGTCATGAAGGCATCTCGCCGCGCAGCTGCGATTCGACCGACAGTGGCGTATCGCTGCTGGTGGTCGAGCGCAGTGATTCTGGTGACCACCAGGCCGGCGCGTTCGAAGAGCTCTTCACGGTGGTTGTCATCACTGTGACGCTGGCTCTCGCGGTGGTCCGCGCCGTCTGACTCGATGACCATTCCAGCCTCTTCGTCGAGGAGGTCAGCCACACCTAGGAGACGCCCGGATGGGTCGAAGACTGGGACGTTGACCCCCAAGATGCGTGATGCCGACATCCAGCTCGGCGAGCAATCGCGTACGCGATTCCAATGGGCTCGCCGATCGGCTGGAGCCGAGCAGCAATGCATGCCGGGCCTGAACCAGGCCGCGCACCTTGTGATGGCTCAGGATCACCTGCTCGACGCGCGCGAGGGTTGTGTGCGGAACCTGGGCGGTCGTGCTTGTCGCCATGTCGAGCGCGACGACGGCATCTCGTACGTTTGACGCCATACGCATCTCGTCAAAGGCTGCGCGAGCCATCGTCGTGACCTCGAGGTCGTCGAGGTGAATCACCTCGTCAGGGAACAGAAGCCCGCGAAACGTCTGGACGCCGTCCCGCCGCCGAATTCGAGCACCCGGCCGGCAGTGGATGAGCGCCGGCCGGTCCGACATGCCGACGCGGCCATCGAACCAGTGGTTGCCCTGGGCCCGAAGTGATGCCCATCCGCCGAGACTGCAGCCGTCGGTCATCAGTCCCGTTGCCGCCGATATGCGCGCCCAGGTTGCGTCCTCGACAAGGCCTGCGGGCTTCACCAGTCCGTGACCGACCTGCACCCACTGGGGGCCGCGGAGCTCGCCACGAGTGGCGCCTCGGGCGATCGCGACCGACGCACGCATCGCCGTACGACTTGGATCCATGCACGAAGGATCGCTCCAGCGAGCGGAATCACACCTGCGCACGTCCACAGGACGCGCTGAGTGTCACCTTTTCGCTGCCTGGAGGGCTGATCCAGAGCAAATTCGTGACACTCAGCGGGTGCTAGGCGAGCTCCCAGACGTAACGGCTCGTCGGTACGAGGTCGAGCCCCTGGTCACCACCGAATCGCGCAACGCTGGCCATCAGCTCGGTCATTCGTCGACCGAGCTCCTCGTCGTCACCTCCGCTGCCGTAGAACTCGTGGATGTCGGTCAGCGCCGCCATCGGGAACAGCTCCTCGACGATGGCTGAGAGCTCAGGAGCGTCGGGTGTGAGTGCCTCCTCCACGATGTTCTGGATGTAGCCGAACGTGTTCTGGGTGTCGATCGCGATCTGGGTGTGGCTCCCGAGCCAGATCTCGAGGTAGTCCTCACGGCTCATGCCCTCGGGTCGGCGCAGCACGGCGACGTTCGCCAGCGCGTCCGCCCGCTCACCATCTGGCACGGTCGGCGGATCGATCGGACGTCGTTCGGTGACCAGCCAGGCCTGGACGTCGGCGTCGACGTCGGACAGCACGGCAATGGCAGCGTCGGGATCGCCGTCGGTCCAGAGCGACACCAGGGCGGTGATGGGTTCGCCGGGGCCGAACCGCAGCGCGCCGGCGACAGCCTCGTCGTCGACGTTGAGCTGCAAACGGGTGACGCCCTTCGCGGCAAGCCGCGTACGCAGGTCGTCGTCGAGGGCGAGGTCTGTGCCGTGAAAGGCCAGGATGAGTTTCGTCACGCCTGCAATCTAGTGCTGAGAGCGTCATGGACAATGGCGGTATGTCCAGTGTCGTGCGCCAGTCCGAGAAGTTGCGTGATGTCCTCTACGACATCCGCGGACCCGTCAACGCGCGAGCGGCCGCCATGGAGGCCGCGGGCGAACGCATTCTGAAGCTCAACATCGGCAACCCACAGCCCTTCGGGTTCGACGCGCCCGCCGAGATCCTCCAGGACGTCATTGCCGGACTGCCGACCGCCCAGGGCTACTCCGACTCCCGTGGCATCCAGTCCGCTCGTCGAGCAGTGGTGCACCACTACCAGCTCCAAGAGGGCTTTCCGATCATCGACATCGATGACGTATGGCTGGGCAACGGCGTGTCCGAGCTGATCCAGATGGCGCTGCAGGCACTGCTCGACAACGGCGACGAGGTGCTGATCCCCGTACCGGACTATCCGCTGTGGACCGCCGTCACCAACCTGGCCGGCGGCGTACCGGTGCACTACAAGTGCGACGAGGCCAATGGGTGGAACCCGGACGTCGCCGACCTCGAGTCCAAGATCACCGATCGCACCAAGGTCATCGTCGTCATCAATCCCAACAACCCGACCGGCGCGGTCTACACCCGCGAGACGCTCGCGGCGATCGCAGATCTCGCGCGCAAGCACGATCTGGTGCTCATGGCCGACGAGATCTACGACAAGATCCTGTACGACGACGCCGTGCACATCCCGATGGCCAGCGTCGCGCCCGACGTCTTGACCATGACGTTCAACGGGCTCTCCAAGGCCTACCGGGTCTGCGGCTATCGCGCCGGATGGTTGGTGGCGACAGGTCCGCTCGACGAGGCCAAGGACTATCTGGAGGGCATCACCCTGCTGGCCTCGATGCGGCTGTGCCCCAACGTGCCGGCGCAGAACGCGATCCAGGTCGCCCTTGGCGGCTACCAGTCGATCAAGGAGCTGATCCTGCCCGGTGGGCGACTGCTCGAGCAGCGTGACACCGCGGTCAACGAGCTCCGCAAGATCCCCGGCGTCAGCGTGGTCAACCCTCGTGGCGCGCTGTACGTGTTCCCGCGCCTCGACCCCGAGGTCTATCCGATCAAGGACGACCAGCAGCTCGCCCTGGACCTGCTGCAACAGGAGAAGATCCTGCTGACGCAGGGCACTGGCTTCAACTGGCCGGCACCTGATCATCTGCGCATCGTCACGCTCCCGTGGGCGCGCGATCTGGCCGAGGCGATCCAGCGGCTCGGGAACTTCCTGTCGAGCTACCAGCAGGCTTAGCGGGCCCCGCAGGCGAACCCGCAGGTCCGCCGGTAGCCTGTGTTCTCCATTCGAGGTTTTGGGGGACCAGTTGGACGGGATCGATCGGCGCACGCTTCTGGTGGGTTCGGCAGGACTGGTGCTCGCAGGCTGCGGCGGCTCGAAGGACAAGAAGCCCGACGGCCCAAACATCGTCAAGCCCAAGACCGGCAACGTCGTGACGGAGGCCGATGCGGCGGCCTTGCGGGACCGGCTGAACAAGGCGCTCGACTCTGGCGACATCAAGCAGCTGCTGGCGGAGGTCAACGCCGAGGACTTCATGCTCGAGGACTTCGAGAAGCGTTGGACGCGTCGGATGGCCAATTTCAACCGACTCGGATTCGTCGATGGCGAGTGGTATGTCGGCGCTCCCGCGGGTCGTACGCGCAACGGCGCCGGTGGCCTGGTCGAGTACAACGGTCAGCTCGTGTTCGCGCACACGATCGAGGGCTGCGACGGCCAGCAGGTCGTCGAGAGCATGCGCGCGGAGTTTCGGAAGAAGTCCGAGGATGCACCGCTCGAGCTGACAGGGGTTGGCGAGGTCGACGCCTACTTCGATCCCTCGATCTGGGATGTCGCGGAGATCGATGCCATCAACACCAAGCACGCTCACATCGTGTTTCGCACCAAGGACGCGAAGATGGCCAAGTCACACGCGCAACGCATCGAGGCCGGCGCCAAGCGTGCTCTCGCGCTCATGCCGAAGCCCAAGGGAGTGACCAAGGTCTTCTACGGGCTCACCTGGCCGGAGATCGACGGGAAGCTGTGGGGCGGAGTGGCGGTCGGAGACGCTGACGCGCACGCCTACTACCACCCGTTCCTCGACCCATCGGAGCTCGCGCGTGGACAGAAGAAGGTTGCCGGGCGCGAGGGGCTGCCGCTGGCGACGGGTCGTGTCGGGCTTCACCAGACCTCGATGAGTCGGCCGGACTTCGAGGACACGGCGTGCCACGAGGCGATCCACGTCCTGGCAGAGCAGTGGCGTGCCGAACATTCCGAAACACCCACATGGGCCATCGAAGGACTGGCGACGTGGGGAATGAGCCATCCCGGGTCGGGTCGGCTGCTCGCACGTGAGGGCGATCGAATCCGCTCGAGCTTCCGGGCGTTCGAGTCCGTGGTTCCGAAGGGCTACAAGGCGTTCCACGACAGCAAGCTTGAGTACGAGTTCTATATGTGCTCCGGTGCCGTCTACGAGTACATCGACCAGGTCGAGGGGCGGGACGCAGTCTTCAAGACCGCCGAGGCGTACTACTCCAGCAATACCCGGGCGGAGGCGGCGAAGAAGCTCGGTCACAGCGAGAAGGAACTCCTGACGGCCGCGCGAAAGTGGTTGCGCGCATGAGGCGGCTGGCGGCCCTGTCGGTCGGAGTGGCCCTGGTGGTGTCGGGCTGCACGGGCGGGGGCGACAAGGGCGACGACCCCTCACTGCCCCTCCCCGACAAGGCTCCGTCCGCCAGGGGTCCTGCGGTCGGTCCGGCGATGGAGCCCAAGGTGCTGCTGGCATCGGCAGACGAGCTGGAGCAGCTGACCGGTTCGCTCGACACCGCCCAGGTCGAGCGCCGGTCGGGTGCATTCATCAGCGGCCGAAACGTGGTCGGCTACTCGGTCGACGACATCTCCGGCTACGACCTCGATTCAGGAGACAAGCTGTGGACCGCCAAGCTCGACCTCGGGGGCGGCACCGTTTGCTACGTGTCGCAGCCCAAGGTCGCGGTGAAGACGTTCACGGTCGCGTACGGGGAGGGCAGCTACTGTCCGGAGCTCGCGACGATCCGGGTGGCTGACGGCAAGGTCGTCAAGAAGTCCGGCAAGCTCGGCGAGTCGGTCGAGTTCGAAGGCGAAAGTGCCGGCGGTCCGGTCAGCCACCTTTTCACGGTCAAGCGGCAGGACTACATCGTCGACTTCCGTGGTGTGGTCTGGAAGATGGTCAAGGGCGAGCCTGAGCCCGTCACCCGGCTCGAGGCCGACTCGTACTACGACCTCCGAGCGACGCCCAAGGGCGACGTGATCATCGGTACCCGGATGGGGGACCGTGAGCAATGCCGGGTCGATGCCTACAAGCTGCCCTCGTTCAAGCCCCTGTGGACGCAGGACTCCAAGACGTTGTTCCCCGACGTGCGAGAGCAGTGTGGCATCTCGGTGACACCACGCAGCTCGGCGTGGCTGGGTCAGGAGACGAGCGACAAGTACTACATGACGCAGGTCGACCCCACGACCGGCAAGGTTCTGGGTCGGGCCGACGCGACGAAGGACTCCGGTGGCAAGGCCGCCAAGGGGGAGTTCGACCTGGCCAGCGCGTCCAACCAGAGCGACCGGGCGCTCGGGATGCCCAACGGGGACACGATCTTCGCCCAGGTCCGAGGCCTGACGCGCTACTCGCTCAAGACGGGGAAGGTCGTCTGGGACCTCGATCTCAGCCAGGTCCAGATGGATTCTGACGACGAGTTCGCGCTGACCACCGTGCTGCCGCAAGGCGTCACCTCCGACGGCTACCTGGTCGCCTCGGTCAGCAACAACACGGCAGTCGAGATCGTGGCCGTCGACGTCAAGACCGGCAAGCTCGTGGCCAGGTGGGCCGTGCCAAAGGAGTATCGCAACGGCTTCCAGGTGGAGCCCGGCATGACCTTGTTCGGCGGTGGCATCGTGCTGACCCGCAACTTCGAGGCGTGGGACTTCGAGTTCGCCGACTACAAGGACGTCAAGGAACCCGAGGGCGACAAGTTCGACATCGGAGTGTTCACCTTCCCGAAGGCCGGCGGCTCCGCCTCCCGTGCGGTGCCCACTGCCGGTCCGGTCGACGCCGCCGCCAAGGCGCTCGGTGGAGTCAAGACGCCAGCGGGAGCACAGGGGGACCGCAATGCCGGCGCATTCAGCACCGGATCGCGGCTGATCGCGTACGCCGGCAACACCCTCACGGGGTTTGAGTCCAAGTCAGGTGGCAAGAAGTGGTCACTGGCAGTGGACGATGACGCCAACGCTCGCGTCTGTGCGACACCTGATCCCGACAGGACGGTCAAGACGTTCACTGTCGGCTTCCGGAACGGATCGAAGGGCGCGGAGTGCGTGAACGTCCTGCGCGTACGCACATCCGACGGCAAGGTGCTCGACCGGATCACTCTGCCCTCGACGGCCAAGCAGGTGGCACGCATCGAGGTCTTCAAGGGGGTCACGTACGTCGTCACCGGCGACGGGGTCGTCAGTCGGATCAAGGACGGTGCCCTGGCCGAGCACGCGAAGCTCGCGGGCGCCCCCGGCTTCACGGTGCGGACACCGGAGGACCCGTCACTGGTGATCAGCGCCACCCGGGACAAGGACGGCAAGGACTGGACCATCTCGGGCGACCGCCTGCCGTCATTCGAGCGCGTCTGGTCGACCACGGGAACCAAGGTGTTCTCGAAGATCGATCGCAGGAACTACGTCGACGTCTGGAGTGGCAACGGGCTGTGGGTCTCGACGACCTTCGGCGACACGGCAGATCCTGAGGCGGATGTCAGGGACTCGTTGGTACAGCTGGATCCTGACACTGGCGACGTCGTGTCGAGCACTGGCGCCGTCAAACGGGACTATCTGTCCAGCGATCTGGGCGCGTTCTCGCTGACGTTCGCATCTCCGTACAACTCGGTCGGGTTCAAGGACGGAGACATCGTCGCTACGCAGAGCTCCGGTGTCATGCGCTACTCGCTCGCCGACAAGAAAGTCCGCTGGGCGGTCGACACCAAGTCGATCATGGACTCGATGGAGAAGGATCGACTCGCCTCATCGGTCACCCAGCACTACGAGCTGATCGACGGCGGCAAGACCGTACTGGTCACGATGAGCAACAACATCTCGGTCGAGCTGATGACGCTGAAGGCGTCGAGCGGCAAGATCACCGGTCGCTGGAACGTGCCGGTGAAGTACCGCAACGGCCTGCAGGCAACCCCCGACGTCACTCCGTTCAAGGGTGGTGTGGCTCTGGCTCACAGCGACTACTCGTGGGACTACGCCTTCCGCCAGTCCGGACGCGAGATCCCCCCGGAGCAGCGCTACGACGTCGGCCTGTTCAAGCTGACCAAGCCGAAGAAGTAGGCGCTGCTACTTCTTGCTCGCGACGTAGTCGGCGACCTCATTGACGCGGAATCGTACGATCGCGCCGATCAGGTCGCCGGGCAGCGGGTCGCTGAGCGGGAACCGGATCGCCGACTTGCTGGTCTTGTAGCCCGCCAGCTCGTCAGCGAACGCGGCAAAGGCACCCGCGGTCGGGAAGAACGTGAGCGAGGTGTGCTCGGTGAAGCCGGCGAACTGCACCACGACCACGCCATCCGACTTGTAGGCGGGAATGTTGTAGCTGATGGTTTCCTCGGTGCCCGGCGCCGCTGCACGGATGATTCGGCGCATCTCGACCAGCCGCTCGTCGACACCCATCCGGGACGCTTCGATGTACTCGTCGACGGTCGTGAACGTCTTCTTCTCGCGGTCTGGGTGCTCGGCCATGTGACCAGTAGAGCGGAGTTGGAGCCGTACACCAAACTTCCTCTGGCGAGCCGTTCGAAAGTGTGGGGAGTGCCCGACTAGGCTGAGGTCCTTCCCCCCAAGATCACGCCGAGGAGGCCCGTTTTCGATGTCGAGTGACTCACCCTTCGTGCACCTGCACGTGCACACGGAGTACTCGATGCTCGACGGCCACGCCTTGCTCGACCCGCTGTTCGAGCGCACCGCAGAGCTCGGAATGTCTGCGATTGCAATGACTGATCACGGCAACCTGCACGGTGCCTACGACTTCTGGGCCAAGGGCCGACAGCACGGGGTCAAGCCGATCATCGGCATGGAGGCCTATCTCGCCCCCAACATCTCCAGGCACGAGAAGAAGGCCGTCCAGTGGAACAAGGGCGGCGAGGACGACATCTCGGGCCGCGGTGCCTACACGCACATGACGCTGCTCTCGGAGTCGACCGAGGGCATGCACAACCTCTTCCGCATCGCGTCGTACGCCAGCCTCGAGGGTCAATACCGCAAACCGCGTGCCGACCGCGAACTGCTGCAGATGTACGGCAAGGGCATCATCGCGACGACCGGCTGTCCCTCGGGTGAGATCCAGACCTGGCTGCGCATCGGCAACTACGAAAAGGCCCGCGCCTCGGCAGCGGAGTTCCAGGACATCTTCGGCAAGGAGAACTTCTTCCTCGAGCTCATGGAGCACGGTCTCGAGATCGAGGCCCGCGTACGCGATGGCCTGCTCAAGCTCAAGGCCGATCTGGGTCTCCCAGTCATCGCCACCAACGACTCGCACTACGTGTCGCCTGACGACGTCGAGGCACACGATGCGTTGCTCTGCATCGGCACCGGTACGACGCTGGGAGACCCCAAGCGCTTCAAGCTCGACGGTGGCGGCTACTACATCAAGTCCGCCAAGGAGATGCGTGACCTCTGGGAGGACCGCTTCGACCTCAAGGAAGCGTGCGACAACACGCTGCTCATCGCCGAGCGGTGCAATGTCGAGTTCGCCGAGTCCAATGGCGGGTACATGCCTCGCTTCGAGGTCCCGGCCGGCGAGACCGAGGACTCCTGGTTCGCCAAGGAGGTCTGGAAGGGCATCGAGTCCCGCTATCCCGGCGATGCCCTGACCCCCGAGGTCCGGGCCCGTACCGAGTACGAGCTCGAGGTCGTCACCGGCAAGGGCTACTGCGGCTACTACCTCGTGGTCGCCGACTTCATCAACTGGGCCAAGGACAACGGCATCCGCGTCGGACCTGGGCGCGGTTCCGGAGCGGGCTCGATCGCCGCGTACGCGTTGCGCATCACCGATCTCTGCCCGCTGACCCACGGCCTGATCTTCGAGCGCTTCCTCAATCCGGAGCGTCCGTCGATGCCCGACTTCGACATCGACTTCGACGAGCGTCGTCGCGGTGAGGTCATCCGCTACGTCAGCAACAAGTACGGCGAGGAGCGGGTCGCCCAGATCGCGACGTTCGGACGGCTCAAGGCCAAGGCCGCGATCAAGGACGCCAACCGCGTCCTCGACTACCCGTTCGCGATGGGCGAGCGCATCACCAAGACGCTCCCGCCCGACATCATGGGCAAGGGCGTGGCGCTCAAGGACATCTTCGACAGCACCAACAAGCGATATGGCGACGGTGCCGAGTTCCGTGCACTGCACGAGTCGGACGCCGAGGTCCGCAAGATCTACGAGACCGCTCTCGGCCTCGAAGGGCAGATCCGCCAGTGGGGTGTGCACGCCGCCGGCGTCATCATGTCGAGCGATCCGCTGATCGACATCATGCCGATCATGAAGCGCGACCAGGACGGCGCGATCATCACGCAGTTCGACTATCCGATGTGCGAGGCGCTCGGGCTGGTCAAGATGGACTTCCTCGGCCTGCGCAACCTCACGGTGCTCGATGACGCGCTGACCAACATCAAGCGCAACCGCGACATCGATCTGGTGCTCGAGGACCTCACGTTCGATGACCCGGCCACGTACGAGCTGCTGTCCCGCGGCGACACCTTGGGCGTCTTCCAGCTCGACGGTGGTCCGATGCGTGCGCTGCTGCGGAGCATGAAGCCCGACAAGTTCGAGGACATCTCCGCCGTCGGCGCGCTCTACCGACCGGGCCCGATGGGAGCCGACTCGCACAACAAGTACGCCCATCGCAAGAACGGCCGCGAGCCGATCGACCCGATCCATCCCGATCTCGCTGCGCCGTTGGAGCAGGTGCTCGGCGAGACGTACGGCCTGATCGTCTATCAGGAGCAGGTGATGGAGATCGCGCAGGTGCTGGCCGGCTTCACGCTCGGTCAAGCCGACAACCTGCGACGGGCGATGGGCAAGAAGAAGAAGTCCGAGCTCGACAAGCTCTACGGCGGATTCGAGTCCGGGATGCTCGAGCGGGGCTACTCCGCCGGCGCAGTCAAGACGCTGTGGGACATCCTCGTGCCGTTCTCCGACTACGCGTTCAACAAGGCGCACTCGGCGGCCTATGGCGTGATCTCCTACTGGACCGCCTACCTCAAGGCCAACTACCCCGCCGAGTACATGGCGGCACTGCTGACGAGCACGCGGGTCGACAAGGACAAGTCGGCGATCTACCTCAACGAGTGCCGCCGCATGGGCATCAAGGTGCTCCCGCCCGACGTCAACGAGTCGGTCTCCAACTTCGCTTCGGTCGGTCCGGACATCCGCTTCGGCCTCGGCGCCATCCGCAACATCGGCGAACAGGTCGTCGCCGGCATCGTGGAAGCGCGGACCGAGAGCGGCCTCTACGAGGACTTCGCCGACTTCCTCGACAAGGTGCCGACTCACGTCTGCAACAAGCGGGTCCTCGACTCGCTGATCAAGGCTGGCGCATTCGACTCGCTGAGCCATCGCCGTCGGGCGCTAGCCTCGATCGCCGAGGACGCCGTCGACCAGCACATCGACCTCAAGCGCAACGCCGCGATCGGCCAGGACTCGTTGTTCGGGGGACTCGACGACGAGTTCACGGGTGTCACGGTGGCGGTGCCGATGATGCCGGAGTGGGACAAGACGCAGCTGCTGGCGTACGAGCGCGACATGCTCGGCCTGTACGTCTCCGACCATCCGCTGCAGGGCCTGGAGCACGTGCTCAAGGCGAGCAGCGACTGCACGGTCGGCGAGCTCCTGACCGACCTGGAACGTCCCGACGGCAGCACGGTGCGCATCTGCGGGTTGATCACCGGCGTCCAGCGCCGCATGAGCAAGAAGGGCGACAGCTGGGCGTCCATCACTCTCGAAGATCTCGAGGGTGGCATCGAGGTCATGGTGTTCCCCGGCGCCTACCAGCTCGCCGTGCCGGTGCTGATCCCCGACACCATCGTCGTCGTCAAGGGCCGCATCCGCCGCAAGGATGACGGCATCGAGGTCAATGCCCTCGAGGTCACGATGCCCGCCATGGGTGACGGCCGGCCCGACACCCCGCTGCTGGTCAGCCTGCCCGTGGCTCGTTGCACGGCCGACACCATTGCCTCGTTCAAGCAGGTGCTTGCTGCGCATCCGGGCACGTCCGAGGTGCACCTGCGGCTCGTCGGCAACGGCAAGACCAAGGTCATGCGCCTTGACGACACGTTGCGCATCGCCCAGTCGTCCTCGCTGATCGCCGATCTCAAAGAGCTCTTGGGTCCCCATTGTCTGTCCTGAACGCCCCGTCATCCCGCAAGCCCTGGATGTTTGTCGCCGCGATGCTCCTGCTGGGGGTCGCGGCCGGTGTCGTCTGGGAGTGGCTGGCCAAGCCAGCCGAGTGGCTGGTGCGACCTGACGGCAGCATCGTGCTGACCGAGCTTGCCGCACGCGACCAGTTCGGGGTCATCGTCGTGTTCGTCGTCGTGGGCGCCGTGGTCTCGTTGGTCTGGGGGTTCGCGGTGGCTCATGCGCTGCGCGATCTCGGTTGGCGGCTCACCCCGTTCATCGTCGCGACGACTCTGGTTGCGGCGGTGATCGCCTGGCAGGTCGGCATGGAGCTCGGACCTGTCGGCCCGCGGGACGTTGTTGATCCCGGCGTTGGCGACCGTCTGCCGTCCAAGCTTGAGATCGACAGCCTCGCAGCATTCTTCGTGTGGCCGATCTTCGGTGTGGCGGGCCTGCTGCTCTCGGCCTGGCTGGGCAGCGATGCAGACGAGCACGCCCAGGTGCGCACGAGCTAACGCGCGAGTCGCGCCACCACGGCTGACGTCAGCCGTACGAGGTCGGCGGGGTCGAGCTCGGCTTCGAGCCCGCGCCGACCGCCCGAGACGAACACCGTCGGCCACTTCGTCGCCGACCGGTCGACGACTGTGGGGTGGTGGCGTTTCTGGCCGAACGGGGAGATGCCACCGATGACGTAGCCGGTCGCGCGTTGCGCTTGAGCCGTGTCGGCCATCTGCGCCTTCTTGCCTCCAAGCGCATCTGCCAGCGCCTTCAGGTCGAGAGATCCCATGACAGGGACGATCCCGACGCACAGCTTGCCGTCGACGAGCGCCATCAGCGTCTTGAAGACGCGCCCCGGATCGACACCCAACGCCTCGGCGGCCTCCATGCCGAACGAGTCCGCTCGCGGATCGTGGGTGTACGAGTGGGGTGTGAAAACCACGTCTGCCCGGTGGAGCGCGATGAACGCCGGTGTCGCATCGTTGGGCTTCCCGTTGGCTCCCACATGCTCACCATAGACTTGCCGACGTGATGCGCCGCCTCGATGCGAGGAAACTCCAACCAACCCCCGACGAAAGTCAGGGGGTCTACCGCGCTGCCGTCCCGCGCGCTGAGCTCGATGTCGAGCAAGCGCTTGCCACGGTGAAGCCGATCTGCGACGACGTCCGCGAACGCGGGGCGGCGGCCGTGCTGGACGCCGGTGAGAAGTTCGACGGTGTACGCCCCGACAGCCTCCGGGTCCCTGCTGCTGCGCTGGCCGAGGCGCTCAGCGGTCTCGACGCCGACGTACGTGTCGCCCTCGAGGAGTCCGTGCGTCGACTGCGGCAGACCTGCGAGGCCGAGCTCGAGCAGACGATCGTCAGCGATGTCGCACCGGGAGCTGTCGTCGAGCGGCGGATCGTGCCGATGGAGCGGGTCGGCCTGTACGTTCCCGGCGGGCTGGCGCCGCTGGTCAGCACCGTCGTGATGAATGCCGTGCCGGCCCAGGTTGCGGGCGTGCCGGGCATAGCGTTGGCGAGCCCGCCACAGAAGGACTTCGGCGGACTGCCGCACCCGACGATCCTCGCGGCGTGTGCCTTGCTCGGCATCGACGAGGTCTATGCCGCCGGCGGCGCCCAGGCACTGGCGATGTTCGCCTACGGCGCGGGGGAGTGCCGCGCCGTCAACCTGATCACCGGACCCGGCAACATCTACGTCGCGGCCGCCAAGCGTCACCTGCAGGGCATCGTCAGCATCGACGCCGAGGCCGGTCCGACCGAGATCGCGATCATCGCCGACGAGACCGCCGACGCCGCGTTCGTCGCAGCCGACCTGATCAGCCAGGCCGAGCACGACCCGATGGCGGCCAGTGTGCTGATCACCGACAGCGAGACGCTCGCCGACCAGGTCGATGCCGAGCTGGAGGCACAGGTCGTCGTCGCCAAGCACGCCGAGCGCATTCGTACGGCTCTCATCGGCCAGCAGTCTGCGACGGTCCTCGTACGTGACGTCGACCAGGCCGTCGACGTCGCCAACGCCTACGCCGCCGAGCACCTCGAGATCCAGACCGCCGACGCTGGTGCCGTAGCCGCCCGCATCGTCAACGCCGGCGCCGTGTTCGTCGGCCCGCACACGCCGGTCTCCCTCGGTGACTACGCCGCGGGGTCCAACCACGTGCTGCCGACCGCCGGTTGCGCCTGCCACTCATCGGGGCTGTCGGTGCGGGCGTTCTGCCGCAACATGCACGTCGTCACCTACTCCGCCGACGCCCTCCGCAAGGTCGGTCCGATGGTCGTCGCGCTCGCCGAGGCCGAGAACCTGCCGTCCCACGGCAGCGCGGTTTCCATCCGCACCTCACGGAGAAGCTAGTCATGCCCGTCCCCGAGTGGGTGCCGATTCGTGACGACCTGCGCGGCTTCGAGCCGTACGGTGCGCCGCAGATCCCCGACGTCATCAACCTCAACGTCAACGAGAACCCGTACGCTCCCAGCGCCCAGGTCGCTGCCGACATCGCCGAGGCCGTACGCATCGCCGCCACCGGGCTCAACCGCTATCCCGACCGCGAGGCGACTGAGTTGCGCACGGCGCTGGCGGACTACCTCGGCCACGGGCTGACGGCTGACCGGGTGTGGGCTGCCAACGGCTCCAACGAGGTCATGCTGCACGTCATGCAGGCGTTCGGCGGACCGGGGCGCACGGCGCTGTCATTCGCCCCGACGTACTCGATGTATCCCGAGTACGCCCGCGACACCCACACGCGATGGGTCACCGGAGCCCGCGAAGAGGACTTCACGATCGATGTCGACCGAGCGCTGGCGCTGATCGCCGCGGAGCAACCCGATGTTGTCCTGCTGACCTCGCCCAACAACCCGACCGGCACGGCGCTGCCGCTCGAGACCGTGCGCGCTGTCGTCGAGGCAGCGCCCGGCGTGGTGGTGGTGGACGAGGCGTACGCGGAATTTCGCCGCTCCGGCACGCCGACGGCCCTCGAGGTGCTCGACGACTTCCCGCGGCTGCTGGTCTCCCGGACGATGAGCAAAGCGTTCGCGCTTGCCGGTGGACGGCTCGGCTACATCGCGGCCGATGCGGCGATCATCGACGCGCTGCGGATCGTACGTCTGCCCTATCACCTGTCGGCCGTGACCCAGGCCGTCGCTGTTGCGGCGCTGGCTCACGGCGACGAGCTGCTCGCCCGGGTCGACGAGATTCGTACCTCTCGTGACGAGCTCGCGGTGTGGCTGGCTCAGCAGGGACACCACGTCGCCGACTCCGATGCGAACTTCTTGTTGTTCGGCCATTTCACGGATCGACACGCCATCTGGCAGGCCCTGGTCGACCGCGGCGTGCTGATACGGGAGACTGGACCCGAAGGATGGTTGCGCGTGTCGGTCGGCACGCCGGCCGAAAACGCCGCTTTTCGCCAATCGCTCCAGGAGGTAACAGCATGACGCGCACTGCACGCATCGAGCGGAAGACCTCCGAGTCGCACGTCGTCGTGGAGGTCAATCTCGACGGCACCGGCGTCAGCGACATCGCCACGGGTGTGGGCTTCTACGACCACATGCTGACGGCGTTCTCACGCCACTCGTTGATCGACCTGGTGGTCCGGTCCGAGGGCGACATCCACATCGACGCGCACCACACGGTCGAGGACACCGCGATCTGCCTCGGACAAGCTCTGCGAGAGGCCCTGGGCGACAAGATCGGCATCCGCCGCTACGGCGACGCCCTCGTGCCGCTCGACGAGTCGATCGCACAAGCAGTCGTCGATGTCTCAGGACGCCCCTACTTCGTGCACTCCGGCGAACCCGATCGGCAGATCACTGCGATCATCGGTGGTCAGTACACCGGCGCGCTCACCGGTCACGTCTTCGAGTCGATCGCGCACCACGCAGCGATCACGATGCACGTACGCCTGCTCGACGGTCGCGATCCGCACCACATTGCCGAGGCGCAGTTCAAGGCCGTTGCGCGCGCGCTGCGTGACGCCATCGCGATCGATCCTCGCGAGTCAGGCATCCCCAGCACGAAGGGTGCTCTGTGACTCGACCGCGCGTCGCGGTCCTCGATTACGGTTCAGGCAACCTCCGCTCGGCAGTCCGAGCCGTGGAGCGTGCCGGTGCCGACGCCGAGCTGACCAGCGATGCCAAGGTCGCCGCCGAGGCCGACGGGCTCCTGGTCCCCGGCGTCGGGGCGTACGCGGCGTGCATGGCCGGACTCGTGGCCGTCGACGGCGTACGCATCATCGAGCGGCGACTGATCGCCTCGCGCCCCGTGCTCGGCATCTGTGTCGGCATGCAGGTGCTGTTCGGCGAGGGCATCGAGCACGGCGTACGCACCGAGGGGTGTGGCGAGTGGCCCGGCGTCGTGGAGCGGCTGCAGGCGCCGATCGTGCCGCACATGGGCTGGAACTCGGTCGTTCCCGGTGACGGGTCACAGATGTTCGCCGGCATCGAGGACGAGCGGTTCTACTTCGTCCACTCCTACGGGGTTCGCGAGTGGGTGCTGTCGCAGCCGCCCGCCCTCAAGCCGCCCGCGGTGACGTGGACCGACTACGGCAGTGACCGCTTCGTGTCGGCGGTCGAGCACGGCCCGCTCTGGGCCACCCAGTTCCACCCGGAGAAGTCCGGCGACGCCGGCGCGCAGCTGCTCCGCAACTGGCTCGCAACGCTCTAGATCGTCCCTCCGGGCCGACCGCTACGCTGCTGCGGTGACTCTCGAACTCCTTCCAGCTGTTGATGTTGCCGACGGACAGGCCGTGCGCCTGGTCCAGGGGGAGCTCGGCAGCGAGACCTCCTACGGTTCGCCGCTCGACGCTGCCCTCCAGTGGCAGACCGACGGTGCCGAGTGGATCCACCTCGTCGACCTCGATGCGGCGTTCGGCACGGGTTCCAACCGCGAGCTGCTCGCCGACGTCGTGGGCCGGCTCGACGTCAAGGTCGAGCTGTCAGGGGGCATCCGCGACGATGCGTCGCTCGAGGCCGCGTTGGCGACCGGTTGCACTCGGGTCAACCTCGGCACGGCAGCGTTGGAGGATCCGGCGTGGTGTGCGCAGGTCGTCGCGAAGTACGGCGACCAGATCGCCGTCGGCCTTGACGTACGCGGCCGGACGCTCGCCGCGCGCGGCTGGACCGAGGAGGGCGGCGACCTGTTCGACGTTCTCGAGCGTCTCGAGCGAGACGGGTGCCAGCGCTACGTCGTCACGGACGTGACCAAGGACGGCACGCTGACGGGTCCCAATCTCGAGCTGCTGCGCCAGGTCTGTGAGGTGACGGACAAACCCGTCGTTGCCTCGGGCGGCGTCTCCAGCCTCGACGACCTGCGCGCGATCGCCGGGCTGACCTCGATCGGCGTCGAGGGCAGCATCGTCGGCAAGGCGCTCTACGCCGGCGCGTTCACGCTGCCGGAGGCGCTCGCAGCCGTTCGGGAGGTCTAGCACGTGGCAGCGTCCGACGACATCTGGTCGACGTTCTCTGCCGACCCGCGCGCGTCGACAACGCTGAAGGCGACTGACGCCGACCGGGATGCTGCGGGGGCTGTGCTCCGTGAGGCGTTTGCCGACGGACGGCTGACGCTGACCGAGTACGACAAGCGAGTTGACGTCGCGCTGGGCATCAGCACGCTCGGTGAGGTCCACGGGCTCATTGCAGATCTCGTCGCAGCCGCCGACGACTTCACCCCCAACCCCGTGGCGCTGGACATCCAGCCCAAGGCCGTCGTGAAGTACGGTCGCGAGCTGCGCGCCGCCCGCAACCGCGTTCTGTTCGTTGCCGTCACGACGCCAGTCATCTGGCTGGCGACCAGCCTTGCCGGCACACCGTGGTGGGCTGTCTGGCCCATCGTCCCGATTGTCTGGGCGTGGCTGAGCTACCGATCAACGCGTGACAATGCCGCGACGCGCATCAGGGACATCGCGGACAACATCGCCGAGACACGACGTACGACCCGAGACCTCGACTAGAACCACCCGGTGGCGACTTCCTGCCAGAACTGGACACCGCCGTATGCAGCGAGTGTGACGGCGGCCAGTGCTAGCGGTATGAGCAGCAGCCACCCAAGGGCTTCGGTGCCGCTGATGTCTTCCTCTGCGCTTGCCGCCGGAAGAGGAATGCGTTCCATGTACGTGGCGAGGTGTTCCTTGCTGCAGAACCGGAGAGTCAATTGATCGCCGCCCATGAGCGTGTCCGCATCGTTGCCCCACTCGTTGGCCGGAACCTTGCGATGCACGCCCACAAGTATTGAAGCGTCGGAGCTGGTGTCGATGGAAGCGCGGCAGTAGTCACACAAGAAGGTTTGGGGCACGGATCAGCAGCCGCTGCGCATCAGCTGGGGCTCGTCTCCCGAGGTGACCTCCATGAACGTCACCTCGGAGACCGGTTTGACCGACTCGACGGTT
Source organism: uncultured Actinomycetota bacterium (assembly GCA_963849625.1). Lineage (GTDB taxonomy): Bacteria > Actinomycetota > Actinomycetes > Propionibacteriales > Nocardioidaceae > Aeromicrobium. The sequence goes on from CAWKHU010000006.1 coordinate 578,210, forward strand.
GTGTCACCGAACAGGAAGCCGATGTGGTCGTCGCCGAGGGTCTGGATCACGCCTGCCTGGCCGAAGCCGAGCTCAGCGGGTTCGGATACGTCAGGGTAGGCCGCCCGGATCTCGGCAAGTGTGCTGCCGACGCCGACATCCGCGGAGGTCTTGGGACCTCCCTTGGTCACGCCGAACGAGGTGATGTAGCCCGCCTCGTTGGTGAGGACGTCGAGGCCGACGTACTCCTTCTTCCACTGCAGCTTGAACGAGCAGCCCTCCACACCTTCGACGTCCGCGTCGAACATGCCGGTGGCAACGGCCTCGTCCTGGGTGAGGCCAACCGTCACGTCACCGATGCTGCCGGGACGCACGACGAGGTCGGCCGGTGCCGGCACCTCGATCGTGGTCCTCGCGCTCGGTTCAGAGGGGGTGGGGGAGGCCGATGGCTCGTCCGAGCTGCCGCAACCGGCAAGGACCAGGAGCACCGCGATCGCGGTCAGTGAGTGATTGGCAATCCATCCGTTCAGCATGCCTAGACACTAGTGAAAATTGCGTCGGTGAGGGCGGATACGCTCGACGGGTGAGTCTTGCCGTCCGAGTGATCCCCTGCCTCGATGTCGACAACGGCAGAGTCGTCAAAGGCGTCAACTTCGTCGACCTCCGCGATGCGGGCGATCCGGTCGAGATGGCCAAGGTCTACGACACCGAGAGCGCCGACGAGCTGACCTTCCTCGACATCACGGCGTCCTCCGACAGCCGGTCGACCACCTACGACGTCGTGGGCCGCACCGCCGACGAGGTCTTCATCCCGCTGACGGTGGGCGGAGGCGTACGCACACCCGATGACGTGGACAGGCTGCTGCGCGCCGGAGCCGACAAGGTGGCGATCAACACCGCGGCGATCGCTCGACCCGAGGTCGTCGCCGACATCGCCCAACGGTTCGGCAACCAGGTGCTCGTGCTGAGCGTCGATGCGCGCCGTAGCCCGGATCAACCCAGCGGCTTCGAGGTCACCACACACGGAGGTCGGACGTCCGCCGGTCTGGACGCGATCGAGTGGGCGCGCACCGCGTCCGAGCTGGGCGCGGGGGAGATCCTGCTCAACTCTATGGACGCCGACGGAACAAAAAATGGTTTCGATCTGGAAATGATTCGGGCGGTCCGCAGCGTTACACAGGTGCCACTCATCGCGAGTGGCGGCGCCGGCCGGCTCGAGCACTTCACGCAGGCCATTGATGCCGGTGCCGACGCCGTGCTCGCCGCAAGTGTCTTCCATTTCGGTGAGCTGACCATCAGACAGGTGAAAGACACCTTGCACGCAGCCGGCCACAGTGTCCGATAGCACTGCCGAGGAGCTCACGGGCGACCTCGGCACCGATGATCACAGCCGCGTCACCCGGCGCGGCGTGAGCCTGCTCGTGCGCGGCATGCGCGACGAGAGGTTCCTGTTCTCGATCTCGGTCCTGGGCGCGCTGCTGTTCGGCGCCATGACGGTCGCCGACGCCTGGGTCCTCGGGTGGGCGACCGACCACGTCATCCGACCCTCGTTCTCCCGCGGCGATGTCGCCGAAGGTGCCCTCGCCGCCGCAGTCGCACTGTTCATGGCCGTCGCGATCCTGCGAGCACTCGGCGTCATCGGCCGCCGTCTCATCGGTGGCATTGTCTACTACCGACTCGTGGCCACCTACCGCCGCAAGGTCACCCGCAAGTACCTCGCCCTGCCGATGTCGTGGCACCACCGTCACCCCACGGGGCAGCTGCTCTCCAACGCCAACGCCGACGTCGAAGCCGCCTGGGCCGTGTTCATGCCGCTGCCCATGGCCATCGGTGTCATCGCCATGCTGGTCGCGGCGATCGTTGCGATGCTCGCCGCCGATGTCGTGCTGACGCTGGTGGGCCTCGTCGTGTTCCCGCTGCTGTTCATCATCAACGTCTACTACCAGCGGTGGCTGTCGCCCAAGGTCGCACACGCACAGTCACTCCGCGGCGCGGTGAGCGCCGTGGCGCACGAGTCGTTCGACGGCGCCATGGTCGTGAAGTCTCTGGGCCGAGAGTCCGACGAGACCGAGCGGTTCAAACAGGTCACCGAAGAGCTTCGCGACGCCAATATCGAGGCCGGCCGCATCCGCAGCATGTTCGATCCGCTCCTCGAGGCACTGCCCAGCTTCGGGATCCTGCTCGTGATCATCCTCGGTGTCGGCCGCGTTGCCAGCGGTGCAGCCGACCCCGGTGACGTGGTGTCGGTGGCCTACCTCTTCACGGTTGTCGCGTTCCCCGTCCGCGCCATCGGCTGGGTGCTTGGGGAGCTGCCACGCAGCGTCGTCGGCTGGAATCGGGTGGAGTCGGTGCTCGACGAGCGCGGCTCGATGTCGTACGGCGACCAGACGCTCGACGGGTCCGGCCCGGTCGCGCTTGACGTCGACGACGTGTCGTTCCGGTTCGCGGACGCAGATCGCGACGTCCTCAAGGGCATCAACCTCGAGATCGAGCCCGGCAAGGTTGTCGCGGTCGTGGGTGCGACGGGCAGCGGCAAGAGCACGCTGACATCGCTGCTGACCAGGCTCGTCGATCCCGCCGCCGGCACGATATCGGTCGACGGCGTCAACATCCGCGACCTCACCCACGACGAGCTCGCCAAGGCGATCGCCGTCGTGCCGCAGGGCACGTTCCTCTTCGATGACAGCGTCCGCGCCAACGTGACGCTCGGCGGTGACCACGCCGACGAGGACGTGTGGGCAGCGCTGCGCACGGTGCAGGCCGACGGCTTCGTCTCGGCTCTGCCTCGGGGACTCGACAGCGAGCTGGGCGAGCGTGGCACCACGCTCTCGGGTGGTCAACGCCAGCGACTCTCCCTGGCCCGCGCGCTCGTACGCAAGCCTCGCCTGCTGGTGATGGACGACGCCACGAGCGCTGTCGACCCCGAGGTCGAGCAGCGCATCCTGCGCGCACTGGCCGCCCACACCGCCGCCGACGGGCCCACGGTGCTCGTGGTGGCCTATCGCAAGGCGACCATCGCGCTCGCCGACGAGGTCGTGTTCCTCGACGACGGAGTCATCGCCGACCGCGGCAGCCACGACGAGCTGATTCAACGCTCCGACGACTACCGCAACCTCGTCAACGCCTATGACCTGGCACGGGAGGCGCTCTCATGAACGAGATGACCATCGAGGCCGACCGCCTGACCGGCATGGCGATCGTGCGCCGCGGCCTGTCGCTGTCCCCGGCGATCAAGGACGGTCTCGGGCTCACACTGGTGCTGGCGATGCTCAGCACGATCGGTGGCTCGGTCGTACCGATCCTGATCCAGGTGACGGTCGACTCCGGTCTCGGCGACGGTGGAGAGACCAAGATGAGCGACGTGGCCGGCTATCTCGCCGCGGCGGCAGTGCTGATCATCGCGACCGGCCTCATCGCCTACTGGATGCGTGTACGTCTGTTCGTCGCCAGCGAGACGGGCCTGGCGCAGATGCGTGTCGACGCGTTCCGCCACGTCCACGACCTGTCGATGCTGACGCAGAACGCCGAGCGGCGCGGTGTGCTGGTCTCTCGTGTGACGTCAGACATCGACCAGATCTCGCAGTTCCTGCAGTTCACCGGGATCATGCTGGTCGTCAGCATCGGCCAGATCCTCGTTGCCACCGCGATCATGACCTACTACTCGTGGCAGCTCACTCTGGTCGTGCTGATCACGTTCCTGCCGCTTTTCATCAGCCTCAAGTGGTTCGCCGAACGGCTCAGCCGTGCCTACGACAAGGTCCGGCAGACCGTGGGCGAGATGCTGGCCGTCATCGCCGAGCCGGTCGTCGGTGCCTCCGTCGTCCGTGCCTACGCGATCGAGCGCCGCACGCAGGAGCGGGTCGACGCCGGCATCAAGGGCAACCTCGATGCCAACGTCAAGGCGCAGCGGCTTGTTGCCGTCACGTTTGCGTCAGCCGGTGTGGCCGGTGGTCTGGCAAACGCAGGAGTCATCGCGTTCGGTGTCATCCTTGGCGTGCGCGGAGACCTGTCGATCGGCACCGTCATCGCGTTCGCCTTCCTCGTCGGCCTGCTGGTCGGACCCGTGCAGATGGCGACCCAGGTGCTGACCGACGCACAGAATGCCATTGCGTCCTGGCGCCGCGTCATCGAGCTGCTCGACACCCCGGCCGACGTCGTCGACCCGGGTCACACGGGCGTCTCGTTGCCGGGTGGCACGCTCGGCGCCCACTTCGACGCCGTCACCTTTGCCTATCCGGACGGCCCAGACGTGCTCAAGGGCATCGACGTCACGATCGAGCCGCGGCAGCGTGTCGCCGTCGTCGGCGAGACCGGCTCCGGCAAGACGACCTTCGCCAAGCTGCTGACCAGGCTCATGGATCCGACAACGGGCACCGTCAGGCTGGGCATCTCGGCGGGTCAGTCTCAATCCGGGGAGTGGCAGGACATCAGCCGCGTCTCGTTCGAAGAGCTGCGCAAGCACATCCTGATGGTTCCGCAGGAAGGATTTCTGTTCGACGCCACGCTGCGCGCCAACCTGCTCTACGGCAGGAAGGATGCCAGCGACTCCGAGCTGCGCGGCGTCATCGACGACCTCGGCCTGGCCGACTGGTACGCCACGTTGCCTCGCGGACTCGACAGCGAAGTCGGCCAGCGCGGGGAGTCGCTGTCCGCGGGCGAACGCCAGCTGGTGGCACTCGTACGCTCTGCGCTCGCCGATCCGGAGTTCATCGTGCTCGACGAGGCGACCAGTGCCGTCGACCCACAGACCGAGCTGCGGGCCACGCGGGCCCTCGATCGCCTGCTCGACGGGCGCACCAGCGTGACGATCGCCCACCGACTGTCCACGGCGGAGAACGCCGACCGCGTCCTGGTCTTCGACGCCGGTCAGCTCGTGGAGGACGGCACGCACTCCCAGCTGGTCGCGGCCGGAGGCGTCTACGCACGCCTGCACTCGAGCTGGATCGCGCAGGCATCCCTCGCCTCGCACACGGTCCCCGACCCCGCCTGAGAGACTTGACCCGTGAGCTCTCTTGATCCTGCCATCGCCTCGCGTCTCAAGCGCAACGTCGATGGCCTCGTGCCGGCCGTGGTCCAGGATGCCGAGAGCCGTGACGTGCTCATGGTCGGCTGGATGGACGACGAGGCGCTGCACCGCACACTGACGACCGGACGAGGCACCTACTGGAGCCGCAGCCGCCAGGAATATTGGGTCAAGGGTGAGCAATCAGGCAACACCCAGGCCGTGCGCGAGGTCCGCCTCGACTGCGACGGCGACACGTTGCTCGTGCTCGTCGATCAGACCGGGCCGGCATGCCACACCGGCGACCGCACCTGCTTCGACGCGGACCAGTTGTTGTGACGGGTCAGCGGCTCTATGCCCCGGTCGTGGTCGGCACCCTGGCCGCCGGGGGAGTGGCGTTGTTCGCGCTCGGCCGCACCTGGGCGACCAGCAACGTCGTCGCCCAAGGACTGACGGCGGACAAGGTCGCCGCGACCGGGTCCGACGCGCATCCGCTCGTAGCAGCACTTGCCGTGGTCGTCATCGCATCGGCCCTGGCGATCCTCGCCGCCTCGCGGCGGGTCCGGCAGGCAGTCGGAGTCTTCACGGCGATCATCGCGCTCGCGGCGGTCTGGATCATCGCCTTCGAAGGCGACGCCCTTGACGGCGCCATCACGGCGGCGGTCCAGAAGTCACCGGCCTTCACCGGTTCAAATCATCCTGACTCGCTCCACGAGAACGCCTGGCCGTACGTGGCCATTGCAGCGTTCGTGCTGGCTGCAGTCCTTGGCGCTTGCACGACCCGATTTGCCGCGGCCTGGCCCACCATGGGCAGCCGATATGACGCGCCGCCCGTACGCGGGAACGCGCAGCAGACGCAGGGCGGCAACGACATGTGGAAGGCGTTGGACGAAGGTCGCGATCCGACCCAGTAGTCTGAGCCAAGTTCACGACCACGAGGAGAAACACGCATGCACGGATCATCGCCCGCCGCCTGGACCGCAGTCCTGTTGGCACTTGCCGGCATCACGATCGGTGGTGTCGCGTTGATTCCCGATCCCAACTGGGTGCTGTTCACCATCGGCTGCGTCATCACGGTGGGCTCTGCTCTTGTCGGGCGCCTGATGGCTGCCGCCGGACTCGGCGTCGACCGGGCCGCTGAGCACCACTAGTCACGTCCTCACTCCCAGCGAAGGAACGTCATGACTCAACCTCCCCAGTACCCCAGCTACCCGGGACCTGAGCAGCCGGCGTCGCCGTCTGTGCCGGGAGACCAGCCCCCTCCTCCGCCGGGATATCAGCCGCCCCCTCCGGCCGGCTACCAACCGCCGCAGCAGCCGTACGGCGCGACACCGCAGGGCACACCCTGGGGTGCGTACGCCGGGTGGTGGTCCCGCGTCGGGGCGACCATCCTTGACAGCCTCATCGGGTTCGCGGTCGCGGTGATCCCGATCGCCGCCGGCGCAATCCTCGCGTTCAAGGACGCCGAGACCGATCCGATCACTGATGAGATCTCCGGTGGGGTCGACCCACTCGGCATCGGCATCATGGTGCTGGGCTACATCCTCATCTTCGCGTTCCAGATCTGGAACGCCGTGTTCCGACAGGGGCGCAAGGGTCAGACGCTGGGCAAGCAGATCGTGGGCATCCAGGTCGTCAAGGCAGACACCGGTCAGTTCCTCGGGGCGGGCACAGCCTTCCTGCGGTGGTTGCTGTCAGCGATCCTCGGCGGTCTGTGTTTCCTCGACTACCTGTGGCCGCTCTGGGACTCCAAGAAGCAGACGTGGCACGACATGATCGTCGGATCGGTCGTCATCAAGAAATGAGCTCGTCGATGGTCCCCACCGCGAGGCGTGCCTCGTTGCGTGATCCGGCCATCGCGGGTGCCGTCGGCCTCGGCGCCTTTGCCCTGCTGCACTTCCACGATCCGCACGAGTCCGGTTCGTACGGATTCTGCCCGTTTCTCGAGCTGACCGGACGGCCATGCCCGGGATGTGGTGGGCTGCGCGCGGTCAACAACCTCACCCGCGGTGACGTGCTCGGCGCTCTCAGCAGCAACGTCCTGGCGGTTGTCCTTGTGGCAGTCCTGGCGATCGCCTGGGTGCTGTGGGCCATCCGCCGGTGGCGAGGTCAGGAGGGCCCCATGATCGTCCTGACCACCAAGGCCGGCCTGATCGTGATGGCCGCCTTCGCAGTTTTCGGCATCGTCCGCAACCTGCCGCTCGGCTCCTGGCTGATGCCCTAGAAGGTCACGAAGGTGAGCACGAGCAAGGCAATCGACATCGCCCCTGCCGTGGCCCCCGCGACCGCGAGGGTGTCGCCCCGTTCTGCACCCTTGCCGAGGGCGATCTCGCGACGACCGTGGACGCCGGTCGTGATGGCAGGAACACCGAGTGCGAATGCACCGAACGGGAACATCCAGAGCACGACGAATGCGCCGAAGCCACAGATGACGCTGTAGATCGCCTTGCGGTTGACGGGCGGCCTTTCCCCGCCGGCCGAGTCAGACGCCGAGACCGGGCGCTCGGTCACGGAGCGACGAGCTTCCTGCTGAACACCTTGTAGCTGTAGGCCCACACGATGGACAGGAATGGCACGGCGACGAACGCACCGACGCACAGGGCGAGCGACCCCACGATCACCACGGCGAGCGACAACAGGACCAGCACGACCATGTCGCTCGCGTTCTCCTTCATCAGGCCGATTCCGTGCCTGATTGCGTCGAAGGCGTCGGTCCGGTCGTCGTCAACCACCGCGTACACCGCGAAGAGCAGCATGACCAGGACGACCAGGCCGGGAAGGATCAACAGTGCGAACCCGAGCACCGTCACGACGGCGATGATCAGCGAGGCCACGAAGACGTGGACGAGGTTGAGCATCTTGAACGCCAGCACCAGATCGAACGGGTAGCCCTCGGTGATGTCCAGCGCACCCCGCGCGATGACAGCGCCGATCATCAGGGCCAGGACGCTCGTGATGATCGTGGAGATCGCACCGCCCAGCGAGAAGTCGAGGTCGGTGTCTGTCAAGGCGCGAGCGGAGTAGTTGCCAGGGATCACCACGAGAAGGATCAGGAAGGTCGCGAGCAGCATCGGTCCCGCGTTCTCGCCGAACTTCTTCCAGCTGTAGCTGATGGCCTCGGTCGCGTGGAAGCCGTGGGTACCCGGAACCAGAGCGGGTCCCGCGGGCGGCGGAGCGGAGTCGAATGCCATGACGCGAGCATAGTGACCGATCAGCAGCGAAAGCCCTGCGTTCCCTGCTGCCCGGCCGACGAGCTAGTTGATCCTGAACGTGCCGGTGGCAAACAGGATGACACTGATGACACCCCACACGACAGCGATGATGCCGAGAATGAATCCGGCCTGCGCCATTCCGGCCCCGCCCTGGGTGCCTCCCGATGCCGCAATCTCCCGCTTCGCCTGGTTGCCCAGGATGAGCGCGGGGACTCCGGTGAAGAAACCACAACAGATCAGGCCGAGGATGCCGAGGATCATCGACCAGAGCGCCTTCTTGTTCTGCTGGGGTGCGCCGCCGTAGCCACCAGGTGCGGGCGGCACTCCACCGGGAGGAGGCGGTGGGTAGGAGCCTTCGGGCGGCGGAGGAACCGATCCGTAGCTCGGAAGGCCGCTGGTCGGGTTCTGGTCGTCGTTGGTCGTCATGTCGTGAGCATAGTGAGTGTCGGAGGATCCGCCAGGCCCGAAAGCGGGCGACGTGACTCGTCGGGCAACCCCGAAACGTGCTGGCCGTGGAGCGGGTCTACTCTTGAAATACGGACGCCAACGTCGAAGGGGAGGTTCCATGTCGGTGCTTGATGACATCCTCGCCGGCGCAGCCGAGGACCTCCAGCAGCGCATGCAGCAGACGTCGCTCGACGACCTCAAGCAGCAGGCCTCGCGCCAGCACCCTGCCCTTGACCCCATGCCGGCGTTCCGCGGCGACGGCGTCTCCGTGATCGCAGAGGTCAAACGAGCGAGCCCGAGCAAGGGCCCGCTCGCCACGATCAAGGATCCGGCCGCGCTTGCTGCTGACTATGCCGCCGGTGGAGCAGCCGCGATCAGCGTGCTCACCGAGCAGCGTCGCTTCGGCGGCACGCTCGACGATCTGCGTGCCGTACGCGGCACCGTCGACGTACCCGTGCTCCGCAAGGACTTCATCACCACCTCCTACCAGCTGTGGGAAGCGCGAGCTGCAGGCGCCGACATGGCGTTGCTCATCGTCGCCGCCCTCGAGCAGGCTGCTCTTGAGAGCCTGATCGAGCGCGCCACCTCCATCGGCCTGACGCCGCTCGTCGAGGTGCATGACGAGGAAGAGGCTGACCGGGCAGTCGACGCCGGTGCGACGCTGGTCGGTGTCAACGCGCGCAACCTCAAGACGCTAGAGATCGACATGCGTACGTTCGAACGTCTCTCACCTCGCATCCCCGACGAGGTCGTCAAGGTAGCCGAGTCCGGCGTACGCGGCCCTCACGACGTCATCGAGTACGCCAAGTGCGGTGCCAATGTGGTGCTCGTCGGAGAGACTCTCGTACGTGACGACGATCCACGCGCGAGCGTTGCCGACCTGGTCGCCGCCGGAGCACACCCGGCACTCCAGCACCGTTGGTGAGGGTCAGACGCCCGACTCGAGTCCCGACCCTGCCCTCTGAAAGCACACCCATGACCTACGCACAGCCTGACGCCAGCGGGCACTTCGGCCAGTTCGGCGGCCGATTCATGCCCGAGGCCCTGTACGCACCACTCGACGAGCTCGCCCAGGCTTGGCTCGATGCCAAGGCCGATCCGACGTTCATGGCTGAGCTCGACCGCATGCTCCGTGAGTACGCCAACGTGCCCAGTCCGCTGTACGAGGCGCACCGGTTCTCCGAGGCGGCCGGCGCCCGCATCCTGCTCAAGCGTGAAGACCTCAACCACACGGGTGCGCACAAGATCCGCAACGTGATCGGCCAGGCACTGCTCGCCAAGCGCATCGGCAAGCCCAGGGCGATCGCCGAGACCGGCGCCGGTCAGCACGGCGTCGCGTCCGCGACGGCCTGCGCGTACCTCGATCTGGAGTGCACCGTCTACATGGGCGAGGTCGACACCGAGCGGCAGGCTCTCAACGTTGCGCGCATGCAGATGCTCGGCGCCGAGGTCATCTCGGTGACGAGTGGCAGCCGCACGCTCAAGGACGCCATCAACGAGGCGCTGCGTGACTGGGTCGCCAGCGTCGACACGACGTCCTACCTGTTCGGCACCGCCGCCGGCCCGCACCCGTTCCCGAGCATGGTGCGCGATCTCACCCGCGGTATCGGCGACGAGGCCCGTGCCCAGGTGCTCAAGCTGACCGGCAAGCTGCCCGACGCGGCTGTCGCCTGTGTCGGCGGAGGCTCGAACGCCATCGGGCTGTTCACGGCGTTCGTCGACGACTCCGACGTCAGGCTCATCGGCGTCGAGGCGGGCGGTGATGGTGTCGAGACCGGGCGTCATGCGGCCACGATCACCGGCGGCGACGTCGGGGTGCTTCACGGCGCCCGCTCCTACCTGCTGCAGGACGAAGACGGTCAGACGGTCGAGTCTCATTCCATCTCCGCAGGCCTGGACTATCCCGGCGTCGGCCCGGAGCACTCTTACCTCGCGGAGATCGGCCGGGCGGCGTACGTACCGGCAACCGATGCCGAGGCGATGTCGGCGTTCGACCTGCTCTGCAAGACGGAGGGCATCATCCCTGCGATCGAGTCGGCACACGCCCTTGCTGGTGCACTGGAGCTTGCCAAGGAGCTCGGTCCCGACTCGACCATCCTGGTCAACCTCTCGGGCCGCGGCGACAAGGATGCGCACACCGCTGCTGAGTACTTCGGGCTGCTCAAGTCGCCTGTCGTGCTGGAACCGGGGGAGCAGACATGAACCAGATCGCCGAGCTCTTCGAGCGCACCCGCTCCGAGAACAGGGCTGCGCTTGTCGGCTATCTTCCGGCAGGTTTCCCGTCGAAAGCGGCGTCGATCGCCGCCGTCGAGGCGATGGTCGAGGCCGGCGTCGACCTGGTCGAGATCGGACTGCCCTACAGCGACCCGGTGATGGACGGTCCCGTCATCCAGGCCGCCGCCGATCGGGCCCTGACGGCCGGCACACGCCCCGCTGACGTGCTCGACGTCGTACGTGCTTGTGCCGCCACCGGCGCGCCCACCGTGGTCATGACCTACTGGAACCCCGTCGAGCGTTATGGCGTCGAGCGGTTTGCCGCCGATCTCGCCGCAGCCGGCGGCTCGGGACTCATCACGCCGGACCTGACCCCGGACGAAGCAGGCGAATGGATCGCTGCCTCCGACAAGCACGGGCTCGACCGCATCTTCCTCGTCGCACCATCGTCGACCGATGCACGGTTGGCCATGACGGCGGAGGCGTCCAGCGGCTTCATCTACGCGGCAGCGGTCATGGGGGTCACCGGGGCCCGCGAGCAGACCAGCACCCTCGGCCCCGAGCTCGTGTCTCGCATGCGCAAGGTGACCGACAAGCCGGTCGGCGTCGGGATCGGCGTGAGCAACGGCGCACAGGCCCATGACGTCGCCCAGTTCGCCGACGCGGTCATCGTTGGGTCGGCGCTCGTACGCTGTCTTCTGGATGCGCCGGACGAGGCCGCCGGACTCGACGCGATCCGCACCCTTGCCCGCGACCTGCGCGCTGGCGTCGAGAGGAACTGAACGTGCACCACGTCGCGACCTTCATCCCCAGCCCGTCGAACGGAGTCTGGCACCTCGGCCCGATCCCGCTGCGGGCGTACGCCCTCGGCATCATCATCGGCGCACTGGCTGCGATCTGGATCGGTGAGAAGCGCTTCCAGGCACGCGGTGGCCGTGAGGGCCTGATCAGTGACGTCGCGATCTGGGCGATCCCGTTCGGGATCGTCGGGGCTCGGCTCTATCACGTGATCACCGATCCTGAGCTCTACTTCGGTGAGGGTCGCAATGCGCTCGATGCCTTCGAGATCTGGAACGGTGGCCTCGGCATCTGGGGAGCCATCGCCGGCGGCGCCGTAGGTGCGCTCATCGCCTGCCGTCGCAACGGAGTCTCGTTCTCCTCGGTCGCAGGCGCGCTCGCCCCGGGACTGTTGGTTGCGCAGGCGATCGGTCGCATCGGCAACTACTTCAACCAGGAGCTCTTCGGCAAGCCCACCACCAAGCCATGGGGACTCGAGATCGACGTCGCCAATCGGCCCGACGGTTACACCCAATTCGCGACGTTCCACCCGACGTTCCTGTACGAGATGCTCTGGAACCTCGCCGCGGCGGCCTTGATCATCGCGATCGACCGCAAGCTCAAGCTCGCCGGCGACCGGGTGTTCGCCCTGTACGTGATGTTCTACACGGCCGGCCGATTCTGGATCGAGCAGCTGCGCATCGACCCGGCCAACGACATCGGTCCGTTCCGCCTCAACGTGTGGACGTCGATCATCCTCTTCCTGCTGGCGGCGGCGTACCTCATCGCTACGCGCAAGCGCTCGCGCGCGCCGGAGCCAGCCGACGAGCCTGCTGAGGTCGACCCCACCGAGTCGGACTAGCCCCGCACGACGAACGACCCGGCACCTTGAGGAGCCGGGTCGTTCGTAGGTCGAGCGTCAGGCCGTGGCCGCACCCTTGGGACTCGGTCCGTACTGGTTGTCAGGATTGCTGTCGGTGGCCCACCAGACGATCAGGATGATCCAGCCGACGATCGGGATGAAGACCAGGAGCTGCCACCAGCCGCTCTTGCCGATGTCGTGGAGGCGTCGCGCGCCAACTGCGAGGCCCGGGATGATGACGGCGAGGCCGACGACGGCGCCAGTCAGCGGGATCCCGATGATCTGGTCGATGACGCTGGTGACGATCGACGCAATGATCGTGGCTAGCTCCCAGAACCAGAACTCGGACCGGCGAGCGCGCCCGGTGAACGTGGCGTACTGGGAGAGAACGCTTCTGACGGCTTCTTGCAGGTTCATGAGGGCTCCGGTAGGTGTGGTTGAGTCCCGACAACGTATCGGATCCAGGGAACCAGACAACGACATTTTCGATAGGCCAGCCTGACCTTCGGTGACGCGGACGGGCTGGTCGTCGTACCGTCGCACCATGTCAGAGACAGCGGCACTGCCCGACCCCGACGAGATCGACCACGAGCACCCTGACGTCACGGGCGGTTGGCTGCGGCCGGCCGTGTTCGGCGCCATGGATGGTCTCGTCTCCAACTTCGCCCTGATCATGGGCGTCGTCGGCGGCACCAGCGCAGATGACACCAAGCCGATCGTGCTCGCCGGGCTCGCCGGGCTCGCCGCCGGATCGTTCTCGATGGCGGCGGGGGAGTACACGTCGGTCGCCAGCCAGTCTGAGTTCGCGCTCGCGCAGGTCGCGGTCGAGCGCGAAGAGATCCTGGCCAACCAGCGGGCAGAGACTGCAGAGCTCGCTGCCATGTACGTCGAGAAGGGTGTCGACGAGGACACGGCTCGTGACATGGCGGCGCAGATCCATCAGGACCCGGAACAGGCGGTACGGGTCCATGCCCGTGAGGAGTTCGGTGTCGACGTCGACGACCTGGCCTCACCGATGCTTGCCGCGGCCTCGTCATTCGTCGCATTCGCGCTGGGAGCGGTCATACCGCTGCTGCCGTACCTCATCGGTGTCGAGTCGCCGTGGATCGCGATCACGCTGTCGCTCGTGGCGCTGTTCGCCTGCGGAGCGGTTGTCACGCGGCTCACGGCGCGATCCTGGATCTTCGGTGGCGTACGGCAGCTCCTGCTGGGTGGCGCCGCAGCGGGCCTGACCTACCTGGTGGGCGAGGCGGTCGGGCGCAGCTTGTCGTGACGTATGTAAACTGTGGTTGCTGTTCCGAGGCCAACGTCGTCCCCGGTGTGTAGTTCCATCCGTGATGACGTGAGAAGGGCCCAGCATGAGCGTCAAGCATTTTTCGGCAACGCCCCAGGCGCAAGGTCTGTACGACCCGGCCAACGAGCACGATGCCTGCGGTGTCGCGTTCGTCGCGACCCTGACGGGTGTGCCCAGCAACGACATCGTGGCCAAGGGCCTGACTGCGCTGCGCAACCTCGACCACCGTGGAGCTGTCGGGGGCGAGCCTGACACGGGCGACGGCGCCGGCATCCTCATGCAGGTCCCGGACCGGTTCCTGCGGGCAGTCGGTGGTGTCGAGCTGCCACAGCTGGGTTCGTACGCAGCGGGCATGGCGTTCCTGCCGCTCGACGACAAGGCAGCGACAGCCGCCAAGCTGCGCATCGAGGCGATTGCCGTCGAAGAGGGTCTCACCGTTCTCGGCTGGCGCGAGGTGCCGGTCAACCCCGACATCCTGGGCTCGATGTCTCGCAGCACGATGCCGTCGTTCGCCCTGATGTTCGTCACGGCTGAGGACCCGGGACTGTCAGACCTCGAGCTCGACCGGCTGGCGTTCTGTCTGCGCAAGCGCGCCGAGCACGAGCTCGACGTGTACTTCCCGTCGCTGTCGAGCCGCACCCTCGTCTACAAGGGCATGCTCACGACCGGTCAGCTCGAGAACTTCTTTCCCGACCTGAGCGACGAGCGCATGGAGTCTGCCCTGGCGATCGTGCACAGCCGCTTCTCCACGAACACCTTCCCGAGCTGGCCGCTGGCGCACCCGTTCCGCTTCATCGCGCACAACGGTGAGATCAACACCGCGCGCGGCAACCGCAACTGGATGCGCGCCCGTGAGGCCCTCCTCGAGAGCGACCTGATCCCCGGCGACCTGAGCCGGCTCTACCCCATCTGCGACCCCGACGGCAGTGACACCGCGTCGTTCGACGAAGTGCTCGAGCTGCTCCACCTCGGCGGCCGTACGCTGCCGCACGCCGTGATGATGATGATCCCTGAGGCGTGGGAGAACAACACCGACATGGACGAGGCGCGACGCGCGTTCTACGAGTTCCACTCCTCCGTGATGGAGCCTTGGGACGGACCTGCCTGCGTGACGTTCAGCGACGGCAACCAGGTCGGTGCCGTGCTCGACCGCAACGGTCTGCGACCCGGTCGCTACTGGGTGACCGAGGACGGACTTGTCGTGCTCGCCTCCGAAGCGGGCGTCCTGGACATCGACCAGAGCACGATCACCCGCAAGGGCCGCCTCGAGCCCGGCAAGATGTTCCTGATCGACCTCGACGAGCACCGGATCATCGAAGATCACGAGATCAAGAACGCCCTCGCGAACGAGAACCCGTACGACGAGTGGCTCTACAGCGGTCTCGTGCGCTTCGAGGACCTCCCCGACCTCGAGCACATCGTCCACACACACTCCTCGGTCACCCGCCGCCAGCAGGTGTTCGGCTACACCGAGGAGGAGCTGCGCATCCTGATCGCCCCGATCGCCCGCTCGGGCGGCGAGGCCATCGGCTCGATGGGCACCGACACTCCCATTGCGGCGATCTCCGATCGCCCGCGCCTGCTGTTCGACTACTTCTCGCAGCTGTTCGCGCAGGTCACGAACCCGCCGCTCGACGCGATCCGCGAAGAGGTCGTCACCTCACTCGCGGGCACGATCGGTCCGGAGAAGAACCTCCTCGCGCCCGGTCCGGCGTCGTGCCGCATGCTGCAGCTGCCGTTCCCCGTCGTCGACAACGACGAGCTCGCCAAGATCCGGCACATGAACAAGGACGGCGACATGCCGGGCTTCTCGGTGCACGTCGTTCGCGGCCTGTATGAAGTCGATGGCGGCGGAGGTGCGCTCAAGGCTCGCCTCGAGGAGATCTGCGCCGACGTGTCGGAGGCGATCGCCGACGGCGCCCGGATCATCGTGCTGTCGGACCGGCACTCCAACTCCGACCTCGCACCGATCCCGTCGTTGCTGCTGACTGCCGCCGTGCACCACCACATGGTGCGCGAGCGGCTGCGTACCCAGGCAGGTCTCATCGTCGAGTCCGGGGACGTGCGCGAGGTGCACCACGTCGCGCTGCTGATCGGCTACGGCGCGACCGCGGTCAACCCCTACCTCGCACTGGAGACAGCTGAGGACCTCGCGCGCGAGCGCATCTTCGTCGAGGGCGTCGCTCCGGCCCAGGCGGTGCGCAACCTCGCATACGGGCTCGGCAAGGGCGTCCTCAAGGTCATGAGCAAGATGGGCGTCTCCACGGTGGCGTCCTACACCGGCGCACAGATCTTCGAGGCCGTCGGCCTGTCCCACGAGCTCGTCGACCAGTACTTCACCGGTACGTCCTCCAAGCTCGGCGGCGCAGGGCTCGACGTGCTCGCCGCTGAGGTCCGTTCGCGCCACCTCAAGGCTTATCCGACGAGTGGTATCGCAGGTCCGCGCCGCCAGCTCGAGATCGGTGGCGAGTACCAGTGGCGCCGCGAAGGTCCCCAGCACCTGTTCGACCCTGAGACGGTGTTCCGTCTGCAGCACTCGACGCGCACCGGCTCGTACGAGATCTTCAAGCAGTACACGTCCCGCGTCGACGACCAGTCCGAGCGACTGATGACGCTGCGTGGACTGTTCGAGTTCAAGGCAGGGGAGCGGGCTCCGATATCGATCGACGACGTCGAGCCGGTCTCCGAGATCGTCAAGCGCTTCTCGACGGGCGCGATGTCGTACGGATCCATCAGCCAGGAGGCACACGAGACCCTCGCGGTCGCCATGAACCAGCTCGGTGGCAAGTCCAACACCGGCGAAGGCGGCGAGGACCCAGACCGGCTGTACGACCCGGCCCGCCGTTCGTCGATCAAGCAGGTCGCTTCGGGCCGCTTCGGCGTGACGTCGGAGTACCTCACCAACTCCGACGACATCCAGATCAAGATGGCGCAGGGTGCCAAGCCTGGCGAGGGGGGTCAGCTGCCCGGACCCAAGGTCTATCCGTGGGTTGCCAAGACGCGTCACTCCACGCCCGGCGTCGGGCTCATCTCGCCGCCGCCGCACCACGACATCTACTCGATCGAGGACCTCAAGCAGCTGATCCACGACCTCAAGAACGCCAACCCTTCTGCACGGGTGCACGTGAAGCTCGTCTCCGAGGTCGGCGTCGGTACGGTCGCGGCCGGCGTGTCCAAGGCGCACGCCGACGTGGTGCTCATCTCAGGCCACGACGGCGGGACTGGCGCCTCACCCCTCACCTCGTTGAAGCACGCCGGCGGACCGTGGGAGCTCGGCCTCGCGGAGACCCAGCAGACGCTGCTGCTCAACGGACTGCGCGACCGCATCGTGGTGCAGTGCGACGGCCAGCTCAAGACCGGTCGCGACGTGGTCATCGCCGCCCTGCTCGGTGCTGAGGAGTTCGGCTTCGCGACCGCGCCACTGGTAGTCAGCGGTTGCATCATGATGCGCGTCTGCCACCTCGACACGTGTCCTGTCGGCGTGGCGACCCAGAACAAGGCGCTGCGCGAGAAGTACAGCGGCAAGGCCGAATACATCGTCAACTTCTTCAACTACATCGCCGAGGAGGTCCGTGAGCTGCTCGCCAGCCTGGGCTTCCGGTCGATCGAGGAGGCGGTGGGTCACGCCGAGATGATCGACATCCGCAAGGCCGTCGACCACTGGAAGGCAGACGGTCTCGACTTGGCGCCGATCCTGTACGTCCCCGAGCTGCCTGAGGGCGCATCGCTGCACCGTACGACGGTGCAGGACCACGGGCTTGATCGTGCCCTCGACAACGAGCTCATCAAGATCAGCGCCGATGCGTTGGAGCGTGGCGAGCCCGTCCGCGCACAGCTTGAGATCCGCAACGTCAACCGTACGGTCGGCACGATGCTCGGCCACGAAGTCACCAAGCGCTACAAGGGTGCCGGGCTGCCGGAGAACACGATTGACCTGACCTTCACCGGTTCGGCGGGTCAGTCGTTCGGTGCGTTCGTGCCCAAGGGCATCACGCTGCGCCTCGAAGGTGACGGCAACGACTACGTCGGCAAGGGCCTTTCGGGCGGACGGATCATCGTGCGCCCGCCCCGCGACGCACAGTTCACCGCCGAGGCGCAGATCGTCGCCGGCAACGTGATCGGCTTCGGTGCGACCAGCGGCGAGGTGTTCCTGCGCGGCAAGGTCGGCGAGCGGTTCTGCGTGCGAAACTCCGGTGCGAGTGCCGTTGTCGAAGGCGTCGGGGACCACGCGTGCGAATACATGACCGGCGGCACGGTGGTGATTCTTGGTTCGACCGGTCGCAACGTCGCCGCTGGCATGAGCGGCGGTGGCGCGTACGTGCTCGATCTCGACGAGACCTTGGTCAACACCGAGATGGTCGAGCTCCGCAAGGTTGAGGGAGAGGCGGCCGACACACTGAGGACGCTGGTCGAGAAGCATTTCCAGGAGACCGGGTCGGTCGTCGCCGAGCAGCTGCTCGGCGTCTGGGAGACATCGCTCGGACGCTTCACCGAGATCATGCCGGTCAACTACCGCTTGGTTCTTGAAGCACGAGCAGCGGCCGAGTCCGAGGGACTCTCCGACGAAGACACGACGACACGAATGATGGAGGTGGCTGCACGTGGCTGACCCACGCGGATTCATCAACACGCCCCGACAGCTCGCACCCCGACGCCCCGTCGAAGAGCGCATCAAGGACTGGAACGAGGTCTACCCGGGTGGCCCAGGCAAGGCCCTTCTCCCGATCATCAGCGAGCAGGCCGGCCGGTGCATGGACTGCGGCATCCCGTTCTGCCACAACGGCTGTCCGCTGGGCAACCTGATCCCGGAGTGGAACGACCTGGTCTGGCGCGAGGACTGGGACGAGGCGTTGGATCGCCTGCACGCGACCAACAACTTCCCGGAGTTCACCGGGCGGCTCTGCCCGGCGCCCTGTGAGACGGCCTGCGTGGTGGCGATCAACCGTGACGCCGTCACGATCAAGAACGTCGAGGTCGCGATCATCGACAAGGCGTGGGACGACCGACAGGTCCGCCCCGAGCCGCCCGAGTGGCTGACCGGCAAGACGATCGCGGTCGTCGGGTCCGGCCCGGCTGGACTGGCCGCTGCGCAGCAGCTCACCCGCGCCGGCCACACCGTGGCGGTGTACGAGCGTGACGACAAGCCCGGCGGACTGCTGCGCTACGGCATCCCCGAGTTCAAGATGGAAAAGATCCAGGTTGATCGCCGCATCAACCAGATGGAGCGCGAAGGAACGGTCTTCCGCAACGGTGTGCAGGTCGGCGACACGCTGACCGGTTCTCAGCTGCGGGACCGCTATGACGCCGTCATCCTCGCGATCGGCGCAACCGTACGCCGCGACCTGCCGGTGCCGGGCCGTGAGCTCGGCGGCATCCACCAGGCGATGGAGTTCCTTCCGCAGGCCAACCGCGTCGCGCTCGGCGAAGAGGTCGAGGGTCAGATTCTGGCCACCGACAAGGACGTCGTCATCATCGGCGGCGGTGACACCGGCGCTGACTGTCTCGGTACGTCGGTCCGTCAGGGCGCCAGATCGATCACCCAGCTGGAGATCCTGCCCAACCCGGGGGAGGAGCGTCCCGGCCACCAGCCGTGGCCGACCTACCCGATGATCTATCGCGTCTCCTCGGCGCACGAAGAGGCTGGCGACCGCGTCTACTCGGTGTCGACCAAGGAGTTCCTCGGCGAGGACGGACAGGTCAGCGGGCTGCGCCTGGCAGAGGTCGAGCTCGTCGACGGCAAGCTCACCGAGATCGACGGTTCCGAGAAAGTGATCCCGGCGCAGCTGGTCCTGTTCGCCATGGGCTTCACCGGACCGGAGAAGGAAGGGCTCGTCGAACAGCTCGGAGTCGATCTCGACGAGCGCGGCAACATCGTCCGCGACAACAACTACATGTCGACGGTCGATGGTGTGTTCGTCGCCGGAGATGCGGGACGTGGGCAGTCGCTGATCGTGTGGGCGATAGCTGAGGGCAGGTCGGCCGCGGCCGGCGTTGACGCGTACCTGTCGGGCTCCACCAGCTTGCCGTCGCCGATCCCGCCGACGGCTCGCCCGCTCACCGTCTGATAATAAGTTGTCGCAAACCACTAAGTAACTCGCGGGTAGCTGTGCCAACTGGATAGGCTGAAACCGTGCGTAGAGCAAAGATCGTCTGCACCCTCGGCCCTGCGGTCGCGGGTGCCGCAAAGATCCTCCAGCTGGCCGAGGCCGGTATGGACGTTGCGCGGCTCAACATGAGCCACGGCGTCCAGGCCGACCACGAGCAGAACTACCAGTGGGTGCGGGAGGCAGCCGAACAGACCGGCAAGGCGATCGCGATCCTCGCCGACCTGCAGGGCCCGAAGATCCGGTTGGGCCTTTTTGCGTCAGGTCCGGTGGTCCTCGAGGCCGGGTCGACGTTCACGATCACCACCGATGACGTGCTCGGTGACGTCACGCGCTGCTCCACCACGTACAAGGGCCTCCCGGGCGACGTCCACGTGGGGGACGAGATCCTGATCGACGACGGACGCATGCGGCTTCGCGCCACCGACGTGACCGAGACCGACGTGACCTGCCTGGTGGAGACCACCGGCCCCGTGAGCAACAACAAGGGCATCAACCTGCCGGGCGTGATGGTCAGCGTCCCGGCCATGAGCGACAAGGACCACGAGGACCTGCGATTCGCCCTGCACCTCGGTGTCGACTTCATCGCGCTGTCGTTCGTTCGGTCGGCAGACGACTACGACGACGTGCGCAAGGTGATGGACGAAGAGGGCATCGTGGTCCCGGTCATCGCCAAGATCGAGAAGCCCCAGGCAGTCGACAACCTCGACGGCATCATGGACGCCTTCGACGGTGTGATGGTGGCCCGCGGCGATCTTGGCGTCGAGCTGCCGCTCGAGGACGTCCCGATCGTCCAGAAGCTGATCGTCGAAAAGGCTCGCCGCAACGCCAAACCGGTCATCGTGGCGACCCAGATGCTGGAGTCGATGATCTCGGCACCCCGCCCCACCCGTGCTGAGGCGTCCGACGTCGCCAACGCGGTGCTCGACGGCGCCGACGCGGTGATGCTGTCCGGCGAGACCAGCGTCGGCGAATACCCGATCCACACCGTCAACACGATGGCTCGCATCGTCGAGTCGACCGAGGATCACGGACTGCCTCGCATGGCAGCGTACGTCTGGAAACCGCGTACCAAGAGCGGCGTCATCTGCCGGGCGGCATCTGAGATCGCCGAGGCCGTTGACGCGCGATACCTGGTTGCCTTCACCACGTCTGGCGACTCCGCCCGCCGCATGACGCGCTACCGCTCGCGAGTCCCCGTGATCGCGTTCACGCCCAACGCAAAGGTCCGTTCGCAGCTTGCGCTGAGCTGGGGCATCGAGACGTTCCTCGTGCCTGAGGTCAAGCACACCGATGACATGGTGCTGCAGGTCGACAAGGCGCTGCTGGAGATCGGCCGCTGCGGCGAGGGCCAGCAGGTCGTCATCGTCGCCGGCAGCCCTCCGGGCATCCCCGGCTCGACCAACGCGCTGCGCATCCACAACATGGGCGACGCGATCAACCGCGTCGCACCCGCGTACGGCGACCCGCAGGACTGATCAGATTCACTCGTGTGCCGAGTGCGGGACTCGAACCCGCACGCCCTTTCGGACAATGGTTTTTGAGACCATCGCGTCTACCATTCCGCCAACTCGGCTCACGCCGAAAATCGGCGCGTATAACCTTCTCATGTGACTCACTCCGGCTCCTCTTCGGCTCCTCGTGTCGTGATCGCCGAGGACGAGGCGTTGATCCGGCTCGACCTCGCGGAGATGCTGGCTGAGGAGGGCTACGAGGTCGTCGGCCAGGCAGGCGACGGTGAAGCCGCGATCGCCCTCGCCATGGAGCACCGCCCGGACCTCGTCGTGATGGACGTCAAGATGCCCAAGCTCGATGGCATTGCCGCTGCGTCACAGATCGCGGCTGCGCGCATCGCTCCCGTCGTGATGCTGACGGCCTTCAGCCAACGGGAGCTGGTCGAACGCGCCCGCGACGCAGGCGCCATGGCCTATCTGGTCAAACCGTTCTCGAAGTCCGACCTCGTCCCCGCCATCGAGATGGCGATGAGTCGATTCTCCGAGATCACGGCGCTCGAGAAGGAGGTCGGCGACCTGTCGGGACAGCTTGCGACCCGCAAGGTCGTCGAGCGGGCAAAGTCCGTGCTCCAGGCCGAGCTGGGCCTGACCGAGCCGGAGGCGTTCGGCTGGATCCAGCGGACCGCGATGGATCTCAGGCTTCCGATGCAGCACGTGGCGCAGGGCGTCATCGACCATGGTCCGGGGCTGCAGGCTGGAAAGTAGGTCATTCGGCACGCTCAGAGTGACCTTTGTTACAACTCGATGACGTTGTGCCTCAACGTGAGAACTCCTACACAAATGAACCCGGCTGCGACTACGTTCGGACATACATTGACGCTCCCGGGCACGCAGGTGCCTCGGGCTCTCTATTTATCCGGAGGATTGATGAAGCGCAGTAACAGGACATATCGTCTTGCTGCCATCGCCGCAGCGGGAGCACTCGTGCTCGCTGCTTGTGGTGGGAGCGACGACAAGAGTGAAGGTGACGCGCCCGCCGCCAAGGGAGATGGCGTACTGACCGTTGGTCAGCTCCTCCCGCAGACCGGTAGCCTCGCGTTCCTCGGCCCGCCGGAATTTGCTGGCGTCGACCTCGCGATCAAGGACATCAACGCCGCAGGCGGCGTGCTCGGCAAGGACGTCGTCGGCGTCCGGGGCGACTCGGGCGACACAGATTCGGGCATCGCACCGGCTGAGACTGACAAGCTGCTCAAGGCCAAGTCCGACGTCATCATCGGTGCTGCGTCCTCGGGCGTCTCGCTGACCGTGATCGACAAGATCATGTCCGCCGGCGCGATCATGTTCTCGCCCGCCAACACGTCGACCGCATTCGACGAGGGTGACTACTCCAAGCCCGACCTCTACTTCCGTACGGCGCCGTCCGACATCCTCCAGGGTGCCGTCATGGCAAACCTCCTGATCGAGGACGGACGTCAGAACGTCGCCATCCTGGCTCGCCAGGACGCATACGGCGAGACGCTGGCCAAGGAAGTCAAGAAGAACCTCGAAGATGCAGGTTCCAAGGTCTCCGCCTCGGTGCTCTACGACGAGAAGAATGGTCCCGGCGACACGCAGATCACCGAGATCGCCGACGCCAAGGCCGACGCTGTCGTCCTGATCGCGTTCGACGAGACGACCACGATCATCCCGAAGCTGATCCAGGCCGGCGCCGGCCCGAAGGACGTCCCGACGTACTTCGTCGACGGCAACACCTCGGACTACAGCACCACAGGTACCAAGCAGCTTCCTCCGGGATCGCTCAAGGGCACCAAGGGAACGATCCCGGGCGCCGACTCCGGTGGTGACTTCAAGAAGCGTCTGAAGTCGGTCAACCCGGACCTGAAGGACTACTCGTACTCCGCAGAGTCCTACGACGCGACCGTACTGTCAGCCCTGGCAGCGATCGCAGCCGGTGACGACTCGGGTGAGGCCATCGCCAAGAAGATGGTTGAGACGAGCAAGGGTGGCGAGAAGTGCACGACGTTCGATGCGTGTGCCAAGCTGCTGGCGGACGACAAGAACGCCGACATCGATTACGACGGAGTCTCCGGCGAGATCGAGCTCGGCAAGACCGGTAGCCCGACAGCTGCATCGATCGGCATCTACCAGTACGACGACACGAACAAGTACGCACCCGTGAAGTACATCAAGGGCAACATCTGATCCATTTGGATCAGAACGGCCTGAGTGGGGCCCCGGTGCTTCGGCACCGGGGCCCTTCCACGTTCCCCGAGCACCTCAGCAGCCTGCCCAGGGTCGTGCACGGGTGCACAAGAAACGCCCCCGCACCGTGTGGGTGCGGGGGCGTTCTGCGGACGGTGAGTCAGTCGGCCTTCTGGCCCAACGTTCCCAGGTAGAGCTCGATGACCTTGGGGTCGTTGGCCAAGGACTTGCCGGTGCCCGAGTAGGCATTGCGGCCTTGGTCGAGCACATAGCCGCGGTCGCAGATCTGCAGGCAGCGACGTGCGTTCTGCTCAACCATGATGACCGAGACGCCCGCCTTGTTGATGTTGCGTGTCTGCACGAACACCTCGTCCTGCAGCACGGGGGAGAGTCCGGCAGACGGCTCGTCGAGAAGCAGCACGGCCGGGTCCATCATCAACGCGCGACCCATGGCGACCATCTGCCGCTCACCGCCTGACAGCTGTCCGGCACGCTGCTTGCGGCGCTCGCCGAGACGCGGAAACAGGTCGGTGACGAAGCCGAAGCGTTCAGCGAACTTCTTGGGCTCCTGGTAGCAGCCCATCTCGAGGTTCTCCTCGATGGTCAGGCTCGGGAACACATTGTTGTTCTGAGGCACGAAGCCGATTCCCTTGGACACCAGCTGGTCGGCGCGCTGATTGGTGATGTCGTCGCCGTTGAGCAGCACAGTTCCCTCGTGCACCTTGACCAGGCCGAACAGAGCCTTGAGGAGCGTCGACTTGCCGGCGCCGTTGGGACCGATGATTCCGACGAGCTCGCCGGGTTGGCAGTAGAGGTCGGCGCCGTTGAGGATGTTGACTCCGGGGAGGTAGCCCGCGATCAGGTCGTCGGCGCGAAGAACGGCCCCGTCGGCGTTGGCAAGATGTCCTTCGCGTTCGGTCGACTCGGTCGTCTCGGTCATGACTGCTCCTCGTCCAGCTCGGTGGAGGCTTCGGTCTCGAGCTCCTCGAGGTCGACCTCGGTGATGTCGGTGTCGTGGTGGGCGCCGAGGTAGGCGTCGATGACCGACTGGTTGGCCATCACCGACTGCGGCGAGCCTTCGGCGACGATCTGCCCCTGTGCCATGACGATGACCCAGTCGGAGATGTCGCGCACCATGTCCATGTCGTGCTCCACGAAGAGCACCGTTCGTCCTTCGTCACGCAGCGATTTGACGTGCCCGAGCAGTGACTGCTTGAGCGCTGGATTGACCCCCGCCATGGGCTCGTCGAGCATGATCAGCTCGGGATCGACCATCAGGGCGCGTGCCATCTCGAGAAGCTTGCGCTGACCGCCCGACAGCGACCCGGCGAAGTCCTCGCGCTTGGCGTCGAGCTTGAACCGCTCCAGCAGAGCATCGGCGCGCGTCGTGATCTCGTCCTCCTGCGAGCCCCAGAGGCTCTTGAACGGCGCCGACCAGAACTTCTCGCCGCGCTGGCCCGTTGCGCCGAGCAGCATGTTGTCGATGACCTTGAGCTTCGAGAGCACCTTGGTCAGCTGGAACGTTCGAACCATGCCCAGTCGTGCGACCTTGAAGGCCGGCACCTTGCCGAGCTTCTTGTCGTTGAACGACCAGTCACCCTCATCGGGCGCGTCAAAACCCGTGAGCAGGTTGAACAGCGTGGTCTTGCCTGCGCCGTTGGGGCCGATGAGGGCCGTGATGACCCCGCGCTGGATCTCGATGTGCTCGACGTCGACCGCCTTGAGACCACCGAACGTACGGACGATGTTGCTGCCCTTGAGGATCGGATCGGGCTTGGGGGCGCCTGGCTCGGCAGGAACACCCTCGAGTGCCTTGCGAGCTTCGCTGAGTTCAACGGGCATCGATCGCGATCTCCCTTCGGTCTCCGAAGATCCCCTGTGGGCGGAAGATCATGAGGAGCATGAGGCCCAATCCGAGCAGGATGAAGCGGATGAGG
Organism: uncultured Actinomycetota bacterium; assembly: GCA_963849625.1. Taxonomy (GTDB): domain Bacteria; phylum Actinomycetota; class Actinomycetes; order Propionibacteriales; family Nocardioidaceae; genus Aeromicrobium. The sequence goes on from CAWKHU010000006.1 coordinate 603,694, forward strand.
CTGGACTGGGTGTTGGTCATGATGAAATCGGGGATCAGCGGATCTGCCCCTGCGGTGGCCTGGCCGAAGAACGAGCCGAGTCCGGCGATCAGGAACCAGAAGACGATCGAGCCGACGACCGGTCCGAGGACGCGCGCCGCACCTCCGATGAGCAACGCCGCATAGGCGTAGAAGGTGAACGTCGTGTTGAAGTCGGTCGGTACGGCCGAACCCTGTTTGAGGATGTGGAAGATGCCGGCGAGCCCGCCGAACAGACCGCCCAGGACGAGTGCTTGCATCTTGTAGGCGAAGACGTTCTTGCCGAGCGAACGTACGGCGTCCTCGTCCTCACGGATGGAGCGGAGCACGCGCCCCCACGGGCTGCGCATCAACGCCCAGACGAGGATGCAGCACAGCGCGACGAGCGTCCAGCCGACCGTGATGTTCCACATGTCGCCGCGGCTGAACGACACGATCTTGAAGTCCATTCCCTTGTTGTACGGGTTGAGATCGCGATAGGTGCCCGCGTAACCCGTGAGTCCGTTCGACCCACCGAACGTGTCCTTGAACTCGACGGCACCGAAGATGAGCCGCAGGATCTCAGACGTCGCGATGGTGACGATGGCAAGGTAGTCAGCGCGCAGGCGCAGCGTCGGCACGCCGAGCACAAGGGCGAGAACCACCGATCCGACGAGACCGATGGCCACCGCGAGCCAGAAGTTGAGGTCCCAGGTCACGACGCTGACTGCGAGGCCGAATGCCGCGATCGACATGAAGCCGGCCTGACCGAAGTTGAGCAGACCCGTGTAGCCGAAGTGCACGTTGAGTCCGATGGCTGCCAGTGCGAAGACGATGGCCTGGGGTCCGAAGGCTGCCGAGAAGGCGGCGTCGATGACTGTTCCGAAATCCATGGTTCGCCCCTAACCGATCCGCTGAGCTCGGCCGAGGATGCCCTGCGGCCTGACGAGAAGAATGAGGATCATCACGAGCAGTGCTCCGACGTCCTTGATCGAGGCGGGAACCGGGTGCCAACCCCACAACGTGATGACCGGTGCGACCTCGACCATCAGACCAATGATGAGTGAGCCGATCAGCGCGCCCCAGATCGTGCCGAGGCCACCGAGGGTGACAGCGGCGAAGATGAGAAGAAGCACCTTGAAGCCCATCTGGAAGTTGACCTGCTGGTTGATGGCCAGCAGGACGCCCGACAGGCCCGTGAGAGCTGTGCCGAGGATCCACACGGACGAGATCACGCCGTCGACCCTCATGCCGGACGAGGCCGAAAGAGCCGGATTGTCAGAGACTGCCCGCATCGCCTTGCCGAGACGAGTGCGCATCAGGGCAATGCAGGTCACTACCAGGGTGATGATCGAGATCGCGAAGATCGCCACTTCCTTGTCGGACAGGGCGATCGGACCGTAGTCGGTGCGACCCTGCGCGACGTACTGCGACAGCGTCTTGGTGGATCCGCCGAACGTGTACTGGAAGATGCTGCGCATCAGCAGTGCGAAGCCGATCGAGACGATCATCATCGCGATCAGACCGGTGCCACGGTTGCGCAGCGGTCGCCAGAGGCCGCGGTCCTGCAAGAAGCCGAACAGGGCGGAAGCCACGACCGCCAAGATGCCGGCGGCGATCACCGGCAACCCCAGTCCGCGGTTGAACATGTAGGTCATGATCCCGCCAAAGGTGACCAGCTCGCCGTGGGCGAAGTTGGTCAGGCCCGTCGTGCCGAAGATCAGCGACAGGCCCAGTGCAGCGAGCGCAATGATCAACCCGTACTTGAGGCCTGAGGTCGTGGCGTCGACGAGCTTGCTGCTGAACGATGCAGCGGTGACCTGGACGGCACCGATCTGGTACTGCGCGAAGTTGCTGCCGCCGAGACGGGCGGTGATGGTCTTGTCCGTCTCACCCTTGCCGCTGAGCTTGACTCCTTCGGGGAGAGTGTCGGGATCCAGCACCACGACGTACACGCCGTTGCTGGGGATCGCGATGCTCACCCGGCCCTTGCTGTCAGTGACCTGGGTGCCGATCAGCTGGCCGTCCTTGCTCTCGGCGAAGACGGTGAGGGTCACACCGGGAAGTGTCTTCGGCTCGCCCTCGCCACCATTCAGGTCTCGCAACGTGACGGTGATGTTCTGGCCGTCGACGATGGGGTTCTCCTCAGGTGCAGCTTGGCTCGCTGAGGGGGTCGGGGTGGGTGTCGGCGTGGCCAGAGCCGACGCCGGGCTGAGAAGGATGGACACTCCCACTACTGCTGCGAGTAGGGCCGCGAGTCGCATTCGCACGCATGTACTCCTGTCGGCGTTGCCTGGATGGGTTCAGAGTGATTCAACGGACTATAGCCAACCAGGGGGGCAGCGCAGCCTGATCTGACACCTTCGGAGGTGACAGTTGGGTTGCGGCGGGTTGCCGACTAATTAACCGCGACCGCAATCTGGCACAGGAGGGGGGCGATCACGAGCGCGGGCAGCAGGTCGGCCACCGGAATCGCCTTGAGGTTCAGCAATCTGAATGCCACTCCGATCAGGATCAGGCCACCGGTCGCCGTGAGTGCGAGCAGGTGTGCCTCTGGGACGAAAGACCCCAGTACGGCTCCCAGCGCCGTGAGTGATCCCTGGATGACCGCGATCGACAGTGCAGAGGCCATCACGCCGATGCCGAACGATGCTGCGAACGCGAGCGAGGCGAAACCGTCGAGAACCGCCTTGAGGAACAGCTGGTCGGCACCGTTGCCGAGTCCCTCGTTGATCGATCCGAGGATCGTCAGTGGTCCCACGCAGAAGACCAACGAGCTGATGACGAACCCTTCGATGAACCTTTCGCGCCCCTCGCCCGCCTCGGAGCTCTCGCGGGTGAAGCGTCTCTGCAGCCAGGCGCCGACTTCCTCGAGGCGATCCTCCAGGCGGAACCACGATCCGATGATTCCGCCGATCACGAGTGCGCCGAGCACGATGAGAACGGGAGCGCTCTTGCCGGCGGCGTCGATCAGCTCGGGATCGGAGACCGCCATGGCCGACTGTGCCGCGATCAGCAGGGTCACCAGGCCCAGGGCGGACGTCACGGTGGAGCGCACCCGATCACTGAGTCGGTGGCCGATCAGCAGGCCAAGTCCTGAACCCACGATCACTGTCGCGACGTTGGTCAAGGTGCCGAGTCCGGTGAACATGTATGGTCTCCCTCGATGCTCGATCGGCAACGCTTCTTGGAAAGCAACTAAGAACATAAGGCAACGGCGCCCAGCGGTAGTGTGTCATTCACACTGGCTTCGCCCGGTGTCATGGACAGAGTCAGGATCCTATGTCGGCCAGAACTTCCATCGTCCTGCGGGACGCCGATCGTGACGACGCTGCTTCGTTGATTGCGTTGTGGTCCGAATGCGCAGCGGCAAGCAACGACGAAGGTTCTGAGGCATTCACCCAGCAGGCTCTGTGGCGCGAGCCCGGCATCGCCGAGGCCTCCGCTGCGCTCGACATCAACATGACGCAGCCCAACAAGCGGATCATCGTCGCAGTCGCCGACGACGAGATCATCGGCGCGACCATGTTCACGGTCAACACGCTGACGCCGATCAGCCTCACGCGTGTGCTCATCGTGACCGAGATCCAGGTGTCACCACGTTTTCGCCGCCGTTCCGTGGCGTCGATGCTGTTGTCAGCTGCCGCTCACCACGGCGAGGACCACAACTGCGAGATCGTGGTCGCCGCGATCCCGGCACACTCACGCGAGCCGCATCGCTATCTCGCCAAGATCGGCTTCAACCAGATTGCGATCGTCCGCGCGATCCAGGCGAGCAAGCTCCGTTCGCGCCTGTCGGGCAAGGCGACCAACTCGCGCGACACCGGCAAGCTGATCGCCGTACGGCGCACCCTGCGGCGTCGCCAGTCCGACGCCATGGGCGCCGGGACCCGTCGCTGAGTGTCATCGCCGACGGCTAGAGTCGCCGGTGTGGACCGCCTACTGCTGATCGACGGCCATTCCGTCGCCTACCGAGCCTTCTTCGCCCTCCCCGTCGAGAACTTCTCGACCACGACAGGGCAGAGCACCAACGCAGTGTTCGGGTTCACCTCGATGCTGATCAACGTCCTGCGCGACGAGAAGCCCACGCACGTCGCCGTGGCGTTCGACGTCTCGCGCCAGACCTTCAGGCTGGAGCAGTACGCCGACTACAAGGGCAACCGGTCCAAGTCTCCTCCGGAGTTCAGCGGTCAGATCCCGTTGATCAAGGAGATCCTCGACGCGTTGCACATCACGACGTTCGAGAAGGTCGGCTTCGAGGCCGATGACATCATCGGCACCCTCACGACACGGGCGGAGTCTGCGGGGATGGAAGTCCTGATCTGCACGGGTGACCGTGACGCCCTCCAGCTCGTCACCGAGACGACCACGGTGCTCTACCCGCGCAAGGGAGTTTCCGACCTGGCGCGCATGACACCGACGGCGGTCGAGGAAAAGTACGCCGTCACGCCGGAGCACTATCCCGACATCGCTGCCCTCGTGGGCGAGACCAGTGACAACCTGCCCGGCGTGCCGGGTGTCGGGCCCAAGACGGCGGCCAAGTGGATCAACCAGTACGGCACTCTCGACGCCCTCGTGGCAGATGTCGACAACATCCCCGGCAAGGCCGGTGAGTCCTTGCGAGAGCACCTCGACGACGTGCTGCGCAACCGTCGCATCAACGCGCTGATCCGCGACCTCGACCTGCCTGCAGGACCGGCCGACCTCAGCTTCGACACGGTGTGGGACCGCGAGGCGATCCACACCGTCTTCGACGCGCTCGAGTTCAATGCCCTGCGAGTCCGGCTGTTCGAGGCGTTCGGCGAGGTTGAGCCGCAGGCCGAGGAAGGTTTCGACCTCGACGGCACCAACGTCGCACCCGGCGCGGCTGCCGCCTGGCTCGACGAGCACTCGGCGCCCGGTGTGCGTCTTGGCCTCCATGTCCAGGGATCCTGGGGTCGTGGCACGGGTGACGTCGTCGCCCTGGCGATCGCCGCAGATGATGCTGCGGCGTGGATCAATGTCGACGAGATCACCGCCGAGGACGATGCGGCGATTGCTGCCTGGCTCGCCGATCCGGACCGGCCCAAGGTGCTGCACGACGTCAAGGGTCCGGCGCTTGCGCTCGGGGCTCGGGGCTGGGCGCTCGAGGGTGTCGCTGCTGACACCGCGTTGTCGGCGTACGTCGTACGTCCGGATCAGCGTTCGTACGATCTCGCCGATCTCTCGGTTCGCTACCTCAAGCGTGAGCTGCGCGACGACTCCGAGGCGTCAGGTCAGCTGACCCTCGACACCGACAATGCCGGTGCCGAGTCCGGGATGCTGCGGGCCCGCGCCACGCTCGACCTGGCCGAAGTGCTCGACGAGGAGGTCGAGTCGGTCGGCGGGACTCCGTTGATCAAGGAAGTCGAGCTGCCGTTGGTCGCGACCTTGGCGCGCATGGAGCGGGCTGGCATCGCGATTGACGACGAGCACCTGATCTCGTTGGAGTCGGAGTTCGCCACGCGCGCGCAAGACGCCGCTTCGGAGGCCTACGCCGCGATCGGTGGCAAGGAGATCAACCTCGGCTCGCCCAAGCAGCTTCAGGTCGTCCTCTTTGACGAGCTCGGCATGCCCAAGACCAAGCGCACCAAGACCGGCTACACGACTGATGCTGACGCGCTTCAATCGTTGTTCGACAAGACAGAGCACCCGTTCCTGCAGCACCTGCTCGAGCACCGCGACGTCACTCGCCTGCGGCAAACTGTCGACGGCCTCCGCAAGTCGATCTCCGACGACGGACGCATCCACACGACATACGCGCAGACCATTGCGGCGACGGGGCGGCTCAGCTCCAACGACCCCAACTTGCAGAACATCCCGATCCGCACCGCGTCGGGCCGACGCATCCGCGAGGCGTTTTCCGTCGGCGCGGGTTACGAGACCCTGCTGACCGCTGACTACAGCCAGATCGAGATGCGCATCATGGCTCACCTGTCCGAGGACGCCGACCTCATCGCTGCGTTCAAGTCGGGCGAGGACTTCCACACAGTCACCGCGTCCAAGGTGTTCTCGGTGCCGGCCGAGGAGGTCGACACCGAGCTTCGCGCCCGCATCAAGGCGATGAACTACGGCCTCGCCTACGGTCTGTCGCCGTACGGCCTCAGTGCCCAGCTCAAGATCTCGACCAGTGAGGCCCAAGGGCTCATGGACGACTACTTCTCACGGTTCGGCGGCGTCCGCGACTATCTACGCGGACTCGTTGACGAGGCGCGGCAGACCGGCTTCACCGAGACGATCCTGGGCCGCCGCCGCTACCTCCCGGATCTGGTGAGCGACAATCGCCAGCGGCGGGAGATGGCCGAGCGCATGGCACTCAACGCGCCGATCCAGGGTTCGGCGGCCGACATCATCAAGGTGGCGATGCTCAACGTCGAGAGCGCAATCGATGCAGCTGGGCTGGGCTCACGGATGCTTCTGCAGGTCCACGACGAGCTGGTGTTCGAGGTTGCGCCCGGAGAGCTCGAACAGATGGAGACTCTGGTGCGTGAGCAGATGGCTTCAGCAGCTGACATGACGGTGTCGCTGGACGTGTCGGTGGGCATCGGCAAGACCTGGCACGAAGCCGGTCACTGAGCGGGAGAGTCGCTGCGTTCGCCCGGGGCGACCCAGACGATTGCTGCCAGGGTCGCCGCGACCAGAGTCACGGTGACCACGAGCCCGGTGAACCCGACACCGAACCCGTAGGCCACGGCGAGCACGGCAGCGACGGCTCCCCACAGCATCACCACGACGCCGTGGGCATGCCTGGCCAAGGCGTCGAACACGAGCAGGTGCACGATCGCCAGGAGTGACCCGGCGAGGGCAAAGAGCCACAGCCGGTCGGTCACCTCCTCGTACTGGTCACCGCCGACGAGTATCAGCGCAACGTGCGGCAGCACCGCAGTTGCTGCGACGGCCAGGGCGCCAAACCCGCCGACCAGGGTCACAGCTCGCAGCCGTGCGTGATGGGTCGTGGCGCGAGCCAGGTCGGGAAACAGCACGACGCTGACGAACTGCGGAAAGAAGAGCGCCGCCTTGGCGAGGATCAGCCCCGAGGCGTACAGGCCGCTCTCGTGAACGTCGAAGCGGTTGCGGGCGATCAGCGAGTCAAGATTGCTGAGCACGAAGTACGCCAGCAGGGCGTGTGTGGACAGCACCGCTTCGCGTAGCAGCGGGCGTCGGCTGATGGGATGCCCGCCGTCGGCATGACCCATCAACAGCTTCGCGCCGGCGAGAACCGGAAGCCATGACCCGAGGGCGATGCCGATCATGGCTGATGTCGTCGTCGGCGAGATGACCAGCGCGATCGTCCCGCCGGTGATGCGGCCGACGCCGTTGCCGAGGTAGATGGACGTGAGTGCACCCCAACGCGAGGTGCCCTGCGCCACGCCCGCCGCGGCGCCCATGATGGTCAATGGCACCAGGGCGGCGCCGCACAGGATCACCGGCCAGTAGCTGTCGAGCTTCAGGGCGGGGGTGAGTACGACCGTCGTGAGCGCAACGATGGCGCCGACGGCCATCGCGACCATGATCGTGACGCGTGCCGTCGCGCTGATGATCTGATCCTGGTGCTCGGGGTCGACCGCGAGGCGCCGAGCCGTGACAGCCTGCAGACCGAGCGAGGCGACATTGCCGACCAGGATGATCCCGAACAGCGCGGTCAGCGCCCCGAACTCCGGGGGGATCAGCAGGCGCGCCGAGACGACGTTGAAGCCGTAGACGGCGAAGTTCATGCCCATCATCCCTGCGGCGACGAGAGTTCCCCCGGTCATCGTCTGCCGCTTGGACCTCACCACGGCACAATAGCCGTGGCTGCCGTACGCCACGACGAAAGGGCCGACCGTGTCGCACCGCGAACGTCTGCGTCGGGCAGTCGTGCCGTCGTGGGCTGTGCTGCTGGCGCTCGCGGTGTGTGCGCCGCTGTTGGCCAAGGGCTACGTGCTCTCCTACGACATGGTGTGGGTCCCCAAGCTCGATCTTGACCGTCCAGAGATCTGGGGGCTCGGCTCGGCGCTGCCGCGGGCCGTCCCCTCTGATGCGGTGGCTGCGTTGCTCGGTGCGATGATCCCGGCCGCCGTCGTCCAGCGGATCGTCCTGTTCGCTGCCCTGGTCCTGCTTGCCCTCGGCGTCGCTCGACTGCTGAGCGACCGACCGCTGGCGGCCCAGCTCGCGGGCGCAACGTTCGCCGTGTGGAACCCTTTCGTCGCCGAGCGCCTCGTCCTGGGCCACTGGCCACTGCTGATCGCCACGGCGGCGCTGCCATGGCTCGTCCTCGCCCTGCTCGATGACGAGGGTCCACGCTGGGGGATCGTCGTGCTGGCGCTGGCTGGCACGGCTCTGACGCCCGCAACAGGGCTGATGGGCATCGCAATCGGGGTGATCGCCGCGTGGCGTACGCGAGTCGCGCAGGTGGCCGTGCTGGCGTCACTGCTCAACGCCCCGTGGATCGCTGCAGGTCTGGCTCATGCAGGAGGGAGATCGGACCCCGCCGCCGTCGCGTTGTTCCAGGTGCAGGGCGAGGGGCACTTCGGTCGACTCGGATCGGCGCTGACACTTGGTGGAATCTGGAACAGCGAGGTCGTCCCGACCTCGCGAGCTCTCGTTCTCACCGTCGTGCTGGCCGTCGCGATCGCGTCGGTGATCCTCATCGGACTCGTCACGATGTGGCGCAGCGATCGTCGCCTGCTTGGCGTGCTCGCGCCGGCCGGCGCGATCGGGTTCGCCGTGGCGCTCGCGGGCTGGTTGGCCCCCGACCTGGTGGAGCGCATCGTCGTCGACGTGCCGGGCGGTGGTCTGGTGCGAGACGGTACGCGTTGGCTGGCGCTGCTGGTGCCGTTGCAAGCAGTGGCATTCGGGGCAGGCGTGTGCGGCTTGCTGCGCCTTGCCCGTACGTGGGCGGCACCGATCGCCGTGCTCGGCGTCATGCTCCCACTCGCTGCGCTGCCTGATCTTGCCTGGGGAGTCGGTGGTCGTCTGGAGCCGGCGAGCTACCCCGCGTCGTGGAGCAGCGCCCGTACGGCCATTTCCGGAAGCGACGTCACTGGCGACATCCTCGTCCTGCCGTTCACGGCCTACCGCCGACCGACGTGGAACCATGACACGCCGGTGTTCGATCCAGCGGGTCGATTCTTTGACCGAACGACCGTCACCAATGACGAGCTCGAGGTGTCCGGCAAGCCCATCAGGGGCGAGGACCCCCGTGCGCGATCGATTGACGAAGTGATCGAGGGCCCTGACGTCCTCTCCGGGCTGGTGGACGAAGGCATCGGCATCGTCGTCGTGGATACCGATGCCCCCGGGGCAACCAAGGCGCTGGGCCTCGTCGAGGGTGCCGATGAGCTTGCCGTGGACGGCGATGAGCTTCGCGTCTTCACCTTGCCGGGAGCTGCTTCACCGGCCGCGACAACGGGAGACCAACGAGTGATGACGTTGGCCTGGATCGTCGCTGGTCTGACGCTGCTCGGCGGAATCGGTCTTGCCCTGCGCCGGTCAGATCGGAAGGCGGCGGAAAAGGACTCGGGGGACGTGCCGCAGGCCTGACATCACGACCCGCATCGTGCCGGGTACCCAGATCTGTTCCTTGCCGTCCCGCACAGCGGCGATGACCGCTTCGGCGACGGCGTCAGGAGTAGTCGACAGGGGAGCCGGGTCGAGCCCTTCGGTCATCTTGGACTTCACGAAGCCTGGCCGGACGACGAGCACCCGACCGCCCAGCTCGCGCAGCGCCTCACCGAGCCCGGTGTAGAACGCGTCGAATCCGGCCTTGGTCGAGCCGTAGACGAAGTTCGAACGTCGTGGTCGCTCGCCGGCGACGCTCGAAAGGGCGACGATCACGCCATGCCCCTGCTCTCGAATCCTGGCAGCCAGCGCAACGCCAGTCGTGACGGCGCCGACGTAGTTGACCTCGGCCAGCTCGCGCGCGACATCAACGTCAGTCCACGCCTCCTCCGGATCGCCGAGCAGTCCGAACGCCACGACCGCAAGGTCGATGTCGCCGTCGATCGAGGAGATGAGTGCTGAGTGGCTGGCGGTGTCCACTGCTTCGAAGTCGACGGGCCTCACCGAGCAACCCTTGCCCGTGAGCTGCTGGACGGCCGCTGCGCGTCGTTCGCCCTGCCGGGCCGCCAGGGTGACGGTGAGATCAGCTGTCTGGGCGGCGTACTTCTCGGCGATCGCGATGGCGATGTCGGACGTGCCGCCGAGCAGAACGATGTGCTGCGGGATGCCGAGCGCATTGATCATGATTGCCTCACAGGTCGAGTCGTCGTGAAAGGTCGGAGCGGAAGATGCGGGCCGGGTCGTAACGATCCCGTGCAGCGCGGAACTCGGGGATGCCGGGGTACATCTGCGTGATCGTCGCCGCCGAGATGCGCGAGTCCTTCGCGAGGTAGATCCGTCCGCCGGCCGCGAGGACGAGCTGGTCGAGGTGGTTGAGCAGCGTGTCGAGCCCGGCGCGTACGGGGAGGTCGACCGCGAGGGTCCACCCGGCCACCGGGAACGACAGGGGAGCCTTGTTGCCGGGTCCGAAGCGTTTGAGCACGTTGAGGGACGACACGTGTCCTGACTGGGCGATCGTCTCCACGATCGTGGTGAACGCGGCTTCCTCGCCGAACGGGACCACGAACTGGTACTGGCAGAAACCCTTGGGACCGTAGACCCGATTCCAGTCACCGACGATGTCGAGCGGGTGGAAGAACTGCGTGATGTCCTGGATCTCGCCGACGCGCCGGCGAGGCGACTTGGCGTACCAGAGCGCGTTGAACGCCTTGGCGGTGAACCGGTTGACGAGACTGACCGGCAGCTCGATCGGCACGCGGCCTCGCTGCGGCGCCGCGAACTCCAGCGCCGCTCGACGCTTGTCGTGGTCGAGCGCCTCGCGTACGGCGGTGTTGCCACGCATGATGACGCCGCGCCCCAGCGAGTCGCCAGTCGTGGCGGTGTCGAACCAGGCCACCGAGTAGGTGTAGTCGTCATCGCCGGACTCGAGCGCGGCCAGCATCTCGGCGAGGTTGTGGGTGCGCTCGGTGTCGACGACGAAGTAGGACGTCTCGACATCCTTGAGCTCGATCGTCGCCTCGAGCACGACCCCGGTGAGGCCCATCCCGCCGACTGTCGCCCAGAACAGGTCGGCGTGCTCCCCGTCCGGGGTCGCCGACACGACGTCGCCCGACGACAGGAGGATGTCGAGCTGCGACACGTGGTTGCCGAAGCTGCCATCGACGTGGTGGTTCTTGCCGTGCACGTCCGCCGCGATCGCGCCGCCAACGGTGACCTGGCGGGTGCCGGGAACCACCGGCAGCCAGAGCCCGAGGGGGAGGAGTGCCCGGAGCAGCCGGTCGAGACTGATGCCAGCCTGCACGCGTACCGAGGGCGCGCGGGTGTCGACATCGAGGATGGCGTCCCACTCGGTGAGGTCGAGCACGGTCCCGCCGGCGTTCTGGGCAGGATCGCCGTAGCTGCGCCCCAGGCCGCGGGTGATGACGCCGCGCTCGCCCACGGTCTTGAGCTCGTCGCGCAGCGCCTCGACATCGGCCGGGCGGGCAACCCGTGCGGTGCTGGCACTCGTACCGCCCCAGCCGGTGAGCGACTCGTTCACGCGGAATACACGCCGATCGCGAAGATCGCGAGCCAGCTCACGGCAATCACCTGCAGGACGCGGTCACGCATCACCGCTTCCTCGGGCTCACCGGCCAGACCTCGGTCGATGTCCACGGCATATCGCAACATGCCCATGACGAACGGTGCGATCGAGATGGCCTGCCAGTTGACGCCCGACTCGTTCTTGATCTCGAACGCCCACAAGCTGTAGGCCGTGATCGTGACCGCAGCGGCGAGGCTCCAGACAAAACGGAGATAGGAGACGGAGTACTCCTCCAGGGTCCGGCGGGTGCCCGTCTCGCTGCCCAGGCTCATGAGCTCTGAGTAGCGCTTGCCGGCGACCATGAACAACGATCCGAAGGATGCGACCAGCAGGAACCACTGCGACAGCGGGACGTCGATGGCAACGCCGCCCGCAATGGCGCGCAGCAGGAATCCGGCCGACACGATGGCAAGGTCGATGACGGGCTGCTCCTTGAGCCACAGCGCATATGCGACCTGGATGGCGATGTACACACCGAGGGTGATGCCGAGATCGCGATCGATGGCGGTCCCCAGCGCGAGGGCAGCGGCCGCGACGAATATTGAAGCGGTCACCGCAAGACGTACGGAGATCTCGCCGGCGGCGACGGGACGCAGTCGTTTGCGCGGGTGCTTGCGGTCCTCCTCGACGTCACGGGCGTCGTTGAACAGATAAACGGCGGAAGCGGCAAGTGTGAACGCGACGAATGTGCCGAAGATGATCGCGAGGTTGTTGCCGTCGCTGAGAACGCCGGCCGCGAGAGCTGCTGCGATGACCAACACGTTCTTGGCCCACTGACGCGGTCGCATCGTTCGCACGATGGCGAACGCGGTGCGCAAGGAGCTCGACATGGTGCGTTCAGCGTAGTGCCGGAGGTTGTCACCGCGCCGCGCTAGTGGCGTGATCGCTTGGGCTGGTGACCCCTTGGCGCTGGTAGAATCAATGCGATTGAGGGAGGGACTCAACTGTGGGAACAATTACTGGCGGCATCGTCGCTTTCATCGCAGGACTTGGTTTGGCCGGAGCCACCGTCGTGGGAGTCGTCAACTCGCAGCAGAGTGCTGGAGAGAAGCCGATCGACACAACGAGCAACGTGAGCTACGGATCCAACTGATTCTCTGAGAAGCGGGCGTCCCCTCGGGGCGCCCGCTTCTTGCTGCCCGCGGCACTCAGATGCTGTGGAGGACTTCTGCGAACTCGCTCTGCGAGACCGCCCACGTGAAGGTACGCGACTTCGCGAGCGCACCTTGGCCGAGGAACTCGCGCCATTCGTCGTCCTCGACGAGCTGGCGGATCGCCTCGGTGAACTCGATCCGGCCGTCGACCAGGACGCCCGAGTCCTTGTGGTCGATCGACTCGGTCGTGCCGCCCGCGGTGCTGTAGGCAACGGTCGGCGTGCCATGCGTACCGGCCTCGCCGATCACGATTCCCCACCCCTCCTTGAGCGAGGGGAGGGCCATGACCCAGGACTGAGCGAGCAGCTCGTGCTTGGTCTGGTCGTCGACAAAGCCATGGAACGTGACGTGCTGCGCGACTCCGCGCTGCGCGGCGTAGGCGACGAGCTGTGCATCCCACCAGCCGGCGCCGATGACGTCAAGGGTGATCTGGGGATGCTTGACGCTGAGCTCGGCAATCGCATCGATGGCGTGCTCGACCTGCTTGTGCGGTACGAGTCGGCCGACAACGCTGATGCGCGGAGTCATCGAACGGAGGGTCTCGACGACCGGGGCGGGGTCGTTGCCGTTGTGCACGATCCTGATCCGGTCGCGGTCGACACCGAGCTCGATCAGCTCCTCGCGGGTCGCACTCGAGACAGCGACGTACTGGCTCCTGCGGTAGAGGCGCGGCGACAGCACGCTCTCGATCCACCAGCCAACCTTGCCCACGAGGCCGGGGTAGACGACGGGCCACTGCTCACGATGGACGTGGTGGACCAGCACGACGACAGGCTTGCGGGTGGCGAGCCGGGTGAAGAACGGCAGGCCGTTCTGCACGTCCACGACGACGTCGACCTTGCCGTAGCGGCCGAGCAGGAGTGCGAAGAAGGTGCGGACGTAGATGTCCATCTTGCTGCCACGTCGCACGAAACGTACGCCGTCGATGGTCTCCTCGCGTGGTGCCTGATCGTGCGTTGCGCACGCGATGGTGACAGCGTGTCCCCGCTCGACCAGACCGCGCGCCATGTTCTCGACATAGCGCTCCGACCCGCCGCCTTCGGGGTTCTTGGTGTCTCTCCAGTTGCAGAAAAGTACGTGCATCGTGCTGCCGTCCGAAGACGGCGCCTCCCTCAAATGGCCGGCAAACTGCCCGGCCTGCTCCCTCGCGGCGTCTCCCAACACCGCGCGTTGCGTCCCTCAACGCAACGGCCCGATTTTATCAGAGGAGTGGGCCACCCCTCGGGTATCGTGCACGCCGTGCCCGACCTGCCGTTTCGTCCCACGTTGCGGCGATCGTGGCGGCTGTTCAAGGCCTTCCGTGTCGAGCAGACCGATCCTGGTCACTTCTACGGGACACTGGCTCGCGACTCGGTCGACCAGATCGGTACGTACACCGACCTCGATGGCGCCTGGGTTCTCGACGTCGGCGGCGGACCGGGCTACTTCGCTGATGCCTTTCGGGCTGACGGCGCCACGTACAGCTCACTCGACGCAGACCTCGGTGAGCTGTCGGGCCTGGGTGACCCCGAGCCGGGCACGGTCCTGGGCAGCGGAATGCAGCTGCCGTTCGCCGACAGCAGCTTCGACCTCACCTATTCCTCCAACGTGCTCGAGCACGTCTCGAAGCCGTGGACGATGGCCGACGAGATGGTCCGGGTCACCAAGCCTGGAGGACTCGTCTTCCTTTCCTACACGTTGTGGTTCGGACCTTGGGGCGGTCACGAGACGGCCCCGTGGCACTTCCTCGGCGGGCACCGTGCCGCACGTCGCTACGCGCGCAAGCACGGGCATCCCCCCAAGAACGTGTTCGGGGAGTCGTTGTTCGCCGTCACAGCAGCTGGGGGTTTGCGGTGGGCCCGGAGCCAGACCGGAGCCGACGTCGTTGACCTCGTACCGCGATATCTTCCTCGCTGGGCGTGGTGGGTGCTGCGCGTACCCGGACTCCGCGAGGTGGTGACATGGAATCTCGCGATCGTGTTGCGCAAACGGTGACTGACGGGGCCACCGTCCACAGATTCCGGCTCGCTGCGGTGTGCCTCGTACTCACTGCAGTGGCATTCCTGCAGAACCCCGGTCGACTCGTGACCGACACCAAGCTCGACCTCTCGATTGACCCCGGCGGCTTCCTCGCACGATCACTGCACATGTGGGACCCCAACGGGGCATTCGGTCAGCTGCAGAACCAGGCATACGGCTATCTGTTTCCGATGGGGCCGTTCTTCCTGCTCGGCCACTCGATCTCACTCGATCCGTGGGTCGTTCAGCGCCTGTGGTGGGCTCTAGTGTTGTGCGTCGCCTTCCTTGGCATGGTCAAGCTCTGCGGGCTGCTGGGGATCGGTACGCCGTGGGTACGCATGGTCGCTGGCGTGGCGTTCGCGCTGTCTCCGCGGATGATCTCGGTGATCGGCCCCAGCTCCATCGAGATCTGGCCGGCTGCCATGGCTCCCTGGGTGCTCATTCCGTTGGTGCTTGCGATCCGACGAGGGGACGCCAGGCGCTGTGCCGCGCTGTCCGCGCTGGCGGTGACAGCGGTCGGGGGAGTCAACGCAGCGGCGACCGCTGCCGTACTGCCGTTGGGCGTGCTGTGGGTCCTGATGTCCCCGCCAGGTCCTCGGCGCCGCACGCTCGTCAGGTGGTGGCCGCCGCTCGTCGTGCTCGGGACCTTGTGGTGGCTCATCCCGTTGACGCTCCTCGGGCGATACAGCCCGGGGTTCCTCGATTACATCGAGACGGCGTCCGTGGCGTCATTCGCGACAGACCTGTTTGACGTCCTGCGAGGCACCGTCAACTGGGTCGCGTACATCGATCCGGCCTCGGTCGCCGGCCACAACCTGGTGTCCACGCCCGTCCTCATCCTGAACGGGGCCGTGGTCACGGCTCTCGGGGTCGTCGGGCTCAGTCGGACAGACCTGGTCCACCGGCGCTTTCTCGTGTGCAGTGCGATCGCCGGCGTGGTGCTCGTCGCGATGCCACACAGCGGCGCAGCGGCCAGCGTGCTCGCACCTCAGGTCCGTGAGCTCCTCGACGGCGCGCTCGCTCCGCTTCGCAACACCCACAAGTTCGAGCTCGTCGTACGAATCCCATTGATCGTCGGTATGGCCCATCTCCTCGACGTGCTGGCTCGGGCCCGTCCAGCGAAGGTGCTGGCAGGCGGTCCGCGCCGCAACCTCCTTGCCACCGGCGTGAGCCTGCTCGCGGTGGTCTCGGTCCTCGGTGCGTCGTCCCCTGCGTGGACCGCCAACCTCGCCAATCGTGGGTCGGTTGACGGAATCCCCGGGTATTGGCGAGACACTGCCGATTGGCTCTCGAAGCAACCTGGGGGCCAGGCGCTGCTCCTGCCGGCTTCCGGATTCGCCGACTACGCGTGGGGGAGGACCGGGGACGAACCGATGCAACCTCTTGCGAAGTCCCCTTGGGCGGTGCGCAACCTGATCCCGTTGGCGCCGGGAGGCAACATCGAGATGTTGGATGCGATTTCCGAGACGTTGGCAACCGGTCAGGGTGGCCCCGGCCTGTATGCGTCGCTGCGTCGCTCCGGCGTCACCCACCTCGTGGTTCGCAACGATCTCGACAAGACCAAGGACATCATCGACCCGGAGCTGGTGTACGCCGCGCTGCGATCGACACCGTACGTGAAGTCTGTCGCCTCCTTCGGTCCGACCGTCGGCGGAGATCCCTATCTGCCCAGTAGCAAGGGTCGGACCGCGATCGTGAATGACGGCTGGCAGTCATCCCACCCGGCGGTGGAGGTCTTCGAGCTGTCGGATGTCAGCCGTGCCACCACCCAGTCCGCGGCGGGGACACCGGTTCTTGTGGGGGGCGCCAAGAGCCTGTTGGCCTTGGACCAGCTGGGGGTGACGCCTCAGACCCAGACGATCATGGCTCAGGACCAGGCTGCTGGAGATCCTCCGGCTTCGTACTTCCTGACCGACGGCAATCGTCGGCAGGAAGTTGGCTTCGGCACGGTCAACCACAACCGGTCCAGCTCCCTTGCACAGGGAGAGCCGTACTCGGTCGATCGCCCCGTTCATCAGTACGACGCTGAAAAGATCGAGCCCTGGCAGACCGTGCCTCGACTCGAGGGTGCATCTCGTGTGCGCGCATCGACGTCACAGGCCTCGATCGATGTCCTGCCATTCACCCGGATCGATCAGAGTGCGTGGGCCGCCTTCGACAATGATCCCGACACGGCGTGGCACGCGTCCACACGCGATGCGGGCAAGACCTCATGGGTGGAGATCGCGTTCGCCAAACCCACCAACCTCGGCCGGGTCGAGGTCACGTTGGGTCTCCCGACCTCGATCCAGCGCAGGATCACGGTCTCGACCTCTGACGGGCCCTCGCGAACGACAGCCCAGGGCGGCGCCACGGTGGGCATCGACGTGGGCGTCGTCACCAGCTTGCGCATCTCCGGCGTGTCCTCGGTCGATGCGCCTCTCGCCGTCTCGAACGTGACATGGGAGGGGAAGTCCGTGTCCCGACCGTTGGTCATGCCGACTGTGCCGGAGAGCTGGGGCGTGCCGGATCAGATATTGGTGGAGTCGGGAGAGGGTTACACCAGCGGCTGCCTGACCATCGATGAGGAGCTGAGGTGCGGCGAGGAAAAGTTCGGGGAAGGTGAGGATGGTCGGATCCTTGATCGTCTGGTCTCGTTGCCGGGCGCGGCCCAGTACGAGCCGCAGCTGCGGGTGACCGGCCGCGGAAGCCCCGCACTGGATGAGCTCGTGCAACGAGGTCGGCTGGTGTCCGCCGAGGCCAGCTCGCGGGTCGTCGCGAGTCCTCAGGCGAGCCCAGCCATGGCGATCGACGGGCGGACCGACACCGGCTGGGTGGCGTCGCCCGACGATCCTGCTCCGACCTTGACCGTCAGGTGGATCGGTGAGCGAGCTGTTTCGCGACTTGAGCTGGTCACCGCGAAGGGGCTGCCGGCGACCGCGCCCCGTCAGGCGATCCTCACGTTCAGCGACGGGTCGAGCAGAGACGTCACGATGGTTGGGGGCAGGGCGACCTTCCGTGCGGCCGTCACCGACTCGATCCAGATCCGGTTGATACCGCAGAAGGCGCGGCTGAGCGTGGACTACCGAGGGTTCGGACACCCGCTGCCGGTGGGCGTCAGTGAAGTCCGCTTGCCGCAGGTCGACCTGCTCCCGTCAGTCCCTGGCACCTCCAGCAAGACGCTGCCGTGTGGCAGCGGACCATCGGTGAGCGTGGACGGCAAGACGTACGAGACGCGGCTCTCGGCCACGCCCGAGGCGCTCCTCGGGGGCGCCGAGCTCGATGCCCGACTGTGTGGGGCGGGCCCGATGCGGCTCCTTGCTGGGCAGCACAGAATCACGGTCACCGGTACGGATGCGATTCGGCCCACCCGGCTCCTGCTGACTCGGCAAGGCGCACGAGAGACAGCAACGTTCATCCCTGCATCGGTCACCGGCGATCGCGTGCAGGTGCGCGACACGAATGAGGATTCGCTGCTCGTGATGACTCACAACGAAAACGCCGGATGGCAGGCGATGGCGGGCGAGGCGCTTCGCTCGGTCGTGCTCAACGGTTGGCAACAGGGTTGGCGTCTGCCGGCCTCCGCTGGCGGCGAGGTCGAGACGAAGTTCTCACCCGACACGACCTACCGCGTCGGTTTGCTTGCCGGCCTGGCTGGCGCCCTGCTCCTGCTCGGACTCGTGCTGTTCGGGTGGGGGAAGCAGCAGCTTCCCGAGGGCATCCGGTTGAAGCCTCGTGACGGCGTTCTCTCAGGCGCGCTGCTGGTCGCGCTGCTTCTGGCAGCCAGCCCGTTGTGCGTTGCTGGTGCGGCAGTCGGGCTCGTGGTCGCCGAGGGCGTGACCAGAGCACGTCGCGGCGATCCCTCGTGGATCGCTGGCGTGCCGATCGTCCTGGTCGGCGTATGGGCGGCGGCCCGACCGTGGGCTGGCACGCAGACGTGGTTCGGCGACCAGGTGCTTCCTCAGGTGCTCGTCGCGGTGTCGTTGGGCGTGATGATCTCGCGGCTCGGTTCGCTTCCGACATTTCGCCAGCGCTGAACGGGACGCTCCACCAGCCAGTGCAAAGCCTCGGCGGCAACGAGACTCAGGACCAGCGTCAGGGTGAAGAGTCGGAGTCCGTCACCGCCGAAGAGCACGAAATCGCCACGTTCGGCGACGAGCGTCAGGACAATCTGGTGACAGCAGAACAAGCAGTACGACACGTGCCCGAGGTGTCGCAGCACCGGGCTGGCCAGGACTCGGCCGTACCGGGTCGTGTCGTCGCCCAGCGCGCTCGGCAGCACGATCAGCACAGCAACACCGGCATAGAGCACAAGCTTCGCGATTGACTGCTCGCGGCTGAGGAGCTCCAGCTGAACGGGACCGGCCACGGGCGTACAGGCGATCAGAAAGAGGGCCCCGGCGGCGATCCAGCACGTGCCGGGTTCGCGAGCCATGGCCCGGAGCGCCGTGGAGACGGGGGACGCCGAATCCTTGGTGGCGGTTGCGGCGATGGCGAGAGCCAGGCCGAGGGCGAACCAGAGGAAGTACGAGGGGAGCCACCACGTGGTGGCGTCGAACAACGGTTTCAGCAGGCTGCCTGAGAGGGCAAGCCACAGGATGTTCATTCCACCGAGCAGAGCCGTCGCGACGTACAGGCGGTGCGGCGTCCATCGACCGCGCACCAATCTGGCTCCAGTCCAGAACAGAAGCGGCAGCGCGAGGTAGAACGCTGCTTCGATTGACAGGCTCCACATCTGCGTGAGGCCGGTCGGGAGCTTGTCGGACAGGAACACGTCGGTCAGGAGGAGATTGGTCAGCCAGCGCGAAGCTGGAAGCTCCCGGTTCGCGGCAAACACGATCAGCGCGACGGTGACCGTCACCCAGTAGACCGGGAGGATTCGGAGCGCGCGCTTCCAGAGATAGCGACCGGCTGAATCGGTCTGCCCCTGGCCGAGAGCTGCCGCGACGTACGGGCGGCCCAGCAGGAATCCGGAGAGCACGAAGAAGATCGCGACACCGACATCGAGCCGCGCCAACGCAGTGCCGAGCAGACGCTCTGAATAGTCGCCGGAGTAGAACGCGACGTGCGTCGTCACGACTCCGAGCGCCGCAAGTGCGCGCAGGGAGTCGAGACCGGGGTAGGTGTGCCGTGTAATCATCAATTCACGTCCTCAGGCGGCCGGCTCGATCTTGTCGCCGACGGCAATCTCATCCACACACGTCGTCGCCTCGGTCAGGCTACGCAACGTCAGGCGCGAGTAGGGCTTCTCGCCCTGAATGAAGTAGGTGTGAATGCCCGGCTCGATCTGCATGATCTCGATGACGCGCTCGTCGGCTCGGACCTCGATCTGCGACGGCCCCCCTGAGATGTAGGAGAGAGTCGTCCACCAGAAGTCGGCATTGTTGCGTTGGGGAAGCTCGATCGTGGTGATTTGGTGGTCGATGGGATAGCCACAGTCGGGCGCAGGCCCTGCTTCGGCCCTGATTGCTGCGGGCACCTGCGCCTGACGATGGAAGCCACGCGAGTCGAGCACGTGGAGATCGTTGCCGGAGGTTGTGGTCTCGAGCTGCGCGCGCAGCGGGTAGAGCAGTCGTGACGGGAGGTTGTGCGGGTAGGCCGTGGCGGCCTGGACGATCTCGGGAACGGGAACATCCGCAACCGTCGCTGGATCGCGTTGGAGCGAGTCGCGAGCATTGATGACGAAGGCGCGAGCCGGATAGTCGTCGTGCCAGAAGCGGAGGTACGAGATGGTGCTGCCGACGGATCCGATGACCACGACGGCAAGAGCCGTGACAGAGATGACCTGACCGACCCGGGGGATGGCGGAGAACGGTCGCTCGTGAGGTCGGATGGTGGCACCGCGAGCCGTCATGATGACGAGCCCCACGGCCAGGGTCACCACGGTCGTGGAATCGGCCAGGAAACGCATGAGCAGCCCGGCTCCTGCGCCGATCTGGGTGGCGCGGCCGAGGGCGAGTCCGCCCAACGTGATGCCCAGATGCACGCCCACGATCAGGACTGCGGCGACGGTGGTTTTGGGGGAGCGTCGCAGCGCGTACGCAAGGCTGGCGGCTACGACGATCGCCGCCACCACTCGCAGGGCATCAGCGGGATCGACGGCGGCCATCGGCGGGTTTGAGTTGTCCCACGTCCAGGGGCCACCGACGATTGAGGTCAGGAACGACGTACCGAGCATGGTGTCGGCGGTGTCAGCGAGCTGGGTGGAGGAGTCGGGGTGGACCGGCGACGGCGCCAGGTGGCGATAGAGCGCGAGATAACCGAGACCCAGTGCAAGCAGGGGAGTCCACAACGGCCACCAGCGTCGGAACGCCGTCCACGGCCGCTTCCACCAGGGTCCGTTGGCGAAGAAGCCCGCTGCGAGCAGGACAACGGCAACGGGGATCAGCATGCCGCGCGGGTCCGCCAGCATCCCGAACGCACACGCGCCGAGGGTCGCAACCAGCGAGAGCGTCGAACGAGTTCGGAAGTAGGTCACGGCAGCGCTCACGGCCAGGAAGAACGCTATGTGCAGCGGAAGCGTGTTGAGCGACGCCGACCACCACATGACGCCATCTATCGACATCGTCGAGAACAGGTAGAAGGCCAGCGGGACGACGATCCTCAACCGCCAGCCGAAGAGTGTCGTCAGTGTCTTGAGGCAGGCCAGATCGGCCACCAGCTGAAGGGCGACGGTGATGGAAGCGGCGAGACCCCAGCTGTACGGCCCGGCGTGTGCGACGAACCAGGAGATCGCGATGCCCGGGGCCATGAGGTGACTGTCGTGAGGGCGGAACAGGAACGACAGGCTCAGGTCGTGCTTGAGCGCATCCTCGAGAAAGATGAAGTCATCGCTGTAGAACCAGCTGTTGAACACACCCCAGGCGCGGAGAGCGACCTGCGCGGCGATCAGGATGCCCACGGCGACGAGGGTCTGTTGCCGTCTGTTGAGCGGCTCGCCCACCCATGTGCTGACCCGCCACCACGGCAGCGGCGACGGGGTGTTCACAGCCGAAATTCTCCCACAGTGGCGGGTCACACCCTCGCGAGAAGATGAGGTGAAAAGACCGCTCATCATGGCCATCTGGCTTCGCGAATCACGCAAAGGGAGGTGACCCCCTCCGCTGGTAAAATCGTGACGATCATTACAGGTGGAGGGAGCCCACTGTGAGAAACAAATTCGGCACGTCTGCGCTTTTCCTGGGCGCATTTTTGCTGGCACTCGCGTGTTTGTCCAAGTTCTACATGTACGACCGTCTGGCAGTCGTACCGCTGAACACCGATCAGGTGAGCATCGCGACGACGGCGCCAGGTGCCGATGCCGAGTACCTCGACGCGGCTGCCGGTCTTGCGACCGTCAACGGCCCGTTGAAGTCCACGACGCTGGTCAGAGGTGACGTCAAGGCCAGCAAGCAGGCAAGCAAGGAGCTGGGACGCGATGTCGCGGTCTGGGACAACTACACGTGCACCGACAAGCCGAGCTTCGACTGCGGTTCGGGTGACACCCCGTTGAGCGGCACGACCGATCGTGTCGCGTTCGACGTCACCAGCGGCAAGGTCGTCGAGTGGGACGGCAACAGCAGCGAGGCTGACGGCAAGGTCACCAAGCCGTACGCGTTCGAGGGCCAGTACTTCAAGTTCCCGTTCGACGTCCAGAAGAAGACGTACGAGTGGTGGGACGGAACGATCCAGGCCGGCGTGCCGATGAAGTATGTCGGTGAGGGCACGGTCAAGGGCATGAAGGTCTACAAGTTCGTCGGGACCGTCGAACCGGTGAAGATCGGTACGCAGGATGTGCCCGGCGACCTCGTCGGCATGGACGACGACACTGTCACGGCTGACCGCATCTACTCCGACGTCAAGACGTTCAGCGTGGAGCCTGTCACCGGAATCGTGATCATCGGCGTCGACTCGCAGGACGGTTGGTTCGAGGTCGATGGCGAGCGCAAGCTCACCACGATCAAGGGCACCCTCGGCCTGACCGACGACGTCATCCAGAAGTCGGTCGACGACTACTCCGCGAAGGTCGTGCTGCTCACGGCGGTCAAGACCTGGATCCCCCTGTACGGCGGAATCCTGGGCCTCGTGCTCATCGTGGCCGGCCTGATGACCCGCCGCGGCAACGCTGCGGGTGCTCGCAAGGTCGAAAAGGGAGAACTCGTCGGCTCACGCTGACCTCCTCCTGCTTCTCCACCACCGGTGCCGCGTCCCAATGGGGCGCGGCACTCGTGCGTCGGCCGCGATTAGGCTGCCTTCATGGTTCTCGCCGCCGCTGCTGATTTGTGTACCTTCGTCGACCAGTCACCCACGCCGTTCCACGTGTGCGTGACGGTGGCGGCCCGGCTCGACGCAGCTGGCTACGTACGGGTCGATGAGCGTGACGAGTGGCCAACCGCCCAAGGCCGCTACTACGTCGTGCGAGGTGGTTCGCTGGTTGCATGGTCGACCGAGGCCAGCCACAGCCCTGCGGACGCTTTTCGGGTCGTGGGCGGTCACACCGACAGCCCCAACCTCCGTCTCAAGCAGCACCACGACATCAGCAGCGACGGTCTCGGCGTCGTCGCCCTGGAACCGTACGGGGGAGCGTGGCTCAACTCATGGCTCGATCGTGACCTCGGGATCGCCGGCCGGCTGGCGATGCGGGACGGCACGTCCACACTCGTGCATGTCGACGAGCCCGTCCTGCGGGTTCCCCAGCTGGCGATTCACCTCTCGGCGGAGCGCAAGGGCGTCGAGCTCGACCCGCAGCGTCACGTGAACGCCATCTGGTCGACCAGCTCCGGGACGTTCATGGATTGGCTGGCCGATCGTGCTGGCGTTGCTGCGGGGGACGTTCTCGGCTTCGAGCTGATGGCCCACGACACGAGCCCGAGCCGACTCACCGGCGCTGCGTCGAGCCTGGTCTCTGCTCCGCGTCTCGACAACCAGGCCACCTGCTTCGCGGGACTCAAGGCCCTGCTTGGCGCCGAGCAGGTTGCCGGTGTCCGCCCCGTCCTCGCGCTCTTCGACCACGAAGAAGTCGGCAGCACCTCCGAGCGGGGTGCGGAGTCCGATCTGCTCGCCACCGTCCTCGAGCGCATCGTGCTGAGTGCCGGAGGCACACGGGACGACTACCACCGCGCGATTGCGTCTTCGGTGTGTGCGTCGGGCGACATGGCGCACGCGACACATCCCAGCTACACCGACCGCCACGAGCCGTTGCACCGCATCACCATGGGCGGGGGACCGGTGCTCAAGGTCAACGTCAATCTTCGCTACGCCACAGATGCCGCCGGCGCGGCGGAATTTGCGCGGGCATGCGAGCAGGCAGACGTACCGCTGCAGCGTTACGAACACCGTGCCGATCTGCCCTGCGGGTCGACGATCGGACCGCTCAGTGCAGCACGTACGGGCATGCTGACCGTCGATGTGGGAGCGCCCCAGCTGGCGATGCACTCAGCGCGTGAGCTCATGGCCGCAGACGACGTCGACCTGTACGCGCGCGCCCTCGCTGCATTCCTTGCCCCGACTTCGCACTGAAGCCCCGCGTCCCGTACGCTGGTGGGTGCGCTGAACGCCTGCATGCACCTCAGACAGAGCAGGTTCGTGCTCGTGCACCATCTCACGATCCAAGGGCTTTCACGCGTGCCCAACAATTCCACCCATCCATCGGAGCAACTCCACTTATGACCAGCAGTCTTGCAACACCCCACGTAGCCCCCCAGGTCGCAATCAACGACATCGGCTCTGAGGAAGACTTCCTCGCCGCTATCGAAAAGACCATCGTCACCTTCAATGACGGCGACATCGTCAGCGGTGAGATCGTCAAGGTCGACCGCGACGAGGTTCTCCTCGACATTGGCTACAAGACCGAGGGCGTCATTCCCTCCCGCGAACTTTCCATCAAGCACGACGTCGATCCCAATGACGTCGTCTCGGTGGGAGACCTTGTCGAAGCCCTCGTTCTCCAGAAGGAGGACAAGGAAGGTCGACTCATCCTGTCCAAGAAGCGCGCGCAGTACGAGCGTGCGTGGGGCGACATCGAAAAGATCAAGGCCGAGGACGGCGTGGTCGAGGGAACTGTCATCGAGGTCGTCAAGGGCGGCCTGATCATGGACATCGGTCTGCGCGGATTCCTGCCGGCGTCGCTCGTGGAGATGCGCCGCGTGCGCGACCTCGACCCCTACATCGGCCAGAAGATCGAAGCCAAGATCATCGAGCTCGACAAGAACCGCAACAACGTGGTCCTGTCGCGCCGTGCCTGGCTCGAGCAGACACAGTCGGCTGTACGCCAGAACTTCCTGACCGAGCTCACCAAGGGCCAGGTCCGCAAGGGCGTCATCTCCTCGATCGTCAACTTCGGTGCCTTCGTGGACCTCGGTGGCGTCGACGGACTCGTCCACGTCTCGGAGCTGTCCTGGAAGCACATCGACCACCCGAACGAAGTCGTCCAGGTCGGCGACGAGGTCACGGTCGAGGTTCTCGACGTCGACATGGACCGCGAGCGCGTCTCGCTGTCGCTGAAGGCGACGCAGGAAGATCCGTGGCAGCACTTCGCCCGTACGCACCAGATCGGCCAGATCGTGCCCGGCAAGGTCACCAAGCTCGTCCCGTTCGGTGCGTTCGTACGCGTCGAAGAGGGCATCGAGGGCCTGGTGCACATCTCCGAGCTCGCCGAGCGTCACGTCGAGATCCCCGAGCAGGTCGTCCAGATCGGCGACTCGGTCATGGTCAAGATCATCGACATCGACCTGGAACGCCGCCGCATCTCGTTGTCGCTGAAGCAGGCCAACGAGACCGAGGCTTCGGTCGGCGACGACTTCGATCCGACGCTTTACGGCATGACGTCGTCCTACGACGCCGATGGCAACTACATCTACCCCGACGGTTTCGATCCCGAGACCGGCGAATGGCAGGACGGCTTCGACGAAGCGCGTGCCGCCTGGGAGAAGCAGTACGCCGAGGCTCACGAGCGCTGGGAAGCGCACAAGAAGCAGATCGTCGAGGCCGAGAAGGCCGGCGTCGAGGCCAGCGAAGCGGCCAACTACTCCTCGGACACCGCCGGCGACGCCGACGTTCCGCAGCAGGAGGGTTCGCTCGCGTCGGACGAGGCGCTGCAGGCGCTTCGCGAGAAGCTCACGGGCGGCGCCGAGTAACACGTCGCTCACACAACAACCCCCGATCCGGCGGATCGGGGGTTGTTGTGTTTCCGGAGGGGATTCAGCGAGCGAGGTAGTGGGGATCCAAGCCGTCGTGGTGGCTTCGGGGAGCGGGGCGGGATCCAAGCCCGTCTTTGCGGATCTGCGCGATCAGCGCGCTACCGCTGGCAGTCGCCAGGAGGATCATCAGAATCAACATGGCAGTAATTCTGCCTTTACACAGATCGCGCCACCAGTGGCAGCAATGTCACCATACGTTGATTTACTGCCAAATCCGTGCGACGCTGGCGGCATGAAGACAGTTGCCGTGATCGTCCAGGACGGAGCCGAGCCGTTCGGCCTCGGCTCGCTCTGCGAGGTGTGGGGGGAGCCCGATCACCCCGAGGACGACAACCCGGTGTTCGACTTTCGAGTGTGCACCCCTCGCCCGGGTCGCGTACGAGGCCGTGTCGGCTTCGACCTACATGTCGAGCTCGGCCTCGAAGCCACGGTTGATGCCGACCTGGTGTGCTTTTCGCCGAAGTACGAGTTCCGTGACCACGATCCTCTGGTGCTCGACGTCGCCCGCGCAGCCTTCGATCGCGGTGCGATCATCTACGCGCACTGCTCAGCTGCTTTCACGCTGGGCGAGGCAGGACTGCTCGACGGGCGCGAGTGCACCACTCACTGGCGCTACGGCGATCTGCTCCAGCGCACCTATCCCCAGGCGATCGTCCGCCCTGAGGTGCTCTACGTGCAGGATGGCAACGTCCTGACCGGTGCCGGCTCCGCCGCCGGCATCGATGCCTCCCTTCATCTGATGCGCCAGACCTTCGGCGCCAAGGTCGCCGCCTCCACGGCTCGTCGGATCGTCGTACCCCCGCACCGCGAAGGTGGACAGGCGCAGTTCGTCCGTACGCCAATGGGCCAGACCGAGTGCGACACCTTGGCGCCGCTTCTGGCGTGGGCGATCGATCACCTCGAGGAGTCGTTGTCAGTCGAGCGTCTTGCGGCGCAGGCTCACATGTCACCGCGTACGTTTGCCAGGCGATTCCGTGACGAGACGGGCACGACGCCGCTGCAGTGGTTGACGACGCAGCGCCTCCACCTCGCCGAGGAGATGTTGGAGAACTCCAACCTTGCCGTCGAGCAGATCGCGACCAGGGTCGGCTTCGGCAATGCCGCGACTCTGCGCCACCACTTCACCGCCGCGCGTGGTACGACGCCCCAGCAGTACCGCAAGACCTTCAGCAGCGTGGACCCCGTTGGGGTCGGGGCGTGACCCTCATCTGCGAGATCGGCCACGAAAGGACTACCCTCAAGTAATGCGCAGGACCGGTCTGGAGCTCAGTAGCGCGCTCGCGGTTGCGAGTGTCGTGGCTGCGGCGATGGTGGCTTGGTACTGCGGGCTCCCGTTGCGCGACCCGGACGGCTCCACCGGTCCTACTTTCGTCCGGCTCCCGGTGATCGTGATCATTGCGCTGCTCCTCGACATCGTTCCGAGGGCCTTGATCCGTGCCAGCTCCTGGCGTGAGATTCGCTCAGCCGTCGCGGAGGTGACAGCTGAGCGCTGGCACATGGCAAACCTGCGATTCATGATCGTCGGACTGGTCGGCTGGTATGCCACCTACGCGTCCATCCGCAATCTCAAGGGCATGGTCCCGTTCGCCAACAAGGAGCTGTACGACACGCAGCTCGATCGACTGGACCGGGCCATGTTCGGGGGCCACCGACCGGCCGAGCTGCTCCACACCGTTCTCGGAACCGACTTCGCGGCCCAGGCCCTGTCGTTCTTCTACATCGCATGGATCGTCGCGCTTCCGGCTTCGTTGGCCGTTGCACTGGTCTGGGCTCGCCGAGACCGCATCAGCTCGTGGTGGGTCACGGCTGTCTCCCTCGACTGGATCATGGGTGTGATCCTCAACTACGCCCTCCCGACGCTTGGACCGATCTACGATCGGCCGGTCGACTTCGCCGCACTGACTCCGACCGGCACGACGTCGCTGCAGCAGTCGATGTGGGCCGAACGCATTCAGGTCCTGGCAGATCCGGCCAACACGCACACGGTGCAGAACATCGCAGCATTCGCCTCGCTCCACGTCGCGATTGCCACGACCGCCTGCATCGTCGCGCACCGGGCTGGCTTGCACCGCGCGATCGTGCTCTCGCTGAGGATGTTCTTGGCCATCACGATGATTGCGACGGTCTACTTCGGTTGGCACTACGTCTCTGACGTGATCGTCGGGTTCCTGGTGGGCGTGGTGGCCGCGATGATCGCTGAGCGGTTCGCTGCTCCCGATGAGGTCAGATCGCACACCGATGGGACGAGGATCGCAAGACAGGACGGATCAGTCGACATGGCTGCCAAGCCTGGCCGTTCGTGAGTTCCGTCACCTGACACACGGGCGATTCGTCAATCAAGGTGAACCCGCTACCGGGATATGGTTCACTCGATAGCTGAGCCGGACACTCGTCAACCCTTCAAGGTGGTCATACCGTGGCAGTTTCACGCCACAGGCATGCTTCGAAGCCCAAGCTCGGGCGCCGCTTCATTTCACACATCATTCCGACGATCGGGATGTTGGCCGTTGCCACAGCGGGTACGGCTGCCGTCTTCAACGATGACCTTCCCGCGGTTTCCTCTTCTGAGCCTTCTGGGTCTTCTGGGCCCGATCTGATCGCCGCGTCGATCAACGACGGGGCCGCCGAGGTCAGCCGTAGCGCTGACCGCGCACCCCTGGTCAGCGAGGCCGCTGCCGACGAGCTCGTCAAGGGCCAGCGCTACGCGCAGTCGGCTCTCGAAGTTCATGCCGCCGCCAATGACTCCTCGCCGGTTCTCGCCACCCTCGGTGTTGGTGACAAGGTTGACGTCACCGGCGTCACCAGCGGCGCTTGGGCCCAGGTCATGCACAAGGACCTGCCGCGCTGGGTGGTGGCGAAGAGCCTCGCCAAGGAGATGCCCCTCGGTACTGCACCGTGCGCCTCGGGTTCTGGTTCGGAGCGCGGACTGCGCCCTGACACCGTCAAGGTCCACCGCGCTGTGTGCTTCATGTTCCCCAGCATCACCCGCTACGGCGGAATTGCTGGTCGTGGTGAGCACGGCACCGGCCAGGCCCTGGACATCATGGTGGGCAACGGCAACCCGATCGGCTACGACATTGCGAAGTTCCTGCAGCAGCATCGCGCCGAGCTGGGCATCGAGTACATCATCTGGCACCAGCAGATCTGGCGTCCGTCGACGTCGGGTGCGTGGCGTGGCATGAGTGATCGCGGTGGAGCCACCGCCAACCACATGGATCACGTGCACGTCACCACCTTCGGCAACGCCGCAACGAAGTAGGCATCCGCTCGTGCTGACGGTCGGGCTCACCGGCGGTATCGGCGCCGGCAAGAGCACCGTCAGCGCGCTCCTTGCCTCGCACGGTGCAGTCATCATCGACTACGACCAGCTCGCACGTGACGTGGTGGAGCCCGGCAGCCCGGCGCTGCAGGCGATCTCCGACCGCTTCGGGTCCGGCGTCATCGCGCCGGACGGGACGCTCGACCGACCGGCTCTGGGTGCACTCGTGTTCGCCGATGAGCAGGCGCGCAAGGATCTCGAGGCGATCACGCACCCGGCGATCCGGGACCTCGCGGTTCAGCGCCAGGCCGAAGCCGCCCCCGACGCCATCGTCATCCACGACAATCCGTTGCTGGTCGAGATGGGCGCGGCAGCGCACTGCGAAGTCGTGGTCGTGGTCGACGTGCCGGTCGAGGTCCAGATCGAGCGGCTGATCAGCACCCGGGGCATGACCGCCGCTGAGGCTCAGGCCCGTATCGACACCCAGGCCTCCAGAGAAGTACGGACCGGTGCCGCCGATCTGTTGATCGACAACACCGGTCCGTTGGACGAGCTCGCCGCCAATGTCGGGGGGATATGGGGCGAGCTCGTGCTCAGGGAAGCCGCGAAGGGCTAGGCAGCAATCTCCGGATCGGCGATCCGGCGAAGCGTTGCCAGCGCTTCGCGCTCGAGCTGACGTACGCGTTCGGCCGAGATGCCGTGACGTTTGCCGATGTCGGCGAGCTTCTGCTGACGACCGTCGAGCAAGCCGTAACGAGCTCGTACGATGTCGGCTTCTCGCTCCCCGAGGTGATCGACCAACGTCGAGATCAGCTTGCGCGACTCGACGTCGAGCACTGCGAAGTCGGGTCCGGGTGACGTCTCGCGAGCAATCAGGTCGCCCAGCGAGGTGTCGCCATCCTCGTCCACGGGGGAGTCGAGGCTGACGTGGTCGCGGCCCCAGGCCATCAGGTCGATGACGCGCTCGATGTCCATGTCGAGCTCGAGCGCGATCTCCTGCGGCTCGGGGTCATAGCCGAGCTGGCGCTCCAGGTTGCGGCGTGCGGCAGTGACCTGGTTGAGCTCCTCGACGACGTGCACCGGAAGGCGTACGACGCGAGCCTGCTGCGCAATGCCGCGGGTGATCGCCTGACGTACCCACCACGTGGCGTACGTCGAGAACTTGAAGCCCTTGGCGTAGTCGAACTTCTCGACGGCGCGGATCAGGCCGGTGTTGCCCTCCTGGACGAGGTCGAGCATCGGCATCGCCGAACGTCCGTACTTGCGGGCGATTGACACCACGAGTCGGAGATTGGCCTGGATGAACTCCTGCACGGCCAGGTCGCCCTGCTCCGCGAGCCAGGTGAGTTCTTCCTCGGTGGCGGACTTGGGCGCTCCACCCTTGCGACGGCCGACGCGGCCCTCGGCGAGGAGGTGGCGGGCAAAGAGTCCTGCCTCCACGGTCTTGCTGAGCTCAACTTCACGTGCGGCGTCGAGCAGGGGAGTGCGAGCGATTTCGGCGAGGTACATGCCGACGCTGTCCTTGCCTTCGGTCTTGGTGTTCATTCAACGCCTCCCATCAGAGTCTGTACTGATGTCAACGCCGCGCATGCCCGAAGGATTCCGCTCTCAGGTGGTTCTTACCTATGGAGTACGGGCGCCTGCCGTCTCGATGATCCAGGCAAGCTCCCAGGCGCGTTCCTTCCACGACGCGTAGCGGCCGCTGACGCCCCCATGGCCGGCATGCATCTCGGTCTTGAGCAGGATCGGAGCGTCGCTGCTCGCCGTCGCCCGAAGGCGGGCAACCCACTTGGCCGGCTCGACGTAGAGCACCCGGGTGTCGTGCAGGCTCGTCACCGCAAGGATCGCCGGATATCCGTGCTCGCCGACGTTCTCGTAAGGCGCGTAGGACTTCATGTAGGCGTAGACCTCGGGATCCTCGAGTGGATTGCCCCACTCGTCCCACTCGATGACGGTCAGCGGCAGGCTCGGATCGAGGATCGTGGTCAGGTTGTCGACGAACGGGACGCTCGCGACGATCCCGGCGAATGCCTCGGGAGCGAGGTTGGCGACGGCGCCCATCAGGAGACCGCCGGCACTTCCTCCCTCGGCGATCAGTCGCTCTGGCGAGGTCCATCCTTCGTCGACCAGGTGGCGGGCGCTGGCGATGAAGTCGGTGAACGTGTTGCGCTTGCGCAGCATCTTGCCGTCGTCGTACCAGTGGCGGCCGAGCTCACCGCCGCCTCGTACGTGGGCGATCGAGAAGACGAACCCGCGGTCGAGCAGCGACAGGCGTGCGATCGACATGCCGGGGTCCATGCTGGCCTCGTAGGAGCCGTAGCCATAGATCAGCGCCGGCGCGGTGCCATCGCGCGGCGTGTCCTTGCGGCTCACGACCGAGACGGGCACGCGTACGCCGTCGTCAGCGATCGCCCAGGTGCGGTGCTGCTCGTAGTCGTCCGGGTCGTAGCCGCCGAGCACGGGCGCCTGCTTGCGGAGGATCAGCTCGCCCGTCGCGACGACGTAGTCGAACACTGACGCAGGAGTGATGAACGAGCCGACGCCGACCCTGATCAGTGGTTGCACCCACTCGGCGTTGGCGCCGACCCCGCACGTGAACAGCTCCTCGTCGAACAGGATCTCTTGCAGCGGCCCGATGCCTGAAGGGACGTGCTCATCGATCAGCATGATGCCGATGCGGGTCAGCGCGTCGCGTCGGTAGGACACCACGATCTGTCCGGAGAAGACGTCGACGTCCTCGAGCCGTACGTCCTCAGCGCCGGGGATGAGGACCGTCCGAGTGGTTGGCTCATCGACCGGGACGGACACCAGCTCGAAGTTGATGGCCTCCTCGTTGTGCAGGATCAGGAAGACATCCTTGCCGGCGATGACGGCATGCTCGAGGGAGTACTCGACGCCGTCGCGACGGGGGAGCACGATCCGGAACTCGCCCTCGGGGTCGTCTGCCTCGAGGACGCGCACCTCGCTGGTGATCTTGGATGACAGGCCGATGACGAGGTAGTGGTCGGACTGGGTGCGCCCGACACCGACGAAGTAGCGCTCGTCCGGCTCCTCGAAGACAAGGACGTCCTCGGCGGCTGAGCCAAGGGTGTGGCGCCACACCTGGTGCGGGCGCCACGCCTCGTCGACTGTCGTGTAGAAGAGGTGTGTCGCGCCCGCTGACCAGGTCGCTCCGCCACTGGTCGCCGTGATCTCGTCCGGCAGCACCTCTCCGGTACGCAGGTCCTTGACCCGGATCGTGTAGCGCTCGTCCCCCTGGGTGTCGACTGACCAGGCGAGGAGATTGCCGTCGTCGCTGACGCTGAAGGCACCGAGGGAAAAGAACTCGTGACCGTCGGCCTCGACGTTGGAGTCGAGCATGACCTGCTCGCCCACGATCGCGGTCTCGGCGTCGAGCGTCGGCGGATTCCAGTCATCGACCTCGCCGATCGGGCAGCGGCAGCGGATCGCGTACTGCTGACCCTCGATGGTGCGGGCGTAGTACCACCAGTCGCCGCGGCGTACGGGCACGGACAGGTCGGTCTCGAGCGTCCGCGCCTTGATCTCGTCGAAAATCTGCTGGCGCAGCGGCTCGAGGTGCGCTGTCGCCTCGTCGGTGTGCACGTTTTCGGCCTCGAGGTAGGCCAGCGTCGCCGGGTCCTCCTTGTCCCGCAGCCACTCGTAGTCGTCGACGAAGTCATCGCCGTGGTGGCTTCGAACGATGGGTCGTATCTCGGCTGTGGGAGGCGTGCTCATTCGGCAAACGTACCGGTGTGCCCCGCGCCGAGGGCGGGGTCATCGGCCTGGAACGTGTGGATCGGACCGGGCGGTGTGTGACGAGTCTCAAAACGTACGGTGACGCGCCCGAGACCGGCGCCCCACACCCATCCGTCGCCGTGATCGTCGTGGTGCACGTCCATGCCGGGATGGAACCGGGTGGGCCGTGCCGCCTCTGCTGCCTCGGCCGCTTCTTCTTCCTCGAGGTCGTCGTCCTCGGACCCGAAGAGGTCTTCCTGCACCCAGTCGGCCAGCCCGCTGACACCGACGCCGAGCAGACGCAATCCGTTGCTCACGTCCTCGTTCGCGAGGAGTGCGCGTGCCGTCTCGCCGAGGATGCGTGCATTGTCGGTCGGGTTGGAAAGGGTCGACGAGCGCGTATGTGTCTCGAAGTCGTGGTGCCGCAGCTTGAGTGTCACGGTGCGTCCCGACAGCCCGTTCTTGCGCAACCGCCCTGACACGGACCGGGCCATGCGGTCGACGATGGCCTCCAGCTGCGACCGGTCGGCGATGTCGTTCTCGAAGGTGTCCTCGACGCTGACCGACTTGGTCTCACGATCTGGCTCAACGGCCCGCTCGTCCTCGGCGCGGGCCAGGCGAAAGAGCGAGCGCCCGTACGACTGGCCGAGCAGTCGTATGAGCTCCACCTCGCTGGGGGAGCGGAGGTCCTCGACGGTCGCGATGCCGATGCGCCGGAGCTTGTCGGCCGTGGCCGGTCCGACTCCGGGGATCACGGTCGCCTGCATGGGACCCAGCACGTCGGCCTCGGTGCCGGGCGCAACGATGAAGACGCCGTTGGGCTTGTTGATCTCGCTGGCGATCTTGGCCATCAGCTTGGACGAGGCCACCCCGACCGACGCGGTGAGACCTCCGGTCAGATCGGCGATGTCGCGGCGGATGTCGGCGACTGACTGCTCGACGGCGCTGGGGTCGAAGTCCGGACCGGCAGCGAGGTCGACGAAGGCCTCGTCGAGCGACAGCGGTTCGACCAGTGGCGAGGCCTCTCGCAGACGGGTCATGACCAGCACGCTCGCCTCGCGGTAGGCGTCGAAGCGCCCTCCGAGAAATGCGGCGTGTGGGCAACGGGCTCGCGCCTCGGCCGTACGCATCGCCGACCTCACGCCGTGAACTCGCGCCTCGTACGAAGCGGTCGCAACCACCCCGCGGGGGCCGATGCCACCGACGATCACCGGCTTGCCTCGCAGGGAGGGCTTGTCCCGCTGCTCGACGGAGGCAAAGAAGGCATCGAGGTCGAGATGCATGACTGATGCCGTGGACCGCATGATCACAGTCTGTCCTGTCGGGTGACAGGTCCGTGCACAGATCCGGCGTGCTGGTGGACTCTCCACAGGTTGCGCGGTGTGGCCAGCCCCAGGGCCACCGGTCCGAAAGCGTTGACCCATGACTGACACGCCGACGATCTTCACCGCCCACGATGTGCCTGACCTGCTCAACGCACTGCCGACGCTGTTCGGTTTTCGCCCCAGCGACTCGCTGGTGGCGGTGGCGACACGCGGTCCACGACGACGGTTCGGCTTCAGGTTGCGGGTCGACATCCCGCCTCCGGCGCAGGTCGAACGGCTCGCCGAGCTGGTTGCCGATCACCTTCGACACCAAGGCGCCGAGGGAGCCGTGCTGATCGCGGTCACCGAGCAGCAAGAGATCGCTCGAGCCCTGCTCGCAGCGCTCGAGTCATCCTTGGTCGACATTGAGCTGGTGGTCGCCGTGCGGGCGGACGGTTCGCACTACTGGATCGATGACCCGAACTTCCCGGATGAGGGGATCGCGTACGAGACCTCCGATCACCATCTGTCGATCGTCAAGGCAGTCGCCGCCGGTCAGCAGATACTGCCCGATCGTGAGGCGCTGGCTGCACGATTCGCGTCGATCGAGGGGGAGCGCCGCCGGGAGATCGTGCAGCTCACGACCCAGGTCCTCGCCGAGATCGAGCTCACTGCGGAGGAAGAGGTCGTGGACGTGGCCATGCCGCAGCTGTGGCCGATCCTCCGGCGTGGCCTCTCCGGCGGGTGCGTCAGCGACGAAGACGCTGTGAGGCTGTCGATCTGGGTGTCGGACGCGCGTGTCCGCGACGAGGTGTGGGGCTGGATCTCCCGTGACAGTGCACCCGAGATGCTCTCGTTCCTCACGTACGTCGCCGGCATCGTCGTCCCGCCGTTCGAGCCCGCTGTCCTGAGCCTCGCCGGATTCGCGGGATGGCTCTCGGGCGACGGAGCGCAAGCCTTGATCGCCGTCGAGAGAGCCCTCGGTGCGGATCCCCAGTTCTCGATGGCGCTAGGGGTGCTTCAGCTGCTCGAAGGGGGAGTCTCGCCCGCGCACTGGGGTGAATTCTGAGCCGACTCCCGCTCCCGCCCCTACTGTGGATCCCATGGGACAGGACGTAGAGGCGCGGGAGTTCAGCCGCGAAGACCGCACGCTCTACCGCGCCAAGGTGCGCCGCTGCCTCGATGTGTTCGCCCGCATGCTCAGCGAACGGGACTTCTCGGTCGAGCACACCCACGTAGGCGTCGAGATCGAGTTCAACCTCGTCGACAACAGTGGTGATCCGGCGCTCAAGAACGTCGAGACGCTCGAAGCGATTGCCGATGATGCGTTCCAGACCGAGCTGGGTCTGTTCAACATCGAGATCAACGTGCCGCCCAGCCGTGTCGAGGGCGCGGGACTCGAGGAGCTCGAGGCGACGCTGCGCGACGACCTCAACGCCGCACAGGACAAGTCCGCCAAGGTCGGTGCCCACCTGCTGATGATCGGCATCCTCCCGACACTTCAGGATGGACACTTCAGCCGAGACTCGCTGTCGGCCAACCCGCGCTATCACCTGTTGTCCGATCAGATCCTTGCCGCGCGAGGCGAGGACATCGAGATCGTGATCGAAGGTGTCGACCGGCTCAGCACGACGGCCGACACGATCATCCCTGAAGCCGCGTGCACGAGCACCCAGCTACACCTGCAGGTCGAGCCCGACGACTTCGCGCCCATGTGGAACGCCGCGCAGGCCATCGCCGGTGCTCAGGTCGCGATAGGTGCCAACTCGCCTTTCCTGCTGGGTCGTCAGCTGTGGCACGAGACGCGCATAGCCCTGTTCGAGCAGGCAACGGACACTCGCAGCGAGGAGCTCAAGACGCAGGGAGTCAGGCCGCGCGTGTTCTTCGGCGAACGGTGGATCACGTCGGTGTTCGATCTGTTCGAGGAGAACGTGCGCTACTTCCCGGCCTTGCTGCCGATCGTCGAGGAGGAGGATCCGCTCGAGGAGCTTGAGGCAGGCCGCATCCCGAGCTTGTCGGAGCTGCGCCTCCACAACGGCACGGTCTATCGCTGGAACCGGCCGATCTATGACATCGCCGACGGTCGGCCGCACCTGCGGATCGAGAACCGGCTCCTGCCCGCCGGGCCCACCGTCGTCGACACGATGGCCAACGCGGCGCTGTTCTACGGCTTGGTCAAGATCCTGGGCAACAGCGAGCGGCCCGTCTGGTCACAGCTGTCCTTTCGAACTGCCGAGGACAACTTCCACCAAGCTGCCCGCTTCGGCATCGACACCGAGCTCTACTGGCCGCTGCTCGGCAACCTCCCTGCCCGGGAGCTGGTGTCGCGTCACATGCTGCCGCTGGCCGATGTCGGGCTGGAGCAGCTGGGAGTCGACAGCGCCGTACGGGACCGACTGCTGGGCGTCATCGAGAACCGCTGCGCGACCGGCCGCAACGGGTCGACGTGGCTGATCCAGGAGTTCGAGCACCAGTCGCAGAGCACGAGCGACCGCGCCACGGCGATGCGTGCGACGACGCAGCGCTACGAAGAGCTGATGCACGAGGGCGAACCGGTGCACACGTGGGCAACACGCGCCTGACGGCGACCTGACTCGCTAACCCTTGGCGAGTCGTGTCACACTTGAGCAAGAGGTTGACCACAGGCCTCATTGTTGCGCCCTTCTACCGATTTGTGAGGCTGACGTGCCGGTGAATCCCGCAGCTGGGTCCCGTCTCCGAGCGGTCACCAAACGCTTGGGTGGCGGTTCGAAGAATCAGCCCGAGACGAAGAAGGCAACAGCAGCAGCACCGGCCGAGAAGGCTGCTCCCGCCAAGAAGTCAACACCGGCCAAGAAGGCCCCGGCGGCACACAAGACGGCAGCCAAGCCAGTGCCCGCCAAGGCAGCACCCAGCAAGAAGGCAGCTCCGGCTGCCAAGAAGGCCGCCACCAAGGTGGCGTCAAAGTCCACGCCCAAGTCCCCTGCGAAAACAGAAACGACCGTGACGAAGACCGCATCCAGCTCCGCCAAGAAGACCACTCCCGCCAAGAAGGCCGCGCCTGCAGCCAAGAAGGCAGCGCCGGCCAAGAAGGCGGCTC
>CAWKHU010000007.1:0-260625 GCA_963849625.1 uncultured Actinomycetota bacterium
GATGCGCGAGAAGGAAAAGTTCACACATGCCTGCACAGACCGCCACGACCTACCGTTCGACCTACGCCAAGCTCCAGAGCTGGGTCGACGAAGTAGCCGCCCTCACGAAGCCCGCCGAGATCTACTGGTGCGACGGATCACCCGAGGAGTGGGTGTCCATCACCGACAAGCTCGTCGAGGCAGGCACCTTCAAGCGCCTCAACGACGAGAAGAAGCCCAACTCGTTCTATTGCGCCTCCGACCCCAACGACGTTGCGCGCGTCGAGGACCGCACCTTCATCTGCTCCGTCGACGAGAAGGACGCCGGGCCCACCAACAACTGGATGGCCCCCGACGAGATGAAGACGCTCATGCGTGGGCTGTACGACGGCTGCATGCAGGGCCGCACGATGTACGTCATCCCGTTCGTCATGGGACACCTTGAGTCCGACAACCCGATGTTCGGCATCGAGATCACCGATTCGGCGTACGTCGTCGCTTCGATGACCGTCATGGCTCGCATCGGCAGGCCGGTCCTCGACAAGATCGAGGAGACCGAGGCCGACTACGTCCCCGCCCTGCACTCGTTCGGCGCCCCGCTGGCCGAGGGCCAGGCCGACGTGAAGTGGCCGTGCAACGACACCAAGTACATCGTGCAGTTCCCCGAAGAGCGGATGATCTGGTCGTTCGGCTCCTCGTACGGCGGCAACGCCCTCCTCGGCAAGAAGTGCTACGCGCTGCGCATCGCCTCGGTGATGGGCCGCGACAACGGCTGGATGGCCGAGCACATGCTGATCCTCAAGCTCACCAACCCCGAGGGCGTCGTCAAGTACATCGCCGCCGGCTTCCCGAGCGCGTGCGGCAAGACCAACCTCGCGATGGTCGAGCCGACCATCCCGGGCTGGAAGGTCGAGACGATCGGCGACGACATCGCCTGGATCCGGGTCGGTGCCGATGGCCGCCTGTACGCCGTCAACCCCGAGTTCGGCCTGTTCGGCGTCGCACCAGGCACCGGCTGGGACACCAACGCCAACGCGATGCGCACGATCGAGCAGGGCAACTCGGTGTTCACCAATGTCGCCCTGACCGACGACGGCGATGTCTGGTGGGAGGGCATGACGGACGAGCCGCCGGCCCACCTGACCGACTGGAAGGGCAACGACTGGACCCCCGAGAGCGATCAGCTCTCGAGCCACGCCAACAGCCGCTTCTGCACGCCGATCAAGCAGTGCCCGATCCTGGCTGACGAGTACGACGACCCCAACGGCGTCCCGCTCGACGCGATCCTGTTCGGTGGCCGCCGCAAGACGACCATCCCGCTCGTCACCGAGGCACGCGACTGGACCCACGGAACGTTCATGGGCGCCACGCTCTCGTCGGAGACCACGGCTGCGGCAACCGGCGCTGTCGGCGTCGTCCGCCGCGACCCGATGGCGATGCTGCCGTTCATCGGCTACGACGCGGGTGACTACTTCGGTCACTGGATCAACATGGCCAAGAACAACGACGAGTCGAAGTTCCCCAAGATCTTCTACGTCAACTGGTTCCGTCGCGACGAGGACGGTGGCTTCCTGTGGCCCGGCTTCGGCGAGAACAGCCGCATCCTCAAGTACGTCATCGACCGCGTCGAGGGCAAGGTCGAGGCGTTCGAGACGCCCATCGGTCTGATCCCGCCGACCTCGGCGATCGACACCGATGGCCTCGACATGAGCGATGAGCAGCTCGAGAAGGCCCTCGCGTTCAGCGCCGACGAGTGGAAGGCCGAGATCCCACAGATCAACGAATGGTTCGAGAAGTTCGGCGACACCCTGCCGGCCGTGCTCTGGACCGAGCTCGATGGGCTCAAGGCGCGCCTCGAAGCCTGATCATCACGTCGACGGCCCCCATCAGCTCCGGCTGGTGGGGGCCGTCGCGTGTTGCGTCCAATAGAGTCGTCGCGTGATCGTTGCGGCCGTAATCGTGCTCCTCGCCGGCCTGGCGATGGGATTCGTCGCCCGAAGGAGCGCGACCGCGAGGCCGCCGCTCGCCGCACACTTCCCGGGCCAACCGGTGTGGGTCCGCTCCACACCACCGCTGCGCTTTCGGGTCTGGGCGGTCACCGCCGCAGTCCTCACCGTCGCCACGATCGGCGCCCTCATCGCCGTGCCGATCGCCGGCCTGGTCGCCGCGTTCTTCGCGCTCACAGTGCTGGGCCTGCTTGCCGCGATCATGCACCGCTATGCCAGTGGGTGCGACGAGGTGCGCGCGGCAGTCGACGCCTACGGCGCTCGGGTGGCGATGCCGTACGCGGGCAAGAGCCGGCGTGCACATCGGTATGTGGTCTCCGTGGATCGAGCGCACCGGCGTCCCGTGGTGCATCGTCGCCCGGACGCCCGCCCTGTTCCATGAGCTGGCGGCCGCGTACGAGATCCCAATCATCCAGGGAGTCGATCCCGCCGAGCGTCACGGGCGCGTTCTATCCGCACGGCGCCGCCAAGAACACCGAGTTCATCGAGGGCTCGGACGCGACTCACGTGTTCCTCGGTCACGGTGACAGCGACAAGCCGCTCAGCGCGTCCGAGCGGGTCCTGCAGTACGACGTGATCACGGTGGCCGGCCAGGCTGCCATCGATCGGTTCGCCGCGTCGGGCGTGCACGTACCGGCCGAGAAGCTTCGCATCATCGGGCGCCCCCAGACCGAGGGCATCGTCGCCACCACCGACAAGCCCCGGCAGCCGGCGACCGTGCTGTACGCGCCGACCTGGCGGCATGCCGACGACTCCCTCAATGTCTCGTCGCTCGCCGTCGCCGATCGGATCGTGCAGGAGCTGCTCGACCGCGGCTGCACCGTCCACTTCAGGCGGCACTTCGCCGGGGTCAATCACGCCGAGGCTGAGTCGATGATCGTCCGGGTCAACGGACTCCTCGCCGCTGACGCTGAGGCGACCGGTCGCCCGCACCAGTGGGGGCCGGACGCGATGAACCGTCCGCTCATCGAGGCGTTCAACGATGCCGACGTCATGGTGTCCGACGTGTCGGGCATCGTCGTGGACTTCATGGCAAGCCTCAAACCGTTCGTCATGTATGCCGCTCAGTTCGACGACGCTGATGCTTTCCGGGCCTCCCACCCGACGGCCAGGGGCGCGTACGTCATCGACGCCGCGCTCCAGTCACTCGGCTCTGCGTTGGACGACGCTTTCGGCGATGATCCGCTCGCGACCGTCCGCTCGGAGCAGGCCGCCTACTTCCTGGGCGGCGACGATCGGGCGGAGCCGGCTCAGCGCTTCATGGACCTGGTCCGCGAGCTGGGCAGCTAGGTTCCGGATTTGCCCGACGGCAAGACCGGTCGGGCGCTACCGTGAGTCGTGCTCCGAACGACCTTCCACCGACTCGTGGCCGTGCTGGCCCTGATGATGTTGGTGCCGCTGCTGGCAGCGCCAGCGTCCGGAGCCCCGGCCCCGGCCCCGGCGAGCATCTCGGGAACGATCCTCGACCTGAACGGTGTGCCCGCGCGCCACGTGGAGGTCTCGCTCAACACCCCCAGCGCCAGCCGACTTCGCCCCGTGCTGACCGATGCCAATGGCCACTACTCGATCACTGGCGTCGCCCCCGGCGACTACACGATCCGGGCCGGCTACAGCGAGACTGATTGGATCCTCTGGTATCCGTACGAGGCGTAATTCGGGGAGGACGTCTATCACCCGGTCACCCTCTCTGCGGGCCGACGCCGTCACGCGTGACGCCACGATCAAGCGCCCTACTTGGCTCGTGGTCGACGTCGTCGACACCCTCGGGCGCCCCGTGACCAATGCGCAGGTGTGGGCCGAGAACGGGGTGCCGAACGGACTCGGCTGTGATCGGCCGCGGGCGAACCTCTATCCCGGCAAGATCCTGGTCGTCTGCGCCGAGAGTCCCAGCGTCACCGTCCATGCCCAACGCAACGCGGGCGTCGCAAATCTTGGACATGCGGAGGTCACCAGCGAGATCGCACCTGGTGCGATCACACCGCTGACCGTCACCCTCCCCGCGATCGCCAAGGCGACAGGGCGGGTGGTCAGCTCCTCGGGCAAACCGCTCTCCGGGGTCGCACTCGAGCCGAGGACTCCGTCAGCGGGAGCCGACGACAGCTCAGCGTGTGGCCATGGTGGTCCGACCGGCAGGACCGGCGCGTTCGCCATCACGTGCAGGGCAAGCTCGGGCGCCACCTTCGACGTGACGACGAGGAGCCTGTCGTACGTCGACAGGACGCTCACCGTCGCTGTCGGCACGA
The DNA here is from genome assembly GCA_963849625.1 of uncultured Actinomycetota bacterium. Lineage (GTDB taxonomy): Bacteria > Actinomycetota > Actinomycetes > Propionibacteriales > Nocardioidaceae > Aeromicrobium. The sequence goes on from CAWKHU010000007.1 coordinate 4,229, forward strand.
CCGACAAGAAGCTCGGCGACATCAAGCTTGCGACGGCCGCCAAGGTCAAGGCCAAGATCATCAAGAGCACCGGCAAGAAGCTGACCAACGGGCCGTGTCTTCGGGCTTATCGCAAGTCTGGGAGGTCGTGGCTGGCGACAGCCGAGAAGAGCTCCGTCTCGAGCTCGACGGAAACCGTCGGTGGACTTCGGGCCGGCACCTACAGGTTCCTCGCCACCGAGTGCTACCCCGAGTGGGACAACCCCTCCCCGTCGCCGACCCCCGCCCATGAGCGCAAGTGGGTGGCCGGTGGCAAGTCCTACAAGCTCAGGGCGGGCCGAACGGTGACCCTGCCGACGACGAAGTTGCGCCCTGCCTACATCACGACGCTCTCGATCACCGACATCGAGCCGCCGGCGACCTCCGGTGGCACCGTCAAGATCGCCGTACGGGTCACAGCATCAGGAACATCCGCCGGTCCAACGGGTGCGTTCGAGTTCGAGGTCCAGCACGCCAATGGCGACGACATCGCCGATCTTCCGCAAGTCGCTGAGCTCGTCGAACCGCGGTCTACTGACCGTCACGGTGCCCGAAGCGGTCACGACCGGGTCATACAAGGTGCGTGTCTGGTTCACGGGCACTGGTCGATTCCGTGATGTCCGCTATCCGGCGACGGCGACGTTCGACGTTCCCTAGGCGCCCATGATCGCGAGCTCGCGATCAACGGGCTCCTTGAGCAGCTGATCCTCGTTGCGGCGACCCGACACCGAGGGGATGGTCAGCCCGGCGATGGCGGCCAGCAACATCGTGCCGGCCAGGACCAGGAACCCGATGGTGTAGCCCCGTTCGTGCGGCAGGCCGTTGGCGAACACGTGCGCCGTGACGATGCTGGCCATGACCGCCGATCCGATCGATCCGCCGATCGTGCGGATGTTGGTGTTCATGCCGCTGGCCACACCCGTCTGCTCCGGCGGGACGGCCGCGACGATCAGGGTGGCCAGGCAGGCGAACGCCAGGCCGACGCCCAGACCGGTGAGACCTGCTGAGGTCATCAGCTGCACCTTCGTGTCGTGCACCAGTGCCGTGAGGGTCATGCCGCCGGCGCCGACCAGGCAGCCGACCACGACGACGAGCTTGGGGCCGACCCGACGGGCGATGGGGGCTGACACGAGGCCGGTGAGGAAGGAAGCGACCGCCATCGGCAGCAGGACGAGGCCGGACTCGGTGACCGTGGCACCCAGTCCGTATCCCGCCGAGGTCGGCGTCTGGATGAACTGCGGCAGGAAGCCGAACGACGCGTACATGCCGACGCCGACCAACAGGGCGACCAGGTTGGTCGTCCACACACCCTTGAGCTTCATCATGTGCATGTCGATCAGCGGCACCGGTACGCGGTGCTCGAGCAGCACCCAACCCGCCGCCAGGACAGCCGCGGCGACGGTGAGGCCGATGAACTTCGGCGATCCCCAGCCCCATGCGTGGGCCTGGCTCAGCGCGAGCAGCAGGCAGACCAGCCATGCCGAGAGCAGGAGGGCGGGAAGGAGCGGGATGCGACCCGGCGTACGGACGGGAGACTCCGGGATGAACACCGCGGCGCCGATCGCGGCCAGGGTCGTGACGATCATGGGCAGCCAGAACAACCACGAGTAGCCGAGTCCGTTGACGATGGGGCCGGCGACCACGATGCCGACACCGAAGCCGACGGCACCGAGGGAGGCGATGAAGCTGACCGCGCTGGCGACCAAGCTGCTTGGGAACTCGTCGCGGATGATCCCGAACGAGAGCGGGAACACGCCTCCTCCGACGCCCTGGATGATGCGCGCGACGATCATCACGCCGATGGACGGTGCCAGCGCGGCGACCAACGATCCGACCGAGAGTGCGGCGAGCGAGATCACGAGCATCCGCTTCTTGCCGAGCGCGTCGCCGAGGCGCCCGATGATCGGCGTGAAGATCGAGGCAGACAGCAGGTATGCCGTCAGCACCCAGGTGACCGTGTTCTGGTTGGTGTCGAGCTGCTGCTCGATGCGGGACAGCACGGGGACCGTCATCGACTGCATCAACGCGAACGACGCCACCGCGATCGAGAGGAGGGCGAAGGACACCCAGTAGTGGGTGCGGCGTACAGGAGTGCTCACGGGGATCCTTGCAAAGAAGTTGGTTGCGCGGGGCAATCTTCCGGCGCGACTTCCATGATCCCCTTGCCGCCCAAGTGGGTCGAGCGAACGTGGCCACGCTCACGATGGAGCGCGCCTCAGGTCAGCAGGTTGGTGACCTGCCACCCGAGGACGATCGCACCGAGAACACGGCGGTACGGAGCGTCGCCGCGGACGAGCTCGTCGAGCCCCCAGACGATCAGCGCTCCAGAACCGATCCACCTCAGCTCGGTGTCGACGTCGTCGTACGGGCTCCAGCGCAGGGCGGTGGCAGCCAGGAAGACCCACAGCGCCGGGTTGGGGAATTGGGCGAGGACGACCTTGCCGTTGTCGGGGTTGCGCACCCACCAGTCGAGGCTCACGTCAGCCGGCGAGCTCGTCGAAGATGCGCTTGTCGTGCGCGTTGAACACTGTCACGCCGTCTTCGCCGTTGAGCCTCGCAAGGGTGGCGTGGTTGCCTGCCAGCTTCTTGCCGTCCTGCGCCATGACCTTCTCGAACGCGCGGAGTCTGCTGATCTTCTTCAGCGGCTTGCCGGCCGGGGAGGTGGACGAGTACGAGCTGGCGTCGAACACCGCATCACCGGCGTGGAGGAGGATCCCGCCGCCGTCGGTCTCAACCGCGACCGCGGCGTGCCCCTTGGTGTGTCCCGGCATCGGAACGTACGTGATCCCGGGCAGCACCTCGATGCCGGTGAGGCCGTGCTTCCAGGGATCGCCGGGCCCGGCATGCTGCTCGAAGCGCGGCCCGTACGCCCACTGCTTCTGCGAGTAGCGCTGCTTCGACATGAAGTCGGGGTTGCCCACGGCCCAGTCGTACTCGTCGGCCGTCGTGTGGACGACCGCGTCGGGGAAGTCAGCGATCCCGCCGATGTGGTCGAAGTCCATGTGGGTGAGCACGATGTGCGTGACGTCGGTGAGCGCATGACCGCGCGCCTCGACCTGGGCGGCCGCTGTCTCGGAGTCCTGGCGAGCTGGCCGGGTCAGGAATCGCGCTGGCCCCATCCGCTTCGGGTGGGCGAAGTCTTGGCGCCCCAGCCCGCTGTCGACGAGCACGAGACCGTCGTCGGTCTCGCACAACAGCACATGGCAGACGATGGGCGACATCGTCGGCGGGTTCATGGTTCCGCAGTTCAGGTGGGTTACGCGCATACGCTGAATCCTGACGGATCGAGCCGCGCCCCGTCGAGAAACGAGGAGATCCAATGGATTCGTCGCTGATCGACTCCTGGCCGTTCTGGGCGCTGCTCTCGGCGTTCTTCGCCGCGCTCACCGCGATCTTCGCCAAGGTCGGTGTCGCCAAGGTCGACTCCGACGTGGCGACCTTCATCCGTACGGTCGTCATCCTCGTGACGTTGGGGCTGATCTTGCTGGTGCTCGGCAAGCTGCACTCGCCCGGACCGTTGACGACCAAGACCTGGGTGTTTCTTGATCCTGTCGGGGCTCGCCACCGGCGCGTCATGGATCTGTTACTTCCGTGCCCTCAAGCTGGGGCCTGCCTCGCTGGTCGCACCCGTCGACAAGCTCAGCGTCGTGCTCGTCGCAGTCTTCGGCATCGCCTTCCTCGGCGAACACCTGCAGCCCAAGCAATGGATCGGCGTCGCACTGGTCGGTACGGGAGCAGTCCTCCTCGCCTGGGTCTGAATCCGGCCACTCAGCCTGTGCTACACAAGTCACACAAGGGTGCCTCCCACACGTGCGAGCCGTATATCAATTGAGCAAAACCGCAACTTGAAGACGCAATGCCGGCCGTAGAATGGTTGCGCTGCGCGCCGATATCGCATCGCCCGGCACGACCTGTCAGTAGGCCACCGAATCTCGAGGGGACTATGAGCCAGACGTTTGGTCGCAAGACAGACCAGCGCGTCGGTCCGCGGGCCGGCGAAGAGCCGGACGCGACCCAACCGGCGGAATCGTCGATTTTGCGCGTCGCGAAGCCCGCCTGGCGCAAGCCCTACGCTCGACGCCTCGCCATCACCGACCTCGTGGTCCTCCTGCTCGCGACGTGCCTTGCCACATTGATTCGTTTCGGACCCGCGTTTCATACTCAAGCTTCGGGACGAGTCGCACCGTCCTACGTGACCATCAGCCTTGGCATCGTCATCGGATGGTGGCTCACCCTCACGTACTTCCATACTCGTGACCCCAAGATCGTCGGAGATGGAGTCGACGAATACCGGCTGATCTTCCGCGCGACATTTGTGATCTTCGGATGGATCGCCATCCTGTCGCTGTTGTTCAAGTCAGACTTGTCGCGCGGGTACTTGGCTGCCACATTCCCCATTGGCCTCGTTGGACTCATCCTCGGACGCAAGTTCTGGCGCAATTGGCTGGTCCGGCAACGACGGGCTGCTCGATGCGTCTCGGACGTTTTGGTGATCGGTGGGCCGCGATCGGCCAAACAGATCACTGACAGTCTTGATGCCCACGAAAATTGTGGATATCCGCGTCACTGGCGTATGGGTCCCCGATCGTCAGGGCGGCCTGAAGGAGTGGCTTGATGTCCCGACGCGCTCGATCCCGGTCATGGGCACAAACCGGTCACTGACCGATGCGTTGACGATCTCGAAGGCAAACGCCGTCATCGTCACCGATACCGAGCATCTGGGCCAGGACGGGCTGAAGTCGCTCACCTGGGAGCTTGAAGGCGCTGACGTAGACCTGATGGTGTCCCCCAACGTCATCGATGTGGTTGGTCCGCGGATTCACCTTCGTGGCGTCGCCAACATGCCGTTGATCCATCTGGAAGGGCCGCAATATGCGGACGCAACCCGCTTCGCGAAGATTGCCTTCGACAAAGTCCTCGGAACGTTGATGCTGCTGGCTCTTTCTCCGGTGTTGATCCTTGCTGCTGTGGCGGTGAAGTGTGGAAGTCCTGGCCCGGTGCTCTATCGATCGACTCGCATTGGCGTCGGCGGCGAACCGTTTGGCATGCTGAAGTTTCGCTCCATGGTGGTCAACGCAGAGGATCAGCTCCAGTCATTCCTCGATGCGAACGATGGCGCCGGCCCGATGTTCAAGATGAAGGACGATCCGCGGGTCACGCGAGTCGGCCGCTTTCTCCGCCGCTATTCCATCGACGAGCTGCCGCAGCTCTTCAACGTGCTCAAGGGCGAGATGAGCCTCGTGGGGCCACGACCACCTCTGCCGTCCGAGGTTGAAGCCTACGAGGGTCACGCAGGCAAACGGCTGCTCGTCAGGCAGGGCATCACTGGGCTCTGGCAAGTGAGCGGGCGATCGGATCTCACGTGGGACGAAACTGTCAGGCTCGATCTCGATTACGTGGAAAACTGGTCGATGGTTCGAGACCTGCACATCATCTGGAGAACAGTTCGCGCAGTCTTCAGCTCAGACGGCGCCTACTGACTTACTGGGAGTCCGCTTGACCAACGAAAACTACGTAAGGAAGCCATAATGCGAATCGTCGTCGTCGGACTAGGTTACGTCGGAACGACGGCCGCAGCGTGCCTTGCCGAGCTGGGTCACGAAGTCATCGGCGTGGACGTTAACGCAGAAAAGGTCGATCAGATCAATCGAGGCAAGAGTCCCATCTCGGAACCTGGGCTTGCGGACCTCATTGGAAGCACACCGCCTCGGCCGCACTGCGCGCGAGCACGGAACTTCCAGAGTTCGGTGACGTGGATCTAGCAATAGTCTGCGTCGGGACCCCGAGCGCGCCCAACGGGTCTCACAACATGACCTATGTCGCTGAATCAACCCGCCAACTCGCCCTGACGAATAGTTACGAGTGGCGATTGGACGTCACACTCGCCTTTCGATCGACCTTCAAGCCTGGGACAATGGAGAGTTTGGTCGCACCCATCGTGGCGCGCTTCACCTCCTCGGTCCGGACTTCCCTGGCAAGGTCGAACTGGTCTACAACCCCGAGTTCCTGCGCGAGGCGAGCGCTGTCGCGGATTATTTCGCGCCGCCCAAGATCGTGATCGGAACGCTCGACGGCCGCAGTTCGGCGGCGATGGATGCGCTCCACGAAGGGATCGAGGCACCGGTCTTCCATGTCGGCATCCGCGAGGCCGAGCTGACCAAGTTCGTCGACAACACCTGGCATGCAACCAAAGTCGCCTTCGCCAACGAAATCGGGCGCGTGTGCCAGAACCTGGGCGTCTCGGCCGACCAGGTTCATCGGATTTTCGTGTCGGACACAAAGCTCAACCTGTCGGCCTATTACACCCGGCCCGGGGGGCCGTTCGGCGGTTCGTGCCTGCCCAAGGATGTGCGCGCGCTAGAGTTCATCGCTCGCGAGTCTGGTTCCGACGCAAAATTGGTATCGACCTCATCGAGTCCGACGAGAGACACAAAGACTTTCAACTGGAGCAGGTCAAGCGGATCGTCAAACCTGAGAGCAAAGGTCCTACTGGCGGGCCTCGCGTTCAAAGCTGGCACTGATGACGCCTCCGCGAGAGCCCAAACGTGGACCTCGCTAGGCGCCTGATCCAAGCTGGCTATGCGCTGCGTGTTTACGATCCCGAGCTCGATCCCGCAAGGTTCGTTGGTCAAAACTTGGGCTACACGTACGGCAACCTTCCTGAGATCCATCAACTCCTTGTGGCACCTGACTCCGTCGACACGACGGCCTTCGATCTGATTATTCTGGTCAACGCAACTGGCGCGGAGTTGGACGCCGCTGACACACCTGTGCTCAACTTCAACTCGATTCCCTGAAGCGATGAGCCAGATACGTAATAGTCAACTTCCGCGGCAATGGATTGCGGCACGACCGACCAGCCCCTGAGAGTCGCGGTCGTCTATAGCCGCTCCCCGCTCTCCCATGAGGCGCGCCGACCAGATGACCGTCGCCAATCTGCTCAGTTACCTTCATACTCGAGGACTCTTCGATCTCTACGCACTTCGAACTGGCGGTCAAATAACCGAGGCCGACGAAAGTTGGCTCGAGGCACACCCACAACGCCCAACTGTTTACGCACGGACCCGCAAGGTCCCTCGCCAGTCTGCTGTTGGGTTTGATCAGAGGTCTACCGGCACAAGCGCGATGTTCAACAGCCCGAGATTGGCTCGGGCCCTCCGCCGGGCCGTCGAGGATGGAAAGTATGACGTCATATATACGTACTACTTTCGAAGCGCCGACGACGTTCGCAGAGCCATCCGCCTGGCAAGCAAATCGCATACCTGCACCCCGCCCACGTTTCTCGCGATGCAACTCTCTCAGACGCTCAATACACGACGTATCCGCGCCAACTCGCCCAACCTGGGAGAGCACTCGGCTCATTTACGCGGTCGATCGCGCCTGGTCGCTAGGTATGAATCGCGAATCTGGAGGCATCTCTCTCGGACCGTCCTCGATTGGCAAATCCGATGTCGATGCTATTAGGGCGGAGTGTGAGCGCAGGGGCGTGAAGGAGATCGACAACTTCATTTTTGGTGCCCATGGAACGGACGTGACGCGTTTTCGGCCCCGCCCGGACGTCGACGTTGACCCTCTAACCGTCGTATTTTCGGGCGTGATGCGCACGCCCACCAATGTGCAGGCTGTTCAGTGGTTCGCTACCCATGTCTGGCCGGTAGTTCTAAGCCACGAACTTTCTGCTCGCCTCATCATCGTGGGTCGCGAGCCCTCCAAAGAAATACTCGCCTTAGCCAATCAGAGTGCGAAGATCGAGGTTACGGGCACAGTCGACGACCCGTCGCTTTACATTGCCGCAGCTCATGTGTGCATTAATCCGATGCAGGCTGGTGGGGGTATGCAGAACAAACTGATCGAATACCTCGCATCAGGCAAACCGGTCGTGGCGACGTCCGTTGCGAATGAAGGTATTGGCGCCCCGTCCAACGTCCTCCTGACCGCCGACTCGGCCGATGACTTCGCTGCTCGCATTGTTCAGCTCTTTAGAGATCCCGAACTCTGCGAGGCACTCTCCAGCGCCGCACGTAGCTACGCACTGGCAGAGTGGACTTGGGAGCGCCACTTTCGAAAGTTGGAGGATTCATTCCGCCATGTGACCTCCGAGACGGCCGGAGCATAGACACCTATGACGACTAGGGTTCGCGTGCTCTTCGTGACACACGACTACCCCTTTCCAGTTCGCTATGGTGGACAGGTTTACACGGGAAACGTCCTGGTCGAACTGGCCGGCAACCCGGACGTGGCGTTGCGAGTCATCTCATTCGACACCCGAAGTGACGCCCCCAATTCGGCGACAGTGCTCGCGGTTCCATGGGAATTTGTGCCCAAACCACGCCCGCCGAAGATTCGACTCATCGCGAGTACGCTCCCCACGATTGCGATTCGTAATCGTTCCTCTGAATTCAGAGACCGGCTGAAGAAGTTACTCGACGAGGGACACTGGGACGTCGTCGTGCTCGACTACATCGCGATCGGTTGGACATGGCGACTTGTCAAAAGACGGCTCCGGGGTTCGCATCAGGGAGGTCGTTTGGTCTACATGTCTCACAACGTCGAGACGATTCTCCGCAGGGATATCGCGAGTAGTCTGCACGGGTCTTTCGCCAAGCGTGCAGCCGCCTATTACGACTATCGCAGAGGTGCTCGGCTGGAACGTCGTCTGTCCCAAGGGTCGGATCTGGTGACCGTCGAGACCGCAGACGATGGTGCCGGATTCAGGCGTCTCTTCGGAGTCGAGTCGATTATCCAATTGACACCCGGATACGACGGTAACGTGGTTGCTGAACGGAATGTGCGAGATGCTCACGCGCGCAGATCTGTCCTAGTGCTCGGCGGACGACTTTCGACGATGAAGCAAGTCGTGCTCGATGCCTTTCTGGAGGGCGCAGCAAATCACCTGCTGCGAGCAGGCATAGACATCGACGTTGTCGGGCCGATGCCTGAGGCGTACATGAAGGGGCGCGCAGCATTGTTTCCAGGCGTGAGATTTCACGGGTACATCGATGACGTCGAGCCGTTTCTCCGGCAGGCGCGACTAGGAATCATCGCGGACCATGTGGGAGGCGGATTCAAGCATCGAATTCTTACGCATGTTTTCAATCGTGTACCAATCATCGCGAATCGCGAGTCGATGGCAGGATTGCCACTCAGAGGAGGCATTGATTACGTTGAAGTCGGTGCCTATTCCGAGATTCCGGCCGCCGTGGGGCGCGCAATCGACAATCCGGAAGAACTGGACCGTCTTCAGGCGTCCGCGTTCAACGCGTGCTTTGAGGCGTTTTCCTGGAAGCACAACGTTGAAGAATTCGTCGGGCGCCTCAAAGCTGATATCACGTGAAATTCTCGCTTCAAGGATTGAGTCGAGCGAACCGCCTCTTTCGCAGCCCCTCAGGGACAGCGCTCCTGGACCAAGTCATTCAATCTGGCTCCACGTTTGTTTTGATGTTCGCTTACGCCCGCTATGCGACTGATCTGCACTTTGCAAGCTATGCGCTGGCCTACTCGATCGCGCTTCTGACGGTTGGACTGCAACGCTCTCTGCTCGTCATCCCTTCCTTGGTGCTACACACCAGCGGGCAATCGAGCCTGACCATCGGGCAATGGGTTCATGGTGCCATTCATTTCACTATCGCGGCACTAGTTGCGACGTCTGGGGTCGCGGCTGCGACACAAGTGTTCGGCTCACCCAGTTGGGTCGCGGACGCATCGTTCTTCTGTCTTTTCCTCGTTCCGACAATGTGCCTCTACGAGGCCGTACGCAGGTTTCGCTACCTTGGCTTGGGTAACACTGCGCCCAATAGAATGTCCCTCACCTTCGCAATATTCGCTATAGCAGCTGTCGTCGCGCTTGTGGGTCTTGAAAGTACGTATCTAGTTCCGGCGGCGCTCCTCGGCGCCGGATACATCGCTGGTGCCGCGTTGGGAATGGCTGGGCTTGGTCACGATGTGCTTCGACCAAACACAAGCATCTACCGGGAGCTTGCCACCCATCGAACTCAGACGGCGTGGCACCTTGCCAGCTACGTCGCGTACTCGACATACATGAACGGTCTCCCAACGCTAATCGCAGTAGTGGGCACCGCAGGGATGGTCGCCGACTCATCCGCCACCAGGACGCTGATCACACCAGTCTTAGCCATCGTGACCGCGATTGATCATGTCGATAAACCAGCTGCCGGCAGGGCATTGGCCACGGACGGGTCAACGGGGCTGACACGATCATGCGCCCAGACTCGGCGAAAGTTGCTCGCCCTATCGCTACCGTGGTTGCTATTGCTCACGGCGCTCGCCCCGACCATCCTCGGCGCGGCGTTCCCTAGCGACCATTTCGCACGCGGTCCAAGCCTCGTATGGGCTTGGGTGGTTTTCGCCCTCTTCAGCGTCTTTAACCAGCCGTCCGAGACTTGGCTCATAGTTCAGGGCCTGACACGACGGCTATTTGTCTCGAAACTCGCTGGGTGCGTTACGGCATGTCTAACGCTCGTCATACTAGTGCCCGTGGCCGGAGCACTGGGTGCCGTTATCGCCGCGACCAGCGGACTCTTCATCAACGCGCTCATGAACAGCATCTACATAGCTCGAGCCGAGAGCATACGAACATGAGCCTCGTGCGAAATGACCGGCCCACCACCGGGGTTCCACGGTTCCACTCGCTCGAAGGACTTCGCGCATGGATGGCGTGGTGGGTGGTTCTCGGTCACTTGGCCAACGTGTCAGGGCTCCCCAAGCTGCTACCTGGGTACTTCAGTCCTCTATTCAATGGGTCCGTGGCTGTGAACGTGTTCATAATCGTCAGTGGATTCGTGATTACCCATCTACTGCTTGTCGAACGCACTTCGTATGGGGCGTTCATTGCTCGGCGCGCGCTGCGACTATGGCCCGCGTACGCGCTCGGACTTGCGGTCATGGTTGGGTTCTCACAGGCGTACAAGTACGCCTATATCGACCTGCCCTGGCATGTAACCAACGCAGAAAACCGCGTGGCTTATGAAAGCGTCCACGACAACCTCGCCCCCCACTTGGCGCTGCACGCCTCACTACTTCAGGGCATCGTTCCGAACGAGATTCTTCTCCACGCTGACTCAAGCCTCCTTTCACCGGCTTGGAGTCTTTCACTGGAATGGCAGTTCTATCTCATAGCCCCCCTGCTTGCGGCATTCGCTTTCGCCTCACGTCGCCGTCTCGCGCTAGTTTCGGTCGCAGCGGTGGTGGCATCCTGCGCGATGTTGATCCAACCCTGGGCTACGTGGGACTTTCCGGCATTTCTGCTTGTGTCTGGACCATTCTTTCTTGTCGGCATTGCGTCCCGCTTATACATGGCGCGAATCGCTCAGGTTTTGAACAAAAAGCTCAGCATTGCGGCCCAAGTTCTCGCTGTCCTACTGGCACTCGCGCTTGTCGACGCCCTAACGACTGTGACGCTTGGGCGGAACTAGCCATCTGGCTAGTGTTTCTCAGATTTCTCGCTGTCGATGCCCACGCAACAACAGGATTCACCATCGGCCGCCTACCCATGGCCGCCCGCCAATTCTTTGGAACTGGACGCTTTGTCCGCCACCTCGGCAAGGTCTCATACTCCACGTATATTTTGCACATTCCTGTTGTTTGTCTGACCATTTACATCCTTGGCCGATTTGATTCAGATCCCACTCAAGCGACGACGATTACCGTGGCGTTCGCAACCGTTCCGCTTATCTACCTGGTATCGATCGCATCATTCCGATACGTAGAAGCACCCTTCAACGATTTGGGACGAACAAGGTTCGGTGGCCGCCCCAACCGTGAGGGGTCGCTCCGGTGACCAGGGCTCAAGAACGCAGCACTGTGACCCGCGGCTCGGGGGCGGGCCTTGGCTGGCTGGCGCCGACGGTCACGTTCTGCTACGTCATGCTTCTAGGCGCAATTTACGAGTCCGTCGTTTCCCCGCACTTTGCATATCTCTCGTTTTACGACCTTCATCCGGAACGTTCCGAGATCGTTGTGGCAGCCGCCATCTGCACTTGCATGAGCCTACTACTGCCCAAGGGGGTGGATCGCCCCTCAGATTTTGCAGCGATCCTTATATTTCTCTTGGTCTACATACCCTCGATTCTGATGACTTCGTACTTGTCGAGCAGCGCGTCGGAGAGCTGGGCCGTTCGGATCTCGTGCAGCATCGGGATGCTCACATTCTTGGCCGCACGGCGAACTCTTTGGAAATGGAGGCCGCGGCCACTGAATGTCTCGCGACGCCTGCCCGAGCATGCGCTCGCCGGAATCGCCCTGATTTCGCTGCTCATTGTTGGTGCGCGGTACGGATTCGCAATAAAGCTCCACAATCTGACGGATGTTTACGACCAACGCGCAGAGTTCAAGGATGCGCTCGCAGGAGCTTCGTATATACGCTTCCTTGTCGGAATCCTTTCAAACGTGGTGTGTCCCGTCCTGATTGCTAGAGGCATCTACAAGCGTTCTAGACAGGACGTCGCCCTTGGCGTGCTTTCCGCGCTCTATGTTTTTGGCGTCACTGGTCTCAAAACTGCATTCTCGTCCGTCTTTTTCGTGGTTCTCGTGTACGCGGGCGCGCGATATGCACAGCGCAAATTCTTCGTCGGCGCCACACTTTCGCTAATCGTGATCACTTTGCTCGGTTGGGTGTTAAGCGCCACGGCAGGTTTCACCTTGGTCGCAGATTTGGTTGTTCGCCGCGTCCTGCTCATTCAAGGCGTCCTTACATACAACTACTTTCACTTGTTCGAAGGGGCGCCTTCGTCCTGGCTTTCGCACAGCATCCTTTCGCCCCTTTTCCAGGTACCGCGGGTTGCCGACCCGGCAGGAACTGTCGGGGCTCAACTGTTTGGTCCGGGCATTCACGCAAACGCGAACATATTCGCCGACGGGTACGTGAACGGGAAAACAATTGGGATTATTCTGCTCGCAGGCATTGCAGGAGTCTTCTTCTCGGCCGTGGACACACTCTCTCGACAGTCGCCCCTTGTTACCAATGTCGCGTCAATCTCGATGATCGCCATGATGTCCGTACAGACGGGCATCATTACTGCCGTAGGCACCCACGGAGGAATGGCGATGCTTATGATTCTCTATCTTCTTGCCTGCGCGGACAGTCGATTCCCTGAAGAGCGGCTTGCCCCACCAAAGCCCAGTTCGCCAGTAAGGCGAAGCGTCGATGTTCGCGGTTCGGTTTCCAGTGAATGATCTGCACTCCATGAAAAGGGATCAGGCATGCGCCGGCACCGGACAGCGCGGGCTGCATACCAAGCGACAGAGAGACTCAGCCCTATACACTCGCCGGGCAGTGAACCTCGTCCTAGAAACAGCCTGATTGGAGCAGTTCGTGGACCTACGCGACTATTTGTCGATCCTCAGGGCGCGCTGGGTCCTGATTGCACCAAGTACCCTCACAGTCGTCGCGCTGGCCGCAGTCTTGACGTGGACCGCGACGCCGCAATACGCGTCGTCGAGCCGACTGTTCATCTCGACGTCCGGATCGACTGACGATGCCCAAGCCAACCAAGGCGGCCAGTTCTCTTTGCAGCGAGTGAAGTCGTACGCCGATCTGCTGACCGGTCAAGAAATCGCCCGTCGGGTCGTTGCCGACCTCGACCTCGAGGACTCGCCGTTGGCCCTCTCCAAGCAGATCTCTGCAGCGTGGACGGTCGACACGGTGATTCTCAAAGTGACTGTCACCGATCCCTCACCCGAGCGGGCCAAGCTCCTCGCGAACGCCGTGTCCGATCAGTTCGTGTCATTCGTCGCCGAGCTGGAGACACCGCCCGGCAAGGATCAAGCGACGATCAAGGCGACCATCGTCGATCCTGCGTCCGAGCCGACCGTCCCGGTTTCGCCAAACCCAAAGCGCAACATCGGGCTGGGCCTCATCCTCGGATTGCTGCTCGGCGCCGGGCTCGCGGTGCTCCGTGACACCCTCGACACCTCGGTCAAAACCATCCAGCAGCTCGAAGAGATCCTCGACGTGCCGATCCTCGGCGCAATCCCCTACGACAGCGAGGCTGTCGACAACCCGCTCATCACCGACACTCACACGTACGCTCCGCGTATCGAAGGTTTCAGGGTGTTGCGCACCAACCTTCAGTTCATCGACCCCGACACCGAGCGCAAGGTCTTCGTCATCACCAGCTCCTTGCCGGGCGAAGGCAAGACCACCACTGCGGTCAACCTCGCGATGGTGCTGGCCGCAGGCGGTGAACGGGTCGCGTTGATCGAGGCTGATCTCCGCAGGCCCAAGATCGGCGCCTACCTCAACATCGAGGGCTCGGTCGGACTCACCACAGTGCTCGTCGGCCACGCCGACGTGCACGAAACCATGCAGCAGATGTCCGGCCGCTCGGGAGTTCACGTCCTGGCGAGCGGGCGCACTCCTCCCAATCCGGCCGAGCTGCTCAAGTCGCAGATGATGGCCAGCCTGATCAAGCAGCTGCGCGCCGAGTACGACATCGTGCTCATCGACGCGCCTCCCTTGTTGCCCGTCACCGACGCAGCCCTGCTCGCGGCCCAGGCCGACGGGGCCATCCTGATCGTGCGGCACGGCAAGACATCGGCCGATCACGTCAGATTGGCCGCCGAGCGACTGACCGCCGTCGGCGCCGAACCCATTGGCGCGATCTTCAACATGACACCGCCGAAGGGTTCCGGACAGTACGGCTACGGCTACGGCTACGCGCCCGACTCACTGCCCAAGGCGCCCGACGCAGGCAAGAGCCGCAAGACCAAGGAACCGAAGACCCGAAGGTCCGCAAGACCAAGGAACCGAAGGAACCGAAGGAACCGAGGGAAAAGCGGCTCTCGGCGCGCCGAAGCCAACACAAATAGCCGGTTAACGCTGCCGTAACAAGGTAAAATCCCTGAGCAATTTCTGAGATGATTACCACAACTGGCATTTCATGCCCTAGCATGAGATCAAATTAGTTGCACATCAGACCCAACTCGGAGACTCCCATGACCAAAGTTCGCTTCTTGGCAGCTGCCTTTTCCATCGCGCTGCTGAGCCTCTTCGGTTTCTCAGCTGCCAACGCTGCCTACACCCAGAGCTTCGACGTCAACGTCAACGGTGGCACCGTCGAGCCTGGCGCATCATTCAGCGTCACCTTCACGTCCACCTACGCCTGCACGTCGTGGACGCTCAACGAGTTCGAGGGACAGACCGCGCCTGGCGGCTCCGGCACCAGCTACACGGTGGAGCTCACGGCACCCGACGCAGAAGGCACCTACCCCATCAGCGCCAACTGCACCTGGGATCCCGCGACCGTCGGCATCGTCGCCCCGGCTGAAAGCTCGAGCGCCGTCGTCCCCGCGATCTACTCCAGCTCGGCCAGCACCAGCACGGCCAGCAACGACACCTTGCTCGCCGCACCCCAGGTCGACACCGCCAACGGCACCGTCGTTGTCGGCTCCGGCTCCAGCGACGGCGACGGCGATGGCGATGACAACGGAGCGCTGCCTGACACCGGAGGAAGCAACGCCAAGCTGCTCCTGATCGGCGGAGGCCTCGTGGTCGCCGGTGCAGGCGTCGCCGTGGCATCACGCCGACGCAAGTCAGTCGCCTAAGACCCAGCAAACGTCATCCGCCATCGACTCACCGCTCCACGGAGCGCCGGGTCGGTGGCGGATCTCGTTTGTGCCTGAGCGAGGATGATCCGCATGGCACGTCGACGTAGAACCATGCCACCCCGGGCACGGCTTCGGGACAACAAGCCGCTCCGCTACGTGCTGGGCGCACTGGCCGTGATCGTGATCGGCGTCGGCGCCCTCATGGCCCGCGAAGCGCTGGCAGCCAAAAGCGCGCTCAACGAAGCCGCCACCCAGGCACGCACCCTCCAGGACCAGATCTCAGCCGGCGACACTGCCCAGGCGACCAAGACACTCGCCGAGCTGCAAACATCAACACGCACCGCCCGCACCAACACCGATGGTCCGCTGTGGGGCGGCCTGTCCATGCTCCCGTGGGTCGGCAAGAGCGTCGACGCTGCGCAAACCATCTCGACCAGCCTCGACGACATCGCCACGCACGGCATCCCACCAGTCGTCAAGGTGTCGGCATCCCTCGACGCAGACCTGTTCAAGCCCAAGGACGGTCGTTTCGACCTCTCCACGATGCAAGAGCTGGCACCGGCAGTTGCCGAGGCCAGCAGCGTCCTCACCACCAACCGCGACAAGATCATGGCGATCGACTCCGACGCCCTGGTCGGCCCGCTGCGTGCGCCAGCCAATGACCTCAAGGAAAAGATCGGCGACGCCCAGGCGGCCGCCTCATCGGCCTCGAAAGCCATGCAGCTCGCACCGAGCATGCTGGGCAGCGACGGCGAGCGCACCTACCTCCTCATCTTCCAGAACAACGCCGAAGTGCGTTCCACCGGCGGACTGCCGGGCGCCTTCGCCATCCTCACCGCAGAAAAGGGCAAGATCTCTATCGGTCGCCAGGGATCAGCCGTCGACATCCCGCAGTTCGACGAACCCGTGGTCAAGCTGACCAAGGATGAGCGCAATCTCTACGGCCAGCTGATGGCCAAGGACTTCCGAGACACCAACTTCACGCCAGACTTCCCACGCACCGCCGAGATCGCCCGCACCATGGTCAAGGACAAGCTCGACATCTCTGTCAGCGGCGTGCTGTCGGTCGATCCCGTCGCACTCGGCTACCTGCTCAAGGGCACCGGACCCCTCAAGGCTGCAGCTGGCACCACGCTCACCTCGGCCAATGCGGTCGACATCCTGTTGAACGACGTCTATGCCCGCTACGAGGACCCGGTCGAGCAGGATGCGTTCTTCGCCGACTCCGCCAAGCGCATCTTCGAGGCCGTCACCCGAGGCGTCGGTGACTCCCGTACCTCGCTCAAGCAGCTTGCCAAGTCATCTGACGAGCACCGGATCCTGCTGTGGTCCGCCAAGAAGGCCGAGCAGAAGATCCTGCAGCCGACCCAGGTCTCGGGCGCCTTCCCCGGCAAGCGCACGACTCACCCCCACGTGGGCCTCTACATGACCGACGCGACCGAGTCCAAGATGCAGTACTACCTGGACACCAAGACCGTCGTCCGATCACTGCGCTGCAACAGCCAGGGTGTCCAGACCCTGGAGATGACCTCGACCTTCAGGTCGACCGCACCGGCCGACGCCGGCGAGCTGCCCAACTACATCACCGGAGCCGGGGTGAGGATCCCCAAGGGCACCATGATGCTCGACACGCGCTTCTTCGCACCCTCTGGCGGCGCGATCACCGACTTCACGGTCAACGGCAAACGTCGCAACAACAACGGCGTCTCGCTGAACAGCCGACCGGCCAACCTCGCTGCGTTCAAGCTCAAGCCCGGCCAGACCGTGACCATCACGGCGACGATGACAACCGCCAAGAACCAGCGGGCCGACGCGATCTTCTCGACGACTCCCGGGTCTCGGCCGACCCGGAACGCCGTCCCGATCCCGAGCAGCTGCGGCTAGGGCTGCTTCCAGTCCTTGCCCGAGGTGTCACTGCCGTAGAACGCGTTCTGCACGACCGCGACCAGGCCCGTGTCGTTGGCCGCAATCGCCTGCGCCGGCTCACCCGTGATGCACCCGCCCGGTGCCCACGAACGTCCACCATCGCGGGTCTTGAAGGCCTGCGCAGCGCAACCCTGATAGACGGCCAGGGCATAGCCCGCATTGAACGTCGTGAACTTGGCAACACGTACGTTGTCGAGCCGACCCAGCGCGACCCACTTGTCGCCACCATTGCCGGTGCCCCGAATGGCTCCGTTCGAACAGCTGACGCGGGCGAAGTCGTTGCCGATCTGACTGACCGAGGTGACGATGCACCCTGGTTCGGTCGGGCCGTCGGGGGCGATCACCTTTTTGGCGTCATCAGGTGCTGGGTACCACAGGTCGTTGAAGTCGCCCGGCTGCCACGTGTCGCCACCGTCGGATGACGTGAGCTTTTGGACATTGCAGCCGGAGTCGGTGCCGACGATGCGAAGCTCAGACCTGGTCACCACGTCCACGGCAAGGATCGTCTGCAATCCAGTGTCGGATTGTTGCGTCGAGGTGCCGCCGTCAGTCGAGACCACGAGCTTGCCGGGCGAGTTGGACTTGCACTTGCCGCGTACGGCAAAGAGCAGCGTCTGATCGTTCGCCAGCGACATGGTGGCGGAGGTCGCGGCATTGAACTTGGTGTCCGTCTGCTTCGACTCGGTGGCCTGTGCCGTGGCGGTGGGAGACGCCGCCGAGCTGACGATGTCGGACGGAGGGGGACTCTGGTTGACGTGACGGATCACACCGAACACCAACACCACGTCGAACGCCACGAACAGTGCCACCAGCACGCGCACGACGGATTTGCTCACCACGCAATCTTAGGGGCTGCCGGGCACTGGCCGTCACGTGACAGCGGACACGGGAATTTGTCGATGCGATTGTCCCCGATTCGTCGGTGGCGCCTTGTGGTCGGTATCCTGTTCCGGTTGCCGGTTTCGATCGGCGGCGGGGAGGTGTCGCATAGTGGCCTAGTGCGCCCGCCTGCTAAGCGGGTTGAGGTTTAAACCTCTCGCGAGTTCAAATCTCGCCACCTCCGCCGTAAAGGCAAGAAGCAAGACTCGAGGGACCAGCCGCGAACGTGGCTGGTCCTTTTTGTGTAGGAACGCCAGGGCGGAGCTCGCTCCGCCGTAAACGCAACAAGCAAGACTCGAGGGACCAGCCGCGAACGTGGCTGGTCCTTCTTGCGTCAGCCCTCGAAGCGGGTGTAGCCGTTGGCGGTGTTGAGGCGGTCGTAGATGTCGCGGACCAGCTCATCACGGCGGTCGCCGACGTACGCGAGGGGGAAGCTCAGGATCTTCTCGTCGCCGCGGGTGAAGAAGAGCCGACCGTCGGCGTGATCGACACCTTCGACCTGCGACCACGGCATCGTGATGCGCCGGACGGTCAACCGCCCACCGACGCGTACAGAATCAGCAGTCGTACGCACCACGACCGGGGGCCACAGCGTCATCGACGCGATGTTGACCAGGAGCAGCGCCACCAGGACGACACACACCCAGGCCCAGGCGCCCGACAGCAGGAACGCGCCGACCGTGAAGGTGCCGAGCGTCATCACGTTGATGCCGAGTGGGCGCAGGACGAAGCGACGATCGAGACGATAATTCATAGAGCAGAGGGGGCGGGATTCGAACCCGCGGCTGACATTGCTGCCAGCGAGCGCTTTCAAGGCGCTTCCGATCGGCCGCTCCGGCACCCCTCCTGGGTGGCAGCACCGAGGTGCTGCGCCGGGATAAATTGTCGCACTACTACTTGAGCGGGGCGAAGCGAGGTGGCTCCACGCGTACGAGCTCCTCGATCGCTCGGTCAGCGCGCGCCGACTGCTGCTTCATGACCTGGTGGCGGATGATGAGGCCGACGATCAGGCCGAGGATCGCCGAGTAGAGCGTCGAATAGCCGATGTACGTCGGGAACGCCCCGGGGGTGACGAGGGATGTGGCGAGCACCGCGGTGCCGATCACCGCGAACACCTGCACCCACCAGCCTTCGCGACGCCTGGAGCGCAGCGAGACCCCGACGATCAGCGCCGGGAAGCCGACGAAAACCTCGACCGGACGAGGCACGCCGTGGATGTGCGTGCGCATCCAGATCACCGATTCGTCGATGAACCGTACGAGCGACTGTGATCCGTTGCTGCGCACGAACGAGCTGTAGACGAGCACCAGCAGCACCAGGGCAGCCACCCCGGCGATGATGAGGAAGTTCTGCCGCCCGATGCCGTGGAGGCCGGCGCCAAGGTTCCACACCAGGCTGATGACGAGGCCGAGCGAGATCGTGATGACCGCGAGGTTGAAGCGCTGGTAGTCGACGGGTGCGTTCCAGGCGGCGACGGCGAGGGTCCCGCTGAGGGCGACCATCAGGGTCACGACGTACTCACCCGTGGCAGCGACGGCACCAGACGCAGGCCGGGTCACCATCACGGCCCAGACCGACGCCAGCACTGCCGTGGCGGCGGCGGACGCGGCCAGCAACATGTTGGTCTCGAGGGCGACGGAGGCGACGCCGAGCACCGTGACGAGCGGGAGCCAGATGCGCAGGAACCCGCCACCACGCAGGATCAGGCCCACCGTGAACACAATCATGAGCAACGCCGCCGAGGGCCGTTCGATCCACGTCGGACTGCCGACCGCGACCACGGCACAGCCCGCGCCGATCGTGCCGACGATCCACGCCAGGACCATGGCGACGGTGAGAGTCATCGCCGCACGGGCCGACTCGATGCGCGGCTCACGGGTCGGCACGTCGTACGCGGGCGCCACCGACGAATCCAGCTTGCGTCGTCCACCCTGGGGCGTACGGGGCATCAGCGGATCCTTCGATTGGCGAGCGAGGGGTTGACGTCACGCGCGCGCGTCACGTCGTCGGCGTCAAGGACCGCCTGCACGATCGCCGGAGCGTCCTCAGCCTCGACCACGATAGAGCCCCACGGGTCGATCACGACGCTGTGCCCGGTGTAGCGGTCACCACCCTGCGCGGCCGCAGCGACGTGCACGGTGTTCTCGATCGCGCGAGCAGCCAGCAGGGTGCGCCAGTGATGCAGCTTGTGGTCACCGGCAACCCAGGCGGCCGGTATGACCAACAGCTCCGCGCCGTCGTCGACGAGGGCCCTCGCGTGCTCGGGGAACCGGAGGTCGTAACACGTCATCAGGCCGACGGGGCGACCAGCGATCTCGACGACGACCGGCTGGATCTCGCCCGCGCTGAGCCGGTCGGACTCGCGATAGCCGAAGGAGTCGTACAGGTGGATCTTGCGGTAGGTCGCCTTGAGACCGCCGGGCTCGACGACGACCAGGGTGTTGAACGGCAGGTCCTCGGTCTGCTCGAACATGCCGGCGACGATCGTCGTCTGGAGCCGGCCCGCCTCGGCGGTGAGCATCTGCACGAACGGCCCGTCCAGCGGCTCGGCGGCTGCTCGCAGGTCGAGGTCAGGCGGCCCGAAGTCGTGCATCGCACCTTCGGGCAGGACCACCAGGTCGAGTCCGTCCGAAGCAGACAGCTCACCGAGCTGCCTGACGATGTCGTCACGGTTGGTCGCCGAGTCGGTCGCCGAGACGAGCTGGACCAGTGCAACACGCATGAGAGCAATTCTCGCAGGTGCTGCCTGACATCCCGGACGAATGGGTGAGTAGCGTACGAGCATGCGTGCCGTAGTGGTCTCCCAGCCCGGCGAGGTCGACTCCCTCGAGGTGGTCGACCTCCCCGTGCCCGAACCAGGGCCGGGCGAGGTGCTGATCGAGGTCGCTGCGGCCGGCGTCAACCGGGCTGACCTGTTGCAGCGTCGCGGGTTCTACGACCCGCCCCCCGGAGCAACTCCCGTCCTCGGCCTCGAGTGCTCAGGTGCCATCGCCGCCGTCGGCGAGGGCGTCACCGATCTGCAGCCCGGCACCCAGGTGTGCGCGCTGCTCAGCGGCGGCGGCTACGCCGAGTACGTCGCGGTTCCGGCGGGACAGGTGGCGTCGGTTCCACGCGGCGTCTCGCTGCTGCACGCCGCCGGCCTGATGGAGGTCGCCTGCACCGTCTGGTCGAACGTCTTCATGATGGGCCGGCTCGGGAACGGCGAGACCCTGCTGGCGCACGGTGGCGGCAGCGGCATCGGCACGATGGCAATCCAGCTCGGCAAGGCATTCGGTGCTCGCGTCGCGGTCACCGTCGGCTCGGAGGACAAGGCCGCGTTCTGCCGAGAGCTGGGTGCTGACATCGTCATCAACTATCGCGAGCAGGACTTCGCCGAGACGCTCAAGGAGCAAGGCGTTGCGGCCGACGTCATCCTCGACATCATGGGCGCCAAGTACCTCGCCGCCAACCTGTCGGTCCTGGCGACCGCGGGCAGGCTCGTGATCATCGGCATGCAGGGCGGCGTCAAGGGCGAGCTCGACATCGCCGCTCTCCTCGCCAAGCGAGCCGCCGTCATGGCGACCTCGCTGCGCGCACGACCGTCGGCCGAGAAGGCCGCCATCGTCTCGGCGATGGTGGCGCAGGTGTGGCCGCTGATCGCCGACGGAACCGTACGACCGATCATCCATGAGACCTACCCGCTCGCGGACGTACGTACGGCGCACCAGGTGTTGGAGGACTCCTCCCACACCGGCAAGGTGTTGCTCACCATTTAGGCTGGTCACATGACTGATGCGAAGCCAGAGATCATCGGACCGGACGGTCAGCAGGTTCCGATTCCCAAGGACAGTCCCCTCTCCGAGCTGGTCAACCAGCCCGCCAAGGTCATGCGGATCGGCGGGATGATCCGCCAGCTCCTCGACGAGGTCAAGGCGGCGCCGCTCGACGAGGCGAGCCGGGTGCGACTGCGCGACATCCACCTGCAGTCGATCAAGGAGCTCGAGGACGGGCTCGCACCGGAGCTGGTCGATGAGCTCGAACGCCTCAGCCTTCCCTTCAACGACGAGACGCCGTCCGAAGGTGAGCTCCGGATCGCCCAGGCCCAGCTGGTCGGCTGGCTCGAAGGACTCTTCCACGGCATCCAGGCGGCGCTCTATGCGCAGCAGGTGCAGGCGCAAGCGCAGTTCCAGAACATGCGTCTCGCTCTACCGGGTCCAAACGACACCAAAGGTGACGATTCAGATACAAATGGCGTTTCAGACGATCCAAACGGAATGTACCTCTAAGATTGCTCTTGATGTGAACTGAGTCACCTGGGGAGAAACAGGCGACGCAGTCGATTGGGAAGAGGGAGCCCATGACCATCGTCAATGAGACGACCACACCTTCGTGCATTTCTGCACCTGGGGTGTTCAACGACGAGAACCTGCACAATCCGCCGGCACGACACGAGGTGTCGTTGAGCGAGTGGGAGCGGCTGACCGCCAAGCGAGCGACCGCGCACCGACAGTGCGCAGGTTGCCCGCTGATGGTCGAGTGCCTCTATCGCGCTGTGGTCGAGATGGATGTGTCCGGATTCGTCGCGTGCACCACCGAGAGCGACCGGCACAAGATTCGCGCCGAGCTCGGCATCCAGGTGGCACAGCCAGCTGTTGTGTTCGGCGGCGCGCGCGTCGGCGGCGGACCGCTGAGTCACGAAGCCGTGATGATGATGCGTCACGCGTACCCCAAGGACACCTGCGGTCAGCTTGCCGAGCGTCTCGACTGCTCGACCTCGACCATCAAACGGCACATGCGTCGTGCCCGCGCGATGAAGAAGGACGCTGACTCCACGCCGCAAGACGTTCCGGCTCTGCCGACGATCGAGCAGGTGCTCGACTGCTTCGACGCGCTCGAGTCCAGCAAGGTCGCCTGACCACCCGCAAGATTTGGGCACCTTTCGGCGATAAGTGTTCCAAACACCCCCGAGATGTGCCCAAATCTTGCTGGGTGGCCCCGACGCACAGCTTCTCCTGAGCTTTGAGGTCGTGCACAGGCCGCCTTTGATCGCCGAGCGCTCTTCGCGCCTGGAGCGCGATCGTCGATGCATGCGTGCGATCCCAGTGCCTCCAGCCCTCGTGGGCGTGCCGTTCACCGCAGCTCAGGCACGAGCTTCAGGACTCGGAGGTGATGTCTTGCGTGGGCGGCGCTTCCGTCGCTTGTTCCGCGGCGTGTACGTGCAGGCAGACCGTGACGTCCCTTTCGCCCAGTGGGTGGCTGGCGCCCTCCTTGTGCTGCCCAAGGACTGCGTCGCCAGCCACGTCACCGCGCTGCGCCTGTACGGGATGGGAGTCGGACCCCAGTGGCCGCTTCACTTCTCCACACGGACGACCACTCATACCCGCCTCAAGGGCCTGGTCGTGCATCGCAGGCTTGGCCAGCTGACCGCCCACACCGTGCACGACCTACCGGTCACCAGTCCGGAACGCACCCTGATCGACATCGCCACCAAGGTCGGCTTCGTCGAGCTGGTGCAGGCCGCAGAGTGGATGATCCATGCCGAGCTGACGACCTTGGACGATCTCGCGCAACGCGCCCAAGACTGGCACCTCGACGGGGTGCGCCGCATGCGACGGACCATCGCGTGGGTGCGTGAGGGGGCAGAGTCACCCATGGAGTCACTCGTACGGCTGATGATCGTGTTCGCCAGGCTCCCCGAGCCGGCTTGCAACCTCGACATCCGCGATGCGTCGGAGCGGTTCATCGCTCGCGGGGACCTGGTGTACGTCCAGTTCAAGATCGTCGTCGAGTACGACGGCTGGCATCACGAGCGAGATGGACGTCAACGTCAGCGCGACCTCGTACGCAGGGAGGCGCTCGAAGCTGCCGGGTGGCGCCTCATCGTCGTGACGTCGCAAGACCTGAAGGACAAGTGCGCCGTCGTGCACCGGGTTCACGCGGCCCTCGTCGCCCGCGGCTACGCCGGGCGCGCTCCGCACTTCAACGCAACCTGGCAGTTGTGGTTCTCATGACAACATGTGGGCACCTTTGGGGCATGACGCCCGCCTTGATGCCACGAAAGGTGCCCAAATCTTGGGGTCAGAGGTAGCGCTGCAGCTCCGTGACCAGGCCGTCTTCGTCGATCGTGCCGGTGACGTCGTCGGCGACGGCGAGGAGCGCCGGCGGGCCGTGGCCCATCGCGACGCCTCGCCCTGCCCACTCCAGCATCTCGACATCGTTGTTGCCGTCACCCACCGCGAGGACGTCTGCCGCGTCGATGCCGAGTCGGTCGCACAGGTAGGTCAGCCCCGACGCCTTGCTGACGCCGTCGGGAGCGAGGTCGAGCCAGGCGGTGTAGCCGATGTAGTAGTTGGTGTCGGCGAGCCCAAGATCCTCGACGAGCTTCGCGAACTCCTCCTGACTGTGGTCAGGCGCACGGATGACGACGCGGGTCACCGGCTCGCCGATCAGCGCCTCGACCGGCTCGACCGTCATCTTGCCGTTGATCTCGCCCTCGGGGAACGGCTTGTTCAGCCGGTAGCCCACGCCGATGTCCTCGACGGCAACGAGCGCATCGGGCACGTGCTCGAGCACCCGACGTACGGCCTCGCTCGCGTCGAACGTCACGGTCTGCAACAGCTCGACGGGGTTGAACGTGAACACGATCGCGCCGTTGCTGGCGATCGCGTACGCATCGTCGATGCCGAGCAGGTCAGCGGTGTTGAGCACGCCCGGGATCGCCCGGCCCGTCGTGATGACGGTCTCGATGCCCGAGTCACGGATCGCGCGCACCGTCTCCCGCACCGCCGGCGACATCTCGTTCATGCCGTTGACGAGGGTGCCGTCGACGTCGAGCGCCACCAGCTTCGGCCGCCACGTCACGCGAGTGGCCTCAGGACCTCACCCAGGAAGGGATGCAGCACGGCGGGCAGGCGTACGGATCCGTCGGCCTGCTGACCGTTCTCGAGCAGCGCGATGATCGTACGAGTCATGGCGCACAAGGTGCCGTTGAGCGTCGCCGCCGGGGCCGTGCCTTCGGACCCACGTACGCGGATGTCGAGGCGCCGGCTCTGGAACTCGGTGCAGTTGGAGGCCGACGAGACCTCGCGGTACTTGCCCTGCGTCGGGATCCACGCCTCGCAGTCGAACTTGCGGATCGCCGACAGGCCGAGATCACCCGAGGCGACATCGATCACCCGATAGGGCAGCTCGAGAGCGTCGAGCCAGTCACGTTCCCAGCCCAGCAGGCGCTGGTGCTCCTCGGCTGCCTGGTCGAGGGTCGTGTAGACGAACATCTCGACCTTGTCGAACCAGTGCACGCGGAAGATGCCGCGGGTGTCCTTGCCGTACGAGCCGGCCTCCCGTCGGTAGCAGGGGCTGAAGGCGGCATAACGCTTGGGCAGCTGCTCGGCCTCGAGGATCTCGTCGGAGTGGTAGGCCGCGAGCGGGACCTCCGACGTACCGACGAGATAGAGGTCGTCCTTCTCCAAGTAGTAGACGTCGTCCGCGGCCTGGCCGAGGAAGCCTGTGCCCTCCATGGCGCGCGGC
This sequence comes from uncultured Actinomycetota bacterium, assembly GCA_963849625.1. Taxonomy (GTDB): domain Bacteria; phylum Actinomycetota; class Actinomycetes; order Propionibacteriales; family Nocardioidaceae; genus Aeromicrobium. The sequence goes on from CAWKHU010000007.1 coordinate 30,122, forward strand.
TTGACCAGCGCCGGGGGGATCATCGGCGTGAAGCCCCAGGCGGCTGCCTTGCTCATGGCGACCTGGGTCAGCGCTAGCTCGAGCTGGGCGCCGACGCCGGTGAGGTAGTAGAACCGCGCACCACTGACCTTGGCCCCGCGCTCGGTGTCGATCGCGCCGAGCATCGTGCCGAGCTCGAGGTGGTCACGCGGCTCGAAGCCCTCGGCGGCGAAGTCACGGGGCGTGCCGACGGTGTCGAGCACGACGAAGTCCTCCTCACCGCCCTGGGGCGCATCCTCGGAGGCGAGATTGGGGAGCTGCTTCATGAGCTGGTCGTAGGACTCGGCGGCTTGGTTCTGAGCGGTCTCGGCGTCCTTGACCTGCTGGCTGAGCTCCTTGGTACGCGCGAGCAGCTGGGCCTTTTCGTCGCCCTGCGCCTTCGGGATCAGCTTGCCGAGGTTCTTCTGCTCGCCGCGTACGGCTTCGAACGCAGCGATCGAGGAGCGGCGCTGCTGGTCAGCGGCGAGGAGCTCGTCGACGATGTCTGCCGACTCACCGCGTCGGCGTTGAGCGGCTCGTACGGCGTCTGGGTCATCTCGCAGGATTCGGGGGTCGATCACAGCCTCAGCCTATCGGCCGGGGCAGCGACCCCGACGCTCCATATACGCTGGGGCGACCCTGATCAGCCCTGAGGAAGCGAGCAACCGTGTCGTTCGACCTGCGTCGAGCCGAGCCCAGCCGTGCCGGCGTGCTCACTCGCGTGATCGCCGGGCTGGCCGTTGTCTTCGTCCTCCTTGCGGTGATGGTGTCCACCGGGTTCGACGGATTGCAGTCGATCGACGACAACGTCGGCGAAGCCGCGTACGACTTCAGTAGCCGCCACTCCAGCTTCGTCGACTTCCTCGATGTCGTCGCGATCGTCTTCAGCAACCTGTGGTGCGCGATCGTGCTCGCGCTCGGTGCCGCGTACGCGCTCTACAGGCGCGAGCGCAGCGTGGCCCTGTGGATCGTCGTCAGCGCCGCGGTCGCGATCGGCGGCAATGCGCTGATCAAGGTCATCTTCCAGCGCGACCGTCCGGTGTTCAACAAGCCCTTGCACGAGATCGGCGGCTACTCCTTCCCCAGTGGCCACTCCGCCGGGTCGGGGATGCTGATCACGATCGCCGTCCTCATGGCGATCGTCGTCACGCATCGCGGTCTGCGACGCCGCATCCTGATCACCCTGCTCGTGCTCATCGGCCTGGGTGTCGGGGCCAGCCGCGTCTTCCTCGGCGTCCACAACCTCAGCGACGTCGTCGCCGGCCTCACCTTCGGCACCGCGGTCACGCTCGGCTTGTGGCTGCTCCTGGTCACCGATGCGACCCGCCTCCCGCACGACCTGGCGGTGCTGACCGGCAGCGGGCGCAAACGCGTCGCCGTGGTGCTCAACCCGTCCAAGATCGCCGGCGTCGAGGAGTTCAAGGAGCGCGTACGTACGGTCGCGGCCCGCGACGGCTGGAGCGAACCGCTCTGGTTCGAGACCACGATCGAGGATCCCGGATACGGCCAGGCACTCGCCGCGCTCGAGGCCGAGGTCGACCTGATCATCGCCGCCGGTGGCGACGGCACAGTGCGCGCCGTGTGCGAAGAGGTGGCTCGTACGGGTGTGGCCGTCGGCATCCTCCCGCACGGCACCGGCAACCTGCTCGCCCGCAACCTCGGCATACCGCTCAACACCCGCGACGCCCTCGATGTGGCGTTCAGCGGCCAGGACCGGGCAATCGACCTCGGCACCTACAAGACGGACTCCGGCACCGACACCTGCTTCCTGGTGATGGCCGGGCTCGGCATGGACGCCATGATCATGAACGGCGTCGACGACCAGCTCAAGGACAAGGTCGGCTGGCTCGCGTACTTCGTCTCCGGCGTCAAGGCCGCACGGTTCCCCGCGATGAAGGTGCAGATCTCGGTCGACGACGACGAGTTCAAGAAGTTCAAGGCACGCACCGTCGTGGTCGGCAACGTCGGCTTCCTGCAGGGCGGCATCCCGCTCCTGCCCGACGCCCAGATCGACGACGGCCTGCTCGACGTCGTCGTGATCGCCCCCAAGCGGTTCATCGGCTGGCTCGCGATCATCGTGCGGGTGATCGGTCGGCGCCGGCGTACCAACGACCAGCTCGGCCGCCTCACCGGTCGCAAGGTCGTCATCCGCGCGGAGAAGCCGATGCCGATGCAGCTCGACGGCGACCCCGTGGGGGAGGGCCTCGAGATCACCGCCGAGGTCCAGCCCGGAGTCCTCCTCGTACGCGTGCCCGTCGCCCTGGCACCCGCACAGTTCTGATCCAGCGTCTCCTGTACGAACCAGGTCAGCTCGACTCCAGGAGAGCGTCGAGCTTGTCGTAACCTTCGCGCACGCCGCTCTCCATGTCCTCGACCATGGCGTCACGCACCTCGACGCTCGGTGCGACCGCCACCGCGCGCAGCTTTGACCGGCCATTGCCGAGGTCCTCGAACGTGAACGTCTCGTAGAACACCTCGCCGGGGGCACCCATGAACTCGAAGGTCTGGCTGAAACCGTCGACGGTCGGGTCCCCGTGGAACACCCCGCGGAAGGCGAAGTCGTCGCCTTCGGGGTTGCGATGCTCGAAGGCGTACGCGCCACCGTGGTGCGCCTCGAACCGGGTGATCGTCATCTCGTATCCCTTGGGCCCGACCCACTTGGCGAAGAGCTCGGGATCGGTATGGGCCGCCAGCAGCTGCTCGCGGGTCGCGTTGAACTCGCGCGTCGTCTCGATGTTCTGCGTCCCGGGGACTGCGGTGATCGTGAGGGTGTCTGCCGTGTTCATGTCCTACTCCTTGTCGGTTTGGTTCATCGATTCGAAGAGCTGGTCGAGCCGGTCGTAGCTCTCGCTCCAGTACGTCCGGTAGTCCGCGAGCCATCCCGTTGCGTCCTTGAGCGGAGCGGCCTCCAGGTGGCTGAGCCGCATCGTCCCCTGTCGGTTGCGGGAGACCAGCCCCGCCTGCTCGAGCACCTTGAGATGCTTGGAGATCGCTGGCTGGGACATCGTGAACAGCGCCGTGAGGTCGCCGACGTTGGAGTCGGTCTCGGCAAGTCGGGCGAGAATCGCACGCCGAGTGCGGTCGGCCAGTGCGCCGAACACCAGATCGAGCTGATCATCTTCCATCGGACATCTCCATAACTACTTGGTTATATATAACCTCAAGGTTATGAAGGCGTCAAGCCCGGTACGTCCCGAGCCATCGCCGCTAGGGCGCGTAGGCGTCGATCTCGGCGAGGAGATCGCGCTTCACCGCGTCATCGGCGAACGACGCTCGTACGGCTGCGCGAGCGAGGTCGGCGACCCCTGCGTCGTCGAGCCCGAGCAGGTCCGCAGCGATCGCGTACTCGGCGTTGAGGGTCGTGCCGAACATCGGCGGATCGTCGGAGTTGATCGTCACCGGCACACCAGCGGCGACCAGCGTCGGCAACGGGTGCTCCTCCATCGACGGAACGGACCGGGTTCGCACGTTCGACGTCGGACTCACCTCAAGGGTGATGTCGTGCTCTGCGAGGTGAGCCATCAGCTCCGGGTCCTGGGCCGCTGCAATGCCGTGGCCGATGCGCTCGGCGCCGAGGTGGTTGAGCGAGTCCCAGATCGTCTCGGGCCCGGTCGACTCGCCGGCGTGCGGTACGGAGTGCAGCCCGGCGGCGATGGCCTGCTCGAAGTGCGGCGCGAACTGCGGACGCGGTACGCCGACCTCAGGCCCGCCTAGTCCGAAGCCGACGAGCCCGTCAGGTCGCAGCCGAAGTGCGGTGTCGAGGGTGACATCGGCCGCGGGGACGCCTGACTCACCGGGGATGTCGAAGATCCACCGCATCGTGATTCCGAAGTCCTTCTCGGCCCGGTGTCGCGCATCCTCCAGCGCCTCGCAGTAGTCCTCGGCCGAGATGCCGACGGCGATCGAGGTGTAGGGCGTGCAGGTCAGCTCGACGTATCGGACGTTCTGCGCGGTGAGGTCGCGGGCGACGTCGTACGTCAGGGTCCAGAGATCCTCCGGCGTACGCAGCAGGTCGACGACCGCGAGGTAGACCTCGATGAAATGACCGAAGTCGGTGAACGTGAAGTAGTCAGCCAGCAGCGCCGGATCGGAGGGCACCGAGGTCGTACCGGCATGACGTGCGGCCAGCTCGGCAACCGTGGTGGGTGACGCGGATCCGACGTGGTGCACGTGCAGCTCCGCCTTGGGGAGCCCTTCGATGAAAGTCACGGAATCACCCTATCGACCACGTTTTGTGACGATCCTCGCCACTCCGTGACGCCGCAGAGACGCATTTCGCCACAAGACGTGGGTTTGCCTAGGTGGAGGCTTGCTGCCGTTCGATGACACTGCCGCGATTGTCGAAGGTGACGTCGACGGTGATCAGCACCTCGTCGCCCATCGAGAACTCGACGCGGTTCTCCTCCGCGCTGAGGTTGCCCGCGGTGCCCTCCTCGAGCCAGGTCGTGGAACCGATCACGCTGATCAGGGCCACCTTGGCGCCGTTGTCGGTCTGGCCCCGGAACACGATCGGCCCCGGGCCGCTGTCGCGGATCACCAGCGCGGTGCGGCTGACAGCCGGATCATCAGACGTGACGGTGTTCTCTTCTGCGCCTCCGGAGCGTCCGAACGTCCACTTGTCATCATCGACGAGCACGACTTCGCCGCTTTCGCCGGTGGCGGTCTTCCAGGTCACGGTGAACACATCTTCGATGTTTACATCTTCTGGCCGATTCCGCCTAGGAACGGTCGAAATCGTCCCCACAGATCACGTGCCGGGGACGATGGCCGAGATGATCGTGCCGTCCGAACGACGGCGACCGGGCACCGGCGGCGGCTCACCCTTGAGACGGGGACCCTGGCCGTCGAGCGGCACCCTCACCGGATCGCCGGGCAGCACGGTGACGTCCGTCCCCCGTACGCAGAGGGTGGCCTGCTTGCCCTCCTCGATCTGGAGCTCCAGCTCGTCGGCCCGTACGGTCACCTTGACCCGGGTGCCGAGCAACGTGATCCGATAGGTCAGCGCGTCCCAGGCCTCAGGGAGCCTTGGATCGATGCTGAACACCCCGCCCTGGTCGCGGAATCCGCCGAAGCCCGCGACCAGCGCGCTCCACACTCCGCCGGTCGAGGCGACGTGCACGCCGTCCGACGTGTTGTTGTGACGATCGGCAAGATCGACGAACAACGCCGACATGAAGTAGCGCAGCGCCAGGTCGTGATAACCGACCTCGGCCGCAATGATCGACTGGACGACAGCCGACAGCGTCGAGTCGCCCGTGGTGATCGGGTCGTAGTACTCGAAGTCGGCGCGCTTCTCCTCGGGCGTGAACTGCTCGCCCTGCAGGAACAGCGCCAGCACCACATCGGCCTGCTTGAGCACCTGGAACCGGTAGATGACCAACGGGTGATAGTGCAGGAGCAGCGGTCGCTTCTCCAGCGGCGTGTTCTCCAGGTCCCAGACCTCGCGCTCGAGGAAGTGCTCGTCCTGGGGGTGCACGCCGAGGTGCTCGTCGAACGGGATCGCCATGTCATCGGCGGCGCGCTCCCAGTCGACGATCTCCGCCTCGTCGAGATCGAGGCGCGCGACGACCTGGTCGTACTCGACGCCATCGCGGATCGCGAGGTCCCGTACGGCCTGGGCCGCGCGACGCAGGTTGAACCGCGCCATCACGTTGGTGAAGAGATTGTCGTTGACGACCGTCGTGTACTCGTCCGGGCCGGTGACCCCATGGATGTGGAACGTGCCGTCTTCCTCGTTGCGCCAGAAGCCGAGGTCCACCCACATACGGGCCGTCTCGACGAGCATGTCGATGCCCTCACGGGTCAGGAAGTCGATGTCACCGGTGGCCGCGAGGTACTGGCTCAACGCATAGGAGATGTCCGCGTCGATGTGATACTGCGCGGTGCCGGCCGCGTAGTAGGCCGAGGCCTCCTCGCCGTTGATCGTGCGCCACGGGAACAGCGCGCCCTTCTGCGCCAGCTCCTTGGCACGTTTGCGAGCGGCGTCGAGAAGCGTGTAGCGGAACCGCAGCGCGTTGCGTGCGGCCCGCGGGGTCGTATAGGTGAGGAACGGCAGGACGTACACCTCGGTGTCCCAGAAGTAGTGACCGCCATAGCCGGATCCGGTGACGCCCTTGGCCGGGATGCCGGTGCCCTCCGCACGGGCTGACGCCTGCGCGATCTGAAAGAGGTTCCATCGCAGGGCCTGCTGTACGTCGGGCTGACCCGGCACCTCGATGTCGGAGCGGGCCCAGAACTCGTCGAGGAAGTCGTGCTGGTCGGCGAACTGCTTGTCGAGGCCCTCGTCCTTCACGCGATCGAGGGTTCGACAGCATCGGTCGAGCAGCTCGCGGGACGGCACGCCGCGCGAGGTGTGATAGCTGACGAGCTTGGTCAGGGTGATCGGCTGCCCCGGTTCGGCGTCGATGCGATAGGTCAGCTTGGCCAGGTCGTCATCGGTCTGGACCCGCTGGGTGTAGTTGTTGGCCGTCTCGATCCGGTGGTCGGCAGCCACGGCGAGCGTCATACCGCTCTCGGCGCACTTGTAGCCCAGCGTCACCCGACCGGTCGCAGCATCGCCCGCGTTGCTCTCGGGGAGAAGCACGCGGTGGCGCATCTCGTTGGCCTTGCGCGGGTCGACACCTTCGCCCATCGACATCGACCGGACGTGGTATTCGTCCTCGCCGTCCTGGCGGTTGAGGATCTGCGACGAGATCGCGACGGGCGCGTAGTCGTCGAGCATCGTGACCTCGAACGTCAGCACCGCCAGGTGCCGTTGGGTGAACGACACCATGCGACGCGACTTGATTCGCACGCGCTTGCCACCGGGGGTGCGCCACAGGACCGAGCGCGACATGACGCCGCTGCGGAAGTCGAGATCGCGTTCGTACTCGATGAGATCGGCGATCGGCAGCAGCAGCGGCTCGTCGTCGACGTACAGGCGGATGACCTTGGCATCGGGTGCGTTGACGATCGTCTGCCCGACCTTGGCGAAGCCGAACGCCTCCTCGGCGTGATGGATCTGCCAGGTCTCGTGGAAGCCGTTGATGAACGTGCCGTGCGAGTAGGAGTCTCGGCCCTCGTCGACGTTTCCGCGCATGCCGAGGTAGCCGTTGCCGACCGAGAACAGCGTCTCGGTCGTGCCGAGGTCCTCGGAGCTGATGTGGCGCTCGACCAGGCGCCAGTCGTCGATCGGAAAGCGCGACCGGTCCATGAACTCGTGATGCTTGGGGGCGACGTGGCTGGGGCTCATGCCGCCACCCCCGTCAGAAACCCACGATACGGACGCGTCGTCATGATTTCTGCTCTGCTGATGAGCTCGCTTCTCTCGCTCATACGAGCTCGTCCAGGTCGTCGACGACGACGTCGGCGCCATGGGCGAGTAGCTTGTCCTCGCCGACACCGCGATTGACGCCAACGACCAGACCGAAGCGGCCCGCACGTCCGGCAGCGACTCCGGACAGGGCATCCTCGAGGACGACGACACGCTCCTTCGGCACGTCGAGCTGGCGCGCCGCGTCGAGGAACGTGTCCGGTGCCGGCTTGCCGGCGAGATGGTGCTCTTCGACTACGGTCCCGTCGACGATGACGGGGAACAGGTCGATCATGCCTGCGGCCTTGAGCACCGCCCGGGCGTTGCGCGAGCTCGAGACGACCGCCAGCTTGGTACCTCGATCGATCAGCGCCCGCACCAACTTGACCGAGCCCGGGTAGGCCTGCACCCCGTCTGCCTCCAGGATCTGCGAGAACACGTCATTCTTGCGATTGCCGAGACCGGCAACCGTCTCGGCGGTCGGCTCGTCCGTCGGCTTGCCCTCGGGCAGCTCGATGCCCCGCGACTCGAGGAAGCTGCGGACACCGTCATAACGGGGCTTGCCATCCACGTAGGTGAAGTAGTCGCTGTCCTCGTACGGCTCCGCTACCCCGCGACTCTCCAGGAATTCGCCGAACATCTGCGCCCAGGCGCGCATGTGCACCTCGGCGGTCGGCGTGATCACACCGTCGAGGTCGAAGAGGGCAGCGTCATAGTCGTTCCAGTCCACATGTCCAGCGTACGGCCGGCCACCTGCGATCGTTCACCAAAGCGTGTGCGTTCGCTCACCAGCCAGACTATCTTGCTGAGAGTCTTGACGAGGATGCTCGGACGTGAAAGCGGACTGCTTTCCGTCGGCGCTGATCGCGGCGATGGCGAGTCGGTAGGACCTGGCGCGGAGAAGGTCGCTGATCCTGAGCTCGAGAGACGTCGCCGACAGTGACGGTCTTCCACGCAGTCGCGTTGGCCAGTCGATACCTGCACGGCGTACTTCGATGGCGCAGAAGGACTTGGTCCACTTCACCGTGATGCCCGTGTAGGAGATGTACGACTTGGCGAGGCCGGTCGGTGCGGCGACCACGCACCCAGTGGCGACGACGCGGCGCTGCTCGCTGCGGCCGAGGTGTAGCCGGCTTTGGCGCCAGTGACCTCAGCCTTGAGGCTCTTGCCGACAGCGACTGGTCGGGGACGAAAGTTTTGGTCGTCAGCCCGGGGATCACCGCGCTGTCGGCGAACCACCGATAGGAGTCCACGCCACGCCGTCGGGCGTCCAGCCGCCCGCATTGACTCCCACCGTCTTCCCGACCCTGAGGTCGCCGTAGATCGTGGGAGCGGATGTGTTGCTGATGGTGCCGGGCTGGACAACAGTGGTCGGGTGCAGCTCGTGGCGTTGCTGGGTTGATAGCCGCCTTGGATGCGGTGATGCGAACGGACAGCTTCTTGGAGATATCAGCTGGCGTCAGTACGAGCCTGGGCGTGTCGCGCCCTCGATGGCCACGTTGTCGGCGAGCCACTGGTACGCGTACGTGCCCGGGAGGACTCCACGTACCGGTGCCTGCACCAAGGGTGTTGCCCGATCTTGGGCGTGCCGACTGATTGTTGGAAGGCTCACGTTGCGCATGGTCGGATTCTGGACGGCTGCGGTCTGTTCGCTCGTGGCTGTACCGGGGGTGTCAAGGAAATCGCCCGAGCCGGTGACGCGGACCGAGAGCTTCTTCCCCAAGAACGCCGACGTCACCGCGAGGCTCGAGGTCGTCGCATCGGCGATCTCTGATCCATCAGCGAGCCACTGGTACGCAAAGTTGACCCCCGAGGAGGGCTTCCACGTTCCGGGCGAGGCGGTGACAGTGCTGCCGACCTCAGGCACGTCCCCGGAAGCCACGGTCACTGTCGGGGGCGACGTGTTGGTGATCTTCTGGAAGACCGCTTCTGCAGGCGAACCGACCAACGTCGGTGCCACGGCAACCAGTGCGACGGCCAGGGCAAGTGCGCGCAGGCGAGAGCGGGCGGGGAGTGTGAACATGGGGTCTCCTCAAGACAGTGGCGCGATGCCACTGTCCGACGCTAGGCGCAAATGGGCGCGCGCGCAGCAGAATGCGCCGGAACCCTTCGCGCCGCGACCAACGTCCTTCACTAGGGTGTGGGAATGGGCCTGGGTGCAGACAGCGAAGTGGGACGACTGCGGACCGTCATGCTGCACCGCCCCGGTCCCGAGATCGCCCGGCTGACACCCCGCAACAACGACTCGTTGCTGTTCGACGGGGTCCCGTGGGTGGGCCGCGCGCAGGAGGAGCACGATGCGTTCGCCCAGGCGCTGCGCGACCATGACGTCGAGGTCCTCTACCTCATGGATCTGCTCACCGAGTCACTCGCCGACGCCGACGTACGCGCCAGCATCATCGAGTCGACCACCTCCAACCTGCGCCTCGGCGACGGCCTCCGTGACCACATCGCCCGCGTGATGACAGGTCAGTCACCCACCGAGCTCGCGGTCACCCTGACGGCCGGCCTGCGCAATGACGAGGTCACCAGCTTCCGCAGCATCGTCACCAGCCTGCTGCCGCCCGAGAGCTTCCTGATCGACCCCCTGCCCAATCTGCTGTTCACCCGCGACTCGTCGGTGTGGCTGCCAGGTCAGGTCGCGATCACGAGTCTCGCGATGCCGGCGCGCGTACGTGAGACCCAGCTGACAGGACTCATCTACGAGCACCATCCGCGATTCGCCGGCACACCCCGCGCCCACGGACCGCATCTGGAGCACCTCGAGGGCGGCGATGTCCTGCTGCTGGCTCCCGGTGTCTTCGCCGTCGGAGTCGGTGAGCGTACGACGCCGGCCGGCTTCGAGCGCTTCGCCCGGGAGACGCTGCAGGCGGGCCTCGCCCAGATCGTGCTCGCCGTGCCGATCGCCCAGGAACGCGCCACGATGCACCTCGACACGATCGTCACGATGGTCGACGTCGACACCGTCGTGATCTACCCGACCATGGCCAACGACCTCCGCGCCCACCCCGTCACCCTCGTGGACGGCGAGCTGGTCGTCGGCACCGAGGCGTCGTTCTTCGACGCCGCGGCTCGCGCAATGGGCATCGACAGGCTGCACCAGATCGACACCGGGCTCGACCCGGTGACCGCCGAGCGTGAGCAGTGGGACGACGGCAACAACACCTTGGCGATCGGCCCACGCCTCGCGGTCGCGTACGAGCGCAACGAGCAGACCAACGCCCGCCTCGAGGAGCACGGTGTCGAGGTCATCGCGATCCGCGGATCGGAGCTCGGCTCCGGTCGTGGCGGCCCGCGATGCATGTCCTGCCCCATCGATCGCGACTGAGCTCATGCAGACCACAACCTTGGAAGCATTCGAGACCGAACGGCCTCGGCTGCTCAGCGTGGCCTATCGGTTGACCGGCAGTGTCGTCGACGCCGAGGACGCCGTGCAGGAGGCCTGGCTTCGTCTCGAGCGCACCGACGCAGAGATCTCCAACCTCCAGGCGTGGCTCACGACCGTGGTCAGCCGACTCTGCCTCGACCACCTGACGTCGGCCGCCGTGCGGCGCGAGTCGTACGTCGGCCAGTGGTTGCCAGAGCCGATCGTCACGACCGCAGGCTCCCACGATCCGCTGGCCGCCGTCGTGCAGGCCGAGGACGCGCGCTTCGCCGCACTCGTCGTGCTCGACGTCCTCCCGCCGGCGCAACGGGTGGCGTTCGTCCTCCACGATGCGTTCGGTGTGCCGTTCGACGACATCGCCGAGACGCTCGGCGTCGACGTCGCCAACGCCCGACAGCTCGCCTCGCGGGCTCGGAAGGCGGTCAACGATCCTCCGCCGCCGGTCTCCGACGACGAGCACAACGAAGCGGTCGGCAGGTTCCTCGAGGCGATGGCCACCGGTGACCTCGACGCGATCATTGCGACCCTGCACCCCGACGCGTTGGTCATGGGCGACGCCAACGGAACGACCAGCACCGCGGTGAACGTGATCCACGGGCCGGAGAAGTTCGCTCGTTTCTACCTCGGTCTGATGAACCGTTACGGTCCCGCGGCGTTCGAGAGCATGGAGCCGGTCCTCGTCAACGGCCAGCTCGGTCTCGCCACGTACGGATGGGCGGGCGAGACCAAGCGGCAGAGCTCGCCGCCGCGGATCGCCGGCTTCGCGGTCAGGGACGGCAAGGTGTGGGCGACGTACGACATCGCCAACCCCGAGAAGCAGGGCGGGGTCAGGCTCCCTGGTTGGCCAGCTCGTCCGTAGCCCAGGGCACCCGGCACGCGTCGCCGGTGCCGAAGCCCTGGTCGGTGATGTCGAGGGCGTGGTTGAAACGAGCACGCTGGTTCTCGTGCGAGATCTGGTAGGTCAGCTCGACCACGCCCTTCTCGCCGTACGCCGCAACGAGTGAGGCGACCTGCTCGTCGGTCACCTCCATCGGCGTCGCCGTCATCGCGTCGGCATAGCGGATCACCTCCCGCTCTGCGTCGCTGAACTTGTCCGACGTCTCAAAGCTGGCGATCTCCTTGAGGCGATCCACGTCCAGCTCGTCGAGCCGCATCAGCATGGCGCCGAAGTCGACGCACCAGGAGCAGCCGACGGTCCAGGCGGTGCGGTAGACCGCAAGCTGGACCAGACCCTTGGGTACGACGGTCGTGGCCTTCTCGAGCGCCAGCTCGTGACGAGCCGAGGCGACAAAGATCTTGCGGTGGTGCGCCATCACGGCGAACGGTTCTGGCACTTCACCGAGCTGCTTGCGGGCCATCCGGTAGCCGAGCTTGATGATCGCTCCGGCGTCCTTCGGGTTGACAGCGGTGATGCGAGGCATGGGAGCTGCTCCTGTCCTGCGGCACCCTCTGTGCCGCTCACCCCTCAGACGACGCAACCCCCAAGAACGTGACAGCCCCCCAAGATTTGGGCAGTTGTCGGGCATCGACGACGTCGACATGCCCCAAAGGTGCCCAAAACTTGGGGGGTTCCTAGCGGATGGTGACCTGGCGGCTGGTGAGGGCGCTGCGCGCCGAACGCTGCTCTGACGTCAGTGGGCTGTCGTCGGCGAGTGCATCATCGAGCCTCTTGGCAAACTCAACCGCCGGCTTCTCGAGCTCTGCCGCGCCGACCTGGAACTCCCAGACCGGAACGAGCAGGCCGTGTGCGCGGAAGTGCCCGATGAGCTTGCTGCCGTCACCGAGCGTGTCGGCGCCTGCCACCCGCAGCCGCGCCAGGGCGTCGAGCAGCTGCCTCTCGTCGTGGGTCATCACCCAGCGCAGGAAGCGTTGCGCTCCCATCTCGGTCCAGTACGCCGAGTCCACCGACTCGAGTCGTACGGTCGGCGCGATCGTGTCATTGGCATCGGCGAGGGCCTCAGCGGTGCCCGGCGACTCATCGACGTCGGCGACCCAGTAGTCGAAACCCTCATGCATCTCGACGTCGAACGAGCTGGCCGGGTCGATCAGGTCCTGCAAGCGTGCGCCCACTCCGGGATCGGTCAGCGGGATCGGGCGGCCGGGCTCGGTCTCAAGACCCGTCTCGACGACGTGGGCGAGGTCGCGGCTGATGTCGCCGAAGTTGTGAGCGACCTGGAGTCCGACCCAGATCTCGCCGTCGGGGCGCACGATGCCGGCGCCCGATCCGGGAAGCGATGAGCAGATGCGTACGTCCTGCCCGGTCTTGAGGCGTACGTACGCCGTGGCGGAGGGGACGAACTCGCGCAGCGCGATCCAGTCGGCCTCGCCGGGAAGCCCCTCGAACGTGCGCGCGATGAACGGCATACGTTCTTTGACGGTCTTGTTCTTGAGTCGCGCCTTCTTGCCCATGAGGCGCGAGTCTATGCGGCGGTGATCGTCGTGATCAGTGGAGGCTCATCAAGAGCTCGGCGTTGACGCGCGTGCCCTGCGACATGTCGACCCACCAGCGATCGGCGACGCGGTTGATGATCGACAGTCCGCGCCCGCTCAGCGAGTCCTCGTCGAAGTCGACCGGCTTGAGCGGCTCGGTGCCCCGGCCCCCGTCGTGGACACTGAGCTCGAGCAGTGTGCCGCTGATGCTCCACGAGATCTCGATCGTGCCGTCCTGCTTGGGCATGCCGTGGCTGACGGCATTGGCGATCATCTCGCTGATGACGATCAGCGCATCATCGATCACGTCGTTGGCCGCTCGGTGCACTGTCAGGAAGGCAGCGAGCCGCGTCCGAGCGATGCTCGGAGTCGAAAGCTCGAAGGGCAGGCGAACGGTGTCATGTGACTTCACACCGGACCACCTACCCGAGAAAGCCGGAGCCGCGCAGTGCGCGAGCTCCGGAAACGGACCTGCATATAGTCCAAAGTAACCAGTTGAGGGGGTCCATTGCTACCCGGCTCGTCAAATACACGCTCGGCGAGCGTGAGAAAATGGGCTCATGAACCCCCATGATGTGCCCACGACGGACATTCACGCGATCCCCGAGACCATCTCGGACGACCTCATCGTCCTCGACGTACGTGAGCAGCACGAGTGGGACGCCGGCCACATCGAGGGCGCGACCCACATCCCGCTCAGCGCGCTCCAGTCGCGGGTGGGCGAGCTCGACCCGGCCGTACGCACGCTCGTCATCTGCCATGTAGGAGGACGATCCGCGCGCGCCACCGACTGGCTCCACGCCCAAGGTCACGACGTCACGAACGTCGCCGGCGGCATGGAGGCCTGGGAAGCGGTGGGTCGTCCCGTCGTGGTGTGACAACAACACAGCGCCACCGGAACAGAGTCCGATGGCGCTGAGAGGGATGGTGCTACTTGGCTGCTGCCTTGAGGCGTGAGCCGACGCTCAGCTTGACGCCATGACCGGCCGGGATGTCGATCGTCTCGCCGGTGGACGGGTTGCGACCGACGCGAGCAGCGCGCTCGACCCGCTCGACCGACAGGATGCCGGGAATCGAGACCTTGTCACCATTGCCCGAGACGGCCTCGACGAGGATCTCGCTGAATGCTGACAGGACTGCGTCTGCTTCGGTCTTGCTGGTGCCTGCCTTCGACGCAAGGGCGGCAACGAGATCGTTGCGGGAAATGGCCACAAATGCTCCTCATGAATGGTGGTGTACGACGCTCAGTCTATGAAGTCACACCAACACGACTCCGAACCCCCCGTGGGCCTGTGCGAATGTTCCTGCTGCTATCGCGCCCATTCTGGAGAGGTCGGCGCATCCACAAGAGACGCCAGCGCGTCGAGGTACCTCGCACGGGGCCATTCGACGACGCCGAGCGAGGCCAGGTGCGGCGTGCTCCACTGCACGTCGATCAGTCCTCCGGTCCCGACGATCTCGGCCAACGCCACCAAGGCGACCTTCGACGCATCCGTTTCGCGGTGGAACATCGACTCACCGGCAAAGAGCGCGCCGATGCCGAGCCCGTACAGGCCACCGACGAGCTTGCCATCGGCATCCCGGGTCTCGACCGAGTGTGCCCAGCCGAGTCGGTGCAGGTTCACGTACGCATCGCGGATGCCGTCGTCGATCCAGCTCCCGGGCCGGGTCGGGTCTGCGCAGGCGTCGATCACCTCCTCGAACGACTCATCGACCGTCACCGACAGGCGGCGTACCGAGCGCTTGAGCGAGCGCGAGACCTTGATTGCCGGCGGTGGGAGCACCCCGCGCCGGGTCGGTGACCACCAGAGAAGCTCGCCGTCGTGCGGCATCGGGAACGCGCCGTGCCGGTATGCCTCGACGATCGTCCCGGGCTCAAGATCGGCGCCGGCGGCCACGCAGTCCTCGTCAGGCCACTCGTCGGGTTCGAACCGCCACGGCGACGGGCCCAGCGGCTGCGGCTTCACGGCTCG
The DNA here is from genome assembly GCA_963849625.1 of uncultured Actinomycetota bacterium. Lineage (GTDB taxonomy): Bacteria > Actinomycetota > Actinomycetes > Propionibacteriales > Nocardioidaceae > Aeromicrobium. The sequence continues at coordinate 45,219 of CAWKHU010000007.1, forward strand.
AGCACGCGTTTCAGGTGATAGAGCGGAGCGTCGCCCCACTCGGTCCATTCGGCGGCGGTGGCACCGGCGAGGGCGGCCCACCAGGTCAGGGCGCGGTTGACCGACTGCGTCAGCGCCGACGCGTGCCACGGCCCGTCGAGGTCCTCAACCGTGACGCCCCACGCGTCGGCGTACGCTCCGACGACGTCGCTCCAGGCGAGCTCGGTACGGGCCTCGATCCATCCGTACGGCACGCTCAGCACCTCGAGCGCGTGCGACCACTGGCCGTCACCGAAGTCGAAGATCCGCAGGCCCGCATCGGTGGCAAACACGTTCCACGGGTGCAGGTCGCCGTGCTGCCATGTCACCGGGAGAGGCGACTCGGCGAGGAGGTGCGCGGCATCGCTGATCGCCTCGCGCTTGGCTCGCAGCTCGACCTCGACGTCAGCCGACACGTGCGAGGGGTGCTCGGCAGGCAGCGAGGCGAAGGTGTCGACGATCCGGTCGAAGCGTTCGGGCACGGTGCGAGGCGAGCAGTCGGGCAGTCCGGTGGCGGCCAGCTCCACGCCGTGCTCGGCGAGCAACCGTTGCATGCGGGCGGTCTCGTCGAGCAGCAACCTCCAGTCGTCGGCGGACGGCTCGTGGCTGTCGCCGAGCGTCGTACCCCGGTCTGCCGTCACGATCCAGCCGCGATCGGCGTCGATCGCGAAAGGCATGTCGACCGCGTCAGGCACCAGACGCGCCAGCTCGGCATGCAGCAACGGCTCGAACGCCATCGACGGGCAGTTGGCCTTGAACCAGAGCGTGCCCGCATCGGTCGGCACCACGAGCTGGGTCGACCACGGGCGGATGCGTGGCTGGGTGATCTCGCCGGTGAGCGTACGACCGCCGCCCGCGAGCCGTTCACCGATCCAGTCCTCGGCCTCACGCCGCCACGCGTCGCTCGCTACGTGCTCGGAGAACGGGCGGCCCATGGCGGACAGCGTAGTAACCGGTCTGCTCCTATGCTTGCCAGATGGGAGTACGAGGCAAGCTCGCTGCAGGCGCCGCCACCAAGCTGGCGCCCCAGGTCGCGTCCGGTTACGTGCGCACCGTGCTCGATCAGGCGATCGACGGCATCGGCCCGCTGCGCTCGGCGGCCGCATCGGCCGACACCAAGCTGGTCGACCACGGCGGAGATGTCGAGCTCGCGCTCCGCGGCCTCATCCGGTTGCACTGCGGACTGGCCGGGGCGCAGGGCTTCGTCACCAACCTCGGCGGTTTCGCTGCGATGGCGGTCGCCATACCGGCAAATGTCGTCGGTGTGACCCTGGTGCAGTGTCACCTGGTGGCCGGCATCGCCCACCTGCGCGGCTACGACCTCGAGGACCCACGCGTACGCAACGCCATCCTCGCCTGCATGCTCGGCGAGGACACCGTGCGTGACCTGCTCAAGCACAAGCGGCTCCCGTCGTCGCCCATGGCGCTGGCGACGTCACCGGTGCACGACCCCGAGCTCGACTCGACCTTGTCGCGCGAGGTGACCAGCGAGCTCGTTGCTCGTACGGCGGGCCGCCGAGCGGTCACCCTGATCGGTCGGCGCGTGCCCTTCCTCGGCGGCGTGGTCGGCGGATCCAGCGACGCGTACGCCACCTGGCAGATCGGCACCTACGCCGCCGAAGAGCTCAAGGAACGTCGGCGCTAGTTGTCGGTGGCGACACCTAACGTCGTCAGCATGACGCTCGAAGCCGTGATCCTCGCACTGCGCGAGTCCTGGGGCCCGGACACCTGCGCACCCGAGGACGTCGCCGACTGGACTCCAGACAATCCGGCGCGCGGGCAGTGCGCCACCACCGCCGTCGTGCTGCACGACTTCTTCGGCGGATCATTGATGGTGGGAGAGGTCATCGTCGGTGGAGAGAGAGTCGACTTCCACTGGTGGAACCGCTTGCCCGACGGCGAGCAGGTCGACATCACCCTCGAGCAGTTCGCGCCTCACGAGCAGGTCGTCGGCGCGCTCGAGGTCGCCCGTCCGACCGGCACCACCCGGCTCGACCAGCAATACGCCCTGCTCTCGTCGCGGGTCTCCGCCCGACTATGGGGGAAGTCAGCCTAGGGCTCGTACGACAGCACTGGCGGGCTCCTTGCCGAGCTGCTGGCCCATCCACACGCTGGTGGCCACGAGTGCGTCCAGGTCGACGCCGTGCTCGATGCCGAGTCCGTTGAGCATCCACACGAGGTCCTCGGTCGCGAGGTTGCCGGTCGCGCTCTCGGCGTACGGGCAGCCGCCGAGCCCGCCGGCCGAGGCGTCGAAGGTGGTGATGCCGTGGCGCAGGGCGGCATGGGCGTTGGCGAGCGCCTGACCGTACGTGTCGTGGAAGTGCATCGCGAGGCGCTCCACTCCGACGTCTGCATCGCCGAACGCCTCGATCAGTGTCCCCACCTGGGCCGCTGTGCCGACGCCGATGGTGTCGCCGATCGACAGCTGTGAGGCGCCCATGTCGAGCAGTCGCTTGCCGGTGGTGACGACCTGGTCGATCGGCACCTCGCCCTCCCAGGGATCGCCGAAGCACATCGACACGTACGCTCGCACGTCGAGCCCGGCGTCACGGGCACCAGCGACGACGGGCTCGAACATGGCGAACTGACTGTCGAGGGTCGCGTTGAGATTCTTCTGCGCGAACGTCTCCGTTGCACTGGCGAAGATCGCGATGTGGGTGACGCCGGCGGCGATGGCACGGTCGAGCCCGCGCTGGTTGGGCACCAGCACCGGCAGCGGCACTGATCCCTTGAGGTCGAGCTGGGCAATCAGGTCCTCGGCGTCGGCGAGCTGGGGCACCCATTTCGGATGGACGAAGCTCGTCGCCTCGACGGTCTTGAGACCGGCGGCGATGAGTCGCTCGATGAACTCGCGCTTGATCTCGGTCGGCACGATGTACGACTCGTTCTGCAGGCCATCGCGCGGGCCGACCTCATAGATCTCCACCTCGAGCGCGAGCGCGGGATCCTTGACCACCATGGGCAGCGTCATGACGGGTCCACCGTGAACAGGAGGTGCTTGATCGGCACCTGGTCGCCGACTGCAGCGCCGACATGTGAAACCACGCCGTCGTACGGCGCCACCAGGGCAAGCTCCATCTTCATGGCCTCGACGACTCCGAGCTGCTGACCCTGCGTGACCGCATCACCCTCCGCGACGTCGACCCGCAGCACCGTTCCGGGCATCGGCGAGACGAGGTCGGCATCGGTGGATGCCCCGCTCTGATGTCCGCCCCGCATCGGGTCAGGCGTCTCAAACGTCCAGACCGCGCCCTGCCACGAGACCGAGATGCTGTCGCGCCCGATGATCGCCAAGGGGTCGGAGTCGGCGTGGGCCCCGTGCTCCAACGCGAAGGACCAATCACGTCCGTCCTCGTCGGACAGGACGACTCGAGTGGGAGCAGGATCACCGCCAGACCGCCAGCCATCGTTCACCGACAGGGGTGTCTGGCCGTCGAGAGTCGCGTGCCCGGCCCACAGCCGTGCCGCTGCAGCGGCAGCGTCTTCAGGTACGGGAGGGCGCGCGAGCAGGTCGGCCGAAGCCTCGCTGTCGAGCCATCCGGTGTGCACCTCGCCCGCGGCGAACGCCTGACTGTCGACCAGCCGGCGCAGGAATCCGGTGTTGGTCGTGACGCCGAACAGGCCCGTGCCGTCCAGCGCCTCGACCATGCGGGCGATGGCATCAGTGCGGTCCGAGCCGGCCACGATGATCTTGCCGAGCATCGGGTCGTACGCGGTCGACACGTCCTGATCGCGCTCGAGATCGGTCTCGACGCGAGCGTGTGCGGGCCACGCGGCTTCGACCAGGTGCCCGGCTTGGGGGAGGAATCCCGCGTACGGGTCCTCGGCGTAGACCCGCACCTCGATCGCATGACCCGTCGAGCTGATCTGGTCCTGGCTTCGTGGCAGGTTCTCGCCGGCGGCGACGGCGAACTGCCACTGCACGAGGTCGAGTCCGGTGATCTCCTCGGTGACGCAGTGCTCCACCTGCAGGCGGGTGTTCATCTCGAGGAAGTACGCCGCACCGTCCGCGACGAGGAACTCGACCGTGCCGGCGCCGGTGTAGCCGACCTCGCGGCACAGCGCCACGGAGGACTGGTGAAGCGTGTGGAGGAGCTCACCCCCGAGGCCGAACGAGGGAGCCTCCTCGACGACCTTCTGGTGGCGGCGCTGCGCCGAGCAGTCGCGCTCGAAGAGGTGCACGACATTGCCGGCGTTGTCGCCGAACACCTGGACCTCGACGTGCCGACCGGACTCGATGTACTTCTCGACCAACATCGTGTCGTCGCCGAAAGCCGCGGCGGCCTCGCGCCTCGCGGCCTCGAGCGCTGCCGGATAGTCCTTGGCGTCGGTCACGATGCGCATGCCCTTGCCACCACCGCCGGCCGCCGCCTTGACCAGCACGGGGTAGGCGTCAGCTGGCACGTCGGCCGGATCGAACTGCGGCGTCACCGGTACGCCGGCCTTCTCGGCGATCGCCCGTGCCCGGTCCTTGCGACCCATCGCGTCCATGACCTCGGCAGTCGGGCCGATGAAGACGAGCCCGGCGCCAACCACCGCTCGGGCGAACTCGGCGCGCTCTGACAAGAACCCGTAGCCCGGGTGGATCGCCTCGGCACCTGACTCCTTGGCAGCGGCAATCAGGCGGTCGATGTTCAGGTAGGACTCGTTGGCCGGAGTGGGTCCGAGGTGCACCGCATCGTCAGCAAGTCGTACGTACGGGGCATCGGCGTCGGCATCGGAGTAGACCGCGATGCTGCGCAGACCGGCCTCACGGCACGCGAGGATGACGCGGCGAGCGATCTCGCCACGGTTGGCCACCAGCACAGAACTGAAGCTCATCGCTGTGACCCTCCTCGGAGACCTGACTGGACAACATGCTCGGTGCGGTGGAGACGACGCTGCGTAACCATGGGCGGCCTACATCCTGAAGACGCCGAAGCGCGGCTCGGGGGTCGGTACGGCCGTGGCGACCTGCAGACCCATGGCCAGCACACGGCGGGTGTCGACGGGATCGATGATGCCGTCGTCCCACAACCGGGCACTGGAGTAGTAGGGGGAGCCCTGCGCATCGAACTGCTCACGAATCGGCTTGCGGAAGTCGGCTTCGTCGTCAGCCGACCACTCCTCGCCGCGGGCTTCCATGCCGTCGCGCTTCACCGTCGCCAGCACGGCTGCGGCCTGCTCCCCACCCATCACCGAGATCTTGGCGTTGGGCCACATCCAGAGGAAGCGCGGGTCGTACGCGCGCCCGCACATGCCGTAGTTGCCGGCGCCGTACGAGCCACCGATCACGACCGTGAACTTCGGGACGACCGAGGACGCCACCGCCGTGACGAGCTTGGCGCCGTCCTTGGCGATGCCGCGGTTCTCGTACTCCTGACCGACCATGAAGCCGGTGATGTTCTGCAGGAAGACGAGTGGGATCCCGCGCTGGTTGGCGAGCTCGACGAAGTGGGCACCCTTGAGCGATGACTCGCTGAACAGGATGCCGTTGTTGGCGACGATCGCGACGGGGTAGCCGCAGATCCGCGCGAAGCCGCAGACGAGGGTCTCGCCGTACAGGGGCTTGAACTCGTGCAACCGTGAGTCGTCGACCAGCCGTCGGATGACCTCGCGCACGTCGTACGGAGTGCGGCCGTCGGTGGGCACGACGTCGTAGAGGGTCTCGGGATCTTCGCGCGGCTCGACCGACTCGTGGGGCGGAGGGAGGCTGGTGGGCCGTTCGAGGGTGCCGACGATCGAGCGCACGATCTGCAGCGCGTGCTCGTCGTCGTCGGCCAGGTGATCGACGACTCCCGACGTACGGGCGTGCACGTCTCCGCCGCCGAGATCCTCGGCCGTGACGACTTCACCCGTGGCAGCCTTCACCAGCGGGGGACCGGCCAGGAAGATCGTGCCCTGGTCCTTGACGATGACCGTCTCGTCACTCATCGCCGGTACGTATGCTCCCCCGGCGGTGCACGATCCCATGACCGCGGCGATCTGTGGGATCTGCTTGGCCGACATCTGCGCCTGGTTGAAGAAGATGCGACCGAAGTGCTCGCGATCGGGGAAGACCTCGTCCTGCATCGGCAGGAATGCTCCGCCGGAGTCGACGAGGTAGACGCAGGGGAGGTGGTTCTCCGCAGCGATCGTCTGTGCTCGCAGGTGCTTCTTGACGGTCATCGGATAATAGGTGCCGCCCTTCACGGTCGCGTCGTTGGCGACGATGACGCACTCGCGGCCACTGACACGCCCGATGCCGGCGATGACTCCGGCGCTCGGTACCTCGCCGCCGTACATCTCGTACGCGGCCAGCGCGCCGATCTCGAGGAAGGGCGATCCGGGGTCGAGCAGGTGGTCGATGCGGTCGCGGGGGAGAAGCTTGCCGCGGTCGACATGGCGTTGACGCGACTTCTCGTTGCCACCGAGACGCACGTGGGCCAGGCGAGCCCGCAGATCTTCCACCAGTTCACGCATGCCGAAAGGTTAACAGTCGTTAACCACTATCGGCTACTCTTGGACGGTGAGCGCACCTCGACGGGAGCAGATCCTCGACACCGCTGCCAATCTCTTCGCAGAGCGGGGCTTCCACGGAGTGTCCGTGCACGACATCGGCAACGCGTGTGGCATCTCCGGACCTGCGCTCTACAAGCACTTCGCCAGCAAGAACGACATCCTCACCCAGTCGCTGACCGCGATCAGTGAGCGCCTGCTCGCCGAAGGGCTGGCCCGCAGCGCTGCGGCGGCAGCTCCCGATGACGCACTGGAGGCCCTGATCGGCTGGCACATCGACTTCGCTCTGGGCAATCCCGCCCTGATCGTGATCCAGGAGCGCGAATGGGCCAACCTCGAGAGCGCCGGGCGCAAGGAAGTGCGATCGCTTCAGCTCGCGTACATCGACGTGTGGGTCGCCACCGTACGTATGCTTCGCGACGATCTCGATCCGACCGAGGCCCGGGCCACGGTCCAGGCGACCTTCGGGCTGCTCAACTCGACGCCGCACAGCGCGCGCATCAGCGAGGCTGCGATGCGGACTCGATTGGCACGGATGGCTCGGGCGGCACTGCTTTCCTAGCACGTGTGATGGTTGCGACAGCCACGCCCGCGAGCATCACCACGCCCCCGATCAGCTCAAGCGTCGTCGGCACCTCGTCCTGCACGACCCACGCGGTGACGATCCCGACGACCGGGACGAGAAGGACGAACGGGACCACGGTGCTGGCGGGGTGGCGGGCCAGCAGCGAGTTCCAGATGCCATACCCGATGAGCGACGCCCCGACTGCGGTGTAGACCGTGCTCGCGATCGCCAGCGCCGACAGGTGAGTCACTGCTCGTCCGACCTCATCGACCCCGTCGACCAGGAGTGAGAGGACCAGCGCCGGCACCGGGACCACGAGAGCCGACCAGACCACCAGCGAGAGCCCAGATGCGACGCCAGCGCGTCGCGCCACGACGTTGCCAGTCGCCCAGGAGAGTGCGGCTCCCAGCATCACCAGCACCGGCACCACCGGAGCCGTTGCACCGTGGGCGATGACCACGACGAGCAGGCCGATCGTTCCGAGCGACGCCCCGATCACCTGGCGACGCGATGGCGTCTCGTGCAGCACGACCGTGGCGATCACGATCGTCAGGATCACGTGCGCCTGAAGGATCAGCGAGGCAAGTCCCGAAGGCATGCCAAGGTCCAGGGCGATGTACAGCAGCCCGAACTGGCCCAGGCTCATGAAGGTGCCGACCGCGACCACCGCTTGCCAGCCTGCGGTCGGGCGGGGGATGAAGAACACCAATGGGAGTGCGACCAGTACGAACCGGAAGGAGAGGAACAGCAGTGGTGGAACGCCGGCCAAGCCCTCGTCGATGACCACGAAATTTGCACCCCAGATCACCATCACCAGGACGGCGAGAGCGCTGTGCTTGAGGGACATGCTCCCAGTGTCTCCCGTTCGACCATGCTCACTTGGTCGATCTCGGCGAGGGTCGAGATCGGCAAGCTGCTCGGCTGCAGCTTCGACACCAAATCTTGGGCAACGTCGGCCAGGCCCTCACCAAGCTCGGCGACAGTATCGACTCGTCGGGCACACAGGCCAAGGGGTTCTTCGGCGCGCCGTCCTGACGGACAGTGCTTCCCCTGCGCCTCGCCACGCGGCTAGTTTGAGGTGCTTCGCTTGAACAGTCAGGCGACATCTAGAAGGAGAACCTGATGGCTGATTTCGGTCTCGGTGGAATCATCGCGAGTGTTCTTGCAGGCGCAGCAGGTGGTCAGGCCGCTGAGAAGCAGCCCAAGACCCCCAGCCCCGGTGGCCTCGGCGGCCTGCTGGGCGGTGGCGCGGGTGGCGCCTTGGGTGGACTGCTGACCAGCGCATTCGGTGGTGGCCTGTCAGGCACCGATGTCTCTGCAGTCGCCGGACAGGCCGTCGGCGGCGGTGTGCTCGGAACCGTCGTGACGGTCGTGCTCGGTCTGATCCTCAAGAAGAAGAAGTAGGTCTCCACGTCGAACGCCCCCGGTTGATCCGGGGGCGTTCGCGTGTTCAGGCGTCCTTGAGCGTTCGCCAGGAGACCAACGCCGCGGCAAGCGCGATCACGATCGCCACCGCGGAGGTGCGCTGCACGCCAAGGTTGAAGGCTGCGTGCGCCGAGGCGAGCAGGCTGTCGCCCACCATGTTGGGGAAATAGGCAGCGAACTGCACGGTCCCGCCGAGCGACTCGAACGACGAGTCGTGCTCACCCCACTGAGCCACCGCCGGCACCGTCAGATGTGACCGGTACGTCGAGGTGAGCACGCTGCCGAGCACGGCGGTTCCGAGCACGGCACCGACTTCGTACGCGGTCTCCGAGATGGCCGAGGCCGCACCTGCCTTGTTGGGAGCGACGCTGCTGAGCATCAGGTCGTTGGTCAGCGTCTCGGCCAGGCCGATTCCGAGTCCGAGCACGGCGAACGCGATCATGATCGACCAGGTCGACGGCGTACCGAGGAACGCGGCGATCGCGTAGCCGGCCGCCGACATCATGAAGCTTGCCGCGACCACCACCCGCGCCGGTACGAAGCGCACCAGGCGAACGGCGGCAAATCCGCCCAGCACCGTGACGACCAGACCGGGGAGCAACGCCATGGCGGCCGCCATCGGCGACAACCCCATGCCGAGCTGGAGGAACTGCGCCGCGAAGTAGATGAACCCGGCATATCCCATGAGGCTCAGCAGGTTGGCAACGATCGCACCGCTGAAGACCCGGTCGGAGAACAGCGCAAGATCGATCATCGGGTCCGCGATCCGGCGCTGGCGTCGAATGAAGACCACCGCAGAGAGCACGCCGACGATCAGGCTCACCGCCGTCAGGTCGCTGAGTCCGTGCTCAGCGAACTGCTTGATGCCGAACACGATCGGCAGCATCGTCGCCAGTGACAGCCCGATGCTGGCCACGTCGATGCGGCCCGGGTGCGGGTCACGTGACTCCGGGAGCAGCACCACGGCGGCGATCAGGAAGATCGCGATGATCGGCACGTTGATCAAGAACACCGAGCCCCACCAGAAGTGTTCGAGGAGCCAGCCGCCGACGACTGGACCGAGGGCCGCTCCGCCGGCGAACATCGCCGCCCACGCCGCGATGGCAAGGCGGCGATCCTCGCGGTTCTCGAAGATGTTGCGGATCAGAGACAGAGTCGATGGCATCAGCGTGGCTCCGAAGACACCCAGCAGCGCGCGCGAGGCAAACAGCGACTCGGCGCTGGGGCTGTAGGCGGCGCACACCGAAGCGACACCGAAGCCGATCGCGCCGATCAGCAGCAGCCGGCGCCGGCCGATGCGATCTCCGAGGCTGCCCATCGGGACCAGGAGGCCCGCGAGCATCAGGGGATAGATGTCCACCAGCCAGAGCATCTGCTCGCCGGTCGGGTGCAGCGCCGCGCTCACCTGCGGCAGCGCAAAGCTCAACACGGTGTTGTCGATCGAGGTCAGGAGGACGGGCAGCATCAGCACCGCGAGTGCCGTCCACTCACGCGGTCCTGCGCGTCGGGTCGTGTCCGCCACGTAGCGCGAATCGAATGTCGTCATGCCGTCCTCCTTCTCATCCCATTAACTGTACCGGCTGGACGGTATAGTGAACGAACCAGATTCACGTGATATTCCCCTCCATTACTCTTGGGCCATGGCTGCCACCGAGCGACCGACCCGCGACCGGGTCCTCGACTCCTTCGAGACGCTCCTGGTGACCGCCGGGAGCCGGGCCGCGACGCTCGATGCGGTCGCCGCCGACGCCAAGGTCTCCAAAGGTGGGCTGCTCTATCACTTCCCCAGCAAGGACGAGCTGGTCGTGGGAATGCTCGCCCGGTTGCGCGAGCAGGGCGCAGCTGACGCTGCCAAGATGCGCACCGCGAAGAAGGGTCCCGTCGACTTCTACCTGAGCACCTCGGCGCACACGGGCAGCGACTTCGACCGGGCCCTCGTCGCGGCAGCACGCATCGCCCAGGAGCACGATCAGCGCGCCTCGGAGGCGCTGGCCGATCTGCGCGAGGGCTGGTTCACGGTCCTGCGGGAGCACCTCGGCGACGAGGCACTTGCCCGTACGATCCAGCTGATCGGTGACGGCCTGTACTTCGACGACACCATGGGGCTGCGGGCCAAGGGCGCCCTCACCCACGTACGCAATGTGCTGCGGCGCCTCGACGTGCTTTGAGAGCTGGCTTAGCCTCTAGGTATGTGCCGAAACATTCGAACCCTTCACAATTTCGAGCCCGCCGCGACCAACGATGAGGTCCAGGCCGCCGCTCTCCAGTACGTCCGCAAGGTGAGTGGATCGACCAAAGCCGTCGAAGGCCAACGAAGAGGCGTTCAACCACGCCGTCGCCGAGATTGCCCACATCACGGGTCACCTGCTCGAGGACCTGGTCACCAACGCACCGCCCAAGGATCGCGAGATCGAGGCGGCGAAGGCCAAGGAGCGCGCCGCCAAGCGCTACGCGACTGCCTAGTTCTTGCGGAGCTTGAGGAAGATGCTCGGGCCGAAGTTGTTGCGCGCCAGACGCTTCTGAGTCATCCGCTCGATCGCGAGCATCGCGCTCTTGGGAAGAGTCTTCTTGACCCGCTCGCTGCGCAGGTTGGAGACCGAGAGCTTGGACTCCAACGTCAGTCCCGCCTCCGCCAGCTGGGCGACGACCGTGTCGATGTTGTGGTTGACGAACGCGATCGCGTCCGGCTCGTCGGCCTTGACCGTACGAATGCTCACCGGCTCCTTGGGGAGCTCGATGCCTTCGCGCTTGTGGCGGCGACGGTTCTTGAAGTGTCCGTAGTTGGCGACCTCGATGATCGCGGTGCCGCCCGGTGCGAGGACACGAGCGATCTCGGCGAACTCCGCGGATGGCTCCGGGATGTGGTGCATGACGCGGACCATCGTGACGAGGTCGAGCTCACCATCGGCGAACTTGAGGTCGTCGGCCTGCATCTGCGCCTGCGCGATGTCGGTGCCCTCGAGCACCTTCTTCGCTGCCTCGAGCTGGCTGGCGGCCGGTTCGGCCAGGGTGACCTTGTCGGCGAACGTACGCAGCAGGATGCACAGACGTCCGAAGCCGCCGCCGATGTCCGCTGCGCTGCCGTAGTGCTGACCCTTGAGAAGGCGGCGGATCGCAATGTGCTCAGCGGCGTTCTCGTAGTCGCGGTTGTCCCAGTACTTCGTGTAGTCGTACCCACGCTCGTACTGGTTGGCTACCTTTTTGCTCTTCTCGGCCACCGGGACACCCTAGCAACGGTTGGCGAAGGCCCCTATTTGAAGCTGCGCGGCTTGTACGACGCCGACTGCTTGGCCGTCGCCGCCTCGCGGGCGATCTTGGTGTTGACCGACTTGAACATCTTGGCCTGCAGCCTGCGCTCGAGCCTCCACGCCTGCCGCAGGCTGCCGCGGCGGTTGGCGTACAGGAGCTGCTTGGTCGCTGCAACCGAGTCGGGCGATCGCTCGATGATCTTGGCGATCAGGTCGAGCGCAGCCTTGATCGGCTCGTCGACGGCTTCGGTCGCCAGCCCGATCTCGGCGGCCCGCGCTCCGGTGATCTGTTCACCGGTCATCGACAGCTGCATGACGTCGTCGGCCTTCATCTGGTCGCCGAAGGGCACCGTGCCACCCATGTCGGGCACCAGTCCCCATTTCGCCTCGAGGATCGACCAGGTCGCATCCGGAGTCGTGAAACGGAAATCCGCCCCCGCCGCCAGCTGCACGCCGGCGCCGTAGCAGTGGCCATGGACCACCGCGATCACCGGAACCGGGAGATCGCGCCAGATCGTGGTGACCTTCTGGAACTTGTTGACCGTGCGTGGACCGGCGAGAAAGAACCGGGCTACCTTGCGCTTGTCCTTGAAGGCCGCACCGAAGTCGAGACCGGCGCAGAACGATCGGCCCTTGCCCTGGAGCACCACCGCGCGGACGTCACGGTTGCTCCTGAGCGCCTGAGCGGCGGCGATGAGCTCCTCGATCAGCTCGAGGTCGACGCCGTTGAGCTTGTCGGGCCGGTTGAGCCACACGTACGCAATGGGGCCGTCGATCTCGGTGATCACCCGTGACTCAGTCATTCCAAGATGCTATCTGCCACGTTTAGAGGTATGGGGATCGGGGAAATAGCGAGCATGGTCAACATCAAGCGGCTCCCCCTACCCCTGATGGACGTGTACGAGTGGCAGTACGACGGACTGTGCATGGACATGGACTCGGAGGTCTTCTTCTCGCCTGAGGCCGAGCGCGGTGCCAAGCGCCTCCGCCGCGAGGAAGCCGCCAAGGCCCTGTGCCGCCAGTGCCCCGTGATGGAGCGCTGCCGCGAGCACGCCCTGCGGGCGCAGGAGCCGTATGGGGTGTGGGGTGGACTGAGCGAGTCCGAACGGGCTGAGCTCGTCGGCCGTCAGACCATCGCCAGCTGACATAGGCGATCTCACGACGCCATCCTTGGCGGGTCCGACGTGGTTCAGTCGCGACGTACGGCAGACACCAGGACGAGCGGAACGGTCGCCGCGATGACAACCACGCCGATGACCATCACCTCGGCAGGGGAGACCGAGTTGAGCGCCAGGGTGCTGAGCAACGGTGCCGCAAAACCGGTATAGGTCAGGCTGTAGAACAAGGCATTGAGTGCTCCGAGGTCGCCTGGGTTCGCCAATCCCTCGACCACCGTGAGTCCGCCGACCAGGATCAGTCCGTACGCCGCCCCGAGCAACATGGCGGCAGGCACGACAATCCACGCCTGACCCGTGGCCTCGAGCACGATGCCGGTAGCCAGACCGAGCGCCGCCGCCAACAGGCCGACCACGATCGTCAGGCGCGGGTCGCCAATACGTCGACCGATCGGTTGCGCCGCGACACCTGTCCAGAGGGTCAGCCCAGCTAGAGCGCCAATGACGGCGATGGGAGCGGTGCCGATGTCCACGAAGGTGGGGAGGGTGGCGAAGCTCGTCGCGGCCGCCCCGAAAACCCACGGCGCGGTCAAGGTGACTCCCAGCAGGAACGGTCGGCTGCGGACCGCGCCCCAGACGTCGCGACGGCGTCGTGGCTCGTCAGCGCTGCGTCGGATGGCCGGTTCGGGAGCGCTCCAGCTGATGGCGATTGCCGCGCCCATGATCACCAGGTGGGGGAGGTAGGGCACCAGGGTCGGCGCCGGCAACCATTGACCGCAGACCCCAGCCACCAGCGGGCCTGTTCCAAATCCACCTGACAGCGCCAGGGTGGCCCGTCGCGCACCCGTGCCGGGGGGCCGATCCGCGGTGAGCTCCTTGATCCACGCCGTGCCAGGCGCGAACGCGGCGCCACTCGCCACCCCTGCGGCGAGACGGCCCAGCAGGAGCAGCCACATGTGGTCTCCTCCGACGATGAGGATGAGTGTCGCCATGGTGGACAGAACCAGGACGGGGCGCATGATCCGACGGCGCCCGATGCGATCGGAGATCGGACCCACGATCAGCAGCGCCGGGATGAGGCCGACGGCGTACGCACCGAACAGCGCCGTGACAGCCTCGGCGGAGGCGCCGTCCTCGTCGCGATAGACCTGCAGCATCGCGGCAAACTGGTTGGCGCCCCACCCGACGGCGAACATTGCCGCCGCGACCCGCAGCCACCCGGGAATTCTGGTAGCCAGCACGCGTGAACTCTATCGGCATCGCTGCGTCCTGACTCGATGCCGATCGGCGCGAGGGGGGAGCCGTCGCCGCATCCGGAAGATCAGTGATCAGTCCGAGCCGTCGGCGGCGTACCCGGAGCGGCTCCTCCCAAATCCACATCTCCAGATCAATTGAGAAAGACCCCGACGGAAAAGCGTTGTCGGGCTTCGCATCGTGACGATCGGTGATCACTCCCAGCCGTCGGCGACGTACCCGTAGCGGCTCCTCCCAAATCCACATCTCCTGATCAAGAGGCTCCGGCCCCCAACCAAAAGGCGAACGGCCCCCAACACACCAGGGTGTTGGGGGCCGGATCCTCTTGTGCGCGAGGGGGGATTTGAACCCCCACGCCCTTGCGGACACTGGCACCTGAAGCCAGCGCGTCTACCATTCCGCCACTCGCGCGTACGGCCCCGGAAATGCTCACCCAGGACCGAGGAATGAGTCTAACAGGCTGAAATCTGATGCGATTCGTCACGCCAGCACCCACAGGACCGGTGGCCGTTGCTGGGCCGCCCGATACGATCGCATGGAGCAACAGCGATCTCAACGAAAGGCGGAGGCTGATGGCGGGGGTGCTGCAGCGATTTGAGCAGAGGCTCGAAGGAGTCGTCACCGGCGCCTTCGCGCGCGCGTTCCGCAGCGCGGTCCAGCCGGTCGAGATCGCCGCTGCCCTGCAGCGCGAGATCGACAACTCCGCGCACATCCTGTCGCGCGACCGGATGCTGGTGCCCAATGACTTCACCGTCGAGCTCTCGCCGACCGACTTCGAACGACTCGCACCGTTCAGCAGCACGCTCGCCGAGGAGCTGTCGACACTCGTCCAGGAGCACGTCGTCGACCAGCGCTACACGATGACCGGGCCGCTCCACATCGAGTTCAAGCAGACCGGCGAGCTCGGCACCGGCCGCTTCCGTGTACGCAGCCGCACCAACGCCTCCGTCACCCCGGTCCAGGGCCAACGCATGACAGAGACCGCCATCCGCTCATCGGGTGTCGTGATCGAGGTCAACGGCATGAAGCATCCCCTCAGCCCTCCCGGTGTCGTCATCGGCAGGTCCAACGAGGCAGACCTCAAGATCGACGACCCGGGCATCTCGCGCCGGCACGCGCAGATCGCAGTCACCCGCAACGGGGGCGACATCGACGTCACGGTGACCGACCTCGACTCCACCAACGGTGTGATCCTCAACGGCCACAAAGTCGCGAGTGGGGTCGTGACCGACGGCTCCGAGATCCGCCTCGGCAACACCGTGATCATCGTTCGCATGCCGGAGGCGCCCTGATGTCAGAGCTGACACTCACGCTGATCAAGCTCGCGTTCCTGGCGGTGCTGTGGCTGTTCGTGCTCTCAGCCGTGTCGGTGATCCGCTCCGACATCTTCGGTACGAAGGCGCCCGTGCAAGCACGCCCGACCAAGGCGAAGGCCAAACCCGCCGCCAAGTCGCGCCGTCCGGCACGTGGTGTCCCGACCAAGCTCCAGGTGGTCGACGGTCCCAACAAGGGCCAGAGCGTGCCGCTCGGGGACAAGCCGATCCTCCTCGGTCGCGGCACCGATGCGGCCATCCGCCTCGACGACGACTACGTCTCGACCAACCACGCACGCTTTGCCACCAACGGTGAGCAGTGGTTCGTGGAAGATCTCGGCTCGACCAACGGCACCTACCTCGGCAGTCAGCGCATCACCTCACCCATCCCGATCGGCATCGGCATCGCTGTCCGACTCGGCAAGACCATCGTCGAGCTGCAGAAGTAGTCCATGACCTCACTCACCTATCGCTACGTCGCGTTGACTGACACCGGTCTGCGCCGGCCGGCCAACCAGGACTCCGGATACGCCAGCCCGCGCCTCCTCGTCATGGCGGACGGCATGGGCGGTGCCGCCGCCGGTGACATCGCCTCCGCCGAGGCCCTCAACATCATTCGACAGCTCGATCGCGATCTGGACGTCGACGCGATGGCCGCCCTGCAACAGTCCGTCGCAGCGGCCAATGCCCGGCTCGGAGAGCTGATCGCCCGCGACCCGGCGGTCGAAGGCATGGGCACCACTCTCGAAGCCATGGTCTGGGACGGTTCGAAGCTCGCGTACGCGCATCTCGGCGACTCCAGGTCATACCGACTCCGCGACGGTGTGCTCGAGCAGATCAGTACCGACCACACGTTCGTGCAGAGCCTGGTCGACGAAGGCAAGATCAGCCGCGACGAGGCCCGGGTGCACCCACACCGCTCGCTCCTGCTGCGCGCGCTGCTCGGTCGTGACGACAACGAAGCCGACTACAACTGGCTGCAGCCGATGCTCGGTGACCGCTACCTCCTGTGCAGCGACGGCCTCTCCGACATGGTCGGCGACAACCTCATCGAGATGGCCCTCAGCGCCGAGACCATCGACCTCGCCGCGACCGAGCTCGTACGGCTTGCGCTCGAGGCGGGCGGTCATGACAACGTCACGGTCGTCATCGCCGAGTTCGTCGAGGCAGGATCCGACGTCGATGAGCATCTCTCGTCGGCCAACGGTCAGCCACAGCTGGTGGGAGCCGCCGCCGGGCAACCCCGCCCCCGTACGGACAACGCCGCCAATCCCAAGACCACCGAGGCCAAGGCGTTCGACCCCGAAGAACTTCGGTACGCACCCCGCCCGCCCAGCCACAGGCGCTGGCTCCGCTGGACCTTGGCCGGTCTGGTGCTCGCTGCGATCCTCGCCATCGCCGGCGGCGTCGCCTACAGCTGGTCGCAGAGCCAGTACTTCGTCGCATCGCACGACGGCAAGGTGACGATCTACAAGGGCGTGCAGGCCGACATCCCCGGCATCACGCTGCAGCACGTTGACGAGATCACCACGGTCGAGGTGTCGACCTTGCCGGACTTCCGCGCCAAGCAGGTCCGCGCCGGCATCGAGGCGTCCAGCCGTGACGAGGCGGAGCAGATCGTCGCCAATCTCGACCAGGTCGCGGTCAAGCCGACACCGACCCCGACGCCCAAGCCCAAGCCCACGAAGTCCGCGACAGCCTCGCCGGCAGTCTGGCGGCAATGACCACCCCGGCATGGGTCCCTCGCAAACGTCGGGGGGCAGAGTTCTTTCTCACCGTCCTGGCGGTGACGATCGGCATCTCCGCGTACGCCGCTGTCGGCCTCGGCGTCGAAGGCACGATCCCGGCCGACACCTACAAGCTCGGCTTCGCCCTGATCGTCGTCGCCGTCGCGACACACCTCATCGTCCGGCGCGTCGCCCCGTACGCCGATCCCGTGCTGGTGCCCCTCGTCATTGCACTCAACGGCCTCGGCCTGGCGATGATCTATCGACTCGACCTCGGACGCCAGCAGGTCAATCCCGATCGCCAGGCGTTCGCCAACGGTCAGCTCGTGTGGACCGCGATCGGCATCGTCGCGTTCGCCGGCATCCTGATCCTCGTACGCGATCATCGGCGCCTGCAGACGCTGACCTACACCTTCGGCGCGGTGGCGATCGGGCTGCTGATGCTCCCACTGATGCCCGGCATCGGCCGCACCATCAACGGCGCCCGCATCTGGATCAACCTCGGTCCGTTCAGCTTCCAGCCCGGTGAGGCAGCCAAGGTGTGCCTCGCGATCTTCTTCGCGGGCTATCTCGTGGTCAAGCGCGATGCACTCGCGCTCGCCGGCCGCCGCGTTGCCGGCATCGACCTGCCGCGCGGCCGCGACCTCGGCCCCATCCTCGCCGGCTGGCTGATCAGTGTCGGCATCCTGATCTTCCAGCGCGACCTCGGCTCGTCGTTGCTGTTCTTCGGCCTGTTCGTCGTCATGCTCTACGTCGCCACCGAACGGGCCGGCTGGCTTCTGGTCGGTGCCGTGCTGTTCGTCGTAGGTGCCTACTTCGGCTACCTGTCCTTCGACCACGTACGCGTGCGGTTCGATGCCTGGCTCGACCCGTTCAGCAATCCCGATCAGAACGGGCAGATCATCAACGGGCTCTTCGGACTGGCGCACGGTGGTGTGCTCGGCCAAGGGTGGGGGCAGGGCAGCC
The DNA here is from genome assembly GCA_963849625.1 of uncultured Actinomycetota bacterium. GTDB lineage: Bacteria > Actinomycetota > Actinomycetes > Propionibacteriales > Nocardioidaceae > Aeromicrobium. Next base: position 63,327 of record CAWKHU010000007.1, read on the forward strand.
CGCAGCTCACCCCGTTCTCGTTCTCCGACTTCATTGCCGCGTCGATGGGCGAGGAGCTCGGCCTCGCCGGGCTGATGGCGATTTTGATGATCTACGGACTCATCGTCGAGCGCGGCCTGCGCATCGCGCTGACCTGCCGGGATGCGTTCGGCAAGCTCCTCGCCGCCGGTCTCGCGTTCTCGTTCGCCCTCCAGGTGTTCGTCGTCATCGGTGGCGTCACCCGCCTCATCCCGCTGACCGGCCTCACCACACCATTCATGGCGCAGGGTGGATCGTCGATCGTCATGAACTGGGTCATCATCGGGCTGCTGCTGCGCATCAGTGACCAGACCCGTCGCCCCGCGCCGGAGATCTCCACGTTCCAGCACGACGAGGAGACGCAGGTGGTGAAGCGATGAACCGCCCCATCCGCAACATCGCGATCGCCGCGCTCGTCCTGTTCATGGCACTGCTGCTCAACGCCAACTACGTCCAGTTCGTGCAGGCCGACAGCCTCAACGCCAAGAACGGCAACAAGCGGGTCATCAACGAGGAGTTCTCGCGCGACCGTGGTCCAATCCTGGTCGCTGGCAAGCCGATCGCCGAGAGCGTGAAGTCCAAGGACGAGTACAAGTTCCAGCGCCGCTACCCCGACGGCAAGCTGTACGCGCCGATCACCGGCTACTTCTCCTACATCTTCGGCCGCGGCGGGATGGAGAACGCCGAGAACAGCGTCCTCTCCGGCAGCGACAACCGACTCTTCGTCAACCGCGTCGTCGACCTGATCTCCAACAAGCAGCCCAAGGGCGGCAGCGTCGAGCTCACCATCGATCCCCTTGCGCAGAAGACGGCCGCGAGCGGGCTCGAAGCGCTTGGCAAGGACACCAAGGGAGCCGTCGCGGCGATCGACCCGCAGACCGGCGCGGTCCTCGCCATGGTCACGCAGCCGTCGTACGACCCCAACCGCCTCGCCAGCCATGACTTCTCCAAGGTGCAGAAGGCCTGGAACTCGTTGACCAAGGACGAGGACAAGCCGATGGCCAACCGAGCGGCGCAGGAGGTCCTGCCACCGGGATCGACCTTCAAGCTCGTCACCGCGGCGGCCGCGCTCGAGAACCTCGACCTGAAGCCCAGTGACAAGGTCAAGGGTGGCCGCACCCTGTCGTTCCCCGGGACGTCGTTCAAGCTGCCCAACGAGGACGGCGGCAACTGCGGCGGCAGCTCCATCACCTTCGAACGCGCCCTCAACGTCTCGTGCAACGTGAGCTTCGGTGACCTTGCCGGCAAGATCGGCCAGGAAAAGCTCGCCGAGCAGGCCAAGAAGTTCGGCTTCGGCACGACCCCGCTGGCGCAGCTCCCGTCCAGCGCGAGCCGCTTCTCGCCGGCCGACAAGGCGCTGGAGCGCACCGAGCTGGCGCTTTCTGGCATCGGACAGTTCGAGGTCGCCGCGACGCCGCTGCAGATGGCCATGGTCACCGCCGGGGTCGCCAACGACGGCAACGTCATGAGGCCGTACGTCGTCAAGTCCGTCCGCTCGCCCAACCTCAGTGTCCTGGACGAGGCGAAGCCCGAGCGCCTCAGTCAGGCGATGAGCGCGTCGAACGCCGCGAAGCTTCGCCAGATGCTGATCAGCACCGTCGACATCGGTACCGCGACGTCGGCGCGGATCCCGGGCGTCGAGGTCGGCGGCAAGACCGGCACCGCCCAGTCGACTCCCGACCGCCCCCCGTACGCGTGGTTCGTCGCCTTCGCCCCCGCCGATGACCCCAAGGTCGCGGTGGCTGTGCTCGTCGAGTCCACAGACATCGGCCGCGACGAGATCTCCGGTGGCCGACTCGCCGGACCCATCGCCCGCGCCGTCATCGAGGCGGTGCTCGGCAAATGACGCCGGTTCGCACTTCTACCAACCGTATTGAGAGACTGACAACATGACCGAACCCGTCGACGAGCCAATCCGCCTCGGCGAGCGCTATGAGCTCGGCGGGCTCCTCGGCCGCGGTGGCATGGCCGACGTACGCGTGGGTCGAGACCTGCGCCTCGGTCGTACTGTCGCCGTCAAGCAGCTGCGTTCCGACCTCGCTGCCGACGACACGTTCCAGGCGCGATTCCGCAAGGAAGCGCAGTCGACTGCCGCCCTCAACCACCCTTCGATCGGGGCGGTCTACGACACGGGTGAGTCGATCGACAAGCACGGCAACCACGTGCCCTACATCGTGATGGAGTACATCGAGGGCCAGACGCTGCGCGACATCATGCGTGGTGCACAGGACGGTCGCAAGATCCTGCCCGAGCGCGCACTGTCCATCACTGCCGATGTGCTCAGCGCCATCGACTACAGCCACCGCAACGGGATCATCCACCGCGACATCAAGCCGGCCAACGTGATGCTGACGCCGTCGGGTCAGGTCAAGGTGATGGACTTCGGCATCGCGCGTGCCATCGCCGACACCTCGTCGGCCATGACGCAGACCGCCGCAGTCATCGGCACGGCCCAATACCTCTCGCCCGAGCAGGCACGCGGAGAGACCGTTGACGCCCGCAGCGACATCTACTCCACCGGCTGCCTGCTGTACGAGCTCCTGACCGGGCGTCCGCCGTTCGTCGGTGACAGCCCCGTCTCGGTGGCCTACCAACACGTACGCGAAGAGGCTCGCCCTCCGTCGCAGCTCAACCCCGATGTCAGCGCCACGATCGACAACATCGTCGCCAAGTCGCTCGCCAAGCGGGTCGAGGACCGTTATCAAAGCGCCGCCGACATGCGCAAGGACATCGACCGCGCCATCGCCGGACTTCAGGTCGATGCACCTACCGCGACCGCGGTTGCCGCCGCCGGTGCCACCCAGATCGCCCCCGCCGCTCCGCCGATCGCACCCACCAGCGGTGGAGGCTCGCGCCGTGCGTTGCCCGAGGCCGACGAAGAAGACAACAACGCCAAGTGGTGGGCCATCGGCATCATTGCCGTGCTGCTGCTCGCCGCGCTCGCGTACGGAATCTCGAAGTGGACCGAGCCGCCGCCAGAAACCCCCCAGGTGGGCGTCACCGACGTGTCCGGCATGGACGTCGACCAGGCGACTCGCGCGCTGACCAATGATGGCTTCGAGGTCGACCCGCAGACCGAGCCCAAACCCGACAACAAGGTCAAGGAGGGTCTCGTCCTCGCGACGGACCCGCCCGCAGGCGAGAAGGACGGACAAAGGTTCGACGGTCAGGCTGATCGTCAGCTCCGGACCCGAACAGGTCACGATCCCCTCGCTGGACGGCTTCTCCTATGACGAGGCCAAGAAGCTGCTCGAGAACAAGGGCCTCAAGGTCAAGAAGTCCGAGACCGACAGCACCCTCGCCGAAGGTCAGGTGATCAACAGCAATCCGCCGGCTGGCGAGGTCGTCGACTTCGGAAGCACCGTCACGCTCAAGGTCTCCAAGGGACAGTCGACCGTCCCGAACGTCGTGGGTCTCACCAAGGATGAGGCGATCTCCAAGCTCAAGGACGCCGGACTCAAGGTCGAGGTCGTCGAGGATCCGGCATCCACGGCCCCAGCCGACGAGGTGACCGCCCAGGACAAGCCAGAGGGTTCGGTGGTCGCGCCCGACACGACGGTGACGATCACGGTCTCGACGAGCCCCGTACCGCCGCCAGACGATGACGGCGGTGAGCGGTAGCGGTCCGTACTCAGGACTCGGTCGCCCGCGCGTAGCTCAGGCTGACCTGGCCGCCGTAGGCCTTGATCTTGATCTCGTCGAGGGCCTCGACCCTGAGTCCGAGCTGATAGTCCTGCACGTAGACGCGATAGGTGGTCGTCTCGGGCGATCGTGAGATCTCATCGTTCATCGACGTCCGGTCACCGATCGCCTCGATGACGTAGGGCGGCGAGTAGGGGACACCGTCGAGGACCACGGTGTTGCCGACACACCGGATGCCACTCGTCGAGATGAGCCGTTGGCCCTGCAGGGAGATCGCTTCCGCGCCGCCGACCCACAAGGCGTTGACGAATGCCTGGATGTCCTGCTGGTGCACCACCAGGAGATTGGGGTCGACATCGTCGGGATCGACATCGTCGGGTGCATCGGTGAGGGTGACGCGGATGCCCGGTCCCTGGAGGGCGGTGAGCCCGGTGGGCGTCTCCAGCTGGGCGGCCCTGTCGCGGTAGTCGTCGAGGGCTGCGCCCGAGATCTTCGACGACAGCGAGTCGATCTCGGTACGCAGCTCGCGGGCCTCGTCACGTCGGTCCTCGATGCGGGCCTGCCGCTCCTCGATCAGCGACTGCTTGTCGCCGCCGGCGGGGCGCAGGTCGGTGCCGTCGGAGTTGATGGACGCGGCAACGAACAGGAAGCCGGCGATCACACAGATCGCGAGCACGGCCAGAGTCCAGCTCTGGCGCTCGTGCTTCCGGCCTTGGCCATACCTGAACTCCCTCGACTGCGCCGTCGCCAACTACGCTATCTGAGAGCACCCACCGATGCGGCCTCGAGTCGCAGCAACCTTCCGGAGTATGTCGTGGCGAAAGACAAGGCCCCCAAAGCCCCCAAGAAGAACGTGATCGGCAATCGCTGGGCCGGACCAGCCATGGTCACCTCCGCCGTCATCGGTCTCATCTGGATCGTGGTGTTCTACACGACCAGCGACGGCAAGACCGACATCCCGCTCTACTCCGACCTCGGTCAGTGGAATCTCGTCATCGGCATGGGCTTCATCGTGGCAGCCTTCGGTTTCGCCATGAAGTGGGAGTGAATTACACCGGTGTAGTTATCCACATGTGTTTACACAGAGGTGGATAAGAGGTCGCGGGGCTGTCAGCTGAGCTGACCCGTACGGATCACGGTGCTGACGATGATCGCCACCCAGACAGCGCCGATCACCAGCACCTGTACGAGTTGCTTGCGATCGCGCGGGGCGTACGCGAATGCCGCACCGAGGATGCACCCGGCGACGAAGCCGCCCAGATGGCCCTGCCAGCTGATGTTGCCCTGCAGGCTGATGACGGCGTTGATCGCCAGCAGGACGATCAGCGTGGTGACGTCCTGCTTGGCCTTCAGCAGCAACATCAAGGCCAGGCCGAACAGGCCGAACACGGCGCCGGACGCGCCGATCGTCGGGACTGCCGGATTCTCCAGCCAGTAGACGAAGACCGACGAGGCGATCGCCGTCGTGAAGTAGGCGGCGACGAAACGGACCGTACCGAGCGCCTTCTCGACGAACGGTCCGAAGAGGTAGAGCGCGTACATGTTGAACGCGATGTGCAGCAGGCTGCCGTGCAGGAAGGCCGCGGTCAGCAGGCGCCAGAAGTCGCCGTCCGCCACGGCGTACGACTGCATCGCCCCGCGTTGGAACACCGAGCCGGTCTTGTTCTCGGTTGCCAGTTGAGCGATGTACGCGACCACGTTGAGGCCGATCAGCACGAAGCTGACGATCCCGACGTTGGCCGACACCGCGCCGCCGGCGACCGTACGGGGCGCACGGACGGTCTTGGCGCCCTCCGACACGCACTCGGGACAGTGGAAACCGACCGAGGCGTCGCGCATGCAGTCTGGGCAGATCATCCGCTCGCACCGCTGACACGCGATGTAGGCATCGCGGTCAGCGTGGCGGTAGCAGCGGAAGTCCTGCGCCGGGGGGTTCATCCTTCGACGCGCGCGATCTCAACCTTCTCGAGCGTCACGGGTGTGGTCGGACGGTCGAATCGGTCCCGCTCGACAACGGCGATCGCGTCGACGACAGCACGGCTCGCGTCGTCGGCAACCTCGCCGAAGATCGTGTGCTTGCGATTGAGCCACGCGGTCGGGATGACCGTGATGAAGAACTGCGAGCCGTTGGTGCCGGGTCCGGCGTTCGCCATCGCCAGGAGGTAGGGCCGGTCGAACTGCAGATCGGGGTGGAACTCGTCCTCGAACTGGTAGCCGGGGCCGCCCATACCGGTGCCGAGCGGGTCGCCGCCCTGCAGCATGAAGTCGGGGATGATGCGGTGGAAGACGAGATCTTCGTACAGCGGCTTGGTCGCCACCGCGCCGGTCTTCGGGTCGATCCATTCCTTGGTGCCCTCGGCAAGTCCGACGAAGTTCTCGACGGTCTTGGGAGCGTGGTTGGGGAAGAGCTCAACGACGATGTCGCCGTGGTTGGTCTTGAACGTTGCCATCAGCTTCGATGCCACAGGGGGTATTCCTCTCGGGTTGATCCACACCATCGTTTCATGACGTCCCAAGACCGGCCCGATAGGTTGGGGCTCATGCTCAAGAAGGTCTTACTCCTCGCCATTGCCGCCGCCATGGTCGTCGCGTTCCGCAACGCGGTCGCTGACAAGGGTGGCTCGTACGATCCGGCCGTCGACCGATGACCGTCACGGTTGAGCGGGTCGCTGGAGACATCGCGGTCCTGACGTTCAGCGCACCACCGGTCAACCTCTACTCGATCGAGATGCACGCCGATTTCGACCGCGCCCTCGATGAGGTCGAGACTCGCGTTGCCTCGTGCGCTGCTAATCCGCGCCGAGGGCAAGATCGTGTCCGGTGGCGTCGACGTCTCGCAGTTCCACGACCAGAAGACGCTCGCCGACACCAAGGCGCTCTACGACCGCATGATCGAGCTGCCGGACCGGGTTGCCGCGCTGCCGATCCCGACGTTCTTCGCCGCCCACGCGCTGACGCTCACCTGGGCCTTCGAGGTGGCCCTGGCCTGCGACATCATCGTGGCCAGCGAGAAGGCGAAGTTCGGACTCGTCGAGCGGGTCATCGGACTCACTCCCACGATGGGCGGTACCCAGCGTCTCGCTTCGCGCGCCGGAGTCGGTCGCGCCAAGGAGTTCGTCTTCACCGGCGCCCTGTACGACGCCAAGACCATGGAGCGCTGGAACGCCATCAATCGCGTGCTGCCGGTCGAGGGCTTCGACGACGCAGTGATGGGTCTGGTCGCCTCGATCGCGAACGGTCCGACCAAGGCGTTCGGGGCGGCCAAGGACATCCTTCGTCACTTCGAGGCCGGCGGTGTGCCCGAGGCCAACGCGCACACGACAGCAATTGCCTCCGAGCTGTTCAACACCGAGGACCTGCAGGGCGGCATGGAGTCGTTCCTCAAGGACGGTCCGGGCCACGCCACGTTCAGTGGGAAGTAGTCACTCGTTTCCCAGCAGGTGCTGGGAAACGGGCACTCCACCACTGTTGCGACGAGGGTGCGGTGCCAGATTCCTGACTCCTCCTGGGAATCAGGAGGTTGCGTGGGCGCCGAACTGCCTTCGTGGTGCGGCGCTCAGCGTAGAAGCTGACGAACGGGACCGTCGCGAGCAGCATCGTGGTGATGGTGAACGGGATGGCTTCCACTTGTTGCGGGTGGCCAGCAGCGCGATCAGCACGAGCAGGACCATGAAGAGCAGTCCGTGGATATGGTCGATCATGAAGATCGTCGTCGCGTTGCGGTTCCACCAGGAGGTGTCGTCGGTCATCCGCTGCGCGAATGCGGCGGTGAAGACGAAGATCAGATTGATGCCAACGATCGTCGCCAGCACTTGGTAAGGGCGCAGAGGGCCACTCGGATTCTTCACGGCGTCAGGCTACCTTCGGCTTCGCAGCCGCCACACTCTCGGTGGCCATGCGCCACCACATGAACAGCGCGAACGCGCCGAACACCCACCACTGCAACGCGTACGCGAGGTTGCGCAGACCCGTCGTCCACGGCACGTCCTTGGTGGGCGGCTCGGCCAGGTCGAGCCCGCCCGACACCTGGGGGCTGGAGCTGATCGCGAAGCCGGAGTAGAGGTCGTACGGCAGCTCGTTGGTCAGGGCCGGTATGCGTACCGCGCCGATCTCGCGGGTCGTCGGGTCGAACGGAGCTCCGCCGCCTTCGCCGGGCTGGAGCGTTGCCTCGATCGTGACGTCGCCAGCTGGTACCGCTGGGAAGTTCGAGACCTCCGGGGCCCACCCGCGTACGACCAGCAACGCGGCATCGTCGATGACCACGGGTGCCAGCAGCCACACGCCCGACTGTCCCGCCTGGATCTTGCCCGCGACCCACACCTGCTCGTCGGCTGGAGCGAACTTTCCTTCGACCGTCACGGGCCGTTGGTTGAGCCGACCCTCGAACGGATCGTCGGCGCCCCACAAACCGTCGAGGGCCACCCGTGGGACCGTCCGCGACTCGGCACGCTCGTGCTCCTGGCGCGAGTCATAGACCCCGGCCTGCCACAGGCCCATGAACACGCACGCCACGATCGCGACCACCGCGAACGCGTGCAGGCCCAACAGTCCTGGCCGGAACCAGGGACGAAGGTTCACGGTGCTCAGGCCATGAAGGGCTTGACGTCTGGGTAGAGCGGGAAACGCTCGGCCAGCACTGTCGCGCGCTTGCGCAGACCCTCGATGTCGACGTCACCCGGCAGGAGTGCGGCGGCAATGATGTCGGCGACCTCGGTGAACTCCTCGGCGCCGAACCCGCGCGTGGCGAGCGCCGGCGTGCCGATCCGCAGACCGGACGTCACCATCGGCGGTCGCGGATCGTTGGGCACCGCGTTGCGGTTGACCGTGATGCCGACCTCGTCGAGTCGGTCCTCGGCCTGCTGACCGTCGAGCTCTGAGTCACGCAGGTCGACGAGCACCAGGTGCACGTCGGTCCCACCCGTCAGCACGTTGACGCCGGCGGCCGAGGTGTCGGCACCGGTCAGACGTTCGGCGAGGATCTTGGCGCCCTCGATCGTGCGCTGCTGACGCTCCTTGAAGGCTGGCTCGAGCGCCATCTTGAACGCGACCGCCTTGGCGGCGATGACGTGCTCGAGCGGACCGCCCTGCTGGCCGGGGAACACCGCGGAACGCATCTTCTTGGCGACCTCTTCGTCATTCGTGAGGATCGCGCCGCCTCGCGGACCTCCGAGCGTCTTGTGGGTCGTCGTCGTGACGATGTGCGCGTGCGGCAGCGGGCTCGGGTGCAGGCCTGCGGCAACCAGTCCGGCGAAGTGCGCCATGTCGACCCAGAGCTTGGCGCCCACCTCGTCGGCGATCTCGCGGAAAAGCGCGAAGTCGAGCTGGCGCGGGTAGGCCGACCAGCCCGCAATGATCACCGTCGGCTTGTGCTCGTGGGCGAGCGTACGGACTTCGTCCATGTCGACGAGCCCGGTCTCGGGCACCACGTGATAGGCGATCGGGTTGTAGAGCTTGCCCGAGAAGTTGAGCTTCATCCCGTGGGTGAGGTGACCGCCGTTGGCGAGGTCGAGACCGAGGATCGTGTCACCGACCGTGGCGATCGCGTGCAGCGCGGCGGCGTTGGCCTGTGCACCGGAGTGCGGCTGCACGTTGGCGTACTCGGCGTCGAACAGCTGCTTCAGGCGATCGATCGCGATCGTCTCCACCTGGTCGACGAACTCACAACCGCCGTAGTAGCGCTTGCCGGGATAGCCCTCGGCGTACTTGTTGGTCAGGACACTGCCCTGTGCCTCCAGTGAAGCGACCGGCGCGAAGTTCTCCGAGGCGATCATCTCGAGCGTCGACTGCTGACGGTGCAGCTCAAGATCGAGAAGTGCCGCGATGTCGGGGTCGAACTCGGAGAGATGCTGGTTGTGGCTCATGCCGTCAAGGGTACGACGTGGGCCCCGCCCCGAAACCAACGGGACAGTAACCAAATCGCAACTTTGACGAACTGATCCGCAGGTCGCCTTGGTAGTACCGTGCGAAAGGCTCGGTCCACCATTCGGACAACTTCGCCGCGCTCGCGCGGCTCCAACATGTAGGAGAGCAATGAGAAACTTCCGACGCGGAACCGCGATCGTCGCGGTGACCGCTCTTGCAGGACTCGCGCTCGGTGCGTGTGGTTCAGGCAAGGACGACGGCGGCAGCAGCGGCGACGGCATCATCGTCGGTACGACCGACAAGGTCGTCTCGATCGATCCCGCCGGCTCGTACGACAACGGCTCGCTCAACGTGCAGACCCAGGTCTACCAATACCTCCTCAACTTCCCCGCCGGCAGCGTCGAGCTGACGCCCGATGCGGCTTCGGCCTGTGACTTCGACAAGGCCGACGCGACCAAGTACGTCTGCACCATGAAGGACGGGCTCAAGTTCGCCAACGGCCACGACCTCACGGCGTCGGACGTCGCGTTCTCCTACAAGCGCATCGTCGAGATCAACGACCCCAACGGTCCCGCGTCCCTCCTGGGTGCGATGAAGAGCGTCGAGGCGACGGACGACAAGACCGTCACGTTCACGCTCGCAGCGGCCAACGACGTCACCTTCCCGCAGATCCTCGTGACGTCGGCCGGTCCAATCGTCGACGAGGAGACCTACCCCGCCGACAAGGTGATGGACGACGATGCCGCGGTCAAGGCCAACGGCTTCTCCGGTCCCTACACGATCTCCAAGTACAGCAAGAACCAGCTCGCGGAGTTCAAGGCCAACCCGGACTACGACGGCACCTACGGTGACCCGAAGACCAAGACGGTCACGATGAAGTACTACGCCAAGGCGGAGAACCTCAAGCTCGACATCAAGAACAAGGACATCGATGTCGCCTACCGTTCGCTGACTCCGACTGACCTCGCCGACCTGGAAAAGACCGATGGAGTCAAGGTCGACGTCGGTGACGGTGGCGAGCTTCGCTACATCGTCTTCAACCTCAAGAAGATGCCCGGCGACGACGCGAAGCAGAAGCTGGCGATCCGCAAGGCCGTTGCCTCGTCGGTCAACCGTGAGGAGATCTCCAAGGAGGTCTACAAGGACACGTACACGCCGGCCTACTCGATGGTTCCCGAGGGACAGGTTGGCGCAACGGAGGCGTTCAAGGACGCCTACGGTGACGCGCCCGACAAGACCGCTGCCGAGAAGTACCTCAGCGACGCCGGCGTCAAGACTCCGGTCACGATTCCGTTGCAGTACAACCCGGATCACTACGGGTCGAGCTCGGCCGAGGAGTACGCAGCGGTCAAGCGTCAGCTCGAGGCGACTGGACTGTTCAAGGTCGACCTGCAGTCCACGGAGTGGGTGACGTACTCGGAGGAATACCCCGCCGACGCGTACCCGGTCCACCAGCTCGGTTGGTTCCCGGACTTCCCGGATCCGGACAACTACCTGTCGCCCTTCCTGGCCCCGTACGACACGGAGAAGAAGAAGAGCGGCAACTTCACCAACTCGCACTACAACGATGAGACGACGGAATTCGCGGATCCCGAGATGACCAAGCTTCTCAACGCCCAGCGAGTTGATGGTGACCAGGCTTCTCGTGAGGCCACCCTCAAGGCGATCCAGGACCGCATCGCGGACCAGGTCCCCTACCTGCCACTCCTGACGGGTACGTCAGTGGCAATCTCGGTGGATGGCGTGAACGGAGCCAAGGACACGCTCGACGCGTCCTTCAAGTTCCGCTTCACCTCGCTGTCGAAGTGATCAGTTGAGGAGGCGGGCCCGGCGCACATGCCGGGCCCGCCTCTTCCACTTTCCGACCGAACTTAAAGTAGGTATCCATGACCACCGCTGAAATCTTGGCTCCATCGGGACCGCCCGAACGTGCGCCCCGGCGTGGGGGCGGCCTCAGTCCCCTCACCCGCTACCTTCTCGTCCGTGCGGCGCTGCTGGTACCCACCGTGTGGGTCCTCGTGACGATGGTCTTCCTGCTCATGCGGGTCATCGGCGACCCGATCCAGGCGGCACTCGGTGGTCGACTGTCACCCGAGCAGATCGCCGAGCGAAAAGCCGAGGCCGGCCTCGACCGCCCCATGTTGACCCAGTACTGGGAGTACATCTCGGGCCTGTTCCGCGGTGACTTCGGCACGACCCTCACCGACAAGCGGCAGGTCTCGACGATCCTGGTCGAAAACGGTGCGGCAACGCTCGAGCTGGCGTTCTGGTCGCTCATCGTCGCGTTCGCCATCGGCATCCCCCTCGGGCGCCTCGCCGCCCGCTACCGCGACAAGCTCCCTGACGTACTGCTGCGGCTCTTCGCGATCCTCGTCTACGCCGCGCCCGTCTTCTTCGTCGGACTGCTGCTCAAGCTCGCGTTCTCGCCCTTCGGTTGGCCCTCATCCGGGCGCGCCTCGATCAGCACCGAGCTCACGCTGCAGGACGTCAACCCGCACACCCACATCATGATCGTCGACGCCTTCCTGTGGGGCGATCCGGCGCTGATCGGCGACGTCCTCAAGCACGCCATGCTTCCCGCGATCGCGCTGGGCCTGCTCACCGGTGGCGTGTTCCTCCGCCTCGTACGAGTCAATCTGCTGCAGACCATGCGCATGGACTACGTCACCGCTGCCCGTGCTCGCGGGGTGAGCGAGCGACGCGTCCTCAACAAGCACGCGTTCCGCAACGCGCTCGTGCCAGTCGTCACCGTGATGGGCTTGCAGATCGCCCTGCTTCTCGGCGGGGCAATCCTGACCGAGACGACATTCGAGTGGAAGGGCCTTGGCTACCAGCTCGCCGAGTACCTCATCAAGCGAGACTTCCTCGCCGTCCAAGGCATCGTCACGCTCATCGCGATCATCGTCGGCGTCACCAGCTTCCTGATCGACGTGATCGTCGCGTTCGTCGACCCCCGAGTGAGGTTCTGACATGGGTGACATCACCAAGAAGCTGGTGCCCACCATCGTTCGCCAGTCCCACGGCCTGCAGCGGTTCATGCTGCTGCTGGGCTTCGCAATCATCGTGATCTTCCTGCTCATCGCGATCTTCGCCCCCTGGCTGGCGCCCTACAACTTCAATGCAGATCGCACCGCCGACGGCGTTGTCTTCGGCACCCAGCAGGGGCCGTCGGCGGCGCACTGGTTCGGCACGACGGTCGGCGGCACAGATGTGCTGTCACGCGTCATCTTCGGCACCCGTACGGCGGTCGAGGTCATCCTGCTGGCGGTGCTGCTCTCGGGCATCATCGGCGTCCCGCTCGGACTGGTGTCCGGCTACCTCGGTGGCTGGCTCGACCGTGCGCTCGTGCTGGTCATGGATGCGCTGTACGCGTTCCCGTCGCTGCTGCTCGCCATCGTCGTCGCGATCGTCCTGTCCGGCGGCAGCAGCAGCGCATTCGGCGGCATCATGGCCGCCGCGATCTCGATCACCGTGGTGTTCATCCCGCAGTACTTCCGCGTCATCCGCAACGCCACGATCGCGGTCAAGGTCGAGCCGTATGTCGACTCCGCACGTGTCGTCGGCGTACGTACGCCTCGCATCCTGCGCAAGCACATCTTCTCGAACGTCTCGTCATCGCTGCCGGTCATCGGCACGCTCAACGCCTCCGAGGCGATCCTGACCCTCGCCGGCCTGGGCTTCCTGGGCTTCGGCATCGAACCTTCGGCCGCCGCCGAATGGGGCTACGACCTCAACAAGGCGATGCCCGATGCCTCGTCCGGCATCTGGTGGACCGGTGTGTTCCCGGGCACGGCGATCGTGCTCATCGTGCTCGGCGCGACGCTGGTGGGTGAGAGTCTCAACGACATCCTCAATCCGCTGCTGCGCAACCGCGGCACTGACACGACGTCGGCCGACGAGGCGGAGATCGCCCACCGGTTCGAAGAAGTCACCGGTGACGAGTCGGCGTCGGTCGAGGTGCGGAACGAGGCACCGGCTGGTGGTCCCAAGCGCATCGTGGCGTTGTCGCTCAGCGCTCTCGAGGTCACGTTCCAGACTGACGGCGGTCAGGTGCATGCGGTCAATGGTGTGAGCTTCGATGTCGCCCCCGGCGAAGTCGTCGCCGTGGTCGGCGAGTCCGGCTCCGGCAAGTCCGTCAGCTCACGCGCCATCCTCGGCCTGCTGCCCGGCACCGCGGAGGTCGACGGCTCGGTCAAGCTCGGCGATCGCGAGCTGCTCGGCATGTCCGACGACGAGCTGCGCCCGATTCGCGGCGACCAGGTGTCGATGGTGTTCCAGGAGCCGTCGACGGCGCTCAACCCGGTCTACACCGTCGGCTGGCAGATCATCGAAGGCTTGCAGGCGCACACCAAGCTCTCCAAGAAGGATGCGCGCAAACGTGCGGTCGAGCTGCTCGAGATGGTCGGCATGCCAGATCCTGAGCACCGGGTCGACTACTACCCGCACCAGCTCTCCGGTGGCCAGAAGCAGCGCGTCGTCATCGCCATGGCGATCGCGTGCGAGCCTGACGTGATCATCGCCGACGAGCCGACGACAGCACTCGACGTCACGGTCCAGGCCGCGATCCTCGAGCTGCTGCTGTCACTGCGCGATCGCCTCGGTACGGCCATCGTCCTCATCACGCACAACATGGGCGTCGTCGCCGACATGGCTGACCGGGTCGTCGTGATGTACCGCGGCAACGTGGTCGAGACAGCCCCGTCACGTGAGCTGTTCGCTTCACCCAAGCACCCCTACACGCGTGCGCTGCTCGAAGCCGTGCCGCACCTCGGCCGCGAGAACGGTCCCGGGTTGGTTGACGCCAACGATGTGGTCCTCAGGGTCGATGACCTCGTCGTCGAGTTCGCCGGTCGCTTCGGTCAGCCGTCCTTCCGCGCCGTCGATCATGTGTCGCTGGAGGTCCGCAAGGGCGAGGTGCTCGGCCTGGTCGGTGAGTCCGGCTCCGGCAAGTCGACGATCGGTCGTACGGCCGTCGGTCTGCAGCAGCCCACGTCCGGGACGATCGACGTGTCGGGCAACCGCATCTCGGGCCTGTCGGATCGTGAGCTGCGTCCGTACCGCTCGCGGTTCGGGTTCGTGTTCCAGGATCCGGCGTCGTCGCTCAACCCCCGGATGTCGATCGGCCAGTGCATCGCCGAGCCGCTCCACGTACAGACCGAGATGACGCAGACGGAAGTCGACGCCAAGGTGCGATCGCTCCTCGAGAGTGTCGAGCTGGGTGGTTCGTACGCCGAACGGTTCCCGCACGAGCTCTCCGGCGGTCAGCGCCAGCGGGTGAGCCTCGCTCGCGCACTGTCGCTCGACCCGGATCTGCTGATCGCCGACGAGCCGACCTCGGCCCTCGACGTGTCGGTGCAGGCACGGGTGCTCGAGCTGTTCACCGAGCTGCAGCACCGGCTGCAGTTCGCGTGCCTGTTCATCAGCCACGATCTCGCTGTCGTCGACACCCTCGCCAACCGCGTCGCCGTGATGCAGAACGGCAAGCTGGTCGAGGTCGGCCCGCGCGATCAGGTGTTGGGCAACCCGCAGGAGGAGTACACCAAGCGGCTCATCGCTGCCGTGCCCGTGCCCGATCCCGATGAGCAGCGCCGGCGCCGCGAGGAGCGCGGTCACCTGCTGACCGACATGTCCTGACGTGACCCCGGTTCCTCCGAGTCGTTGATCTGACCAGACCAATGCCTTGGAGGAACCATGTCACGCACCCGTCGGCTCGCCGCCGCCCTCGCCCTTGCAGCGGCCGGCGCCTTCACGGTGTCGTCGTTCGCCGCACCGGCCGAGGCGGCGAAGGCCAAGCCCAAGGTCTACAAGGAGTACGTGTCACTCGGCGACTCGTGGACCGCGGACGTGGTCCTGCTCAACGCCCAGGGTCTTCCCGCCACTGAGTTCGCCCCGATCGACTGCGCCCAGTCCAGGGTCAACTACCCGCGGCTCGTCGCGAAGGCGCTCAACGTCAAGACGTTCCGCGACGCCTCGTGCGGCTCTGCCAAGACCGATCACTTCACCAAGCCGCAGACCGATCTGCCGATCGGCGGCACCAACCCGCCGCAGTTCGACAGACTGACCAAGAGGACCGACCTGGTGACCGTCGGCATCGGCGGCAACGACGCCGGCGTCGCCTCGGCCGCCACCGGCTGCCTGAACCTGTTGCCCGACCTCGGCATCGGTCTGCCCTCGCCGCTCGGTGGTTCGTGCAAGGAGATGCTGACGGCCGGCGGCAAGGACCAGCTGTCGATCCGGATCAAGGCAGCCGAGCCCAAGGTCGTCGCCGCCCTCAAGGCGATCCACAAGAAGTCGCCCAAGGCGCGGGTGCTGCTGGTCAACTACCTGGCCGCCGTCCCCCAGAAGGGCTGCTACCCGTACGTCCAGGCCAACGACGCCGACATCAAGTACCTCTACGTGAAGTTCAACGAGCTCAACGCCATGATCAAGCGGGCAGCCAAGAAGGGCGGTGCCGAGCTCGCCGACACCTACAAGCCGACGATCGGCCACGATGTCTGCCAGCTGCCGTGGGTGCGTTACGCCGAGGGCGTGATCCCGCTGTCGCTCAACGCCCCCGCGGTCAGCATCCCGCTGCATCCGAACTCGGCGGGTGCTGCGGCGCAGGCCAGGGCCGTCCTCGCTCAGATCCGTCGCTGACCGGATCCGAGATACGGTCGGGACATGAACCCGGCCGAGTCCCTTCGACAACGAGTCGGCGCGACGATCTTCCACCGCGTGGCGGGCGATGAGGGTCCCAAGCGGCGCGACCGGATCCACCTGACGGAGGGTCCACGACGCTACGCCCCCGACTCGGCGATCCACCGGGTGCACGGCGATGCCTCGATGTTCGTCGGCGGCCTGCGTGCGCTGCTGCTCCAGTCGCTTCACCCGTTGGCCATGGCGGCCGTCGCCGCCCATTCTGGCTATCGGGGTGATCCGTGGGGGCGGCTGCAACGTACGAGCACCTTCCTCGCCGAGACCACGTTCAGCACGATCGAGGACGCAGACCGTGCGATTGCCGTGGTTCGAGCCGTGCACGATCGCATCCGCGGCACGGCTTCGGACGGTCGGCCGTATGCCGCATCCGACCCGCACCTGATCCGCTGGGTGCACATCGCCGAGGTCGACAGCTTCCTGCGTGCTCACGATCGTTATGGCGCGCAGCCGCTCGACCCGGCGGGACGCGATGCTTATGTCGCCGAGACCGCACTCGTCGCGCGCGCCCTGGGTGCGGTCGACGTGCCTGAAACGGTCGCCGAGCTGGACGAGCTCATTGAGTCATATCGTCCCGAGCTCAGGGGCACGCCGGAGGCGCGTGCCGCGGCCCGGTTCATCCTCGTTCACCCACCGGTGTCGTTGGCACTGCGACCCCCGTACACGCTGATGTCCGCCGCCGCCATCGGCCTGATGCCGCGCTGGACCCGGTGGCCGCTGCGCCTGCCCTACCTCCCCGTCACCGAGGCGACAGCCGTGCGCGCCAGCGGTGAGCTGGTCACGGCTGGCATCCGCTGGGCGATTCGTCCCTGAGAGCAGGGGTACACCTGCCGTGAACCAAACAAGGAGTGGTCAGTGTGAAGAAGATCTCGGTCCTCGTCGTCGGCGCCGTCGGATACGTGCTCGGCTCACGCGCCGGCCGTGAACGCTACGAACAGATCAAGCGGCAGGCGACGAAGGCGTGGAACAAGCCCGTCGTGCAGAACGCCGCTGACAACGTCGAGCAGGCTGTCAAGAACACCGCATCGGACGTCGGCTCCAAAGTCGCCGGCGCTGCCAGTGACGCCGGCGCCAAGGTCGTCAACAAGGTCAAGGGGGACAAGGACGACCCGGCGGACGACAACCTCTATCCCAAGAACCCAGCAGGCTCAGGCGGCACCACCTTCTAGAAGGTTCGGCTGAACCAGTCCGCCTGATCAGCCGCGATCACCGCCGGATCGCCGCCAAAGAACGGCTCGAAGTGCCCGACGTCATAGCGGTGCAGCTCGGCGTACGGGGCCTTCGCCGTGAGCCGCTCGATCGCCTTGCGTGAAACCGTGATGTCCCGCTCGCCGAGTCCGACCCACACGGGCATGCCCAGCCGCTTCGCGCGGGAGACGGGCCGATGCGTGGCCATCGTCACGAAGGCACCGGGTGACACCTCGTTGCGCCACGACGAGGACTCGCCCACCGCCGACGCGAAGCCATCCGCCTCACCCGGGAACGCCATCGCAGCGAGCTCACCGGGCTGCGCCGTCACGTTGATCAGGTTGTGCGATCCAAGCCGGTCCCTGATCGCCCGCGCCATGATCCGGGTGGCCTGCAACGGCGAACGACGCACAGCCCCGAGCACTCGCGCCCGGCCGTCGAGATAGGGACAGAGCAGGATCACGCCGGCGATGCGCGGATCGCTCGCGGCAACGTTCACGGACGTGCCGCCGGCGAACGAGTAGCCCCACAGGACGATCCGGTCCGGGTCGACTCCGGCGAGCTGGCGGGCGTACGCGATCGCGGCCCGGTAGTCCTGCGCCTGCTGCTTGACCCGCACCCGTTGCCGCGGCTCACCACCGGAGTCACCGAGATAGCGGTGGTCGAACACGAGCACCGACGCGCCGGCATCGTTGACTGCTTCGGCGTAGGTGCTCAGTCCGTCCTGGCGGGTCAGGGAGAACCCGTGCGCCATCACGATGCAGGCGTCACCGGACCCTCGGTAGAGCCACGCGGCAATCTCGTCGCCGCCGCACCGAAAGGTCACGTCTTCGCGGGTCATGCGCCGCGCGCCATCCAGTCATCGAGGTGGGGAGCCTCGTCGCCGATCAGCGTGGTCTCGCCATGCCCCGTGTGTACGACGGTCTCCGGGGGAAGGGTCAGAAGCTGCTCACGGATCGACTCGATGATGGTGTCGAAGTCGGAGTACGAGCGCCCCGTGGCACCCGGTCCTCCAGCGAAGAGCGTGTCACCGGTGAACACGACGCCGAGGTCTTTCGAGTACAGACATGTGCTGCCGGGTGAGTGACCCGGGGTCGCAATGGCGACCAGACTCGTACCGCCGACCTCGAAGCTCGTGCCGGCCAGGAGCTCACGGTCAGGGGCCGAGTCGTGCTCGGCGTCCCACAGCATCCGATCGGCGGGTGGGAACCACACGTTGGCCCCCGTCTGCCGACCGAGGTCCACAGCGGCGTTGATGTGATCGTTGTGACCGTGGGTCAGCACGATCGCGAGAACCGTCCGTCCGTTGATCGCGTCAAGGATCGCTCCGGCATCGTGGCCGGCATCGATCACGACCACCTCCGCATCGTCTCCCACCAACCAGACGTTGTTGTCGACGTCCCAGCTGCCGCCGTCGAGGTCGAATGTTCCTGAGGTGACGACCTTCTCGATCCGAGCGGCCATGTCAGAGCTCCACGACTGATCGCAGCACGGCACCGTCGTGCATCTTGGCGAATGCCGCCTCGACGTCGTCGATTCCGATCGTCTCTGTCACGAACGCATCGAGGTCGAGCCGGCCCTGCATGTAGAGGTCGACCAGCATCGGGAAGTCACGGCTGGGAAGGCAGTCGCCGTACCACGACGACTTGAGCGAACCGCCTCGGCCGAAGACGTCGAGCAACGGGATCTCCAGCTGCATTTCCGGCGTCGGCACGCCGACCAGTACGACAGTGCCGGCGAGGTCCCGGCCATAGAACGCCTGTTTCCACGTCTCGGGACGACCCACGGCATCGATCACGACGTCCGCCCCATTGCCATCCGTCAGCGCCTGGATCGCCTCGACGACGTCACCGGCGGAGGCGTTGATCGTGTTCGTCGCGCCCATGCCGGTCGCCCACTCGAGCTTGCGGTCATCGAGGTCGATCGCGATGATCTTGGATGCATTGGCGAGGCGGGCGCCGGCGATGGCGGCCGACCCGACTCCACCGCAGCCGATCACCGCGACCGAATCGCCTCGCTGCACGTTGCCGGTGTTGATCGCCGCACCGAGCCCCGCCATGACCCCGCACCCCAGCAGACCGACGGCCGCCGGGGACGCGGCCGGGTCAACCTTGGTGCACTGGCCCGCTGCCACGAGGGTCTTGTCAGCGAACGCACCGATCCCGAGAGCCGGGGACAGCTCGACGCCGTCCTCGAGCGTCATCTTCTGCTTCGCGTTGTGGGTGTTGAAGCAGTACCAGGGCCGACCCCTCAGACACGCCCGGCAGTTTCCGCAGACAGCCCGCCAGTTGAGAACGACGAAGTCGCCCGGCACCACCTCGGTGACACCGGTCCCCACGGACTCCACGACTCCGGAGGCCTCATGTCCCAGCAGGAACGGGAACTCGTCGTTGATGCCACCCTCGCGGTAGTGCAGATCGGTGTGGCACACCCCGCACGCCGAGATGTCGACGACCACCTCACCCGGCCCGGGGTCGGGGATGACGATGTTCTCGACAGAGACGGGAGCACCTTTTGTACGGGCTATGACTCCACGAACGGTCTGCGGCATGCGGGCTCCCTCGTCAGACGAACAGGTTTCACGTGAACCGTACCTGCCGTTCCTGATCGCGCCAGTGGGTTGCTGTGGCGCGAGCCTCCTGGCTCACCTGCCGAGGGGATCCCTGGTGGGGACCACATGGGTGGCGCCTTCGGCGCGTTCGCACGTGGTCGTTGAATGGGCCCGACTCGAGTCACATCTCCAATTCACCGAAGGAAGAAGCCCCAGCGGTGGCCGCTTCGCGGCGAGTTGCTGGGGCTTCGTCCTTCGGTGGAGCCGAGGGGACTCGAACCCCTAACCCCCTGCTTGCAAAGCAGGTGCGCTACCAATTGCGCCACGGCCCCGTGGCTGTCAGACCTTGTCGCTCGCAGCGGCCCAGTGGTTCGTTGCGGGTGACTTCTTCGACTGGCCGAAGGCCCAGAACACGCCTGCTGCGGCGAGCCCGAGGGCTATGAACTTCTTCATGATGACCTTCCGTCGAGTGGGCGTACGAGGACTTGAACCTCGGACCTCATCCTTATCAGGGATGCGCTCTAACCAAGCTGAGCTATACGCCCGCAACAGCGGTGAACATTACCGCATTCGGGTCGTCCGACCCAAAACGGGTGAAGCCTAGTTCTCCTCGCTGAAAGTGACCTCGACGCCGCCGAGAATCTGCGCCGCGAGGTTGTAGAGATGCGCGCCGATTGTCGCCAGCGCCGTCATCAGCACGACGTTGATCGCCGAAAGGACCAAGGTGAGGCCGATCAGGCGCCAGAAGCCGAGATAGTCGGTGATGTCGAAGCTCGAGGAATCCTCGCTCAGGACCGAGGTGACAGCCTCGTTGACCTGGTCCCAGACACCCACGATGTTGAGGACGACCCAGAAGATCGTCATCGCCACGACCCCGACGATCATCATCGCGACCGAGATCGCAAATGAGATACGAGCCACCGACCATGGTTCGATGTGGTTGATGCGCAAGTTGGCCCGACGACCGGTGGGGGCGGGGGACGCTTGAGAGGCGACCTCGTCCACGGGCTCGTCCTTGACGGCCGGGATCACCGAAGTCGTTGATGGTGACGGCTTCGTCGTCCGCGCATAGTCGGCCGCCGTCATGGCACGACCATTGCTGACCGGCTCGATTCGGCGCCCTGTACGAGTCGGAGGCTCGGGAGCTGGCGTGGCTTCGGGCTTCGGGAGCTTGCGGGCGCGGCCCTTGTCCGTCTCGGCCGGCGCGGCGACCTCGGTCTCCTCCGTCGGCGTCTCCACCTCTGACTCTGCCGTCGGGGCCTCCACCTCGGCCGGCGTGTCCTCGGCCGTGGCGATCTTGAACTCGCCAGCTGCGTCAGCGACGGTCACCGCGGCCGCGTACTTCTTGGCTGCGCGCTTCTTGGTCGGCGGCTTCCTGGCCGGTTTCGGCAGGTGCGGGATCGCCTGCGACGTGGCGGCATCGCCCGCACCGGAACCGGGCGCTGCGTCCGACAGCTCGTCGCCCTCTGGTGGCTGCTCCGTGCTCACTCGCTTGACTCCTCGGTCGACGGCTCCTCGGCGGAGGTGTCGTCCGCCGGCAGCTCGGCGTTGCGTGCGATGGTGACCACGCGGTCATCCCCCTTGAACTTGACGAAACTCACTCCCATGGTGTCACGTCCCTTCACAGGCACACCTGCAACGAGACTACGGGTGACCTGTCCACCGGCCGTGACACTGATGACATCGTCGCTGTCCTTGAGCACCAGACCGCCCACCAGCTCGCCGCGGGTGTCGGTCATCTGCATGGCCTTGATGCCCAGACCGCCACGGCCCTGCAGCCGGTATGCGTCGATGCGCGTCTTCTTGGCGAAGCCACCGTCGGTCACCGTGAAGACGTACAGCTGATCCTCTTCAGCGACCTCTTCCTGGTCGGCGTGCTCATGGCGAATCACCGTCATCGAGAGCATCGAGTCGTCGTTGCGGAACTTCATCCCCGTGACGCCGGAGGTCGCGCGTCCCATCGGGCGAAGCTGCTCGTCGTCGGCACGGAACCGGATCGACTGCGCCTTGCGGGAGATCAGCAACAGGTCGTCCTCGGGGTTGACCAGCTCGGCGCCGATCAGCTCGTCGTCGTCCTCACGGAAGTTGATCGCAATGACGCCTGCTTGACGCGGGCTGTTGTAGTCGCTGAGGCGGGTCTTCTTGACCAAGCCGCGGCGGGTGGCGAGCACGAGATAGGGCGCTGACTCGTAGTCGCGGATCGCCAGGACCTGTGCGATGTCCTCGTCGGGCTGGAACGACAACAGACCGGCGACGTGTCCACCCTTGGCATCTCGCCCGGCCTCGGGCAGCTGGTAGGCCTTGGCGCGGTAGACGCGACCGGCCGTGGTGAAGAACAGGATCCAGTGGTGGCTGGTCGTCGAGAACATGTGGTTGACCATGTCGTCGCCTCGCAGCGCCGCACCGCGGACGCCCTTGCCGCCTCGATTTTGCACCCGGTAGAGGTCGGTCTTGGTGCGCTTGGCGTAGCCGCCCTTGGTGATCGTGACCACGACTTCCTCATCGGGGATGAGGTCCTCGTCGGACAGGTCTCCGTCAGCCGGGATGATCTGCGAGCGGCGCTCGGTGCCGAACTTGGCGACGATCGCTGCGAGCTCCTCGGAAACGATCTGTCGCTGGCGCTCGGGCTTGGCCAGGATGTCCTTGTAGTCGGCGATCTCGGTCTCGAGCTCGTCGAGCTTGTCCATGATCTTCTGACGTTCAAGGGCTGCCAGGCGACGCAGCTGCATCTCGAGGATCGCGTTGGCCTGCAGCTCGTCGATCGTGAGCAGCTTGATCAGGCCTTCGCGGGCCTCGTCGACCGTGGGGCTGCGGCGGATCAGCGCGATGACCTCGTCGAGCGCGTCGAGCGCCTTGGCGAGACCGCGATAGATGTGCGCCTCAGCCTCGGCCTTGTCGAGGCGGTACTGGGTGCGCCGCTGGATGACTTCGATCTGGTGGTTGATCCAGTGGCTGACGAACAGGTCGAGCGTCAACGTACGAGGTACGTCGTCGACCAGGGCCAGCATGTTGGCGCTGAAGTTGGTCTGCAGCTCGGTGTGCTTGTAGAGGTTGTTGAGCACGACCCGGGCGACCGCGTCCTTGCGGACCTCGATCACGATGCGACGGCCGACGCGCGACGACGTCTCGTCACGCAGGTCAGAGATGCCCTGGATGCGACCCGTGTTGACGAGATCGGCGATCTTGCGCATCAGGTTGTCGGGGTTGACCTGGTAGGGCAGGCCGGTCACGACGAGCTGGATGCGGCCCTTGGTGTCTTCTTCGATCGAGACGATGGCGCGCATCATGACGGAGCCGCGACCCGTGCGGTACATGTCGTCGATGCCCTTGGTGCCGACGATCAACGCGTCGGACGGGAAGTCGGGGCCCTTGATGCGCTCGAGCAGTGCGTCGAGCAGCTCTTCCTTGGTGGCGTCGGGGTGCTCGAGTGCCCACTGCGCACCTTCGGCGACCTCGACCAGGTTGTGCGGCGGGATGTTGGTGGCCATGCCGACCGCGATGCCGGCGGAACCGTTGACCAAGAGGTTGGGGATGCGCGACGGCAGAACTGTCGGCTCCTGCGAGCGGCCGTCGTAGTTGGGGCGAAAATCAACGGTGTTCTCGTTGATGTCGCGCACCATCTCCATGGCGATCGGCGCCAACCGGCACTCGGTGTAACGCATGGCGGCAGCACCGTCATCGCCCGGCGAGCCGAAGTTGCCCTGACCGTCGATCATCGGAGCGCGCATGACCCACGGTTGCGCCAGACGTACGAGGGTGTCGTAGATCGCGGTGTCACCGTGTGGGTGGTACTGACCCATCACGTCACCGACGATGCGCGAGCACTTGGAATAACCGCGGTCAGGCCGATAGCCGCCGTCGAACATCGCATAGAGGACGCGGCGGTGCACCGGCTTGAGGCCATCGCGTACGTCGGGCAGCGCGCGGGACACGATCACGCTCATGGCGTAGTCGATGTACGAGCGCTGCATCTCGTCCTGCAGCTCGACGCCTTCGATCCGGTCGTGCTCGGGAGGGGTGGTCTCAGTCATGAAGGATGCCTGTCAGATCAGATGTCGAGAAAACGTACGTCTTTGGCGTTGCGCTGGATGAAGGCCCGTCGTTGCTCGACGTCCTCGCCCATCAGGATCGTGAACATCTCGTCGGCCATCGCCGCGTCCTCGAGCGTCACCTGGCGCAGGATCCGGTTGGCCGGGTCCATCGTGGTGTCCCAGAGCTCGTGGTCGTTCATCTCACCGAGACCCTTGTAGCGCTGGATCTGCTGGCCGACCTCCTTGGGGAGACGCTTGCCCTCGGCTGCGCCCGCCTCGAGCAGCGCATCGCGCTCACGATCGGAGTAGGCGAGCTCATCGGTCGAGTTGCTCCACTTGATCTTGTAGAGCGGCGGCTGGGCGAGATAGACGTGACCGGCATCGATCAACGGCTTCATGAAGCGGAACAGCAGCGTCAGCAGCAGCGTCGAGATGTGCTGACCGTCGACATCAGCATCGGCCATCAGCACGATCTTGTGATAGCGCAGCTTGGCCATGTCGAAGTCCTCGTGCACGCCGGTGCCGAGTGCCGAGATGATCGCCTGGACCTCGGCGTTCTGCAGGATCTTGTCGATGCGGGCCTTCTCGACGTTGAGGATCTTGCCGCGCAGCGGGAGGATCGCCTGCGTACGCGGGTCACGACCACCCTTGGCCGAGCCGCCGGCCGAGTTGCCCTCGACGATGAAGACCTCGCACTCCTCGGGATCGCGTGACGAGCAGTCGGCGAGCTTGCCGGGGAGGCCGCCGCCGCCGAGCAGACCCTTGCGGTTGCGGGCCAGGTCGCGCGCCTTGCGGGCGGCCATACGGGCGGTCGCCGCGTCGATCGACTTGCGCACGATCGTCTTGCCCTCGGCGGGGTGCTGCTCGAACCAGGCACCCAGCTCCTCGTTGAGGACGGACTGGACGTACGACTTGGCCTCGCTGTTGCCGAGCTTGGTCTTGGTCTGACCCTCGAACTGCGGCTCCTCGAGCTTGATCGAGACGATCGCCGTGAGGCCTTCGCGAATGTCCTCGCCGGACAGGTTGTCCGTCGCCTTCTTGATCAAGCCCTGTGTCGTGGCGAACTTGTTGACCGTGGTCGTCAGTGCCGCACGGAAGCCTTCTTCGTGGGTGCCGCCCTCATGGGTGTTGATCGTGTTGGCGAAGGTGTGGACCGACTCGATGAAGCTGTCGTTCCATTGCATGGCGATCTCGAGCGACAGTCCCTTGGACTCGTCCTCTGCCTCGAGGGCGATGATGTCGCGATGGATCGGCGCCTTGCTGCCGACGTTGATGTGCTCGACGTAGTCGACCAGACCCTTGTCGTAGCGGAACCGCGCGTCGCGCTCGATCTCGTCGGATGACTCGTCGTCACCCTCCTTGTCTCGATCGTCGCGGAGCACGAGCTCCAGACCCTTGTTGAGGAAGGCCATCTCGCGGAATCGAGTCTTGAGGGTCTCGTAGCTGTAGTCGGTCGTCTCGAAGATCGTGTCGCTCGCGTAGAACACGGTCGTGGTGCCGGTCTCGGTGGTCTTTTCGTGACGCTCGAGCGGAGCGTCGGGGTCGCCGTACGTGAACGACTGGGTCCAGCGATAGCCGTCGCGCTTGATCTCGACGTGGAGCTTGGACGAGAGCGCGTTGACGACCGAGACGCCGACACCGTGCAGACCTCCCGACACCTTGTAACCGCCGCCGCCGAACTTGCCGCCGGCGTGCAACGACGTCAGCACGAGTGTCACGGCCGGGATCTTTTCTTCCGGGTGCTCATCGACGGGGATGCCTCGACCGTCGTCGACGACCTTGACGCCGCCATCGGGCTGCAGGGTCACCGCGATGTGCGACGCGTAGCCGGCGAGGGCTTCATCGACCGAGTTGTCGACGACTTCGTAGACCAGGTGGTGGAGTCCGCGCTCTCCGGTCGACCCGATGTACATCCCGGGACGCTTGCGTACGGCCTCCAGTCCCTCGAGCACCTGGATGTTGCTGGCGTCATATGTTGCTTCAGGATCTGGAGTTTGGCTCACCCAATCAGTATACGGGGCCTTCACGGGCCTCCCAGCGTTTGCCCACACGTTTCGGGAGGCCAATATTGACGCCCAAATGGCCTTGAGAGCCACAGAATTGCCGCTGTGACGACGTCGGGGGTCCGCTTCTGAGCTCGGGATAGGGCGGCGAGCAGAAAACCGCGCCACGATTCGCGTGCCTGACCTCGCGGATCGGTGGCTGGGTTGTATCGGGCATCGTAGAGGTATGTCCCTCACCGCCGCGCGACGCGACACCTCTGTCGGGGCCGTCCTGACGGCCCTCGCGTCGGTCGCCGCCGTGGTGCTGCTCGTACGCGTGGCTCTCCACACCGACCGCGGTCAGGGCTGGGACGACTCCGCGATGAACACGGTGGTCGCGGGTCGGGATGCGCAGCTCACCCTGCTCAGCGTTCTCGGCAATGTCTCGATCGGCGCCATCCTGGCGGTGGCGCTCGGTTGCGTCGTCGTCGCTCTGCTGAGGGGTCGACCCCGCGTGGGCGCGGCCGCAGCGACGGTGCTCGTCGGCGCCAATCTCACGACTCAACTGCTCAAGGAGTCCGTCCTCGACCGACCCGACTTCGGGCTCGGCACGCTCAACAGCCTGCCGAGCGGTCACACCACCGTGGTCGCGAGTGCCGTCGGTGCCGCTCTCCTGGTCGCGCCCGGTGTGCTGCGACCTCTGGTTGCCCTGGTGGGCGGGTTCGCCACCACTCTCACCGGTGCCTCGACGGTGGTCGCCGGCTGGCATCGGCCGGCCGACGTGATGGCCGCGCTGGCGATCAGCCTGCTCTGGACCGCAGCGGCCGCCGTCGTCGTCCATGGACCCCGCGCTCCGGCGAAGGGCACCTTCATCAGCGCATTCGTTGGCTGCGTCGGCGGACTCGCCTTCTTGGTTGCGGTCGGCGTGCGACCCGCGTACGGGTGGGTCGGCTTCACCCAGGCGTCCCTCGTCCTCGGTGCCGTGACAGCGGTGACAGCTCTCTTCGTGGTCGCCGCGTCAGCAGTCTCACCGTCGGAGTAGCTCAGCCATAGGTGTCTCTCGGCCCGCGTGCGCCCTTGACGCTGCGGATGCCGTTTTTCCATGATGGCGCCTGCGGGCCGCGCACCACGATGCGGATCACCGATCCGTCACCGAACTCCTCGTTGAGCTTCGCCACGATCCTGGGTGCCAGCATCCGGAGCTGGGTCGCCCATGCCGTCGAGTCGGTGCGTACCTCGACCTCGCCGTCCTCGAACGCGATCACCTCGGAGTGCTGGGCCACCTCGGAGCCGACGATCTTGGGCCAGTCGGTGAACACGCGTTGGGCGGCGAGCTTCTCGGTCCACCCTTGGTTGTTGACGAGCTCGCCCAGGACATCACCGAGCGCGCTCGGCTCGTCGCGGTCGGGGCGCGCTGACTTGGCGGGCCGCGGACGACGCCTTGGGGTCCGGCCGGTCGGCTTGGCGCTGCGGTAGCTGTCGGCGATCTCGCGCGCGAGCTGCAGTGCGTCGGGCTCCTCGGACTCAGTCACGGACAACCTCCCCACCAGCAACGCGAAAACGGTGACCCTTGAGCGCATCCGGTACGTCGTCGGCCACGGCACCGGTGACGAGCACCTGTTCGGCATCACCGACCAGCTCTGCCAGCTGCTGACGCCGTCCTTGGTCGAGCTCGGCGAACACGTCGTCGAGGATCAGCACCGGATCGTCGTCATCCTTGCGCAGCAGCTCGAACGACGCCAGGCGCAGGGCCAGGGCCAGCGACCACGACTCGCCATGGCTCGAATAACCCTTGGCCGGCAGGGACCCGATCACCAGGGTGACATCGTCACGATGCGGTCCGACCAGGCTGATGCCGCGGTCGATCTCGTCACCTCGTCGCCGCGCCACTTCCTCCAGGAGCAGGTCGTGGATCGTCGCCGCGTCCCGCAGATCAGCCGGCAGCTCGAGAGATGGTTTGTACGTCGCGATGACGTTGCGTCGGTCCGGCGCCGCCTCGGCCGCGACGCGTACGTAGGCCTCACCGAGAAACGGGTCCAGCTCATCGAGGAGCACCAGGCGTGCAGCGATCAGCTCCGCCCCGGTACGGGCCAAGTTTTCGTCCCAGATGTCCAATGTCGACAAATCGGCATCTCGACGCCGGCCGGCCGACTTGAGCAGGGTGTTGCGTTGCTTGAGGACCCGCTCGTAGTCAGAGCGCACACCCGCCAGTCGCGGCGTGCGCAGGACCAGGAGTGAGTCGAGAAACTTTCTGCGGTCCGACGGGTCGCCCTTGACCAGGTCGAGGTCGTCCGGCGAGAACATCACGGTGCGGAGCACACCGACGAGCTCTCGCGTACGGGGCAGCGCACCGCGGTTGATGCGTGCACGATTGGCCTTGCCCGGCGTGATCTCCAGCTCGAGCAGAGCTGTTCGATCACCACGTACGACGTCGGCCCGGATCACCGCCTGATCGGCGCCGGCCCGCACGAGCGGCGTGTCACTGGCGACGCGATGTGACTCCAGTCGGGAGAGGTAGTCGATCGCCTCGACCAGGTTGGTCTTGCCCTGCCCATTTGCTCCGATGAACGCGGTGGCTCCGGGTTCGAGGTCGATCTCGACCGACTCGTACGACCGAAAATCGTGCAGTGAAAGCCGGGCGACGTGCACGGCCTAGACGGGATCCGAGTGATCGGACGAAGCTGGGTCGAGCCCTTCTTCCTGTGCGGCCTGGACCGCGTGGCCGCCGAACTGCTGACGCATCGCGGCAACCGCCTGCATCGCCGGTGACTCGTCCTGGCGGGACGTGAAGCGAGCGAACAACGATGCGGCGATGGTGTGCATCGGTACGGCGTTGTCGATCGCCGCCTCGACGGTCCACCGACCTTCGCCGGAGTCCTCGGCGTAGCCGCGAATCTTTGAGAGGCCGGGGTCGTCCTCGAGCGCCTTGACCAGGAGGTCGAGCAACCATGACCGCACGACGGTGCCTTCGCGCCAGGAGTCGAACACCTCGGTCACGTTGTCGACCATGTCCACCTTCTCGAGGAGCTCATAGCCCTCGGCGTAGGCCTGCATCATGGCGTACTCGATGCCGTTGTGGACCATCTTGGAGAAGTGACCGGCGCCGACTCGTCCGGCGTGCACGAACCCGGAGTCACCCTCGGGCTTGAGTGCATCGAAGACCGGCTGCGCCTTCTCGATGTCCGACTTGTCGCCGCCCGCCATCAGCGCGTAGCCGTTGTCGAGTCCCCAGACACCGCCGCTCACACCGCAGTCGATGTAGCCGATGCCCTTTTCGGCGGCCAGGGCGGCGTGCTTCTCGTCATCGGTCCAGCGTGAGTTGCCGCCGTCGATGATCACATCACCCTTGTCGAGCAGCTCGAGGAGCTCTTCGACGGTCGAACGGGTGATGTCGCCGGCGGGCACCATGACCCAGACGACCTTGGGCGACGGCAGCTTGTCGACCATCTCGGCGAGCGAACCGACATCGCTGACGTCCGGGTTGCGGTCGTACCCGACGACGTCGACCTTCCCGTTGCGCAGCCGGGTGCGCATGTTGCCACCCATCTTGCCGAGTCCGACGAGTCCGATTTCCATGCCGCGGCCTTCCGAGATCTAGTTCTGCAAACGTACGGGCATGATCAAGTAGCGGAAGGCGGCGTCTGGGTCGGCGCCGACCTCCTGCACGCCCGAGATGGCTGCTGGTTTGGTGTGCTGGGTGAACGACAGGTGCACGACGGGATCGGCCATGACCGCCAGACCCTCGAGCAGATAGGTCGGGTTGAACCCGATCGAGATGTCGGCGCCATTGATCGTGGCTTCGAGCGATTCGGAGGCCTGCGCTTCCTCACCGCTGCCTGCTTCGAGGAGCAGTTGTCCCTCGGAGAAGCTCAGCCGTACGGGGGTGTTGCGCTCGGCCACCAGGGCGACGCGCTTGACCGAGTCGACGAACTGCTGGGTGTCGACATAGGCGACGGTCTCCGGCGTGGCCTGGAAGAGCTGACGCACGCGAGGGAAGTCACCTTCGAGAAGGCGGGTCGTCGTACGCCGGGTGCCGTTGCCGACCACGCCTTCGAAGCCGATGAGTCCGTCGCCGGCGTCACCGGAGGACACGGCGATCGTGATGTCGCCGCCGGCGGTCAGGGCGCGAGCGGTCTCACCGAGCACGCGCGCAGGGACCAAGGCCTGGGCCGAGATGTCAGCCTGTTCGGGGTACCACTGCAGATCGCGCAGGCTGGCTCGAAAGCGGTCGGTTGCCATCAGCGAGATCGTCGAGCCCTCGAGCTCAAGCCGTACGCCGGTGAGCAGCGGGAGCATCTCGTCGCGGCCGGCAGCAGCACTGGCCTGGGCCACGGCCGTCGCGAAGTCGTCGGCCTTGATCGTGCCGGAGGCGGTGGGCATCTCGGGCAGCTGCGGATATTCCTCGACCGGCATCGTCTGCAGGCTGAATCGGGCGTTGCCACACACGACCTGGACCTTGGTGCCGTCGAGGGTGATCTCGACCGGCTTGGGAGGAAGTGACTTCACGATCTCGGCGAGCAGTCGGCCGGACACGAGAGCGCGGCCATCTGCGGAGACCTCCGCGGGCAGTGTCGCGCGGGTCGACGTTTCGTAGTCGAACCCCGAAAGGGTGAGGCCGTCTGATGCCGTCTCGATGAGCAGGCCGGCAAGAACGGGGACGCTCGGACGGTTGGGCAAGCTGCGCGCGGTCCAGGCGACGGCGTCCGCGAGCGTGTCGCGGTCGATGCGGAACTTCACGTGGTGGGGCCTTTCCGAGGACGGGAGCCGTGGGGATGAATCCTGCCACGCGAGGTGGGCGTGGAGGTAGCCAGGGGAAGTACAGATTCGGTCGTCCACACAGAGGGCGCGAAGTGACTTCCACGGGTCTTGTCGAGATACATAAGGGTAGTCGTCGTAGTAGCGTCTGTGGATTCGGTGGACAACCACATTTTGTGCTGATGTGAGAGCGAATGTGTCGGTGGACAACCTGTGCGGTGTGCGTGGGTGAATCTACGAGTGCTTGTGAACATCCGCCGGGCGTTCACATCGTGTTCACACTGGGACGTCAGATGTCCACGTGACGTGGGGGTTTTCCCACAGACTCTTCCCCAGATGTGAATGGTCCGCGCGGGCCATTCACCTGTCATGACTGGCGAGCCTGCTGCTTGATGCGGGCAGTGAGCTCGGTGACCTGGTTGTAGACAGCGTGCTTCTCGGCCATCAGCTTGCGAATCTTGCGATCGGCGTGCATGACCGTGGTGTGGTCGCGGTTGCCGAACTCCTGGCCGATCTTGGGCAAGGACATCTCGGTGAGCTCGCGGCAGAGGTACATCGCGATCTGGCGTGCGAGCACGAGATTGCGGCTGCGATTGGCGCTGCAGAGGTCGTCGATCGAGAACTCGGAGTAGGCGGCCGTCTGCGCCATGATCATGCCGACCGAGATGTCGGGCTCTTCGCCTTCGGCGATGAGGTCCTTGAGCACGATCTGGGCGAGCTGGAGATCGACCGTCGTCCCGTTGAGGTTGGCGAACGCCGTGGCGCGGATGAGTGCACCCTCGAGCTCGCGGATGTTGGTCTGCACCTTGCTCGCGATGAACTCGAGGACATCTGCCGGCGCGGTGAGCTTCTCGTTGGCCGCCTTCTTGCGAAGGATGGCGATACGGGTCTCGAGATCCGGCGGCAAGGTCTCGGTCGTGAGCCCCCACTCGAACCGGTTGCGCAGTCGATCGTCGAGGGTAGTGAGGTTCTTGGGCGGACGATCCGATGTCATCACGATCTGCTTGTTCTCGTTGTGCAGCGCGTTGAACGTGTGGAAGAACTCGGTCTGAGTGGCTTCCTTGCGCTCGATGAACTGGATGTCGTCGACCAGGAGCACATCGATCTCGCGGTACTTGCGGCGCAGGGCCGAGGTGCGGTTTTCACCGATCGCGTTGATGACGTCGTTGACGAACTCCTCGCTGCTGACGTAGCGGACACGTGAGGAGGGGTAGAGGTTGAGCACGTAGTGGCCGATGGCGTGGAGCAGGTGAGTCTTGCCCAGTCCGGACTCGCCGTGGATGACCAGTGGGTTGTATGCCTTGCCGGGCGCTTCGGCGACGGCCACTGCTGCGGCGTGGGCGAAGCGGTTGGACGAGCCGATGACGAAGTTCTCGAAGAGGTAGCGCGGGTTGAGCCGAGCCTCGGCGACGCTGCCGATGCGGGGCGGCGCTGTCTTGCGCTCGGCCCAGCTGGGAACGAACTCGTGCTGGTCGTCCTCGTCGTCATCCTCGACCTCGTCGGCGTGAGCCACACCAGTGGGGGTGTTTGTCGACAAGTCGTCTTTTTGGGCCAGTCGATCCAAGGCGTCGGGCTCGATCGTGACGATGAGCCGCGTCTCCTGCTGCAAGGACATGCTGATGGCGTGCTCAAGTGCAGGGCGCACACGCGACTCGAGCTGTGCCCGGGTGAGATCGTCCTGCACCGCGACGATCATGATGTTGTCGTGGAGGCTCAGCGGCTTGGCGGAGTAGACCCAGACCTTTGCGCCTTGTGAGAGTGTCTCGACGGCCTGCTGCCAGACGGAGTTGAGGTGCTGCTCCGGGTTAGGCTCCTGGCCGTCGCTCATCCATTGCCTCCCGACAGGGTTTTCAGGTATGTGATCCACACAGTTTTCCACAGGCTGGGGATGCGAACGACCCTCAAATGGGCCTTGTGGAAAAGTCGATACCGCGGTGACGCTAGCAGCCTTGCCCGGCGCATACAAGCGGTTTTCCCCAGCTCGTTCGACCTTCACGGCGTGTCGTGTGGACGTTGTGACTGAGGTGGCGTATGTGTATCAGTTTGACCGTCGCTCAAACCACCGCGTACCGTGGTGTGGTCGTGCTAAGCGACGACTGCCGTGTGCCCGCGAAATACCATTTGCGACGTGGGCGAGCGGTGGCCGTTGATCGGCCCAAACTTCGTGAGACCAGCTCGAATTAAGGACTAATCGTGAGCAAGCGTACTTTCCAGCCGAACAACCGTCGTCGCTCCAAGAAGCACGGTTTCCGTCTTCGCATGCGTACCCGTGCCGGCCGCGCGATCCTCGCTGATCGCCGCCGCAAGGGCCGCGCCAAGCTGTCTGCCTGAGTCGTTGCTCGCGCGCGCTCAACGCATGCGCACCGGGGAGGACTTCCGGCACACGATCCGTCGTGGGGCCAAGGGAGCACAACCCACCCTCGTCGCACACGTTTTGCTCAGACCCGGTGTTTCAGGAACCGACGGACGCACGTCCGTCGGTTTCGTCGTGAGCAAAGCCGTTGGATCTGCGGTGGCCCGCAACCGGGTCAAGCGCCGGCTGCGGCACCTGATGCGTGATCGCGTCGAGCTGCTGCCCGAGGGAGCTCGCGTCGTCGTGCGCGCTCTTCCCGCCTCGTCGTCGGCCGGTTCGTCCACCCTTGCGCAACACCTGGATGCGGCGCTGGCACGTGGTGGAGTGCCGTTGTGAAGACTCCGTCACCATTGAAGATCGTCCTCATCTGGTTCCTCAAGGGTTATCGCTTTGCGATCAGTCCCTTGTACGGGCAGGTGTGCCGATACCATCCCACTTGCTCGGCCTACGCTTTGCAGGCCGTGGAGACTCATGGAGCGATTCGCGGCGTCTACCTCGCTGCGAGGCGTGTGATGCGTTGCCACCCCTGGGCTGCCGGCGGCTATGACCCCGTTCCGCAGTCACACAGTCTCAAGCACGATGTGAACGAGCACAGAGGAGAACAATGTTCGGCTTCCTAGGCGACATCGGATCGGCCATCATGACGCCGCTCTACTACGCCGTCTCCGCAGTGCTGCTCGCCTGGCACCGTACGTTCGAGGCCCTGGGGCTGTCCCCCAACTCGGGCTGGACGTGGGTCCTGGCCATCATCGGCCTCACGATCACCATCCGCGCAGCGCTGATCCCGTTGTTCGTGCGCCAGATCAAGTCGAGCCGCAACATGCAGCTGCTCCAGCCCCAGATCAAGGAGCTGCAGAAGAAGTACGCGCACGACCGCGAGAAGCTGACGCAGGAGCAGATGAAGCTCTGGAAGGAGACGGGCACCAACCCGTTCGCCTCCTGCTTGCCCCTGATCCTGCAGATGCCGATCTTCTTTGCCCTGTTCCGCACGATTGACCGTGCATCACATGGCACACCCAAGGGATTCCTCAGCCACGAAGACGCGGTCTCCTTGTCGAATGCCAAGCTGCTCGGCGCCAAGATCGCCGACACCTTCATGAACACGGATCTGACCGAGACGCGGATCCTGACACTGACCTTGGTCGTCGCCATGTGCATCACCCAGTTCACGACCCAGCGTCAGCTGATGTCGAAGAACATGCCGGCCGACGCCATGAGTGGTCCGTACGCTCAGCAGCAGAAGATGCTGCTGTACGTGCTCCCCGTGGTCTTCGCCGTGGGTGGCGTGGCCTTCCCGCTGGGCGTTCTCTTCTACTGGACCACGTCGAACCTCTGGACCATGGGCCAGCAGTTCTACGTGATCCGCAAGAACCCCGCCCCCGGCACGCCGGCGTTTGCAGCGAAGCAGGACCGCGACAAGGCCAAGGGCAAGGTCGTCGTCGAAGATCCGCTCAAGAAGCCCGAGGTAGAGGCGCCCAAGCCGCCGCCGCGCGCTCAACCAAAGAACCAGCCACGCGCCCAGCGCAAGAAGCCCGCGCCAACTCCGAAGCAGCGCGGCGGAGCGAAGAATCCCCCACAGCCGAAGAAGAAGCCGGACATCACGGCCAAAGATCCCGAGAAGGACAACTGATGACTGAACTCGCGAAGAGCCTGGAGAAGGAAGGCGACATCGCCGCTGACTTCCTCGAAGAGTTGCTCGACATCGCTGATCTCGATGGAGACATCGACATGGACGTCGACGGTGACCGTGCGGCGGTGGAGATCGTGGGCGGCAACCTCGATCATCTGGTGGGTCGTGATGGCGAGGTGCTCGACGCCTTGCAGGAGCTCACCCGCCTGGCTGTCTACCGGGAGACCGGAGAGCGCAGCCGGCTGATGCTCGACGTCGCAGGCTTTCGCGCAGCCCGTCGCACCGAGCTCGTTGCCGTTGCCGAAGGCGCGGTCGAGAAGGTCAAGGGTGGCGAGGCATCTGTCTCTCTCACCCCGATGACGCCGTTCGAGCGCAAGGTCGTGCACGATGCCGTCGCTGCCGCTGGCTTCAACAGCGCCTCCGAGGGTGTCGAGCCTCAGCGCTACGTCGTCGTGCTCCCGGCCTCGGACTGATACATGAGCTCTGACGAGCGCCCCGATGTTTCACGTGAAACACCCCCGTCGTCCGCGGCGGGGGTGTTCTCGTCGCGGCTGCCGCTTGCTGAGCAGTACGCCGACCTGCTTGCGACGGAGGGCGTTGTGCGCGGCCTGATCGGTCCGCGAGAGGTCCCTCGTCTGTGGGACCGTCACATCCTCAACTCCGCGGTGGTGCTGCCACGCGTACCTCAAGGGGCGGCTGTCGCGGATGTCGGCACCGGCGCCGGGTTGCCGGGGCTTGTCTGGGCGATCGGTCGGCCTGACCTGAAGGTGACTCTGATCGAGCCATTGCTTCGCCGTACGACCTTCCTGGACGAGGCTGTAGCAGCACTGGGGCTGGACAACGTGACCGTGCTGCGTGCCCGTGCCGAGGACGTCACACAGACGTTCGACGTGGTGACCGCGCGGGCGGTGGCCCCCTTGGACAAGCTTGGCCGCTGGTGCCTCCCCCTGGTTCGCAAGGGAGGAGTGCTCCTTGCTCTCAAGGGGCGCACCGCTGGCCAAGAGGTCACTGCTTCGACGGCCACCCTTCATCGGCTGGGCGCGACGACTATCGTGGTCTCGACATACGGAGACGATGACAATCCGACCACCGTGGTGGAGGTGACCAAATGATCGTGCTTGGTCATGTTTCACGTGAAACCGAAGGAGCGAAGTGAACACACCCGCACCCTCGGCGGCGTCGTACGGCGCCACACCCGTGCCCAGTCACGACGCCTCGACCCCCTTGGCCGCCGAAGCGCAGGAGCACGTTGAGCTGGCTCAGCGCGTCTCCGCCACCCCGCAGTTCGACAAGCCCGAGCAGACGCGAGTCTTTGTCGTCGCCAACCAAAAGGGCGGCGTCGGCAAGACGACCACCACGGTCAACATCGCCGCTGCTCTTGCGATGCGTGGCCTTCGCGTCCTGGTCATCGACCTCGATCCACAGGGCAACACCTCGACCGCCCTCAACATCCCGCACCAAGAGGGCACGCCCGGTGTCTACGAAGCCATCGTCGACGGCACCGACCTCGACGAGCTTGTGCGCCCTTGTCCTGACATCGACGGCCTGACCGTTCTTCCAGCCTCGATCGACCTTGCCGGTGCGGAGATCGAGCTCGTGTCGTTGGTGGCTCGAGAGTCCAGACTCGACCGTGCCCTGCAGGCCTATCTCAAGGACTGTGTGGAAGCAGGGGACAGGATCGACTACGTACTGATCGACTGCCCACCTTCACTTGGCCTTCTGACGGTCAACGCCATGGTCGCGGGCCGCGAGGTGCTCATACCGATCCAGTGCGAGTACTACGCCCTGGAAGGCCTGGGCCAGCTCGTGCGCAACATCGAGCTGATCCGTTCCCACCTCAACCCCAAGCTCGAGATCACCACGATCCTGCTGACGATGTTCGACGCGCGCACCCGGCTCTCGGCCGGTGTCGCTGAAGAGGTTCGATCGTTCTTCACCGACAAGGTGCTCAAGACCGCGATCCCGAGGTCGGTCCGCATCTCTGAAGCCCCGAGCTATCAGCAGTCGGTCCTGACCTACGACGGTGCATCATCTGGTGCGCTGTCCTACCTCGAGGCGGCTCGTGAGATCAGCGTCGCCGGATCCAAGGAGCCCAGCTGATGGCCGCCACACGTCGAGGACTCGGACGCGGTCTCGAAGCCTTGATCCCGTCCGGTCCCGAGGAAGCGGAGGCGTCAGGTCTCCAGCAGATCGAGGGAGCACGGTTCGCCGAGCTTCCTCTGGACCAGGTCGTCCCCAACCCACGACAGCCTCGTCAGGTGTTCGACGAGGACCACATGGCCGAGCTCGTCCACTCCATCAAGGAGGTCGGACTGCTCCAGCCGGTGGTGGTCCGCGAGGTCGCCAAGGATCGGTACGAGCTGATCATGGGCGAGCGCCGCTGGAGGGCCAGCGGCAAGGCCGGGCTCACCACGATCGGTGCCATCGTCCGCGACACCTCGGACGAGGACCTGCTCCGCGATGCCCTTCTGGAGAACCTCCACCGCTCCCAGCTCAACCCGTTGGAAGAGGCCTCGGCCTACCAGCAGCTGCTGGAAGACTTCGGCTGCACTCATGACGAGCTCGCCCAACGGATCGGCCGTTCGCGACCTCAGATCAGCAACACGATCCGTCTCCTCAAGCTGACTCCAGCCGTCCAGCGACGGGTCGCTGCCGGGGTGCTGTCGGCGGGCCATGCCCGAGCGCTGGTGACGATCGACAACTCCGAGATCCAAGATCGGCTGGCGACCCGCGTCGTGGCCGAGGGCCTGTCGGTACGAGCTCTCGAGGAGATCGTGGCGGTCGGCCCCAAGACCACCAAGGAGCCCCGCAAGGCTCGCCCGACCATGTCAGCACCCAAACTGGCAGATCTCGCTGAGCGGCTCTCAGAGCGCTACGACACCAGGGTCAAGGTCGACCTCGGTCGAAGCAAGGGACGCATCACGGTCGAGTTCGCAACCCTCGAGGACCTCGAGCGCATCGTCGAGATGATGGATCCAAAGGTATAAATACATAAGTCGACAAAGCAACTTGAAGACAAAGAAGAAGCCCGGCCACCGTGAGGTGAGCCGGGCTTCTCGCTGTTGTGCTGGTCAGACGGTGTGCTCTTCGAGCTCGCTCAGGATCGCGGACTTGGGACGAACGCCCACCAGCGACCGAACGACCTCGCCCTTGTAGTAGAGGTTCATGGTCGGAAGACCGGTGACCCTGTACTTGGCGGGAGTGACGGGATTGGCGTCAGCATCCATCTTGAGGATGGTGAGCTTCTCACCCTTCTCGGTCGCGATCTCTTCGAGGATCGGAGCGAGCTGACGACACGGGCCGCACCAGCTGGCCCAGAAGTCGACGAGCACGGGGCCCTCCGCATTGAGGACGAGCTCGTCGAAGTTGGCGTCCGTTACGGCCGCGAGTGTGCCTTCTGCCATGGTGACTCTCCTTCAGGTCTGTACCTAGTAGAACGTCGTACGCCGACAGTTATTCCGTCAGCGCGGAAGCGGGTGCCGGCTGACCGGCGTGCTCGATGTCAGCGAGGTAGCGCTCCGCATCGAGAGATGCGGCGCAGCCGGTGCCGGCGGCCGTCACTGCCTGGCGATAGGTGTGGTCGACGAGGTCACCGGAGGCAAACACACCTCGTACGTTGGTCTCGGTCGTGCCGGGCTTGACCAGCACGTAGCCCTCGTCGTCGAGCTCGACCTGGCCCTTGAGCAGCTCCGATCGCGGATCATGACCGATCGCGATGAACAGGCCGGTTGCGTCGAGCCTGCGGAGCTCGCCGGTCACCGTGTCTCGCAGCGTCAGGCCCTCGAGCTTGTCGGTCCCGTGGATCTCGGCGACCTCGGAGTTCCAGGCGTACTCGATCTTGTCGTTGGCGAACGCGCGGTCCTGCATGATCTTGCTGGCACGCAGCTCACCTCGGCGGTGGACGAGGGTGACCTTGCTGGCGAAGCGGGTCAGGAAGGTTGCCTCCTCGAGCGCCGAGTCGCCGCCGCCGACGACCACGATGTTCTGCTCGCGGAAGAAGAAGCCGTCACAGGTGGCACACCAGCTGACACCGTGGCCAGACAGTCGGTCCTCGCCCTCGACCTCGAGCTTGCGATATCCCGAGCCCATCGAGAGGACGACGGCCTTGGCCTTGTAGGTCGTGCCATCAGCGAGGCTGACGGTCTTGGTGTCGCCCTGCAGGTCGACCGAGGTGACGTCGTCGGCAATCATCTCGGCGCCGAAGCGCTCGGCCTGGGCACGCAGCTTGTCCATGAGCTCGGGGCCCATGATGCCGTCCTCGAAACCGGGGAAGTTCTCGACGTCGGTGGTGTTCATCAGTGCGCCGCCTGCCGTCACCGAGCCCTCGAACACCAGCGGGTTGAGGTTGGCGCGGGCAGCGTAGATCGCGGCGGTGTAGCCCGAGGGTCCGGAGCCGATGATGATGAGGTTGCGAATGTCTTCGCTCATGTTGCCGTCGCCTTCGTTGTGATGAGCCATACCGTACGACAACGAAGACGACGGCATGGCGACTGGACCTTCTGATTCGCTCGCTGGCGCTCGCGAATGTGCCTTTGATCTGAAGTCACTGAACACAACGAATTCTAGGTGCCGGCTATTCCTGCCGCAGCGCGGCTCGCGCTAGGAGCGTCCGCGTACGACGACTTCGCGGATCTGACCCTGGAATGTCCCCTCGCTGACCTCAGGAAGCCTCCTGAGCCACACCACGAGGTAGCGGGTGACCTCACCCGACGGCAGAGACAAGGAGGCGTCGACTCCGGCGCGGTCGAGGCGTGCCACCCGACGGAGGTCGTCGAGAGTCCGGGGGAGCCGCTCCGCCTCGGCAGAGGTGGCGTAGATCGACAGATCAGTCGGAGCGCCGCCCAGCTGGATCCGAACGCTGGACACCTCACGCGGGCCGCCGAGGTCGAACACCAGGCCGACCCCGTCCTTGACGCCACCCAGCAAAGCCGAACCGAAGTAGTTGGAGGTGCGCCATCCGGTGCTGAGCTTGCCGTCCGTGGCGAGCTTGACCTGATCGGGATTCTCCTCGCCGTCCTCGCCCAGTGGATCGAAATCGGCAACGCGCTGCAGCGGCAGGACTCGGACGGGCGAGGAGTCGTTGATCGCGTCGCTGGCGTCCTTGTTGGTCGAGCGGCCCACCAGGAAGGCGAGGACCGTGGCGATCAGGAGCACCACCGCAACCCCGAGCAGGACCAGGCCGCGGTCGCCCTTGGTCGAGCGTCGGGCCCGCTCGACGTTGCGTTCCATCCGGGTCGGCGGAGCCGGTTCGTACGCCTTGGGCCGGCGCCTCGGAGGTTCGAGGCCGGGAGGCGGACCCACCGGGCGAATGACGGGATCAAGGCGGAGCAGGTCGGGCGACGAGATGCCCGACAGGCTGGGTTGCTCGTCGCGCACCTCTTCGTCCTGACCTGACAACCGAAGGGTGCGCGCAATGTCGGCGGCGCTTCTCAGGGGCGGTTGGTGGTGACGCGGAGGCACCCCCAGGATGCGATCGGCGACGGTGTCGACGTCTCTGGCGACGCCGGCGCGCACCTGCCGCGGTCGGAGCAGTCGACCTTGCTCCGTCGGCGCCGCTCTGAGCCCGTCGACCTGTGCGCCAGGCCAGCGACTGACCAGACAGGCGTAGAGGAGCTTGCCGAGGGCCTGGACGTCGAGCTGCTCGTACGCCTGGAGGTCCGCCAGCGAGTCATGTCGGCCGACGGGCGACAACGCGGTGGTCACCCCGAGCCCGACGACCCGGACGGCTCCGGACTCCTTGAGCAGGACCTGATGCGGTGTGAGCCGGCGGTGGTAGACGCCGTGCTCGTGCGCGTGGGCGATCGCCTCGGCGACCTCGGCGACGACGGTGGCCGCCCGCCGGTTGGGCAACGGGGACTGAGCGAGCAGCTGGTCGAGGGGGAACGCTCGCGCCCACTCGCGTACGACGAGGTGGTGGCGTTGCTCGTCCTCGATCAGGTCAAGCACCCGCAGGAAGCGCGGATCGGTGACAGCGGTGGACTCGCGCGCCGCGTCAAGGAAGTGCTCGGCCCTCGGATCGGAGCTGGAGAGCATCTCGATGCCGACATTGCGGTTGAGGATCTGGTCGTGCGCGCGCCACGTCGTGGAGCCGAGCTTCTCGCTGACCAGGTCCTGCAGTTCATAGCGGTGCGCGAGCACGTCTCCGGAGGCCAATGGCCGCCTGTCGCTCATCAACCGCCCCTTCTTCGCTCACGGCCATGCTACGGGCCGCACCGCGTACGTGTGGGCAGTCAGGCCCGGCGGCGCAGGGTTTTGACGAGATAGGTGAGCTGGTTCATGCGAAGCAGCTTCGCGGCGATGACGTACGCGATGGCGCCACCGGCTCCGGCGATGAACGCGGTCGGCAGACCACCGGAAGGATTGGACTGGTCGAGCCCCGCCGACTCGAGTCCGGCGGCGATGGCGAGCATCGTCACGGCGGCGATGCCGGACGCGACCGACACCTTGGCCACGAACACCAGCATCTCGCGGTCGACCATCGAGCCGACCGTCCGCGAGAGCAACGTCGTCGACAGGATCGAGCCGACGACGTACGCGATGCCGAAGGCGAACGCGAGCATCATGGCCACGCGCGCCGGCTCGACCATCGAGGTCAGGACGATCGCGACGACGATGTTGACCGCTGCGATCACCACCTGGATGAAGAAGGGGGTCCGGGTGTCCTCGTTGGCGTAGAACCCGCGCAGCATCAGGTAGTGCACCGTGAAGGCGACCATCGTGATGGCGAATGCCTGGATGGCCCACCCGATCGCCTCGGTGCCACCCCTGAGGTTGCCGTTGAGGTTGGTGACCGTCGCGACCTGCTGGCCCAGGCAGGCGACGGCAACGGCGAGCGGAACGATGATCACCAGCGCCAGGCGCACCGTGCGACTCAGCTCGACCCGGAACCGCCCGAACTCGCGATCAGCGGCGAAGCCCGAGAGCATCGGGATGATCGCAGTCGCCAGCGAGACGGTGATGACGCCGTGCGGGACCTGGCTGACCAGGAAGCCGAGCCCGTAGACGTACGAACCCGCCGCGTCGACACCGTCGGCCTTGCCCTCGAGCGTTGCCCGGTTGCCGAGTCGGATGATCACGACGTACGCGATCTGGTTGACGATGATGAAGCCGAGAGTCCACAACGCGAGCCGCAGCGTGTGACTCAGACCGACTCCGCGGAAGTCGAAACGTGCCTTGAAGTGGAATCCGGTCTGGGCGAGGAACGGTACGAGCACGGCTGTCTGCAGGGCGATCGCGACCGTGGACCCCAGGCCGAGCAGGACGGCTTCCGACGTGGTGAAGCCATCGACACCGTCAGAGGAGCCGAAGACGATCGCGTACGTGACGAGCACTGCAATGGCTGCGAGGTTGTTGATGATGGGCGCCCACATCATCGGGCCGAAGCGCTGGCGCGCGTTGAGCACCTGACCGACCAGGACGAATGCGCCGTAGAAGAACACCTGCGGCATGCACAGCAGCATCAGCAGGTGCGCGGACTCGAGCTGGTTGGTGTTCGATGCCGAGAACAGCGAGCCGTCGAAGAACACGTGCAGCAGCCAGGGAACGGCGATCATCAGGATCGCGGTGGCAGCGGCAAGGACGAGCAGCCCGAGCGTGATGACGCGGTTGGCGTACGCATCGCCACCGTCGTCGTCCTGCTTCATCGACCGTACGAGCTGTGGCACCAGGACGACGTTGAAGATGCCACCCGCGACGAGGATGTAGAGGGCGTTCGGGACCGTGTTGGCGGCGTCGAAGATGTCGGCGTCGAGCGACTTGCCGATCACGAGCACGAGCAACAACATGCGCAGCAGCCCGGTGATGCGCGAGACGATCGTGCCGAGCGCCATCCAGGCGCTGGCGCGGGCGATGCCGGAGTCAGTCATCGTCGGCCGGCCGTTCGGTCGTGTGCCCGTTGCGGC
Organism: uncultured Actinomycetota bacterium; assembly: GCA_963849625.1. Lineage (GTDB taxonomy): Bacteria > Actinomycetota > Actinomycetes > Propionibacteriales > Nocardioidaceae > Aeromicrobium. The sequence continues at coordinate 105,933 of CAWKHU010000007.1, forward strand.
GACGGTGGAAGCGACGGAACATCGCCACGAGAACGAGTATGCCGGCCAGCCCGATCGCGACCCACAAAACGATGCCGATCTTGCTCGAGCGGACGTTGAACACCGCGGGCGCCCCGATCTGGGCTCCATCGGGCGAGGTGAGGTGAGCGGTCAGCTGCGTCGTGCTCTGCTGGCCCAGGTCGATGTTGACCGTAAGGGTCTTGCGCTCACCGGCGTCGATGCCGACGTCCTTGACAGGAGGCACGTCGAGCGCCGGGTTGCTGGAGTCGAGCTCGACGCCGACGCGTATGTCGTGGCCTGTCTCGTTGATGATCGTCAACGGAAAGCCGCCTGACGAGCTGGACAGGGTGACCGATGGCGGTCCCTCGATCTGGATCTTGGACAGCTCCGCCGCCGCACGGGAGGCGTAGCGGTTGGCCACGGAGACGCCGACGGACGGATCGGTGCGCCAGCGCACGCCCAACAGGCTCGCGATCTGGGTCGAGTAGACCGCCTCCGAACCTTGGTCGCCGGTGACGATCGACGCCAGTGCGTCGGCGGTGTCGACGAGCTTGGACGCGGCCTTGAGCTGCGTGCGGCTGACCGTCTTCGTCCTGGACGACGTGGGCACGGGGCCGTCGTACTTCGAGACCTGTCGTGCAAGCAGGTCGTCGAGCGTCACCGCGGTGACGAACGGTGTGCTGAACGCCGCGGCGAGCCCTGACGACTGAGGCCCGGGGTTCCACAGCGGGTCGACGATCGTGACGGCGTCCGCCTTGGAGGTCGTGTCGATGGCCCGCTGCAGTCCCGCCAGTGCTGCGTCGGACAGGATGCGTTGGCGCAGGCTCACGACCGTCGAGGCCCCGGGCACGCCGGTGATCACGTCGTTGACGAGCAGCGGCATGGGTCCACGGGCCGACTTGTAGCTCACGACTGAGCCCAGTCGGCGTTCCCAACCGGGGACTGAGCCGGGCGACACGATGACGGGTGTCTCGCCGTCGCCACGCTCGGCATTCAGCAGTCCTGATGTCGTCCCGTTCTTGGCGGGCCAGGTGACGCGGCGGCCGGTGAGCTGATTGGTCGCGAGTGCAGCCGTAGTCGCGGTGTCAATTGCTTTGGCGAGTCCGCGGCGCAGCTCTGGGTTGTTCGACAGCGCGAGGACGTCCGGGCGGTCGTAGCCGAGGATCCATACGTTCTGGGACCGCACGTACGCGAGGAGCTCCTGCCGGAAGGTCTCAGCCAGAGCAGTCTGGGCGTCGGTCAGCTCGACATTCTTGGGGATTCGGCGCTTGTTGGCGATGTCGGAGATGCCCACCAGCAGAGCGGGGTCGAGCAGGATGGTCGATGAGCGTGGCGGGAGGGTCTTGGCCATGTCGAGCACGTTCCGGAGCCTGCCTCCCGGGCCGATGAGGGCGAGGGTGGCCAGTGGGTCGTCGTAGGTGCCGCTGGCGTCCCGACGGTCGGGCATGAGGAACGGCCAGACGATGGTGGTGGGCACGGGCAGCTGGTCGGGCGCCATGCTGGGCAGGAACGTGGTGGCTCGGGCGATGGCATCGTTGCTGCGGGTGCCGTCGGAGTCGGTGCCCAGAATCTGTATGCCGACCGGGTAGACGCCGGCTCCGCCGGAGATGCCCAGCTGCTCGTACGGCACCTTGACCTCGAACGACGTGGATTTGCCCGCAGCCAGGTCGCCGAGCTCGTCGAACGTTCCGGCCTCGATGACCCGGGTGCCGGTGTAGTCGGTGCCGTTGCTGATCCCGTCGTCGAGCTGTTTGCGCGTCGTGAACGGGTTGGTGGGCATGACGAGATAGGCCTGCAGCGAGCCCCAGGAGTGGTCGTCGTTGTTGGTGATCGTGCCGCGTATCGTCACGTCGGAACCGACCTTGAGCCAGCTCGGTGACAGCGTCGTGATCTTGACGGTGAGGTCGGGATCCTTGTCGGCCGCCCGGGCCGGTGCGCTGAGGGCAGCTGTCGCAATCACCGTCGTCAGGATCGCCACACTGAGGCGACGAAGACGGCTGCTCACTTGAACATGTTAGTGGGAGCGCGTGGGCCGATAGAGTATGTCCCCGTGCCCACGTCAGAGCTGACCCCCGATCGCCGGGCCATGATCGATGCAGTGCTGGCCGCCAACTCGTTCTTGGTCGACCTCGGCGCGCTCTTCACCGATGCGGGCCATGAGCTGGCGATCGTCGGCGGCCCCGTACGAGATGCCGTGCTCGATCGGCCGGGCAACGACTGGGACTTCGCCACGTCGGCCAGGCCAGATGAGATCGAGCGCATTGTCGCCAGCTGGGCTGACGCGGTCTGGGACGTGGGTCGTGAGTTCGGCACGATCGGCGTTCGCAAGGGCGATCATCAGCTCGAGATCACGACGTATCGCAGCGATGCGTACGACCTCGCCTCACGCAAACCCGAGGTCAACTTCGGCGACAGCCTCGAGGGTGACCTCTCTCGACGCGACTTCGCGGTCAACGCGATGGCGATCCGGATGCCGTCGGGCGACTTCGTCGACCTGTTCGGCGGTCTCTCCGACCTCGACGCGCTCACTTTGCGCACCCCGGTCACGCCCGAGCAGTCGTTCAGCGACGACCCGCTGCGGATGATGCGCGCCGCACGCTTTGTGTCGCAGCTCGGCTTCACCGCCGGCACCGAGGTTGTCAGCGCGATGACCGAGATGGCCTCGCGGCTCGAGATCGTGTCGGCCGAACGCGTACGCGATGAGCTCAACAAGCTGCTGATCGGCGGCGATCCCGTGTCGGGCCTGCGCCTGCTCGTGGAGACCGGGCTGGCCGAGCAGATGCTCCCCGAGCTGCCGGCGCTGATCCTGGAGCGCGATGAGCACCACCGCCACAAGGATGTCTATGAGCACTCCCTGATCGTGCTCGAGCAGGCGATCGCTCTGGAGGACCGCCTCGACAGCAAGCCCGACCTCATCATCCGTCTGGCAGCGCTGCTGCATGACATCGGCAAGCCCAAGACCCGACGGTTCGTCGAGGGCGGCACCGTCACGTTCCACCACCACGACGTCGTCGGGGCGAAGCTCGTTCGCAAGCGGATGCGTGCACTCCGCTACAGCAACGACGTCATCGACCAGGTCGCCAAGCTGGTCGAGCTGCACCTGCGGTTCCACGGCTACGGATCGGGCGAGTGGACCGACTCGGCGGTGCGCCGGTACGTACGCGATGCCGGTGACCAGCTGCAGCGGCTGCACATCCTGACCCGTGCCGACTGCACGACCCGCAACGCCAAGAAGGCGCTCCGCCTGCAGCGCACGTACGACGAGCTCGAGCAACGCATCGCCGTGCTCGCCGAGGCTGAGGAGCTCGATGCGATGCGCCCAGATCTCGATGGCGCGCAGATCATGAAGATCCTGGGCATCCCGCCGGGTCCCGAGGTCGGCGAGGCCTACCGTTTCCTGCTCGACCTCCGCATGGATCGCGGCCCGCTCAGCGAAGCCGATGCGACCGAGGCCCTCAGGTCCTTCTGGGCTGCCCGCTCCTAGGCACGACGAAGGGCCGGCCCCCGGACCGGCCCTTCGACGTCTGCTGGGCTACTTCGTGGGGATCCCGTCAGCCGGTGGCGCCGTCGGCTCCCCGGTGAGCTCCGTCACGGGGGTGTCTCCGTCGTCGGTCGAGTACGTCGGTCCGAAGTACTCCGAGATCTTGCCCGTCACCTTCGACATCCGGACGCCGCCGTATCCGGCGTGATCATCCTTGGAGAAGCGAAGCTTGCCAAGACCCGGACCGTCGAGGTTGCCCTCCTCGATCGTCTTCATCAGGCCTTCGCGGGTGAGATCCTTGCCGGCCTGCTGCAGGGCCTGGACGAAGAGGTACCCGACTGACATGCCGTACACCGTGTTGCCGGTGAACGGTGCGCCCTTGTTGAAGTCGGTGTTGATCTTCTGGAACAGCTTGATCCACGGGTCGGAGTCATCGAAAGCCGATGGCAGGTAGTTGGTGGCGAGGAAGCCTTCCAGCAGCGGAGCCGCGTCGCCGAGAGCGCCGGCCACGGTGTTCAGGTCAGCGCCGACGGAGGTGCTGATCCATTGGGGCTGGAACTTGAGTCGGGCGGCGGTCCCCACCGCCAGGGCCGTGAAGCCCGGAACTGTGGCGAGCGAGACGACCTCGCAGCCGTCGGCCTTGAGCTTGCCGATCTGGGGAGCGACGTTGGTGTTGCTGGTGACGTACTTCTGGCGCTCAGCCACCCCGTCCTCGCCGAGGATCTGGGTCAGACCGAGCAGTGCGTCGCGGCCGAAGTCATCGTCCTGCCCGAGGAAGCACACCTTCTTGCCGGCGAAGTTCTCCTTGATGTACGTCGCCTGGATCTTGGTCTCGGTCGTGTAGTCGGCTTGGTAGCCGAAGGTTGTCGGGTACTTCTTGACCTGGTTCCAGTTGCGGCTGCCCGATGCGACGAAGAGGTCGGGCACCTTGTTGGTCTTGAGGAAGTCCAGCACGCCGGTGTGGGTGGGTGTGCCGAGACCATTGACGATCGCAAAGACCTTGTCCTGCAGGACGAGCTCGCGGACGACCTTCTGGGTGTTGGCCGGGTTGTAGCCGTCGTCCTTGATCTCGTACGTGATCTTGCGGCCGTTGACGCCGCCCTTGCTGTTGACGTAGTCGAAGTACGCCTTGGTGGCGGGTGAGATCGACGAATAACCTGCCGCGGCCGGGCCGGTCAGGGGCTGGTGGGTGCCGATCTTGATCGTGGTGTCGGTGACACCTGGTGCAGACGATCCGTCGTCACTGCCTCCGCAGGCCGCGACGGAACCGATCAGGGCGAGCGATGCGATGGCCGCTATGGACCGTCGCACGCGAGAGGTGTGCTCATGCATCGATGGACTCCGAACTTGTTGGGGTGGGTGGGACTTCACTGGGTGGTGCCGATGGGGTACGTACGCGCCTCGTGACAGCGGAGAAGGCTCCTTGGATGCCACGGGGGAACAGGATCGTGACGAGGATCAGGACCAGGCCGAAGACCAGCAGTGACAGGTTGCCGTCGAGTCGTTCGGCGATCTTGGGCGATGAGCCGATGCCGTCGGCCAGCGAGTCTGTGAGCTCTGGCAGCGCCACGAGCAGCAGCGCCCCCCACACGGCACCGGCGAGGTGGCCGACACCGCCGATCACCACGGCCATGAGCAGGAACAGCGAGAACGCCAGAGAGAAGGCACCGGGCGAGACGGACTGGGTCAGCACGGCGAGGATTCCACCGCCGAGGCCGGCTGTCGCAGCGCTGACGATGAACACGACCACCTTGGTGCGCTGCACGTTGATCCCGGCGAGGCTAGCGGCGACTTCGTCGTCGCGAACGGCTCGCATCTCGCGACCGAACCGGCTTCGTACGAGGTTGGCGAGCAGGAACATCGTCACCAGGGCCGCGAAGCAGGCGATCCATGCCTGCCAACGCTCGAGCGGGAACGTCGCGCCGAGGCTCGTCGGTGCCGGCTCGACGATGACCGACAATCCTTGGTCACCACCGAGCTGCTCGGCGAATGTCGTCGTGATCGCCGGCACGACGATCGTCAGCGTGAGAGTGAGGCCGGCGAGATAGGGACCGAAGAGCCGGGCACCGGCGAGCCCGACGATGCCTCCGACGCCCGCCGCGACCACGACTGCGGCAACGAGTGGCACGAGCATCAGCAGCGGGCCGGTCGTACCTGCGTCGCCGAGCTGGTTGGCGATCAGCGCGTACGTGTAGGCGCCGACGGCCATCAGCGCGCCGTGGCCGAGGGACAGCTGCCCGGAGAGACCGATGAGCACGGTGAGCCCGGCCGTGGCGCAGAGAAAGGCGGCCATGGTGGCGAGCTGGTAGTTCCGGTAGGGCGACAGGCCGTACGTCAGGGCGAACAGGGCGACGCCGGCGGCGAGGGTGATGAGCGCGTGCCGCAGCAGCGTGTTGCGGGCGAGGAGACCTGTCATGTCAGACCTGCCTTGCCGTGGCGCGGCTGAAGAGTCCGGTGGGCCGCAGCAGGAGCACGCCGATCAGCAGGCCGAGGATGACGACCGCAGAGATGTCACTGTTGGAATAGCCGCTGACGTAGGAGAGGACGAGTCCGACGGCGAGTCCGCCGACGACGGCACCCGGCGGGCTGTCGAGCCCTCCGACGACGGCCGCGGTGAATGCGTACACGAAGACGAGATCGGTGGCATGCGGGTGCGCACCCAGCTCGGTCGGCACGACGAGGAGGGCGGCGAGACCGCCGACGGCGCCGGCGAGTGCCCAGCTGAGGGTGAGCATCCGTCCGACATTGACGCCGAGCAGCCGGGCCATGTCTGGTGCGAATGCGGCGGCCCGCATCTTGAGCCCGATGTCGGTGCGCGTGAAGGCGAATCCGAGCCCAGCCATCACGGCAAGCACCGTCCCGAAGACGAAGATGTCATAGGGAGACAGGAGCGCCTGGTCCCCGATGCTCAGTGGCGTACGACTGAACGGCACATTCATCGGTCGGTACTGGCTGCCGTAGATGATGCCCAGCACGGCCTGGATGACCAGCACCAGCCCCAGCGCGACGATGACGGCGTTGAGGTGTTGTGTCGCGTCGACCCAGCGCATCACCAGGCGTTCGGTGAGCGCGCCGATCAGCAGGCCACTCAGCACGGCAGCGATCAGCCCGATCCAGTACGAGCCGGTTGCCTGGGTGACGCTGTACGCGATGTAGGTCGTCGCAGCAGCCATCGCCCCCTGTGCGAAGTTGACCAGGCGGGCACCTCGCCAGATCAGGACGAGGGCGAGTGCGAACGCGGCGAACACCGCACCACGTGCGAGCCCGTCGACGGTCAGGAAGATGAAGCGATCCACGTCAGAACCCCAGGTAGGCGTGTCGGAGGTCGTCGTCGGCTGCAAGCAGCGAGGCCTCGTCATTGGCGACGACCGTGCCGAGTGACAGGACGACACCCCGGTCGGCGATGGACATCGCGCTGCGTACGTTCTGCTCGACGAGGAGGACGGAGAGACCGGTCTCGTCGCGCAAGCGGCGGAGCAGCCCCATGATCTGCGCGGTGATCTTGGGTGCCAGCCCGAGCGACGGCTCGTCCAGCAGCAGCAGCCTCGGTCGCGCCACGAGGGCACGTCCGATGGCGAGCATCTGGCGTTCGCCGCCGGAGAGCTGATGGCCGGGGCTCGTGCGCCGGCGCGCCAGGGGCTCGAACAGCTCGAAGACCTCGGCGGTTGCGCGGCGGGCATCGTCCTTGTCGTTGCGCCACACGTGGCCGAGTCGGAGATTCTCCTCGACGGTCAGCTCGGTGATCACACCACGGCCCTCGGGCACGTGCGCGATGCCGCGACGTATGAGGTCCTGGACCCGGGTGCCACGCAGCTCGGTGCCGTCCCACAGGATCGTGCCCGCCGTTGGCTCGACCAGTCCCGAGAGCGACCGCAGCAAGGTGGTCTTGCCGGCACCGTTGGCACCCACGACGGCGACGATCTTGCCGGCGTCGACGTCGAGATCGATCTCGTGGAGAACCGGCGCTGCCCCATATCCGGCAGTCAGGCCTCGTACCTGCAGCCCCTCAGCACCCGCCATCAGGAGGCGACTTCCGCGCCGAGGTAGGCCTCGGTGACGACCGGGTCGTTGCGTACCTCGTCGGGGACACCGCTGGCGATGACCTTGCCGAAGTCGAGCACGACGAGTGAGTCGCAGACGTCCATGACGAGGTCGACCCGGTGCTCGACCAGCAGGACCGAACACCCGTCGCCTCGGGTCGGCAGGCTCTTGATGAGCTCCGTCAGGTCGTCGATGTCGGCATTGCCGAGACCGCCGGCCGGCTCGTCGAGCAGGAGGAGCCGCGGCTCGCTGATCAGGGCGCGGGCGAGCGCGACGCGTTTGCCGACGGCGTATGGCAGGGTCGTCGGGTGTGAGTGCGCGTACGCGCCGAGCCCGAGCTCGTCGATCAGCGTCGCCGCTCGGCCTTGGAGGTCACGTTCGTCGCGATCGGCGCGGGGGAGCGCGAGCAGCCCGGAGAGGAAACCCGTGCGAGCCGTGTGCGTCGCCCCGGCGATGACGTTCTCCAGCACACTCAGTCCCGGAAACAGGCCCAGACCCTGGAGGCTGCGGGAGATGCCCTGGCGTGCAAGGCGGAACGGCGTGGGCCTGAACGGTGTGCCGTCGAGCAGCATCCGGCCAGCCTGCGGCCGGGTGAATCCACAGACGACGTTGAAGAGGGTTGTCTTGCCCGCACCGTTGGGTCCGATGACACCCACGACCTGGCCAGAGGGGACCTGGAAGGTCACGGCGTCGAGCGCTGTCAGGCCGCCGAAGCGCACTGACGCCGCATCGACCTCGAGGCGTGCGCCGCCCGTCCGCGTCGGTGTGACGTGGGTCTCCAGATTCATGCACTCAGAGTGTATGTTTTCTGCGTCGCCGTCAACCGCTGTGCTCAAACGGGCACCCGGGCGATGGTGCGGGGGTCATACTTGGCCCGTGGTCAGAGTCGTGGAGGAGAACGGGATGCCGGCCAAGCGGCCACACAACACCGATGGACGTGTCGCCCGAGGCGAGCGCACGCGCGAGTCCATCGTCAACGCGCACACCGCCCTCCTGCGCGAAGGGACGCTCAAGCCGACCGCCAAGGTGATCGCGGACCGCGCAGGAGTGTCGGTCCGTACGTTGTGGGCCAACTTCAAGGATCTCGAAGCCTTGCTGCATGCGACGACGGCCTACTGGGACGCTGCGGACCAGGAGCTGCAGGTCATGGTCGAACCGGGGCTGCCGCTGACCGAACGGATCGACGCGTTCTGCGCCCAGCGGGGACGCCGCCTCGAGCACATCGCACCTGCAGCGCGCTCGGCCGCGCTCGGCGAGCCCTTCTCCACCGCACTGCGGCGGAGCCGTGAGACCCATGTCAACCGACTGCGCACCGAGATCGAGTCAGTGTTTGCTGCAGAGCTCGCGTCCTCCAGCGACGGCGACCAGCTGAAGTATGCGTTGATCGTCGCGACCAGCTGGCCCAGCTGGCAGATCCTGACCGACGACTACGGTCTGTCGCCGGCTGCCGTCGTCGCCGTCATGGCCGGGAGTCTCCGCGCTCTGCTGGCGTAGGCAGACATACGGAAAGGACCGGCTCCCTTGCGGGAACCGGTCCTTCCTTGCGTACGGGTGATCAGCGCTCGACAGTGCCCGCGATGAACGCCTCGAGCGTCTCGCGGCCGAGGTCGTCAGGACGCTGCTCCGGGGGCGACTTCATCAGGTAGGACGAAGCCGACAGCAGAGCGCCGCCGATGCCACGGTCCTTGGCGATCTTGGCCGCACGGATGGCGTCGATGATGATGCCGGCCGAGTTGGGCGAGTCCCAGACCTCGAGCTTGTACTCGAGGTTGAGTGGGACGTCTCCGAACGCGCGACCCTCGAGGCGGACGTAAGCCCACTTGCGGTCATCGAGCCACTGGACGTAGTCCGACGGGCCGATGTGCACGTTCTTGGCGCCGAGGTCGTGATCGATGTTGGACGTCACGGCCTGCGTCTTGGAGATCTTCTTGGACTCAAGACGGTCACGCTCGAGCATGTTCTTGAAGTCCATGTTGCCGCCGACGTTCAGCTGGTACGTGCGGTCGAGCACGACACCACGGTCCTGGAACAGCTTGGCCATGACGCGGTGCGTGATGGTTGCGCCGACCTGGCTCTTGATGTCGTCACCGATGATCGCGACGCCGGCATCCTCGAACTTCCGGGCCCACTCGGGGTCGGAGGCGATGAAGACGGGCAGCGCGTTGACGAAGGCGACCTTCGCGTCGATGGCGCACTGGGCGTAGAACTTGTCGGCCTCTTCCGAGCCAACCGGAAGGTAGGAGACGAGGACGTCAGCCTTGGTGTCCTTGAGGACCTGAACGACGTCAGCCGCGGGCGCGTCCGACTCTTCGATGGTCTCGCGGTAGTACTTGCCCAGACCGTCGAGGGTGTTGCCCTTCTGGACGATGACTCCGGTCGGCGCAACGTCAGCGATCTTGATCGTGTTGTTCTCGCTGGCCTGCGTCGCCTCGGAAAGGTCGAAGCCGACCTTCTTGGCGTCGACGTCGAATGCTGCAACGAACTCGATGTCACTGACGTGGTAGTCACCGAACATCACGTGCATCAGCCCGGGGACGCTGCCCTGGGGATCTGCGTTCTTGTAGTACTCGACGCCCTGGATCAGGGACGTGGCGCAGTTGCCCACACCCACAATTGCTACGCGTACCGAACCCATGGGTTCTCCTCCATTAGTTGCCATCATTGCGATGGACTGGTCACTTCTCTGTCTTGTCGTTCTCTGTCGTGTCGTACCCGCCGGAGCGCTCGCGGTCGATCAGCTCGGTCAGCCACTTGACTTCGCGTTCGACCGATTCGAGCCCGTGCTTCTGCAGCTCCAGCGTGTAGGAGTCGACCCGTTCGCGTCCGCGTTGTGCTGCCGTACGGACGTTCTCGAGACGCTCCTCGAGACGGCTACGCCGCCCCTCGAGGATGCGAACCCTCGTCGGCGAATCGGTCCGCGAGAAAAATGCGAACCGTACGCCGAAAGTTTCGTCGTCCCACGTGGCCGGGCCGGACTCCTCGAGCGCTTGCGCGAAGAACTCCTTGCCCTCAGCCGTGAGGCGATAGACGATGCGACCGCGGCGACCACGCCCTGCCACTTCACCGGGCTCGTCGGCCACGATGTAGCCGGCCTTGCCGAGTGCCTTGAGGCAGGGGTAGAGGGTGCCGTAGGAGAGGACGCGGGTCCAGCCGAGCAGGACGTTGACCTGCTTGCGCAGCTCATATCCGTGCATGGGGGCATCGTGAAGCAGTCCGAGAACTGCCACCTCGAGTGCCGCGCCGCGTTTGGTCATCGCCTGAGCTTCTGTTGAGTGATCAGGTCATCATGCAGACCTGTTATATCGGAACGATACATCGCATCGTCACGTCGCGCCACTGCCGTCCTCGTGCCGCGTAGGGTGACGCTCGACACGCACCAAGGCGGCCGATTAACGCTCTCTCAGGTACGTTCGGCACACTTGGCCGATGAAGGATCCGACATTGGATCCTCCGACGGAGGATGACGGACACTTGGCAGCACAACGCAAGCGCGCAGCAACGAAGGCCAGCAGCAAGGCCGGCAACAAGGCCGCGGGCCAGCCGGGCAAGCTGAAGGCGTTCTCGTGGAAGATCAGCGGCCAGGGCCCCTGGTACACCGCGACCCTGAGGTGGATCGCCTTCCTCGGTGTCGTCGGCATCCTGTTCGGCGCCCTGACGTTCTTCGTGCTCTACCAGGCGATCAAGATCCCCAGCGCCAACGCTGCCTTCAAGACCCAGACGACCAAGGTCTACTACTCCGACGGCAAGCACGTGATCGGTACGTTCGCCACCCAGGACCGCGAGAGCATCCCGTTGACCGACATGCCGGCCTCGATGCAGGCGGCCGCGATCGCCGCCGAGGACCGTACGTTCTACACCAACCGCGGCATCGACCTCAAGGGCATCATCCGCGCAGCCCGTGACAATGCGACCAGCGGTCAGATCACCGGCGGTGGCTCGACCATCACCCAGCAGTACGTCAAGATCCTCTACCTCAACCAGGAGCGCTCCTACACCCGCAAGGTGAAGGAGGCGGTCCTCTCCATCAAGATCCACAACCAGCTGACCAAGAAGGAGATCCTGGAGGGCTACCTCAACACGATCTACTTCGGCAACGGCTCCTACGGCCTCGAGGTCGCAGCGCGGACCTACTTCAACAAGCACGCCAAGGAGCTGGACTACCAGGAGTCGGCGCTGCTCGCGACGATCATCAACAGCCCCTCGTTCTATGACCCCTACGCCGACGGGGCCGAGGATCGCATCACCCCGCGCTTCCACTACGTCCTGGACGGCATGGTCAAGACGGGGGCGATCACCCAGGAGCAGCGCACTGCGTGGCAGGACAAGCTCCCGAAGGTCGCCAAGAAGCGGACGGTCAACAGCTTCAGCGGATCCAAGGGCTATCTGCTCCAGCTGGTCAAGGACCAGATGCAGTACAAGCTCCAGTTCTCGCCCGAGCAGATCGACGGCGGTGGCCTCCGCATCGTCACGACGTTCGACTACAAGAAGCAGAAGCAGGCGGTGGAGGCGATCAAGGCCAAGCGACCGCCCCAAAAGGAGCTCAACCAGTCCCTGGTCTCGATCCAGCCCGGCACAGGTGCGGTGCGGGCGATGTACGCAGGGCGCGACTACCTCAAGAACACGGTCAACTGGGCGACCAACGAGACCCAGCCGGGTTCGACGTTCAAGGTGTTCGCCCTGGTCGCGGCACTCCAGGACGGCTACAGCCTCAAGACCAAGCTCAACGGCAACTCGCCCATCACCGTCGGCAAGGACAAGGTCGAGAACCAGGGCGACAGCGGAGGAGCCTCGTTCGGTTCGGTGCCGCTCTCGACGGCCACCGAGAAGTCCATCAACACCGCGTTCGTCGACCTCACGCAGCAGATGAGCGAGGGCGGCGACATCTCGACCGGCGCGGAGAAGGTCCTCGAGGCCGCCAAGCAGGCCGGCATACCGGCGAAGGTCGCCGACAAGATCGGTCCGGTTGCCGTCACGTCATTGGGCTACGCCCCAGTTGCGCCGGTTGACATGGCCAACGCCTACGCGACACTCGCAGCCGACGGCAAGAGAGCCGAATGGTTCGTCATCCAGAAGGTCACCGGACCGAGCGTCTCGCCCTACAAGCACAAGGTCGAGACCGAGCAGACGATCGAAAAGGATGTCGTCGCGGACACCATCTCGGCCCTGCAGCTCGTCGTGAAGTCCGGTTCGGGCAAGAACGGGCGAACGATCTGCCCCACCGCAGGCAAGACCGGCACGGCGACCTTCGGTGCCGATCCGCTCGATCAGCACGTCTCGTCCTCGTGGTTCACCGGGTTCACGCCCAAGCTCGCGACCGCGGTGATGTACAACCGCGGCAAGAACGGCAACGGGCAGCTCGACGGCTACATGACGCCGATCTTCTTCGGCGGAACGATCCCGGCGCAGACATTCGGCCTCTACATGAACGCGGTGCTGGACGGATCGGACTGCGGCACGTTCCCACCGCCGGCCAACATCAAGTCGACCAAGGGCACGACCTACACGAAGCCAGTGCCCAAGTGTGGCGGCGACAAGGTGCTCAACGGCTCCAGGACCAAGTGCATCCAGAAGCCGCCGCCCAAGTGTGACCCGGGTCGGGTCCTGACGCCGGACAAGAAGCACTGCATGAACCCGAAGCCGACGCCCACGCCGACGCCGACACCGACGGAGCCGACGACGGAGCCTCCGCCGACGAATCCCCAGTCGAGCAAGGCTGCATGCGAGGCCGCCGGCGGGACGTGGCAGCCTCAGAAGATTCCCAAGTGCAAGCTCTGAAGGCCTGCAACGGCTGACAGCTAGTCGAGGATGACGGCGTCGAAGGTGGCGGTGGTGAACCGCACCGCCACCTCGACGCTGTCGCCGACCTCGGGCACGGTCGCGCTGGCCGGCAGGAAGACCATGCTCGCCTGCATGTGGGGCGGCTCGGCGAACCACCGCTGCTTGCCGTCGATCGTGAACGGTGACAGGGCGAACCCAGCCGCTTCGAGCCCACCCTTGGCCAGGGACTTGCCGCGCTGCACCGCACCGGCGGATGACTTGGGCGCCTCGAGGCCGATGCCATGGCTCGTCCCGCCCGCGATGATCAGCAGGTGACCGTCGCGCGGCATCGCACGTTGGCGGTAGCCGACCCGCTCTCCGCGGGACAGCTCATGACGATCGAGCACGGTGGCACGTACCGACAACGCGCCCAGGTCGCCAAGCCACAGCGAGGTGCCGATCCGCGGTCGTACGTCCAGCTGGGGGCGACGCTCGCGCAGGGTGGCGAGCTCATCCGGGGTGAGGTGCGAGATGTAAAGCGTGGTCGTCTCGACCTGCGAGGCGGCGAGGGCCGCGGCCCAGCTCTCCGCCTCAGCGAGGTTGCGGCCGGCCATCGGCAGGTGGATCGCGAACCCCTCGACCTGCAGCTCACCGAGCGCGGCGACGGCGGCGGCGAGCTCGTGGCGGTCGAGACCGTGGCGTGCCATCGAGGTCTCGCCCTCGATGATGACGCGGCTGGTGGGCTGCTCGGCAGCCAGCTCGGCAACGTCCTCGACCCGGCCGACGGTGTGGATGACTCGCGCATCGTGGACGACGGTGGAGTCGAACGGCCTCCACGGCGACAGCACCATGACGTCACCGGCGAAGGCATCGAGTGCGCCGGGCACCTCGGCGTACGTGCCGACGGCGATCGTGCCGACTCCGAGATCGGCTGACTCGGCGGCGAGCAGGTCGCGGCCGAACCCATAGCCGTTGCCCTTGATGACGGGGACGATGCCGGGCGTCGCGTCGACGAGGGCGCGAAGTCCACGACGCCACCGCTGCGCCTCGACCCTGAGCTCGAACGCCATCGTCATCGCCTCTTCAAATATTGAGTGAACCCAAAATGGAGCGCTCGGTTGAGCGGGAGGTCCCACTCGCCGAGGTACTCGACCGCCTCGCCACCTGTGCCGACCTTGAACTGGATCAGCCCGGCATGTGAGTCGTCGGGGTCGATCGTCTCGGTGATGCCGCGCATGTCATAGATCGTCGCACCGGCGGCCATGGCGTCTCGGATCATCTGCCACTGGATCGCGTTCGACCCGCGGACCTCGCGCTTGGCGGTCGTCGACGCGCCGTACGAGTACCAAGCGTGCTGACCGACTCTGACCATCGTGGTCGACGCGACGAGATCGCCCTCGTGGTGCGCGAGGTAGAGGACGAGGCGGTCGGGCTCCTCGGCGTTGAGCGCGTCCCACATGCGCTCGAAGTACGACAGCGGTCGCGGCGTGAAGTGGTCGCGCACGGCGGTCTCGGCATAGATCTCATGGAACGCCGGTAGGTCAGCCTTCGTGCCGGTGGTGACCTCGACCCCGAGCTTGGCGGACTTCTTGATGTTGCGGCGCCAGAGCTGGTTCATGCCGGCGAGCACATCGTCCTCGCTGCGACCGTCGAGGGGGATCTGGAAGTTGAACTTCGGCTGACCCGCGGTGAACCCGCCGCTGGCGTCGAGCTCCTTCCAGCCGAGCTTCTTCAGGGTCTGCCGCAGCGCGAGCGCCTCGTCGTCATTGGCGTCGGCCGGGACTGCCGACAGGGTCTTGAGCACCGGGTCGGCGATCGCCGCCTTGATCGTCGCGGCGTCCCACCGACGCATCACGACGGGCGGACCCATGCGTATGCCGAAAGCGCCCTGCTTCTTGAGGTGCGCCGCCATGGGGGTCAGCCAGTCCCCGAGATTGCCGCCGCGCCACTCGATCTCCGGGCCCTCGGGGAGATAGGCGAGGAAACGCTCCAGCTTGGGGAGCTTGCGGTAGAGGACGAGTGCGGCGCCGACCAGGGCGTCGCCGTCGAACCAGCCGATCGACTCCCCGCGCCACTCGCTCTTGACCGTGGCCCACGCGGGAGTCTGCAGGAAGCTGACCGACGGGCGGCTTCGTACGAAGTCGAGGTGGACGGGCGTGCTGATGGTGCGAACACTGAGCGTCGACGTCACCGCACCACGCTACCAACGCGGGAGGGGTGTGTCGGGCCGAGGCGAGATTAGGTTAACCTAACTTACATGGCAACCGGAGTTCGCACGTTCGAAGCGGAGGTGCTCGGGAAGGCCCGGCTCTCCGCCCATCTCGTGACCGTCACGCTCGGCGGTGAGCTCGACGGCTATGAGTCGACGGGGATCCCGGACGAATACGTACGCGTGATGATTCCGCCCCCCGGTGCGGCGTTGGCACTGCCGCAGATCGACGACACCTGGGAGTTCACCTACCCCGAAGGGGCGCCCGAGCTGGCCCATCGGGTCTACACGATCTCGGACCACCGGATCGTCGAGGGGCAGACACAGCTCGACCTCGACATCGCCCTGCACGACGACGGTGTCGGCTCGGACTGGGCCCGCGACTGCAAACCGGGCGACCGGGTCGGACTGATCGAGCCGCACGGCCTGTACAAGGCTCCGGCGGGTGTGGCTTGGCAGCTGCTCGTCGCCGACATCACCGGAGTCCCGGCCGTTGCCCGCATCCTGCGCAGGCTCGACGCCGGGCAGCAGGTCGAGGTCGTGATCGTGCTGACCGACCAGGCCGATGAGATCCCGCTGCCCAGCGCAGCCGACGTCAAGATCACCTGGCAGCTCGTCGCCAGGGAGACCGACATCGCGGATGCACTCACCGAGGCGGTCACGTCGCGCGAGCTGCCGGACAGCGACCGGTACGTGTGGCTCGCCGGCGAAGCACGCGCAAGCCGCGCCGTACGCCGGCACCTGCGTCGCGAGCTCGGCTGGCCGCAGGCCGACTTCTACACGTGCGGCTACTGGCAGGTCGATGCCGAGAAGTGGAACGCCCGCTACGAAGAGGTGGCGGACGTCGTCCTGGCCAGGTCCGAGGAAGTCCAGCAGAAGGTCGGCGACGACGAAGGTGCCTACCTCGACGCGCTCGACGACATCTACGACTCGGTGGGCCTCTAGGCGACGACGACGTACCGCGGCTGGGCTGGGGTCAGCAGCAGCTGCATGCCGGCCTCGGCCGGGGTGCGATCGGCCTTGCGATGGTTGCATCGCAGGCATGCAGCCACCGCGTTGTCCCAGGTGAGCCCGCCACCGCGACTGCGCGGCACGATGTGGTCGACCGTCTCGGCACGCCCACCGCAGTAGGCGCACATCTTGTCGCGCGCCTTGATGGCGCTCTTGGTGCACAGGTTGGACCGGCGATGCATCCAACGCGTGACGACGTAACGCACCAGGCGCAGGACCTTCGGCTTGGGGAACGGACCGAACGATCCGCCGGCCTCTTCCTCGATCACGGCGACCTCGCGCACCAGCATCTTGATCGCGTGACGCATCGAGACGCGCTGCAGGGGCTCGTAGCTCGCGTTGAGCACCAGGACGTATGCATCCGCCATGACCGGCCCCTTTCTCAGCGAAAGCGTATCCGGCGACACCGCGAATTGCCCCCAAAGAGATGGAATCTCAACCAGTGTCGTCAACCGGGAATAGCCGCGAACAGTCGCAGGTTGGCAACGAACACGCTCGGGTCACGGAAAATGTCTGACCCGGATGTCGAAATGGTGGCTACTCGTTCGTCGTACAGATGAAGGGCGGTCAACCGGCCCCCCGCCGAACGCAACAGAAGGACCAGCCATGACCGCCAACACCGACGGCGTCCCCGTAGGGTCGACCGACCCCGAGCTCGCCGAGTTCGAGGCCGAGTTCAACGAGTCTCCCGTTGATCCGGAGAAGACTCCCCTCGTCATCAAGCTCCTCGTCGCCGCGACGTTCGTGGTCATCCTCAACGAGACGATCATGATCAACGCGATCCCGCGCCTGATGACCGACTTCAACGTCACGGCCCGCGACGCGCAGTGGATCTCCTCGATCTTCATGCTGACGATGGCTGCCGTGATCCCGGTGACCGGCTGGTTCCTGCAGCGGGTCACGACACGTTCTGCGTACACCCTTGCGATGACCACGTTCGGCATCGGCACGATCATCTGCGGCACGGCGCCGATCTTCGAGATGCTCCTCGTCGGTCGCGCGGTCCAGGCCGCCGGCACCGCGGTGATGATGCCGCTCCTCATGACCACGGTCATGACCGTCGTGCCCGAGCAGGCTCGAGGCCGGGTCATGGGCAACATGATGCTGGCGATCTCGGTCGCGCCCGCCATGGGACCGGCGCTCTCCGGGCTGATCCTCCAGCTCGGTTCGTGGAGGCTGATCTTCGCGTTCGTGCTGCCGGTCGCAGTCGTCGTCTCGGTGCTCAGCCTGCGTCACCTCAAGAACGTCGGCGAGACACAGACCTCGCCCGTGAGCTGGTCGAGCGTGGCACTGGCCGCCATCGGTTTCGCCGCCCTCGTCTACGGCCTCAGCGAGGTCGGCGCCCGCAGCGGCGGACAGCTGGCGCTGCTCATCGGCGTCGGGGTCGTCCTGGTCACGCTCTTCACGCTCTACCAGCTGCGTCTCCAGCGGGTCGGCAGCCCGCTGCTCGACCTGCGCGCCTTCAAGAGCCGCACGTTCACCGTGACGCTCGTGCTCATGTCGGTCGGGTTCATGGCGTTCCTCGGCTCGATGATCCTGCTCCCGCTCTACCTGCAGGACCTGCGCGGTCTCTCG
The DNA here is from genome assembly GCA_963849625.1 of uncultured Actinomycetota bacterium. Lineage (GTDB taxonomy): Bacteria > Actinomycetota > Actinomycetes > Propionibacteriales > Nocardioidaceae > Aeromicrobium. The sequence continues at coordinate 124,007 of CAWKHU010000007.1, forward strand.
GCGATGAAGACCGGACTGCTGGTCATGCCCGGCGGACTGGCGATGGGACTGCTCGGCCCGCGGGTCGGAGCCCTCTATGACCGCATCGGTGCTCGCCCGCTGGTGATCCCCGGCGCGATCCTGATGACGATCGTGCTGTTCACGATGAGCCGCGTCATCGACGCCGACACCCCGTACGCGCTGCTGCTCGGCCTGCACGTGGTGCTGATGGTCAGCCTGGCGTCGATCTTCACACCGATGTTCACCCTCGGGCTCAGCTCGCTCACTCCGGAGCTCTACTCGCACGGCAGCTCGATCCTCGGCACGCTCCAGCAGGTCGCCGGAGCCGTCGGCACCGCCGCCATCGTGGTGATCCTCGAGAACCGTTCCAAGAGCCTCGTCAACGGCGGAGCCACGGCGAGCGAAGGATTCGTCGGAGGCCTGCAGTGGGCGTTCGTCGCAGGGGCGATCTTCGGAGCGATCGTCATCGCCCTGTCGCTGATGCTCCCCGCCAAGGCGGACCTGCCCGCGGCACCCGCCGCTCACTGACGCGTTCGGCGGCGCCGGTCGGGTCACTCCCGGCCGGCGCCGAAACGCGCCTGTGACACATCCGCGCTACGGTCGAGGGCGTGAACACCTCAGAGCTCTTCGACGGTTACGGACCCGTCGCGGGCTTTGACGAGATGTTCGAGGACCTCGACGTTCGCGACAACTACGGAACGATCCACGAGTCATTCCTCAAGATGGGCGCCGAGGAGGTCCGGCTACGAGCCGACTCGCTCGCCTCGTCCTACCTCGAGCAGGGCGTCACCTTCGGCGTCGCCGGCGAAGAACGCCCCTTCCCGCTCGACATCGTCCCGCGGCTGATCGAGGCCGACGACTGGCTGCACGTCGAGCGCGGCGTACGGCAGCGAGTGCTCGCTCTCGAACGGTTCCTCGCCGACGCCTACGGTCCCGGCGAGCTGTTCACCGATGGCGTGGTTCCCCGCAACACGGTCATGACCTCGCCGCACTACCACCGGGTCGTCGCCGGGCTCGAGCCGCCGAACGGTGTGCGCGTGCACGTCGCCGGGGTCGACCTGATCCGCGACGGCAACGGTGACTTCCGGGTGCTGGAGGACAACGTACGAGTGCCGTCGGGCGTCTCGTACGTCATGACCAACCGCCGCGCCCTGTCGGCGGCGCTGCCCGAGGTGTTCGCCGATCACCGCATCCGCCCGGTGTCACACTATTCGCAGGCGCTGCTTGCTGCGCTCCGCAAGGCGGCACCCGCCGGCGTGAGCGATCCGACCGTCGTGGTGCTGACGCCCGGCGTCTACAACTCCGCGTACTTCGAGCACACGCTGCTCGCCCGCACCATGGGCGTCGAGCTGGTCGAGGGCCGCGACCTCGTCTGCCGTTCGGGCCGGGTGATGATGCGTACGACGAACGGGCTCGAGCCCGTGCACGTGATCTATCGGCGCATCGATGACGAGTTCCTCGACCCGGTGCAGTTCCGGGCCGACTCGGCGCTTGGCGTACCCGGCATCATCAACGCCGCCCGCGCCGGTCACGTGACGATCGCCAATGCCGTCGGCAACGGGGTCGCCGACGACAAGCTGCTCTACACGTACGTGCCAGATCTGATCCGCTACTACCTCAACGAGGAGCCAATCCTGCGCAATGTCGACACCTGGCGCATGGGAGAAGCCGAGCAGCGCGAAGAGGTGCTCGACCGTCTCGACGAGCTGGTGCTGAAACCAGTTGACGGCTCGGGCGGCAAGGGCATCGTGATCGGCCCGGCGGCGAGCAAGGACGAGCTCGACGAGCTGCGCGCCAAGATCCTGGTCGACCCACGAGCCTGGATCGCCCAGCCCGTCGTCTCGCTGTCGACCGTGCCGACACTCGTCGAGGACGGCATCAGGCCCCGCCACGTCGACCTGCGTCCGTTCGCCGTGCACGATGGCGACGACGTCTGGGTCCTGCCCGGCGGACTGACCCGCGTCGCGCTCCCGGAGGGCGAGCTGATCGTCAACTCCAGTCGTGGCGGCGGGTCCAAGGACACCTGGGTGCTCGCCGACGCCAACCAGCCAGAGGACGCCGGCGAGGTTGCGCCCACTGCGACGCCGGTCGCCGGCATCCACCAGTCGGCCGGTCCCGCTTTCGACGCCGACACCCGCGGAGTACTCGTGCAGGAGCAAGAGCAGCAGCAACAGCAGGGGCCGTCGTGCTGAGCCGCATCGCGCAGTCGCTGTTCTGGATCGGTCGCTACCTCGAGCGCGCCGATGACACCGCGCGCATCCTCGACGTGCAGATGCAGGTCCTGATCGAGGATCCCGGCATGGATGAGCGCACCTCGTGCGAGCAGCTCCTCTCGGTCATGGGCGTCGAGGACTACACCGGCATCCCCAACCGCTGGCTGATCCTCGACCTGCTGGCCCACAACGCCGACTCACCCGTGTCGATCGCGGCGGCCATCGGCGCCGCTCGCGAGAGCGCACGTCGAGCCCGCGAGACCCTGTCGACCGACATCTGGGCCGCCATCAACACGACGTGGCGCGGACTGTCGACGGCGCAGGCGATGCGACCCCCCGACATGTTCACCTGGGTGCGCAACCGTACGGCGATGATCTCGGGCATTGCCGACTCGACGATGTCGCGTGACGAGGGCTGGCAGTTCTACATGCTGGGCCGCAGCATCGAACGCGTCGACATGACCGCGCGACTGCTGTCGACGGCTGCTCTCGCCTCGGGTCCGCAGGTTGCCTGGCCGACGACGCTGCGTGCCTGCGGGGCGTACGAGAGCTTCATCCGCGCCTACCGCGGCATCGAGGCCGACCGGCAGGCCGCCGAGTTCCTGCTGCTCGACCGCTGGTTCCCGCGTTCGATCGTCTCGTCATTGGCGCAGGCCGAGAAGGCTCTCACCAAGCTCGAGTCGTCGGGTCAGCGCTCCGGATTCAGCGACGAGGCACAGCGACTGCTGGGCCGAGCCCGCACCGAGCTGGAATATCGCCCGCTCGCCGACATCGTGTTCGACCTGCCTGTCGAGATGGAGCGTCTGCAACGCAGCTGTGCCGCCGCGAGCGATGCGGTGTCGGCGCGCTACTTCGCCGAGTCCGAGGCCCATACGTGGCGGGGAGGTGTCCTCCTGTGACCGAGACGATGCAGCTCCGCATACGGCACACCACCGGCTATCACTACGAGAGTGGTGCGGTGGCGTCCTTCAACGAGGCGCGCATGACGCCGATGACGACGTCTGAGCAGTACGTCCTGCGGTCACGCCTCGAGATCTCGCCGACGCCCTGGTCCTATGAGTACCGCGACTACTGGGGCACCACCGTCACCTCTTTCGAGGTCCACGACCCGCACCAGGACCTGACCGTCGTCGCCACCTCGATCGTCGACACGCAGGGCACGGTTCCCGAGCCGCACGGACTGAGTTGGGATGCGCTGGAGGCCGTACAGGATGAGTGGTGCGAATATCTCGTGCTCTCCGACTGGGTCGCCCCGTCGCCTGACCTGCTGGCCGAGCTGGCCCCGCTTCGCCAGGACGCCGCGACACCGACCGACTACGCCCAGGCGGTCATGTCCTTCCTGCACTCACGGATCGCGTATGTTCCCGGCAGCACCCAGGTCACCACCACCGCGGCCGACGCCTGGACCGAGCGGACCGGTGTCTGCCAGGACTTCGCACACCTCACCCTCGGAGCACTGCGCGAGGCACGCATCCCCGCCCGCTATGTCTCGGGCTATCTGCACCCGTCGCGCGACCCGGTGATCGGCGACGAGGTCGCCGGTGAGTCGCACGCCTGGATCGAGTGGTGGGACGGCGAGTGGATTGGCTGGGACCCCACGAACGCGGTTGCGACTGGATCGCGTCACGTCGTCGTCGCCAAGGGTCGCGACTATGCCGACAGTCCACCGCTGCGCGGCATCTTCTCCACGGCGGGCAGCTCCGAGCTGTTCGTCGGAGTCGAGATCACCCGCCTCCGCTAGGTTTTTGGCATGGCTCTCCTGCACGCAACCACCTTGACCCCGTCGAAGCTCGAGCTGCTGGCCGAGTGGATGCCCAAGCAACCGTGGTTCGCCGGCGGAGAGGTCGAGCAGATCGGCTCGTTCCGGATCGACGACCCGAGCGGCGAGGTGGGCATCGAGGGACTGATCCTCAGCGCTGCCGGTCGTACCTATCACGTGCCGATGACCTACCGAGCGGCGCCGTTTGAGGGTGGTCGGCTCATCGGGACGATGGCCCACGGTGTGCTCGGCGACAGGTGGGCGTACGACGCCACGAGCGATCCGGTCTACGCCGTCGCGCTGGCGACGACGATCCTGACCGGCGGCACCCAGGCCGAGCTGGAGCGCGACAACGGTGGGACGCGGGAACCCGTCGAATCGACGGTCACTGTCGTGGGTAGTGGCGTGCCGGGCGCACAGATCGAGGCCATCGAGCTCCGTGGTTCGCAGCTGACCGACGAGGGCACGCTGATCGAGACCTCAGGACCCAACCTGATCGTGATACATGACGTCGACTCGGGCACCAAGACGATGGGCGATCACCGCCTCACCGGCCAGTGGGCCGACGGGCAGGGTCAGCTCGTGGTCGCGCGGCTCCGCTAGTGCGCGCACGGCAGCGGTAGCCAGGTCGCGCTAGCGTGGTCGGCATGACCGAAGAGCGCTACTACGCCGATGCCGTTCCCGAGACCCACCGCCCGTACGTTGCTGCCGAAGATCGCTACCAGCACTTCGACTACCGACGCGTTGGCACGACGGGTCTCCTGCTGCCCCCGATCTCGCTCGGCCTGTGGTGGAACTTCGGCGACGACCGGCCGTTCGCGACGCAGCGCGAGGTGTTGCGACATGCGTTCGACAAGGGCGTCACGCACTTCGACCTGGCCAACAACTACGGCCCGCCCTACGGCTCGGCCGAGGAGAACTTCGGCCGGATGATGCGGACGGACTTCAAGCCGTACCGCGACGAGCTGATCCTGTCGAGCAAGGCCGGCTGGGACATGTGGCCCGGCCCGTACGGCAAGCTGGGCTCGCGCAAGTACCTCCTGTCCAGCCTCGACGCCTCGCTCGAGCGGATGAGCGTCGACTATGTCGACATCTTCTATTCACACCGCGCCGATCCCGGCACTCCGGTCGAGGAGACGATCATGGCGCTGGACACCGCGATCGGTCAGGGCAAGGCGCTGTACGCCGGCATCTCGTCCTACTCGCCCGAACGTACGGCCGAGGCGATCGCAGTGGCCCGCGACCTCGGCACTCCGCTCGTGATCCACCAGCCGTCCTACTCGCTGCTCAACCGGTGGGTGGAGCGCGGCCTGCTCACCGTCCTCGGCGAGCACGGCCTCGGGTCGATCGGCTTCTCGCCGTTGGCGCAGGGTCTGCTGACCGATCGCTACCTCGGCGACGACCCGGTCGAGCACGCCGTCGACCGCGGCAGCCTGGACGAGGGCGTCTTGACCAAGGACAACCTCGAACGACTCCGTGGCCTCGCCGACATCGCCAAGCAGCGCGATCAGTCGCTGGCGCAGATGGCGCTGTCGTGGATCCTGCGACCCGGCGGCGTGACGTCGGCGCTGATCGGCGCCTCGTCGACCGAGCAGCTCGACGAGAACCTCGCCGCCGCCGCCAACACCGACTTCACCCCGGAGGAGCTGGCCGCGATCGACACGTTCGCCGGCGATGCCGAAGGCGTCGACCTGTGGAAGGTCTCCGCCGACCTCTAGGCTCCAGAGATGAGTTCTGCCAACGAGGTCCGTCCCCTGCTCGAACGGTCGGTCGAGATCGCCGCACCGGTTGCGGTCGTGTGGGACCTGGTCAGCGACGTACGGCGCATGTCCGACTGGAGCCCGCAGGTGACCTCGACCCGGTTGCGTTCGGGGTTCGAGACCTGCGAGCTGGGTGCCCAGTTCACCAACCGCAACAAGCTCGGCGAGCTGGAGTGGACCACCCACGGCGAGGTCATCCGCTTCGAGGTCGAGCGTGAGATCGCGTTCCGTGTCGAGGAGAACTGGGCCGTGTGGTCTCTGTCCCTCGATGCCGGCTCCGAGGGCACCGTGCTGACCCAGCGTCGGGAGACGCCCGACGGGATCTCCGAGCTGTCCCACGAGCTCACCGACGGGTTCATGGGTGGTCAGGACGCCTTCACCGAGACGTTGCTGGACGGCATGCGCGAGACCCTTGAGGCGATCAGGACCGCGGCTGAAACAGGCTAGGTCGCGGCGGCCCTGACCCGTCGATTCAGCTCGTCGGGTGACAGCGGCGTGATGTTGCTGATGCTGGCGGGGCCCAGGGTCAGCTCACCGTCGTCGAGGGGCTCGCAGCGGATGCCGCCGCGCCCGCGTAGTGCCTGGTGCGCGCCCGGTGCAAACACCTCGTTCATCCAGGCGCATGGATTGGCAGGGGTCAGCGACCTGAACCGGATCGGCCCGTGTCCGGCGTCGAGGGTGAAGGACGTACGGGCGAGCGCGTCGACGTCGAGTCCACGGGTGACGACATTGCGGCGAGCCAGTGACGGGTCGAACGGCCCGGCGGCGAGCTCACCCTCCAGCCAGTGCAGTGATTCGGTGGCGATCAGCGTCATCGCCGCGAAGGTGAACTTCGTGCCGAAGTAGCGGTCGCCGACGATCCCCTTGTGCGCTCGTACGCGCACCGATTCGGCGGTCTCGACGCCGTCGAACGGGGCCAGCCCGTCGGACGGGCGTCCCTCGTACGCATGCCTCGGCGACACGACCAGCGTGACGATCTCGAGATCCACGAGTCCACCGTATGCTCTGCCCGTGACTCATCCGATTCTCGACATCGCATTCCACGGCGACGCGGCGGAGATTGCCGCCGTCGCCACCGAGGCCGACAGCCGTGGGGTCGGTGGATTGTTCGTCGCCGAGGCGGCCCACGACCCGTACATCGCCCTCGCCTTCGCAGGGCAGGCCACGCGCACCATCCAGATCGGCAGCTCGGTCGCGATCGCCTTCGCGCGTACGCCGATGTCGACGGCCTACTCAGCGTGGGACGTCCACCGACTCAGCGGTGGCCGACTCATCCTGGGACTCGGCACCCAGATCAAGCCACACATCACCCGACGCTTCAGCATGCCGTGGTCCAGTCCGGCGGCGCGGATGTCGGAGTACGTCGAGGCGTTGCGGTCGATCTTCGACAGTTTCCAGAACGACTCGAAGCTCGACTTCAAGGGCGACTACTACGAGCACACCCTGCTGCCGCCACTCTTCAATCCGGGACCGGTCGATGGTGGTCCGCCACCGATCTGGCTTGCCGCCGTCGGCCCACGGATGCTCGCCGCAGCGGGGTCAGTCGCGGACGGTCTGATCTGCCACCCGTTGCTGTCTCGCAGCTATCTCGACGAGGTGATCGTCCCGACGGTCGCGGCGGGTCGTGAGTCCGGCAGGCATGCCGGTGAGCCGTTCACGACGTCGGTGCTGTGCATGGTCGCGACCGGTCGTACCGAGGAGGACCTGGCGCTGGCGATCGCCGGGACGAAGCGGCAGATCGGCTTCTACGCGTCGACCCCGGCGTACAAGCCGGTGCTCGACCACCACGGCTGGGGCGAGCTGCACACCGAGGCGCACGCGCTGACCAAGAGCAACCGGTGGGCCGAGCTCGGCGACCTCGTCGACGACGAGGTGCTCAACATGTTCGCCGTCGTCGGCGACCTCGAGACGGCGCGGGCTGAGTTCAGGTCGCGGTTTGCCGGATCGGCCCAACGCGTCATCACGTCGATCAACTACGACACCGACAACATGCTCGCGCTGGACCTGGTCAGCACATAACCCCCGCGAGTGGCGCAGTGTGGTTGGTTTTTCGTGGCTGAACCCAACCACGTTGCGCCACTCGCGGCGTTTTCCACGGGCGTTTGGGGGGTCGGTGTTGTCCGCATGGCCGCGAAGGACGGCGTGGGAATGGGCTGTGAGCCGGTTTGGCTCGTCATATGCCTGCCTACCTGCACAGCGTTGGTGACAACTCGATTCCCTCTCGGCAACAGCTTCGGTCGAAGAAGTACGTCTCTCCGAGCCGCGCGGTCTTCATGGACCGCATTCACCAAGGAGACCTATCTGCAACGTGTGCTGCGGTGCAGCTGGCTCTGCCGGCCGATGCCGTTTTCACGCACCTGACGTCGGCGGCACTGCGCACATGGCGAATGCCCGTCATCGCGAGTCTGCCGATTGTGGTCAGCACCCGGGGAGAAGCGCCGCATCTCAACAGGCGAGGTGTGTACGTACGTCGCTGCGAGGTACCTGCTCGTGCCCGCGAGGAGCTCAACGGCATCCGCGTGGCGTCGCCAGAATGGACGATTGCCGAACTCGCCGAGGATCTTGGACTCATCGATCTTGTGGCCGTCATCGACGGTGCGCTGCACAAGACCGACACTACGGTTGACCGTCTCCTCGACTCAGTTGTGCCCGGGCGACGCGGTGCGAAGGTGATGCGCGATGCACTCGCTTACGTCGACGGTAGAAGCGAGTCGTGGTGGGAATCGGTGCTTCGGATGGCGCACCAGCTTTGCGGGATCCCGATCGAATCGCAGGTAGACCTGTTCAACAGACTCGGCTGTTTCATCGCCCGTGCTGACCTTCATATCGTCGGGACGAACCGTTATCCCGAGTATGACGGCGCCACTCACCGGGAGCGGGATCGCCATCTGGCAGACCTCAGGCGTGACAAAGGAATGGGACGCCTTGCCTACGAGCGCTTCGGATACACCAGCGAGGAGCTCGTGAACGCACCAGCGATGGTGATTCAGGATGCCGAAGACGCACTCGGATGGCCCCGTGACACGCGACGGCTGAATCGCTGGCTCTACGAGCTGGACCGCTCCTCGATCAGCAGGTCCGGATGGATCCGGCTCCAGCGCCGGCTGGGGCGGTTCGATCGCAGCAGACCTCCACGTACCGGCTAACCCCGCGAGTGGCGCAGTGTGGTTGGTTTTGGACGGCAGATTCCAACCACACTGCGCCACTCGCGTTTAGCACCTAGGCCTTGTGGATGATGTTCTCCGCGTACTTCTCGAGGTGCCGGATCTTGTCTTCGAGCGGCTCGGGGTCGGGGCCCTTGATGTACGGCACCCGGAAGCCGACGATGCAGTCGGTGACTCCCTTGTCCTCGAGGCGTTTGATGCCGTCGAGGTCATACGCGTCGTAAGAGATGACGTGCACCTCGAAGTCGTCACGGGTGTCGCCCTCCTCCTCACGGATCTCCGCGAGGCGCTTGAGCAGGCGATCGAGCTCTTCACCGTCACCGCCGGCGTGCATCCATCCATCGCCCTTGCGTACGGCTCGGCGCAACGCGTTGTCGACGTGACCGCCGACCAGCAGCGGAATCTTCTCGGTCGGCGCGGGGCTCAGCTTGAGCTCGTCGATCTCGTAGAACTCTCCGGAGTAGCCGAAGAACTCGCCGGTCGTCAGCCCCCGCAGGATGTCCATGCACTCGTTCATGCGCTTGCCGCGCCTGGCCCAGTCGACCTGCAGGTTGGCGAAGTCCTCGGGCCACGGAGAGATGCCGACGCCGAGACCGAGGCGGTTGCCGGACAGGAACGCCAACGACGAGGCCTGCTTGGCGACGAGCACCGGTGGACGTACGGGGAGCTTGAGCACGAATGGGGTCAGCCGCAGCGTCGTGGTGACGGCAAAGAGGTGCGCGCACAGGATCATCGCCTCGATGAACTCCTTGCCCTCAAGGAACTCCCGGTCGCCGGTGTCGGTGTAGGGGTACTTCGAGTCCGACTCCTTGGGATAGATCAGGGAGTCGGCGACGGTCATCGACGTGTAGCCGGCCGCCTCGGCAGCCTGGGCGAGAGGGGCATAGAACGCGGCCTGGGTCATGGCCTCGGCGTAGGTAAAGCGCATGGACGAAATATAGAACGTGTTTCAGTTTTGTGCCAGAGTGCTCGCATGGACCTTCAAGAGATCAGCGACCGCATCGAGATCAGTGACGTGCTCACGCGCTACACGCGAGCCATCGACACGGGTGACTGGGACAAGCTCGACACCGTGTTCACCCCCGACGCCGCGATCGACTACACCGAGTCGGGAGGGATCGCCGAGACGTACCCGCAGGTCAAGCCCTGGCTCGCCGAGATGCTGCCGGCGTTCTTTCCCAAGCGGATGCACATGCTCGGACAGATCGACATCGCCCTCCGCGGCGATGAGGCCGACGTGACGGCGTACTTCCACAACCCGATGATGATGGACGATGGCAACGGCGGGGAGAAGGTCGTCGAGGTCGGCGGGCTCTACCACCACACGGTGACGCGTACGGCGGACGGCTGGCGCAGCCGCAAGCTCCAGGAAGCCGTCATCTGGAAGCGTGGTCTCTAACCCCAAGCAAAACCCAAGTGACTCTGGAGCGGTCGCCTTGATGGTGGTCTCATCACCAACAAGGAGGATCTGATGACCACGACACCCACCGACTGGCCGCAGCAGATGATGTTGCCCGGTCAGGCCGCTGCCCCTGACGGGCCGATCGACATGCTGATGATGTATCTCATGCACCACGGGTTCCGACGAGACCTCGTCGATCTTGTCGCCGCCGCGCGAAACACACCGTCCGCCGACCGTGACACGTGGCGCGCCCTGGCCGCCCGATGGGAGCGTTTCTCTGGCATCCTGCATCATCACCACACCGGTGAAGATGCGGCAGTGTGGCCCGCGCTGAAGAAGCTGGCGAACCCATCCGGGCAGCTGACGCTTCAGGCCATGGAAGAGGAGCACGACGAGATCGACCCGCTGCTCGAGTCCTGCTCAGAGGGCTTTCGCAAGCTCGCCACGCGTGATGACGACGACGCTCGCTCTGCCCTTGCCGTTCGACTGAACGCCACCCAGGAACGCCTCGGTCGGCATCTTGCTCACGAGGAGTCCGAGGCCATCGAGATGATCCAGTCGCTCATGACACCGCAGACGTGGGGGCCGATCGAGAAGACGTTCTCCGAGGACATGACTCTGCGCAAGCTGTCGTTCGAGATCCCGTGGGCGATCAAGGGTCTCACCGCTGAGCAGCGCGCCAGGGTTTTCGTAGCCACCGGCAAGCCTTTCGAGGTGATCTGGTGGATTACCAGAGGACGGTTCGAGCGCGGGGAGCGCAAGGCGTTTCGCTTCGTGACCTAGAAGTGGTGAGTGTCCCGGTGGTCCTGCAGCCAGGCAGCGACCAGCGGGATCTCCCACTTTCGGCAAAGCTCGAGTGCGTCGTCGGCGTGATCTGCAGCGACCTCAGAGGCCCCGCTGGCCGCGGCGGCCAGGGCGAGGAAGGCATCGACCGGCCCCATCGCAACTGCCGAGTTGGCACAACAGGTCCTTCCGGCAAACGGCTTGAGCAGGGTGTACGTCGTCGCGCCGAGGTCCGCGTCGCCCAGCGTGACCGCAACCTCGGCCGAGGCGCCCCAGATGAACAGTGACAACCAGGTGTCGCCGGAAAGGTCGATCGGATGGTCGGTGAGGTAGGCCCGAGCCTCGGAGAGTCGGCCAGCTCGGATCATGAACATGGCCGCGACCGGAGAAAGCGGCAGGGCCGATCGCTCGGCCATCACGGCGATCGCGGGTAGGTACTGATCGGTGCTGCCCCGCCAGAGATGAGCGAACAGCCGTGCGCCACCCAGCGCATCCTCGTACTGGGCGAGAGTCAACCGTTCGCCCAGCGAGCTGAGGTGATCGACCATCTCGCCTGCCGCCTGGTGGCGGCCGGCCATCGCGAGCCACGGAATCTCCAGGGTGTCGAGCACCATCTGCGCATAGAAGTGGCGCTGCGCCTCGGCAAGGTGCCGCGCTTGCATGGCCACCGCTGCACCCATTTCGACGTCTCCGATCTCGTAGGCGAGGCTGGCGCGCAAGGTGAGAGCGATCGTCAACGCCCTGTCGTCACGCAGGTTCTCGGCCATCTCGAGGGCTTCGTCGATCAGCGTCAGCCGGAACTCAGCCGTCGCGGCCCGGCCGAGAGCCACGAACGCCATCCGGAACGCAGTCAGCAACAGCTCGGGATCGTCAACTCTCCTCGCCATGGCGATGCCCTCGGTCGCCAAGGCCTCACACTCCTGCGTGCTGGCTCCGTAGTAGATCTCGAACGCGAGGGCCAACATGACGCGGCAACGGAGCTCCCCGTCATCGGGGTCCAGCTGGTCCAACGCCTGGCGCAGGGCTGCCACGACGATGGGATCGACGGTGCCGTGGGCCACCGCCTGCCACAGTGCGTCGGCGCTGGGCGACACTGCTGCCTGGGCGATGAGCTTGACGTCACCACTGTCCTCGCCCATCGCGATGGCACGGTGAACCATCGTGCGGGCCTCGGTCCAGTCACCGGTTCGGCGCAACGCCTCAGCGAGGAGCAGCAGGACTTCGTGGTGATTCCTGGCCGTGGCCTCGGTGTCTGACAGCAACGCGTCATGCGCTGCTCGCGCCATCTCCACAGCTTCTTCGTAGGCATAAACAGTGTTGGCGGCCGCGGCGGCGCTGAGGGCGGCCCGCCATCCTTTTGCTGCATTCTGCGGTCCGGCGGCCAGCCAATGACGCGCCACTTCGGACTCGCGGCCGGTCGAGGGTTCGAGATGCGCGGCCATGTGGGCATGCATGTCAGCGCGCCGAGTCGCCGGGATGGACGTATAGACGGCGTCTCGTACCAATGCGTGCGTGAAGTGAAAATGGTGGACGCCCTCGTCTCGCAGCAAGCCCGCTGCCGTGGCTTCGCTCAGCGCATCCTGCAGAACGTCTTGCGGTGCCGTCGCGACGGCTGCCAGTCCAGGCGTGTCGAAGGCGCGACCGATCACCGAGGCGGCCCGCAGCACCTCGACGGTCGACTCGGCCAGGCCCGCCAGTCTTCGGCCAAGCACATCGCCCACGGCCCCCGGCGGGTTGACTTCGCTCAGCAACGCCCGGAGGTTGCCCTGTTCGGCAGCCAGGCGTGCGTACTCCACCAGGAAGAACGGGTTGCCGTCGGTTCTCGAACGCAGGTCGCGCGCGTCGTCGGCGGACGGCGCCCGATCGGTGACCGACCCGACGATCTGCCCGGCCTCTTCTGCTGTGAGGCCGCCAAGCTCGACGCGTGTCGCGTGCCTGCGGGCGAACGACTCGGCCACCGATCCGAGGACTGAGGCGGGTGCAGGGTTGTCTCGCCACGTCGCGATGACGATGAGGTGACCTGACTGTGCGATTTCGACGAGAAGCCGCAGCACGCGCAATGACGAGGCATCGGCCCAGTGAAGGTCGTCGATCACCACGACGAGCCGGTGCTGCGCCGCACGAGCCAAGATCGTGCGCACGATCTGGTCCCACATGCGGAATCGGGCTCCAGCATCGCCCTCGCCCGACTCAGCGGGTAGCTCGACCCCGAGGGCGTCGAGCACGTCCCGCCACGGCCACAGCGGTGGAGCGCCCTCGTCCTGCGAGCAGCGGCCGAAGAGAATGTCGGCGCCCGATTCGCGGGCCAGGGTCGCGAACTCGTCAACGAGGCGGGTCTTGCCGATGCCCGCCTCACCGACCACCGTCGCAAAGCACGGTTGACCCTCGGCTGCCAGTCCCAGCAGAGCGGTGAGGGCGCGGAGTGGGCCTTCGCGTCCGACCAGCGGCCACGGTGTTGAACGGTGGGTGGTTCGAGGTGGGGGTCGGCCCGTCCGGACCGGATGTGGATCCACCGAGGGATGCTGGCCGAGCACCGCGGCCTGGACGGCTCGAAGCTCCGCACCGGGATCGATCCCCAGATCCTCGGCCAGCGTCGTGCGCACTCGGTCAAGAGTTTCGAGTGCAGCCGCTTGACGGCCTGACCGGGCGAGCGCCACGGCTTGCAGGGCCCACAGGCGTTCATGCAGGGGATGGCGCGCCGTCAGCAGGTCGAGATCTGCTGCGACCGCCGTGTGGCGGCCGAGTGCGAGCCCGATGACGGCACGATCCTCGTGTGCCATCAGCTGCAACCTCTCGAGTCGATTGCGCTCTGCGCTCGCAGCCGGAGCATCCATGAGTTCCAGAAAGGGGGTGCCGCGCCACCAGCGGAGTGCCTCGTCGATGGAGTCGAGCATCGATTCGAGATGCTCTCCAGGCCCGGTACGCCCCTCGCCAAGCACCTGCAGGGGGGCGATTGCCTCGTGTGCCGCAGCCAGGGTGGAGTGAAATCGCACCACGTCGAGGTCGTCATCTGGCACCGCGAGCAGGTATCCACCGCCGACCGTGAGGAGCAGCGAAGGCTCAGAGCGCGCCGGACGATCCGGCTCCAGCGCCCGTCGAAGGCCCGCGACGTACGTCTGCAGGGTGCCGCCGACCCCGGGGGGTGGGTCCTCGGGCCAAAGCAGGTCGACGATCGTGTCCACGGAGACGGCGCGTCCGTGGTGAAGGGCCAACGCAGCCAGGAGAGCCCGTTGCTTGCGCGGACCGAGATCGACGACTGCGCCGTCGGATGAGGCTTGGGCAGGGCCCAGGACACCCAGCTGCATGATCTGAGCATAGGTGCGCGATTGGCCTCGCATGGCGGTGTTCCCGTAGACTTTCCCGGTTGCTGTTTGGCAACCACTCCTGCTACGGAATCCCCGTGGCCGTTTAGTCCGAAGGAGACTGAATGTCATTGCGTCCCTATGAGGTCATGGTCATCCTTGATGGCGACCTCGAAGAGCGAACCGTCGCTCCCAGCCTCGACACCTACCTCAACGTGATTCGCCAGGACGGCGGCTCGGTTGACAGCGTCGACGTGTGGGGCAAGCGCCGCTTCGCGTACGAGATCAACAAGAAGAACGAAGGCATCTACGCCGTCGTCCAGCTGCAGGCCGAGCCGGCCTCGGTCAAGGAGCTCGACCGCCAGCTCACGCTGAACGAGTCCGTGGTCCGCACCAAGGTCACGCGTCCCGACGTCAAGTAGCCACCTGCCTTGTGGACGATCCGTCACCGGATGTCCCAGGGCTGCGGTTCACTGAACTCAGACATCCCACACTCGAAAGGCTGCGCACCATGGCAGGCGAAACCGTCATCACCGTCATCGGCAACCTGACCGACGACCCGGAGCTCAAGTTCACTCCTTCGGGCGCTGCAGTTGCCAACTTCACCGTCGCTTCGACACCTCGTACGTTCGATCGTCAGACGAACGAGTGGAAGGACGGCGATGCGCTGTTCATTCGCTGTGCCGCGTGGCGCCAGCTGGCCGAGAACTGTGCAGAGTCGCTGCAGAAGGGTCAGCGCGTCATCGTGACGGGCGCCCTCAAGATCCGCAACTACGAGCGCCAGGACGGCTCGAAGGGCACGAGCGTCGAGATCAACGTCGACGAGATCGGTCCCTCGCTCCGTTACGCCACGGCCAAGGTCACCAAGGCCAACCGGTCCGGTGGCGGCGACTTCGGCGGCGGCAACGCTGGCGGAGGAGCACCGGCTGCGGACAGCAACCCGTGGTCGACCCAGCCCCCCGCGCCGTCCGCACCGCAAAGTGGCGGAGCCTGGGGCGGCAACGCCGGTACCACCGACGAGCCCCCCTTCTAATCACACTTCACGACACACTTCACCAGGAGCAACATGGCAAAGCCAGTAGTCCGAAAGCCGAAGAAGAAGAGCAACCCGCTCACCGCGGCCAAGGTCACCGAGATCGATTACAAGGACACCGCGCTGCTGCGCAAGTTCATCTCCGACCGCGGCAAGATCCGCGCGCGTCGGGTGACGGGTGTCACCGTGCAGGAGCAGCGTCTGATCGCCAAGGCCATCAAGAACGCCCGCGAGATGGCTCTTCTGCCCTACACGTCCAACAGCCGCTAAGGGGATCTGACCATGAAGCTCATCCTCACCCACGAGGTCACCAACCTCGGCGCGCCCGGCGACATCGTCGACGTCAAGGACGGTTACGGCCGCAACTTCCTGCTGCCGCGCAACTTCGCCATCCGTTGGACCAAGGGCGGCGCCAAGCAGGTCGAGTCCATCAAGGCTGCGCGTGACGCGCACGCCATCCATGACCTCGAAGAAGCCCAGAGCATCAAGGGCAACCTCGAGTCCGAACCGATCAACGTTCCGGTTCGCGCCGGTACGGGCGGCCGCCTCTTCGGTGCCGTCACGGTTTCCGACATCGCCGAGGCTCTCGCTGTTGCGGGCGCCAAGGTCGACAAGCGACGCATCGAGGTCGGCAACCCGATCAAGTCGCTCGGAGCCCACACGGTCTCGGTCCGGGTCCACCCCGAAGTGAGCGCGCAGGTCAAGCTCAACGTGGTGCCCTCGAAGTAGTCCACCCGGCCCGGCGTCCTCGCGACGCCGGGCACCGGTGGTCGATCATGGCCAGTCGTTCTTACCCCCTGAAGGGCGCATCCCTGCTGATGGCAGGTGCGCTCGCCTTGTCGGCTTGCTCGATCCTGCCCGACGACGATCCAGCTCCGGCTCCCAAGGCAACCGCAAACAAGGCGCTGCCGAGCACCGACTGGCAGGCCGCCTCACCCGCTGACGTCGCGAAGGGTGGCGACCTGCGACTTGCCGTCCCGGCGCTGCCGGCCAACTTCAATCCCCAGCACTCCGACGGCGCGAAGTCAGATGCCGCGACGATTCTCGGGCCGGCGACCGGTGGGGCTGTACGCATCACCAAGGACGGCGGCTGGCGGGTCGATCCTGACTACGCCAGGTCGGTCAAGGTGACTGACAAGAGCCCACTGACGATCGAGGTCAAGCTCAACCGCAAGGCCGTGTGGCAGGGCGGGACGCCGATCACGTCCAAGGACATGGTGGCGTTCTGGAAGGCTCAGAACGGCGACGACAGCGACTTCGTCGTGAGCTCGACCGAAGGCTATGACGACATCTCCGAGATCAAGACGGGCGACGATCCCTACTCGTACGATGTGGTGTTCAGCAAGCCGAACGCCGAGTGGCCTCACTACATCTACCCACACTTGCCGGCCAAGGTGAGCAAGAGCGCCAAGCTCTACAACGCGGGCTTCACCAAGAAGGCGCCATCGTCCAACGGACCGTTCATGGTCACCACGATCGATGCCAAGACAGGCACCGTGATCGAGAAGCCCAACCCGCGCTGGTGGGGCAAGAAGCCCAAGCTCGGTTCGATCGTGTGGCGCATCGCGCCGCCCGATGTCCAGGCTGATGCCTACGCAGCCGGCGAGCTCGACGCGATCAACGTCGACGCGACGACGTACGAGTCGGCCCGCAAGCACGGCACGGTCCAGGCGGCCGCCGGCACCGAGTGGTCGCAGCTGACCCTCAACGGAGCCCGTGGACCGCTCAAGGTCGCCAACGTACGACGCGCCGTCGCCCATGCGATCGACCGCGACAAGATTGCCGACGCGGTCGCCGGCGACTTCGGCCTCGACGCAAAAAGCTTCGGCAGTCTCGTCTACGTACCGGGCCAGCGCGGCTACAAGGACTCGGCGGCGGACATCGCGTTCGATCCGGCGGAGGCCAAGCGCCTCCTCGCCAAGGCCGGCTACAAGCCGGGCTCCGACGGCGTGATGACCCGCAAGGGCAAGGCCCTCACGTTGACGATGCCGGTGCCTGCGGAGACGCCGGCCAACAGTCGGCGGGCCGCGGCGATCAAGCGCGATCTCAAGAAGATCGGGATCAACGTGCTGCTCAAGACCGTGCCAGCCAAGGACTTCTTCGCCGCCAACGTGGTGACACTCAACTTCGACATCGTGACGTTCGTCTGGCGCGCGTCCGCGTTCCCGATAGCCGCTGCTCGGGCTAGGTTCAACCCGATCGACTCGAGCCAGAACTTCACCGGACTCGCCGACGGCAAGGTCGACGACGAGTTCGCCAAGGCGGCCAGGACGCTGGACGACTCGTCGCGGTTCAGCCGGATCGCCAAGCTCGATCGGCGCATCTTCGCCAAGCCCGCGATGGTGCCGCTGAGCGTCACACCGCTGGTGATGGCCGTACGCGACGATCTCCGCAATTACGGTGCTGCGCAGTTCGAGCAGCCGGACTGGACGATCGTCGGCTTCCTCAAGAAGTCGTAGCGGCCACGATCGCCGCTGCCACCGTTGCCATGGCGTCGGTGGCGTGCGGGTCAACGACGTACCGGTCGAGGCCGTCGTCGAAGCGGACACCGACGACACCGGAGTGATCGGCGTCCAGCTCGGTCGTCGTGACCGCCCACCCGGCGTCGCGCAGCCGATCGGCCACCGCGATCGCCATGGTCTCGTCGACGACTTCGTCGCGGCTTCCCCAGAGCACGTCGATCGGGTGCCCGTTGCCGGCCGCAAAGATGTCGGGGAGCGGCCGACCCGAGAAGGCATCGGTGGCTCGCTCGGCATAGCCGGGTGCGACGAGGATGGTCCGCAGCGGCTCGGCCGACCCGAGGGCCAGGCCGAGCGCGGCGGTGGCACCAAGCGACCAACCCACCAGCACGAGGCGTTGCGGATCGATGCCGATCTCGTTGGCAGCTCGTCGCGCCTGGTCCAGCGATGCCTCGAGATCGGCTCGTCCGTGGTCGGCGGCGGTCGAGTCCCAGTCGGCTGCCAGCACCCGGATGCCGCTCGTTGCTGCGGCCTCGGCAAGAGGCGCCAGCGCGTACGCCTCGCGGGGCCCGCGACCGTGCCACAGCAGGGCGATCCCGGCGGTCCCGCTGCCATGGACGTTGACGGTCATGCCTTCAGTCTGCCGAACGGGTCGAACCGAGAACCATCCAGGCATCGCCGCGCTGCCGCCACCACAGGGTGGCCAGCCGAGCCGTGATGAACCCGCCGTACGCAACCCACAGCCAGGTGAAGCTCGCGTCCGTCCACGCAACGGCAAGGACCAGGGGCGCGTACGCGGCGAGCACCACGAGTCCGGCCTTGGCGAGATAGGCGCCGTCGCCGGCGCCGATGAGAATCCCGTCGAGGACGAAGACGACACCGGACAGTGGTTGGATCACAGCAACGACGAGCAGCGCCGGAACCAGCGCATCCCGCACCGCCTGGTCGGCGGTGAACAGGTGCGGCAGCCATGCAGCTGTCGCTGCCAACGCCATCGCCGCGACGACTCCCGTGGCTGCGCCCCACAGGATCATCCGCCGGGTCAGGGCTCGACTGCCTTCGGCATCGCCGGCGCCGAGCGCGCGCCCCGTCAGTGTCTGTCCGGCAATTGCGATGGCGTCGAGGCCGAACGCCAGGAAGGTGACGATGGCCGCCGCCACCTGATTGGCCGCGAGCGGGACGTCACCGAGCCGTGCGGCGACGAGCGTGCCGAGGACCAGCGATGCCCGCAGCGTGAGGGTGCGGACCAGCAGGGGGACGCCCTCGCGTGCGGAACGGATGATCTCGGCGAGCCGAGGACGGGTTGACGCGCCCGATCGTCGCGCCCTGCGTACGACCACGAGCACCAACCAGATGGCGGCGAACCACTGCGCCAGCACGGTGGCGGACGCAGCACCTCGGATGCCCCAGTCGAATCCGTAGACGAACAGGAGCGCCAGGGCGACGTTGATGACGTTGGCGACGATGGTGGCGATCAGCGGCGTACGCAGGTCGAGGACGCCCCGCATCGCGCCGGTCGCAGCCAGGATCAGGAGCATCGCCGGGACGGCGAGGGCGGAGATCACCAGGTAGTCCTGCGCCAGTCCGGCGACCTGATTCGAGCTGGACAGGGCGCCGCTGAGCGGGCCGCTGGTGCCTGCCGTCACCACGGCGAGCACTCCGCCGAGCAGGAGGGCCAGCCACAAGCCGCTGATCGCCAGGGAGTGCGCCGTGCGCTCGTCGCCCGCACCGTGATGGCGTGAGACCACGGCGGTGCTCCCGTACGCCAGGAAGATGCAGAGCCCGACGACAGTGCCGAGGACGACCGATGCTGCCGAAAGGCCTCCAAGCTCAGGGGTTCCGAGATGACCCACGATCGCCGTGTCCGCGAGCAGCATCAGCGGCTCGGTCACCAGGGCGAAGAATGCGGGTACGGCGACGCGTACGATCTGCCGATCGACGTCACGCGAGGCGGGCATGTGTGGCCTTCCGTGGGTGATCGGACGTGATTTGTCGACAAGTTTACGAACAGGCACCGTGGATGAGAAAACAGTTCCGAAGTATTTTGTCTCCACACACGTGAAATGACATCACCGCAGGTCAGAGCGGTGTTCGGGGATGACCCACAGTTCTTATCCACACGTTCGTCCACGGGCTGTGCACATGGTCCCACGGCGTTTTCCCCAGGTTGACGTCGCTTGTGCACACCCCCTGTGCGTCGCAGTCTGTCGCCTGCCAACTCACCGGCCTACTGTGGCGAGTCGGCGGAAAACTGTCGGGAGGGACGCATAGCGTCGAGCACGTGCGAAGGGGTCAAATTCAGTGAGTGTCGCGGAGCTGTACGAGGCTGCGCCCGACCCGGGCGAGGATGCTGGCTCCGGAAGGGTTCCTCCTCAGGATCTGGCGGCCGAGCAGAGCGTTCTCGGCGCCATGCTGATGAGCAAGCTGGCGATCGATCCGGCCTCCGACATCCTCGACGGGCGCGACTTCTACCGCCCCGCGCACGAGCTGATCTTCGACACCATCGTCGACCTCAGCAACCGTGGCGAGCCGGCTGACGCCATCACGGTGGCAGCTGAGCTGCAGCGACGGGGCGAGGTCAGCCGCATCGGTGGCGCGCCCTATCTCCACACGCTCGTCGCGAGTGTGCCGATTGCCGCCAACGTCGACTTCTACGCCGACATCGTTCACGAGAAGGCCGTGCTCCGCCGACTGGTCGAGGTCGGCCAGCGCATCGCCCAGCTCGGCCAGGCCGGCCAGGGCGAGGTGTCCGAGATCGTCGACCGGGCGCAGAAGGAAGTCCTCGACGTCGACGGCACCAAGCAGGCCGAGGACTACAAGAACGTCTCGGCGCTCATGCTGGAGACGATCGACGAGATCGAGGAGATCCAGGGTCGCGGCACCGAGATGCACGGTGTGCCCTCGGGCTTCCCCGATCTCGACCGGCTCACGACAGGGTTCCGCGCCGGTCAGATGATTGTCGTCGCAGCACGACCCGGTGTCGGCAAGTCGACGCTCGGTCTCGACTTCTGCCGATCCGCATCCATCCGCCATCAGATCCCGAGCGCGATCTTCTCGCTCGAAATGACCGGTCCCGAGATCGCGATGCGCATGCTCTCGGCCGAGGCCAAGGTCAATGTCTCCCAGATGCGCGGAGGTGGCATGAGCCAGCGTGACTGGGACGCGATCGCCCAGGCGATGCCCCGTGTCCAGTCGGCTCCGATCGTCATCGATGACTCGCCCAACATGACGATGCCCGAGATCCGCTCCAAGGCTCGTCGCATCAAGAAGCAGTACGGACTCGGCTTCATCGTGATCGACTACCTCCAGCTGATGACGTCCGGCAAGCGTGTCGAGAACCGTCAGGTCGAGGTGTCGGAGTTCTCGCGCCAGATCAAGCTGTTGGCCAAAGAGCTCGAGATCCCGGTCGTCGCGATCAGCCAGCTCAACCGTGGTTCCGAGCAGCGCACCGACAAGACACCGATGCTGTCCGACCTGCGTGAGTCAGGCTCGATCGAGCAGGACGCCGACATCGTCATGCTGCTCAACCGCCCCGACGCCTATGGTGCCGGTGAGTCCGAACGTCCGGGCGAAGCCGACATCATCATCGCCAAGAACCGTTCGGGTCCGGTCAACCGGGTGGCGGTCAGCTTCCAGGGTCACTACTCGCGCTTCACGCCGATGGCCCGCGACGCCGAACCTCCCGGAGCGGCAGCAGGCGACTACTTCGGCTGAGTCGCCCTACTGATAGCTGATGAGGTCGGGGTGGGGCTTGACCTGCTTCCAGGTCTGCTTGACGTTGAGCATCGGGTCGTCCTCGTCCTCGAAGTTCTTCCAGCCCCAGAACAAGCCCTTCGGCGCCTTCTCCCGCAGGTGGTGCCAGGTGCCCTGCTTGGCGGGCTGACTTCCCTGCCCGTCGACGTGGATCACCGTCGCCAGCTCCGGGCGGTTCGTGACCAGTCGGCTCCGGCCCTTGATCATGCTGATGTTGAACTGGTGCAGCACGAACACCTTCTGCGGCAGGTGGTTGGCCTTGGTCAACGCCGCCAGCCAGTCGCCGACCTGATTGACCTCCTTGACCGAGACCTTGCCGATCTGGTTCAGGTGCTTCTGGTGGGGCTTGAGGCGCCACTCCGGGTCGAGGGCGAGCCCGACGTGTGGCCGCCGCAACAGTGACTTGTACCTCTTGGCTTGCTCCAAGAAATGGGTTCGGCCCGGCTGGAGGTCGATGATCACGTAGACGCCGGCCTTCTCGGCAGCGTCGATCAGTGGGAGCAGGGCCTTGACCTTGGTCTCCGTGGAGTAGTTCTTGTCCTTGCCTGCGCCGGCCGACGCGACCGTGGCGATGATCTCGAAGGTGGGCACGACGGGCGCCTTGACCACCTTGCGGTACTTGTACGCGAGCAGCTTGGCGCGCTTGATCGACGCGGCGACACCTTGTTCGCCGAGGACACCGAGCGCGTTGGTCTGCGGATGCCCGTACAACGCGACCATGGTCCGTCCCGGGAAGGCGAGATAGCCCCCGCCGAGCTGCTCGCCACCGCGGCGGACGGCTGCGATGGTGTAGCTCAGGTTGGAGCTGAATGGCGCGCCCAGCGCGATCACCGGGGCTTCGGGTGCGGCGGCAAGTGCCTTTGCCGCATCCGGAGACGTGCGCGGGTCGCCGCCCGGCAGCTCGAGGACGGTTGCACCGGCACTGGTCGCCGTCGCTGCCGCGACGGGGTTCGCCTTCGTCGACGCCGTCAGCACGAAGACGTCTCTCTTCACAGGCGCCTGGACGTCGTACGCCTTCCGCACCCGCCGGACCTCACGGGCCGCGGTCGACCGGGTCACGGGACGTGCGCCGTCGTACGAGCCGGTCGCGCCGAAGGTCAGGACGGTCGAGGCGTCGAGACGCTTGACCTCGGCTGCGGTGGTGGGACCGTCGATCAGGACCGGGACGGCGAGCTTGGTCGCGATGCCCACCGCGAGCTCTTGCGCCGACGGATCGGTGGCGGCGGCGATCACGACCGCGGGCGACGACTCGTACAGGCTGCGGGAGACCGCGATGGCGCTGTCGGCGGAACCGGACTTCGGGATCACCTCCACCGCCGACTTCGGCATCTTCAGCTGGACGGCCGTGGGCGCCTCGTCGTCAGAGCCGTTGGCGATGACCAATCCACCGCCGACGAGAGCCAGCGCGGCAATGCCGGCAACCAACGCCGTCCGATAGAGCTTGGGAGTTAGGCTCATGCCCGTGACCCTACTGACCGCCCTGGCATCGGCGTCGGGCGTACCGGATTCGGGCTTGGCCGGATTCGTTGCCGACACCATGAACTCGTTGGGGCTCCTCGGGGTCGGGTTGATCTTGGCCGTCGAGACGATCCTGCCCTTCCTGCCGAGCGAGGTTGCCCTCCCGCTGGCCGGTTTCACGGCCAGCGTCCCGGGCAACTTCAGTGTCGTCGGAGCGATCATCGCCGCCACGATCGGCTCGGTCGGCGGCGCACTGATCCTCTACTGGCTGTCGCGGGTCTTCGGTCTGGAGCGCACGCGTGCCTTGCTGTCCAGGGTCCCGCTCGTGACTGCCCGCGACATCGACAAGGGGGTGGCGTGGTTCGCCCGCAATGACGGGGCGGCGGTGTTCCTCGGACGCATGGTGCCGGCGATCCGCAGCCTCATCTCGATCCCGGCCGGGGTCGAGAAGATGGCGGTCGGCCGTTTCCTCTTCTACACGACGGCGGGCAGCCTGATCTGGAACACCGCATGGATCGTCGCGGGCTACCAGCTCGGCTCCAACTGGGAAAAGGTCGAGAAGTACGCCCACTGGCTCAAGTACGGGCTCGTCCTCGCGATTGTTGCCGCGATCGCCTGGTTCGTCATCTACAAGGTGCGCTCCCGCCGAGCTGCCTGAGCGGCAAGGTCTGGTGCGCCGTCCTAGAGTGGCGACATGAGTGCATCTGACGAGAAGCTGATCCTCGACGGCGTCCACCCACAGCTGTTCATCGGTGGCGAGTGGCGCGATGCCGAGGGTGGCAAGACGTTCGCAGTCGAGGACCCCTCGACCGGGGCCAACCTCATCGACGTCGCAGACGCCAGCGTCGCGGACGGCAAGGCCGCGATCGATGCCGCCGTCGCGGCCAAGGACGAGTGGGCGGTCACCCCGCCGCGTGATCGCGGCGAGATCCTGCGCGGCGCCTTCGAGCTGATCACCGAGCAGATCGACGACCTGGCGCTGCTGATGACCCTCGAGATGGGCAAACCCATCAAGGAGAGCAAGGCCGAGATCACGTACGCGTCGGAGTTCTTCCGGTGGTTCGCCGAGGAGGCCGTACGCATCGCGGGGCGCTATTCCGTCGCGCCGAACGGCGCCACCAGGCTGCTCACGCTCAAGCAGCCGGTCGGCCCCTGTCTGATGATCACGCCGTGGAACTTCCCGCTGGCGATGGGCACCCGCAAGATCGGCCCGGCGATCGCCGCCGGCTGCACCATGGTGGTCAAGCCCGCGGCCCTGACGCCGTTGTCGATGCTGCGGCTCGGCGACATCCTGGCCGAGGCCGGGCTGCCCAAGGGCGTGCTCAACATCGTCACCACGACCACCACGGGCAAGGTGATGGAGCCGATCATCCGCGACCCCCGGCTGCGCAAGCTCACGTTCACCGGATCGACGGAAGTCGGTCGTACGTTGATCGAGCAGAGCGCCGAAGGTGTGTTGCGGGTGTCGATGGAGCTCGGCGGCAACGCACCGTTCCTGGTGTTCGACGACGCCGACATCGACAAGGCGGTCGAGGGCGCGATGCTCGCCAAGATGCGCAACATCGGTGAGGCGTGCACCGCGGCCAACCGGTTCATCGTGCACGAGTCGGTCGCTGACGAGTTCGCCGAGAAGCTGACCGCCAAGATGTCGGCGCTCTCGGTCGGTCGTGGCACCGAGGACGGGATCGACGTCGGCCCGCTCGTCGAGGCCAAGCAGCGCGACAAGGTGGCAGAGCTCGTCGACGACGCCGTCGGCAAGGGCGCCAAGGCGCTGACGGGTGGCACCGCCTCCGACGGCGATGGCTATTTCTACCCACCGACCGTCCTGTCGCAGGTGCCGGACACGGCACGGCTGCGTACCGAGGAGATCTTCGGTCCCGTCGCTCCGATCTTCACGTTCACCGACGAGGACGAGGCGTTGCGGATGGCCAATGACACCGAGTTCGGTCTCGTCGCCTACGCCTTCACGCAGGACTACTCGCGAGCCATGCGGGTGTACGAAGCGCTCGACACCGGCATGGTCGGCATCAACCAGGGCATCGTCTCCAATCCCGCGGCGCCGTTCGGCGGCATGAAGGCCAGTGGCTTTGGCCGCGAGGGGGGCACCGAGGGCATCGAGGAGTATCTCGAGACCAAGTACGTCGGCCTGGCGCCCTAGAGCGAGATGTCAGCGCGGCGCTCGTCGCGGTTGGGCTTGTCGCAGTAGGTCTTGCCGTCGGTGAACCGCACGCCGTCGGTGAAGCGTGCCTCGATCTGGCCCGAGCCGAACTGCTCGACGTACAGGCGTGAGTAGAGCCCGCCGAGCTTGAGCAGCTCGTCGTGCGTGCCCTGCTCGACGAGCTTGCCGTCCTCGAGCCCGAAGATCACGTCGGCGTTGTGGATCGTCGACAGCCGGTGGGCGATTGCGATCGTCGTACGGTTGTGGGTCGCCCGTTCGAGCGCCTCCTGCACGAGCCTCTCGGTCTCGGTGTCGAGCGCCGAGGTGGCCTCGTCGAGGATCAGGATGCGGGGGTCCATCAGCAGCACCCGGGCAATTGCGAGACGCTGCTTCTCGCCGCCGCTGAGCCGATAGCCGCGCTCACCGGTGATGGTCTCGTAGCCGTCGGCGAACGACATGATGCGCTCGTGGATGTTGGCGTCGCGGGCCGCCTGCTCGATCTCGTCGGCGGTGGCCTCGGGCTTGGCGTACGCGATGTTGTCGCGAATGGTTCCGTGGAAGAGGTACGGCTCCTGGGTGACCATGCCCACCGAGTCGGCCAGCGAGCTCGTCGTCAGGTCGCGCACGTCGGTGCCGTCGAGCAGCACCGCGCCGTCGGTGACGTCATAGAACCGGGGCACGAGATAGGTCGCTGTGGTCTTGCCGGACCCGGACGGCCCGACAATCGCCGCAAGCTGACCCGGCTTCACCTTCAGCGAGACGTCCGCCAGCGCCCACGACTCGCTCGGTGCGGACTCACCCTCTTCGCGGTCGATGCGTACGCCGCTGTCACCGAACCGGTCGCCGCGGCTGTCCCCGGTGAGGCTGCGTGGCTCGGGATAGCGGAAGAACACGCCCCTGAACTCGATCTCCCCGCGCAGCTTGGCCGGGTCGACGGCGGTTGCGCCGGGGCGCTCGGTGATGGCCGGCACGAGGTCGAGGTACTCGAAGATCCGGCGGAACAACGCGAGCGAGGTCTGTACGTCGAGGGTCACTCGCATCAGCTGCAGCAGCGGCATCTGCAGGCGGGCCTGGACGGTGGTGAACGCGACCAGCGTGCCGGCGGTCAACGACGTCCCGTTGTTGAGCATGAAGCCGGCGAGCAGGTAGACCAGCGCGGGAGTCAGGGCGAAGAACGTCTGGACCGTGGCAAAGAACGCGCGACCCGTCATGGCCTGGTCGACCTGCAGCTTGGTCTGGTTGCGGTTGGCCTCGCGGTAGCGCTCGACTTCAGCCTGCGAACGGTTGAAGACCTTGGACAGCAGGATGCCGGAGACGCTGAGCGCCTCCTCGGTGATCGCCGTCATCTCCGACAGCGACTCCTGGGTCTTGCGGGCAAGCTTCTGCCGACGCTTGCCGACCTGCAGCTGGATGTAGACGAAGAGTGGCATCACGATGAGGGTCAGGATGGTGAGCTGCCACGACAGGATCACCATCGACACGAAGGCCGCCGTGACCGTGACGGTGTTCTGCAGGATCGAGGTGGCGGTGTCGGTGAGCACGGTACGTACCCCGGCGACGTCGTTGGCCAGGCGCGACTGGATCGCACCGGTCTTGGTCGCCGTGAAGAACGCCAGCTCCATCTTCTGCAGGTGCGCGAACAGGTCGCCGCGCAGATCGGCCATGGCCGAGTTGCCGATCGTCGACGTCAGCCAGTTCTGCCCGATGCCGATCAGGGCGGTGACGATCGGGATGAGGCACATGAATCCGATGAGCCACCACAGCAGGCTCATGTCGGGCTCGCCGGCGGGCGGGAAGAGCGCCTTGTCGAAGACGGCCCTGGTCAGGAAGGGGACGATCGAGGTCAGGACCGCGGCGAGGACGACGGCGGCTGCGACGAGGACGATCTTCTTGCGGTAGGGCTTGAGCATCCGCGCGATGCGCCGCAGGATCGGCTTGTTGCCGCCGGCCTTGATCTCCTCGTCCGGGATGTGGGTGATCCCGGTGCCACCACCGCCACCCCCGCGAGGCATCAGGCCCCCTACTCGCTTCGCTCGTGGGAGGTGCCCCCAGCGTCGATCTTTGTCAGCATCACGGCCGTGGAGTCACCCTCGACGGGCACCAGCTCGGTGGTTCCCCAGACGCCGACCTCGGTACGAAGGATCGCCCAGATCAGCAGGTTGGCCGGGTCGGGCACGAACTCCGGGTCGACCGTCACGGAGAACTCCGCCGGTACGCCGGGGGCCTCGATCGCCGTCGCCGCCAGCACCTCGCCGTCGGTGTCGACAAGCTTGATGGTGGCAGTAGCTCCGGGCGGTACGGCGATCCGCTCGCGAAAGAGCACGGACCCGTTGACGGTCATGAGTGTCATGACTCTGATGCTATGCCCGTCACCTGCACGACCTGTCCTGCGTGACGGTCAGCGGTTGGCGTCGCGCAGTGCCTTGACTTCGTCGTGGGCCGTCTTGATGTCGCTGAACTGTGTTTCGATGACGGCGCGAAGATCGGGCGAGATGTCCTGTTCCAGTGCCTTCTCGTACTCAGAAACGGCATGGTCCTCGCCCTGCTCGGCGGCGTCGAGGACACCCTTGGCATCGGAACCAGTGATGGCATCCTTCACCGCCATCCATCCTCGGTGAGCGGCGGCCGCGACAGAGCCGCCTTGGTCGATGTCATCACCGTAGTCCGCGGCCATTGCCTCCAGCTCTGCCGAGAAAGTCGCTCGCTGCTCGGAGTAGGTCCGCATGGTCGCGCTCAGGTCCGCACGATCGGAATCGGCGAGCCTGTCAGCGGCACGGGCGAAACCGTCCTTGCCGTCCTCGAGGGTCTGGATGAGGTCCTTTGTCACACTTCGATCGGTCGACATGTTGCACCTGTCGTCGGGTTCAGGTCAGCCGGCTCGTGCCGGTGCCGGTGATTGGTTACCCGCGTGCTCACTCGTCAAACACGTCACGACGGCACGGCTGCGTGCCGCAGGCCGATGTGGACGCAAAGCCCGTTGGAGTGAATCGCTTGATTGATACCCCTCAGGGGTATACAGTCGAGCGCGTACATACCCCCAAGGGGTATCAATCAGGAGGATCGGCAATGGCAACTGACCACGAGGTACGTGGGTACGACGACAAGAAGAGCGACTACCTCAAGCGGCTGCGCCGTATCGAAGGTCAGGCGCGCGGCCTGCAGCGGATGGTCGAGGAGGACCAGTACTGCATCGACATCCTGACCCAGGTCTCCGCCATGACCAAGGCGCTGCAGTCCGTCTCGCTCGGTCTGCTCGACGACCACCTGAGCCACTGCGTGGTCGATGCCGCGCGCGCCGGGGGCGCCGAGTCCGACGCCAAGATCCGAGAAGCATCCGACGCCATCGCGCGGCTCGTCCGCAGCTAGAAGGGAAACGATCATGACCACCAGCAACTACATCGTCACCGGGATGACCTGCGAGCACTGCGTCCGCTCAGTCACCGAAGAGGTCGGCGCCATCGACGGCGTCACCGATCTTGAGATCGACCTGGCCACCGGGTCGCTCACCGTCACCACCGCTGATGCCCCTGTCGACGACGCCGCCGTACGCGAAGCGGTCTCCGAAGCCGGCTACAGCGTCACCTCATGAGCGTCCCGCTCAAGCTCGGTCTCTTCGTCGCGGCACTCGTCGCGGTGTTCGGTACGGCCGCGGCCCTGGGCAACGGCGTCGACCAGATCGTCACGAGCAAGCCGGCCACGATGGAGCACGGCGAGGGGAGCGCTGCCCCGATGAACCATGCGCCGGGCGGCCTGCAGGTCGCCGAGAACGGCTATCGTCTCGTCCTCGACGCACCCGCCCGCAGGGCTGATCCCCAGGCGAAGGTGTCCTTCAGGATCCTCGGCCCCGACGGCAGCGCGCTGACCAAGTACGCCACGCTCCACGACAAGCCACTGCACCTGATCGTGGCGAAGCGAGACCTCAGCGGTTTCCAGCACGTGCATCCGACTCTCGCCGCCGACGGCACCTGGTCCGCCGACGTGGCGCTGACCCCCGGGCAGTGGCGCGCGTTCGCCGACTTCGACCCGGCCGGCAAGGACCCACAGCTCACCCTCGGCGCCGACCTCTCTGTCGCGGGTGACTTCGAAGCCGCGCCGCTCCCGAAGCCATCGCGTACGTACCAGGTCGACAGCTACACCGTCACGCTCGACGGTGACCTCAAGGTGGGCGAGGAGTCCAGGCTGACGTTGACCATCGCCAAGGACGGCGAGCCGGTCACCGATCTCGAGCCCTACCTCGCCGCGTACGGACACCTCGTCGCGCTCCGTGACGGCGACCTCGCCTACCTCCACGTCCACCCCGACGGCGAGCCCGGCGACGGCAAGACCAAGCCCGGACCACGGGTCACGTTCATCGCCCAGGTGCCGTCGACGGGCAGCTATCGGCTGTACCTCGACTTCAAGCACGGCGGAACGGTACGCACCGCCGAGTTCACCGTTGAGGGGGAGGGAAAGACTCATGACCACTGACCTGATCACCGACCGGGTCGACCTGTCGATCGGCGGGATGACCTGCGCGTCCTGCGCCATGCGGGTCGAGAAGAAGCTCAACAAGCTCGAGGGGGTGACGGCGACCGTCAACTACTCGACCGAGAAGGCCCGGGTCGTCACGACGGGTCCGATCGCCGCCGCGCTGCTGATCGCCGAGGTGGAGAAGGCGGGCTACACCGCCGCGCTGCCGCACACGGCCGAGGAGCCTGAGCTCGAGCAGGATCCGGCAAAGTCGTGGCTGACCCGCCTGATCATCTCGACGATCCTGACCGTCCCGGTCATCGCGATGGCGATGATCCCGGCACTGCAGTTCACCAACTGGCAGTGGCTGTCGCTCAACCTTGCGGTGCCGGTCGTCGTGTGGGGCGCCTACCCGTTCCACCGCGCGGCCTGGGTCAACCTGCGCCACGGGGCAGCGACGATGGACACGCTGATCTCCCTCGGCACGATCGCCGCGCTCAGCTGGTCGGTGTACGCGTTGTTCTTCGGCACAGCCGGTGAACCCGGCATGAAGCACCCGTTCAGGCTCACCATCGAGCGGATGGACGGCAGCTCCAACATCTATCTCGAGGCCGCCGCCGGGGTGACGACGTTCATCCTTGCCGGCCGCTACTTCGAGGTGCGGTCCAAGCGCCGTGCAGGATCGGCCCTGCGCGCATTGCTCGAGCTCGGCGCCAAGGATGTCGCGGTGCTGCGCGACGGAGCAGAGCGCCGAGTGTCGATCGACGAGCTGGTTGAAGGTGACCTGTTCGTCGTACGGCCCGGCGAAAAGATCGCCACCGACGGAATCATCACCGAGGGCAGCTCGGCGGTCGACGCATCGATGATCACCGGCGAGTCCGTACCCGCCGAGGTCGTCGTCGGCGACGCGGTGATCGGCGGAACCGTGAACACCAACGGCCGACTCGTCATCAAGGCAACCCGGGTCGGCTCCGCGACCCAGCTGGCGCAGATGGCGCAGATGGTCGAGGACGCGCAGAACGGCAAGGCCCAGGCCCAGCGGCTCGCCGACTCGATCTCGGGCATCTTCGTACCCGTCGTCATCGGCCTCTCCGTGGCGACCTTCGGATTCTGGATCGGCAACGGCGCCGGGCTGACGGCGGCGTTCACCGCAGCCGTCGCGGTGCTGATCATCGCGTGCCCCTGCGCGTTGGGCCTGGCCACGCCGACGGCGCTCATGGTGGGCACGGGTCGCGGCGCACAGCTCGGCATCCTGATCAAAGGTCCCGAGGTGCTCGAGTCCGCCAAGGACGTCGACACCGTCGTGCTCGACAAGACCGGGACCGTCACCACCGGCCGGATGACCCTGCACGACGTCGTCGTGGCAGACGGTGAGGACCGGACGACGGTGCTGGCGATGGCAGGTGCACTCGAGGGCGCCTCCGAGCACCCGATCGCACGCGCCGTCGCCGATGCAGCCGGCGGCGAGCTGGGCGAGCTGTCCTCCGTCGAGGGATTCGCCAACACCCAGGGCCTCGGAGTCCAGGGTGTGGTCGACGGGCGAGCCGTCGTCGTGGGTCGCGCATCGTTCCTCGCCGACTGGTCGCAGCATCTCGATGAGCGACTCGCCAAGGCGCAGGCCGCTGCCGAGGCTGAGGGCAAGACCGTCGTCGCCGTTGGCTGGGACGGTGCCGCTCGCGGCATCCTGGTCGTCGCCGACACCATCAAAGAGTCGAGTGCCGAAGCCGTACGGCAGCTGCGCGATCTCGGCCTGCACCCCGTCCTGCTGACCGGCGACAACGAGCCGACCGCGCGAGCTGTGGCGGCGTCCGTCGGCATCGATGACGTGCGCGCCGGCGTGCTCCCGCAGGACAAGGTCGACGTGATCCGTCAGCTGCAGGCCGGCGGTCGTCGAGTCGTCATGGTCGGCGATGGAGTCAACGACGCGGCCGCGCTCGCGCAGGCCGACCTCGGACTCGCCATGGGGACGGGAACCGACGCGGCGATCGAAGCCGCGGACCTGACCCTCGTACGCGGTGACCTGCGATCGGTCGTCGACGCGATCCGGCTGTCGCGTCGTACGCTCGGCACGATCAAGGGCAACCTGTTCTGGGCGTTCGCCTACAACGTCGCGGCGCTCCCACTTGCCGCCGCCGGGTTGCTCAACCCCATGCTCGCCGGGGCATCGATGGCGTTCTCGTCGGTGTTCGTCGTCTCAAACAGCCTGCGACTGCGTGGGTTCCGTTCGATCAACCCGGAGGTGACCGGATGAACCACCATGACATGACACCGACAGGCCGAGCTCTCACGATGAGCGCAATCTCTGCGACTCTGCACTGCCTCACAGGTTGTGCCATCGGCGAGGTGCTCGGCATGGTGATCGGCACCGCGCTCGATCTCAGCAACGTGGTGACGATCGTGTTGTCGATCGTGCTGGCGTTCGTCTTCGGCTACTCCTTGACCATGCGGCCGGTTCTGGGCGCAGGTGTTGCCTTCGCCTCGGCGATCAAGGTGGCGCTGGCAGCCGACACCGTGTCGATCCTCACGATGGAAGTCGTCGACAACGGCATCATCGTGGCCGTCCCGGGAGCGATGGACGCGGGTCTGGCCAGCCTGCTCTTCTGGGGGAGCCTGGCCGTCTCGCTGGTGATCGCGTTCGTCGTCACGGTGCCGGTCAACCGCTGGCTGATCGGACGTGGCAAGGGTCACGCCGTCATGCACGAGTTTCACTCGTAGGCTCAGGGCATGACTGAAACCCCCGGACTGGACGGACTGCTCGGCGTCGAGCACCTCGAGACGACAGGCGACAAGGTCGTCGTGCGCTTCACGCTCGGCGACAAGCACCTGCAGCCGTTCGGCATTCCGCACGGTGGCGTCTACTGCGCGGTGCACGAGTCGACCGCGAGCATTGCCGGGATGCTCTGGCTCAACGGCAAGGGGGTCGTGGTCGGCACCAACAACTCCACCGACTTCCTGCGTCAGGCCAAGGTGGGCGACACCATTACCGTGACAGCGACCCCGATCCACCGTGGGCGCACCCAGCAGCTGTGGCACCTGGACTCGGTCGACCAGAACGGCAAGCTCATCGCGCAGGGACAGGTGCGTCTGGCGAACCTCGACCAGGAGGTCCCGCCCGAGACGCTCGCCCGTTTCGCTGGAAGATCCTGACCGGAAGCTAGATCTTCGTCCACACCAACAGCACGAGCACCGGTACGACCACCCACACCGCGATCAACGCGAACGTGCCGTACGTGGCGAACTTGCGGGACTGATCCTTCGGGATCCCGCCCAGGTCTCCGATGACCTCCCAGAGCGCGCGCAGGGGTGCGTCCAGGGCGATCCGGGTGCGGTGGCGTGCGATGCCGGCCGCCCGGAGCACACACCAGAAGAACGCGAGCCCCAACAGGGCGAACGCAGCCAGGACGAGGATGCGGCCCAGATCGCTGGACAAGCCACTGCGCACCGTTGAGAGCGTCCCGGAGACGATCGCGCCGACACCCAGGAACGCCGGCAGGGGCAGCTCGTTCTTCTGGAGGAACGAGTTGATCTCCTCCACCTGCCGTCGAGCCTTCATCAGCATCACCCGTTCGCGGCTGTTGCTGGGCGCATTGGCCTCCCGCATCGCGTACATCTGCCTGATCCGGTAGGCGAGAGCCTTCTGATGCTTGCGGACGATGTAGCGCACCATCCACTGGATCACCGCTGCCGCGACGCCCTTCAGCGGCTTGGGCACGTCCTTCATGCCGGTCGGCTTGCGCGAGGCGTTGCGGTCGTACACCTCCATCGCACGCATTGCTGTCCGGTGGGCCTGCTCGAACCGGTCGGGGTAGGCGAGCACGGGCCCCGACAGCTGCTCGAGCATGTCCTCCTCGACCTTGCCGGTCGTCCCGAAGGACTCCAGTAGCTCCGACGAGTCGCCGCCTCGCAGCAGGGCCAAGGACTCCAGCCGACCACTCACCTCGTCCAGGATCAGGGGCTGGGATTCTGTGGTGGCGTCGGCGTCCTCGGTCCTCATGGTGAGAACTTACAAGGACAGACGGGCGAGCCGGTACGATTGGGTCAGTTGATCGCGACTGGCGTTGAGGTGGGTACCACCGGGGAGCGATCGATCACCACGACATCGGGACCGTTCGCCTGGGCCCCACGTCAGCCAAGTTCTGCTGACTGGAGGCACGCGAGATGATGATGACCATGACGAGCAATGATCTGTACCCCACGGAACGTCTGGCCGACGCCGACGTACGTGTCCTGCTGCTCGAGAACATCCACACCGACGGTGCGGAGTTCTTGAAGGCCAAGGGCTACCAGGTGGAGGCGCTCGACGGCGCGCTCGGCGAGGACGACCTGATCGAGGCGATCAAGGGCGTGCACCTCCTGGGCATCCGCTCGACCACGTACATCACCGACAAGGTGCTGGAAGCGGCGCCGGACCTGCTGGCGATCGGTGCCTTCTGCATCGGCACCAACCAGATCGACCTCGCGGCGACAACGGCACGAGGCGTCGCGGTGTTCAACGCGCCCTACTCCAACACGCGCAGTGTCGTGGAGCTGGCGATCGCCGAGATCATCTCACTGGCCCGTCGCCTGCACGAGAAGTCCACCGACATGCACAACGGTGTCTGGAACAAGTCGGCTGCCGGAAGCCACGAGGTACGAGGTCGAACGCTCGGCATCATCGGCTACGGCAACATCGGCAGCCAGCTCTCCGTGGTCGCCGAGGCGCTCGGCTTCAAGGTCGTGTTCTTCGACATCGATGACAAGCTTGCGCTCGGCAACGCGCGGCGTTGCTCGACGATCGAAGAGCTGCTCGAGACCTCTGATGTCGTGACGCTGCACGTGGACGGACGTCCCGGCAATGCGGGACTGTTCGGCGCCGAGCAGATGGCGCTGATGAAGCCGCGCTCGCTGTTCCTCAACCTCTCGCGAGGGATCGCCGTGGACACCAAGGCGCTCCGCGAGCACATCGAGTCCGGCCACATCGCCGGTGCTGCGGTCGACGTGTTCCCGATCGAGCCCAAGCGCCAGGGCGATCCGTTCGAGTCCGACCTGCAAGGTCTCAAGAACGTCATCCTCACACCCCACGTGGGCGGGTCGACCGAGGAGGCGCAGCAGGACATCGGCCGCTTCGTCGCCTCCAAGCTGCGCTCGTACGCGTCCTTCGGCGGTACGTCACTCAGCGTCAACATGCCGGAGATCAACCTGCCGGCCGATGCCAGCAAACATCGCCTGGCGCACGTGCACCGCAACGCTCCCGGCGTGCTGGCGACGATCAACGGGCTGCTCGGTGAGCATGGCGTCAACATCGAGGCCCAATCGTTGGCGACCCGCGGCGAGATCGGCTACGTCCTGACCGACGTCGCCGAGGAGGTCGGCCCCGAAGTGCTGACCGCGCTCGCGGCGCTGCCCGAGACCGTACGCCTGCGTCAGCTCAGCTGAACACCACGACAACAGTATGAGCCCGCAAAAGATGCGAAATTGCGGTCGGCCACTACCTTCGAAGGAACAGTTGGCCATCACCAGATGGCCCGAGTGGGAGGAAATCAGATGTTCATCCTCGGCATTGTCCTGCTGATTCTGGGCGCCGTGCTCAACGTGTCGATCCTGTACACGATCGGCGCAATTCTGGCCGTAATCGGTGCGATCCTGTGGATCCTCGGAGGTATGGACCGAGGCGTCGGAGGACGCAGACACTACTTCTGACCGGTTGGTCAGGCCGGGGCCGTCACCTTCGGGTGGCGGCCCTGTGCGCGTCCAGCCCAGTCCGCGAGGGTCTCGGCGCATCCGGCGTCGACCTTGACCGTGGCGAGATCGTCACCTCGCGTCGACCCACGGTTGACGATCACGATGGGGATGTCTCGCGCCTTGGCCGCCCGTACGAAGCGCAAACCGGACATGACCTGCAGAGATGAGCCGATGACGACGAAGGCTTCCGCCCGTTCTACGAGCTCGTAGCACTGGGCGACGCGATCCTTGGGTACGTTCTCGCCGAAGAAGACGACATCGGGCTTGAGCCGGCCGCCGCAGGCTGAGCAGGGCGCGACCCGGAACGTACCGGTCTCCTCCAGCAACACGTCGCCATCGGGTGCCGGGGCGGCGTCGATCTGTTCGTAACCGGGGTTGAGCTCCAGCAGGCGTTCGTGCAGATCGCTGCGGGCGCTCACCACACGGCAGTCCAGGCAGATCACCCGGTCGATGCGCCCGTGCAGGTCGATGACATTGCGGTGGCCGGCACGGCCGTGAAGCCCGTCAACGTTCTGCGTGATCAGCCCGTCGAGGCGTCCAGCGCGGTCCATCTCTGCCAGCAGGTGGTGTCCCACGTTGGGCTCGGCCCGACGCATCCTGCTCCATCCGATGTGGGCGCGCGCCCAGTAGCGCTGCTGTTGCTCGGGCCCCTTGACGAAGTCCTGGTAGGTCATCGGCATGCGAACTGGCGCGCCGGGACCGCGGTAGTCGGGAATGCCGGAGTCTGTCGACATGCCCGCACCGGTCAGCACCAGAAGTCGACGATCGTGAAGCACGTCTTCAGCCGTCAGCAAGCTCGATCAGCTTCTTGACCGTGTTGAGGTTGCGGGCAGTGCCCGGCACCTTGAGGGCTCTGCCGATCGAGTCGACCTTCATGTCGGGGCGGCCCGCGCCGTTGGCGTAGCGGATGTGCATCTCGGTGCCGATGACCTTCCACTCGTCGTCGCCCGTCTCGTACGTCTTGGCCTTGTTGACCGCCTCGGCGGTGGGCTTGCTCGAGGAGGAAGGTGACGTACGAGTACTTCGGCTCGACGATCGTGAACGGGTGGCTGTCGAGCGCCTTCTTGACCTGCGCCGGCGTACGCGAGATCGACTCGCGGAAGAACCCGAACTCCTTCTCGATCGCCTTCTCCAGGGCCCGGTCGAACGTCAGCGGCCTTGCCGGGCACGTCGGCGATCAGGTTGCCCGAAGCGATGTAGGTCGAGACGTCAGTGGCGCCAAGATCCTCGGCGATCTCGCGCAGCCGGGCCATCGGCAGCTTCGCGCCGCCGACGTTGACTGCACGAAGCAGGATGATCCGTCTGGCCATGCGCCAAGTATGTCTCATCAGAGGCGGGCGGCGAGCTCGGTGGCCTGCTTGATCGCGCGCTTGGCGTCGAGCTCGGCTGCGACATCGGCTCCGCCGATCACGTGCACCGGCTTGCCGAGCGCCTCGAGCGGCTCGACCAGATCGCGTACGGACTCCTGACCCGTGCACAGGATGATCGTGTCGACGTCGAGCACGCGGCTCTCCTCCCGTCCTCGCCCAGCGTGATGTGGAGGCCGGCGTCGTCGATGCGGTCGTACGTGACGCCCTTGATCATCTCGACGTCGGAGTCCTTGAGCGTCTGGCGGTGCACCCAGCCGCTGGTCTTGCCGAGACCCTTGCCGAGCTCGGTGTCCTTGCGCTGCAGCAGGAACACCTCACGCTTCGGCGGAGCCTTGAGCTTGGTGGCCAGGCCACCGCGCTCGAGCGACGGGTCGGTGACGCCCCAACGCTCCATCCAGTGCTCGATCGACTCCTCGGCGTCGTGCAGCAGGAACTCCGAGACGTCGAAGCCGATGCCGCCGGCGCCCATCACGGCGACGCGCTTGCCGACGGGAGCGCCGTGGCGGATGACTTCTTGGTAGTTGACGACGCTCGGGTGGTCGACGCCCGGCAGCGACGGGATGCGGGGCTCGACGCCGGTGGCGATGACGACCTCGTCGAAGCCCGCGAGCTCGTCGACCTCAGCGCGTACGCCGAGGTGCAGCTTGACGCCGGCGATCTCCATGCGGCGGGAGTAGTAGCGGATCGTCTCCTTGAACTCCTCCTTGCCGGGGATCTGCATCGCGAGGCGGAACTGGCCGCCGACCTCGGGCAACGACTCGAACAGCTCGACGCTGTGGCCGCGACCGGCGAGCTCGGTCGCGGCGGCGAGGCCCGGCCGGGCCCGGCGCCGACGACGGCGATGCGCTTGGCCGTACGGGTCGGCGAGAGGACCAGCGTGGTCTCGTAGCCCGCGCGCGGGTTGATCATGCAGCTGGCGCGCTTGTTCTGGAACGTGTGGTCGAGGCATGCCTGGTTGCAGGCGATGCACGTGTTGATCTCGTCGGCACGGTTCTCGGCGGCCTTGTTGACGAAGTACGGGTCGCTCAGCAGCGGTCGCGCCATCGACACCAGGTCGGCCTGGCCGGAGGCGATGATCTCCTCGGCGATCTCGGGGGTGTTGATGCGGTTGGACGCCACGACCGGGACCGACACCTCGGGCTTGAGCTTGCCGGTGACCCAGGCGAACGCGCCACGCGGGACGGACGTGACGATCGTCGGGATGCGGGCCTCGTGCCAGCCGATGCCGGTGTTGATGATCGAGACGCCGGCGGCCTCGAGCTTCTTGGCCAGCTCGACGGTCTCGTCCCAGCT
Organism: uncultured Actinomycetota bacterium; assembly: GCA_963849625.1. GTDB lineage: Bacteria > Actinomycetota > Actinomycetes > Propionibacteriales > Nocardioidaceae > Aeromicrobium. The sequence continues at coordinate 162,084 of CAWKHU010000007.1, forward strand.
CTGGGCGTCGTCGACCAGGTCGAGCAGGCTCATGCGGTACATCACGATGAAGTCGTCGCCGACCGCCTCGCGTACGCGCTCGACGATCTCGACCGGGAAGCGCATGCGGTTCTCGGCGCTGCCGCCCCAGCGGTCGGTGCGGTCGTTGGTGCGGGCCGTGATCATCTGGTTGATCAGGTAGCCCTCGGACCCCATGATCTCGACGCCGTCATAGCCGGCGCGGCGGGCGAGCACGGCCGACTTGGCGAAGTCGTAGACCGTCTCGTCGACCTCCTTGGTCGACATCGCCTTGGGCTTGCCGAACGGGGTGATCGGCGACGGCTTGGACGACGCCGCGCGCTTGAACGGGTGGTAGCCGTAGCGGCCGGCGTGCAGGATCTGCATCGCGATCTTGCCGTCGTGCTCGTGCACCGCGTCGGTGACGAGGCGGTGCTTGTCGGCGAGCTTGGTCGACGTCATCAACGAGCCGAACGGCAGCAGCCAGCCATGCCGGTTGGGCGCGTAGCCGCCCGTCACGGACAGGGCGACGCCACCCTTGGCGCGCTCGGCGAAGTAGGCCGCGAGCTCGGGCAGGTGCTTGGCCCGGTCCTCGAGACCGGTGTGCATCGAGCCCATGATCACCCGGTTGCGCAGCGTCGTGTGGCCGAGGTCGAGCGGCTCGAGCAGGTGCGGGTACGGACTGGTCATGCGGTCTCTCCTGAGGCTTCGGCGACGATCTGGTCGAACTGGGCGGCCATCGCGGTGGCGAGGGCGTTGGCGCCGGAGAGCGGGCGGACCATCACGGTCAGCTCGCTGATGAGCCCGGCGTCATTCGTACGTATGAGGTCGATGCCGTTGACGCTGACTCCGTCGACGACGGTCTCGAAGACCAGCGCCGACCCGCGGCCGTCGGCGTCCTCGAGCTCGCGGACGTAGCGGAACTCGGTGAACACCCGACCGACCCCGCGCAGGATCGCGGCGACGATCGGCTTGCCCTCGTACGGCTTGAACGCGACGGGGCTGCGGAACACGACGTCATCGGCGAGCAGCTCGCCGAGCCCTTCGAAGTCTCCTGCCTCGACGGCAGCGCGAAATTCTTTCATCGGATCTCCTGTGATGGGATGGGGCGTGATCTCCAAGACGGCTGCCCGGTTCCTGATCGTTGCGGGCGTGTTCAACGTGGTGATCTGGCCGCGATTCGCCAAGGCGATCGTGGACGACGACCGGGCGTGGGCGGGCGAGCACTGGCACAGCGCCCCGCAGGCGTTCTTCTGGGTGCACGCCGTGCTGATCACGACGGCGATCGTGATCGGTCTGGGTGTGCTGGTGGTCGGCGTACGCGCTCATCGCTCGCTCCAACGCCTGAAGGATCTCGTCGCACCAGGCGATGCCGCCCTGCTCGGCGAGCATGCCGCCGCGCAGCACGAGCCACGCGCCCATCGCGTCGTCCGCGATGTTGTCGGGGTCGGGATAGAACCGTGCGGCGCTCTCCTCGTAGTAGGCGAGCTGGTCGACGTGGGCCTGCCGACGCACGCGTACGTCGGCGATCACCGCGTCGGCATCGCCGAACGGGAGGGCGCGGAGCTTCACGGCGAACTCGCTGCGGAGCGACTCGATCGGCGTCGGTACGGAGGTCCACCGCTGCAGCTCGTCGCGGCCCTCGGCAGTGATCGCGTAGACCTTCTTGTCCGGGCGGTTGTCCTGGGCGACGAGGTTGGACTCGACCCACTTGTCGGACTCCATGCGGCCCAGCACCTTGTAGATCTGCTGGTGGCTGGCCTTCCAGAAGTGACCGATCGAGGCGTCGAATCGGCGCGCGAGGTCGTAGCCCGACGCGGTCTTCTCCGCGAGGGACACCAGGATCGCGTGCTCCAGAGCCATGCGGTGACCGTACTATGCAACGAGTTGCACTGCAACTAGTTGTGCCGCGCCTTCGTCTCAATCCCGTGAAGTTGGCACGCCGGGCGCGGACGAATCGCTACGGTGGTGCCTCCCGAGGAGAGACCCTCCTCCCGTCGAAGGAAAAGCTCCCATGAAGCGTTCACGCATCGCCGCCGCTGTTGTCGCGGCGACCGTCACCGTCACCTTGTCCGGCTGCGGAGGCAGCGACAAGGCCGACATCAGCGACCTGTCCGCCAACAAGATCCTGGCGAAGACCAAGAAGGCCGCGCTCGCTGCCGACTCGGTCTCGATCGAGGGCGAAGGCACGGACGACGGCACGACGATCGAGGTCGACCTCGAGTTCGCCGGCGATGACGGCTCGGGCTCGATCGAGGTCGACGGCACCAAGATCGAGCTGCTCGGAGTGGGCGGCAAGGCCTACTTCAAGGCGGGCGCCGATCTCTTCAGCCAGCTCGGCACGGATGGTGCGGCAGCAGCCGCTGCGATCGGTGACCGCTGGATCCTGATCGACGAGGCGGACCCCAACTTCGCCGACTTCGGATCGTTCGTGAGCCGCGACGGCTTCTTCGAGTCGCTGCTGGATCCCGATGGCAAGCTCAGCAAGGGCAAGAAGAAGACGATCGACGGCGTCGAGACGATCGGCCTGGTGAGCGAGGACGGAACGCTGTACGTCGCTGTCGAGGACGGTCTTCCGATCAGCCTTGAGAAGGGCAAGGACGGCGGCAGCCTCTCGTTCGACTACGACGACGTTGACGCACCGGACGCGCCGAGCTGCCGAGGAGATCTTCGATCTCTCGCAGCTCACCGGCTGACCTTCGTTCCAGCGATCCCCGCCCCTGACTCACGTCGAGGGCGGGGATTGCTCTGCCTGCCGACCGCGGCTGGAAGGATGGCGCCATGGCCTACTTCGCGACGACCTACCGCTACACCGATGACGTCGAACGGCGCACCGCCGTACGTCCGACGCACCGCGACTACCTCGCCGGACTGACCGAGCGCGGGCAGCTGCAGGTGTCCGGTCCGTTCGCCGACGGTGAGCCCGGCGGTGCGTTGCTGGTGTTCGTCGCCGACAACGCCGAGGACGCGCGGGCGCTGATCGACGGCGACCCGTTCGTGGTCGAAGGACTCGTCGCCGAGGTCATCGTCCGTGAGTGGACGCCGGTGTCAGGTGTGCTGGCTCAACAGTTCTGAGCCGGCGAGCCACTTCGCGACACCCCGGGCAGCGACGCGACCTGCGCGGTTGGCGCCGATGGTGCTGGCTGACGGTCCGTAGCCGACGAGCTGGATGCGGGGGTCGACGACCGCCGTCGTGCCGTCGAGCTGGATGCCGCCGCGCGCACTGCGCAGGTGGAGCGGCGCCAGGTGGTCGGTCGCGGGGCGGAAGCCGGTGGCCCACAGGATCACGTCGACCTGCTCGAAGCTGCCGTCGGCCCAGCGCACGCCGTCGGGCTCGATGCGCGCGAACATCGGTCGGCGTTCGTACGCGCCGAGCCGCTCGGCCTCACGCTCCTGCGGCCGAAGCATCAGTCCGGTGACGCTGACGACGCTGCGCGGAGGGAGCCCCTGGCGTACGCGCTCCTCGACCTTCGCGACGACCTCTCGCCCGATCTCGGCGTTGAACTCGCCGGTGCGCCAGACCGGCTCGCGCCGGGTGACCCAGACGGTGTCGGTCAGCGGGCGGATGGCGCCGAGGAACTGCACGGCCGAGGCGCCACCGCCGACGACGAGCACGCGCTTTCCGCGGAAGTGCTCGGGACCGGGGTAGTCGACCGTGTGCAGCTGCTCGCCCGACGAACGTCTCGGCGCCCGCGTAGTAGGGAATGAACGGGTGGCTCCACGTGCCGGTGGCGCTGATGATCGTGCGCGCCGTCCACTCGCGGTCGTCGGCCTGGACGTGCAGCAGACCCGTCGACGTCGTTCACGGCGCGTACGGTGACCGGCCGGAAAACTGGCAGGTCGAAGGTGCTCTCGTAGTCGGAGAAGTAGGCCGGTACGAACTCGTTGGCCCGTTCGTCGTCGGCGGCATCGGGAATCGGGTCGCCCGGCAGGTCAGCGACGCGGTGCACGTCATGCATGGTGAGCGCGTCCCAGCGGTGCTGCCACGCGCCGCCGGGTCCCGGGTTGGCGTCGAGGACGACATGCTCGATCCCGCGCTTCTTCAGGTGGAACGACGACGACAGCCCGGCCTGGCCGGCGCCGATGACGATCGAGTCGTAGGTCTCCACGACAGTTCAACGCCCGGTGGTCGCGGGTTATGCCGCCTTCTCGGCCGCCACGACAGCGCTGTCGACGGTGTTCTCGATGACGCGGACGATCAGCTCCGGGATCGTCGATCATCGGCACGTGACCGCAGTGCGGCAGCGCGACGTGCTTGGCCTCGGGCATGCGCTCCTGGGCGATCGCCGATGAGCTGTAGGGCAGGATCAGGTCGCGGGTGCCCCAGGCGATCGTGGTCGGCACGGGAACCTTGAGCTTGAACGCGTAGCGGACGCCAGACAGGATCGTCCGCTCGAAGCCGGTGCAGCGCTTGAGGCACTGGGCGTCGCCGTAGACCTGATCGGCGGTGAAGCGATCGGGGTGCACGTAGAGCGTGCTGCCGGCGAGCTTGCGACCCCAGGCTCTCTGCGAGACGAAGCGGAGGACGCTGTCGGGCAGCTTGCTGGTGATGCGCAGCATGATCAGCAGGACGAAGGTCTGGACGCGGTTGACGACGCCGAAGAAGCCGGCCGGGCTGAGCGCGGTGACCGAGCTGACGACTCCGCGCGCACCGAGCTCGAGGGCGATCGCGCCGCCGAGCGAGTTGCCGACGACGTGCGGCTTGTCGACACCCCACGCCTCGAAGTTGTCGGTGAGGTTGTCGACCGCGTTGGGCATGTTGTACTTCACGCCCTCGGGGTATGCCGCGGACTCACCGAAGCCGGCCAGATCGACGGCGATGACGTCGTACGACTCGGCGAGCTTCTCGAACACCGGGTCCCACGCCTGACGGCGGTGGCCGATGCCGTGGATGAGGACGAGCGGTTCGCCGGAACCCTTGCGGGTGTAGGCCAGTTCGGAATGCATGCGGTGCCTCTCGATGCTTCGAAGAACGTGACACTCATGATGACACATAGCCGTACCCTCGAGTATGCGACGTGGCGTCACTTGAACCGTGACAGTGGAACTGTCACAATCACGCAGTGACTCACATCGAACACCGGTCCCCTTGCAGGCGTACGCGTCGTCGAGCTCGTCGGCATCGGTCCCGGCCCGTTCGCCGGGATGCTGCTCGCCGACCTCGGCGCCGACGTCATCCGGGTCGACCGACCCGGTGGCAACGCGCTCCAGGTCTCGGTCCCCGAGAAGGACATCCTCGGCCGCGGACGCCCGTCGGTGTGCGTCAACCTCAAGGACCCCCGTGGCATCGAGGTGGTCCTCGACCTGGTCGAGAAGGCCGACATCCTCATCGAGGGATTCCGCCCCGGCGTCACCGAGCGCCTCGGCCTCGGACCCGACGCGTGCCTCGCCCGCAACCCGCAGCTCGTCTACGGACGCATGACGGGGTGGGGCCAGGACGGGCCGCTCGCGCACACCGCCGGCCACGACATCAACTACATCTCCGTCGCCGGTGCCCTCGACACGATCGGCCGTGCCGGTGGACCCCCGCAGATCCCGCTCAACCTGCTCGGCGACTTCGCCGGTGGCTCGATGTACCTCGTCACCGGCGTCCTCGCCGCGCTCACCCACGCCCGTGCCGGCGGTGAGGGTCAGGTCGTCGACGCCGCGATCACCGACGGTGTCGCTCACCTGCTCGCGATGCCGATCGGCATGATGCAGGTCGGCTCGTGGCAGTCAGAGCGCGGCACCAACCTGCTCGACTCCGGCGTACCGATCTATGACGTCTATGAGACGTCGGACGGCCGCTGGATGTCGGTCGGCGGGCTCGAGCCGCAGTTCTGGGCGGCGATGGAGCAGGTGCTCCAGGCAGCCGTACCTGACTTCGAGGCACTCCCCGATCGCTACGAGCCGAGCGAGTGGCCAGCCCTGCGAAAGGCGCTCGAGGAGGCGTTCCGCTCCAAGACGCAGGAGGAGTGGACGGCGCTGTTCGACGGCACCGACTCGTGCGTCGCGCCGGTCGTACCCATCGACGAGGCGGCCCAGCACCCGCACAACGTGGCGCGTGGGACGTACGTCGAGCACGAGGGCCTTCTGCAACCCGCACCTGCACCGCGCTTCTCCCGACGCCCGCCAACCTCACGACCGCCGCCGGTACGTGCCGGTACGAACACCGCCGAGGCGCTGACCGCCTGGGGCATCAACGACGTCGAATCACTCCTTGCCGACGGCGTCGCCGTACAGGCCGAACAGAGAACTGAAGGAATCCCATGGAACGCAACATCTTCGAAGCCGACCACGAGTCGTTCCGCGACTCCGTACGCACCTTCTGTGAGAAGGAGATCGCGCCCTACCACGACCAGTGGGAGAAGGACTCGATCGTCCCGCGCGACCTGTGGCTCAAGGCTGGCGAGCAGGGCTTCCTCGGCTTCATGATGCCCGAGGAGCACGGCGGAGGAGGGATGAACGACTTCCGCTACAACGCCGATCCTGACGGAGGAGCTCACCCGAGTCGGTGCGAGCGGCGTCGGCTTCGTGATCCAGACCGACCTCGTCTCGGGCTACCTGCTGAAGTACTGCACCGACGAGCAGAAGGCTCGCTGGTTCCCGTCGTTCTGCAGCGGCGAGATGATCACCGCGATCGCGATGACCGAGCCGGGCACCGGCTCGGACCTCCAGGGCATCCAGACGTCGGCGGTCAAGGACGGCGACGAGTGGGTCATCAACGGCGCCAAGACGTTCATCACGAACGGCATCAACGCCGACTTCGTCATCGTCGTCTGCAAGACCGATCCCGAGGCCGGAGCCATGGGCTTCTCGCTGATCGTCGTCGAGCGCGGCGCCGAGGGCTTCGAGCGCGGCCGCAACCTCGACAAGATCGGCCTCAAGGCGCAGGACACCGCCGAGCTGTTCTTCGACAACGTACGAGTGCCGCTCACCAACCTCCTCGGCGAGGAGGGCCAGGGCTTCATCCACCTCATGGACAACCTGCCCCAGGAGCGCCTCTCGATCTCGGTGGTCGCCGCCGCCGCCTGCCGTCAGGTCATCGACATGACGGTCGACTACGTCAAGGAGCGCAAGGCGTTCGGCAAGCCGATCGGCTCGTTCCAGAACACCCGGTTCGTGCTGGCTGAGGCCGAGACCGAGGCGCAGATCGCCCAGGCCTTCGTCGACCGCTCGATCATGGAGCTCAACGCCAAGAACCTCAGCGTCGCCGATGCCGCCATGGGCAAGTGGTGGACGACCGAGCTGCAGAAGAAGACCGTCGACCAGTGCCTCCAGCTGTTCGGCGGCTACGGCTACATGTCGGAGTATCCCATCTCGAAGGCGTACCTCGACACCCGCATCCAGACGATCTACGGCGGGACGACCGAGATCATGAAGGAGATCATCGGCCGCGGCATGGGCCTCTAGGACCGGCGGCGGATCGTCTCGCGCTTGGCCTCGTCGACCGCGGTCTCGTAGGCGGTCACGAGCGCGGCGATCGTCAACGGCTTGAAGCGCTCGATCATGGTCGTGATCGCTTCGGGCGGCTGACCCGATGACTTGAGGTGCGGCCAGACCGTCGTACGGAACAGCTCCGTGAGCTCGGTCGCCATCGCCTGACCGTGCTCGGTGATGATGCGCCGTGCCGCCAGCGCTGCCTCGGTCGGCAATCCGACGTCGAGGAACTGCACGCCGACGGCAAGGTGGGCCGGTGCGACCTGGAAGACGTCCTCGACCGGGGTCGGCTCGATGACGCCGAGCGCGACGAGCAGCTCGAGGTCGTCGTCGGACAGCTCGCGGCCGGTCCGCTTGAGCAGATCGGGGCGCGTGACCGTCTCGGGCAGGTCGGGCATCCACGGCGCCAGCAGCGTGCGGTGCAGAGCGACCTGTTCGGGAGTCGCGTCGCCCGGGATGTTCTCGAGGTAGCCCTCGATCGCGGACAAGGTGAACCCGTGCGCCTGCAGCTCACGCACCAGCTCGAGGCGGGCCAGGTGGTCGGGCCCGTAGTAGCCGTTGCGGCCCTCACGCCGCGGCGGTGGGATCAGCCCACGGCCTGCGTAGAAGCGCACCGTACGCACGGTCATCCCCACGCGTGACGCGAGCTGTTCGACGCTCAGCGTCTCGACCGGTGCCGGGTTCATGCTCTCGAGACTATTGCAACGAGCGGGGTTATCCTCGACAGGTCTTGACTCCCAGAGATGGAACGCCGATGCGTCGAATTGCACTCCTGACAGCCGCACTCCTCGTGGCACTCGGCATGCCGTGCCCGCCCTCGCCGCCACGACCACCGGCATCGGCACCTTCGATCCTCTTGCCGGTGCGTCGACCAACTACACGACGACGATGCAGATTCCCGCCACTGGGTTCCCGGAAGCTGCGGTCACGTCGACGTCTCGTTCCGGTGCCGTCGGACCACAGTCAGGTGCGTCGATGTGGTTCGGCCCGTCGACCGCCCCGGGCGCAGAGTTCGGGTCGAGCCAGGACAAGCCCTACCTCAACCTCCGGCCGAAAGCCGACAACGCGACGTCGCCGTCGATCACCCGCTACACGTTCGAGCGCGGCACCCCCACGGGTTGGGGATTCGTGCTCGGCGACGTCGACGCCGACAAGGTCACGATCTCGGCGACCAAGGCCGACGGCAGCGCAGCGAGTGCGGCTGAGCTGGGCTTCCAGAGCGTGTTCAACATGTGTGACACCTCGCCGAAGCCGAGCGGCTGCTCTGGCGTCGTCGCCCCGTTCGACCTGCCGAGCTGGGATGCGGGAACTCGTACCCTCAACGGCAACCCCACCGCTGTCGACACGACCGGCGCGGCCGGCTGGTTCAAGCCGACAGCCTCGCTGCGCACCTTGACGTTCACCTTCACGCAGCGCGCTGGCTTCCCGGTCTACCAAACCTGGTTCGCTGTCAAGAAGCAGGACATCACCGGCACCGTGACAGCCGCCGGCAGCTGCTCGGCCGACGGACTCCCGGTCGAGCTGTTCGATCCGACAGGCGCCTCGATCGGATCGACGACAACTGCTGATGGCGGCGCATACTCGTTCACGGGTATGTCAGCCGGTCCGGGCTATCACGTGGAGCTCGGTGACCTTCCTGCCGGATGCATCACCGATGACGCGATCAGCGATCCGATCGACCTGACCTCGGGCGACGGGACGGCCAACTTCGCGGTCCGTGAGATCGTCCCGGTGCCCATTTCAGGCACCGTCAAGGACGAGAACGGAGACCCGTTGGCCAACGTCACGGTGACGATCAATGACGGGACCAACCCCGCTCGAGACGTGACGACCGACAGCAATGGGTTCTACATCTTCGACACCAACCCGCCGGAGACCTACACACTCACTGTCACGCTGCCGCCCGGTTATGGGCTCACCTCCGCGCCGGGCGACGTGGTGGTCGCGGACGGTGATGAAGAGCCCGTCACGGATCGCAACTTCGTGCTCGATGCTTCCCCGACGGTGAGCGGCACCGTCACGGACTCCGGAGGCGGCGTCGGCGGCCAGACCGTCGTGCTGCTCGACGGCCCGACCGAGATCGCCCGTACGACGACGGCTGCCGACGGCACGTATTCGTTCGATCTGGTCCCGGCCGGCAGCTACACCGTCGCCGTGCCCGAGCCTGGTGGTGAGTACGTCGTCCCGACTCCCGAAGCTGCCGTGGTCAACACCGCAGACGTCACCGGCGTCGACCTGTTCCTCGGCCGGCCCGGCTCGATCGCTGGCACCGTGACGAAGGGTGGAGCACCGGTCCCGGGCGCCACGATCACGATCACCGGTCCGAGCTCGTTCTCGGAGGAGCTGACCACCGATGCCGAGGGCAACTACGCCATCGGCGACCTCGATCCCGGCACCTACACGGTGACGATCACACCCCCGGCCGGAACGACGATCGACGACCCTTCGCAGGAGATCGTGATCCCGCCCGGGGGCCAGGACTTTGGCGCGGTCGACTTCGCCATCGAAGACGTCGACACCCCGATCCGGACCCCGGCTCGCCGGGCGACGGTGACGGAACCGGCAGTGGCGATCCCCTGCCCGACACGGGCGGTCCCGCCGAGCAGATCGCCATCCTCGGTCTCGCTCTCCTCGCCGCTGGATCGAGCATCGTCGCCGCGGCCCGCTACGCCCCGTTCGGGCGTGGTGACGGGAGCCACAGAGCCTGACGGTTGGTCATTGACAGTGTTGGTGTCACAATCGTTCATACGTCACCCGCTGACTCTTTGAGGACACATTTCATGACTGAGGCATTCGTTTACGACGCCATCCGGACCCCGCGAGGTCGCGGCAAGAAGACCGGATCGCTCCACGAGGTCAAGCCGATCACGCTGATCACCGGCCTGATCGATGAGATCCAGAAGCGCAACCCGACGCTCGACCCGAATGGCGTCGACGACGTCGTGCTCGGTGTCGTGTCGCCGGTCGCCGACCAGGGCGGCGACCTCGCCAAGACCGCCGCGCTCGCTGCCGGTCTGCCCGACACCGTCGCCGGCGTACAGCTCAACCGCTTCTGCGCCTCGGGCCTCGAGGCCGTCAACCAGGCCGCAGGCCGCATCCGCTCCGGCTGGGAAGACCTGATCTTCGCCGGTGGCGTCGAGTCGATGAGCCGCGTGCCCATGGGCTCCGACGGTGGAGCCTGGGCCATGGATCCCCGTACGGCGTTCGACACCTCGTTCGTCCCGCAGGGCATCGGCGCCGACCTGATCGCCACGCTCGAGGGCTGGAGCCGCACCGACGTCGACACCTTCGCCGCCGAGTCGCAGGCCCGTGCCGCCAAGGCCATCGCCAACGGCTACTTCAACAAGTCGGTCATCCCGGTCAAGGACGAGAACGGCCTGACGATCCTCGATCACGACGAGTTCGTACGCGAGGGCACGACCGTCGAGAGCCTCGCCGGTCTGCCGGCGTCGTTCGCCGCCATCGGTGAGATGGGTGGCTTCGACTCGGTCGCGCTCGAGCAGTACCACGATGTCGAGCGCATCAACCACGTCCACCACGCCGGCAACTCGTCCGGCATCGTCGACGGTGCCGCACTCGTCGCGATCGGCAGCGAGGCTGCCGGCAAGCGTCACGGTCTGACGCCGCGCGCCCGCATCGTCTCGGCCGCCGTCTCCGGCGCCGACCCGACGATCATGCTGACCGGCCCGGCTCCGGCCTGCCGCAAGGCACTCGACAAGGCTGGCCTGACGGTCGCCGACATCGACCTGCTCGAGATCAACGAGGCGTTCGCCGCTGTCGCGATGCGCCTGATGAAGGACCTCGACTTCCCGCACGAGAAGACCAACGTCAACGGTGGCGCCATCGCGATGGGCCACCCGCTGGGTGCGACCGGCGCGATGATCCTCGGCACCCTCATCGACGAGCTCGAGCGTCGCGACCAGCGCTATGGCCTCGCCACGCTCTGCGTCGGCGGCGGCATGGGCATCGCGACCGTCGTCGAACGAATCTGAAACGGACACGGACTCCACACATGACAGCACAACCACTGACGCCGTCCGCTACGAAGTCGCCGACGGCATCGTCAACCTGATCCTCGACGACCCCAACCAGAGCGCCAACACGATGAACCCGGCCTACAGCTCGGCGATGGCCGCTGCCGTCGACCAGCTGGCCAAGGAGATCGCCGACAACCCTGACGTCGATCAAGGGCGTCATCGTCTCCTCGGCCAAGAAGACGTTCTTCGCCGGTGGCGACCTGAAGCTCATGACGCAGGCCAAGCCCGCCGACGCCGAGGACATCTTCGACAACGTCGAGGGCATCAAGGCCACGCTGCGCAAGCTCGAGACGGTCGGCAAGCCGGTCGTCGCGGCGATCAACGGCGCTGCCCTCGGTGGCGGCCTCGAGATCGCCCTCGCCTGCCACCACCGCATCGCCGCCGAAGGTCGCTACGAGATCGGCCTCCCCGAGGTCACCCTCGGCCTGCTCCCCGGTGGAGGCGGAGTCACTCGTACGGTCCGCATGCTCGGCATCGCCGACGCGCTGCTCAAGGTTCTCCTCGAGGGCCCGCGCCTCAAGCCGGCGCAGGCCAAGGAGATCGGCCTGATCGACGAGGTCGTCGCGACGCAGGACGAGCTCATCCCCGCCGCCAAGGCGTGGATCGAGGCCAACAAGGACAACGACGAGGCTGCAGTCAAGCCGTGGGACCGCAAGGGCTACAAGATGCCCGGTGGAACGCCGAAGACCCCGGCGTTCGCCGCCAACCTCCCGGCGTTCCCGGCCAACCTGCGCAAGCAGGTCAAGGGCGCCGACTACCGCGCTCCGAAGAACATCCTGAGCGCCGCGATCGAGGGTGCATCGGTCGACTTCGACACGGCCAGCCGCATCGAGTCGCGCTACCTCGTCGAGCTCGTCGTCGGCCAGCAGTTCAAGAACATGACGCAGGCGTTCTTCTTCGACCTGGGTGCCATCAACGCGGGCGGTTCACGTCCCGACGGCATCGAGAAGAAGAAGTTCACCAAGGTCGCCGTCCTCGGCGCCGGCATGATGGGCGCCGGCATCGCGTACGTCTCCGCCAAGGCGGGCATGGAGGTCGTCCTCAAGGACGTCAGCCTCGAGGCCGCCGAGAAGGGCAAGGCATACAGCGAGAAGCTCGCTCGACAAGCAGCTCGAGAAGGGCCGCCTGACGCAGGAGAAGAAGGACGCGTTCCTCGCGCAGATCACGCCGACCGCCGACTACGCCGACCTCAAGGGCTGCGACATCGTCGTCGAGGCCGTCTTCGAGTCGGTCGAGCTCAAGCACTCGGTCTTCGCCGAGCTCGAGCCGATCGTCAACGCCGATGCGCTGCTCGGATCCAACACCTCGACGCTGCCGATCACCGGCCTCGCCGAGGGCGTCAAGCGTCCCGAGGACTTCATCGGCATCCACTTCTTCTCGCCGGTCGACAAGATGCCGCTGGTCGAGATCATCGCGGGTGAGAAGACCAACGACGAGACGATCGCCCACGCGCTCGACTACGTCCAGGCCATCAAGAAGACGCCGATCGTCGTCAACGACAGCCGCGGCTTCTTCACCAGCCGCGTCATCGGCCACTTCATCAACGAAGGTCTCGGCATGCTCGGCCGAGGGCGTCAACCCGACGTCGATCGACCGTGCGGCCACGCAGTCGGGCTTCCCGACCGGTCCGATCCAGATCAGCGACGAGCTCAACCTCGAGCTGATGAAGAAGATCCGGGTCGCCTCGCAGGCGGCCGTCGAGGCCGAGGGTGGCACCTGGGTGCGTACGACGTCCGAGGACGTCATCGACACGATGATCGAGCTCGGCCGCTCGAGCCGTCTCGTCGGCAAGGGCTTCTTCGACTACGACGAGGCCGGCAAGCGTACGGGTCTGTGGCCGGGTCTGGCCGAGAAGTTCCCGGTCGCCGCCGAGCAGCCTGACTTCCAGGACATCAAGGACCGTCTGGTGTTCGTCGATGTCGCTCGACACGGTGCGCTGCCTCGAGGAGGGCGTGCTGCGTACCGTCGCCGACGCCAACATCGGCTCGATCTTCGGCATCGGCTTCCCGCCCCTGCTGGGTGGAGCGCTGCAGTACATCAACGGCTACGAGGCGCCCGACGGACGCATCGGCATCGAGGCGTTCACCGAGCGTGCCCAGGAGCTGGCCGCGAAGTACGGCGACCGCTTCGAGCCGCCGGCGCTGCTGCTCGACAAGGCCAAGAACGGCGAGAAGTTCGCCTGAGGTCGAGGCCGCCCGCGGCCGAGCGCCTCGGGCGGGTTGAGGTGCGCGCCGAAGGCGCCAGGGTCGAAACACTGGTGACCTGACCCGCCACGTAAGCAAACAGAACGACCCGCGACCCAGTGTCGCGGGTCGTTCTGTTGGTTCAGGCGGGGGCGGGTCGCCCCACGGTCATTGAGATCTGAGCTCCCGTGATCTCTGCCTCCTGCGTGATCGTGGTGATCCCGTAGACCATCACCGCCGCCAAGAGGACGACGACCGCGATGACTCCGCCGATCACGTAGCCGATTCGACCGGACTGCGTGAACGTGTTCATGACCGCCCGCTCCGGAGCCTCGGGGTCGTACAAGACCTGGACAGGTCGCCCTGGCCCTGGTTGCAACGAGGCGCCCAGCCCGGAGGTCTTGCGGTGCCAGCGTCCGGTGGCGTCCTGGTACATGAATGTCGGGTAGTAGTGCGGCATGCCGGGTTCGGTGCTGCCGTCACGCCGGGTCACGACGCCCCGTGTCTCGGTCCAGTCCTTGGTCATCGACAGTCGCCACTTCGCCATCAGGCAGGGGATTGCGGCGATGGCCAGGCCACCGCCGGCGATGATGGCGGCAATCGACAGAGGCTCCATGAACAGAATTATTCAGAGAGGGCGAAAGCCGGAACACATGACCCGGGCGTAGGCGATCTTGTCGCCATCCGCGCGGTAGTAGACGTGCTGCTCGGCCGTACGCGGCCCGTCCGGCGTCGTCATGTTGAAGCGGTAGGTGACCTGGTCGGTGTCCGCGACCCGATCGCCGTCCTCGACGCTGACGACCTCGTCGATGTGGTCGGCGGGCTCGAACCAGCTGCCGAGCAGGATGCTGATGACACCGTCGACGTCGTCTGACTCCCAGACGCGGCCGGGCGTCAGCCCCTTGAAGCTCACGTCGGGCGCGAACAGTCCGCGCAGCGATTCGGTGTCGCGGGTGGCAATGGCGGTGGCCAGGCGGCGGCCGGGTGTCTGGGTCATGAATCCTCCGAGGAAGAGACTAGGGGTCGCGTGAGCTCGCGGTCACGGTGTGACCTAGTCGAGGTTTCGACAAAGGTAAGCCTAAGTTAGGCTGACCTTCGTCAATCTCCCCGACGAAGGATTCCTCTGTGTCCCGATTCAGCCGCCGCGCCGCAGCCGCTCTCAGCGCGCTCCTCATGGCCGGCACCCTCACCGCCTGTGGTTCGACCTCGTCCTCTGACGACGACGCCAGCGGAGGGCCGTGGTCCTTCAAGTCCGGCAACGGTGAGACCGTCAAGCTCGACACCACCCCGAAGCGGATCATCGCCAGCGGCGCCGAGGCCGCCGCACTGATCTCGTTCGGCATCCGCCCGGTCGGCATCTACGCCGAGCGGACCGGTCAAGGACGACGCGAACCTCAAGGACCTCGATCTCAAGGGCATCACGATCCTCGGCGAGACCTGGGGCGAGATCGACGTCGAGAAGGCCGCGAACCTCAACCCCGACCTGATCGTCGCCGACTGGTGGCCCGCCGAGAAGGCCTACAGCGGTCTCGAGGAGGGCGTGAAGGCCAACAGCAAGAAGCTCGCCAACCTCGCCCCGATCGTCGGCGTCTCTCAGGGCAAGTCGATCGCCGACGCTTGCCAAGGGCTACGAGGACCTCGCCGAGTCACTCGGCGCCGACGTCGACGATCCCGAGATCGCCGCGGACAAGAAGGCGTTCGAGGAGGCGCTCGCCGACTTCAAGAAGGCCGTCGCCGACAAGCCGGGTCTCAGCGTCGCTCGCTGTCTCGCCCGCCGACGACCTGCTCTATGTCGCCAACCCGAAGTACGCGCCCGAGCTGCTCGACTTCCAGCGCTGGGGCCTCGACGTCATCAACCCGGACAACCCCGACAAGGGCTTCCCCTACTGGGAGAACCTCAGCTGGGAGAACGCCGACAAGTACCAGCCGGACCTCCTGCTGATCGACGACCGTACGTACGACACGAGCGTCAAGACCGGTGAGAAGCAGCCGACGTGGAACTCGATCAAGGCCGGCCAAGGCCAGGGCGTACGTCGCCGTGGCCGGCCTACTGGATGCACACCTACGGCGAGTACGCCGAGCAGCTCACCCAGCTGACGGCAGCCATCGAGAAGGCGGACGCCAACCTCGCATGAGCGTCGTTGAACGAGCGTCGACGGTCGAGACCGGACCACGGGTACGCCCCGTGGCCGGTCTCGCTGTCGGCCTCGCCGTGCTGGTCGGCGTCCTCGCGGTCGTCTGCTTCTTCAGCATCACGCTCGGCGCCCGCGGAGTCGGGCCGGCGACGATCCTCAAGGCGTTCGTGGACTTCGATCCCGGCTCGGCGTCGGAGACGGTCATCCGTGAGATCCGGGTGCCGCGTACGTTGATCGGCATCTTCGCCGGAGCAGCCCTCGGACTGAGCGGCGCGATCCTGCAAGGCGTCACCCGCAACCCGCTCGCCGATCCCGGGATCATGGGCATCAACTCCGGTGCTGCGGCGTTCATCGTCTTCGGGATCATGGTGCTCGGCACGCAGAGCATCGGCGTCTACATCTGGCTCGCGTTCGCGGGGGCGGCGTTCGCAACGATCGTGGTCTACGGGATCGCCTCGTTCGGGCGCGAAGGTGCGACGCCGGTGAAGCTGGCGCTCGCCGGGGCCGCCGTGACAGCGGTGCTGACCTCCGTCACCAACGCCATCGTCATGACCAACGTCGACGCGCTGAACGAGCTGCGGTTCTGGCAGGTCGGCTCGCTGGCGGGTCGCTACTTCCCGGTGTTCTGCGCAGACCGCCCCGTTCATCGCGGTCGGCATCGTCCTGGCGCTCGGCACCGGACGCGCGCTCAACGGTCTCGCGCTGGGCGACGACCTCGCGGTGGCACTGGGTCAGCGCGTACGCGCCAGCCGCATCATGATGTTCGTCGTCGTCGCGGTGCTGTGCGGCGCCGCCACGGCCGCCTGCGGTCCGATCGTCTTCGTCGGGCTGGTCGTCCCGCACGTGGCACGGATGCTCTGCGGCCCCGACTACCGCTGGATCCTGCCCTACTCGATGATCCTCACGCCGATCGTCCTGCTCCTCGCCGACATCATCGGCCGCGTCGTCGTGTCGCCCGGCGAGCTGCAGGTCGGCGTCGTGCTGGGCCTGCTCGGCGCGCCGGCGTTCATCGCCCTCGTCCGCTACCGCAACCTGGCGGAGCTGTGATGACGGAACTCCTCGACACGCCTCGACGCGTACGTTCGGCGCGCTCCGCCCTCAACCGACGCGCGTACTTCGTCACCTCCGCCCTTGGCAGCTCTCGCGTTCGCGCTGTTCGTCGTCACGATGATGGTCGGCAGCTTCGCGGTGTCGGCGCCCGACGTGGTCGCGTCGGTGCTGCACCTGCGCGACAACCCGTCGGTCGACTTCATCGTCCGGGACCTGCGGCTGCCGACGGCCACGGCCGGCCTGGCCGTCGGTGTCGCGCTTGGCATCTCGGGCCTGTTGTTCCAGCGGCTGCTCGGCAACCCGCTGGCGTCGCCCGACTTCGTCGGGATCTCCTCCGGTGCGAGCTTCTTCGCGGTGTCGGCGATCGTGCTGTTCGACGCGAGCAGCACGGTCATCTCCGGCTCGGCCCTGGTCGGTGCGCTGCTGAGCGCGTTCCTCATCTACCTGCTGGCCTGGCGAGACGGGGTCACCGGCTACCGCTTCATCCTGATCGGGATCGGCATCTCCCAGCTCTTCATCTCGATGGTCGGCTACATCGTGTCGCACGCCAGCATCTATGAGGCGCGTGAGGCGATGACCTGGCTGGTCGGAACGGTCGGACAGGCAGGATCCGGTGAGCTCCGTACGCTGCTCGTCGCTCTGGCGATCCTGATCCCTGTGGTCCTCGCGCTCGAGCGGCCGCTGCGGGCCCTCGAGCTGGGTGACGACACGGCCAAGGCGCTGGGAGCGAGGGTCGAGCTCAACCGGCTCGGCCTCCTCGCGGCGTCGATCGTCCTGGTCGGCTTCGCGGTGGCGGTTGCCGGGCCCATCATGTTCGTCGCGCTGATCGCGGGTCCGATCGCCCAGCGCCTCGTCGGTCGCGGTGCCGGCGGGATCGTCGCGGCCGGCTGCGTGGGCGCCATCATCACCCTCGGCGCCGATCTGGTGTCACACCAGGTCCTGCCGGTAGACCTCCCCACAGGTGTCATCACTGGCCTGATCGGTGCGCCGTACCTGATCTGGCTCCTCGTCACCGTCAACAAGGAAGGACGTGGCGGATGACCAGTCACGAGCTCCGTGGCAGCAACCTGTCACTCGGGTATGCCGAGGTCGACGTCGTACGTGATCTCGACATCGACATCCTCGAAGGTGCCATCACCGTCATCGTCGGGGCAAACGCCTGCGGCAAGTCGACGCTGCTCCGCGGTCTTGCGCGACTGCTCAAGCCTCGCGGCGGTGACGTGATCCTCGACGGCAAGTCCGTGCACGACATGCGGAGCGTCGACGTCGCCAAGGTCCTCGGCCTGCTGCCCCAGTCGCCAGTGGCGCCTGATGGCATCACGGTGAGCGACCTGGTCGGCCGCGGTCGCTACCCACACCAAGGCTGGTTCAGGAAGTGGAGCGAGGCCGACGACGACGCCGTCGTCGAGGCGCTCGAGGCCACCGGCACGGCCGACCTCGCCGACCGCAACATCTCGGAGCTCTCCGGTGGTCAGCGCCAGCGCGTCTGGGTCGCGATGGCACTGGCGCAGGACACCGACCTTCTCCTGCTCGACGAGCCGACGACCTTCCTCGACATCAACCACCAGGTCGAGCTGCTCGATCTCCTGACCGACCTCAATCGGCTCGCCGGCAAGACGATCGTGATCGTGTTGCACGACCTCAACCTCGCCTGCCGATATGCCGACCGGATCATCGCGATGAAGGACGGCTCGATCATCGCCGAGGGCGCCCCCACCGACGTCGTGACGGCCGAGGTCATCACTGAGGTCTATGGGCTGGACTGTGAGGTCGTGCCGGACCCGGTCAGCGGCACGCCGATGGTCGTGCCCCGCGGGCGTCATCACGCCCGGGTGGAGTCACCGCTGAGGCGCTAGCGTCGAGGCATGACGACTGACACCGAACGATCTGTTGAGCTGACTCGCACCGGCAAGGCGAGGTTCCGGGCGACCAACGTACGAGGTGGCACCCTCGACTTCGGCGAGGGCAACGACGACGACTTCACTCCCGTCGAGCTGCTTCTCGTGGCCATTGCCGGATGCAGCGCCATCGATGTCGACTACCTCGTCGGCAAGCGCGTCGATCCCGAGTCGTTCGACCTGTCGATCCGCGCCGACAAGATCCGTGACGACCTCGGCAACCGGCTGACCGACATCCGGCTCGACCTTCGATGTCACCTTCCCGGAGGGCGCCGACGGCGACCGCGCCCGCGAGATCCTGCCGCGTTCAGTCGCTCAGTCGCACGACCGGCTCTGCACCGTGACGCGTACGGTCATCGTCGGCACGCCGGTCGAGTCGGTCGTCGCCGACTGATCAGTCCGCCATCCAGCCTGGTCGCGGGATGAGGCAGAACGGATGCCCGGCCGGGTCGGCGTACGTATTGCCGCCCAGGTGTCGCGCGCCGAGGCCCACCACAAGCGGGCCCGCTCCGTCAACGTCGTCAACGGCGACATCGAGATGCATCTGTTGGGGCACAGTCGGGTCCGGCCAGGTCGGCGCGACGTGGTCCGGTGCCCGCTGGAACGCCATGCCCGAGCTGCTGGTCATTCACCGAGACCACGATGAAGTCGCCGTCGTCGTAGGTGATCGGCTGGTCGAGCATGGTGGACCAGAACCTTGCAGACTCCTGTGGATCAGCGGCGTCAAGGATCAGGTGGTGAAGACGGGCCGTCATGGTGTCAGCCTACGACTCCAGCGCCTCGGCGGCCTTCGCGATGTTGCGCTGCATCGAGCCGAAGATGATGCCGTGGAACGGGTAGATCGACCACCAGTAGAGATGGCCGAACAGGCCGCGCGGGTGGAACAGCGCGCGGTGGTGGAACGTCGTCGTGCCGCCGTCGGTCGAGCCGACCTGCAGCTCGAGCCAGGCCAGGCCGGGCAGCTTCATCTCGGCGCGCAGCCGTACGAACGAGTGGTCGTCGGTCTCCTCGACCCGCCAGAAGTCGAGCGGCGTCGCCGACGACCAGGTCTCGCGGGTTGCGGCGGCCGCGGCGCAGCCCGGGGCCGCCGACCATGCGATCCAGCACGCCGCGCACCCACCAGGCGAGGCGCCACGAGTACCAGCCGTTGCGGCCGCCGATGCCCTCGATGACCTGCCACAGATGCGCCGGGACTGGCGTCGACCTCGCGGGTCCGCTCGTCCTTGTAGAGCGAGCCGCCGGCCCAGTCGGGATCGGTCGGCAGCCCCTCGGCGGGCGCTCCGGCCGTCGCGGCCGACGACCAGCGAGGTCGGCACGTCGAGGTTCTGGATCTTGGTCAGCGCCAGCTCGACCGAGCGGTCGAAGCCGATCAGGCCATCGGCAGGGTCGGGGACGTACTGCGCGATGTCGTGCTCGGCGGCGACGACCTCGTTGCGCAGCGACTCGACCAGCGGCCGCGCCAGGCTCGCCGGCACGGGCGTGATCAGGCCGACCCAGTGGCTCGACAGGCCGGGCGACAGCACCGGCACCGGCAGGACGCGCCGCTTGGGCAGACCGGCGACGGCGGCGTAGCGCTGCATCATGTCGAAGTACGTCAGCACGTCCGGCCCGCCGATGTCGAAGCGCCGGTTGACGTCGGCGGGCAGCGTCGGCGCAGCCGACGAGGTAGCGCAGCACGTCGCGGATCGCGATCGGCTGGATGCGGGTGTGGACCCACTTCGGCGTGACCATGACCGGCAGCCGCTCGGTCAGGTAGCGCAGCATCTCGAACGACGCCGAGCCCGAGCCGATGACGACGCCGGCCTGCAGCACGGCGGTCGGCACGCCCGAGTCGAGCAGGACGTCGCCGACCTCGCTTGCGGGAGCTCGAGGTGCTCGGACAGCTCCTCGCCCTCGGGGATCATGCCGCCGAGGTAGACGATGCGGCTGACGCCGGCCTGCTTGGCCTCGTCGGCGAACGTCTGGGCCATCTCGCGCTCGGTGTCGCCGAAGTCTCCGCCGGTGCCGATCGAGTGCAGCAGGTAGTAGAGCGACGTCGACGCCCTCCATCGCGGCCCGCACGTCGCTCGGCGCTCGGCGGCGTCGCCCTGGACGATCTCGACATCGCCGGCCCACTCGTGGGCCTGGGCCTTGCGCTCGTCGCGCACCATCACGCGTACGTCGTGGCCGGCACGTACGAGCTCGGGGACGAGGCGGCCACCGACGTAGCCGGTGGCGCCGGTGACAAGGCTGCGGGTCGGGCTCATCCCTCCACTGTTGGTGAGATGTGCCCGACCCGCGACTTGAAACGGTGTGATCTCTACTTGCCGTCGAACGCGTCCTGCAGGCCCTGGATGTCGAGGCGCATCATCTGCATCATCGCCGCCTGGGCGCGGCCGGCCTTCTCGCGATCCGGGTCGCCCAGCAGCTCGACCGAGCGGCGACGGGACGACCTGCCAGGAGAGGCCGAAGGCGTCGATGAGCCAGCCGCAGGGCCCTGCTCGCCGCCGCCCTCGATCAGTGCGTCGGAGATCTCGTCGACCTCCTGCTGGGTCTCGACGCCGACCGAGAGCGAGAACGCCTCGGTCAGCTCGTGGGCGGGTCCGCCGTTCATGAGGACGAGCTCCTGACCCTGCAGCGGATCGTCGCGATGAACAGGTTGCCGTCGGGCATGCGCTGCTCGTCGACGACCTCGGTGTCGGGGAACACCTTCTGGTAGCGCTCGATGGCGTCTCCGGCGTTGTCGTTGAACCAGAGGAACGGGGTGACGGTGGTCATGATGCGTCTCCTTCGTTGGCGGTGCTGTTGCGGAACTTGGCTGGGGTGGCGAGCAGGGCGTCGAGCTTGTAGAACGACTGGTTCCAGCCGACCGTCGCGTGCTCGCCGCATCTCCTCGGGCATGGGGCCCTGGCGGAGCTCGAGGCGGGTGCCGTCGCCCTCGGGGATGAACTCGATCGACAGCGTCATCTTGGTGCCGTCCGCGAGGCCGGGGAAGCCCTTGGCGAGCTCGTAGCCGACGAGCAGCTGGTTCTCGACGACCTCGGTGAACGTGGTGTCGAGGGGCGACTCGCCAGTCGGGGTTGTCCTTGCCGACCATCGTCATCCGCCAGTGGCCGCCGACCCTGGCGTCGACCGACGACCGAGTCGAGCGGGCACCGTGAACATCAGCGGGCCGAACCACTGCGCGAGCTGCTCGGGATCGGTGAACGCCTCGATAGACGAGCTCCGGCGGTGCGTCGAAGTAGCGCGAGATGTTGACCTCGTACGTGGCTGGTCAGTCATCGGTGTCTTCTTCCTTGTCGGTGTCTTGGGTGTCCTGCAGTGCCTGCTTCATGGATGCCAGGTGGGCGTCGAGGCGGTCGAAGCGCTCGTCCCACAGGTGGCTGAGGTGCTCCATCCAGGTCGTCGCCTCCTTCAGTGGTTCGGCCCGCAGGCTGCTCGTACGCCATTGCGCCTGCCGGTCGCGGGCGATCAGCCCCGCTCCCTCGAGCACCTTGAGGTGTCGCGAGATCGCCGGGAGGCTGATCGGGAACGGTTCGGCGAGCTCGGTGACGGTGGCGTCGCCCTCGCCGAGCCGGGCCAGGATGTCGCGCCGGGTCGGATCGGCGAGTGCCGAGAAGACCTTGCTGAGCTGATCGGTTGCCATGCTGCTTAACGTACTCGTTAATTAACCAATACGTCAAGTAGCCGCATCGCGACGATGATCCTTGACGGCCCGATAAGATCGGTGCGCCGATGACGGTGCCTGGGAGCGGCACCGACCGGCGATCGGGAGGGCAACATGGGGGCATTCAGTCGTGCCACGCACAAGGACGGTGCTGCGTCGGCGCTGTCGGGGCGATCGTTCCTGGTGGGATGCATCGGCCTCATGTTGTCGATCGGTGCGCTGGTGATGATCTTCGGCGAGTCGGCGCGGCCGGTCTTCGAGGCACCCGACGTACCGCTCGAGGCTGCTGGCCAGCCGCCGACCGTTCAGCAAGACCCGGCAGCGACCGAGCCGAGGCCCAGCACGACGAGCCCGGAGAAGAAGCCTGCCGGCAAGGCTGCGGCTCCCACGGTGAAGGCGGCCAAGCCTGCGCCCACGACGGACAAGCCTGTCTCGATGCGCGCGTGGAGCGCCGTCGGGACGTACGAGAAGGGCGAGCTCGTCACCTATCGGGGAGGCACCTACCGGGCGCTGCAGGACTACACCGGTGTCGGAGATCCCGACTGGATCAACGCCGAGTCGCTGTGGGTGCGCGTGTAGCTCAGTGCATCCGAAGGGTCGGGTCGTGCGGACCCTTGGGCTCGACCCAGAAGTCGAGGGCGAGCTGCTCCTCGGTGCCACCGTTGAGGTAGATCGAGAAGTCCGTGACGCCGGCGTCCTCGAGCACGTCGTCGTCGATCAGGAACTTGCCGGTGTAGTCGCGGCTCGGCTTGGTGACGATCTCGTACGCGGCGTCGGCCATGATCGCCGGCGTGCGCGAGTGGCTGACCAGCTCGGCGCCGACGACGTTGCGGACCGCCGCGGTGTCGATCGCCGTACGCGGCCACAGCGAGTTGCAGGCGATGCCGTAGTCGGCGAGCTCGACGCTGAGGCCGAGCGTCACGAGGCTCATGCCGTACTTCGCCATCGTGTAGGCCGTGTGCTGCGTGAACCACTTCGGGTCGAGGCTGATCGGCGGCGACAGCGTCAGGATGTGCGGGTTGTCGGACTGCTTGAGCCACTCGATCGACATCTTCGACAGCAGGAACGAGCCGCGGGCGTTGATGTCGTTCATCAGGTCGTACTTCTTCATCGTCACCTCTTCGGTCGTCGAGAGGTCGATCGCGCTGGCGTTGTTGACGACGATGTCGATGCCGCCGAACTCCTCGGCGGTCTTGGCGACGGCCTCGGTCGACGAAGGCGTCATCGCGTACGTCACCGACGAGCGGGAGCGCCTTGCCGCCGGCGGCCTCGATCGCCTCGGCGGCGGTGTAGATCGTGCCGGGCAGCTTGGGGTGCGGCTCGGTGGTCTTGGCGAGGAGGGCGACGTTGGCGCCGTCCTTGGCTGCGCGTATGGCGATGGCCTCGCCGATTCCGCGGCTTCCGCCGGACATGATGATCGTCTTGCCTGCAAGGGACATGGAAAACACCTTAGGTCGTCGTGCGGTGGGATGAGAGGGTAGAATCGGGGCTCGGGTTCCGAGCGCGCCTGCGACCAGGTCGGCGACGATGCGGCCGACGAGCGGGACGAACTTGAACCCGTGACCGGAGAACCCGGCGGCGACGGTGATGTCTCCGTCGCGATCGATGACGAAGTCGTCCTCGGCCAGAGCGCCGTAGAGGCAGGTCGTCGGCGTCGAGCGAGTCCGGGTCGACTCCCGGGCACCCACTCGGAGACGTACGGACCGCAGCTCCTCGAGCTCTGCCTCGACCGGAGAGAAGTCGCGATCGTCGAGGTCGACGACCTTGCCGCCACCGTGGAAGCCGACCTTGATGCCGTCCGGCGACGGGAGGCCGTATGCCTCGGAGTCACCCCGCCTCCGCGACGATGGATGAACGTCGGCCAGGCGATGCGCGGGTCGATCGGTGCGAAGTGCGCCGGTTGCACCTGTGTCGCCATCTCGGCGGGCAAGCCCAGCAGTGCGTCTGACCAGACGCCGGCCGCCACGACGACGTGGTCGGCCTCGAAGGTCCGGTCGCCGGCGACGACAGTCGGTGCCCTGGATCGCCTCGGCGCGAACGCCGTCGAGCCACTCGGCACCCGCGGCGATCGCGAGGCGCCGCAACAGCGCGAGGGCGTCGTCAGGGTGGGCCACGCCGCCGTCGGGCTGGAACAGCACGGCCTCGTCGAACCGCAGACCCGGCCAGCGCGTCCGACGCCTCGGCTGGCGTCAGCCACTCGTACGGCGACGCCGACCTCCGTCGAGTGCGGCGGCGAACGGCTCGAGCTCGGCACGCGGGCCGTGGTCGACCGAACCGCACTGGTGGAACACCGAGATCGTCGGAGAGCAGCTGCAGCTCGTCCCAGAGCGGCCGGGCCTCGCAGCGCGAGGCGTACGTAGAACGGGTCGTCGTAGGCGAGGCGGACGATGCGTGAGCTGCCGTGCGAGCTGCCCTGCGCGTGGCCCGCGGCGAACTGCTCGAGCACCGTGACGGCGATGGCCACGTTCGGCGAGCTCCCGGGCGATGCTCGGTGCCCATGGCTCCGCCGCCGACGACGATGACGCTGGACGGACTGGGCACCCGCCGATCTTGCCGCGGGCATCACTTACAGTCAATACTGACGGTAAGTGAGAAAGGTCCCGCATGAGCTCGCAGCACCCTGACTGGTTCACCCACGCGCTGGACCAGCCGTACGAGAGCCGCGAGATCGAGCGTCGACGGCGCGCGCATCACCTATCGCGCCTGGGGCAAGAGCGGTGCCGCGCCGGTCGTCCTGGTGCACGGCGGCGCCGCGCATGCGGGCTGGTGGGACACGACCGCGCCCTTCCTCGCCGCCGAGCATCGCGTCATCGCGATCGACCTCTCGGGCCACGGCGACAGCGATCGCCGCGAGTCGTACGCGATCGCGACCTGGGCGACCGAGGTCGTCGCCGTGGCTGCGGCGGAGTCCGACGAGGCGCCGATCGTCTTCGGGCACAGCATGGGCGGGTTCGTCGCGCTGACCGCGGGCCG
This sequence comes from uncultured Actinomycetota bacterium, assembly GCA_963849625.1. Lineage (GTDB taxonomy): Bacteria > Actinomycetota > Actinomycetes > Propionibacteriales > Nocardioidaceae > Aeromicrobium. The sequence goes on from CAWKHU010000007.1 coordinate 187,422, forward strand.
CGACTACGGACCGCTCGTTGCGCGGCGTCGCGGCGATCGACTCGCCCGTACGTGAGCTGTCCGCCGAGGCCAAGGCGTGGATCGCCGAGGGCGGCCACGGCGACATACCCGGCAACAAGGTCTATCGCCGATCGCGAGACGATCCTCGAGCCGGTTCCGGACGTTGCCCGAGGACACGTCGACGCTGTCGTACGTCAAGGACCACATCGCCGAGGGCTCGATCACCGAGGTCGATGACGGCTGGACCTGGAAGTTCGACCCGCACATCTTCCTCAGCTCGCGGATGGAGCCCGAGGAGCTCGCGGCGATCGACTGCGCCGTCGCCCTGATCCGCGGCGAACGCGGCATGGCCACCACCGACATCACCGACCTGGTCGCCGAGCGGCTGGGCGGTCACGTACCCGTCACACTGATCCCCGACGCCGGGCACCACATCATGCTCGACCAGCCGGTCGCGCTCATCGCGGTGCTGCAGACCCTGCTCGGCCAATGGAGGCACCATGTCTGACTTCGACGCGCTCGAGCGCGTACTCACCAACCGCCGCAGCTGCCGCGGGTTCACCGACGAGCAGGTGCCCCGCGAGGTCATCGAGCAGGTGCTCGGCGCAGCCCAACGTACGGCGTCATGGTGCAACACCCAGCCGTGGCACGTGCGTCATCACCTCTGGCGAGGCCACCGACAAGCTCCGCGATGCGCTGCTGGAGTCACCCGACGGCTACGGCACCGACTTCGACTTCCCGGCCGCCTACACCGGCGTCTACGACGAGCGCCGCAAGGACGTCGGCTGGCAGCTGTACGAGGCCGTCGGCGTCGAACGCGGCGACCGTGAGGCGTCGGCGCGCGAGATGCTGCGCAACTACGAGTTCTTCGGCGCACCGCACGCCGCGATCATCACGACCGAGGCCGACCTCGGCGTCTACGGTGCGATCGACTGCGGCCTGTACGTCGACTCATTCCTGCTGGCCGCCGAGTCGCTCGGACTCGGCACCTGTGCCCAGGCCGCGCTGGCGATGCGCTCGCAGTTCTTGCGTGACTGGTTCGACCTGCCCGAGACCCGCAAGGTCGTGTGCGCCATCGCGTTCGGCTACCCCGACCCCGAGCACCCGTCGGCCAGCTTCATGTCCCGTCGAGCAGCAGTCCCCGAAGCCGCGACGTTCGTCGACTGAGGCCGCCCGCGGCCGAACGTCGACGAGCTAGCGGAGCGTGAGCGTCCACGCCGAAGGCGTCAAACTGCGAAGCTTCGTCGACTGAGGCCGGGACCTGCAGCCCCGAGGGCGCCGATGCCGAGGACGGCGGCGAGGCCCGAGGGCGCTGCGCGGGTGGTAGGCCGTGGTCCACAGCCCGCCGTGCGCGGCGTTGTCCGCCTCGTCCAGCCACGGCTCGGCCTGCGGCGCGGCGCCGGCGCGCAGGTCGTGCACCAGCAGTGCCGCCATCAGCGTGTTGCTCGTCGCCGGGTCGAAGACCTCGACGCCGAACCGGTGAGCTCCGGCGTACGCGGCAGCCAGCGCCTTGTTCTTGACGACCGATCGCGTACGCGTGGCGGGAGCGACGTTGAGCGACACCGTCGTGCCCTCGTTGCGGGCCGTCGTGGCGCGCCAGCGCTGCAGCCGCTTGGCGAGCGCGTAGTTGGGGCCCTGCTGCGGAACCAGCGCATCGTTGATGCCGGGGTCGGCGCCCGGCGGGTAGTTGCGCTGCAGGAGGCGCCCGCCGCTGACGACGCGCAGCGGCGTGCGCAGCAGCGCTGACGCGGGAGGCGTACGCGGCGTTGGCCTTCGCGACCTCCTCGGCCGGCACGGCGAACGTGTCGGTCGGCGTCGCGAGGAATGCCAGCGCAGTGTCGGGCCGCTGCTGCACGAGATGCTTCGCCAGGGCGTCGGCCGCCATCGAGACGCGTACGTGGGTCGCGCCGTCGGCGTAGCAGTAGTTGCCGAGCACGAGTCGTCCGTCGATGTGGTCGAGCCACTCGGCGACGGCCGGGAGCTCGGTGACCAGGTCGGCGCCGACGTCGGCGGCGCCGTTGGTGACGATGCGTGCGGGTACGTGGACGCGACCGGCGGACTCGACGGCGTGCTCGCGGATGCGGTCCTGGACGTCGGTACGCGGCAGGTCGAGCGCGACGCAGCTGGCGCCCCAGCGCATCAGCGCGCGGTAGGGACCCATCTCGGCGCCGGCCCCGAGCACGACCATCGTGTCGCCCTCGAGCCGCATCCACTCCGGGTTGTCCATGCACGGTCTGCACGGCCTCGGAGCACGACTCGGTGATGATGCCGCGACTGCTCCACTCGTCGAGCTGGTCGAGCAGAGCCTTGCCGCGGAGCCGTTCGCCCCGGTAGGGCAGCGTCAGCTCGGTCTCGACCTCGCCGTCGCCCTTGACGGTCTGGGTGTGGAACGCCTGCGACAGAGGGGTGCCCGGTGATGGCCTCGTCGAGCGGCGCGTCGCCGTACCGCATCTGCTCGTGGGCGCTGCGCAGTCCTTCGGCGGCGATCGAGTGTGCCGCCGGCGCCTCGCCGATGCCCGGCCTCCAGCGCACGCCGGAAATGGCCGAGGTAGTTGCGTCGCCAGTTGGTCTCGTTCTCGACGCCCCTCGCCCCGACCGGATCGGCCTTGCGCAATGCGTCGGCCAGGATCGTGCGGGCGGCCGACGACGTGCTCTCGGACCGGAATGCCACTCCCTCAGTAGTCATGGCACCCAACGTACGACGTACTGGCGAGTCAACGGACAAGTAACTTTTGCTCCCTCGGGCCTGTCTGTGCTGCATGGCAGGATGACGCCATGACTTCACTCGCCATCGAGACCCACGGGCTGGTCAAGGCATTCGGCGACACCCGCGCCGTCGACGGCCTCGACCTCACCGTGCCGACCGGCGGCGTCTACGGCGTGCTCGGCCCCAACGGCGCCGGCAAGACCACCGCCATCCGCATGCTGGCCACGCTGCTGCGTCCCGACGGCGGCAAGCGCCCGGTGCTCGGCCACGACGTCGTCGCCGAGGCCGACGCCGTGCGCTGCCAAGGTCAGCCTCACCGGCCAGTTCGCCTCGCTCGACGAGGACCTGACCGGCACCGAGAACCTCGTGCTGCTCGGGCGGCTGCTCGGGTTCAGCTGCGGCCGGCGCGCGCGAGCGCCGGCCGACGAGCTGCTCGACGCCTTCGGCCTCGACCGAGGCCGGCCGACCGGCAGGTCAAGAACTACTCCGGCGGCATGCGCCGCCGCATCGACATCGCCGCCAGCATCGTCGTCACGCCCGAGCTGCTGTTCCTCGACGAGCCCACCACCGGCCTCGACCCGCGCAGCCGCAACCAGGTGTGGGACATCGTCCGGGCCCTGGTGGCCGGCGGGCACCACCGTGCTGCTCACGACGCAGTACCTCGACGAGGCCGACCAGCTCGCCGACCGCATCGCCGTGATCGACCGCGGCAAGGTCATCGCCGAGGGCACGAGCGGCGAGCTCAAGGCATCGGTCGGCAGCGGGCGCGCTGCACGTCCGCGTCGCCGATCCGCGACCAGCGCTGCGACGGCGTGCCGAGGCTGCTCGAGCGACGCTCGGCGTCGACCGTCACGCTCGACGGCCGACCCGGCGGCGATGTCGGCACGCGGGTCGACGACCCCGAGCGCGTCGCCGCGCGGCGCTCGCCGCAGCTGCGCGACCGCCGGCATCGCCGTCGACCGAGTTCTCCCTGGGCCAGCCCAGCCTGGACGAGGTGTTCCTCGCCCTGACCGGCGACGCACCGTCCAGGCCGAACGACGAGGCCGAGGAGGCCGCCGTCATGACCACCGACTGCACCCGACCCAGCTCGACGCCGAGGTCGCTCGCCGGCGCTCGGCTCGCGGCGCCCGTCCCGACGCCGGCATCGCCGCTCTCCGTCGTCGCTCACCTTCGGCTGGCGGGCCCTGCTCAAGATCAAGCACGTCCCCGAGCAGCTGTTCGACGTGACGATGTTCCCGATCATGTTCACGCTGATGTTCACCTACCTCTTCGGCGGCGCGCTGGCCGGCTCGCCGCCGAGTACATCCAGTACCTCGCTGCCGGGCATCCTGGTGCAGACCGTCGTGATGATCACGATGTACACCGGCGTGGCGCTCAACAACGACATCGAGAAGGGCGTCTTCGACCGGTTCCGGTCGCTGCCCATCTGGCGGCCGTCGCTGCTCGTCGGCGCGCTGCTGGGCGACATCCTGCGCTACACGATGGCGTCGACCGTGATCCTGGTCGTCGGCTTGCTGCTCGGCTTCCGGCCCGAGGCGGCTTCATCGGCGTGCGTCGCCGCGATCGCTGCTGCTGCTGGTCTTCTGCTTCAGCCTGCAGCTGGATCTGGACCATGCTCGGCTTCAAGCTGCGGACCCCAAGTCGGTGATGGGCGTCAGCATGATGGTGCTGTTCCCGCTGACGTTCGCCAGCAACATCTTCGTCGATCGAGACGATGCCGGGCTGGCTCGAGCGGTCGGTCCAGTACAACCCGGTCACGCTCCTGGTCGACGCGGCGCGCAGCCTGATGGACGGCAACCCCGACGGCGGCGCCATCGTCACAGTCCTGATCATGTCGGCGGTGCTCGTGGCGGTCTTCGGCCCGCTGACGATGCGCGTGTTCGCCAACAAGAGCTGACGCCCGCATGGGCATCGATCCACCTGATCCGCCACGGTCAGGCGTCGTGGGGTGCCGACGACTACGACCTGCTGTCCGAGCTGGGCCAGAAGCAGTCGACCGCACTGGGCATGTCGTGGGAGGCCTCGGACTGGTCGCCGACCTCGGCCGTCGCCGGCTCGATGAAGCGCCACGCCCAGACCGCGATCTCGGCCATCGATGCGTGCGGGCAGGGCGAGGGCTACGACGTCGACGAGGGCTGGGACGAGTTCGACCACATCGCCATCGCCAAGGCGCACGACCCCTCGTCGCTTGACGGCCGATCCCAAGGCGTTCCAGGCGATGCTCAACGTCGGCGCTCGACGGCTGGATCGCCGGAGGCGAGGGTGCAGGCGAGAGCTATCAGCAGTTCGTCGAACGGGTCATGAAGTCGTTCGACCGGGTCGTCGCCGAGGCCGGCTCCGGCCGGTCGGTCGCGGTGTTCACCTCGGGCGGTCCGATCGCGCTGGTCGCCTCGCACCTGCTGACCGGCGGCGCGACGCTGTTCCAGCGCATCAACGATGTCGTCATCAACGCCAGCGTCACCACGATCATCGTCGGCCAGTCCGGCCCACGGCTGCTGACGTTCAACGAGCACGGCCACCTCCCCCGCGACATGGTCACGTTTCGCTGACCGAGCGAGCGCGCGGCGAACGCCGAGGTGGCTAGCGAAGCGTGAGCGTGTCGCGGCGAAGCCGCCATCCGAAGCCTGGTGAGCGGATCTCCGCCAACGTGACCGCCTCGACGCGCGTAGCATCGGGATCGGGAACAAGGATCCAGCGTGACGTCGACATCGAACCCCAGCAGCGCGCCTCGGACGGCGCGCTGACAGCGACCACCCCTTCACCCGCTCAAGGAGCTCGGCTCGTTGGGCTGGCTCGCGATCGTTGCGGCCGCATCTCTCGCCGCCGGCGCCATCCACGCCACCGCGATCGGTGCTCACAGCGAGCACCGCCAGGCCGCACTGATCTTCACGCTCACCGCCGTGGTCCAGCTCGCCGTCGGCGTCTCAGCGCTGATGCGCTCCGGTCCCGGCCTGCTCACTCTCGGCGCGATGGCGAACGTCGGCGCCGATCCTCGGTTGGATGCTCGCCAAGACGGTCGGACTGCCGTTCGAAGGCCTCGACGCCGCCGAGCCGCTGCAGCGGGCCGACACCCTGGCCGCGATCCTGGCCGCGATTGCGGCGCTCGCCGCGATGGCGCACCTGAGGACGTTCGGTACGTCGCGGCTGATCCGTCACCCGCTGTTGGTCGCGACGTCGCGTTGGCTCGTGGCGGCTCTGTCGGTGCCGGGCATGCTGGCGACGAGCGGCCACTGCCCACGCCGGCACCGACGACCACGCCACGGCAACGTGGCGAAGCCGTACGACCCGGCGCTGCCGATCGATCTCAGCGGTACGCCGGGCGTGACGCCCCAGCAGCAGGCCGCTGCGGAGAATCTCATCGCCATCACGTTGCTCCGGCTCCCGCAGTTCTCCGATGCCAGCAAGCTCGAGGCCCAGGGCTTCAAGTCGATCGGCGACGGCTTCTCCGGCTTTGAGCACTACCTGAACGTCGACAACATGACTGACGACAACATCCTCGATCCCGACCATCCCGAGTCGCTCGTCTACGACACGACCGTCAGACGCCCAAGAAGCTCGTGTCCGCGATGTTCATGATGAACCCCGGCGACACGCTCGACGACGTGCCCGAGCTGGGCGGCCGGCTCACGCAGTGGCACATCCACGACAACCTGTGCTTCGACCGACGGCAAGGTCGCCGGGCTGATCAATCCCGGGCAGCCGTGCCCGCCCGGATCGAGCATCGGTGCCGCGGTGCCGATGATCCACGTATGGATCGAGGCCGCACCGCTGCGGACCGTTCTCGGCTCTCGACGGCATTGCCGCGGGATCGGTCAAGAAGGGCGAGGTCACCCTCTGCGATCACAAGCACGGCGCCGCCTGAATCTCAGATACCGCTAGTATCTGAACATGAAGATCGCCCCCGACTCGCGCGTCCTGATCACCGGAGCCGCCTCCGGCCTCGGCCTCGCCCTCGTCCATCCAGCTCGTCGAGCGCGGAGCCCGCGTGCTCGCCACCGACGTGCACGAGGAGATCCCGGAGACGCTGCGAGGGCTCGAGGGCGTCTCGTACCTGACGCTCAACGTGACCCAGGACGTCGACTGGGCCAAGGCCCGCGACTGGGTGACCGAGACGTGGGGCGGCCTCGACTACCTCTTCAACAACGCCGGTGTCGCCGCCGGAGGTCGGATCGAGCTGTCCGAGATGGACCAGTGGCAGTGGATCGTCGACATCAACCTGCTCGGCGTCGCCCGCGGCTGCCGTACGTTCACGCCGATGATGAAGGAGCAGGGCAGCGGCCACATCATCAACACCGCCTCGGCCGCCGGCCTGATCCATCCGCCGCGGATGACCGAGTACGTCGCGGTCAAGGCGGGCGTCGTCGCGATCAGCGAGTCGCTGTTCCACGAGCTCAAGCCGTTCGGCGTCAAGGTCTCGGTCATCTGCCCGACGTTCTTCAAGACCAACCTCACCGAGTCGCTGCGCGGCAAGGACGAGCAGGCCAACAAGTCCGCCGCCAAGCTGATCGACAAGGCCAAGCTCTCGGCCGACACGATCGCGGCCCGGGTGATCAGGGGCGTCGAGAAGGGCCGCCACATCATCCTGACCGACCGAGACGGCAAGGTGGCCTACGCCGCCAAGCGATTTGCGCGGCCGCTGTACTACTCGATGATGAAGAAGGCTTCCGTCCAGATGGCGAAGAAGGACTGACATGCGCAAGAACGTTCTGATCACCGGTGCCAGCTCCGGCCTCGGCGCCGGTATGGCCCGCATCCTCGCCGCCAAGGGCCACAACCTCGCGCTGACCGCGCGCCGCGTCGACCGGCTCGAGGCGCTCAAGGCCGAGCTGCTCGAGGCCAACCCGACGATCGAGGTCGTCGTGCACGAGCTCGACGTCAACGACCACGACCAGGTCTTCGCCGTGTTCAAGCAGGCCATCACCGACCTCGGCGGCCTCGACCGGGTCATCGTCAACGCCGGCCTCGGCAAGGGCGGGCGCATCGGCACCGGCAAGTTCTACGCCAACAAGCAGACCGCCGAGACCAACTTCATCGCCGCGCTGGCGCAGTGCGAGGCGGCGATGGAGCACTTCTACGAGCGCAAGGCCGGCCACCTCGTGGTGATCTCGTCGATGTCGGCGATGCGCGGCATGCCGTCGTCGATGACGACGTACGCGGCGACCAAGGCCGGCGTCGCGATGCTCGCCGAGGGCATCCGCTCGGACCTGATCGGCCGCAAGGGTCACGACATCAAGGTCACCACGCTCTACCCCGGCTACATCGCCTCGGAGATGAACGAGGGCGTCCAGCAGGAGGCGCGGATGATGGTCGACACCGAGACGGGCTGCAAGGCGCTGGTCAAGAAGATCGAGGCCGAGGTCGTCGACGCCGCCGTACCCACATGGCCGTGGGCGCCGATCGGCAAGGTCATGAAGCACGCGCCTCTAGGCGTCGTGCGCAAGATGGTCTGATCGGGCTGAACTGCTTCAGCTGCTTGCGGCCCGAGATGAACACCCGGCGACGCGATGAACCCGACGCCTGCGGCGTGGGTGGCCAGCACAAGACCGAGGATGATGCCGCCAATGATCAGGATCCACTCGGTCATGCGGACATTTTAGACGGCTCGTACGCTGCTCGCGATGGCGGATTTGGAAGACATCATCGAGGCGATCGAGCGACGCCGCGAGAGCTCACCGCGCGTCGTCGTGGCGATCACCGGCTTCGGTGGGGCCGGCAAGTCGACGCTGACCAGGGCCCTGGTCGAGGCGGTTCCCGAGCAGCGTTCGGCTGCGCGGCGACGACTTCCTCGACCCGATGCGCTCGCACCTGCGGTCGCCGGACTGGGACGGCGTCGAGCGCGATCGCATGCGCTCCGAGGTGATCGAGCCGTTCCGGCGAGGCGACCCGGCGATCTATCGCCCGTACGACTGGGACGTCGGCGAGCTCGGCCAGCCCACCACGCTGCCGGAGGCGACGGTCCTGCTCGTCGACTCGATCGCTCTGCTCCATCCCGATCTCGACGGCTGCTTCGACCTGACGGTCTGGGTCGATGTCGACCTCGAGACGGCCGGGAGGCAGGGACGGGCCCGCGACCGCCGAGCGGGGAGCGATCACGACGCGCTGTGGGACGAGGTATGGGTTCCGAACGACCGCGACTTCGCCGAGACGTACGAGCCCGCCGCCAGAGCAGATCTGAGATTCGAGCCGTGATCACCCTTGTCCTCTTCACCCAGGCGTGGCTCCCCGCGGTGCAACCGTGGTTCCGGAACCCTGAGGTGCGTCGACGCCTTGGCGGACCCGAGTGGCCGGAACGCGAGCTGCGACTTGCAGCAGAGCTTGACGATGCTCCGTTCAGGGGTCGAGAGGTGCTTCGCACGCACTCATGGGTTGGGCTCGACGACACCGGCGAGGTTGTGGCCAAGATCGGCGGCGACGTCTACGACCGGTGGACACGCTACGACGGCTCGGTCCCCGAAGCTCCGGTCATCTCCGCCGTCGAGCCGGGGCCCGCGATGGGCATCTCGTATGTCGTCGCGCCAGATCGCTGGCGACAAGGAATCGGTCGGGCGACGATGCGTGCACTGGTCGAGCATCCCGAGCTCGCCGACGTTCGAGTGTTCGCGGCCGGCATCGATGTCGACAACATCTCGAGCAGGAGCTGCGCGGCCTCCGCCGGATTCGCCCCGCAGAGCGAGGAGGCTGACTGGGAGGGCACGATCTACTACCTGCTCCGAAGACGACCCACGGTGTGACGGGAGGGTGCCACCGGAGAATGAGCGCTCAAGACGTCTCACGATGCGACCTTGGTCAGTCACGACGGTGAGAAACACGTACGGCGCAGCCCCATTTCGCCGGTGGATACCGTGGCTCCGTGAACATCTGTGCCTTCCTCTCAGCCGCCGATCTCGACGACCGCTACACCGGTCCTGCCCGTGAGTTCGCGGAGCTGATCGGGAAGGCCGGCCACACGTTGGTGTGGGGCGGGTCTGACGTCGGACTGATGAAGGTCGTCGCCGACGGAGTGCACGAGGCCGGCGGGCGACTGGTCGGCGTGTCCGTGGATTTCCTGGGCGCGAGGGCACGGCCCATCGCCGACGAGATGGTGGTTGCCACGGATCTCGCCGAGCGCAAGGCGCTCCTCCTCGCCAAGTCGGACGCGGATCGTGATCATGGTCGGCGGTATGGGCACGCTGGACGAGGCCACCGAGATCCTGGAGCTGAAGAAGCACGCCCTGCACTCGAAGCCCGTGGTGCTGCTGAACACCGCCGGCTTCTACGACGGCCTCAAGCTGCAGCTCCAGCGCATGGATGGAGAAGGGTTCCTGCCCGTTCCCCTCATCGACCTGGTCTACTTCGCCGACGAGGGTGCCGACGCTCTCGCCTATCTGGAGTCTCAGGCGATCGAGAACGGCTGAGCGGTTGACTCGAGGACGCTGAGCCAGAGGTCGCCCTCGGGCGAGACGCTGTGCGATCCCTGCGTCACGAACGGGATCGGCACGTTGACGAAGCGGTGGCGGCGGCGCCCGACGACGAGGTCCGTACGGCCTGCCATCGCAGCGTGCACGGCGGTCTGGGCCAGGCGCGCGCAGTAGACCGAGTCGGACGCGTCGGCCGGCACGGAGCGGATCGCGTAGCCGGGGTTGAAGTAGCGCATCGTCAGTGGGCAGGTCGGCGTTGGCGAAGTGCTTGGTGATCTGCTCGCGCAGGTAGCTCGCGATGTCGCCCAGCACGGTGTTGCCGCTCGGGTCCGTACGGTCGCTGGCCGGGATGAGGTCCTGGCCGGCGCCCTCGGCCAGCACGATGACGGCGCTGCCGCGCTCGGCGACTCGTCGTTCGAGCAGCGCAAGCAGGCCGTTGTCGCCGTCGAGCGAGAAGTCGACCTCGGGGATCAGCACGAAGTCGGCGTCGTGGTTGGCGAGCGCGGCGTAGCAGGCGATGAAGCCGGCGTGCCGACCCATGACCTTGACGATGCCGACGCCGCCGACGGCCGCCTCGACCTCGACCCGAGCAGCCTTGATCGACTCGGCGGCCTTGGCGAACGCGGTCGAGAAGCCGAAGCTCTGGCCGATGTGCGGGATGTCGTTGTCGATCGTCTTGGGTACGCCGACGATGCCGATCTGCAGACCGCGCCGGTCGATCTCGACCGACGATGTTGTGCGCGCCGCGCATCGATCCGTCGCCGCCGATGACCATCAGGATGTCGATGCCGAGCTCGACGAGCCGGTCGACGATCACGGCAGGGTCCTGCGCGCCGCGCGACGTGCCGAGGACCGTGCCGCCGCGCTCGTTGATGCGTGCGACCGACTCGGGGGTCAGCGGTACGACGTCGTGGCCGAGCTCCGGGACCAGCCCGGCGTAGCCGTGCTGGAAGCCGACCACGTCGCGCACGCCGTAGTGCGTGTGGAGCTCGAGGACGATCGCGCGGATGACGTCGTTGAGGCCGGGGCAGAGGCCGCCGCAGGTCACGACGCCGACCTTGGTCGTGGCTGGGTCGAAGAAGATCTTGTCGCGCGGGCCGCCCGCCTCGAACGTCGGCAGCTCGTCGAGCGGGACTCCGCGCGAGGCGATCAGCGCGAGCGTGTCGTCGTACAGGATCCGGTCGTCCTCGCCGACGTAGTACTCGTTGGTCTTGCGACCCTCGACGTACATCGCGAGGGGTGAGTCGACCGTGCACGCGCCGAGGGAGCTGACCTGGAGATCGTCGAGGGTGACCACGGCTCAATCGCTATTTGAGGAAACCCTCATGTTTCGCCAGTTGAGCCTGCCGTCTCAGGGCGTGAACACCAGGCAGGTCGAGGTCGCGGTGGCGAGCAGCCGGCCGCTGCGAGTCGCGGATGTCGGCCTCGACGAATGCCGCCCGCGATGCCCGGCTTGGTGACGCGGCCCGTGGCGACGACGCGACCGGTGTCGGAGGTGATGCCGCGCAGGAAGCTGACGTTCAGGTCGAGCGAGGTGTACGCGGTGCCGGCCGGCAGCGTCGTCTGCACGGCGCAGCCGCACACCGAGTCGAGCAGGGTCGCGAAGAAGCCGCCGTGCACCGAGCCGATCGGGTTGTAGTGCGACTCGTCCGGGGTCGCGGCCATGACGGCCTCGCCCGGGGCAGACGCTGGCGATCTCGAGGTTGATGTGGCTCGCGATCGGCGGCGGCGGGAGCTTGCCGTCGATCATCGCCTGCAGGTAGTCGAGCCCGCTCATCGTCAGCGCCTCGGCTGCCTGGGGGCGCGGGTCGACCCAGGTGATGGTCTTGGTCTTCTGCTCGAGCTCGGTCATGGCGGCCCCTTCTCGGTGCGGTGGAAAAGAGCGTAGCATCTGAGTTGGAAATCCAAACTCAGCGTGAGCGACATCTCAGGAGGACGTATGGCCTGGTCCGACTACGACTCGTCGACCTGCTCGATCGCGCGTACCGCGGAGGTGCTCGGCGATCGCTGGACCGTGCTGGTCGTCCGCGACCTGTTCAACGGCGTACGTCGCTTCGACGCGCTGCAGGCGCACCTCGGCATCGCCCGCGACGTGCTGGCCAAGCGCCTCGCGCTGCTGGTCGACGAGGGACTGGTCGAGCGCCGTGCCTATCAAGCCCGAGGGTGAGCGGGCTCGTCAGGAGTACGTCCTGACGGCGGCCGGCCGCGACCTGCGTACGGTCCTGGTCGCGCTGATGGACTTCGGCGACAAGCACCGCGCCGGCGCCGACGGTCCTCCGGTCGCGCTGCGCCACCGCGACTGCGGCGGAGCGATCCACGCCCACCTGACCTGCGAGCACGGCCACGAGATCGACCCGACGACCCGGGCCGAGCTCATCCCGCTGCCCGGCGCGAGGCTGCTCCACGCTGCTGGTTGAGTAGCGAGGAACGAGCGTATCGAAACCCCGCGAGGCCGAGAGCTTGAGCGAGCATGTCGGCTCGCGAGGTTTCGATACGCCCTCGTTCCGCCCCCTCGCTCGCTGCGCTCGCTGGGGGGACCCCCAGGGCTACTCAACCAAGAGATGGGCTCAGGCGTAGGAGTAGGCGTCCAGCGGGAAGCGGCCGGCTTCGCGGAAGGCGTTGATCGTCGACGTCGGGCGCAGGATCGCGGCCTCGCCGTGCTGGTTGAAGTAGTAGCTGCGAGCCGTCGAGCAGCTGCCCGAGCGCGAACACCGAGTCCTCGAGGTCGCTCGGTCATCCGGTCGAGGAACTCGGCGTTGGCCTCCGGAGTCACCTCGAACGTCGAGGCCCTGCGCTTGCTGACCTCGCCGAACAGCCGCTTCATGTGCTTCATCTGCGACTCGATCGTCGTGAAGTAGGACAGGCCGCTGTAGGAGTAGGGGCTGGCCAGCGTCAGGAAGTTGGGGAAGTGCGGCACGGCGACGCCCTCGTACGCCTGGAAGCGGTTGTCGCGCCACCACTTGCCGAGGTTGCGGCCGTCGCGACCGATGATCTCGATCGCCGGGAAGTTGACGTCCCAGAGGTTGAAGCCGGTGGCGAGGACGAGGGTGTCGATCGTCGGTCTTGTTGCCGTCGGTGGTGACGATGCCGTCGGGCTCGATGCGCTCGATCGGCGTGGTCTCGAGGTTGACGTTGTCGCGGGTGAACGCCTTGAAGTAGTCGTTGGAGAACGTCGGACGCTTGCAGCCGAAGTCGTAGTCGGGCGTCAGCTTCGCGCGCAGCTCGGGGTCGCTGATCTGGCGCGCCATGTGGCGCTTGGCGACGCGCTCGGCGAGCTTGTTGAACATCTTGAAGCGGCGATACTTCAGCACGGCGGTCGACCATCAGCACCTCGAGCACGCCGGAGCCGAAGCCGCGCACGATGCGCTGGGTGAGCGGCACCTTGCGCGTACATGCTGCGGACGCGCTCGGGGATCTTGGCGTCCGACTTGGGCGTCACCCAGATCGCGGTGCGCTGATAGACCGTGAGCTCGGCGAGCGTCGGCGCGATCTCGGGGATGAGCTGTACGGCGGTGGCGCCGGTGCCGATGACGGCGGCCTTCTTGCCCGCGAGGTCGTACGAGTCGTCCCACTTCGTGGTGTGGATGACCTTGCCGGCGAACGTCTCGATGCCGGCGATGTCGGGCATCTTCGGCTGGGACAGGAATCCGGTCGCGGTCAGCAGGTAGCGCGCGTGGAGGCGCTCGCCGCCGGCGACGTTGACGGTCCAGTGCTCGTTCTCGGCGTCCCAGACGGCGCCTTCGACGACGGCGTTGAAGCGCATGTGCTTGCGGAGGTCGTACTTGTCGGCGACGTGCGACGCGTACGTCTTGAGCTCGGCGCCGGGCGCGTACAGGCGCGACCAGTGCGGGTTGGGCTCGAAGGAGTACGAGTACGTCGAGGACGGGATGTCGACGGCGAGACCCGGGTAGCGGTTGACGTGCCAGGTGCCGCCGAGGTCGTCCTCGCGCTCGAGGATCACCAGGTCCTTGAAGCCGAGCCGGCCGAGCTGGATCGCTGCGCCCATGCCGCCGAAGCCGGCGCCGATGATCGCTGCGTCGTGCACCGTGGGTGTCCGTCATGGTTCCTCCAGTTCACATACCGAGAGTATTTGAACTCAAGTAAAACAGCAGACCGTGCCGATGTGACAACCCCGATGTCGCATTCGACGCGCTGGACTCTGTGGGGCATCATGACCTCATGACGCTCGAGATCACCGTCCGCGGGTCCGCGGAGACCAGCCATCCCGCCGAGACGGGCCACCGTCTCGATGGCCGCCGCGATCGAGGGATCCGACAAGGCACAGGTGTTCGCCGACGCCGTGGCGCTGCAGGAGCCGCTGTCCAAGCAGCTGCGCGAGCTCGTCGATCTCGACGCCGTGACGACCTGGTCGAGCGACCAGGTGCGGGTGTTCAGCCACCGTCCGTGGGACCACGAGGGCAAGCGCCTCGAGGTCGTGCACGTCGGCGCGCGTCCAGGTCGTCGCCGAGTTCGTCGACTTCGAGCGGCTCAGCGGCTTCCTCGACTTCTGGTCGGGCAAGGACGGCATCGAGGTCGGCTACATCGCCTGGGACGTCACGGTGAAGAACCGGCGATCGTACGAGTCCGAGGTCCGCAAGGCCGCCGTCGAGGACGCGATCGCCAAGGCGCAGGTCTACGCCAACTCCGTACGTCGCGGCAAGGTCGTCGCGCTGCAGCTGTCCGACCCCGGGATGCTCAGCAACAACAACCCGCAGGAGTTCGACCGGCCCGATGGCCAAGATGATGATGGCGTCGGCCGACATGGGTGGCGGTCCGTCGCTGGCGCTCGCGCCCGAGCAGATCGTCATCCACATCGAGGTGGACGCGCGCTTCTCCGCTGAGTAGCTCGCTCAGTCGAACCAGATGATCTTGACCAGGGCCAGCGTGCCGATGATCAGGATGATCGCGCGGAGCACCAGCGGTGGGAGGCGTCGGCCGATGCGCGCGCCGAGCACGCCGCCGACCAGGCTGCCGCCACCGATCAGCGCCACGATCTTCCAGTCGATGCGGTCCCACGCGAAGACCATGAACGAGATCGCGGCGACGGCGTTGACGATGGTGCCGAGCACGTTCTTGAGGCCGTTGAGCGCCTGGATGCCGGCGCTGAGCATGATGCCCATCAGTCCCATGAGCAGGATGCCCTGGGCTGCGCCGAAGTAGCCGCCATAGACGCCGAGCCCGAAGATGCCGGCGAACAGGGCGGGCGAGACGCGCTCGAGGTCGGCGCCGCGGTCGAGCTTGCGCTTGCGCGACGCGCTGCTGGATCGACGGGCCGATGATGACCATCACGAGCGCCAGCGCGATGAGCGCCGGGACGATGGCATCGAACGAGCTGTCGGGCAGCGTGAGCAGCAGGACGGATCCGGTGACGGCGCCGAGGATCGACGCCGGCGCGAGCCGTACGAGGGTCGCCTTGAGCTCGCGCGCCTCGTGGCGGTAGCCGTACGTGCCGGAGACTCCGCCGGCCACCAGGCCGATGTTGTTGGAGACGTTGGCGGTCAGGGCGGGATAGCCGAACAGCAGCAGCGTCGGGAACGTGATGAGAGTGCCCGAGCCGACGATCGTGTTGATCATGCCCGCATAGATGCCGGCAACGAAGATCACCACGGCTTCCAGCACTCCCCGAGCGTATCGCTCCTCCTCTGGCGCGGCCGATTGTGCCTCTGACCTGCGCTGATGCCTCGGCGCGAGTTGTCGTGAACGCATACCGAAGGTACGCTCGACGGCATGTGGTGGTCCAGGCTGCGCGATCGACTCGCGACGTGGCGACGCCCCAGCAGCGGCGTACGCATGCTCCTGCCGGGCCGTGGCCCGATGCGCGTCGTCTACGACAAGGCCGTCGTGCACGAGTCCTACAGCTTCCGCGCCCGCGTGCTGCAGCGCGCCGCACGGATCGTGTTCAAGCCGCTCCTCACGTTCACGCCGATCAACGATCGGTCGCTCGCGACGATCCGCGCCGTCGACAAGCTGTCCGCGCGGCGGCGCCATTCGCCGTACGTCGAGTCGATCCGGTTCGAGCTCGGCGGCGTGCCGGTCGAGTCGATGGTGCACCGCTACGGCACCACCAGCGACATGACGCTCCTCTATCTCCACGGTGGCGGGTTCTTCTCCGGCAGCATCGAGACCCATCGCCGCATCTGCGAGCGCCTCGCCCGCAAGACCGGTGCCACCGTCATCTCGGTCGACTACGTCCAGCTCCCCGAAGGTGCGATCGCCGACTCGGTGCAGGACGTCATCACGGCGTACGAAGCGCTGCTCGAGCAGACCGCGCATCCCGACAAGATCGTGGTCGCGGGTGACTCCGCCGGCGGCTACCTGACGATGAAGGTCGCCGAGCTCGCCACCCGCCGCGGCCTCCAGGCTCCCGCCGCGTTGCTGTGCTTCTCGCCGCTGCTGAGCATCGATCCCGATCGCGAGGACAAGGCGGTGCAGCGCATCATCCGCCAGCGCGATGCCTACCTCCCCGTACGCCGCATCGCCCAGATCCGCGAGCGCTGGTTGCCTGAGGGCTCGGCGATCGAGGGTTACGCGTCGCCGCTGCACGCGTCGGCCTACATCTCCTCGCCGACCTTCCTGGTCGCCGTCGAGGACGAGATGCTCCGCCCCGAGGTCGAGGCGATGGCGCTGCTGCTCGCCGAGCGCGGTGTCGAGGTCGAGACGCACCTGTGGCGCAAGCAGGTGCACGCGTTCCCGGTGCTGGCGAAGGTGCTGCCCGAGAGCGAGATGGCGCTCCAGCTGGCAGCCGACTTCGCCCGTCGCGCCGTCGGCGAGCTCGATCGCGAGCCGGTCGTCGATCCGGACGCCCACGAGGAAGTCATCGTCGGCGAGCTCGTCCCCGACGACGCCGCCTGACCACAGCGACGTACAGGCACCACCCGAACGGACGATTGCGGGTGGTCCGCCAGCGCTGAGAGACTGCTCCAGCATGGTCAGTCGGCCGTGCCTTCCAGGGGGAGTCTGGCCATGACTGTCGTCGGCCCAAGCGTTCGAGCGCACAAGTGGTTCATCATCGTGATCGTCGTCACCGCGGCGCTGCTGTTGATGATGTCGTTGGCCGCCGCTGGTGCAGCCGAGCTGAGCTCGCGGACCCTGCTCGGATCGTCGTCGGGCATGGACTCCGACGGTGACGGCCATCCTGATCGGCCTACTCAGGTGGCGGCAGCGGTAGCCGCCAGAACCCTGAATGAGCCAGTGGAGGTTCGTTCCATGCGAACCGCTGACGTACGCACCTTCGCAAATGTCGACGGGACATTGACCGACCAGATTCGGCCGTTGCACGACACCTGGGTGCGTTCCGGCACCACCAAGATCCAAGGTTGGTCCACCCGACTGCTTTTCGGAAGAGTTGGCGGCGACGCAAATCGCATGCCGGCAACGGCCTACATCCGTTTTCCGCAGTCGAGCCTCGACGCGATCGCCACCAAGACGATCACGAAGGCGACGCTCAACATCTGGCAGTACGATGCGGGATCGTGCTCGGCCCGGCCGGTGAACTTGCTTCCGCTCGATACCGGCTTCAATGAGAACACGACGACGTTCTCGAACCGGCCGGTGACGATTCCAGGCACGACGGATGGTTCGGTCTTGACTGCCAACAAGGGTCGCAACAACTGTCCAGGCACCCACGGAGGCAACAACGGTTTCGTGGCCGGCGACGTCACCAAGATGACCACTGCCTGGGCGCGAGGCGAGTACCCGAACTGGGGGCTCCAGATGAGCGTTCCGCAATAGGCGCTCGCAAACTCCAGCTACGAACGCCGGTTCTGCTCCCGGACGTCGGGAAAGTCCGGCGACATCTGTGCCGATCCGAAACGCAGACCGCTGTTGATGGTCACGTACCTCACGAATGTGAAGCCGGAGGTTCTGGGAGTCAGTCTCAACGGGGGCGGTTGCACTGACTCTTCGAGCCTTCCGAGCCGATTGGGCAACCCCTCGACCGTGACGGCAACAGTGGTGCCGCGCGACGAAGAACGGAGAGGAGTCGACGTCGTACTTCCAATGGAATGCAGGCGAGAGTGTTGATCCTTCTTCCCCCGTGATTGTCGGCCCTGCCGCGGCGTCGTACGAGCGGTCAACCGTGACGCTGCCGATCGACTCGAGTGACGGCTGGTACTCCTTCCGAGTGCGTGTGAAAGACGCCTCGGGAGCATGGAGTGACTACTCGGAGGACTGCACGTTCTTTATCGACAGGGCACTTCCGGGCAACCCGACCATCACAGGGCTCCCGGAAGTCTGGGAGGCAGGCCACACCTACGACGCTGACGCTGACTCCTGGCGGGGATGATCCGTCCAAGACGATCGGATACGACTTCGGATTCATGCGGGACACACCTTCGTCCCTGGTGAACGGTCAGCTGCCCGACATTCTCCCGGCCGGACGGCCCCGGCTACACGCACACCTATACGTTCACGCTTCCGGGGGATCCGGGATTTGGTTTCCTCAACCTGTGGGCTTACGGAGAGAACGGAATCAGCCCAGTCCCGTTCCACCTCGAGTTCGAGTACTTCTGATCAGTCGAGGGCGAGCTTGACGGTCGTCTTGAAGACCTTGTCCTCGTACGTGGTCGACACCCCAAAGGCGGAGAGCGGCTCGAGCTCGTTGAGCACATCCTCGATCTCGGGCGGCGGATTCGAGTCCAACAGCGCATCGACGATCGCCTCGATGTCGACGAAGAACGCTGGCGACGCGCCGGCGTGGGCGATGGCGCGCTTGTAGGAGTCGGACTTCCCAAGGTCACCGTTGCCCGAGAAAGCCTTGGCGGCTTCGGCGTTCGTGGAGATCACGACACCGTCATCGGTCGGAGTGGCTGTGAGCGGGAAGCCTTCGCGGGCGGCGAGCGCGACCAGTCGGTTCGCGAGGTCGAGACCCTTTGCCGGGTCGGTCGTCAGCTTGAGACTGACGTCGAGCTGCGTCACATCCTGCGGGCCGGACATGGCCGGCAGTGTCTCGAGGTTGCGGCTGCCGACGGCAAGGGTGAGTCCGTCGCCGAGCAACGTCACGAGGTCCTCGGGGAACTTGAGCCCGGTCTCGTCCTCGACCGCCTCCAGCTCGCCCTCGATGCCGTCGGTCCCGTCGGGGATCTCGAGACCGGGGATCTCCACACCGTCCGGTGCCTCTGCGTCGGGCGGTGTGTTCGGATCGGGAGTCACGACGGCAGGAGGTGCTTCGGCCGTGTTGGGCTCCGGGTTGCCGGTGAGTCCGCTCATGAAGCCCGACTCGAACTGATCGCGCACCTGGTCGCCGAACCCCGAGATCGAGAGCGCCAGTGCCGTGTCGCCGGGCAGGTCTGCGATGTCGGTCGAGTCGCCGAAGTCTGGCTTCTCGTCGAGGTGGGTGATCGACGCGAGCTCGAGTGATGACGATCCGGCGCGCAGGGTCAGGGCGGCCGTACCGACTCCCTTGAACGCGTCCTCGAGCTCGGTGCCGAAGCCCTCGAGCTCATCGATCGAGCCGATCGCCTCGAGATCGGCCCACGCCGAGAACACGCCCTTCTCGCCGAGCTCCTCCATGTCGGCGGCATAGGTCTTGTTGTCCGTCAGTGACTTCTTGGCCGCGGCCGAGACGATCTTGGCGGCGTCGGCCTTCTTCGGTGTCACTACGGCATAGCCGTCGCTGAAGGCGATGCCGGTCTTCGCGTCGGGACCGCCGCAGTCGGCGAGGGCGTTGATGCCGGTACGCGCCTTGCCCTCGTCGCTGACCTGCACCGCGACGATCGGGGTCTCGAGCTTGGAGTCGTAGGCGACGCCGACGCGGTTGCCGAGCCACGGCTCGACGTCCTTGTCGTAGTCGAGGTCGCACTCCGCGACGAGGTCCTCGAGGAGAGGCTTGCGTACGTCCTGGTTGATGTCCTTGATGCCGAGCTCCTTGGCGAGCTCGGGGAACTTGCGGACCAGCTTGAGGATCGCGATCTTCTGCGACGCGGAGGGGTCGGCGTCGACGCGTGCGTAGGCGACGACCGTTGACGGCAGCACGTCGTGCGGCTGGGATCCCCCACCGTCGAGCTTCTGCCACGCGTACGCGCCGGCACCGGCAAGCGCGACGACCAGGCCGACGGCAGCGCCGATGATGATGAAGCGCTTGCTGCTGCGGGTCTTGGGTTCTTCGACGGCAGGGATCTGGTCAGTCATGGGAGTCCTTGGCTGGGGAGACGGAGATCGTATCGAACGCAGCAATGTGCAGGTCAGGCATATAAACAATCAGGCTTGACTGTTTGTGAGTTTGCGATCATGCTGGGTCGGTGACCACCCAGGCCCAGTCGCGCACCCCGCAGGGAGAGCGCACCCGCGCGATGCGCCAGCGCCTGATGGAGGCGACCGTCGACTGCCTGGTCGAGCTCGGCTGGTCCGGCACGACGACCACCGTCGTCAGCCAGCGAGCCGGTGTCAGCCGCGGCGCCCAGCTGCATCACTTCCCGACCAAGCAGGCCCTCGTCGTCGCCGCCGTCGGACACCTGACCGAGCGCCGCCGCGAGGACATGCGGCAGGCGGCCGCCGACCTGCCGGCTGAGGGACGTACGCGCGCGGTGCTCGAGATCGTCGCTGCACAGTTCGTCTCGCCGGTGTTCTTCGCCGCGCTCGAGCTGTGGGTCGCAGCCCGTACGGACGCCGAGCTCCGCGAGTCGGTGGGGCCGCTGGAGCGCCGCGTCGGGCGAGAGACCCACGCGTACGCGCTGGAGCTTCTCGGCATCGACGAGTCGCGCGGCGACAACCGCCAGCTCGTGCAGGCCACCCTCGACCTGCTGCGCGGCCTCGGCCTCGCAGCGTCACTGTCCGACGACGCGAAGCGACGGTCCGTCGTCCTCGACTCGTGGGCGCAACATCCTCGACCAACAGCTGGAGCTCGCATGACGATCCTCGACCAGGTGCTCGCCGATCTCGAAGCCGAGAGCGCCCAGCTCGACGGCTGGGTGTCGGTGCTCGACGCGGCCGGCTGGGAGACCGTCACGACGCCCGAGGGCTGGACCGTGACGCACCAGGTCGCGCCACCTGCACTGGACCGACCTCGCGTCGGTCACCGCGATCACCGACGAGGCAGCGTTCGCCGAAGGGCTGGAAGAAGCCGCCGCGAACCCCACCGGATTCGTCGACGAGGCCGCCGAGGAGATGGCGCTCATCCCGCCGGCCGAGCTGCTCGCCAGCTGGCGCGAAGGTCGTACCGACCTGCAGGCCGCGCTCCGCGCCGTGCCCGACGGCGAGAAGATCCCGTGGTTCGGCCCGCCGATGAGCCCGGTCTCGATGGCGACTGCTCGGGTGATGGAGACGTGGGCCCACTCGCACGATGTCGCCGAGGCGCTCGGCATCGAGGTGCCCAAGACGTCGCGGGCCAAGCACGTGGCGCACATCGGCGTACGGGCTCGCGGTTTCGCCTACATGATGCGCGGCGAGCAGATCCCCGAAGGCGAGGTACGTGTGGAGCTGACCGGCCCTGACGGTGACCTGTGGACGTGGGGTCCCGAGGATGCCGAGGAGCGGGTGACCGGCGACGGCTACGACTTCGCGCTGCTGGTGACGCGTCGGCGCCATCACGAGGACGTCGACGTCCAGGCCGTCGGCGAGAACGCCCAGCACTGGCTGACGATCGCGCAGGCGTTCGCGGGCCTGCCCGGCAACGACCCCAAGCGATTGGCGGACCGATGAGCACGATTCGCGTTGGCAACTGTTCCGGCTACTACGGCGACCGGCTCTCCGCGATGCGCGAGATGCTCGAGGGCGGCGAGCTCGACTACCTCACCGGCGACTACCTCGCCGAGCTGACGATGCTGATCCTCGGCCGCGACCGGATGAAGGACGCCTCGCTCGGCTACGCCAAGACGTTCGTCAAGCAGATGACCGAGTCGATGGCGCTGGCCAAGGAGCGCGGCGTCAAGATCGTCGCCAACGCCGGCGGGCTCAACCCCGCCGGTCTGGCCGAGTCGCTGCGCGCGATCGCCGCCGAACAGGGACTGGAAATCGCGATCGCCCATGTCGAGGGCGATGATCTGGTAGACCGTGCAGAGGAGCTCATGTTCGGTAGCGTCATGACGGCGAACGCCTATCTCGGGGCATTCGGCATCGCGTCGGCCCTGGAGGGAGGGGCCGACGTGGTGGTCACGGGCCGCGTCACGGATGCGTCCGTCGTCGTCGGTCCCGGCGATCGCGGAGTTCGGCTGGGGTCGTGAGGACTACGACGCGCTCGCCGGCGCGGTCGTCGCAGGTCACGTCATCGAGTGCGGCACCCAGGCGACCGGCGGCAACTTCTCGGGCTTCGGCACGATCGACATGACGCGCCCGCTGGGCTTCCCGATCGCCGAGATCTCCGATGACGGCTCGGTCGTCATCACCAAGCACGACGGCACCGGCGGAGCGGTCACGGTCGACACCGTCACGGCGCAGCTGGTCTACGAAGTCGGCGGCCCGTCGTACCTCGGCCCCGACGTCAGCGCTCGCCTCGACTCGATGACGCTGACGCAGGAGGGGCCCGATCGCGTCGCGATCACGGGTGTCACCGGCGAAGCGCCGCCGGAGATGACGAAGGTCTGCCTCAACACGATCGGCGGGTTCCGCAACAGCGTCGAGTTCCTGCTGACCGGGCTCGACATCCCCGAGAAGGCCGCGCTGATCCGCACGCAGATGGAGCAGCGCCCTCGCGGCATCGCCGCCGGACGAGATCGAGTGGCACCTCGACCGTACGGATGTGGCCGACCCGTCGACCGAGGCCGCGGCCACCTCGCTGCTGCGGTGCAGCGTCAAGAGCGCCGCAGGCCGAGCCGGTCGGTCGCGCGTTCAGCGATGCGGCGATCCAGCTGGCGCTGGCGTCATACCCGGGCTTCAGCGTCACCCGTCCGCCGGCGGCCGGTACGCCGTTCGGCGTCTACCGCGCGGCGTACGTGCCGCAGGACAGGGTGCCGCACGTCGTCGTCGACGCGCGACGGCAACCGTACGGAGATCGCGCCGCCCGACGACGACGAAGCCGATCCTCGACGCCGTCGATCACCCGCGAGGAGCCGACGACCACCGAGCCGACCGAGGACTGGCTCGCCGAGGTCGTACGCGTGCCGCTCGGCCGGCTCGCCTACGCGCGCTCCGGCGACAAGGGCGGCGACGCCAACGTCGGCGTGTGGATTCCGGCCGATCATCCCGACGCCGACGCCGCGTACGAGTGGCTGGTCGGGTTCCTCGACGAGGCGACCGTCCGCGAGCTCCTGCCCGAGGCCGCCGAGCTCAAGCTCGAGATCCACCCGCTGCCCAACCTGCGGGCCGTCAACATCGTGATCCACGGGCTGCTCGGCGAAGGAGTCGCCTCGTCGACCCGGCTCGACCCGCAGGCCAAGGGACTCGGCGAGTGGCTGCGCGCCCGCGACTGCGCGATCCCGTCCAGGCTCGCTGCCCGACGCACTCGTGGCAGGTGTGCTGTGAGCACGCTCTGGGAGACGCCGGAGCGCACGGCGCTGCGCGAGATGGTCACCTCCTTCACCGAGAAGGAGCTCGTACCGCACCTTCCTGCCTGGGAGGACGCCGGCGAGGTTCCGCGCGAGGTGCACGCCAAGGCGGCCTCGGCCGGCCTGCTCGGCGTCGCGTTCCCGTCGGAGGTCGGCGGCCAGGGCGGTGACCTGATCGACGGGTCGACCGTCACCGAGTCGCTGATCCAGGCGGGTGGATCGATCGGGACTCATCGCCGCGCTGTTCACCCACGGCATCGCGCTCCCGCACATCGTCGGCTCGCGGCAACGCCGACCTGATCGACCGCTACGTCCGCCCGACACTCGCCGGCGAGATGATCGGATCGCTCGGCATCACCGAGCCCGGTGGCGGCTCCGACGTCGCCAACATCCGTACGAAGGCAGTCCGTGACGGCGACGACTTCGTCGTCAACGGCGCCAAGACGTTCATCACCTCCGGCGTGCGCGCCGACTTCGTGACGACGGCGGTCCGTACGGGCGGCGAGGGCTACGGCGGCATCAGCCTGCTGGTCATCGACAAGGGACTGCCGGGCTTCACCGTCGCGCGGCCGCTGCGCAAGATGGGCTGGCACTGCTCCGACACCGCCGAGCTGAGCTTCGACAACGTACGCGTGCCCGCCAGCCAGATCGTCGGCGAGGTCGACGGTGGCTTCGTGCTCGTCATGCAGCAGTTCGTCAGCGAGCGCCTCGGCCTCGCGGTGCAGGGCTACGCGACGGCGCAGCGCGCACTCGACCTCGCCGTGGCATACGCCCGCGAGCGCGAGACGTTCGGCAAGCCGCTCATCACCCGGCAGGTCATCCGGCACAAGCTCGTCGAGATGCACCGCCGTACGTCGGCAGCCCGCGCGCTGACCCGTCAGGCCGTCGAGCGCGCCGTCGACGGCGACAACACCGATCCGGCGATCATCCTCGACGCCGTGATGGCCAAGAACCAGTCGGTCGAGGCGTGCGAGTGGGTCGTCTCCGAAGCCGTGCAGATCTTCGGCGGCATGGGCTACATGCGCGAGTCCGAGATCGACCGGCACTACCGCGATGCCCGCATCCTCGGCATCGGCGGCGGCGCCACCGAAGTCCTGAACGACCTGGCCGCAAAGCTCTTGGGGTACTGAGATCGCCATGAAGACGACAGTCGACACCACGACCGAGACGTACGCGGGCAACCGCGCGTCGATGCTGGAGCGCATCGACGACCTCGCGGTCCAGCACGCCAAGGCGCTCGAGGCCGGCGGCGAGCGCCACATCCAGCGCCACCGCGATCGCGGCAAGCTGACCGCCCGCGAGCGCATCGAGCTGCTGCTCGACCCCGACTCGCCCTTCCTCGAGCTGTCGACGCTGGCGGCCTGGGGCACCGACTTCGCCGTCGGCGCCTCGATCGTCACCGGCATCGGCGTCGTCGAGGGCGTCGAGTGCATGATCATCGCCAACGACCCGACCGTGAAGGGCGGCGCGTCCAACCCGAGCACGCTGCGCAAGGGACACCGGGCGGCGCAGATCGCCGCAGGAGTGCGGGCTGCCGAGCATCAACCTCGTCGAGTCCGGCGGCGCCGACCTGCCGACGCAGAAGGACATCTTCATCCCGGGCGGCGGTCGTTCCGCGACATCACCCGGGCCAGCGCGGCACGCCGCCCGACCGTGGCGCTGGTGTTCGGCAACTCGACCGCCGGCGGCGCGTACATCCCGGGCATGAGCGACTACGTCGTCATGGTCAAGGAGGGCGCCAAGGTGTTCCTCGCCGGCCCGCCGCTGGTCAAGATGGCGACCGGTGAGGAGTCGACCGACGAGGAGCTCGGCGGCGCCGAGATGCACGCGCGTCAGTCGGGCCTCGCCGACTACCTCGCGGTCGACGAGCGCGATGCGATCCGCATCGGCCGCTCGATCATCAAGCACATCAACTGGAGCAAGAAGGGCTTCGTGCCCGAGCCGACGTACGCCGAGCCGGTCTTCGATCCCGAAGAGCTGCTCGGCATCGTGCCGACCGACCTCAAGATCCCGTTCGATCCGCGCGAGGTCATCGCGCGCCTGGTCGACGGCAGCGAGTTCGACGAGTTCAAGCCGCTCTACGGATCGTCGCTGGTCACCGGCTTCGCCCAGCTGCACGGCTACCCGATCGGCATCCTCGCCAACGCCCAGGGCGTGCTGTTCAGCCAGGAGGCGCAGAAGGCGACGCAGTTCATCCAGCTCGCCAACCAGACCGACACGCCGCTGCTGTTCCTGCACAACACGACCGGCTACATGGTCGGCGCGGAGTACGAGCAGGGCGGCATCATCAAGCACGGCGCGCAGATGATCAACGCGGTCTCCAACTCGACGGTCCCGCACATCTCGGTCGTGATCGGCGCTTCGTACGGCGCCGGTCACTACGGGATGAGCGGTCGCGCGTACGACCCGCGCTTCATGTTCAGCTGGGCCAACGCGAAGTCGGCGGTGATGGGTGCGACCCAGCTCGCCGGCGTCATCTCGATCGTCGCCCGCGGTGCCGCCGAGTCGAAGGGGCAGCCGTACGACGAGGAGGCCGACAAGCAGATGCGCGCCTTCATCGAGCAGCAGATCGAGGAGCAGTCGCTGGCGTACTTCACCTCCGGGATGCTCTACGACGACGGGGTGATCGATCCGCGCGACACCCGCTCGATCCTCGGCATCTGCCTCAGCGCGATCAACACCGTGCCCACCAAGGGCGCCGAAGGCTACGGAGTGTTCCGCGTATGAGCGCGCCGACTCGATTTGAAGCGCTTTCCGGGAGCTTCGCGACGCGCATTTCGCTCGCCAACCCTTCAAACTTTGGGGGTTGCCGGTGATCTCGTCAGTTC
This sequence comes from uncultured Actinomycetota bacterium, assembly GCA_963849625.1. Lineage (GTDB taxonomy): Bacteria > Actinomycetota > Actinomycetes > Propionibacteriales > Nocardioidaceae > Aeromicrobium. The sequence goes on from CAWKHU010000007.1 coordinate 213,772, forward strand.
TCGTTGCCAACCGCGGAGAGATCGCGCGGCGGGTGTTCCGTACGTGTCGCGACCTCGGCATCCGTACGGTCGCGGTCTACTCCGACGCCGATGCGGGGGCGCCGTTCGTCGGTGACGCCGATGTCGCCGTACGGCTGCCGGGCAACGCGCCGTCGGACACCTATCTCCGCGGCGACCTCGTCATCGCCGCCGCCCTCAAGGCCGGCGCCGACGCGATCCACCCCGGCTACGGCTTCCTGTCGGAGAACGCCGCGTTCGCCCGCGACGTCGCCAAGGCCGGGCTGACCTGGATCGGCCCTGCGCCCGACACGATCGACTCGATGGGCGACAAGATCCGCGCCAAGGAGCTGATGGACAAGGCCGGCGTGCCGATCCTCAGCGTCGACGCGGCCAAGGCCAAGAAGTCCGACTTCCCGCTGCTGGTCAAGGCATCGGCGGGTGGCGGCGGTCGCGGCATGCGCATCGTCACCGACCCCAAGGACCTCGAGGGCGAGCTCACCGCTGCCGGTGCCGAGGCGCTCTCGGCGTTCGGCGACGCCACGGTGTTCGTCGAGCCCTACCTGCCGACCGCGCGCCACATCGAGGTGCAGGTCATGGCCGACACCCACGGCACGTGCTGGATCGTCGGCGACCGTGACTGCTCGATCCAGCGCCGCCACCAGAAGGTCGTCGAGGAGGCACCGGCGCCGTCGGTCAGCGACCAGGTGCGCAAGGTCCTGCACGACGCGTCGCGCGCTGCCGTCGAGGCGGTCGGCTACGTCGGCGCCGGCACGGTCGAGTTCCTCGTCGCCGATGCGCACCTCGACGACCGGCAAGGCGTACTTCCTCGAGATGAACACCCGCCTCCAGGTCGAGCACCCCGTCAGCGAAGAGGTGTTCGGCGTCGACCTCGTCGCGCAGCAGATCCGCGTCGCCGAGGGCAAGCAGCTCGGCGCCGAGCCCGCCGGCCCGAACGGTCACGCCATCGAGGTGCGCCTGTACGCCGAGGATCCCGCCGACGACTGGCAGCCCCAGACCGGCACCGTCCGTACGTTCGAGGTGCCCGACGGCCCGGCCTCCGCGTCGACTCCGGCATCGAGAGCGGCTCGGTCGTCGGCATCCACTACGACGCCATGATCGCCAAGGTCATCGCGCACGGTGACGATCGCGCCCACGCCGTACGCCTGCTCGGCGACGCACTGCGCCGCACCCGTCTCCACGGCGTCACGACCAACATCGACCTGCTGCTCGGCATCCTCGGCGACGAGGAGTTCCGGCCGAGCGCGTCCACACCGCGCTGCTCGACGAGCGGCTCGCCGACTGGGTCAAGCCGACGCAGCGAGCACGCCGTACGCAAGGCGGCGCTCGTCGCGGCGCTCGCCGAGGCGGCGTCCGCGACGGCGAACGCGAAGGTGCTCGGTCGCATCCCGACGGCCTACCGCAACGTGCCGAGCCAGCCCCGCACCCGCTCGTACGTCATCGGCGGCGAGGAGATCACCGTCTCCTACACGCGCCGGGCTCGTCCAGCACGACCTCGAGGGCATCACGATCGGCGAGGTCACGCCGACGCGGGTCGTGCTCGACGACGACGGGCTCACCGAGACGTACGTCGTGGCCGTCGGACCCGGCTGGGTCGACGTCGACGGTCCGGGCGGATCGTTCGACGTGACGCCGATCCCGGTGTTCGTCGATCCGGCCGACGTCATCGCCGAGGGATCGCTGCTGGCGCCCATGCCGGCCGCGGTCATGAGCGTCGCCGTCACCGAAGGTCAGCAGGTCAGCAAGGGCGACATCGTCGTCGTCCTTGAAGCCATGAAGATGCAGCACACCATCACGGCGCCGTACGACGGCGTCGTCACCGAGCTGTCGGCCACCGCCGGCGCGCAAGTCGAGTCCGGCGCCGTACTGGCGGTCATCGAAGGAGAAGCAGAATGAACAACTTCACCGAGTCCGAGGAGCGCCTGGCGCTGCGCAAGGCCGTGTCCGATCTCGGCAAGAAGTACGGCCGCGACTACTTCGAGCAGGCCGCCAAGCACGGCCGCAAGACCACGGAGCTGTGGGAGGAGGCCGGCAAGCTCGGCTACCTCGGCGTCGCCGTGCCCGAGGAGTTCGGCGGTGGCGGCGGAGACATCGGCGACCTCGCCGCCGTGTGCGAGGAGCTCGCTGCTGCCGGCAGCCCGCTGCTGCTGATGGTGGTCTCGCCGGCGATCGTCGGCACGATCATCGCGCAGTACGGCACGCAGGAGCAGAAGGAGCGCTGGCTGCCCGGACTCGCCGACGGCACCTCGACGTTCGCGTTCTCGATCACCGAGCCCGACGCGGGATCCAACTCGCACAAGATCATCACGACGGCATACCGGACCGACGACGGCGGCTGGCGCCTGACCGGCACCAAGACCTACATCTCCGGCGTCGACGAGGCCAGCCACGTGCTGGTCGTCGCGCGCACCGAGGACGCCAAGACCGGCAACCTCAAGCCGGCGCTGTTCCTCGTGCCTGTCGACACCAAGGGCTTCACCTACCAGGAGATCGACATGGGTCTCACCTCGCCGGAGAAGCAGTTCACGCTGTTCTTCGACGACGTGCTGCTGCCCGCCGACACCCTGATCGGCAGCGAGGACGCCGGCATCGACCAGCTGTTCGCCGGCCTCAACCCCGAGCGCATCATGGGCGCCTCGTTCGCCACCGGCACGGCACGCCTCGCGCTCGCCAAGGCCACCGAGTACGCCAAGGACCGCCAGGTCTGGAAGGCGCCGATCGGCTCGCACCAGGCGATCGCGCACCCGCTCGCCGAGTCGTACATCGAGATCGAGATGGCTCGCCTGATGACCCAGAAGGCCGCGGCGCTGTATGTCGCCGGCGACTTCATGGGCGCCGGCGAGGCCGCCAACATGGCGAAGTACGCCGCGGGTGAAGCGGTCTGCAACGCCGTCGACCGCGCCATACAGACGCACGGTGGCAACGGCCTGGCCAACGAGTACGGTCTGGTGCAGATGCTGGCGGGCTCGCGCCTGTCGCGCATCGCGCCGGTGAGCAAGGAGATGGTGCTCAACTTCATCGCCCAGTTCTCCCTCGGCCTCCCGAAGTCCTACTGAGGAGCACGCATGACTGAGCTCGTACATCTTGAGGTTGCCGATCAGGTCGCGACGATCACGCTCGACAGCGACCACAACCGCAACGCGCTGAGCCGACAGCTCGTCACCGAGCTCACGGCGCACCTGGCGACCGCGGAGGCGACGACGCCGTCAAGGCGGTGCTGATCCGTTCGGCCGGCACGGTGTTCTGCTCCGGCGCCGACCTCACCGAGGCCTCGGCCGACGGCATGGTCGAGGGCGCCAAGGGCATGGTCGCGATGCAGCGTCAGATCGCGACGCTCAGCAAGCCGGTCGTGGTCGAGCTCGGCGGGCCCGTACGCGCTGGTGGCCTCGGCATCGTCGGCGCTGCCGACATCGTGATCGCCGCGGAGTCGGTGACGTTCCAGCTGACGGAGGTACGCCTCGGACTCGCCGCTGCCGTCATCTCGCTGTCGCTGCTGCCGCGGTTCACCGACCGTGCCGCCGCCGACCTGTTCCTCACGGCTCGCAAGTTCGACGCCGCGGAGGCAGCGTCCGTCGGCCTGATCACCCGAGCCGTCGCCGACGCCGAGCTCCAGGGTGACGTCGCACGCGTGCTCGGCGACCTGGTGAAGGGATATCCGCAGGGGCTCCGCGAGTCCAAGAAGCTCCTCAACCACGACCTCGTCGCCCGCATCGATGCACTCGGTGACGCAGGTCGCCGCCCAGTCGGCCGAGCTGTTCGGCAGCGACGAGGCCCGCGAGGCGATGACAGCGTTCCTCAGCAAGAAGTAGCCGCAATCGCAGTGGCGTCCGCCACGTGAGAGCCGCCTGCGGAATAGATCAACCACCGCCTAGACTTATGAGTTCGACAAACGGGCGAAGGAGTCTGGTGACTGATCAGAACGCTGCGCACATTGCGCAGCAAGAGATCGCCGCCGAACAGGCCTACGTCGACAACGTCTACGAACGCCTCGAGGCATCGGGGCAGATGGCGCAGGCGCTGGTCGCCGAGGGCTATGCGCGCGGCCACATCGGCCACGAGGGCGGACTCGTCGAGCGTGACGCCATGGTGTTCCAGGCGTCCAAGCGCATCGCCGCGCTCAATGCCGCCCACGACGGGCTCGTGTTCGGCCGGCTCAACCTGCTCGATGGCGAGTCGCGCTACATCGGTCGCATCGGCGTCCGCGACGAGAACCGCGACGTCATCGTCGTCGACTGGCGCGCGCCCGCCGCTGCCGTGTTCTACCAGGCGACCGCGCAGGATCCGGCCGGCGTCGTACGCCGCCGCGTGCTGCGCTGCTCCGGCGAGAAGGTCATCGGCGTCGAGGACGACCTGCTGGATGCCGACAACGCCGCCGACGATCTCGTCATCGTCGGTGAGGGCGCGCTGCTCGCGAGCCTGAGCCGTGCCCGCGACAGCTCGATGCACTCCGTCGTCGCGACGATCCAGAAGGAGCAGGACGAAGCCATCCGCGCTCCGAGCCGCGGTGCCACCACGATCGGTGGCGGCCCGGCACCGGCAAGACCGTCGTCGCGCTGCACCGCGCGGCATACCTTCTCTACACCGATCGCCGCCGCTTCGAGTCGGGCGGCGTGCTCGTCGTCGGACCGTCGTCGGTGTTCATGAACTACATCGAGCGGGTGCTCCCGAGCCTCGGCGAGACCAGCGTGACGCTGCGATCGCTCGGCGAGGTCGTCGACGGGCTCCGCGCCGAGCGCCACGACGAGCCGGTGGCGGCTGCCGCCAAGGGCTCCTCGCGCATGACGGCGTTCATCGGCCGTGCCGCCGCGGCGCCGCTGCCCGGAGCGCCGACCGAGTTCCGCTACTTCTACAAGGACGACGTCCTGCGCCTCGACGCCGGCAGAGCTCGACCGCATCCGCCGCCAGCTGCTCTCGGGTGGCAAGCGCAACCGCGCATACGACAAGGCGCCCGCCGCGATCGTCAACGCGCTGTGGCGCCAGGTCGCGGGTGAGCGCGCGCTCGAGAAGGGCGAGGAGGAGTTCGTCGAGACGGTGACGACCGACGACCGCTTCGTCGAGTTCGTCGAGGACTGGTGGCCGCCGGTCGACCCGATCGAGGTGTGGCGCACGCTGCCCGACGTCATCGACTCGCTGGGCCGGGGCGCGTTCAATGCCGAGGAGCTCGCGGCGCTCAAGGAGTCGTGGGCGATCGGCGAGCCCGCGATCGAGGACATCCCGCTGATCGACGAGCTCCGCTACGTCATCGGCGAGATCCCTGACAATGACGACAACGACGACGACGGCCCCAAGCAGCTGATGAGCTTCGAGCGCCGCGAACGTGAAGAGCGCGACGACCGCTATCGCGCGACCCGCAGCATCGAGGACGACGGGTTCGCCCACGTGCTCGTCGACGAGGCGCAGGACCTCTCGCCGATGCAGTGGCGCATGCTCGGCCGCCGCGGACGTCACGCGAGCTGGACCATCGTCGGCGACCTGGCGCAGTCGTCCTGGCCGCACCCGCGTGAAGCCGAGGCTGCCCGCAAGGCCGCGCTCGAGGGCAAGCCCGAGCACGCGTTCCGGCTGTCGACCAACTACCGCAACTCCGCCGAGATCTACGACCTCGCCGCCAAGGTCGCGGTCATCGGCGTCAAGGATCCCGACCTCGCCGACGCGGTCCGCCGTACGGGCGAGCTGCCGCAGCACGTCGTGGTCGGAGCATCCGAGCTCACGGCACAGCTGCGTACGAGCATCGACGACATCCTCGAACGCGTCGAGGGCACCGTCGCGGTCGTCGCGCCGCGCGCCGACCTGGAGCGCCTGCAGGGAGAGCTGGGCGACGTCCTCGAGGAGCACACCGGTCGGTTGCGGCTGCTCGACGGGCTCGACACCAAGGGCCTCGAGTTCGACGGGGTCGTCGTGGTCGAGCCCGATGCGATCACCGACGAGTCGTCGGCCGGCTGGCGCACCCTGTACGTCGTGCTGACCCGTGCGACGCAGCTGCTCACGACGGTCGGCACGACCGACCGCTGGCGGGGGCGGATCTCCTGACTCGGGCCCTCAAGATCCTGCTGCTGACGCTGCTCGCACTCGGCGTCGCGCTGCCGACCGCCTACACGACGTTCATCCACAGCGAGCGGCAGATCGTGATCGGTGCACACGACGCAACGGTGCAGCCCGACTTCGGAGAGTATGCCCTGATCGACTTCGGTCCGGTTCTGCCGCAGGTACGACTCCCCGCCGAGGCGCCGCTCGGCATCGGGGTCAACATCCGGCTCGGCGACAGCGACGTCTCTGACCTCAACCAGCTGGTCGCCCGCGATGCCGTGATTGCCTCGCAGCCCCAAGGTGAGATCGCGGCCGTACGGTCCACGATCATCTCGATGGGCGTCGACGCGGTCCTGCGTGGACTCGGTACGGCGATGCTGGCCGTGCTGATCGCGATCCTCGGCTGGAAGGCCATCGGTCAGCAGCGTCGCAGGGCGATCTGGGCAACGGCCAAACGCCCTGACCGCCGGCAGAAGATCGGCGCCGTTGCGGTCGCTCTCCTCACTGTTGCCGGGCTGGTGCTCGTCGCCACACCTGAGCGGCCACGTTCAGCGGACGGGGCCTGGCTCCCCATCGGCACCGTGTTCCCACTGCTGCCCGCCGACCCCGTGCTCGACAAGGTCGAGATCGCCGAGGGCGCCACGACGAGCGGCAGCAAGGCGATTGTCGAAGGCGCGTTGGGGACCTATCAGACCTCCGTCGCGTTCTACGGCAAGCTTGCGAAAACGGCTGCCGAGGTGACGGTCCGAACGCCCCTTGATGGCGAGAAGACTGCTCTCGTGGTGACTGACCGACACGACAACATCGGCATGGACCCGGTTGCCCGAGCGATCGCCGATCAGGCGCAGGCAGAAATGCTGATCGACCTCGGCGACGACACCTCCAACGGCGCAAGCTGGGAGACCTTCAGTCTCAACTCGCTCGCCCGTGAGTTTGACGGCTTCGACGTCGTCTCGGTCGCGGGCAATCACGACACCGGGCCGACGATCCGCAAGCAGATGAAGGACAAGGGCTTCACTGTGCTGGACGGCAAGCCCGTCACCGTCAACGGCATCCGCTTCCTCGGCAGCAGCGACCCTCGCAGCTCGGGGCTCACCCACGGCTACAACGGAGACGAGACCGACAACATCGCAGCGATCCGGTCGCAGGACACCAAGCTCACCGAGGCCGCCTGCGACGACGGAGACGTCAACGTGATCGCGGTTCACAGCCCGGCATCGGTCAAGAAGGCAGCGAGTCCGGATGTGCCGATCTCGTCCTCACCGGCCACCTGCATCGCCAGGTCGGGCCGACCGTCGTGCTGGTCTCAACGGTCGATCGACGACGACCCTGACGACAGGCACAACCGGAGGCGCCGTCTACGCCTTCGCCTTGGGCAGCAAGCTGCGCCGTACAGCGCAGGTCACGATCGTCACGTTCGCAGACGGCGTGCCGGTGGGCCTGCAACCGGTGACCTTCGACTCGGGTGGGCGCATCATGGTGGCGGAGTACGTAACCGTCAACTCGACGCGCGTCGCATCAGCGAGCAGCGACTGACGATCAGCTCGGCGTAGGCGCGGGCGCATGCACGACTTCGTCGATCAGCACGCTCTCGTCGATCGCATGCGCGTCGACGATGTCGCCGGGGCCGTACTGCACCGTCGGTATGCCGGCGGCGGCGTATTGCCGCAGGTCAGAGCCGTATGGCGCGCCGACGAGCTGGGGTGACGGCGCTCCACTGGCGACGACGGCGCCGACGACCTCGTCGCCGAACGGGTGGCCGGGCGGCAGGGTGCCAGCGGCGAAGTGCCCGCCGGGCCAGGTGACGGTCGGGGGTTGATCGGCGAGCCACGGGTCGGAGGCAGAGGCGGTGGCGAGGGCCTGCTCGAAGGCCAGCTTGGCGTCGGCGAACGACTCGCCGGGCATCACGCCATAGCGGCCCTCGGCGACCAGCCGATCGGGGACCGTGCTGGCCCAGTCGCCGGCATGGAGGATGCCGACGCTGATCGGCCAGGGCAGCTCGCCGAACGGCGGCGGGCGGGGCGGCGTTGCGTACGGTCTCGAGCTCGCGGAGTGCACGGTTGAGCACCTCGAACGCGTCGATCGCGCTGTGCCCGGCGGCGCGCATCGAGCCGTGCGTCGAGCGACCCTGCACCTCGATCCGGAACGTCAGCGAGCCGGCGTTGGCCGACACGATCTGTCCGGTGGTCGGTTCGGCGATCACGCAGGCTTCGCCGACGTGGCCGCGGCGCAGCGTGGCGAACGTGCCGAGTCCGCCGTCCTCCTCGCCGATCACGGTGTGCACCGCGTACGGGCGGGTCAGCGTCAGGTCGCTGACGGCGCGAGCGGCGGCGATGATCGCGATGACGCCGCCCTTCATGTCGCAGACTCCGCGGCCGTACCAACGGCCGTCCTCCTCGCGGATGTGCCACGGATCGCCACCGGTCCACGACTCGGGCTCGCCGGGAGGTACGACGTCGACGTGGCCGTTGAGGATCAGCGCGGGCGTACCGGGGCCGGAGACGCCGACGCAGCCCCACGCCTCCTCCCGCTCGACCTCCTCGCCGGGATAGTCGGCATCGGCACGCAGCTCGTCGAGGTCGAGCCGCCACTGGTCGACCTCGAGCCCGAGGCCGGTCAGGGTCGCCGGCACACCAGCGCTGTGCAGCGATCTCGGCGTCTGACCCGCCGACGCTCGGGATGTTGACGAGCTGCGCCAGGTCGCGGCGGATCAGGTCGACGTCGATGTCCATAAGGCGACGCTAGCCCCTGCCTCGGCCCTAGCATCAGCGGCATGAAACGTGCCGTCGATTGCAGCGTTGCTGACCGTGCTCGCCGTGTCCGCGTGCAAGGGCGGAGACGGACGCCGAAGACGCCTCGACGCCCACGGCAGCGCCGACCACTGCCACGCCGACGCCAACCCTCGACACCGAGCACCGAGTGCGACGGTGACCAACAAGGCGCCCGCGGCTGGAAGTCAAGACACTGTCGACCGAGGGCCGGCACTGCACGTTCCTCGAGGAGCCGCTGCGGCTCTTCCCCGGTCACGACCTGTCGATCGCCAAGCGCGGCCTCAACCTGAAGGAGGTGCAGGAGATGCAGTCGATGATGAACGGTGCCGGCGACGGATCGAGCTGCATACCGGAGGACGGTGACTTCGGCCCGGTCACCCGCGATGCGGTGAAGGCGTTCCAGACCAAGAACGGCCTCACGGTCGACGGACTCGTCGGCGAGGAGACGTGGAACCAGCTCAACCTGCTGCTCTCGCACTGAGTCCCTGAGTTGGGGGACTGCCCCGACGGCTCCGTATGATGGACGCAGCCCCTCGCGCGGCGACACATCACCCAACTCCCCCAGGGCCGGAAGGCAGCAAGGGTCAGTGAGCTCTGTCGGGTGCGCGAGGGGTCCTCTGCGTCCTAGCGGCAGCGGCTCGATGACCTCGTGGTCCTCGAGCGTCTCCACCAGCTTGGCCAGGTGATGCCGGCCGTCGCCGAGGGTGTGGTCGATCGCGGTGAGGCGGCTGGTGAAGTGACCGACGCTGTACTCCGCCGTCATGCCGATGCCGCCGTGCAGCTGGATCGCTTCCTTGCCGATGTGACGACCGGCCTTGCTGACCTGCAGCTTGGCCCGTGACGCTGCTTCCTGCGCGTCGCCGCCGTCGAGCAGCACCAGCGTCGCCCAGGTGACGGTGCTGCGGGCCAGCTCGAGCTCGACGTACATGTCGGCCGCCCGGAACGTCAGTGCCTGGAACGTGGCCAGCGGTACGCCGAACTGCTTGCGCGTCTTGAGGTACTCCGTCGTCTGCTCCAGCGCCGTCTGCATGGCACCGAGCGACTCGTGGCCGTACGCGATCTGCGCCTCGGCGATGACCTTGGCGATGGCGGCGGACTGGTCGCCTTCGCCGAGAGCCGTTGCCGGGGTGTCCTTGAGGCCGATCCTCGCGGCGCGTCCGCCCTCGAACGTCGCGTAGCCGTCGCGGGTCAGACCCGACGCATCAGGCTGTACGAGGAACAGCCCACGCCACCGTCGACGGCAGCGCTGACGATCAGCAGGTCGGCCCGGGCACCGCCGATGACGGGCTCCTTGACGCCGGTGAGCGTCCAGCCGTCACCGCTCTTGGTCGCCGTGACGCCTGAAGCGGTCTCGCTGTAGCGCTGGCCCGGCTCGTTGTGCGCGAAGGCGGGGACGAGGGTGCCCTCCGACAGCGCACCCAGGATCTCGGCACGCTGCTCGTCGGTGCCGACGGCGGCCACGAGGCCACCTGCCAGCACGACGGCCTCGACGTACGGCTCGGGTGCGATGACCCGCCCGATCTCCTCGGCGACGATCGACACCTCGACGGGACCGGCGCCCATACCGCCATCCGCCTCGGCGAACGGCAGGCCGAGTGCGCCCATCTCGGCGAGCTGTGACCAGACCTTCTCGTCCCAGCCGTGCTCGAGCTTGGTTGCCTCGCGCCGGGTCTCCGACGACTCGTACGACTTGTTCAGCAGCCCGCGTACGGCATCGCGCAGTGCGACCTGCTCTGCATCAAGTGTGAAGTCCATGTCAGCCCCTCAGTCCCAGGATCGTGCCGGCAATGATCTGTCGTTGCACCTCGTTGGACCCGCCGTAGATCGAGGCCTTGCGGAAGTTGAGGTAGTGCGGGGTCGACACCTTGTTCCAGTCGGGGATGTCGGACTCCTCGCCGGCCCCGGAGGCCAGCGATCCCGGACCGCCCATGTCGACCCAGAGCTCGGTCACGGCCTGCTGCAGCTCGGTGCCACGAAGCTTGAGCACCGACGATGCGGGGTGCGGCTTGCCGTCGGCCGAGTGGGCGACGACGCGCAGTGCGGTGAGCTCGAGCGCGAGCAGCTCGTTCTCGATGTCGGCGAACTCGGCCGCGAACATCGGGTCGTCGAGCAGCGACGTGCCGCCGGGGCCCGCTGTCTTGGCGAACTCCTTGGCGGTGGCGAGCGAGCGCTTGACCGAGCCGACCGGTGCGACGCCGACGCGCTCGTTGCCGAGCAGGAACTTCGCGTAGTCCCAGCCCTTGTTCTCCTCGCCGACGAGGTTCTCGGCGGGCACTCGTACGTTGTCGAAGAACACCTCGTTGACCTCGAAGCCGCCGTCGATCAGCTCGATCGGGCGGACCGTGACGCCGGGGGTGGTCATGTCGATCAGCAGGAACGAGATGCCCGCCTGCTTCTTGGCCTCGGGGTCGGTGCGGACCAGCATGAAGATCCAGTCGCCGTACTGGCCGAGGGTCGTCCACGTCTTCTGGCCGTTGACGACGTACTCGTCGCCTTCCTTGACGGCGGTCGTACGCAGCGACGCCAGGTCGGAGCCGGCGTCGGGCTCGGAGAAGCCCTGCGACCACCAGATGTCGAGGTTGGCCGTCTTGGCGAGGAAGCGTTCCTTGATCTCCTGCGAGCCGAACGCGGCGATCACCGGGCCGACCATCGAGGCGTTGAACGCCAGCGGCGGCAGCACGTTGGCGAGCTGCATCTCCTCGTGCCAGATGTGGCGCTGCAGCGGAGTCCAGTCCTTGCCGCCCCACTCGACGGGCCAGTTGGGGACCGCGATGCCGGCGGCGTTCATGGCCTGCTGCGACTCGACGATCTCCTCCTTGCTGAGCTCGTGCCGAGCGGCGACCTTGTCGCGGATCGCCTGGGGGATCTTGGTCGTGAAGAACTCACGCATCTCCTCGCGGAATGCGACGTCCTCGTCAGACAGCTGAAGTCTCATGCTCGGCTCCTGTAACTTTCTTCACTGCTAGTGCATCTTTATTGTAGAGACAGCGTACGCCTCGCTTCGTACCCAGAGTAGGTTCGATCCGGAACCACAGCAGGAGGAACGCATGACGCGAGCTGGATCGCCGACGACCTGGGCGACGGATACGAGCAGCTGACGATCCCGTTGGGCGCCGATCCCGACGGTGAGGGGACGATCGACGCGACCCTCGTACGCCGCACTCCACCGGCCACGACGACGGCGCCGTGATCTACGTGCACGGGTTCAGCGACTACTTCTTCCAGACCGAGCTGGCCGACTTCTTCACCGATCGCGGCTTCGCGTTCTACGCCCTCGACCTGCGCAAGTGCGGCCGCTCGCGGCATGACGGCCAGACCGGCCACTACGTGTCCGACCTCGCGCTGTACGACGCCGAGCTCGACCGCGCGCTCGCGATCGTCAGGGACGAGACCGGTGGCAAGCCGGTCGTGCTCTCGGCTCACTCGACCGGCGGGCTGATCCTCCCGCTGTGGCTCGACCGCATGAAGCGAAGCCCGGCGGCGTCGCCGGCGCCGGCATCGTCGGCATGGTCCTCAACAGCCCGTGGTTCGACCTGCAGGGCAAGGCCTGGATGCGCTCGGTCGGCACCAAGGCGATCGAGGGTGTCGCCAAGGTCAAGCCGACGACGCCGATCAAGCTGCCGCCGACCGACGCGTACGGCAGCAGCCTCCACGTCAGCGCGCACGGCGAGTGGGAGTTCAACACGACGTTCAAGCCGCTCAACGGCTTCCCCGTCACGTTCGGCTGGCTCACCGCGATCCGTCGCGGTCACGCGCAGCTGCACAAGGGTCTCGACGTCGGCATCCCCTCGTTGGTGCTGCGGTCGTCCAAGACGGTGTTCGCCCGTACGTGGAGCGAAGCCGTCGACGAGGCCGACGCCGTGCTCGACGTCAAGCAGATCGCCCGCTGGGCCGGCTGCCTCGGTGGCTCGCTCACGTCGTTGCCGATCGAGGGCGCCAAGCACGATGTCTTCATCTCGAAGGACGGCCCGCGCAAGGCGGCGTACGACGCGGTCGACGCCTGGCTGCGCTCCTCGTCGCTGATCCCGTCGTGAGGCTGCACCACGTACAGGTCTCGTGTCCGCCCGGCGGTGAGCCCGAGGCGCGGCGGTTCTATGGCGACGGGCTCGGCCTGACCGAGGTCGACAAGCCGGCGGCGTTGGCTGGTCGGGGCGGCGCGTGGTTCCGGAGCCTGGACGATGACGGCACGGTGACGGCTGAGATCCACGTCGGTGTCGAGGCTGAATTCGTACCGGCCGGCAAGGCTCACCCGGCTCTCGTGCTCGCGTCGGTCGCCGGCTTCGAGGCGTGTGCCGCCCGGCTGGAGGAGCTGGGTTTCACGGTCGACTGGTCGGAGCGGACGACGTTCGACGGCTTCGAGCGCTTCCACACACGCGACGGCAGCGGCAACCGAGTCGAGATCCTGGTATCGGCTGTCTCCTCGGGTCTATAGAGTTCACGTCGTGGATGCCCCCCTTGCTCTCTATCGCCGCTACCGGCCGGAGACGTTCGCCGAGGTGATCGGGCAGGACCACGTCACCGAGCCGCTGCGGCACGCGCTGGCCGCCAACAAGGTCAACCACGCCTATCTCTTCTCCGGCCCGCGCGGCTGCGGCAAGACCACCAGCGCCCGCATCCTCGCCCGCGCCATGAACTGCGAGAAGGCCCCGGTCGCCGAGCCGTGCGGTGAGTGCCAGAGCTGCCACGACCTGGCCCGCGGCGGACCCGGCAGCATCGACGTCATCGAGATCGACGCGGCCAGCCACGGTGGTGTCGACGACGCCCGCGACCTGCGTGAGCGGGCGTTCTTCGCGCCGGTCAGCAGCCGCTACAAGGTCTACATCATCGATGAGGCCCACATGGTCTCGCCGCAGGGCTTCAACGCGCTGCTCAAGCTCGTCGAGGAGCCACCGCCGCACCTCAAGTTCATCTTCGCGACGACCGAGCCCGACAAGGTCATCGGCACGATCAAGTCGCGCACCCACCACTACCCGTTCCGGCTGGTGCCGCCCAAGATCCTCGGCGACTACCTCCTGGAGCTGTGCACGTCCGAGGGCGTCACGCTCGAGCCCAACGCGCTGCCGCTCGTCGTACGCGCGGGCCAGGGTTCCGTACGAGACACCCTGAGCGTCCTCGACCAGCTCCTCGGCGGTGCCGGTCCAGAAGGTGTCACCTACGACATCGCCGTCCAGCTGCTCGGCTACACGCCTGACTCGCTGCTCGACGAGGCGATCGACGCGTTCGCTGCCAGCGACGGCGCGCACCGTGTTCGGCGTCATCGACAAGGTCATCGAGTCCGGCCAGGATCCGCGCCGGTTCGCCGAGGACTTCCTGCAGCGGCTGCGCGACCTGGTCATCGTCGCCGCCGTGCCCGATGCGCTGTCGACCGGGTCTGCTCGAGGTGCCGGGTGACCGCGCCGAGCGGCTGCTCACGCAGGCCAGCGGCTTCGGTCCGTCGGAGCTGACCCGCGCCGCCGACATCGTCAACGCGGCGCTGATGGAGTTCCGCGGCGCCACGGCTCCGCGCCTGCTGCTCGAGCTGATGTGCGCGCGCATCCTCGTGCCCGGGTTCGGACAACTCGACGCAGGGCTTCCAGGCCCGCCTCGACCGGCTCGAACGTCGACTCTCGATCGACGGTGGCGCACCAGCACCAGCACCAGCGCACCCGCCGCGTCGCCCGCGCTGCTCCGGCTGCGAAGGTCGAGCCGCCGGAGCCCGTCCAGGCGCCGCCGGAGGCCGAGCTCGAAGAAGTCGTCGCGCCCACCGAACCCGAGCCGGTGGCCCACGAAGCCAGTGGCCGAGCCCGAACCCGTCGCTGTTGCGCCCGAGCCTGAGCCCGTGGCTGCCGCACCCGCACCAGCCGCTGCGGGATCGATGACGATCGCCGACGTACGCCGGCTGTGGCCCGAGGTGCTCGACAAGATCCGTGAGCTGCGGCGCTTCGCCTGGGTGATGCTGAGCCAGAACGCGCAGGTCATGGCGCTCAACGGCAACACCCTGACGATCGCCTTGGTCAACCCCGGAGCGCGTGACTCGTTCATCACCAGCCGCTCCGACGAATACGTCCAGCAGGCGCTGCATGCCGTGCTCGGCGTGACGTGGCAGATCGAAGCCATCGTCGACCCGAGCGCTCGTCCGGCCGCATCGTCCGCGCCGGCACCCGACCCGTCTCCGGAGCCGGCCGCGCCGGAGACGCCCGCAGCGCCGGCGGCCTCGTCGGCCGCTGCCCGCGAGGCGATGAACGAGCAGGCGTCGCCCGAGGACACCGATCCCGATGCATCCGCCGACCGTGATGACCCGGTCGTCGAGTCCGAGGACATCGACCCCGAGCTGCTGTTGAGTCGTGAGCTGGGGGCGGAAGTCATTGGCGAGATCAGACGGCGACTGACGCCACGCGTCGACGCCTCGACATCGCCCTGGAGCCGCTCGACGTCCTGCGTCGGTTCCGCGGCCGCGAGCGACTCGTTGCGCTGCTCGGCGCCTGGCACCACGGCGAGGCGCTGATCGCGTTCGACCCGATCGACGTGCTCACCGGCGATCCGTTCGACGGCATCGACCTCGCTCCCACGCGATGACGACGGGTTCTTCGGCGGCTGGATCGGCGCCTGGGGCTATCAGCTCGGGCGACTCGTCGAGGAGCTCCCCGGCGCGCCGCACCGCCCGATCCTGCAGCCCGATCACCGCATCGCGTTCTACGACCACGTGCTGCGGCTGACCGACGGCGTGTGGTGGCTCGAGTCGTTGCACCCCGACGCCGAGCGCGATGCGGCGATCGAGGAGATCCTCAACGGTCCGCCTGCGGAGGTGAAGTCGTACGACGGTCGGCACCTTCGAGATGACGCCGACGCCCGAGCAGCACCAGGACGCGCTGCGCACCGTCCTCGACCACATCGCGGCGGGCGACATCTTCCAGGCCAACCTGTGCACGCGGCTCGAGACCGAGTTCAGCGGTGATCCGCTCGACGCGTTCTGCGCCGGGGTCGAGGCGCTGCACCCGGCGTACGCCGCCTACGTCTCGAGCCCCGAAGGTGCGCTGGTGAGCTTGTCGCCGGAGCTGTTCCTGCGGCGCACCGGCGACGAGGTGCTGACGTCGCCGATCAAGGGCACCGCGCCGCTCGACACCGATCCGGCCGAGCTCGTCAGCTCCGCCAAGAACCGCGCCGAGAACATCATGATCGTCGACCTGATGCGCAACGACCTCGGACGCGTGAGCGTGCCCGGGATCCGTACGCGTCCCCGCGATCACCCGCGCCGAGCGCCACGCGGTGTGGCATCTGGTCTCCGACGTCGTCGGCCACGTCAGCCGAGGCGTGCTCGACTCCGACCTGCTGCGCGCGACGTTCCCGCCCGGCTCGGTGACGGGCGCACCCAAGGTGCGGGCGATGGAGATCATCAACGAGCTCGAGGCCACCGGGCGCGAGGCCTACACCGGCGTCGATCGGTCACGTCAGCGCCTCGGCGGGACTCGAGATGAACGTGGTGATCCGTACGTTCGAGGTCGCCGGCGGGCGCATCTGGCTCGGCGTCGGTGGCGGCATCGTGGCCGACTCGACGCCGGAGGGCGAGTACGCCGAGTGCCTCGTCAAGGCCCGCCCGCTCATCGATGCGATCGGTGGCCGGCTCGAGCTGACGGCGACGATGCCACCCGAGGATGCGTCGGCAATCGAGGTCGCCGAGACGCGTCGAGCCGACGGTCGACGTCTCCCGGGGCATCTACGACACCCTGCTCGTCGAGGACGGCGTCGTGATCGACATCGACGCCCACCTCGCCCGGCTCGATGCCAGCGTCCGCGCGATCTATGGCTCGACGATCCGGGCCGGACTCGACGAGGCCGTGCTTCGCCGAGCCGCCGGGCTCGACGGGTCGCCAGCGGATGCGCATCGATGCCGTGCCGCGCGACGGCGAGGTCAAGGTCACGATGACGACGCGGCCGATCGACGACGACGCCGACGCCTGGACCCTGACGCCGCGCACGATCGCCGGCGGATTCGGCCAGCACAAGTGGGCCGACCGCAGTGCCCTCGAGCACGACGCTGCGCCTGACCGCGACCTGCTGCTGGTGTCCGACGACGGCGCGGTGCTCGAGACGGCACGGGCCAGCGTGTTCGTCGTGCACGACGACGGCGTCCACACTCCGCCGGTCGACGACCGCATCCTCCCGGGCACGGCCCGAGCCCGCATCATCGAGATCCTGCGCGATGCCGGCGTACCCGTCTTCCAGCGCCGCCTCACCCTCGACGACGTCTCGCCGCGCCACCGAGGTGTTCGTCGCCAACTCGCTGCGCGGCGTCGTGCCCGTCCGCTCCGTCGACGGCGTCGGCGAGTGGGGCGTCGGCCGTACGACCGAGTGGCTCCGCGACGAGCTCTGGTCCTTCTGGCGCGGCGACCTCCCGATCGCGCCAACGACGCCAAAGTCGCTCGGCGACCCAGGCCAAGGTGCTGTTCATCGACAACTACGACTCGTTCGTCTACAACCTCGTGCAGTACGTCGGCGAGCTCGGCGCCACCGCCGAGGTCGTCCGCAACGACGCCGTCACGGTCGACGAGCTCGTCGCCATGCGGGAGCGCGGCGAGTTCACCCACCTCATCGTCTCGCCCGGACCCGGCACGCCCGCCGACGCCGGCATCAGCATCGAGGCGATCCGCCGCCTCGGCCCGACGACACCGACGCTCGGCGTGTGCCTCGGCCACCAGGCGATCGGCGAGGTCTACGGCGCCACCGTCGTACGCGCTCCCGAGATCGTGCACGGCAAGCCGTCGCTGGTGCACCACGACGGGCAGGGCGTCTACGCCGGACTGCCGACGCCGCTGGTCTGCGCCCGCTACCACTCACTCGTCATCGACCCGGCGACGCTGCCCGACGAGCTCGAGGCCACCGCACATACGGCGTCAGGCATCCTCATGGGCGTCCGCCACCGCACGCATCCCGTCGAAGGGGTGCAGATGCACCCCGAATCCATCCTGACGGCGCGCGGCCACGACATGCTCCAGTCGTTCCTCGCTCGCGACCATAGACATAGCGAGTAGTCACTCGCTATGTTGAGCCGATGAGCGATCTCGACCTGGTCATCACCGGCGGCACCTACTTCGACGGCACCGGCGCACCCGGCGTCGTCACCAATGTCGGCATCAAGGACGGCCGCGTTGCCGCCGTCGATCCCGGACCGCTGCCGGCCGGACCCCGGACGCGAGTCGTCGACGCGACAGGGCAGTGGGTCATGCCGGGCTTCGTCGACGCCCACACCCACTATGACGCCGAGGTGCAGGTGGCACCGGGACTCAACGAGTCCGTACGCCACGGCGTGACGACCGTGCTGGTCGGCAACTGCTCGCTCTCGACGATCTACTCGATCTCCCCTCGACATCGCCGACCTCTTCAGCCGGGTCGAGGCACTTCCCCGTACGCACGTCCTCGCCTCGCTCGAGGACGCCAAGACCTGGTCGACTCCGCAAGGGTGGGTCGATGCGCTGGAGCAGCTGCCGCTCGGTCCGCACGTTGCGTCGTTCCTCGGGCACTCCGACGTACGCGCCAGCGTGATGGGCATGGGCCGCTCGACCGACCCGAGCCACAAGGCGACCAAGGACGAGAAGGCCGAGATCGAGCGCCGCCTCGAGGATGCACTCGACGCCGGCTTCCTGGGCATCTCGACGATGACGAACCCGTGGGACAAGCTCGACGGCGACCGCTACCGTTCCCGGTCGCTCCCGTCGACCTACTCGAGCTGGAAGGAGTTCCGCGGCCTCAGCCGGGTGCTCCGCCGCCGGGGCCGGGTGCTGCAAGGAGTCCCCAACCTCAACAAGAAGTACGACATCGCGTTCTACCTGACGACGGCGATGGGACTGTTCCGCAAGCCGCTCAAGGTCTCGTTGCTCGCCGCCGCGGACACCAAGGCCGAGCCGTGGGTGCAGCGCATCTTCGCGCCGCTCGCCTTCATCGCCAACACGTTGGGGCGCGGCAAGTTCACCTGGCAGCACCTGCCGACGACGTTCCGGGTCTGGGCCGACGGCATCGACCTCGTGGTCTTCGAGGAGTTCGGCTCGGGCCGGGAGGCACTCCACCTGCGCGAGGAGATGGGTCGCAACGACCTGCTCAGCGACGAGGCCTACCGGCGCTGGTTCCGCCGGGACTTCGACAAGCGCTTCTCCCCGCGGGTCTGGCACCGCGACTTCGACGACGCCGAGATCACCGAGTGCCCCGAGGCCGACCTGGTCGGCATGATGATCGGCCAGGTCGCTCGCGACCGCGGCATCCACCCGGTCGACTGCTACCTGGACCTGGTCGTCGAGCACGGCACCAAGCTGCGCTGGAAGACCAACATCGCCAACACCCGTCCCGAGGTGCAGGACTCGCTGATCAATCGCCGAGGCGTCACGATCGGCTTCTCCGACGCCGGCGCGCACCTGCGCAACATGGCGTTCTACAACTTCGGCATCCGCCTGCTCAACCGCGTCAACCAGGCGCAGGCCAAGGACAAGCCGTTCATGTCGGTCGAGAAGGCTGTCTTCAAGCTGACCGCCGAGCTCGGCGACTTCTACGGCATCGATGCCGGCCGCATCGGTGTCGGCGACCGAGCCGACATCGTCGTGGTCGACCCGAACGGGCTCAGCGACGAGGTCGACAGCTATCACGAGGCGCTGATGCCCGAGTTCGGCGACATGAGCCGCATGGTCAACCGCAACGATGCCGCCGTCAGCGCGACGATCGTGACGGGCGAGGTCGTGTACGAGCGCGGCGAGTTCGTCGAGGGCTACGGTCGTACGCTCGGCACCGGCCGGTTCCTGCGTGCCGGCGAGGCACGCGGCAGCGTCACACCGGTCCGCCGCCTCGATCCGGTGGTGGCACAGTAGGCGCCGTGACCACGGCCCCCCGACGCACGCAGACCCAGCGTCGGCGAGGCGACGATGGCGGCCGTCGTCGACGCGGCTGTCGCGTCACTCGGCGAGGTCGGCTACGCCCGCACCACGACCAATGAGATCGCCCGCCGGGCGGGAGTCTCGCAGGGTGGCCTGTTCCGTCATTTCGAGTCGCGCCTCGATGTCATCCTCGCGGCCGCCGATGCTGTCCGGGCCAGGCAGTTCGACGACTTCCGAGCCGGGCTCGAGGGCCTGGCTGAGTTCGACGTCGCCGAGGTCGTGCGCCTCCTGCGCCGCGCCACCCGGGCCCCGATCAACGCCGCTTGGTACGAGCTCCTGGTCGCCGCCCGCTCTGATGACGAGCTCCGTCAGCGGCTCGAACCGCTCGCCGCAGCGCTATCACGAGGAGATCATCGAGCTCGGTCGTGCGCTGCCGATCGCGGCCTCGATGCCACCGGCCGAGCTCGACACGATCGTGCTCGGCATCGTCCACATGCTCGACGGCGAGGCGATCATGGCCACGGTGCACCCGCACCCGGAGCAGGAGGACGTCCGCGTCGAGCAGCTCGTCCGGATCCTGGCCGGTCAGCCGCTCTTCTAGCGCGAGTCGCGCGCGCACGCCGTCAGGGCCGACGACATAGGCTGAACCCCTATGTATGACGGCGTGATCCAGGATCTGATCGATGAGCTCGGGCGACTCCCCGGCATCGGTCCCAAGAGCGCGCAACGCATCGCGTTCTTCCTGCTCGACGCCGATCCCGAAGACGTACGCCGCTTCGCCTCGACGCTGACCGAGGTCAAGGCCAAGGTCCACTTCTGCTCGATCTGCGGCAACGTCACGGTCGACACCGAGTGCCGCATCTGCGCCGATCCGCGCCGCGACCTCAGCGTGCTGTGCGTCGTCGAGGAGTCCAAGGACGTCGTCGCGATCGAGCGCACCCGTGAGTTCCGCGGCCGCTATCACGTGCTCGGCGGTGCGATCTCGCCGATCGCCGGCATCGGACCCGACCAGCTCCGCATCAAGGAGCTGCTCGGTCGGCTGCAGGACGGCACCGTCACCGAGGTCATCATCGCGACCGATCCCAACCTCGAGGGCGAGGCGACGGCGACCTACCTCATCCGCATGCTGTCGCCGTACGGACTGCGCGTCAGCAAGCTCGCCAGCGGACTGCCGGTCGGCGGCGACCTCGAGTACGCCGACGAGCTCACCCTGGGTCGCGCGTTCGAGGGCCGCACGACGATCGGCGTCCTGTGACGAACGTCTGACGTCCTCGCCGGAACCGTTGCCAGCGCCGTCAGTAGCAGGACCACACTCGGCAGCATGACCTTCACCCCCTGACTTCAGCGACCTCAGGGCCGTCTTCATCAACGCGACGCTCAAGAAGTCGCCCGAGATCAGCAACACCGAGGCGCTCGTCGACAAGAGCGCCGACATCATGCGCGGCCACGGCGTCGGCGTCACCAAGATCCGCGCGATCGACCACCAGATCGCCACCGGCGTCTATCCCGACATGACCGAGCACGGCTGGGACGTCGACGAGTGGCCCGGCATCCTCGACCAGGTCATGGCCGCCGAGATCCTCGTGCTCGCCGGCCCGATCTGGCTCGGCGACAACTGCAGCATCATGAAGCAGGTCATCGAGCGGCTCTACTCGGCGTCGAGCATGCTCAACGACGACGGCCAGTACGCGTTCTACGGCCGGGTCGGCGGCTGCGTCATCACCGGCAACGAGGACGGCATCAAGCACTGCGCCATGAACGTGCTCTACAGCCTCCAGCACGTCGGCTTCACGATCCCGCCGCAGGCCGACGCCGGCTGGATCGGCGAGGCCGGTCCCGGCCCGTCCTACCTCGACGAGGGCTCCGGCGGTCCCGAGAACGACTTCACCAACCGCAACACGACGTTCATGACCTACAACCTGCTGCACGCGGCCAAGCAGCTGAAGGACGCCGGCGGCATACCCGCGTACGGCAACCAGCGCACCGTGTGGGACGCCGGCGTCCACTCCTACGTGAAGGACTCCGGGTCGCCCAACCCCGAGTACCGCTAGGCGCGCTCGGAGCCTGGCGAACCAGATCGGGGTGTCCCGATCAGCCCGCGGACCGGGCAGGAGCTCGAGCGACTCGATGCGTACGTCGTCTCCGGCGAACGCCTCCATCTCCGTCACGGTCGAGGAGCCACGGCGGTCCGACGGCGGGATCTTCGTCTCCGCGATCGAACTGGATGACCAGCGCCGTACCGCCCGGCGCCAGCAGACGTCGTATGCCCGCCGTCGCCGCGGAGCGCACCGCCGGCGGCAGGGCCTGCACCGTGAACACCTCGATCACCAGGTCGAAGGCGCCGACCAGGTCGTCGGAGAGGTCGAGGAGATTGCCCTCGCGGTAGTCGACGGCTGACTCCGGATAGCGAGCACGCACCAGCCGCACGGCTGCCGGTGCGATGTCGAAGGCCGTCGTACGCCATCCGGCTCGGGCAGCGGCCTCGGCGTCAGCGCCGAGTGCTGCGCCCACGACGACTGCTCGCCGACCGTCCCCGGGCCCGAGCTCGGCGATCGCGTCGGCGATCGCCGGGAAGGGCTCGGTGCGGTCCCAGGGCTTGTCGACCTCGTCCTGCTCGGCCGACGTCCACAGCTGCTCGACCCAGCGCGTGGGCTGGTCGGCGGTGGTCTCGCGCCCGAGCCGATCGGCCAGGGCGCTCCAGCTGCGGTCATCCGAGGTCATGGCTCCATCGTGCCTCGCAGATGGCAGGAGGTCACGGTCTCATGGCTGTAATCCCAGTCTTACCCGGCAGTGTGACCCGGTAGACTGAGCGGGCGCAGCGTCGCGCATCCGTACATCACCACCCAGGCAGGAACGGGCTCGTGGGCATTGTCGTCCAGAAGTACGGCGGCTCCTCGGTTGCCGACGCAACCAGCATCAAGAGAGTCGCCCAGCGCATCGTCGCGACCAAGAAGGCCGGTCACGACGTCGTCGTCGTCGTCTCCGCGATGGGCGACACCACCGACGAGCTGATCGACCTCGCCAACCAGGTCACGCCGCTGCCGCCGGGCCGTGAGCTCGACATGCTGCTCACCGCCGGTGAGCGCATCAGCATGGCTGTGCTCGCGATGGCGATCGGCAGCCTCGGCCAGGAAGCCCGCTCGTTCACCGGCTCGCAGGCCGGCGTCATCACCGACTCCGAGCACGGCCGCGCCAAGATCATCGACGTCACCCCGGGCCGCATCGAGGCGGCACTCGCCGAGGGCGCCGTCGCGATCGTCGCCGGCTTCCAGGGCGTCTCGCAGACCACCAAGGACATCACCACGCTGGGTCGCGGTGGCTCCGACACCACCGCCGTCGCGCTCGCGGCGGCGCTCAAGGCCGACGTCTGCGAGATCTACACCGACGTCGACGGCATCTTCACCGCCGATCCGCGCATCGTGGCCAACGCGCACCAGATCCCGCGCATCTCGTACGAGGAGATGCTCGAGATGGCGGCCAGCGGCGCCAAGATCCTCCACCTGCGGTGCGTCGAGTACGCCCGCCGCAACGACATGCCGATCCACGTCCGGTCGTCGTTCTCCGACAAGACCGGCACCTGGGTCGTCAAGACCGAGGACGTCATCCAAGAGGGGTCCCCCATGGAACAAGCCATCATTTCCGGCGTTGCGCACGATCGCAGCGAGTCCAAGATCACCGTGGTCGGCGTGCCCGACAAGGTCGGCGAGGCCGCCGCGATCCTTCGCGCGCTCGCGGACGCCCAGATCAACATCGACATGATCGTCCAGAACGTCTCCGCCGGCGACCACCTCGCTGACCGACATCTCGTTCACGCTGCCGCGCGCCGATGGCCAGACCGCCATGACCGCGCTCGCGCGGCTCAAGGACGACGTCGGCTTCGAGCGCCTGCAGTACGACGACAGCGTCGGCAAGGTGTCGATCGTCGGCGCCGGTATGCGTTCGTCACCGGGCATCACCGCGACGTTCTTCCAGGCGCTCGCCGATGCCGGGGTCAACATCGAGATGATCTCCACCTCGGAGATCCGCATCTCGGTCGTCGTCTCCGACAACCAGGTCGATGCCGCCGTCAACGCCGCGCACGAGGCGTTCAACCTCGGCACCGACGAGGTCGAGGCCGTGGTCTACGGAGGTACCGGACGATGACCTCGATCGGCATCGTCGGCGCGACCGGGCAGGTCGGCGTCGCCATGCGCAGCATCCTCGAGGAGCGCGACTTCCCCGCCGACGAGGTGCGCTTCTTCGCGTCCTCGCGCTCGGCCGGCAAGACGCTGCCGTGGAAGGGCGGCGAGATCGTCATCGAGGATGCCGAGCTCGCCGATCCGTCCGGGCTCGACATCGCGCTGTTCTCCGCCGGCGCGACGCTGTCACGCGTGCAGGCTCCGCGCTTCGCCGCTGCCGGTGTCACCGTCATCGACAACTCGTCGGCGTTCCGCAAGGACCCCGAGATCCCGCTGGTCGTCAGCGAGGTCAACCCGCAGGACATCCAGCTCGCCACCGGCCCCGGCGGTCGCGGCATCATCGCCAACCCCAACTGCACGACCATGGCAGCGATGCCGGTCCTCAAGCCGCTGCACGACGAGGCCGAGCTCGTACGCCTCGTCGTCAGCAGCTACCAGGCCGTCTCCGGCTCCGGCATCGCCGGCGTCCAGGAGCTGCACGGCCAGGCGCTCGCCGTGGTCGACAAGGCCGCCGAGCTGGCCTATGACGGTTCGGCCGTCACGTTCCCCGCGCCCAACAAGTACGTCGCACCGATCGCGTTCAACGTGCTGCCGCTGGCCGGGTCGATCGTCGACGACGGCTCGTTCGAGACCGACGAGGAGCAGAAGCTCCGCAACGAGAGCCGCAAGATCCTCGGCATCCCCGATCTCCGGGTCGCCGGCACGTGCGTACGCGTCCCCGTGTTCACGGGCCACTCGCTGTCGATCAACGCCGAGTTCGCCTCGGACCTGACCGTGGCACGCGCCACCGAGCTGCTCTCGTCGGCGCCCGGCGTACAGCTCGTCGACGTACCCACGCCGCTTCAGGCGGCCGGCGCTGACCCGAGCCTGGTCGGTCGCATCCGCCAGGACCAGAGCATCGACGGCAACCGCGGTCTCGTGCTGTTCGTCAGCGGCGACAACCTCCGCAAGGGCGCAGCCCTCAACACCGTCCAGATTGCCGAGCTGTTGGTCTAGCTAGAAGTTGGTCGTGTAGGCCGTGGGGACTTCCAGCTTCTTCTTCTCCGTGGATGAGATCACGCAGATGATCGGCAACGCGGCTGCGGTGGTCGGGATGTCGGAGTAGAACCGAAAGCCCATCCCGATCTTGCCCGCGAGGTGGCCGCCGGTCTGGTTGTAGGGATCGACGCACGCCTGCAGAAGCTTCTGGAACGGCTCACCGGCGAGGTCCTCGAGGTTGGCGCCCTTCAGGAAGTCCTTGCCGTGGACCGCCTTCATGTCGATGATCCACATGAGCTCCTGGTCGTGCGGCCCCTCGCACGAGACGTTCTTGTCCGCCGTGTTGTCCCAGCACGAGCGGAGGGCGGCCGGGAGCTTGCGCGTCATGTAGGACGACATCGCCGGGTTGGTGTTGTTGGACCGGATCGGGGTCACCTTCGACACGGCGTCTCCCTCTGCCTCCGGCGCGAACCTGAAGGAGCAGATCGCCTGCGTCGTCCCCTTCACCCAGAGATCGGGCGAGCTGAGGTTGTACCACTGCGACACCGGGCCGGGCGGCAGCTTCAGACCGACGTCCTTGGCCGGCTTGCTGACGACCGTCGCCTGGCCGAGACCGGTCGCCTCGCGGAACGGTCCGTCGCACAGCGAGTAGACCTCGGTGCGCAGCCGCTTGCGGAGCTCGGAGTCCTCGCCGCTGATCTTGGTCAGCTCGGTGCGGCGGGCGAGCTTCTCGGTGTCGGTCGTACCGGCGAGCATGTCGTCGGGGATGTCGACGACGGCCACGATCTCGTACGCGTGGAGCTCGCTGCACTGCACGACTGACTTCATGTCGGGCGCGAAGTCATCGCCGTCGGGGATCTCCTCGCCGACGCACTGGCCCGCCTGCGGCTCGACGAGCTTGGCCGGCTGGCCGCCTGAGGTGTCCTTCGGCCCGCCTCCGTCGCTGCCGCCGCAGGCAGCGAGCAGCGCCAGAAGTGCTGCCACAGCAATGAGCTTGACCCGGTGCATCTCGTCCCCTGATCGACGTTGAGGAGACGATACCGTCGTGGATTTGTCCGCGTCGCAGGTTCGGACAGACCGCGCGTCAGTCGGTCTCGGCGGGTGTGTTCTCGGCGATCTGGAGCAACCAGTGCGCGATCACGTATGAGAGCACGGCGACCGTGGGCACGATCAGGATCGCCCACACGGTGTCAGCGAGGCCGAGGAAGAGTCCGAGCATCGCGACGATCGTGAGCACGACTCCGAGGAAGCTCATCAGGCGGGCTTGTGCGATACCGAAGGCTGACAGCAGCAGCTCGCCCAGGACGAAAGCGATGAACGCCACCACCACGAAGGTCAGCGAGCCCCAGCGACCGCCACCGGCGGAGACGCCGCGCAGCTCGTTGAACAGCGCCTTGGACGCCAGGGCGAGGCCCACCGAGACGAGTCCGACGAAGACGCCGGTGAAGACCGATGCAGGCAGCGGCTCCCAGTGCGGGACGCGCCACTTGCGCAGCCTGAAGAACGTGTCACTGACGGCTTCACCTGTGCGTTGGGCGCCAGAACGTACGGCACCGGCGACGCCAGATGCGGCACTCGAACCTCGAGATGTGACGGCCTTCTGCGCGCCCTTGACCTTGGTGGCCACGTCGATCTTGGGGCGGGCCGGCTTGGTCGGCTTGGCGGGCGCAGCAGCCTTGGCCTTCGGCCGAGGCGCCGTGGCGACTGGTCGGCCGTAGCGAACCTGGGGCTCGGACGGTTTGGTTGTTGGCGCGGCGACAGCCTTCTTGACGACCCGCTTGACCACCTTCTTTGCAGGCGGGGTCTGCTTGTCGTCGGCCATGCTCAAAGTCTTTCACAGGGCTGGGCGCTGGCGAGGTGAGAAGAGTTGCGATCCGATTGCGATTGGGACTGCGATACTTCGGTCATGGTCGACTTCGACGAGCTGACTGGTCGTGTGGCCGAGGTCGAGGTGGACCTCGCGGCCCTGGACACGATCGAGGGTTGGCTCGCTGAGCCAGCTCTGCACATCACGAACTGGCTGGTCCGCCTCCAGCTCGCTCGTTCGGCCGTCACCGGCGTGCTCGAGCTCGGTGTTCACCACGGCCGCTACCTCGCGCTGATGACCGCGGCGCACGCTGGCGCCCAGGTGCCCGTCGTGGGCGTGGACGCACTCCTGCAAGGGGATTCGACGCGGTTGACCGAGGAGTACCGCGGGCTCGCCATCGCGAACGTATGCCGCAACGTACGCGCCATTGCTGGTGACCAGGCCGAGGTCGAGATGATCGGCAGCTACACGCGCGACCTCGACCTCGAAACTGTCCGAGCCATGTGCCCAGCAGGTTTCAGCTTCATCAGCGTCGACGCCGGGCATGAGCGGGCCGACGCTGCCCTTGACCTCGACATCGCTGTGGCGCTGGCGGCACCCGGAGCGGTGATCGCGATCGACGATGCCTTCAACCCGCGGACGCCGGGAGTCAATGAGGCGCTGGCCCGGCACCTGGCCCGCGAAGGAACCGGTGGGCTCCTTCCGTTCGCGTCCGGCGGCAACAAGCTGTTCGCGACCACCACGGAGGCCGCCCGCCAGCTCTATCTCGCCTACTGCCACTGGCTGATGGACACGCGTCACGACGTCGCCTTCGTCGCCGAGAGCGCCCGCGTACGCGGACTGAACCGCACCCACCGTTTCGTGCCGGAGTACTTCGGCTACGAGCTGGCGACGTTCCTCTTCGCCGGCTGACTCACCCGTGGTTGCCATCGCTGGCCCAGCTCGGCGTCTGTTGCAGTGGGCGTGGGGAGCGCCTCGCGGTCGGGCCCTGCTCGAAGGCCGTCGAGCTGGATCGACAGGTAGCGACGTCGGAGCTCAAGGCGGCGTTGGTCGTCACCGAGCCTGATGGCGGCGAGCTGCTCGAAGATCATCGCCATGTCGTTGGCTTTCACGCCGGGTCGCAGCACGCCGGCGCGGGACGCCCGGTTGAACACCTTCTCGCCCAGGCGTGACGACTCTGCCGCCTGCTCGTGCAGCTGCTGGGTGGGCGTGAACGTCCCGGCGAGCTTGACCGTCAGGGAGTGCACATCGGACTCGACGATGCCCGTGATGAACGCTGCGAAGGCGTCCCACGGATCCTCGATGTCGGCCGCATCTCGCGCGATCTCGGCGAAGCGTTCGAGTCCCTCGCCGCACAGCGTGCGCAACAGGTCCTCCTTGCTGGCATACCGCTTGTAGAGCGCGCTGATGCCGACTCCGGCGGCCGAGGCCACCGCTGACATGGGTGCGGCGGGCTCGCGGACGAAGACCTGTCGGGCCGCGTCGAGGATCACGCTGTCGTTGCGGAGCGCTTCTGCCTGTCGCCCCGGGAGGCGGGCGCCTTCGCTGATCATTTCTCCAGCCTAGCACTTGAACGGAATGAATCATTCTGTTATGTTGTCTCTAACGGAATAGATCATTCCGTTAGAGAGAGGAATGGCGACATGATCCCCACCACGGCTTGGAAAGTTCTCGACAGCTCGCTCAACCGCCTGGCGGCCGTGACCGCCCCACTGAGTGCGGACGATCTCGGTCGTCCCACCCCTTGCTCTGACTGGAACGTCATGCAGGTGCTCCAGCACGCCGCCGGCGACCAGGTCGGCTACGCGTCGGTGCTGACCGGCGGTCCCGGTCCCAACTACAACCCCTTCGATCCCTCAGGTGATCTTGCGATCGACATCCGCGCGCTGGTCGACGAGTCGATCCAGACCGCGGCCGCGGCATGGGCCGGTGTTCCCGCCGACTCCGGACCGATCGAGACCCCTCTGCCGGTCGGCCCGCTGGCGGCAGAGGTCGGTGCGGCGGCAGCAGGACTCGACGCGGCGGTCCACGCATGGGACGTTGCCGTGGCGACCGGTCAGCCGTCGCCCCTCGACGACGAGCTCAGTGCCTCGCTGCTCGAGGCCGCACAGAACTTCGTCGAGCCGCTCCGCGCGTTCGCGTACGCTCCGGCCCTTCCTGCGGAGCCCGGCGACACCGCCACGGATGCCCTGCTGCGCTACCTCGGCCGCGACCCGAAGTGGTCCAGCAACGCGTGAGCGTCAGAACGTACGTAGAGGGCGGCTCATCGAAATGAGCCGCCCTCTACTCGTGCGTCGGGGTGACAGGACTCCGTCGGCGCTGTTGCGCTGGTTGATTCGGCTCGCGCTGCGAGTGCGCCTCCTCCTCAAATCCTGACTTCCACATTCCGGAACTCAGTGCATGAGGGTGGCTCCGGCATGCGAGAAAGGGTGACTCTCCGTCGGAGAGCCACCCTCATCACTGAGTCGGGGTGACAGGATTTGAACCTGCGGCCTCGTCGTCCCGAACGACGCGCGCTACCAAGCTGCGCCACACCCCGGCCATCCCTCAGCGGGACCCGGGTGAGTCTATCTCAGTCAGGGTGAGCAGAGTCGCCTCGGGGCGGCAGGCAAAACGTACGGGCGTGAACGGCGACGTGCCGAGCCCGGCCGACACGTGCAGCCACGACGGAGTCGTGCCCGTCGACCTGGTGCGTGTGCAGCCCCTTGGCCCGCTTGCGGTCGAGATCGCAGTTGGTGACGAGCGCGCCGAAGAACGGCAGGCACAGCTGGCCGCCGTGCGTGTGGCCGGCCATGATCAGCGGGTAGCCCAGCGAGTTCCAGCGGTCGAGCACCCGCAGGTACGGCGCATGGGCGACGCCGATCGCGAGGTCAGCCGACGCGTCGGCGGGCTCGTCGTCGAGCTCGTCGTAGCCCAGGTGCGGGTCGTCGACACCGACGAACGCGAGCCGGCGACCGGCGACCTCGAGCGAGCCGTGGCGGTTGGTCAGGTCGGTCCAGCCGCGCTGCGGCGAACGCCGTACGCAGCTCCTCGAACGGCAGGTCCTTCGTGCGCAGCCAGGTGCTTCGTCGCGACGCTCCGGTGCCGCCGGTCAGGTAGCGCGCCGGGTTCTTGAGCGTGGGCGAGAAGTAGTCGTTGGAGCCGAACACGAACGACGCCCGGCAGGTCGAGCAGGTCGCCGTAGGCGCGCAGCACCGACGGCACGGCGTCGAGGTGCGCGAGGTTGTCGCCGGTGTTGACCACGAGGTCGGGCTCGAGGCTCGGCCAGGCCGCGCAGCCACTGCTGCTTCTTGCGCTGGCCCGGCGTCATGTGGGTGTCGCGACAGGTGCAGCACGCGCAGCGGGCTCGAGCCCGGCGGCGAGCACCGGCACGGTGACCTCGCGCAGCGTGAAGGCGCGCACCTCGTACGCCGAGGCGTACGCCAGCCCGGCCGCGGCGGCCGCGAGGGGCCAGGACAACGGAGAGCATGTCGACCAGCCTTGCACAGCGTGGTGGGAGACTGGACGCATGTCAGCCCTCAAGGACCAGCTCCACACCGACCTCGACCGCCTCGATGAAGGCGCGCGACGCCCTGCGTACGTCGACGCTGCGCATGGCGCTGGCCGCGATCACCAACGCCGAGGTCGCTGGCAAGGAGGCCAAGCGAGCTGACCGACGAGGACGTCATCACGGTCCTCGGCTCCGAGGCCAAGAAGCGCCGCGAGGCCGCCGAGGCGTTCGCCGCCGGCGACCGCCCGGAGCTGGCCGAGAAGGAGAAGGCCGAGGCCGAGATCCTCGCCGAGCTACCTGCCCGAGCAGCTCAGCGCCGACGAGATCACGGCGATCGTCACGGCGGCCGTCGAGTCGGCCGGCGCGGCGGGCGAGGGCATGAGGGCCATGGGCAAGGTCATGGGCGTCGTGTCGCCGCAGGTCAAGGGCAAGGCCGACGGCGGCGCCGTCGCCGCCGAGGTCAAGCGCGCAGCTCGGCGCCTAGGGCAGCGCGCGGCTTCGGCGCGTCGTCTTCGTCGTCGCCCTTCTTCTTCTTGTCCGGCTTGGGCGCCGCCGGCTGACCCTTGGGCGGACGGTCGAAGTTCGACGGCGCCAGGTAGTCCTGGATGACGCCCATGGCCTTCTTCCACATCGGTCCGGCCAGCGAGCTGCCGCCGACGGCGCTGAAGTTCAGCGAGGCGGCCGTTGATCGTCACGCCGGCCAGCGACTTGGGCCGGCCCTTGGCGTTGACGCCGGCGATCATCGACGGCGGTGGACGAGCTCCGGGGTGTAGCCGGTGTACCAAACGGCCTTGTTGTCCTGGGTCGTTCCGGTCTTGGCCGCCGACGGGATGCGCAGGCCGGTGCCGTTGGCGTAGCCGAAGCCGCCCGGCTGCTGGACGCCGCGCAGGATGTCGTTGATCTGCGCGGCTTCGTCCTTGGACAGCACCCGCTCGCAGTCCGGCTTGTACTTCTTGATGACCTTGCCGTTGAGGTCGACGATCGAGTCGACCGGCATGCGGCTTGCAGTACTTGCCGCCCGAGGCCGGCGTCGGCGTAGGCGGCCGCCATGTCGAGCGGGCTGACGTCGGTGACGCCGAGCGTGAACGGACCGACCTGGTTGGTGATCGGGCGCGGCGCCCTTGGAGTCCTTGTGGTCGGGATCGAACGGCACGACGATGCCCATCGACTCGGCCAGCCTTGACCGTGTTGCACAGGCCGGCTTCTCGCTCGAGCTGGGCGAAGTAGGTGTTCACCGACTGGCGGGTGCCGGTGTACATGTTCATGTTGCCGTTGCTGGTCGAGTTCTTGACGTCCCACGCTGCGGTGCCGCCACCCTCGCAGTCGAAGTAGGTGCCGGCCGGCATGCGTCAGTCGTGCCGGCGACTTGTAGGTCTTGCCGACGTCGATGCCCCGCTTGAGCGCCGCCGCGACGGTGAACATCTTGAACGTCGAGCCGGCCGGGAAGCCGCCGGAGTCGCCGTACTTGCGCGGGCACGGCGTAGTTGATGAACGACTGGCCCTTCTTCTTGTCGCGACCCATGGGTCGCGACTGGGCGACGCCGCGCACCTTGCCGGTGCCGGGCTCGACCATCGCCATGCCGGCGATCGCCTTGTCCTTGGGGCGACGGTGGACTTGACGGCCTTGTTGGCGGCCTTCTGCATGCGCAGGTCGATGTTGGTCTTGATCGTCAGGCCGCCGCGCTCGAGGCGCTGCCGGCGCTCCTCGACGTCGCGCCGAGCGCTGGCTCGCTCAGGAGGTAGCGGCGGATGTAGTCGCAGGAGAACGCGGCGACCGAGCTGACGCAGCCGTTGGGGTACTTCGTGATCTTGAGGTCCGAGCGGGCGCGGCTGGAGCTGTCTCGGCCTGCTCTGGCGGACAGCACGCCGAGCCGCTGCCATCACCGCGAGGACCGTGTTGCGGCGCTGCAGGGCGCGCTCGGGGTAGACACGCGGGGTTGAACTCGTCGGGGTTCTTGACCAGGCCGGCGAGCGTCGCGGCCTGCGCGGGCGTTGAGCTTGTCGGGGCTCTGCGAGAAGTAGTGGAACGCGGCGGCCTGGATGCCGTAGGCGCCGTCGCCGAAGTAGGCGATGTTGAGGTAGCGCTCGAGGATCTCCTTCTTGGAGTGCTCGCGCTCGTACTGTGATGGCCAGCTTGAGCTCGCGGGCCTTGCGCGCCAGTGAGCTCTCGGTGGCGGCGATGCGCTGCTTCTTGGTGGTGGCCTGCGACAGCAGGGTCAGCTTGACCAGCTGCTGGGTGATCGACGAACCGCCCTGGGTCTGCCCGTCGGAGGCGTTGTTGACCGGCCGCGCGAAGCGTGCCCTTGAGGTCGAGCGCGCCGTGCTCGTAGAAGCGCGAGTCCTCGATCGACAGGATCGCGTCCTGCATGACCGGCGCGATCTCCTTGAGCGGGACGTCCTGGCGGTTCTCCTGGTAGAAGTACGCCAGCAGCTCGCCGTTGGAGGCGAGCAGGCGCGTGGTCTGCGGGTTGGGCCGGTCCTCGAGCGTCAGCGGCAGGTTGACCAGGTCGTCGTGACGTTGTTGCCGGTGACGGCGACGAACGTGGTGGCCGGGATCAGGATCGCGGCGACGGCGGCGCCGGCGAGCGCGGACAGCCGGGCCATCGACCCCAGAGCGCCTCGCGGTGGTCTGGGGACGCTTCTCGGACTGCGCGAGCCTGCGCAGCGACGCGCTGAAGTCCTCCCAAGCCATGTGGCTCAGGGTACGTGATGCGTGTGAAACGGTGGCCTTCGCCCGGACGACTAGCCATTGAGGACTAGAGAAGATGGTCCCGAACGGTCTGACATCGCCGATCGGCACGTTCCTAGATTGAACTCACGGACTCACTTCGGCCACCGGGCCGGTCTCGGGGAGGTTCACATCATGCAGTGGAACGAAAACTGGGCGGCTCAAGCCGCATGCCGCGGAAAGTCGGACGCGCTGTACGTCAAGGGCGCCGAGCAGAACCGCGCCAAGCAGCTGTGCGCGACGTGTCACGTACGCGCCGAGTGCCTGGCTGAGGCGCTGGACAACCGCATCGAGTGGGGTGTCTGGGGCGGCATGACCGAGCGCGAGCGTCGTGCGCTGCTGCGTCGCCGGCCCAACGTCACCGCCTGGCGCAACATCCTCCAGGTCGCCGTCTAAGTCCTTCTTGGCGAGCAGGTCGCCGATCTCGCGCAGTCCGTCGAGGTCGTGAACGTCTCCGGCGAGCGCTGCGACGGACACCGTCGGCACGCCCGAGTGTGCGGCCGCGAACCGCGACTTCAGCCTGGTCTCGCGCGCCGACACCTTGAGGCGTGCGGCGTGGATCGCCAGCAGGTCGGCCGTCACCTTGTCGGTCGCGCTCCCCGACTCGAGCCGCGTGCCGGCCGACTCGGCATCGGCGGCGGTGATGCCCTCGGCGCCCTTGTCGTGCACCCGGTTGATGACGAGACCCGGCGAGCGGCATGTTCTCCCCGGCGAGCCGCTCGACGAAGTAGGACGCCTCGCGCATCGCCGCCGGCTCGGGTGAGGCGACGACGACGAACGCCGTCTCCTCAGCCTGGAGCAGCGCGTACGTACCCTCGGCCCGCTGCCGGAATCCGCCGAACAGCGTGTCGAACGCGGCGACGAACGTCTGCATGTCGGTGAGCACCTGGGCGCCGAGCACCTTGTTGAGCGCGCCGGTGACGATGCCGAAGCCGGCCGTGAGCAGCTTGCGCCGGACCCTTGGCCGGGGCCAGCAGCAGCTTGATGAAGCGGCCGTCGAGCATCGACGAGAGCCGTTCGGGCGCGTCGAGGAAGTCGAGCGCCGATCGCGACGGTGGGGTGTCGACGATGATCAGGTCCCAGCGCCGCTCCTCGTCGACCGCCTGGGCGTGCAGCTGACCCAGCTTTTCCATGGCCATGTATTCCTGCGTGCCCGCGAACGAGCTCGACAGCGCGACGTAGAACGGGTTGTTGAGGATCTGCGCGGCCTTCTCCGGCGAGGCCTGCTGCTCGACGACCTCGTCGAACGTGCGCTTCATGTCGAGCATCATCGCGTCGAGCGTGCCCGGGCCGTCGCCGACGCCCTTGACCGGGCGGGGGGTGTTGTCGAGCTCGGTGAGTCCCATCGACTGGGCGAGGCGGCGGGCCGGGTCGATCGTCAGCACGCAGACCTTGCGGCCCTGCTCGGCGGCGCGCAGTCCCGAGCGCCGCGGCGGTCGTGGTCTTGCCGACGCCGCCGGAGCCGCAGCACACGATGATCTCGGTCGTACGGTCCTCGAGCAGCGCGTCGATGTCGAGCGTGCCCTTGGCGGCGCCGGACATGCCTCGCGGCGTCGCCTTGACCTTGCGCGGCGGTGGTGCGTGCCTTGCGGGCTCATGCGACGCCCTCGTCCTTGAGCGTCTCGGCGAGCTCGAACAGCGCGCCGAGGTCGATGCCGTCGCGGCAGGGACGGCAGCTCGACGAGGGGCTGGCCGCAGTCGAGCGAGGATGTCGCGCTGGCTCTCCTGGAGATCCTGGCGCTTCGAGGTTGGCGAGCCCGCCGGCCATCAGGTCGTAGCGCCGCCTTCGGGTCGAGGCCCGCCGACTCGAGCGAGTCGCCGACGGCGTCGACCGTGACGTTGCGCGACATCGAGCGCGGCTCGCGTGGTGTCGCTGACGCAGCGGCGGGCGTACGAGGTTGAGGATCACGTGGCCGATCGGCAGCTTCTGCGACTTCAGCTCGGCGATGCCGTCGATCGTCTCCTGGACCGGCATCTCCTCGAGCACCGTGACGAGGTGCACGCGGGTGTCGCGGCGAGCGCATCATCTCCATGATCGAGTCGGCCTGACGGCGGATCGGCCCGACCTTGGCGAGCCCGGCGACCTCGGAGTTGACGTTGAGGAAGCGGGTGATGCGGCCGGTCGGCGGCGCGTCCATGACGACGGCGTCGTACGTGAAGTCGCGTCCCTCGCGGCGCCGGGCCGCCTCGTAGACCTTGCCGGTCAGCAGCACGTCGCGTACGCCGGGCGCGATCGTCGTCGCGAAGTCGATGATGCCGAAGCGGTCGAGCGCCTTGCCGGCGCGGCCGAGGCGGTAGTACATCGCGAGGTATTCGAGCAGCGCCGACTCGGGGTCGATCGCCAGCGCGTAGACCGCGCCGCCGCCGAGGCCGACGGCGATCTTGCGCTCCTCGTACGGCAGCGGCGGTACGTCGAAGAGCTGGGCGATGCCCTGGCGGCCCTCGACCTCGCACAGCAGCACCTTCTTGCCCTCGCCGGCCAGCGCCATCGCCAGAGCCGCGGCGACGGTCGTCTTGCCGGTGCCGCCCTTGCCGGTGACGACATGGAGCTGGGTCGAGAGGGCCACCCGCCGAGCCTACCGACCGCTGGCCGATGCCGCGACTTGCGTTCAGTGGTTTCCCTACTACCTCGCGGAGCGCTCGGCGTGCGCAGCGTGGGAAGCCCCTCCCTAGGAGTCACCATGCGTCGAGCCCTTGCTGCCGCCTGCTGTCCTGTTGATGTGCGCGCTCGGCGCCTGCGGCGGCAGGACTCGCGGCGGGTCCGACGACTGCTCCGCGCTAGCCGACAAGCCGCGACTCCAGCAAGGACAGCGCGTCGTCGTTCGACCCGTGCAAGGACATCACCGTCGCCGAGGCCGAAGCGGTCCTCGGCTATCCGTCGTCGTAGAAGGAGACTCCCGGCGGCGGCTGCTCGTGGGGCAGCGAGGATGATCCGCGCTGGCGTCGCTGCTCGGTCAGGTGACCAGCAGGGCTGACGCCGAGCCGTCAGGGTGGCGGAATCGAGAGCATCCAAGATCGGCACGCACGGCTGTGCTCGACGGAGAGCGCAGCGACATCCGGGCGGATCTGGGCGATCGGTGCGTTCCTGGTGCTCGGCCGCTAAGGGCGGCGGTGTCGCCGAGGATCGATCCAGGCCCAGGGCGGCATCGAGGCTCGTCGGCGACAGCTCATCACTGTCGGCATCACCCAGCTCGGGGCGGTGCCACCGAGGACGACGGTGAGCGGCAGGCCGAAGCCGGCATGAAGCTCGTCGGTGTCCAAGCTCTGAGGCGGCCGGTCATCGGGCGAGCCTCAGGGCGCTCGAGCCAATACAGTCGCGGTCATGACCAAATGGGAATACATGACCGCGCCGGTGCTGGTGCACGCGACGAAGCAGATCCTCGACAACTTCGGGTCTGACGGCTGGGAGCTGGTGCAGATCGTGCCGGGTATGAACCCCGAGAACCTCGTCGCCTACTTCAAGCGTCCGAGTCGCATGAGTGCGGTCGAGGACCGCCTCGCGAGCTCTGGACCTCGTCGTGCCGACCGTGCCCGCACCCGTCGCGGCGTACGTCCCCGCCGTGCGTACGGGCTCGTACGTCTTCACCTCCGGCCAGCTGCCGCTGCGCGACGGCCAGCTGCTGCTGACCGGCAAGGTCGGCGGCGAGGTGTCGGCCGAGGAGGCCTACGACTGCGCCCGCCAGTGCGCCCTCAACGCGATCGCCGCGGTGAAGTCGCAAGGTCGATGACCTCGACCAGGTCGTCCGCGTCGTCAAGGCCACGGTGTTCGTCGCGAGCACGCCTGACTTCACCGGACAGCCCGGTGTCGCCAACGGCGCCAGCGAGCTGTTCGGCTGCGGCCTTCGGTGACGCCGGACAGCACGCCCGCAGCGCCGTCGGCGTACCCGTGCTGCCGCTCGACGCTCCGGTCGAGGTCGAGCTCATCGTCGAGATCGGCTGACGATGCGCATCCCGGTGCCGGAGATGCTCGAGGAGCGTGCGGCGCTTGTCGGCCGACAGTCCGGTCCCGCCGCGTGACGCGGCGACAGTCGTCGTCGTACGCGATGGCGCCGACGGGCATCGAGGCCTACCTCCTGCGTCGCCAGCCGACCATGGAGTTCGCGCCCGGTATGTACGTGTTCCCGGGCGGTGGCGTCGACGATGCCGACCGTGACGCCGAGGTGCCGTGGGCGGGCCCGCCGCCGTCGGTGTGGGCCGAGCGGTTCGGCTGCTCGGAGGACATCGCGACGGGCCTCGTCTGCGCCGCGGTGCGCGAGACGTTCGAGGAGTCGGGCGTCCTGCTGGCCGGGCCGGACGCGCGACTCGGTCGTCGCCGACACGAGCGCGCCGGAGTTCCAGGCAGGCTCGGCTCGCCCTGGAGGCGCGACGAGCTGACGTTCGGCGCCTACCTCGCCGACACCGGCCTCGTGCTGCGAGCCGACCTGCTCGGCGCCTGGTCGCACTGGATCACGCCGGCATTCGAGCCGCGCCGCTTCGACACCCGGTTCTTCGTGGCGGTGCTGCCCGAGGGCCAGTCCGTCGGTGAGCTGGCCCGCGAGGCGGACCGGGCGCTCTGGGCGCCGCTGAGCAAGGTACTCGAGGCCGTCGAAGGCCGGTGGCGCGGCGATGCTGCCGCCGACGTTCTTCACGTGCCAGGAGATCGCCGGGTTCGCTGCGTCCGAGGTGCTGGAGGCCGCGGAGAAGCGCACCGTACGGGCGATCGAGCCCAAGCTCGTCGAGGTGGACGGCGAGCTGTTCCTCGAGAGCGACACGGGAGGCCTGTCATGACCGCGACCGAAGGTGACCGAGCGGGCGTCCGTCCTGCGCTGCGACAACCCCGGGATGATGACGCTCGAGGGCACCAACACCTGGATCCTGCGCGAGGGATCCGGGCGCGGCCGTCGATCGTGGTCGATCCCGGGTCCGGACGACGAGGCGCACATCGCGGCCGTCGTCGCGGCTGCCGGCGAGGTCGGGCTGGTGCTGTTCACGCACCGGCACTTCGACCACACCGAGGCGCTGGCCCGCATCGTCGAGCTCACCGGTGCGCCGGCCCGCGCCACCGATCCGGAGTTCTGCCGCGGCGCCGAGCCGCTGGTCGACGGCGAGGTGATCGACGTCGACGGGCTGCAGATCGAGGTGCTGGCGACGCCGGGGCATACGAGCGACTCGACGTGCTTCGTCCTCGGCGCGGAGGCGTCGCTGTTCAGCGGCGACACGATCCTCGGACGCGGCACGACGATCGTCGCGCACCCCGACGGCGTGCTCGGGCCCTACCTCGACTCGTTGGCGCACATCCGCGAGCTGATCGAGGAG
This sequence comes from uncultured Actinomycetota bacterium, assembly GCA_963849625.1. Classification (GTDB taxonomy): domain Bacteria; phylum Actinomycetota; class Actinomycetes; order Propionibacteriales; family Nocardioidaceae; genus Aeromicrobium. Next base: position 251,896 of record CAWKHU010000007.1, read on the forward strand.
GGGCTGGTGACGCGCATCCTGCCCGGGTCACGGGCCGGTCATCGACGATCCTGCCGCGGTGGTCGACTTCTACCTCGAGCACCGCGCGGAGCGGCTCGACCAGGTGCGCGCCGCCGTCGAGGCCGGCGCGACGACGCCGCGCGAGGTCGTCGAGCGGGTCTACTCAGACGTCGACGAGATCCTGTGGCCCGCCGCCGACCTCTCGGTCGCAGCGCAGCTCACGTACCTGCAGGACCAGAACTAGCCGGTACCGAGATTTGTGACCTTGAGAGCGTCAAACGCTCGCGAACGCCTATACGTCACAAATCGCGGACTAGCGGGCTCGGCGCTGCAGGCGTTCGAGGTCGAGGATCACGACGCTGCGGGGCTCGAGGCGCAGCCAGCCGCGTGAGGCGAAGTCGGCGAGTGCCTTGTTGACCGTCTCGCGCGATGCGCCGACGAGCTGAGCCAGCTCCTCCTGCGTGAGGTCGTGGTTGACGTGTACGCCGTCGTCGGCGCGGCGGCCGAAGCGCGATGCCAGGTCGAGCAGCGCCTTGGCGACGCGACCGGGCACGTCGGAGAACACCAGGTCGCCGACGACCTCGTTGGTACGACGCAGGCGACCCGCGAGCTGGTTGAGGAGCGCGTGGGCGACGTCGGGGTGGGCGTTGAGCACCGGGCTGAGCGCCGCGTGGCCGAGGCTCTTGAGCTCGACGTCGGTGACGGCGGTGGCCGTGGCGGAGCGCGGGCCGGGGTCGAAGAACGACAGCTCGCCGAACATCTGGCCGGGGCCGAGGATCGCCAGCAGGTTCTCGCGACCGTCGGGCGAGGTGCGGCCGAGCTTGACCTTGCCGTCGATGACGACATACAGCTGGTCGCCGTCATCGCCCTCGTTGAACAAGATCTCGCCACGGCGCAGCGACGCCGGAGACATGGATGCCTCGAGTGCCGCGGCAGCCTCGTCGTCGAGTCCGGAGAACAGCGGTGCCTGGCGGAGAACGTCGTCGGTCATGATTCCTTCTGTTCCTGTTGCATGGGTCACAGTGTGTGCACCCGCAGGAAGTTTCCCACATCAGGGCTGGTCGTGCGGAGACACACGCTGTCCACGTACGCTGGAGCGCGTGCCGACCGACCCGCTGAGACCGGACACGGCGCTCGTACGCCGAGCCCGGCGGATCAATCGCGTGCTCGCCGAGACCTACCCCGATGCGCGCTGCGAGCTCGACTTCACCAACCCGTTCGAGCTGCTGGTCGCCACGGTGCTGTCGGCCCAGACCACCGATCGCCGGGTCAACGCGATCACGCCGACGCTGTTCGCGCGCCTATCCCGATGCGTTCGCGCTGGCCGCCGCCGATCGTCGATGCGGTCGAGACGATCCTGAAGCCCACGGGCTTCTTCCGCGCCAAGACCAAGAGCGTGCTCGGCCTGTCGGCGGCGCTGGTCGAACGGCACGACGGTGTCGTGCCGGGCGACCTCGAAGAGCTGGTGAAGCTGCCGGGCGTGGGCCGCAAGACGGCATTCGTGGTGCTCGGCAACGCGTTCGGCGTCCCGGGCATGACGGTCGACACGCATTTCGCCCGGCTGATCCGCCGCCTCGGGTGGGTGCCGCCCGAGATCGCCGCCGATCCGGTCAAGGCCGAGCACGCCGTCGGCGCGATCTTCCCGCGCAAGGACTGGACGATGCTGAGCCACCACCTGATCTGGCACGGCCGTCGCTGCTGCCACGCCAAGAAGCCCGCGTGCGGGGCGTGCTCGGTCGCGCAGTGGTGCCCGGCGTTCGGCACCGGTCCGACCGATCCGGTCGAGGCCGCCAAGCTCGTCACGACGCAGGGTCCTGCATGAGGAAGCTTGTCGTGGTCGCGCTGCTGGCCTGCTTGCGGGATGCACCAGCGCGCCGCCGAGCGAGAAGCCGACGTTCGGCGGCGGCGCCGGAGCCGACCGGTCGACCAGTCCGAGCTCGCCGCGGCCAAGAAGGCGGCCGGCATCGAGGACTGCCCGGCGACGCAGGGCAAGGCACCGGGCGACGAGCGCTGCCCGACATCACCCTCGACTGCCTCGGCGGCGGCACCGGCGTACGCCTGTCGGGCCTCACCGGTACGCCGACCGTGATCAACCTCTGGGCCTCGTGGTGCGGACCGTGCAGGGAGGAGCTCCCGCTGCTGGCGAAGGCCGACAAGGAGTACGGCGACTCGCTCCGCATCATCGGCATCGACTTCGACGATGCCGCTCCCGACGACGCGATCGAGCTGGCCCGGGCATCGGGCGTGACCTACCCGCAGCTCGTCGATCGAGACACCAAGACCAAGGGCGCTTTTGCGGCCATTGCCGGTCTGCCGTGGACGATCTTCGTCGACGCACAGGGGAGAATGGTCGCCACGGAGCGCACGCCGTTCCGTTCGTACGCCGACCTGACGGCAGCGATCCGCCGACATCTCGGAGTGACGCCATGACGGGCGGAGAGCCTGCCGGAGTGGCTCCGGCCGCTGGCCGAGCTCGCCGGCTCGGTCGAGGCCGAGCAGCTGGCCCCGACGTTCCCGCACCCGCCGGACAACGCGCGCCCGGCCGCCGTGCTGATGCTGTTCGCCGACGGTGACAACGGTCCCGAGCTGCTGCTGACCGAGCGCGCGACGCACGCTGCGCAACCACGCCGGCCAGATCTCGTTCCCCGGCGGCGCCTCCGATCCCGGCGATGCCGATGCCGTCGCCACCGCGCTTCGAGAGGCCAGGAGGAGGTCGGGCTCGATCCGGCGACGGTCGAGGTGTTCGGGCAGCTGCCACCGCTGTGGGTGCCGCCGAGCAACTTCGCGGTGACTCCCGTGCTGGCCTACTGGCGCGAGCCGCAGCAGCTGCATCCCGTCGACACAGCCGAGGTCGGCGCGATCATCCACCACCCGATCCGGCAGCTGATGGATCCGGCCAACCGGTTCAGCGTCACCCACCCCTCGGGCTGGAAGGGGCCGGGCTTCGACGTCGGCAGCGAGGTCCCGCTGTGGGGCTTCACCGGCGGCATCATCTCTCGTCTGTTCGAACGCCTCGGCTGGGAACAGCCCTGGGACGACACCGTCACCCGACCGCTCCCGGAGATCGATGTGAACTCGCCTCGACGTCCTGATCGTCCTGGTGCTGCTGGCCTACGCGATCTCGGGCTACTTCCAGGGATTCGTGGTCAACCTCATCGCCACGGTCGGCCTGCTGGTCGGCGGGCTGCTCGCCGTCGCGGTGGTGCCGAAGGTCATGTCGCGGTCGTACGCCGACGCTGACCACCTCGCTGATCGCCCTCGGCGCCGTGATCGGCGCGGCCGCGATCGGCCAGGCGATCGGCACGTACGTCGGCAGCGACCTGCGTGACGGCATGACGTGGCGACCCCTGCGCTGGGTCGACGCCGTGGCGGGCAGCGTGCTGAGCATGGTCGCGGTGCTGTGCGCCGCCTGGGCGCTCGGCTACTCGGTGAGCGGCACGTCGATCCCCTACCTGTCGACCGCCTCGCGCGACTCCACGATCCTCGAGCGCGTCGACGGCGTGATGCCGACGCAGGCGACCTCGGTGCTCCGGGCGTTCAACGAGGTGCTCGACGCCAACCTGTTCCCGCGCTACATCGACCCGTTCGAGAACGAGGAGATCAAGGCGGTCGCGCCACCGGACACCGCGACCCTGTCGAGCGAGGGCGTCGCGAGGCCGCCGACAGCGTCGTCAAGATCCTCGGTGAGGCGCGCTGCCATCGCGGCATCGAAGGATCGGGCTTCGCCTACGCGCCCGACCGCATCATGACCAACGCCCACGTCGTCGCCGGTGTCAGCGATCCGTTCGTCGTCGTGTCACGGCCGTCGCCTGCGGGCCGAGGTCGTGGTGTTCGACCCCAAGCTCGACGTCGCGGTGCTCCACGTACCCGCGCTCGGGCTCGATCCGCTCGACTTCGACTCGACCGGCGATGCGGGCGATGCGGCGGCGATCCTCGGCTTCCCGGAGAACGGTCCGTTCGACGCACGGGCTGCCCGCATCCGTAGTGTGATGGACCTGCGCAGCCCCGACATCTACGACAAGGGGCGAGCTCGTGCGAAAGACCTTCTCCGTACGTGGTCTGGTCCGCTCGGGCAACTCCGGCGGGCCACTCGTCTCCGAGAGCGGCGAGGTCTACGGCGTGATCTTCGCTGCCTCCGTCACCGACTCGTCGACGGGCTACGCGCTCACCGCCAAGCAGGTCGCGGCGGATGCCAGCAAGGGTCGCTCGGCAACGCGCGAGGTCTCGACGGGCAAGTGCGCATGAGGCGCTCTCCTCGCGGCAGCCTGCGTCGCCATCGCGATGCTTGCGGCGATCGTGACGCTGCCGCTGGCCTGGGTGTCGTCCAACATCGCCGACGAGGACGGCTACGTCTCGTTCACCTCGCCGATGGGTTCCGACCCCGAGCTGCAGAAGGCGTTCTCGGCCTACCTGAGCGACTACTTCGTACGCGAGCAGGGACTCCCGAGCGCGCTGCAGCCGACTGCCGCAACGGTCCTCGCGGCAGCAGCTGCGAACACCGCCAACGCTCCGGGATTCACCAAGGCCTGGGAGCAGTCGCAGCGCAACTCGCACCGGCTGATGTTCGGCCCCGACGCCAACCAGGACCGGCTCGCGGTCGACCTCGGACCGCTGGCCACCTTCGCCGTCGACAGCGTCGGGAACGGCTTGCCGGTGGCGTTGCCGAAGCCCGGCAAGATCGTCCTCCAGGTCAACAACACCGAGCAGCGCGAGGCGATCGACCAGATCGAGGCAACCAAGGACCGCAGCCAGGTCGGCTGGATCGTGGTCGCGGTTGCCGCAGCCTTGTCGTTGCTGTTCGCGAAGCGCCGGTCGACGGCTCTCGCCTGGCTGGGCGTCGGCGCGATCGTGGTCGCCGGCGTGCTGAAGGCCGTGACGAGCTACGGCGTGCCCAACATCCTCGACAAGACACCAGCGCCGTCAGGCTTCGCCCGCGACGCTGCAGAAGCTGCTGGCCGATCGCGCCGCCGACTCGTTGTCGCAGTGGCTGCTGTGGGTCGCCGATTGCCGGCGTCGCCGCGATCGTGGTCGGACTGCTGCTGCGGGTGCCTCGACCGGCAGACGTACGAGCGCTAGCTGTGCCGCCCGCGGAGTGCCGCGGGGATCGCCTTGGCCGACTCGATCGTCTTGGTCGGCGCCTTGATCCTCTTGATCGAGAGGACGCCGAACGCGACCATGCCGACGGCCAGCAGGAAATAGGCGCCCGTGACGATCAGGAACGCCCATGCCGGGTGCATGCCGGTCATCGTGAGGAAGTACGCGGCCGTGATCGACAGCAGGATGAGGATCAGCAGCAGGATGAAGCCGGCGCCGGCGAACAGCGCCGCCGCGAGTCCGCCGGAGATCGCGCTGCTCTTGAGCTCGGACTTGGCCAGCGAGATCTCCGACTGGACGAGCGACGAGATGTCGCGGCTCGCATCGGCGACGAGCCGACCGATCGTGGGGTCGTCATTCGCACTGAGCTCATGACCGCAGACCCTACAAGCGCCGCTGGAGCTGCGCTGCGCGTCAGTCCTCGTCCTTGGCGGTCTTCATGCCGGACGAGATGAGGTCCATGACCGACGAGTCGGCGAGGGTGGTGGCGTCGCCGACGTCGCGGTTCTCGGCGACGTCGCGCAGCAGCCGGCGCATGATCTTGCCCGAACGGGTCTTGGGCAGCTCGGCGACGATCAGGATCTTCTTGGGCTTGGCGATGGCGCCGATCTCCTTGGCGACATGGTTGCGGAGCTCCTGGACGACGTCCTCGCCGCCGTCTCCGGCGGACTCGCGCAGGATCACGAACGCGACGGGCGCCTGGCCGGTCATGTCGTCGGTGGCGCCGACGACGGCGGCTTCGGCGACCTTGGGGTGCGACACCAGCGCCGACTCGATCTCGGTCGTCGACAGGCGGTGGCCCGAGACGTTCATGACGTCGTCGACGCGGCCCATCAGCCAGATGTCGCCGTCGTCGTCCTTCTTGGCGCCGTCGCCGGCGAAGTACATGTTCTTGAAGCGCGACCAGTAGGTCTCCTTGAACCGCTCGTCGTCGCCCCAGATCGTGCGGAGCATCGACGGCCACGGCTCGGTGACGACGAGGTAGCCGCCTTCGCCGTTGCCGACGGGCTTGCCGGCGTCGTCGACGACATCGGCGCTGATGCCGGGCAGGGCGGTCATCGCCGAGCCGGGCTTGCCGGAGGTGACGCCGGGCAGCGGGCTGATCATGATGGCGCCGGTCTCGGTCTGCCACCAGGTGTCGACGATCGGGGCGTTGTCGCCGCCGATGTGCTCGCGGTACCACATGTAGGCCTCGGGGTTGATCGACTCACCGACCGAGCCGAGCAGCCGCAGCGAGCTGAGGTCGTAGTCGGCGGGGATCTGCTCGCCCCACTTCATGAACGTGCGGATCGCGGTGGGCGCGGTGTAGAACTGCGTCACCTTGAGGTCCTGGATGATCTCCCACCAGCGACCCTTGTGCGGGGTGTCGGGAGTGCCTTCGTACATCACCTGGGTGACGCCGTTGGCGAGCGGTCCGTAGACGATGTAGGAGTGGCCGGTGACCCAGCCGACGTCGGCGGTGCACCAGTAGATGTCGGTCTCGGGCTTGGTGTCGAAGACCGACCAGTAGGTGTAGGCGCAGCCGACCATGTAGCCGCCGGTGGTGTGCAGGATGCCCTTGGGCTTGCCGGTCGTGCCGGACGTGTACATGACGTAGAGCGGGTGCTCCGAGTCGAACATCTCGGGCGTGTGGTCGGCCGAGGCCGAGTCGACGACGTCGTGCCACCAGACGTCGCGGCCCTCGTTCCACTCGACGTCCTGGCTCGGTGCGACTTGACGACGAGGACGTGGGTGACGTCGGGGCACTTCTCGAGCGCCTCGTCGACGGCGGGCTTGAGCGCAGCAGGGGCGCCGCGGCGGTAGCCGCCGTCGGAGGTGATGACGATCTTGGCGTCGCAGTCGATGATGCGCGACGACAGGGCGTCGGCGGAGAAGCCGCCGAAGACCACCGTGTGGGGGGCGCCGAGGCGAGCACACGCCAGCATCGCGACGACAGCCTCGGGGATCATCGGCAGGTAGATCGCGACCCGGTCGCCCTTCTCCAGGCCCAGGTCGGTCAAGCGCGTTGGCCGCACGGGACACCTCGTCCTTGAGCTCGGCGTACGTGATGTCGCGGGTGTCGTCGGCGGGCTCGCCGACCCAGTGCAGGGCAACCTTGTCGCCCTTGCCGGCTTCGACGTGACGGTCGACGCAGTTGTAGGAAGCGTTGAGCGTTCCGCCGATGAACCACTTGGCAAACGGCGGGTTGGACCAGTCGAGCACCTCGGTGAACGGGGTGCCCCAGCTGATGCGCTCGGCCTGCTCGGCCCAGAAGCCCAGCCGGTCGTCAGCCGCGCGGTCGTACGCGTCAGCCTTCAGGTTGGCGCTGGCCGCCAGATCCTGGGGCGGGTCGAAGTGACGATCCTCGTGGGACAGGTTCTGGATAGACGCTGTGCTGATGTCTTTGTCGCTCACCGCTGTACTCCTCCGTTGACGTCCGTACTTGCATTGTGTCGCAGGCCACAGAATGTCGGCCAGATGGTTGCAATGACGTTGCCGCCCGCGCCGTCCGCTCCGCACCCGAGGCCGCGGCCCGAGCGAGGCACGATTCGTGCGAGCCCGGGCGCGGTCGCGACCGCGAGCTCTACTTTTCGGCGCCTGCGCCGGTCATGGCGCGAACGTCGAGCTCGACGTACCTGCTCCTCGGACTCGAGATCTGTGGAGGAGGTGACGGTTCCCAGCCAGCCGAAGAAGAAGCCGAGCGGGATCGAGATGATGCCCGGGTTGGCCAACGGGAACCAGCTGAAGTCAGCCCCGGTGATCATGGCCGTCTCCGAGCCGGACACGACTGGCGAGAAGATCACCAGTCCGACGCACGAGATCAGTCCGCCGTAGATGCTCCACACCGCTCCGCGGGTGTTGAACCGCTTCCAGAACAGGTTGTAGAGCAGCGCCGGGAGGTTGGCCGAGGCTGCGACCGCGAACGCCAACGCCACCAGGAAGGCGATGTTGAGCTTCTGTGCGGGAATCGACAGCAGGATCGCAACGCCGCCGATGACGAACGCGGCAATGCGAGCAACTCTGACCTCCTGCTTCTCGGTGACGTCGCCGTGGTTCCAGACATTGGCGTAGAGATCGTGCGCGACCGACGATGCCGAGGTGAGCGTGAGCCCGGCGACGACTGCGAGGATCGTGGCGAACGCCACCGCCGAGATGAGGGCCAGCAGCACCGCGCCTCCGGTCGAGCCCGGACCGCCACCGACGGCTTCTGCAAGCAACGGCGAGGCCAGGTTGCCCCCCGAGTCGGCGATGTCCTGCTTTGCGTCACCCTTGACCAGCGCCGCAGCGCCGAAGCCCAGGACGAGCGTCATCAAGTAGAACGAACCGATGAGGCCGATCGCCCAGAGGACTGACTTTCGGGCCTGCCGGGCGGACGGGACCGTGTAGAACCGGATCAGGATGTGCGGCAGGCCCGCGGTGCCGAGCACGAGGGCAAGACCCAGCGAGATGAAGTCGATCTTGCTCTCGGTCGAGACGCCGTACTTCAGTCCTGGCTCGAGGAACGCCTTGCCGACGCCGCTCTCCTCCGCGGCCGTGCCGAGGAGATCCGACAGGTTGAAGTTGAACTTCGCCAGCACCAGGACGGTGATCAGGATCGTGCCGCCCATCAGGAGCACCGCCTTGACGATCTGGACCCACGTGGTGCCGCGCATGCCG